>NZ_QAOH01000015.1 GCF_003050785.1 Celeribacter persicus
ACTGGCCGCCAGCGCTCTGTGCGCCCGTCACGCTAAACCCACAAGTGGTCTACTTTTGCGCCGCCCTTTGGTAGGTTTTTACTCCGCCGTTGACAGTCACCGATCTGCTTCATCCAGCTCACTTCACTCTCGTGTTTCTCGAAAATGGTAAATCCGAAGGGGGCAAAGCCGCGCGTTGATCCGGCCGCGCGGATCAGCGCCGCGACTGGCACGAGCAGCATCAACAGGTAAAGCGCCCCATGTCCGGCCTTGGCCGCAAGTCCAAGCCAGCCTGTCCCATGGGAGGGTCGGCGTTTGCGCATGGCGAGCATCCAGATGACACGCAGCACGACGATCATAAAAATCACGGTGCCGACCTGTTGGTGCGTGCCAACGAAAAAGGACACGAAAGGCTGGCGACCGAAAATGGCACGCAGGCCCATGCCGATGAATTGCCAGATGATCAGCGCGGCAAGCGTCCAGTGGAACAGGCGGCTGATCAGACCATAGGAAGCGGAGTTGTCGAGAAGGCGGGAGGGCAGGTTCATGCGAAAATCTCGGCGTTGGGGCGGAAAAGATGTGTTTTCACAATACTATGGCGTATTTATGCTGGACAGGGGAATGGCTTGACGAAAAGTTTATTGTTTCTCCTGAGAAACGTGCGGCAGACAAGGGACTGGTTTATAAGTGCCGTCGACATGTGAAGGTATATTGGTGGCTGTTTTATAAGATAAAATGACCTCGGTTGCAGAGCCGGGTGCGGCCCCGCCCCGCTTTTCTTCGCCGCAATGGGATCGGAAGTTACGCGGTCAGACACACGCTTGGCATCCTCTCACCCCTTCAATGAACTCTGGTGTGCCCTGTTTTGAGGGCACGGCAAGATAATCCCGGAGCCACACGGGGGTCCGTGTGAAGCTCCCGGTCGGAAAGCGGCCCGGAATGTCCACGATCTCGGTCTCTGTCGGACATATGGGACGGTTGCGATTCACGGAGGGGAGGTGGAGCTCAACGCCTCATGGACATGAGCTTTCCCCGTCTCAATCGCAGACACAAGGCGCGCGCCTTTCGACAGGTGAGCGGCAATTGCGCTGGCCAGACGGCAGCCCGTTCCCCTGAGCGTGCTGTTCGTTCGGGGCGCGGTAAACGGCACGACCGGCAGGCCGGGCCGATAGAGGCGATCCACGCTCTCAGTGCCCCCGGCATGCCCACCCTTGACCAGAACGGCCCCACACCCCCGTTGCAAAAGCCGCGCCACACAGGCCTCGTGCTCCTTGGGGGCAAGCCCGAAATGGCGTGCAAGCGCCGACAGTTCCGGCAGGTTGGGGGTCAGAAGGTCGGTTTTCGGTAGGAGACAGTCCAGAAGTGCTTCTGTCCCGGCTTCATCGAGCAGCATGTGCCCCGAACTCGACATCAGAACCGGATCGAGCACACAGGGAGCAGGGGGCAGCGTATCGGCGACGGCCCGGACGGTCCCAGCCGTGCCAAGCATGCCGATCTTGACCGCGCCCACCTGCCCGGCAATGGCGATCTGTGCCCGGACGGTGTCGGGCGAAACAAGATGAACGGCGCTCACCGCATGATCGCTTTGGGCGGTGACGGCGGTGACGGCCACGCGGGCCGTGACCCCGAAAGCATTCGCCACAGCACAATCGCGCAGCACCCCGGCACCGCCGCTTGAATCGAGCCCGCCGATCATCAGCACAGGCGCGCTCATGTGCCCATCCCGACGATGGCCACATGGGCATGTCCCTCTGCCGCGAACGCTCTTGCCGCGCGCCAGGCCCGTAGCCCGGAGGTACAGGTGAAAACCACGCGCTGATCCGGTGCGGGGCGTGGGATGGGGGTGGGGGTGTCGCGCAGGTCGATCACGAGGTCCGCCGCTTTGATTTGACTGGGGGAGAGGATGACAGGCGAGGGATTGGCCGGTTCGGGCGCGTCATCAAAACGGAAACCACCCAGTCGCCATCTCGCCAGATCGAGCGAGAGCAATTGTCCGAGGGGGGAGGGCTGATGTTGCAATAGCACCGTGAGGGCCATCTGCGCCTGAAGCGCGGCGAGGCTCGCGACGATCGGTCCGAGCACTCCGGTTTCCGCGCAAGACCCCATGACCTCCGGCAGATCGGGAAACACCGCGCGCAGGCTCGGCGCACCCCCACAAAACCCGCCGACATAGCCCTGTCGTCCGGTGACGGAGGCGCTGATCAGTGGCAGTCCGGCATTCCGACAATGATCCGAAAGCGCATAGCTGGTGGCGAAAGTATCGGCGGCGTCAATGATCAGATCGACATCCGCCGACCATCGGGGGAGGGAGGCGGGATCGAGCCGGGCGGTGTGTGGCTGCAGCGTGCAATCGGGGTTCAGACCGACCAGCGACGTGGCGGCGGTCTCGGCCTTGGGCCGTCCGAGATCGCTCATGCGATAGAGTGTCTGGCGGTGCAGGTTGCTTTCTTCGACCACATCGGGGTCCATGAGCCGGATAAAGCCAACGCCCGCGCCCACCAGTTGCGGCAAAAGCGTCGCACCAAGCCCCCCCGCGCCGACCACAAGCACCCGCGCGGCGGCCAGCCGGGCCTGCCCCTTCGCACCAAAGTCGGTGAGACATATCTGTCGGGCATAGCGGCTCATTTGAGATACCTCCGCGTGGCGGCAATCCATTCGGCACAGCGCGCCTCCGGGTTTTCGGCTGTGGCAATATCGGTCACCACGGCGGCACTGTCCGCGCCCGCATCGAACAGTCCGGGCAGCCGCTCGGGTGTCAGACCGCCGATGCCGACCAGGGGGGTGCTCCCGGCGATTTTCTTCCATTCCCGCACCCGCTCAAGTCCCTGCGGTCCCCATTTCATCTTCTTGAGCAAGGTTGGATAGACCGGGCCGAGGGCGACATAGGCCGGGTCATGGGACAGAGCACGCTCCAGTTCGGCCTCGTCATGGGTCGAGAGGCCAAAAGCGACGCCCGACCGGCGCAAGGCTTTGAGGTCGGCGGTCTCCATGTCCTCCTGCCCGAGGTGGACGAAGCTGCATTTGAGATCGAGCGCCGCCTGCCAGTAATCGTTCACGACGAGTTGGGCACGATGCACCGCGCAAAAATCACGGGCGCGGCGGATCTGGCGGTAAATCTCCGGCTCCGGCTGATCCTTGAGCCGAAGCTGGACAAGACGCACGCCATGAGGAACGAGCAATTCGAGCTGTCCGACATGGCCCACAATGAGATAAAACGGATCGAGTGTCATGCCAAAAGCTCCGCCATGCCGAACACCGGTGTGGAGGCCTGCGCCATGTCGCGGCGGGGCATGAGACCGGCGTCATGGGCCTGTTTCCCGGCGGCGATGGCGCGGGCAAAGGCCTCTGCCATTGCGACCGGGTCAAGCGCCTTGGCCACGGCGGTGTTGAGCAGTATCGCGTCAAACCCCATCTCCATCGCCTGTGCCGCCTGTGATGGCGCGCCGATCCCGGCGTCGATCACCAATGGCACGTCGCGAAAATGTGCCCGCATCGTGCGCAGCCCTTCGATGTTGCGCAGCCCTTGCCCGGAGCCAATGGGCGCGCCCCATGGCATCAACACGCGGCACCCCGCCTCGATCAGCTTTTCTCCGAGGATCAGGTCTTCGGTCGTGTAGGGAAACACCTCGAACCCGTCGGCACAGAGGATGCGCGCGGCCTCGACCAATGCGAAGGGATCGGGTTGCAGCGTGTCGGCATGGCCGATCACTTCGAGTTTGATCCATGTGGTTCCGAAGACTTCGCGCGCCATATGGGCGGTGGTGACGGCTTCGCGCGCGCTGTGACAGCCCGCCGTGTTGGGTAGGATGCGACAGCCGCTCTTCCTGAGAATGTCGCGAAACCCCGCCCCGCCGGTGCCTTCGCGGCGCAGTGACACGGTGATGACCTCCGCACCCGAGGCCGAAATTGCGGCGCGCAGAATCTCGGGCGAGGGGTATTGCGCAGTGCCGAGCATGAGGCGGTTTGTCAGATCGGTGCCGTAGAACATGTTAGCCTCCTTGCATCGGTGCGAGAATTTCAACCTTTGCGCCATCGCTCAGAAGGGTCGCTGCGCGGGCGTCGCGGGGGACGAACACACCGTCGAGCGCGGTCGCGACCGCCGCCGCTTCCGCCCCGGTTTCCGCGATGAGATCGGCCAGCGTACGGGCCGGGGTCTCATAAGACGTGCCGTTGAGATCAATGCGCATGGGCGCTCTCCTGTATCAGAATACCAGCAACTTCCATGGCCAAAACGGGGGCCATCAGAAAACCGTGGCGATACATGCCGTTGATGTGAAACCCCGTGCCGTCGCGGTGGATCGCCGGGATGTTGTCGGGAAATGACGGGCGCAGGCCCGCGCCGGTCATGACGATTTCGGCCTCCGCAAACGCGGGGTGCAGGGTATAGGCCGCCGACAGCAATTCCATTGCCGCGCGGGCGGTGATCGGGCCGGAACGCGTGGTTTCCACCATGGTCGCGCCGATCATGAACTGCCCCTCGCCGCGTGGCACGATGTAACAGGGAAAGCGCGGATGCAGCAGGCGCACGGGACGTGAGAGCGTGATCTCGGGCGTGTAGACCTCAAGCATCTCGCCCCGCACCCCGCGCAGATCGGGAAGTTTTCCGGACGCGGAGATACCCCGGCAGTCGACTGTCCGGCCTTTCGATGGACCGTCGCGAAAGAGCACGCCTTGTGCCATGAGCCTGTCCCTGAGCGTCGCAAGCGCGGCCTTCGGGTCAAGATGCGCCTCGTCTTCGAAAAACAGCCCACGAGAAAAGCGCCCCTCAAGATGGGGTTCGAGATCGCCGGGAGTGACCCAGCGATGCGCGCGGGTGGCGTGGGCGAAGCGATCCAGCTCGGCGGTGTCGCGCGGGGGCGCAACGACCAGCGTGCCGCGTCGGGTCACCTCCACATGTGCGGCCCACCAGTCGATGGACGCCTGTCCGCGTGTGACGATCTGATCGGGGGCGCTTTCGCCCTCGCAAAACGGTGCAAGCATCCCCCCCGCCAGATGAGATACCGGCAACGGAGCCTGTTCCGGCGCGATCACTTCGACAGCGATCCCCGCGTCCATAAGGGCCGTGGCAGCGCAGAGTCCCGCCACTCCCGATCCAAGGACAGAGATCATTGTGCGGGTTCCTCTGTGGGGACATAAAGCGCACCACCTTCACGGAATTTCTCTGCCATGGCCGCCATGCCTTCCTGCTTTTCCGCCTCGGCGCGGATGTCGTGGGAAATCCGCATCGAACAGAATTTCGGCCCGCACATGGAACAGAAATGCGCCACCTTATGCGCCTCTTTCGGCATGGTCTCGTCATGCATCTCCCGCGCCGTATCGGGATCGAGGCCGAGGTTGAACTGATCCTCCCAGCGGAACTCGAACCGCGCACGCGACAGCGCATCGTCACGGAGTTGCGCGCTCGGATGCCCCTTGGCGAGATCGGCGGCATGGGCGGCGAGTTTGTAGGTGATCACCCCGGTTTTCACATCGTCCCGGTCGGGCAGGCCAAGATGCTCCTTTGGCGTCACGTAGCAAAGCATCGCCGTGCCGAACCAGCCGATCATGGCCGCTCCGATGGCGGAGGTGATATGATCATAGCCCGGCGCGATGTCGGTCGTGAGCGGCCCGAGCGTGTAGAACGGCGCCTCGTGGCAGTGCTTTAGCTGCTCGTCCATATTCTCTTTGATCTTGTGCATTGGCACATGGCCGGGGCCTTCGATCATCACCTGACAATCCTTGGCCCAGGCGATCTTGGTCAGTTCGCCGAGCGTGCGAAGTTCCGCGAATTGCGCCTCGTCATTGGCGTCGGCAATCGAGCCGGGGCGCAGCCCGTCGCCCAAGGAAAACGACACGTCATAGCGGCGGCAGATGTCGCAAATCTCGTCGAAATGCTCGTAGAGGAAGCTCTCACGGTGATGATGCAGGCACCATTTCGCCATGATCGACCCGCCGCGCGAGACGATGCCGGTGACGCGTTTGGCGGTCATCGGGATCATGTGAAGCCGCACGCCCGCGTGGATGGTGAAATAATCGACGCCTTGCTCAGCCTGTTCGATCAGCGTGTCGCGGAACACCTCCCAGGTGAGGTCTTCGGCAATGCCGCCGACCTTTTCCAGCGCCTGATAGAGCGGCACGGTCCCGATCGGCACAGGCGCGTTGCGGATGATCCAGTCGCGGATGTTGTGGATGTTGCGCCCGGTGGAAAGGTCCATCACCGTGTCGCCGCCCCAACGGATCGCCCAGACCATTTTCTCCACCTCTTCCTCCATCGAGGAGGTGACGGCGGAATTGCCGATATTGGCGTTGATCTTCACCTTGAAATTGCGGCCGATGATCATCGGCTCCAACTCGCGGTGATTGATATTGGCGGGAATGATCGCCCGGCCTTCGGCGATTTCGCGACGGACGAATTCCGGAGTGACCAGATCGGGTAGTGTGGCTCCGAAGCCCTCGCCATCCGTTTCACGCCCCGTCAAACGGCCCTCGTTTTCGCGGATCGCGACGAATTCCATCTCCGGCGTGATGATCCCGGCCTTGGCATAGGCAAGCTGGGTTACGGCGCGGTCGCCCACGGCGCGCAGAGGATCACGCTGTTTCGGAAAGGCAGGCGTCAGGCGGTCGCCAGTCGCGAAACCGTTGTCGGCGTCGGTGACCACGCGGCCCTGATACTCTTCGATGTCGCCGCGTTGCTGTTGCCAGCCACCACGCACATCGGGCAGGCCTTTGGCAATGTCGATCTCTGCCGCTGGATCGGTGTAGGGCCCGGAACTGTCGTAGACGCGCAGCGGGGCTTCGTCTGTGACGGCGATTTCACGCAGCGGCACGCGCAGCTCATGGATCTCACCGTGCACGTAGATTTTCTGCGATGCAGGCAAGGCACCGGTGGTGATCGTGGGAATGGTGTCTTTCATTTCGGTCTCCTCAAACGATGAGACCCAAGTGAAACGGGTAGCAGACATGGACCGCCGCCCATGCCGTTACGCAACAGGGCCATGCGGCCCGAAAGGACCGCTCTCATGATCGAGACTGCGGAGATGCCCTTCGGTCTTCCTACGCCAGTGTCAACTGGGTCAGGTTCTAAGGGTCGCGTCACCTCGGGCGGGTTTGCCGCCGTCAATCAGCCTCTCAGTCCCTTGGGCGGGACTCCCCTGACGTAAGCGCATTTATCGAAAGCCTTGCCTCGTTTGTCAACGGTCGACAAAGGGAGACAATCTTCAAAGCCGGTGCCCGAGACTGTCGGGGCATTGCGACCGGCAGGTCTTGTCACAAAACATGCCGCCGAAAATCCGACCAAAAGGTCTGTTTTTTCTTTATGAATCTATCGAAACCGTCAAAGCCGGGGTAAATGGATGTGCGGCAGTCCTTTTGCCGAAACGTTTCACCGAGTTACACAGGAAGATGTCTTGCCCGAAAACCTTGCATATGCCGAATTGATCGCCGTTCTTGTCGCTGTGACGGACAATGAACCCCGCGTCATGACCATCGGCGCGGGGGAGGCATTGCCGTCGGGTCCGTTCGAAACGAGCCATCGCAGTCTTCAGAGCGGGCTGCGGGCCTGGATCGAGAGCCAGACCGGGCATCCCGTGGGCTATCTCGAACAGCTTTACACCTTTGCCGATCGCGACCGGGCGACAGAGGCAGCGAGTGCCGCGCCCCATACCCGGCATATTTCCATCGGCTATCTCGGTCTTGTCCGCGAACAGGCAGCTCTGGGGGCAGGGCGCCCGGAATGGCACAGTTGGTATGAATATTTCCCGTGGGAGGATCACCGGGAACGGCGTCCCGAATTGCTGAACCACATCACCGAGCGGCTTCTGGTCTGGGCGGGGGAGGATGTGACCCGTCGTCAGAGGGTGGAATTTCTGTTCGGGCTGAACGGCTTGCTCTGGAACGAAGATCTTGTCTTGCAGCGCTACGAGATGATCTACGAGGCGCAACTCGAAAAGGAGCCGGGCTTTGGGCGGCAAATGGCCGGCGACCATCGTCGTATTCTGGCCACCGGGATCACGCGGCTTCGGGCCAAGATCAAATATTATCCGGTGGTGTTCGAACTGATGCCGGACAGTTTCACTCTTCTGGACCTTCAGCGCATGACCGAAGCGCTGGCGGGGCTCAGGCTTCACAAATCGAATTTCCGCCGTCAGGTCGATCAGCAGAACCTGATTGAGGAGACCGGGGAGATGTCGAGTGAGACGGGCGGACGCCCGGCCAAGCTGTTCCGCTACCGTCCCGCCATTCTGGAGGCGAGCGCCCTGTCGGGGGCGCGTCTTCCCTATTCCCGTCACTGAGTGTCATGCACTTGACATAAACTCACATCGAGAATAAGTCATCCCCTGGATGTACTCAATTCGAGTACAAGGAGGATTCTATGACGACCATGCGCCTGCCCGAGCTTTACGAGCGTGTTTCCAAGATCATCCCGCATCCCGACTGGATGCTGTTCGAGGATGATATCGCGGCGATTCTTGAGCTGAAACGCGAGAAAAACGCAGTGATCCTGGCCCATAATTACCAGACGCCGGAAATTTTTCACGGCGTGGCCGATATCGTGGGCGACAGTCTGGCGCTGGCGCGCAAGGCGGTGGATGTGGAGGCGGATGTCATCGTGCTTGCCGGGGTGCATTTCATGGCGGAAACCGCCAAGCTTTTGAACCCGGAAAAAACGGTGCTGATCCCCGATCCCGGTGCAGGCTGTTCGCTGGCCGACTCGATCACGCCGGAGGACATCGCGCTCCTGCGGGCCGCGCACCCCGGCGTGCCCGTCGTCACCTATGTCAACACATCGGCGGCGGTGAAGGCGGTCTCCGACATTTGCTGCACCTCCGGCAACGCCAAACAGGTCGTCGAATCTCTGGGTGTTGACCGGGTGTTGATGCTGCCCGACGAATATCTGGCGCAAAACGTCGCGCGGGAGACGGATGTCGAGTTGATCGCGTGGAAGGGCCATTGCGAGGTGCATGAACTGTTCACTCCGCAGGATGTGCGCAGCATGCGGGAGGCCTATCCGGGCGTCATCGTGCTCGCCCATCCCGAATGCCCGCCGGAGGTTGTGGCGGAGGCCGATTTCTCCGGCTCGACGGCGGTGATGTCCGATTTCGTCGGAAAGCAGAAACCTGCGCGTGTCCTGCTTTTGACCGAGTGCTCGATGAGCGACAACGTGGCGGCGAACCACCCGGATGTGGAATTCGTGCGGCCCTGCAACCTCTGCCCGCATATGAAGAAGATCAGCCTCGCCAATATCCGGGAGGCATTGGAAACCGGGCGGCATGAGGTGACGATCGACCCGGCGATTGCGCAAGACGCGCGTCGTGCCGTCGAGCGGATGCTGACGGTCTGATGCAAAGCCTCGCGCCCCTCGTTGCCCCTGTGGCGGGACAGATCGCGGTGGTCGGAAGCGGCATTGCCGGGCTGATGACTGCGCTGGAACTGGCACCCAGGCCCGTGGTTCTGGTGACCCGTGCCGATCTTGGCCGGGAAAGTTCGAGCCTCTGGGCGCAGGGTGGAATTGCCGCGAGCCTCGGTCCGGAGGACGACCCGGAACAGCATGTCGACGACACGCTGCGCGCCGGGGCGGGGCTATGTGACCCGGAGGCGGTGCGGGGGATTCTGTCTCAGGCGCGCGATGCCATTGAAACGCTCGAACGCTATGGCGTGCGCTTTGATCGAAATGCCGATGGCAGCTACGCGCTTGGGCTTGAGGCCGCACATGGGCGGCACCGTATCTTGCACGCTGGTGGTGACGGGTCGGGCGCGGCGATCACGGAGGCGCTGGTCAAGGCCGTGCTCAACACCCCGTCGATCACCTGCCTGACCGGGGTCGAAGCGCGGCGTGTCTGTGTGACGGACGGGGGCGTGAGCGGTCTGTGGCTTCAGTCTGGCGATGAGGCGATGATCCTGCCGACGTCGCAAGTGGTGCTGGCGACCGGCGGTCTTGGCGGGCTCTATGATGCGACCACCAATCCGCGCGGCAATGTGGGGCAAGGGGTCATGATGGCCGCCCGCGCCGGTGCCGTGCTCACCGATCTGGAATTCGTGCAGTTTCACCCTACGGCACTCGATGTGCCGCGCACGCCGCTGGCGCTTGTCAGCGAGGCGGTGCGGGGCGCGGGGGCGTGGCTGATCAACGGGGCGGGCGAGCGGTTCATGGCCGACACGCCCGGCGCGGAACTGGCCCCGCGCGACGTTGTGGCCCGTGCGATCCATGCGCAAATCGCGCGGGGGGAGCGGGTGTATCTCGATGCGACGCGGGCGATTGGCGAGGATTTTGCTGCAAAATTCCCGATCATTCATCAGTTTTGTCGCGAGGCGGGGATTGATCCCGCGCGCGCGCCAATCCCGGTGCGCCCCGCGGCGCATTACTACATGGGTGGGATCGCGACGGACCTTCGGGGGCGAACCACCGTACCCGGTCTTTGGGCGGTCGGTGAATGTGCCTGCACGGGTCTGCACGGGGCCAACCGGCTGGCCAGCAATTCGCTTCTGGAGGCGGTGGTGATGGGGCGGCGCGCGGCGCGCGACATTTATGAGACCGCCAGACCGATGTCGCAGACCGAGCCAAGCAGAGCAGCGCCGCAGATGTTGCCAAAGGCGGAGGCCGACGACATCCGCCCGATCGTGTCGCAGTATCTCGGAATGATCCGGGACCGTGCGGGGATCGAAGCGGCCCTGCGTGCGCTGCGCCCTCTGGCGATGGGGAACGGTCCGGGTGCGGATGCGGCCATTGTCGCGCTTGGCATTGCCTGTTTCGCCGCATTGCGCACGGAATCGCGGGGCGGCCATGCCCGCAGCGATTTTCCTGAACCGGAGGCCGTGTCGACCCGCCGCCGCATGACCCTCGATGATATTTTTACCGCCAGCGGCACGCTGCTGGCCCCCGCTTCTCAACCTCTACCGGAGACCCTGACGTGATCCATCCTTCTCTTCTGGCCCCGCTGCCGCATCTGATGATCGAACCTGTGGTGCGTCGCGCGCTTGAGGAGGATCTCGGGCTGGCCGGTGATATCACCTCACAGGGCGCGATCCCGGCCGGGCATCGCTCCATCGTCACGGCGGTGTCGCGCCATGACGGGGTGATCGCCGGGCTCGATTGCGCCGAGATCGCCTGTCGCCTTGTCGATCCCAACATTATCGTGACCCGCTGTGTCGAGGACGGTACGGCGGTGACCCCCGGCACACATATCGCCACGTTCGAGGGACCTTCGCGCAGCCTGTTGACCGCCGAACGCACGGCGCTCAACTTCATGGGGCATTTGTCGGGGATTGCCACGGTCACGGCGGGGCTGGTGCGGGCCGTCGCGGGGACCAAAGCCGCGATCACCTGTACGCGAAAGACCACTCCGGGGCTGCGGGCGTTGGAGAAATATGCGGTGCGCGCGGGTGGCGGGATGAACCATCGTTATTCGCTGGCCGATGCGGTGTTGATCAAGGACAACCATATCGCGCTCGCGGGCGGTATCCGTCCGGCGCTGGAAGGTGTGCGGAGAACAGTTGGGCATCTGGTGAAGATCGAGATCGAGGTGGATACGCTCGATCAGCTCGCCGAGGTGCTTGAGATCGGGGCAGATGCGGTTTTGCTCGATAATATGTCGCCGGAGATATTGCGTGAGGCCGTGGCCATGGTCGATGGCCGTGCCATCACCGAAGCCTCGGGGGGGATCACGCCGGAAACGGCGGCTTCTGTCGCGGCGTCGGGCGTCGATCTGATCTCGCTGGGCTGGATTACGCACAGCGCGCCCGTGCTCGATATCGGGCTGGATTTCGTGCCACAGTAACAGGGGCAGGCGGGATTTACGTCTCGCCTGTCTTGAGCACGGAGGCCGAAAACACATACCCGGCCCCATAGACCGTGCGGATGATTTTCGGAGATCTTGGATCGTCGCGGAGTTTGCGGCGCAGGCGGCTGATCCGGGCATCCATACTGCGGTCGAAAGGATCTGCGGACCGTCCGGTGGTCGCATCCAGAAGCTGATTGCGGCTCAGAACGCGTCCGGGAGCCTTGGTGAACACCTGCAAAAGCTCGGCTTCGGCCGAGCTCAGTTCCACCTGATCGCCGCTTTTATGGGTCAGCACACAGGCGTCGAAATCGACCGTCCAGTCACCGAAAGCAAAACTCTGGCCGCTTGGGTCATCGGTGTCGCGGGCGGCGCCTTCGCTGCGCCGCAGCACGGCACGGATGCGGGCGATCAGTTCGCGGGGCTCGAAAGGTTTGACGATGTAATCGTCCGCGCCGATTTCCAGCCCGAGAATGCGGTCGGAAATGCTGCCGCGCCCGCTGACGATGATCCTCGGCAAGCCCTCTGGCAGGGTGCCATGGCGCAAAAGGTTGAGACCGTCGCCATCGGGCAGGCTCAGGTCGATCAGGTACAGATCGGGGGCATCCCGCTCCACCGCGCGCAGAAACTCTGCCTGAAGATCGAAGCATTCGACACTGGCGCTGTAGCTTTCGAACGAGCGCGAGACGAGGCGACAGATATCGGCATCGTCTTCGAGAAGAAAAATTCGTGTCATCTGTTTTTCACTTCCTCTGTGGCCGTGTGTCGGGACCGTTGCCCGAGAGATGCGAGCAACTCCTCCTGTGTGAACGGTTTGTTCAGAAAGGGAACATCAGAGGGCCAGATGTCTTTGTCGAGATGCCCCGGTTTGCCGCTCATCAACACGACGTGGAGATCGGGACGGCTGTCGGTGAGGCGACGGGCGAGATCGACACCGTTCATGGCGCCGGGCATGTCGATATCGGAGATGACGGCGGTGATACCCTGAACGACGCTGAGCACGTCAAGCGCCTCATCCGCATCGCTCGTCTCCAGAACCGTAAAGCCGGTTGCGGTGAGTTTGCGGCACAGGGCGCGGCGCACATCCACATCGTCCTCGACGAGCAGGGCGATGCCGCGATCCGGGTCTTCGCCGGTGGTGTCGGAGGATGTGTCGGGTAACAGAGGGCCGATGTATTCTTCTGGCGTCAGATCGACGCTGGGCAACAGTATGGTGAATTCACTGCCCTGACCCGGAGCGCTGTTCACATAAATCGCGCCGTTGGACTGTTCGACGAAGCCATAGACCATCGACAGGCCAAGGCCCGATCCGCCCCCTGTCTTGGAGGTGAAAAAGGGTTCGAAGATCTTTTCGGTCAGGTCCTCTGACATGCCGCAGCCGTCATCCTTGAACGAGAGCCTCACGTAATTTCCCGCCGGAAGACGCGACAGTTCGGCCTCTGCGGGCGGCAACGCATAGGGGGCGAGTGTAATGTCGATCCGGCCTCGCCCGCCCGTCGCATCGCGGGCATTGAGCGCGAGGTTCAGAATCGCCATTTCGAATTGCGACCGGTCGATGAAGGCGCAGGGCAGAGCGGATTTCTGTGTCAGGTTGATGGTCTGTGTGCTGGGAATGGAGGATTGCAGCAGGCTGTAGATTTCTCGGACCGCCTCGCCGATGTCTGTCGGACGTGCATCGAACTGTTCGCGCCGGGCCAATGACACGAGCCGTTTGGTGAGCGCCGACCCACGCCGCGCCGCGGAAATCGCGGGCATGAGGAATTCCTCTTTGATCGCAGCGCTCTCCGGCCTTTCGCTCAGGGGCAGAAGATTGCCCAGAATGACCGTGAGAAGGTTGTTGAAGTCATGGGAAATCCCGCTGGCCATCCGCCCGAGCGCATCCATTTTCTGCGATTGCATCAGGGCGGTCATGGTCGCCTTGCGCCGGGTCACGTCGATCGAGACGAGGTAGAACCCGATGACCTCTCTGCTGGAGGGTTTTTCCGGGCGCAGCAACGTGCGAACGTCCTTGAACTTATGTTCGGGCAACTCGACACGCATTTCGAAATCCACCAGCATGCCGCGCCGGGCCTGTTCAAAGAAGCGGGAGGAATGCTCCATCGTCTTGGGGTGGAGAACGTCATAGGCGCGCGGGAGGCGGGGGCCTTGGGGCTGTTGGACCCGTCCCAGCCGGTTGTCATGTATGAGGGCGACGTGTTCGAGGCGGCGATTGCGCATCTCGACACTCTGTCGCCGGGTGGTTGCGACCAACCGGAGGTGACGTTGCGTCTGGATCCTCAGAGCCTTCTGGACCGGCTGCTCGCAGATCGTAAAACTGCACGGGACGAGGGCACGCTGACACAAAACGCGTTCGACCTTCAGAGCCGCATCGCCGAAATTTTCGCCAGAGGAGGGGGCGGGATAGAGGACGCAGATCTCGCGGCTTTTGAATGCGATGCTTTCATGGTGCTTACCAAAACGCCGGAAACGCTTGCACGGATCCGCCACATGCTGCGGACCGGAAAACCGCTTCGGATATGAGCTTAGGGGCCGGACCGGCCCCGATGCACAAGATTTCCACGGAGGAGGACAACAGAGTGAAAGATACGATTTACGATCTGGGGCTCGACCAGACACCCGCGAATTACGTTCCGATGACGCCTGTGAGTTTCATGGCGCGCTCGGCCCATATCTACCCCGACCGTACGGCCGTCGTGTATGGCGCCGTTCGTCGAAGCTGGGCGGAGACCTATGACCGGTGCCGCCGCTTTGCCAGCGCACTTGTGAAACGCGGCTATAGGCGCAGCGATACGATTTCCATCCTTGCGACGAACATTCCGGAGATTTACGAGGCGCATTTTGCCGTCCCGATGGCCGGATGTGTGCTCAATGCGATCAACACACGCCTCGATGCGGAGGCCATCGCCTTCATCCTCAACCACGCGGAAACCAAGGTGTTTATTGTCGATCCGGAACTGTCCGAGGTGGCCTCTCAGGCCGTCAAGATGACGGGACGGGACGACATTCTGGTGCTTGACATCATCGACGAGAGTTTCGAGGGCGGACGTAAAATCGGCGCGTTGAGTTACGACGATGTGCTGGCCGAGGGCGACCCCGATTTCATGTGGACGCCACCGCAATCGGAATGGGACGCGATCTCGCTCAACTATACCTCGGGCACCACGGGCAATCCGAAGGGCGTCGTGTATCATTACCGCGGCGCGCATCTCAACGCGCTCTCCAATATCGTGATGTGGGAAATGGGCAATGCGCCGGTCTATCTCTGGACTCTGCCGATGTTCCATTGCAACGGCTGGTGTTTCCCGTGGTCCATCGCGGCGGCGGCGGGAACGGTCGTCTGTCTGCGCGCGGTGCGCGAGGAGCCGGTCTTTGAACTGCTGAAGGCCGAAAAGGTCACGCATTTCTGTGGTGCGAGTGTCGTCCTTGCGCTTCTGGTTCATGCGCCGGAAGACCTGAAAAAGGGACTTCATGCCGGGATCAAGGTGCTGACCGGCGGAGCCCCGCCGCCTGCGATCATCATCGAAAAGATGGAAGCGCTGGGTTTCGACGTGACCCATGGATACGGTCTGACGGAAACCTACGGTGCCGCTGTGATCTGCGCCTGGCACGACGAATGGGATGCCCGCGCGGCTTCTGAGCGCGCCGCGTTGAAAGCGCGACAGGGCGTGCGCAATCTGGCCGCCGAAGGTCTGATGGTTGCCGATCCCGAAACCATGCAGCCCGTGCCGTGGGACGGGGAGACCATGGGCGAGATCTTCATGCGCGGCAACAACGTGATGAAAGGCTATCTCAAGAACCCATCGGCCACGGACAAGGCGTTCCGGGGCGGATGGTTCGCCAGCGGCGACATCGGGGTGATGTATCCGGACGGCTATATTCAACTCAAGGATCGCTCCAAGGACATCATCATCTCCGGTGGCGAGAACATCAGCTCGGTCGAGGTCGAGGATGTGTTGTTCAAGCATCCCGAGATCATGGAGGCCGCGGTGGTCGCGCGCCCGCATGAGAAATGGGGCGAGACCCCCTGCGCCTTTGTCACGCTCAGGGCCGGGGCCTCTGTCTCGGAGGCGGAGATCATCGCCTATTGCCGGCAGAACATGGCGCATTTCAAAGCCCCGAAAACCGTGATCTTCGGCGAGTTGCCGAAAACTTCGACCGGGAAAGTGCAGAAGTTCGTGCTGCGCGAACAGGCGCGGGCACTGGACCTGCAAAGCTGACACACGAGACGGGCGGGCCTGTACAGGCCCGCCCCTGATCCGCGCCCGGACATCGGAAACCGGCGCATAGGAATGGAGAAGAATATGACGGATATCGTGGTGCTGGACGGTGCGCGGACGGCGATCGGAGCCTTTGGAGGCTCGCTTGTGGGCACGTCCCCGATCGAGATGGGAACCATTGTGGCAAAGGAGGCGCTGGTGCGCTCCGGCGTCGAGGGCGGACAGATCGAAACCGTGGTTTTCGGCCATGTGATCAACACCGAACCGCGCGATATGTATGTGAGCCGCGCGGCCGCCATTGGCGCGGGCGTGCCGAACGAGACGCCTGCGATGAACGTCAACCGGCTGTGTGGTTCGGGCCTTCAGGCCATCGTGTCGGCGGCGCAATCGCTGATGCTGGGGGATGCCGAATTCGCGCTTGCGGGCGGCAGCGAGAATATGAGCCGCGCGCCCTATATCCTGCCCGCCCTGCGCTGGGGTCAGAAAATGGGCGACACCGGGGCGACCGATATGATGATCGGCGCACTGACCTGTCCGTTCGGCACGGGTCACATGGGGATCACGGCGGAAAATGTCGCTTCCGAATATGGCATCACCCGTGAGGCGCAGGACGCCTTTGCCCTGCAAAGCCAGGAGCGCGCCCTCAAGGCCATCGGGGCCGGGTATTTCAAATCCCAGATTGTGCCCGTCGAGGTTCGGGTGAAACGCGACATGGTGGCTTTTGAGACGGATGAGCACCCCAAGGCCAGTACGCTCGAGTCGCTCGCCAAACTGCGCCCGGCCTTCCAGAAGGACGGCACCGTGACGGCGGGCAATGCTTCCGGCCTCAACGACGGGGCGGCGGCGGTTGTGCTCGCGACGGCGGAGGCGGCGTCGAAGGCGGGTCTGAAACCGCGCGCGCGGATCGTCGGCTATCACGTCGCGGGTGTGCGTCCCGAAGTCATGGGCACAGGTCCGATCCCGGCGGTTCAGGGGCTTTTGACCCGCACCGGGCTGTCGCTCGCCGATTTCGATCTGATCGAATCGAACGAGGCTTTCGCGGCGCAGGCGCTGGCGGTGAGCAACACGCTTGGCATGGACAATGACAAGGTGAACCCGAACGGCGGTGCGATTGCGCTGGGTCACCCGATCGGGGCTTCGGGGGCGATCTTGTTCATCAAGGCGCTTTATGAGCTTGAACGGACTGGCCAGAAACGCGCGCTGATCACCATGTGCATCGGCGGCGGGCAGGGGATCGCGGTGGCCATCGAGGCCCTGTGATCCTTGGATGAACAGACGACAGGGCGTAGGCGATAGCGCTGCGCCCTGTTCGCCATGCCGTGCGCATGGTCAAAAATCAAAAGCCGAACTCAAAGGACAATTTTCATGCACACCATCGACACAAACCTTCTGGCGCCCATTCCGATTGATCACCTTAGAACCCTGTCCGGGGTCGAGCTGTTCAAACGCGTCATCGCCGGAGATTTGCCCGCGCCGCAGGTTTGCGGTGTTGCGAATGAATGGATGCTTGAGATCGAGGAGGGCCGTGCGCTTTGGGAGGCAAGCCCGCCTGCGAACTTCGTCAATCCGATGGGCGGTGTGCATGGCGGCTGGGCCATGACGGTGCTCGACACGGCTCTGGGCTGTGCGGTGCATTCGGTACTGCCGGCGGGGACCGGATATACGACAATGGAGGTCAAAACCAACCTGACACGCGCGCCCAAAGTGGGCGAGCGGTATCTCTGCGAAGGCAAAATTCTGACCGCCGGTCGCCGCACCGCCACGGCGGAAGCGAAACTGTTCGACGCGCAAGACCGCATTGTCGCCTTCGGCACGACGACCTGTCTGATCCTGGAGTTTTAGGGCTGACGCCAATTGACGTCTTTGCCGCGGATATGGTCGCTTACAATCGGGGTGAGCGTGTCCAGGATCAGATGAAAATCCTCGACAGGTAAATGGCGGCGGGCCGTCAGATACAGGGTGCGCGTGATACAGGGGGCCGTGATGGGGGCCCAGTCGAAACGCTCTTCCGTGATGGCCTCCTGAAACAGGCCGCGCGGGACAATCGCAAAGCAGTCTTGCGACAGAAGAACCTCGCGTTTGAGATTGACGGAGTCCACTTCGAGCACAACCTGAAGCGTGACGTTTTCCTGACGCGCCATTTTATCCAACAGGCGCCGTGTGATCTGTTTCGGGCTGTCCATCACCATGGGGAACTCGCCTAAGGTGTGAAAATCGACGGGGCGAAGGCCCCCTCCCAGCTCTCCCGGTGGGCCGACAAGGATCAGATCGTCATGGGCGAGCGCGGCACTGAGGCGGGTCTCATCCGGAGGCGGATCATAGCTCAGGGCAAGATCGAGATCTCCGCTTTTGATATGTGTGACGAGATCCGAAGACAGCCCTTCATGAAGCGCAAGAGTGAGAGCGTCCTGACTGGCAAGCGCGCGCAGAAGCGACGGCACCAGGAGCTTTCCCGGCGTGGGCGGGGTTCCCAGGCTCAATATGCGTCGGGGACGTTGTGCGAAACTCCGCATGGCTTGCCGTGTGTCTTCCAGATCCTGAAACACCCGTTCGGCGCGCCCGAGGAGTTCCTTTCCCGCCGGGGTCAATTCCATTCCGCGGCTGCGTCTGTGAAAAAGCTGAACGCCGAGATCCGCTTCGAGTTCGCGAATCTGAAGCCCCAGAGCCGGTTGAGAGACATTGAGCCGTTGCGCTGCCGAGGTCTGGCTGCCGCAATGGGCAACTTCGATGAAATAGCGAAGCTGTTTGAGTTTCATGTATCGCTCCTCCCGGTCTGTTCCCGGATAAGGTAAAAGTATTTCTTATATCATTAAGAGGCAAACGGTCTTTGTCAGCTTGTCTGCGGTTCCGTACCTTTTCCGGGACTGATCTCAGGGAGGACAAAGAGTGAGATACATCGACGCCTTCAACCATTTCTTTCCCAAACCCTTGTGGGACAAGATGCAGACCTCCGAGGGGACGATACGTGATATCGGTCAGAGGATGCGGGGCATCCCGGCGATTTACGATCTGGAAGAACGCTTCCGCGTGATGGATCGTTTCGACGACTACACGCAAATCCTTTCTTTGGGCATGCCGCCGCTGGAAAGCCTCGGTGCCCCGGAAGAGACCGAGGAATTCGCACGGCTCGGCAATGACGGGATGGCCGAACTCGTGAATCGTCATCCGGATCGTTTCGCGGGCTTCATCGCATCCTTGCCGATGAATTCGCCCAATGCGGCAGCGGAGGCGGAGCGGGCTTTTACTGAACTGGGGGCAAACGGGCTTCAAATTCATACCAATGTGAACGGGCGCGCGCTGGACAACGACGAATTCTTCGCGGTGTTCGAAATGGCGGAAAAACACGGCAAGCCGGTGCTTCTGCACCCGTCGCGCGGCGCCAACATGCCGGACTACATTGACGAGGAAAAATCGAAATACGAGATCTGGTGGACGTTCGGCTGGCCGTATGAAACCAGTGCGGCCATGGCGCGACTGGTGTTTTCGGGGATGATGGACCGTTTGCCCAAGCTGAAAGTGCTTGGGCACCATCTCGGTGCCATGGTGCCCTATTTCGAAGGACGCGTCGGGCCGGGCATGGACCAACTCGGCAAACGCACCACGGATGAGGATCTGAGCCTCGTGCTCAAGAGCCTCAAGAAACGTCCGCTGGACTATTTCAAGGATTTCTATGCCGATACCGCCGTCTTCGGCTCCCGTGCGGCGACGCTTTGCGGGTTGGAATTCTACGGGGAGGACAAAGTTCTCTTTGCTTCGGACAGCCCCTTCGACCCGGAACGTGGGCCGGGCTATATTCGCGATACGATCAAGGTTCTGGAATCCATTGAGATGTCCACGGAAACCCGCGAGAAGATTTCGTACCGCAACGCACAGGATTTTTTCGGATTGAAAAAGAACTGAAAAAATACGCGCGGCTGTCGTCTCATGGCCGCCGCGCGTGAATAATGCATCAAAGGGAGGAGAAGATGCTCAAAATGAAAGGTTTGGTGGCTGCGATCGCCATGTCACTGGCGTCAACCGCTTCGGCACAGGTGCTCAGCGTGGGCACGACCGAGGGCGGTGCGGTGGCACAACTCGGAGCAGCTGTGTCCAATGTCGTCTCGTCGCATTCGGACCATCAGATGCGCCCGCAGGCGATGGCCGGAACGCAGCAATATATGACGGGCGTGGATATGGGGCGGATCGACTTCGGCATTTCCAATTCCATGCAATATTACATGGGGGTCACGGGGACGATGCTCTCCGATGGGCAACCGCATGATAACCTCCGCATTGTCGCCACGCTTGCGCCTTTCGTGCAAGGTGTGATCGTCACCAAGAAGGGTGGGGTGAACAGCGTTACTGAGCTGAAAGGAAAGCGTATCCCGACCGGATACAATGCTTCGCCTCTGTTCGAATATTTTTGGGATGCGTTTCTCGCCGGGTCCGGGCTCAGCCATGACGATGTGTCGGGTGTGCCGGTCACATCCCTGCCCAACAGCTGGCAGGCGTTTCGCGAAGGTCAGGTGGATGCGGTGATCGCGGCGGCGGGATCGGCTGCGGTGCGTGAGATGAACGCGACGATCGACGGCGGTATCCGTTATATTCCGCTGGAACCCGAGGGGACCATGATGGCCGCTTTGCCAACGACTCGTATCGAGATGGTGGACCCGGCCGAGGGGCTCGACGGGATTGATGTGCCGACCGGATTGCACGTCTACGAAACCGTACTCTTTGCCAACAAGGATGTGCCGGATGATGTCGTTTATGCCGTGACCAAGGCCTTGGCCGAGAATGAGGCTGCCTTGAAAGCGTCCGGGCCTTTGTGGGCGAATTACTCTACGGCAAAAATCCATACCGATTTCGGCATGGCCTATCATCCGGGCGCACTACGCTATTACGAAGAAGCCGGGCTGAGCGCTCAGTGATCGCATTTTGCGCCCGTTCCGGGAGGGGCGGGCGCGACTTGACTGGCGGACATGGGGAGACCCGCCGACGCAGATGACGCATCGGTCATAACAAACACCATTCCCGTATCCGCGCTTCCTTTTCCTGCAAGCGACAGGACACGCACATGCAAGTCACTTCAAAGCCGGTAGCGGCATTGGGTCGGGGCCTCGGTCTTGGCATCACTTTTTTCGCACTTATCCTGGGCGGTAATATCGCGTCCCGTTTCGGCATCGCCGTTTTCCAGGAACAACTCCTGTTCCTGGTCCTCGGTTGTGCCATTGGCGCGGCTTATATTATGAGCCCGAAACAGTTTTATCCGCGCTGGGTCGATTTTCTTCTGGCGGGGGCAGGGCTTGGGATTTGTGTCTGGACAGCCTGGCGCTATCCGATGATCTCCACGAACTTCTTTCGTTACGAGCAGGAGATTTCATGGATAGGCATGGGGTTGATCCCCCTGCTGCTCGAAGCCCTGCGACGCAAGGCGGGGTTCAGTCTCGTGGCGGTTGTTCTGGTTTTTCTTGCCTATGGGCTTTTGGCCGACAAGGTGCCCGGAGCTCTGGGGGGACGTGCCAGCCCGCTGGATGAATTGCTGGGCTATCTGACCATCGACTCGACGGCGATGATGAGTTCCCCGATCAAGATCGTGGCCACAATCGTGGTGATCTATATCCTTTTCGGAGCGGTGTTGCAGGCCACGGGTGGGGCGCACTGGTTCACGGATCTCGCCATTGCTCTGGTGGGTCGCCGCCGCGGCGGTGCCGCCAAAATGGCCATCGTTTCCTCGGCGCTTTTCGGGTCCATTTCCGGCAGTGCCGTGGCCAATGTCGCCTCCACCGGCGTCATCACAATTCCTCTGATGAAAAAGGGGGGATACAGCCCACGGATGGCCGCTTCGCTCGAAGCGGTCGCTTCGACCGGGGGGCAGCTTATGCCGCCGGTCATGGGGGCCGCGGCCTTTCTCATGGCGGAGCTGTTGCAGACCTCTTATGCGACCGTGGTGGTCGCCGCGATCATTCCCTCGTTTCTCTTCTTTCTGGCCGTGATCATTCAGGCCGATCTTGAGGCCGGGGTGAAACATATTCCGCCGGTCCCCGAAGAGATGATCCCGCGTCTTGCGGATGTTCTGCGGGTCGGCTGGTATTTCCCGATACCATTCGCGGTGCTGATCTGGCTGTTGTTCAGTGAAAACAAATCCCCGACGGAAGCCGCATTCTGGGCGATTGTGGCGGTCATCATCTTCAACCGGCTCTTTGGCTACAAAGGACACCGGGTTCAATTGCGCGAACTTTGGGATGCGCTGCTGGACACCGGACGAGGATCGGTCGAGATCGTGCTGATCGGAGCCATTGCGGGGATCGTGATCGGCGTTCTTCAGACGACGGGCCTCGGTTTCGGTCTGACCTATCTGCTTGTCAGTCTGGGGCAGACCAGTTTGCTGCTGTTGCTGCTTGCCACGGCTGTTGTATGTATTCTGCTTGGCATGGGGATGCCGACCACGGGGATTTATCTTCTGGTGGCGACGCTGGCGGCCCCGCCTTTGCTGCAACTCGGTGTGATGCCGATTGCCGCGCATTTCTTCATCTTCTATTTCGGAATGATGTCGATGATCTCGCCCCCGGTTGCCGTGGCTGCTTTCGCCGCTGCAAGCATTTCCGGGGCAAGCGCAATGCAGACCGCGCTGACATCGGTGCGTGTTGGGTGGCCGGCTTTCATCGTGCCGTTTCTCTTTGTCTTCTCTCCCTCGCTTCTGATGCAAGGGAGCTGGCCGGCGATCGTTCTCGCTGTGGTCTCGGCCTCTGCCGGCATCTGGCTGGTTTCTGTCGCCATGGTCGGGTTCTGTCGCGCTCATCTTGGGGTGGCGGAACGTCTGTGGGTGGCTATCGCCGGTCTGATGTTGCTGATCCCGGCGGATGTAGGAGCCTTCGGTCTTTGGATCGAACTGGCCGGACTGCTGCTCGGGGTTGTCTGGCTGTGGCGGCGTTTTGTTTTGCCGCAGAAAAGCACTGTGTTCTAAACAAGGTTTGGACAATCAGCACAAAGAAGCCCCCGGTTCCATTGAGCCGGGGGCTTTCGTCTCGATGTGAGAACGTTCAGAGGTGATGCCGTCCCATTCCCTGAACCGGGTAGCCCGTGCTCAGAAGCGCCAGCGTCATCGGGTCCTGTGGCAGGGCATCGCCGCGCCAGGCGATATGAAGATCGGGGCGCAGCAGGAACATGTCTCTCCCATAAAGCGCGCGCAGTTTCGGGTCCGGCAGGTCAATTACCCGGAGCGGTGCTCCTATAAGTTGGAAGGCTGCGGCGAGTTCGCTTACGCCATCGGAGCTGTCGGTGAAGCGGACAAACGAATAACTGCGGTCGAAGCCGTCATTGATCGACTGTCCAGGGGCGAGCCAGACATGCGGCATGCGTACACCGGTCCATGCGGTCGGGTTGTAGCTGCGAAACAGATGCTCAGGGCCACCGGGTTCGTCCCAGATCACCGGGCTGTCCACATAGCGATACCCAAGCTCGGCCCCGATCATTTCGTTGGTCTTGCGCTGTTCGACGTCTGCAACCTGCGCAAGGTTGTCCCGCAGAGCCTGCCCCTCCGGCGTGTCGTCGTTGAAGCCCGGTTGCCATTGTCCGCGCCATTTGCGGCGGCCCTGAGAGGCATAGCGCGACGCACCGATATTGCGGTCGCCGATCTGACGGCGTTCGACCTCGTAGGAGCGCAACAGGTTCGGCCCGGCCCAGCCTTGTAGCGTCGCAGCCAGTTTCCACGACAGGTCGATGGCATCGCCCACGCCGGTGTTCATGCCGAGGCCACCCGTGGGGATCACCAAATGGACGGCATCCCCGGCGAGAAAGACCCGCCCGTGCCCGTAGCGGTCGGCCAGCAGCAGGTTCTGTTTCCATTCCCCGACATAGAGCATTTCATAATCGACATCCGTGCCCACAACCTTTTCGAACTGGGTTGCCATGGCTTCGTCGCTTTCGACGACGGCGTGGAGGGTCCAGTGTTTGGTCGAGTCCTGCATGATGAGAAAAGAGGCCTGGTTGTCGGCGACATGGTAATGCCGTCCATGGCCCGGACCGTCACCCAGCGGAAGGCGGTCGAACAGATCGTCACAGCGGTAGAGCGCCTGACGCAATTGCAGCAGGTTGCCCTCTCCACGCAGACGAATGCCAAGCGTCTTGCGAACCGGGCTTGCGCCGCCGTCGCAGCCGACCATGTAATCGGAGCGCAGATCGTAGGTGCTTCCGTCCGCACGACGCAAGGTGGTGACGACGGAGCGGGCATCCTGTTTGAAGTCGACGAATTCCGTATCGTAGGCGAGGGTGACGCTGGGCAGTTTCTCGGCCACGGATTTCAGCAGCGGTTCCACGGTATATTGGGAAATCAACTGATAGGGTTCGGCGGGTTCCGACGTGTCTTCCGACGCGTCGCAGATTTTGCGGGCCTCGTTCACCGAAGGGTACTTGAGATGCAGCAGGGGCTTTTCCGTCATTTTCGTGATGACGAAAACATCCATCGGGACATCGCCATCCAAGCCCGCCTCCCTGATTTTTTCGGCCAGCCCCATGCGCCGGAAAATCTCCATGGTGCGCGCATTGCAGCGTTCCATCTTCGGCAGGAATTCCGGCTGCGGTTTTTTCTCGACCAATGTGCATTTGATGCCTTGCAGGCCGAGATCGACCGCGAGGGTCAGCCCCACGGGACCGGCGCCGATGATTGTGACTTGGGTGTTCATTTTTTTCTCCCTTGGTTCTCCTTCACGGGATCAGGGCTACGGGTGGTTTTGATGTGAGTCAATAAATAATCCCATATTATAGGATTTTTAAAAACAATCTGCTCAACCCTTGGCACCTGACGACGGCTCCCTTACGGTCTTGCGACAGATCGCAGCCGCAGAGCAGGGGCATCTCGTGCAAAGTCATGAAAAACTATTGGGCATTCTGGATCTCTTCGATGAGGAAAATCCGGAATGGGATTTCGATGCGATGCTTGTGCGACTGGGGTTCAGCCGCTCGACTTTATACCGTTATCTCAAGGTTCTGACGGATGCGGGGTTGTTGTCGTCCTTTCCGGGGCGTGGCTATAGTTTGGGTCCACGCATCATCCAGATGGACTATCAGATCATTGTCAGCGACCCCCTGATCCGGGCGGCGCGGCCGATCATGCAGGACCTGACCCAGGAATATCCCAGCGTCAGTCTTTTGTGCCGCCGGTATCGTCAGGGTGTCCTCTGCGTTCATCAGGAAAGCAGTACCGATCAAGTCCGGTCCAACTTTGAACGGGGACGGTCGCGACCCTTGTTGAGAGGGGCGGCGTCGCAAGTTATTCTGGCCCATCTGTCGCCTTATCAACTCTCCCGTCTTTACGATGAGAACCCGGTCGCGTTTGCCAAAGCGGGTCTGGGTGAGACCCTGCCTGCGGTCCGTTCGGTTCTGAAAGACATTCGACAGAGGGGCTGGCATCACACGGTCGCAGCGGTGACCCCCGGGGTGACCGGCGTTGCAACCGCGCTTTTCGATGCGCAGGAGGAGGTGACAGGTAGTCTGAGCCTGACCTTTCCGGGAACCGATCTGTCTGAGGAAGAGATCGCGGGGATTGGCAAACGGCTTTCCGATGCATCCCGGAGCGTTGCCGAGAGATTGCACAAGGCGCTCTAGGGTCTGTGGTGCTTCATCGTCCGTTGAGAAGCGCGCTTCAAAAGCGATGTCGTCACAATGGCGCGACCCAACCGTGCCGTGACGAGTGCCCCTTTTTGCGCCATGATCGTGTCGGTGAACCTTGACCAGCGTTGCATCGCCCGTCGCGATTTCAAGATCGGGCACATCGGATAAATACTTGAATCTACGCCCGCTCCAGTCTTCGCTCAATGATGATCTTCAATAATCCGCCTGCTGATTGGAGTTCCCCCGGTTTGATGGACGCTTTTTGACTGCAATGGAAAAGTGTGCATACGCTAGGTGCAAGGCCCCCGTACCACCCGACGGATTTCCGGGATCAAATCATTGCTCTTATTGAGCAGGTAAAGCATCAGAGAACTGGCCAAGGAGTTCTATCCTGTCCTGTGCCGCTCTCCGCCTCAGCAGCCCTCATGCTGACCAAGCGTGTCGGGGTCGGTGAGGATCGGCCAGTAGCGCCAGAGCCAGAGACCAAATCCCGCGGCCCAGAACACAGACGCGCTCAGGTGGCCTGCCATGGCGGAGATCATGCCCAGTTCCGGGAAAATTCGCAGCACGACAGAGATCACGAGTAAAACCAGTGCCGTTTTGACTGCGCCTCCGACCGGAAGTGTCAGACCGGCGTGGAACAGCCCGGCAATGGAGAGGACCGCGAGCACGGCGACGCCAAGTCCGCCCATCAGTGCGAGATGCCAGCCGCCTGCGGGCAATACAGGAGCACCAAGCGCGGAAGCCCCAAGCCAGATCAGACCAGCACCAGAAAGCAGGGAGGGCAGGGTGAGGGCGATGATTTCGACCCGGAATGTCTCGCGCCCGATGAATCCTTCTCCGGCACGGTCGAGAAACCCTGCCCCGGCCGCAATCATCAGCCAGGCGACGACTGTGTCGCTCAGCCCGAAGAATTTTCCCAAAAGCACGAACGCAACCAGACCGGGGGCGAGATTTTTGCGGCCCGGATGGGGGCGGTAGGGCGAGGTCTCTTCGCTCGGGTCCAGCACGAGATTGGTCACAGGCACGGTGATCCGCGCAAGCGCCAGCCCCAACACGCCAAGAAACACAAGGCCGCTGTATTTCACCGCTTCCCCCGCCAGATAACTGTCGCCGGTGATCGTGAAATAGCGCGTGATCGCCTCGGCCATGAAGAAGCCCACAAGCCATGGCAGAAAGGCCAGAAGCCGGTCCGTGCGTTTGCGCCATGTGATTGCGATCCCGTAGAGGATCAGCCCGGCCATCCATGCCAGATCGCCAAGCGCGGCCAGCGGTGTCAGCGCGTCGAAACCGATCAGCCCGATCAGCCGCGCAACGCCCCAGATCGCCGCAAAGCTCCAAAGCGCGCAACCTTGCAGCTTTGGCGTGTCAGTCCATTCTGGGAAAGCCGTGGTCAGAAACCCGATCAGCGCGGCGCCAAAGGAGCCGACAATCATCTCATGCATATGCCAGACGGAGGAGGCGATTTCCGTCGCGCCGATCAGGAGATAGCCCTGAACCGCGACCCACAGAAACGGCCAAAGGGCGGCATGGGCGGCAGCCAGCGGAAAGAACAGGCGAAAGCCTTCGTCGGCAAGGACCGTCGAGAGTGGCGGAGCGGATTGAGACGTGTCTTTCATGCGATCCGCCTTTCATCGACATCATGCACATGGCGAAACAACGGATCGTCATGTTGCCAGTGTTGAGTCAGGTCGAACAGCTCGCGTTCGGACCGCATTCCCGGGCGACCGGAAATGTCGCGCAGCCCCATGATCCCCTGACCCGTGGGGTGCATCACCGCGATGCGGCTGGCGATACGGGCGGCTTCCGTGAGATCATGGGTCACAAAGAGTGCGCCGAACCGGCCCGATTGCGAGGCCTCGATCACGATGTCCTGCATCCGGTGTTTGAGTGCGGCATCGAGTGCGGTAAAGGGCTCGTCGAAATAGATGAAATCGGGATTGGCAACCAAAGCGCGGGCAATGGCGATCCTCTGACGCATACCGCCGGACAGCTCGACGGGAAACTTGTCCAGGTCTTCAGGCAAAAATCCCACACGTTCGGTGCTCTGTGCCGCTGCGGCTCGTGCGCGCCGTCGCGACAGGCCCGAGAGGCGCGCGACATAGGCGACATTCTCAAGCGCAGTTGCCCATGGCATCAGTCTCGGCTCCTGAAACACCATGCTGTGACGGGCGTAACCCCGGATCACCCGGCCTTCTTTCGGTTCGGAAAGACCGGCTGCGATATGGGCCAGTGTGGACTTGCCGCAACCGGAGGGGCCGACAAGTGCCACGACCTCGTGATCGGCGATTTCTAGGTTGATCTTCGAAATGACCTCGCGCCCGAGAAAGGCATGAGAAACCCGGCGCAGTGCAAGGGACGGAGAACTCATCGTTTGATTCCCCAAGGCCGTGCCGCCTCACGCCAGCGCTCGACTTCTGCGCGCACCGGATGCACCAGCGCATACTCCACCGCGATCAACCCTGCGACCGCGATGCCGATCCACGCAAGCGCCTGTGTCACATCCATATATTGACGGGCTTTCGCCAACTCGTTGCCGATCCCGCCGACGGAGGAGAGCACTTCGATCATCACCGCCACCTTGATCGAAGAAGCCAGGCCCAAGAGCAACGCTGGGAAAAGATGCGCGAGCATCTGGCGAAACCCGACGCTCCAGAACCGGCGCAACCGGGTGGCCCCGAACACTTCGGCCATGGCATCCAGCCCGCGATCTCGTGTGGCGATGCCTTCGGCTGTGCCTGCAAAGACCAGAGGCACGACCCCCACGAAAATGGTGACGATCACCATCCCATCCGTCGCCCCGAACCAGATCAGCGCCAGCACCAGCCATGCAATCGGCGGAACCCCGAGGATGACCGTCAGAAGCGGGCGCGCCAGACGCATGGTGGCGGGTGAGTAGCCTGCGATCAGACCCGCAAAGCCGCCAATCAGGGCGGAGAGCGCAAACCCGATCAGGGCGCGGCGCATTGTAGCGATGAAAATGGCCCAGTTCTCAGGGCTGCCGAGGATGTTCAGCGCGGTTCGGAGCGTTGCCAAAGGTGCCGGCAGGATGAAATCGCCATAGGCTTCGTGCCCCGCCTGCCAAAGCGCAGCAAACAGCGCGAGCGCGGCCAGCCCCGACCAGCCGCCCCAGAGAAAGCGCGCGCTGCGCCCCAGTCTGTCGAGAAGGCCGGTCATAGGCGATAGAAACCATCATCGGGCAATTGCCCGCCGATGGCTCGCGGTTCGACATCGGCCACGGCCTTGTACATGGCCTCGAATTGTGGGCGCAGACTTGAGGCCCGATCTGCCGACAAGGCGGA
The DNA here is from genome assembly GCF_003050785.1 of Celeribacter persicus. GTDB lineage: Bacteria > Pseudomonadota > Alphaproteobacteria > Rhodobacterales > Rhodobacteraceae > Celeribacter > Celeribacter persicus. The sequence continues at coordinate 28,840 of NZ_QAOH01000015.1, forward strand.
ATGCGGAATGGATTTCGCCAGGATCGGTGCGGGCATGCCAAGTGCGTTAGCGGCGGCTTTGGCGGCTTCCATGGGGTTGGCAATGACTTTGGGGAGGGTCGCCTCGATGGCACTTTGAATGGCTTCGATCACGCCGGGGTTGGCCTCATCGAAATCGCGCATCACTGCCAGACCGGCTTGGGGGGCGACGGGGCCAAGACCGGTGATCTTGCCCCATTCTTCCTGGATGTTGATGGCGCGATAAACCTCTTGCCCGGCTTGCAGCGCGCGCATCTCCGCCATGGTGGTGGCGGGTTCCGGCAGAACCGCCGTTTCCGCGCGACCCGAGAGCAGAAGCTGCACTGCTTCGATCGGGGTGGCGGCATTGACGATTTTGAGGCTGTTCTCAGGCACATCGGCAGCTGCCAGAACGCGGCGCAAAAGGATGTCCGGCGTGTCATTGCGGAAGGGGAAGGTGATGGAGCGACCTCTAAGATCGGCGGGTGTTTTGATCGCGGGGTCTTTGGTCATGATATAGTTGAGACCGAGTGTCATGGCATTGACCATGCGCACGCCAAGCCCGCGATTATAGAGATTGGCGGCGGCGTTCGAAGGCATGATCACGACTTTCATCGTGCCGGATGTCAGTCCGGCCCGCAATTCATCAGGATCTCGCCAGGTCTTGAACGCGACCTCCCCGGCGATGTCGGAAAATGAGCCTTCCGCGACCGCATAGGCGAGTGTGATCGAGGGGCCGGCGGGCGGGCCGTAAAAGGTCAAACCCTGAAGCGGCGTTTTGGCACGCAGTACGGCGGGCATGGACAAGGCCGCAACGGAGATGGCCGAAGACAGAAGAAAACGGCGGCGGCTCGGCAGATCATGCATATCGGAAGGCTCCATAACTGATCTCGTGATGTATATCCGATATTTTCAGTCAGAAATTAACATTCATCAATTGAATTCTGTGGAGCGCGACATTGTGAGGCGAATAAGCGAACCGAGGAGCAGGCACATTGCGGTTGGGACGGCATAAAGCAAAACCGCACTGGGCACCGTGAGACGTGTGAGCGGTGCAAAGCCCTGAGCGGGCCCGAGTGTGCCATGCATCCCGATCATTGCCACGACCGTGATGATCCACAACGCGAGGCGCCAGACCATCCTGTTCACGGCCACGGACAGCACAAGGGGGATAATCCAGACCGGCCCCCAGCCGGAGAAAACACTGGCGAGTCCGCTCACAGTCATCAGGGCCGTTGCCTTTGGATCAAAAGGCCACAAGGCCCCACGCCATGTCGCGAGCGCGGCGGAGAACAGCAGGCAAAGTACGAAAGCGGACAGATGGAGAATGAGACGCTGCGGTTTGGACATAGTGGGCTCCTGATGACGGCGAGAATCTCTGCTGAAAAGAGCCTTGGGTGCCCGTTCTGGCGTGAGGCGAAAGAGCGTTTCGCCAAGTATGCGAAACATCACTTTATGAATTCCTATTTTGCAATGTCTTGGAGTTCGACCTCAAGTATAAACTCCTTCACGGAGCCAATGCCACTCAGAGCAAATCAGTGCATTGTCCGGGTTTTTGCGATACCGTAACATATGCGACATTTCGCATGCTTGTTTTTGCATGCATATCCGTGGATTGTGACGCCGTCAGATAAATATCGAGATCCGGTCGCCCGCCTGTCGCCAGCTATCCGTTTGCAAAGGGGATAGCACAGGTGACTTACACCAGATTTTTCTTGTCCAGCGTGGCCGCAGCGGCGCTGATGACACCCGTTTTAAGCAGCGTGGCTGTCGCGCAATCTGCCTCACCGGGTGCGGTTATTGAGCTTGAGCCTATCGTGATCAAGGGTAAGGATGCCTTGAGCACGGCGGAGCTTTTGGAAGAGAAGATGCAGAATGTGCCGCTTGCGGCTGATGTCGTAGGTCGGGAGGACTATGCGACCGCACCCTCTCCGACACTGGCCGAAGCCCTGAAATTCTCACCGGGGGTCGTGGTGCAGGAGTTCTTCGGCGGCCATGATCAGCCCCGACTGCAAATCCGAGGCTCCGGCCTGCAACAAAACCCGACCGAGCGCGGCATCATCGTCTTGCAGGACGGTATGCCGATCAACCGTGCCGATGGAACGTTTGTCGTCGGGCTTGCAGCCCCCTCGCAGGCCGAGGCCATCGAGGTCTGGCGTGGCGCATCGGCGAACCGGCTCGGGGCTTCCGTCATGGGGGGCGCGCTCAATTTCATTTCCTCTACGGCAGACACCCGTCCGGGCAGCACCCTGTCTTTTGGCGCAGGCAGTTTCGACAGCTACAGCGCAAAGGGCAGCCATGCGATTGATTATGGCAATCTGAGCGCCCTGTTCCGCTTCGATCTGTCTACGTCGGATGGTGAGCGTGATTATAATGGGTCTGATCGCAGGATTTACGGCGGTAATCTTTCCTACGACTGGGGTAACGGTGTGGTGACGCAGGTCTTTCTGAGCCATGCCAAGCTCGATTTCGATGTGCCCGGACCGTTGAGTCTGGAAGACCTGAATTCGGATTACACGGTAATCAACCAAAACCCGATGCTGGGGGCCGCCAATGGGAATGGCACGGGGATCGGCCCGAATGTGGTGCGCGATCAACCCGGACGTGAGACCGAACAGACCCTGATCGGTAGCCGTACCACCTTTGAAAACGGGGCGCATCGCTATGATGTCGGTGTCTCCTACAGTCAGACGGATGATGAATTCACCTTTCCGATTGCCCACGGGGTGCGTGTCACCGATGGCTGGGACACCAATCTGATGGCCCGCTACGCCTATGTGCCGGATGCCTATGAACTGCCGCTAGTGGAACTGACCGCCAACTATGCCTATGGCGAAGCGGATCGGGATTACTATGAGAATTCCGGCGGTAACCGTGGTGCGCAATTCGGTCAGAATGAATTCGAAGCCTCGACACTCAGTGTCTACGCGGGTGCGAATGTGCCGATTGGCATCAATTGGCTTTTGACGCCCTCGCTCTCCTATACCCGTGCCACGCGAGATAACGAGGATCTCTGGGGCAACGGCTCTGATTTTGAAAACACCTATGACGGCTGGAGCCCGTCACTGTCGCTGCGCTGGAAACCGAATGGGGATCAGACCGCATGGGTCTCTGTCGCACGCAGCTTCGATGCTCCGACCAGTGACGATCTGATTTCCCCGGTCGGAGGCAACGTCAACACCAGCCCCACCACCGTACAGGCAGCGGACCTGGACGCACAGATCGCCGATACGATCGAGATCGGCTGGCGCGGGCGAATCGGCGCGTTCGGCTGGGATGCCGTCGCGTATCACGCGGAGATTGAGAACGAATTCCTGTTGCTCAATACCTCGTCTGGTGTGCCTTACACCACCAATGCCGGCGAGACCGTGCATAACGGGCTTGAGCTTGGGTTGAGCGGCGAATTCAGCCCGGTTCTGCGCGGGCGTCTGGCCTATACCTGGCAGGATTTCCATTTCGACAATGACGCGACACGCGGCGATAACCAACTGGCGGGGGCGCCGGAACATCTTTTGACCGCAGGGCTGGAATGGGATGTGATGGAGGACCTGACGCTTTCTGGGACGGTGACATGGCGAGACAAGATGCCGGTGGACAACATGAACACCACTTGGGCCGATGATGCGGTTCTGCTCGATCTGGGGGCGCGTTGGCGGGTCAGTGACATGGTGGAACTTGTCGCTGAAGTTACCAATGTCACGGATGAGACCTATGCCTCCGCTGTCGTAGCCAATGACATCCTGAGCTATGCCAATCAGGCCGTGTTCATTCCGGGCTCCGGTCGGGCGGTGTTCATTGGCACAAATTTCAGTTTCTGAAACTTCCCCCGGCGTGTGTCGCCACGCACGCCGGGCTCTTCAGACCCTGTTCCCGACCGTCTGCTCCGTGCCAAGCGTCATACCTTTGGCCGATATCAGAGGTTTCAGGCATAACGCTTTGGTCGGTTTATCGCGACAATGTTGCGGATCAGTTTCTTGACAAAAAAAGTCGGTTATAGTTTCGTTGTGTTGAGGACCTCCAGCTTTCGCCAGACACAGGCCGGCGGAAGAGGCGTGTTGGCTCATTCTCAGTACAATGTGTCATTTGGTTCAGAGCCATGTCTGGTTCCGCGCTTCGTGAACAGGCGGTTAGGGGCGGACTTGTTTATCTCGTGTGAGCCCAGCCCTGTGTCGTCCTGTCGGCAGAGGGCCGTTTGGTCGACCCGATGCCTGGGAGGGAGTGCGGTCCGCATGAGAATTCAAAGAAAAAAGAGAGGATTTCCTTGTCCGACAACATTCTCAAAATTCGGGACCTCGATGTCTTCGCCGGCGAGACGCAAGTGTTGCGCGATGTCGATCTGACGATCCACCCCGGTGAAGTGCATATTCTTCTCGGGCCGAACGGATCCGGAAAATCGTCGCTTCTGCAAGCGATCATGGGGGTTCCGCCATTTCGTGTGACCAAGGGCGATATCCGGCTCAATGGCCGGTCGATCTGTGATCTGACGCCGGATCAGCGTGCTGCCTTGGGGTTCGGCATGGCTTACCAGAAGCCGCCGGAAATCGACGGGGTGACGCTGACGGCTCTGGCGCATGTCATGCGTGCCGATGCGACCTTTGCAACGGAAGCCGCAGCACTCGATATGGCGGATTTTGCGCAACGCGAAGTCAATGTCGGATTTTCGGGCGGCGAGATCAAACGCTGGGAAGTGCTCAAGCTCTTCTTACAGAATCCGCAGTTCCTGCTTTTCGACGAACCCGAAAGCGGGGTCGATCTTGAACATATTGCCGCCGTGGGCGCCGCCATCGAACGGCTTGCGCGGAGCAGGACGGCCAATGGAGCAAAACGCGCCGCACTGGTGATCACCCATACAGGCTTCATCCTCGATTATGTGAAAGCAGATACGGCACATATGATGGTGGATGGACGCATCATTGCGACCGGTGACCCGAAAGAGATGTTCGAGCAGGTGAAAAGCAACGGTTATCATGCCGCCTGAGCGATCGCCCAAGTCTGTCGCTCAGGTCTTATGAGGAGAACGATCATGAACATTCAAATCACACAATCGCCACTGAGCGATGCCGAAAAAACCACGTTGAGCAAAGTGGGCTATGTGGCGGAGTCTGAACGTGCCGCAACGGTGGTGATCGCCGATCAGGAGGTACGACATATCTCCATCAATGATGATCAGGTGGAAATCCTGCCGATTGCCGAGGCGCTGAAAAAATATGTATGGGTGCAGGAGCTTTATTTCGGTCTGATTGACGTGAACGAAGCTGAAGAAGTGCAGCATCTGGCACGGTCGGCTGACACTCCCGTCGGTCATTTCATCCGGGTGAAAGCCGGGGCGAAACTTGAGCAGCCAATCCAGTCCTTCTGCCTGCTGGAAACGCCGCAGGTGCGGCAGGTGCTGCATAATATTACTGTGATCGAGGAAGGGGCGCAGGCCTCCGTGATCTCCGGCAGTTCCGTGGCCGATGGGGTGCATACGGGTCAGCATACCTGCCTGTGCGAAACCTATTTACGCGAAAGGGCGAGGTGTGAGTCTCTTTCCATCGAACAATGGGCAAAGGACGTGGATGTGATGAGCTATGATCGTGCGGATGTGGCGAAATCGGCCCATTGCAGTTCCAACAAGGTGATGGTCTCGCCGGTACGCAATCATTGCAGTCGGACATCCACGACCGTGGGCGAGGATGCGACGGCCAAGGATCAGTCCATCGTCTTCGCGCCACAAGGCACCACGCGGATGATGGAGGGAGAAATTCATCTCAGGGGCGAGCGCGCGCATGCTGAAAGCCTGACCCGGATGGTGACGGCGGGTGGCACGATTGGGAACAATGCGATGCTTGTCGGGGAGGCGGACGATACCGAGGGTTTCCTTGGTTGCGACGGGTTGAAGCTGACCAGCGATGGTGAGATTCTCTCCGTACCCGCCTTGAGGGCCTTGTCCGAGAAATCTCAGCTTTCTCATGAGGCCTCTGTTGGCATGGTGAGTGAGGAGAAACTGGCTTATCTGGAATCTCTGGGGTTGACGGAGGACAGCGCCAATGAGCTAATCGTGCAGGGCTTCCTGAACCTGAAGGAACAGGAAATGCCTGCCCCGGTGCGCGAGACCGTAAAGGATATGATTTCTGCTGCAAAATCCGGCTCGATGTGAGGATGTGAACACGCCCCGCCAAAAGCCTGCAACAGCTTTTGGCGGGGGCGTACAATGCGAATATCATGTGATGTCTCTGCCTGTCTCTGTCTCAGGGAGAAGGCGGGAGGCGAAAGGGCTTTGGCACCGTCCCTTCCGGGGCCGACACTATGGTCGGCAACTGCCTTGTTCCGCAGAGCCTGTATGGGCATCTCAAGCTGGCTGTTTACACGGTCTCAGGACCGCAGTTCCATGGCGTAACCGAAAGTCTGTTGAGCAAAACCCTTGTCATTGCCGGGTTGCGCAGGGGATCGCGATCATGACGTTTGTGGGGGCGTTTTTCCTGATGCTGAACCTGCACCCGCAACTGGTGCTGATCGCCGCCGTGATCGAAACCTACCCGCGTGCGATTGCCGGATTTCGCAGCTACCTCGAACTTCTCTCCACGGAACGCGACGTGACCGACGGCCCGGACGCACACCCCGCCCCGGTGTTCAGAGGTGATGCGGTTCGAGAACGTTTCCTTCACCGCAGAAGCGGGACAGACTGGTCATCGCGCATCGTCTGGAGACCGTTCGCCATGCCGACCAGATCGTCGTCATGGATGCAGGACGTATATATTTGCCCGACGAGGTGGCGCATATTTTGAGAGATTGATCTCAGGCAAAGACCTGACCGGCAAAAAGTTTGCGAGCGGTGCGTAATGTACCCGCGCCGATCACGGTGCCCGAGCTGTCGCGGTCAAGAATGATCTCCACCACGCCCGAAGGGTGTTCAATCACGAATGTCGTGTCCTGAGGCTGTTGCGCCAGGCGTTGCGCAGGACTGCCGTCGAGGACACAGGCGGTTGCCACGGACACAGCTGCAAACACGCCGATGGAGGCATGACACCGATGGGGGATAAAACTGCGCGTGTTGATAACCCCGCCCTGTGTCGGCGCACTGACCAATGTCATTTTCGGAACAGATTTCTCGGTGACATTTCCGAGGGTCATCATCTCACCCGCTTTGAGACGAATGGCCTCGATCCGGGATTTGAGATCGGCGTTGCCATCCAGGTCTTCGCGGCTTTCCTGACCGCTCAGGCCAAAATCCTCGGCAGCCATCACCACGATGGGCATACCGTTGTCGATCAGGGTACAGGCGACACCTTCAATCACGTCAACAGTATTGCCAGAGGGCAAAAGCGCGCCGCACATCGACCCGGCGAGCCCGGTGAACAAAAGCGGGATCGGCGCGTGAGTTCCGGGAACACCGTCGATGCGCGCTTTGCCCTCGTAAGTGACCCGGCCGTTCGGTGTCTGCACCGTCGCCACCGCAATTTCCCCGGTGTTCTCCATGAAAATCCGCACGTGGGTCTCGCCGTCCTGCGCCGGAACGATCTCCATCTCGATTGCGGCGGGTCCGACGCCGGCAAGGATATTGCCACAGGCCTGTGCGCCCGAAACCAGCGGTTGATCGACAAAGACCTGCAAGAACAGGTAATCGACATCCGCATCTTCACGCGCGGAGGGCGACAGGATCGCGACTTTTGAGGTCAGCGGGTCCGCGCCGCCGATCCCGTCGATCTGGCGCGGGTCGGGACTTCCCATGATCCGAAACAAGAGCGCATCGCGCGCATCCGTGTCAGAAGGCAGGTCGGCGGCCTTGAAATAAGCCCCCTTCGAGGTGCCTCCCCGCATCCAGAGACAGGGGATGCCCTCAGACATATTTCAACCCCTTGGCCTCAAGCCGCGGGCGCATGTCGTAAATGTCGAGGCCCAGTTCGCCATTGGCGAGGCGGACACGTTTGGCTTCTTCGAGATCGAGACGCTTTTGCGCGGCGGCCAGAACCGTTTCGGCGTCTTCGCGACGTACCACACAAACACCATCGTCATCGGCGCAGATGATGTCACCGGGGTTGATCGCCTGACCGGCGCAGACGATGGGCACGTTCACATCGCCCAGCGTTTCTTTCACTGTACCTTGGCATGAGATCGCTTTGGACCAGACCGGAAAACCCATCTGTTCGAGATCGACCGTATCACGCACGCCCGCGTCGATGATCAGTCCGCGGCAACCGCGGGCCTGTGCCGAGGTCGCCAGAAGATCGCCGAAATAGCCATTGTCACAGGGCGAGGTCGGCGCAAGCACGAGAATGTCGCCTTCCTTGAGCTGTTCGATGGCGACATGGATCATCCAGTTGTCGCCCGGAGGCGCGGAAATGGTCACCGCAGAGCCCGCGATCTTGGCACCGCGATAGATCGGGCGCATGTAGGAGTGCAGGCATCCGATCCGGCCCTGCGCTTCGTGGACAGTGGCAACCCCGGCCTGACCGAGGGCGTCGATTACCTTGGGATTGGCGCGTTCGATGTTCTGGACGACAACTGGCATGAGTGTTTCCTTTTGCCTTAGGGGGCGACAAAGCCGCCCCTCCGTATTTTATCTGGATTACTGCTTGATCGGTGGTGTGCCGTGGGTGTGGAAGCTCTCGATGGTCTTGAGACCCCAGGCCTGGCCCTTCATCCGGTCAGATTGTGTCCAGCACACCGGTTTCCAGTCGGGGGCAAGGATCAGACGCGCACCCGCATTGGCAAGTTCCACCCGGTTCCCGGCAGGTTCCCAGACATAGAGGAAGAACGTGCCCTGCACCGCGTGTTTGTGCGGGCCGGTTTCGATGTGTACGCCGTTTTGCAGGAAAATATCCGCTGCACGCAGGATATCTTCGCGCTGATCGGTGGCATAGGTGACGTGGTGCAGGCGGGCGTGACCGCCACCGTGCTCTTCGGTGCAGGCGAGATCGTAGGTCTTGTTGTTCACCGTGAACCAGCAGCCGCCGAGACGACCGTTGTCGAGCTGGATATATTCGGTCACGCGAGACCCGAGACAGGTCTGCATGAAGCGTTTGAACTCGGTCACGTCCTCGGACAAGAGGTTGAGGTGGTCGATCCGACGCGGTGCCGCACCGGTAAAAGCGGAGGCGGTGTTTTTCAGTGCGGCCTTTTCGGCATCTTCCTGCGGCTCCCACCAGTTGGTGTCGTAGTAAATCTCGAACACATGGCCGAAGGGATCTTCAAACCGGAAGGCGCGGCCATGGGAGAGATCGCCCTCATTCCAGCCGATCACCTTGTAACCGCTTTCTTCGATTGCCTTGACGCGGCGTTCCAGCGCCTCCGGAGAGGCGGCGCGATAGCCGATATGGGCCACGCCAGTGGTGTCGGATTTCGTGAGTTTCAGCGTACAGAATTCATAATCGTCCCAGGCGCGCAGGTAAGCCGAGGTTTCGTCCTGCGCCGACAGTTTTAGCCCATAGATACGGGTGAAGAAATCGAGGCTTTCCTCGAATTTGTCGGTGAGCATTTCCACATGGCCCAGATGGGCGATGTCGAAAGAGGGGTTGGTAGGGTTGGACATTGGGTCTCCTCCGAGAGATTTCCGTGCAGCCACGACGGATGATTGGGCTGCCCGTGCGGTCCTTCCTCCGCACCGGCGTGAGATGCGTTCCTTAGAGTTCGTCAACCGTGCGCGGGAAGATGGACTGGAAGCCCTCGGCATAGTGACAATCACGCCCGCCGGACATCCCGCCGGAATTGCGTTTGAAATGGTTGGCGCGTTGTTGGGCCACGCGGGTGTAATAGTCCCACAGATGGACCTGACCGTTCATGCATTCCATCGCCGCGCGTTTTTTGTCCCAGACCGGGGTGATGTCGAGGAAGGTGTCGGGCTTCCAGCCCATCTGTTCGGTCTGGTGTGGTTCAAAGAGATAAAGCTGCGGTGCGCCGAGCACCTTTTGACCCGGATTGTGCCCCCAGGCCTGTGCAATCATCCGGCATTCCAGCGCCACCTGCGTCATGTACATATGATCGGTGTTGTAGGGGTCATACTGGCTGTGGCTCATCATGAAAGCGGGCTGCACCTCGCGGATCAGGTCCACGAGTCTGTATTTGTCCTCTTTTTCCAGAACCAGCGAGTAATCGCCCAGATCGAAGCATTCAAGGCGCGTCACACCGAGTTTTTCCGCAGCGGCTTCGGCCTCACCCCGGCGAATGGCTTTCACCTCATCAAGGCTTTTGCCCTCTTTCCAGAGCCGTGCACTTTCGCCGCGCTCGCCAAAAGACAGGCAGGCGACGGTGACATCATAGCCTTTCTCGGCATGAAGCGCGATCGCACCACCGCACCGCCAGACAAAATCGGCAGCATGAGCGGAAATGACGAGAGCGGTTTTGTTGGTCATGAAATCCTCCGAAAGCAGTTGTTTTCGACATTCCATGCGTCGACCTCCGAGGCAATTTGATTGCAGGTGCATTTGGATAAGAATTTGCTATAGTCAGATGTCCGACGCGACTTTGTGCACAGGGCCGGAGAGACAGGAAGGCGAAAGGCAAGCAGATGGAAATCTCGCGCAATATTAGGCATTTTAGGGTTTTTCTCGCCGTTGCTGAGCTGAACTCACTGACCCTTGCCTCGGAAATGTGTAACGTGTCGCAACCTGCGGTGAGCCAGGCGCTGCATAAGTTGGAAAAGCAGTCGGGAGGGGATTTGTTCTCGCGCATGCGTCACGGTGTGTTTCTCAGTTCGCGTGGAGAGGTGCTGGTCCGACGTCTGAAACGTGCCTTCGGTCATCTCGATCCGGTCCTCGACAGTCTCGGTCCAAGGCTGCGTGTGACCATTACAAGTGCCCAGCTTCAGGCCCTGATTGCTGTGCGGGAGGCCGAGAATTTTACTCTCGCTGCGCAGAAACTCGGGCTGGCGCAGCCAACGGTGCATCGCGCTGTGTCCCAGATCGAAAATGTCGCTGAACGGCCGCTTTTTGAGCGCGCCGCGCACGGGTTAATCCCGACCCCTCCGGCGCGGATGCTGGCGCAATCGGCGCGACTGTTCTTTTCCGAACTGGATCAGGCGGAAGCGGAGCTTGCGGAATTCGATGGGCTGGAGGCCGGGCGGATCGCCATCGGTGCGTTGCCGCTGTCGCGGTCGATCCTCTTGCCCAAGACGCTTGCCGCCTTTCGCAAACTGCGCCCGCGCCTGCCGGTCGAGATCAACGACGGGCCTTATGACGACCTTCTGGCCGGGCTTCGGCGTGGCGATCTGGACCTGATCGTTGGGGCGTTGCGGGTGCCTGCGCCAATCGGGGATGTGGTGCAGGAGGCTCTGTTCAACGACGAACTGGCTTTCATTGCCCGGCCCGATCACCCGCTTGTCGAACAGGAACTCTTTCTGGAAGATCTGACAGACCAACAATGGGTGGTTCCGCGTCCGGGCAGCCCCTCGCGCGGTCAGTTCGACGCGTATTTTCAGGAGCGAAATCTGTCGCCGCCCGAAAGTCTGATTGAATGCGGCTCCATCCTGTTCATGCGCGAAATGCTTCATGCCGGGGATTTCATCGGCTGCGTGTCCGGAGCTCAGGCCGAGGCCGAGATCGCCAAGGGCCTGGTCGCGCGGATCAACCTGTCGGGGAATTGGCCCGGGCGGTCGATCGGATTGACCACACGTCAAGGATGGGAGCCGACGAAATCACAGGCGATTCTCCTTGATTTATTGCGTCAGGCAGGCATTGAAAAACGCAAAGTATAGCGAAAACTTATACACAAAACCTCCCTTTGAATTGGTTTTCGGTCGCATGTTCACTCAACTCTGCCTTGAGACAGGCGGGTTCAGGAGGATGGACCTTCCGATATTCAGGATCAAGAAGGGGAGGACCCACTTATGCAGAAAACCCTCGCGTTGACCGCCGCTCTGACGGTCATGGGCGTAGCCGCTCACGCCGAAGATATGAAATTCGCCAATTACATGCCGCCGATGCATCCCTATGTTGCCGGTGCGTTCCAACCCTTTGCCGATATGGTGTCGGAGGGAACGCATGGCGAGGTGACGGTGACGATCTATTCGGGCGGCGAGCTTGGGCCGGGCCCGGTCGAGCAATATTCCCGCGTGGTCGATGGTGTCGCCGAATTTGCAATCTCCTTGCCGGGCTATACCGCATCGCAATTCCCGCTGACTCTCACCGCCGAGCTTCCGGGCGTGCTGAACGAAGCCACTGGCACCGCCGATCTGTGGGAAAATATCGACCTGCTGAAAAGCGAATATCGCCGGGTGCAACTCGTGTCTCTGTGGTCCTCTGCGGGCAACGCGCTTTATATGCGCGATGTCGCCGTCGACAGCCCGGACGATCTCGCCGGTCTGAAAATCCGCGTGCCTTCGCGCAACGCGGGTGAGGTGATAGAAGCCTGGGGCGCAACGCCGGTGTCGATGCCGGTTTCGGAAATCTACAACGCCATGCAGACCGGTGTGATCGACGGTGCCTATATCGACACCACGGCCACCCGCGCCTTCCGTCTGGGCGAAGTGGCGAATTATCTCACGCTCGGTATGGAGACGACGAATTCGCCGTTCTTCATCCTGATGAACCGCGATGTCTTTGAGGGGCTCTCGGACGAGAACCAGGCCGCAGTTCTGGAAGCGGGCAAGAAAGCGTCCCTCATGGCGCAGGAAACCCAGCTCAAAGTCGCCGCCGATGGCGTCGAGGCCTTCGCCGCCATGGAGGGCAAAGAGGTGATCCACCTGACCCCGGAACAAGCTGCGCCATTCAATAACCTGTCGCATCAGGTGACGCTCAAAGTGGTCGAGGAGACCGGCGGCATGGCCTCCGCCCTCGTCGACGCGCTGGCGAAGTGATCCGTCATGAACGGGTATAACTCTGTTGCCTGGGCGAAGGTGTTCGGCCGGGCGACCTACGTGTTGGCCGCGCTCGGGGGTGTTTGTCTCATAGCCCTGGTGGCGATCCTCGCCTTCGGGGTGGTGATGCGTTACGTCCTCGGCCAGCCGATCCTCGGCATCAACGAGATCGTTCAGCTTACGGCAACGGCACTTGTTATGGCGTCTCTGCCCTATACAACAGCCAATCGGGTGCATGTCAGTGTCGATGTGTTCGACACCATACTGGGCCGGTTCGGGCGGATGGCGGGGGATATCCTGTCCCGGGTGATCTCGGGCTATGTGCTGTTTCTTCTGGCGCAGCGTGCGTTTTACAAGGCACTCGATGCGTTGGAATGGGGCGATGCGACCAACATGCTGAACCTGCCGATCTGGCCGTTCTATGGCATTCTCGCCGCAGGTACGGCGCTGTGTGTGGTGGTGTTCGCCATCGACATCGTGCTGATCCTCACGGGTAAGGACAAAGACTGACATGACTGATACGACCGTTGGACTGATCGGCATCCTGTGCCTTTTCGGCCTGTTGATCCTGCGCACCCCCGTGGCCTTCGCGATGCTCGTGGTCGGGTTTTTCGGCTATGGCCTTCTGGAAGGAATGCGCTCGGCCTCCGCGCTTTTGCTGACGGAAAGCTATTCGGCGGTGGCGAATTATTCGCTGATCGTCGTGCCGATGTTCATCCTTTTGGGGAATATTTCCTCGGTCGCGGGCTATTCGCGCGGGCTTTACGATGCCGCCTTCGCCTGGGTCGGGCGGTTCAGGGGGGGGCTGGCCTCGGCTTCGGTCATCGGCTGTGCCGCGTTTTCTGCCGTTTCGGGCTCTTCGGTGGCGACTGCCGTGACGCTCGGCAAGGTTGCCTTGCCGGAGATGAAGCGCCTAGGTTATGCCGACAGCCTTGCGACCGGTTCCATTGCGGCGGGCGGGACACTCGGTTTTCTCATTCCGCCTTCCACGGGTTTTGTCCTCTATGCCATTCTGACCGAGGAAAGCATCGGGCGGCTGTTCATGGCGGGTATTCTGCCGGGGCTGATGCTGATGGTGCTGTTCATGGCGGTGGTCTGGCTGGTGTCCACGATGGACCCGACTGCTGGGCCGCGTGGCGAGAAGGTGCCGTTTCGCGAACGCTTCACCCTGTTGATGAAGGCCGCACCGCTGCTTTTTGTCATCGTCGCCTCCATTGGTGGCATCTACCTTGGGGTATTCTCCCCGGTCGAGGCCTCAGGGATTGGCGCAGGTCTGGTGCTGTTGCTTGCTTTGGTTCAGCGCAAACTGAGCTGGATGACGTTCAAGGAAGCCGTGTTCGGCACGCTCCAGACTTCCGCCATGCTGTATATGATCGTCATCGGCGCGAATATTTTGAACCCGTTCTTCTCCGTGACCCATATCCCCGCGATGCTGGGCGAGGGGCTCGGGGCGATGAACCTCGGGGCCTATGGCACGCTGATCGTGATCCTGCTGGCCTATGTCGTGCTCGGCATGTTCATGGACGGTTTGTCAATGCTGGTGATCACCATTCCGATCGTCTTTCCCGTGATCCTCTCCTTCGGCTTCGATCCGATCTGGTTCGGCGTTGTCGCGGTGATCGTGATCGAGATGGGAATGATCACCCCGCCGGTGGGGATCAACGTCTTCGTGGTGCGCGGCGTGGCCGACAATGTCAGCCTCGGCACGGTGTTCAAAGGTGTGACACCCTTCCTTCTGGCGATGCTTCTGGGGCTGATCCTGATCATCCTCTTCCCGCAGATCGCCCTGATCATCCCGACTACGATGTTCGGGTGATGTGAGCGCTACTTGAACCGCGCCTCCTATCGCCGTGGAGGGTAGGGTGATCGTCCCATCTCCGCTAGCATCCTTTCTCGGAAGACCTCTGCGGGGGTCTTCCAGCCGAGGCATTTTCGCGGTGTGTTGTTGAGCTGATCGCAGAGCTGTTTTCAGCTCACGATCGGGCATGCGCGTGATGTCCCGCGTGCGGGGCAGCCATTTCCTGACCCGACGATTGGTGTTCTCGACAGTGCCTTTCTGCCAGGGCGAGGACGGGTCGCAAAACCATGTTCGCGTGCCGAGCTCTGCCTGGAGATGCGGCCAACTCACGAACTCTGTGCCGCGGTCGAATGTGATCGATTTGCGCGCCATGAGGGGCAGATCTCCGATGGCCTTCATGATCTTTCCCATCACTGGCTTCGTGCGTTTGTTCGGGTTCTTCAACAGCACCGTGAAGCGGCTGACGCGCTCGACCATCGATGTGATGTTTGTCTGGCCAAAGCTTTGTTTGAACAAGACCAAATCATTCGGGACCGGCCTCGGACCGATGGCAGTTCGGCCCCTCATTCCCAGTGCCCGAACTGCCGACGGTGAGCGACGTCGTCCGACCGGAACAGGATGCTGACATCACGGTCGAATTTCGGAGGTAGGCGCTTCCTAGCCCGCCGCGGTTTGCGGGACTTCCGGTGCTCTGGCAGATACCGCCGGAGTTCCTGCGCCATGCCTTACTTGGTTTCTAACAGGAGTCGCACTTCAAGGTAGCGCACGCTTACGGATGTTTAATTATCCGTTAATGAATGTTATGTATATTTGTAAGCCTGAATATTTATTTTCCAACCATCGGCACATGCCCAGAAGCCAGAAGCTGATCTAGGAGCACATGACGCATACCGGAAATCGCAGAGCCGCATGAGAGTGAACCCGTCACGGTGTCAACCAAGTGGCCTGCTGCCACAGCGGCGTCCGCTGAGGTCATTGCCGTAAAGATCGGAGTATCCGGTTCAGGACCATGCGGGCAGATTGATGCGGAATGTTGTGCCCTCGCCGGTTTGCGTCTCGAATGAGATTGTGCCGTCCATCTGTTCGACCAGTGTGCGTACGATATTGAGCCCAAGCCCGGAACTCCCGACACGCCGGTCATTGCCCCAGCTTGCCTTGGTGTAACGCTCAAAAAGCGTATCGCGCAGTTCCGCTGGAATACCCCCGCCGTGATCCCGCACGAAAATGGCAATTTCGCTACCCGACTGTTGTGCCCAGATATCCACGGATTGGTCCCTCTCGGAGGCTTTCACCGCGTTCGAGAGGAGGTTTGAGAGGATTTTCGTCACTTGAGCCGGGACGGCGCGAATTTGCAGCGCCGCATCGGTGGGGCGCATTTTGACATCCACGCCATGATATGCGCCATAGCCCTGATGCGTTGCAACGAGCCCTTCAAGCAGGCCAGCGATCCCGATCACTTCGCTTTCGGGCTTGGGGCCGGCTTGTGCGCTTTCGTTGAGGTCGAGGATTTCCTGGATGAGCGACAGCATACGGTCGCTGTTCGCTCCGGCGATGTTGAGAAGCGACTGCGCCTTGTCCGACAGCGGCCCCACCAGTCCGGACTTCATCAGATCGAGCGCGCCCTTGATGCTGGTCAGCGGGGTGCGCAATTCATGGGTGATCACGGAATTCACTTCCTTGCGCAGGAATTCCGCACTCTCCTGTTCCGTTTCGACATGGAACATCGCGACGAAATAGAGTTCGCCCTGTTCATTCAATGTCGACATCACGCGCCCGTTCAGGCGTTTGCCGCCAAAGGCCGGATGGGTGCGAAAGGTCGCACTGCCGGTGGCCTCGGCTTGGTCCAGAGCCGCGCCTTCTGCCATGAGGTCATGGAAAAATCCGCCTTCACAAAGTTGTACCGCAGCCTGAATGGAAGAACCGCCGCCCAACATGTTTCGCGTGGCGGCGTTCATGTAATGCGGTTTCTCCATCGTGCGCTCGAACACAAGCACGGCGTCGGAAATTCCATCCCATAGAGATCGGTGAAAGTCAGAGCCAGCGTGAGCGAAACAGGCAGTCTCTTCCCCGAAGGCATAGTCACTTATGCCGTGTTTGAGTGTACATGTCATACGATTACATCCGAACTATTCAAAATCACCAGTTTAAGTTTACGCATTACAGCACGCTTTGTTGGAAGGATATTCCCGACATAAGTGATACTGTACGTAAATTAAAACATGGCTATGGTTAATTCATGATGAAAATGTGTTCATAAACAAAAACATACAACCAGGGCGTGTGTTGTAGCTCAATTTGACGCCGTCCAGAGCGGAATCGCGAATGTCATCTTGGTGCCGACCCCCGGTTCGCTTTCGGCTTTGATCCAGCCGTTTTGCAACGCGACCAAATCCTTGCAGATGGCAAGACCGAGCCCGACCCCCGGATTTTTGCGGTTCGTTCCCGAAGCGGCCTGAGCGAAACGGTCGAAGATGATACCCACACGGTCCTCAGCGATCCCGATACCGCTGTCCCTGACCTCAAAGATCGCCATATCGTCCTTTATCTGGCTGCGTATCGCGACCTGTCCTTCGTCGGTGAATTTGAAGGCGTTGCCAAGAAGATTGGTCAGAACCTGCCGCAGTCGGGTTTCGTCGGCATAGACATCGGCCGCAACCAGATCAAGGGAAAGCGTCAGCCCCTTTTCATCCGCCAGTGTGTGCATCTGATCCACAACGGATTCGATGATCTTTTTGCTGTCCACCTTCTCCAGGTTCAGGCGTATGGTGTTGGCCTCGATCCGTGCGAGATCGAGCATGTCGTCAATCAGGGCTTTCAGTTGCGTTCCCGAGGCTTGGATGCGCGTGGTAAAGCGTGCGATATCTGCCTCGAAGCCTTTTTGTGCGGCTTCGATCTTTTCGAGATCGCCTTCGTTCAACGCCGCGCGCAGGGCGGCATAGCTGGGCAGCTTCTCGAAATTGGAGATGAAACTGTTAAAGCCCAGCACCGCCGACAGTGGTGTGCGCAGCTCGTGACTGATCACGTTGAGGAATTGTGTTTTAGCTTCGTCGGCCTGTTCGGCCTCACGCAGAGCGGTGTAGAATTTCGTCACGTCCTCGGCAATGCCGATGTAGCCGGTAAACACGCCCTCGGCGTCGAAAAGCGGCTTGCCGCTGATCCGGATCCAACTGAGGTGGCCGGGCTTGAAGTGATAGCTGTAGACGATATCCCGGAAGGGCTCATGCGCCCTCATCTTTGCATAGAGGTTCTGAAGCGGACCTTCATCGCGATGATCGTTTTTAAGAAAATCATAGCGCATCTTGCCGACGTAATCTGCCGGATTGGCTCCGATCGTCCGGGCGAACCCTTCCGAGACATGGGTCATGCGCATGTCGGCGTCCTGTTCCCAGAACCATTCCGAGCTCAGGTCGGCCACGTCCTGAAGACGCGCTTCGGCCGCGTCGCGCTTGCGCAGGGCGGCGCGCAATTCGCAGTTCGACGTCTCAAGCTCCTGCTGGTGGCGCCTCAGATCCGTGATTTCCACCCGGAACATCACCAGACCGCCCTCAGAAGTGCGGCGGGTGAAATATTTGAACCACCGATCCCCGCTGTAGCGCACTTCGAGTTCGGAGGTCTCTCCGGTCAGTGCCGTCAGAATCTCCGTCTCATTCTCTGTCCGCACCCCGTTCAGGCGCACTTCCTCGGAAATCGCAAGTCGCCGTGAAATCAAGTCTGACAGAGACCGTCCTGTCATCAGATTGCGCTTCACTCCGTCGAGTTTCTCGCCCGCAACGGTGTTGAACATGATCAGTTTGTCGTCGCTGTCGAACAGCCAGAACCCAACGGGCAGCGCATTGATCGCATCGTGAAGGCGCTGTTCGGCCAGCTTGGCGCGTTCACGGCTGTTCTGAACTTCGGTAATGTCGTTCATGATTGCCACACGTTCGCCTTCGGGCGTTCCGTGTTCGAGAAGCTGCATCCATGTGCCGTTGCTCAGAGCCAGAGTAAAGCCGGAATTTTTTTGGTGCCCGCGCGCGAGTTGGCGTGACACCCATTCCTCTTCGTTTCCGAGGGCGTCTTTATACAGGCCGACCTTGATCCCGGCGCGCAGAATGCTTTCCAAAGAGGCACCCACGACGATCGCATCGGAAGCCGCTCCGTGCAGATCGCGATACCGGCGGTTACACAGCTCAAGCTTGTCATCCTTGTCGAACATCACGAGGCCGGAAGGGGCGGCATTGAGTGCGGCGCGCAACTGCATGGCGATGCGCCAGTTCCGCCTTCTCAGGGAGTGAAGATAACGTGCAAAGATTAGCGCAAGCGCACCACCGGCCAACACGCTCAGACGGATGAAGTTCAGGGCGTCCGGAGCGATCCCGGCCGCTCGTTTCGGCATCATCGCCACTGTCCAGGTGCTGCCGGGAAATGGCATCTCATAGATGGCCCTTGCTTTTTGCAAGATCGTCTCATCTCCGACGAGGAGGGCATCTTTGTCGAGCGTGGTATGTACGTTGATCGCAATGTTATAGAAGCTGTCGAAATCGGTCAGGCCGATTTCCTGTAAGAAAGGATCGACTGCGAAAACGATCGAGGCCAAGCCGATCATCCCGTTGGCTCCCTCTCTCCCCCCACGGTGATAAATCGGTTCGCGGACGATAAACCCCGGATACCCCTGAAAGAGATTTGTCGGCCCCTCAATGAATGTTTCGCCGGTACGCTTGACCAGTTGCAACACTTCGTACTGTTCTGGCCGTGCCGCCAGATCGCGCCCGATAAACATACTGTTTTCTTCGAAAGGGTGGACATGGGTGATGGTGGTGCCTGTTATCAAAGCCATGTTCACCACCGAAGAGTCCTCGGTTTTTATAACGCTACAAAGGTCCGAGAATTCTGCCTCCGAGATGTTTGGGGACAGCGACACTGCGCCCGCAAGTCCGCGTGCAAAGAGCAGTTTTTTGTTGATCGACTGTTGAATGCGTGTCGCGATGACCGATTGGTCGCGATACATCATATCGGTCTGTTTTTCTTCCGCTTCGATTTGTGCTGTACGAAGCGCCCCAATATAAATAAGCACACAAATGCCGATGATCGCAGCGTAGGATGCGCTCTCGATCAACAAATTCATGGACTTGACGCGGTTCTTATCGGGCATTTTGCGTCATCCTGTTCTCCGGCCTCAACTCTGTTCGCACGTTTCAGTAAACCTGATTGTTGCTTATACGTCGATTTTTTTCATTTTCGAAAGAGCAACTCGCGCATAGCGTGCGTAACTATGCGTAAACTATGATTATAAGCTCTGTCAGGGTGCAATTTTGACTTGAAAGGTTACCGTCCCTTCGGCCCCCGGTCGGAACAGGCCAGCGCAATCCCAACGCAGATCTCCGCTATATCCCACAGGATTCGTCGCAGGTACAGCGAGTGTGCAACTCATATCTCCCAGCGTGACAGGCGTCGGGATCGGCGCGGCGAGCACTGTATAAGGTGGCGTGCGGTCGTAGAGTTTCACCTCGCTCGCGGGCAAGGCGGTCGGGTTGGAGACCGTGATCCGATATTCCAGAACATCGCCGGGCGCGCCGCCGTTGCGGACACCTTCGGCCCCGCCCCTGGTCACGTTGCGCACGGTTTTCGACAGGTCCAGTGCACCGGTGTGGGCCTCTGTAGTCAGACGGTCCACATTGCTGTCGATCTCGCTCACGCCGGTGGCGCCGTAGTTCGTGGTAGCATCGAGTTTCACCACATAGCTCGCGTTTGGTCCCAAGGAGGAAGAGGCTGAGACGCGCAACACCAGACAGATCGTCGTTGCGGCATCGGTCGCAATCGGACCGGTGATCGCCACATCCGCCGAGCCATCGCAATTCATGTCCTCAAAGAGCGCGGCGGAATAGCCGCCTGCGGGCGTTTCCGAAATCGTGGCCAACGAGAAGTCCACAAGCCCCGGCGCGTCTGCGATATATTCATGGCGCAGCGTCGCGATCTGACCGGCGGAAATGGATCGCGCCTGATCCTCGCGCAGCACGGCCTGCGTCAGCACACCGATGTCGATTCCAGCATAATCCGTGCCCGCCGCCGGGGTGAAAGTGAGGCTTCCGTCGCGCGGATCGGTATTGACCAGCGATGGCAGGACCGCCGGGGTTTCCGAGATCACCAAGTGATCTGCATCTGCCGTCACCGTCACAGTGATCGCGCCGGTGTAACCCGTGGGCAGGGTCAAAGACCAAGTGCCGTCTGCGGCCACTTCCGGGCTGTCGATCAGCGTGCCGGTGCTGTCATAGATCGCCACCTGCGCAACCGCCCCACCGCTCTCCGTTCCATTGATCAGCCCGTCGAAGGCCGTACCACCGCCCGCGCCGTTGTCGCGGAACACGGTGCCTGACAGAACCGATCCCGTGCCCGAAAGCGCAACAGTTGCGGAGGCTTCGTCGTCATCCGCAATCCCGTCCGACAGATCGTCGGTCAGATGCCCTACGCCGGGATCGCTATCCGGGTCGTCCTGATCTGCTGCGACGATTTCGGCCGTGTTGGTGTGCTCCCCCGTCGCATTCATGGTGACACGAATGGTGAGCGTGACGCTCTCGCCATTCGCCATCGCGCCAATATCCCAGATGCCGGTTGCGGCATCATATGTATCGCCAAGGCTCACGGCATCGTCGGAGACATAGCTGTACCCGTCCGGGATGAGATCACGTACCAGCACACCGGTCGCGCCCCCTGCCCCGTCATTGGTCACGGTCAGTTTGAGGTCGAGTGCATTGCCTTCGGATGCTGTCGTCACGACCACCGCGCCCGTGTCCAGGATTTCCATCGCGATGGACAGATCGGCGGTTTGCGCTCCTTCGGCAAAGCCGAAATCCTGCCCGGAAGTGTCGGCCCCCGTGGTCACGACCACGCCGGTAAGCGGGTTCGTGGTGCTGATAACATAGCCCGCCGGAATATCCGCATCCGCGCCGTCCACCTCGATCCGGTAGGTCTGGGTCGCATCGACAGTGGCAAAGCTATAGGTGCCGTCTGCCGCGCTTTCCGTGGTGGCGACAAGCGTGTCGTCGGAGCTGTCCGCAGGCGTGCCATTGTCGTTATAAAGCGTCACCGTGACAGAGCCGACGCCCGTCTCTCCGGTGTCAAAGATGCTGTTGGCGTTCGCATCCTGATAGAGCGTGCCGGAGATCGTGCCTTCTTCGAACAGGGTCGAGGCGAATGGTCCCGGCGCACGGCAGGAGGCGCCGTCATTGCCCTGATAGGTCAGATCGGCGACCGTGCCTTCCACTTCGATAAAGGAGAAGGTCAGGGGGCGATTGCCCTCCACGCCCACTTCCACAGCAAAGACCTGACGGGATTGGTTGTCGAAGAGGTAGAGATAGCCCGAGCCATCGAACCACACGGAATCGGGGTCCATAGAGAAAATCCCGACCGGCAAAGGCACATTGCCCACCAGCGTGATCGTGGTCGCTCCCGGCGTGCCGCCGAGCGGATCAATCGCATAGATGTTGCGGTTCGAGTCGATGAAATAGAGCAGGCCATCGCGCGGATTATAGGCAATGTCGCGCCCGTAGAGGCCACTTTGCCCGGTATCGAGGATCCCAAGCGCCACAGGATTCAGCGGATCGGAAATATCCAGAAGCTGGTAGTGTCCAAAGTTGGTGCCGGACATATAGACCATGACTCCGTTGGGCAGGATATCGGAGGAGGTATCCGGGCTTTCGATCGTCAGACCGGAAATATCCGCCACCTCTTGCACCGCGCCAGAGGCGACGATCCGCATCAATGTGCGCGGGCTTTGGCGCACGCCGTAGATATAGCCGTCAAGCTCGTTATAGCCCCAGCCGGTCACAAGGTAGTTGCCGGTGTAATCGGGCGGCAAAAGCGTCTGGGACAGGGTATAGGTTCCGCCCGACTCGGTGACGCGCAGTTCACTCAGTGCCGGTAGGTTCTGCGCGGTTTCCGTCGCGACCATGTAGAATGTATCCGAACAGACAAGCGGCCCGTTGGGATCGTAGACCGGGGTCGCGGGATCGGTGAAAGCGAAATTCTGATCGCCCGTATCGGCGCCCGAGGTGACGACGACGCCCGTGATCGGGTTTGCGGAGGTCAGGTTGAGGTTGGCCGGAACATCCGCATCCGCGCCGTCTACCTCGATCCGGTAGGTCTGGGTCGCGTCAACAGCTGCAAAGCTATAGGTGCCGTCCGCCACGCTTTCCGTGGTGGCGACAAGCGTGTCGTCGGCTGTGTCGGCGGGGGTGCCATTATCATTATAAAGCGTGACCGTGACGGCGCCGAGGCCGCTGTCGCCCGCGTCAAGCACAGAATCGGCGTTCACATCCTCAAAGACAGTGCCAGAGATGGACCCCTCGGCAAAAACGGTCGAGGCATAGAACGACCCTTTGCGGCAAGACGCGCCATCGTTGCCGATGGGGGCGGACCCGGTGCCGGCGATCGCTTCGAACTGATAGCTTGCCGGACGTGCGCCCTCTGCGCCGACTTCGACGTAAAACACCTGTTTCGAGTTGTTGTCATAGGCGTAGAAGAAGCCGTGTTCATCCATCCAGACGGAGTCGAGCTGGGCCGAGCCGAACCCTGCGGGCAGAGGGATGTTTGCCGAGACAAGTGTGGTTGTCGTGGCCCCCGCCGTGCCGCCTTTCGGGTCCATGGCATAGATCGAATTGCCATTGACCACCATATAAAGCAGGCCGTCGCGCGGGTTGTAAGTCATATCAAGCCCGTTCGGCGCGGAGGCCCCCGCATCGAGAATCCCGAGGTTCACCGGGTTGAACGGATCGGACAGATCGACGAGCTGATATTTCCCGCTCTGGTTCAGTACGTTGTAGACCATCACCCCATTGGGCAGAATCTCAAGCGTCGAGCCCACAGTGCCAAGCCCCAACCCAGCCATGTCCACCACCGGACGCAGCGCGCCGGAATAGGTCACGCGGTACAGCTGGAACGTATCGCGCAAGACGCCGTAGATATAATGGTCCAGCTCGTTCCAGCCCCAGCCAGTCGTCACATAGTTGCCGGTGAAATCGGGCGGATAGGTGGTGCGCACGGAGGTGTAGCTTCCGGGGCTTCCGGTGATCTGAAGCTTTTCGAGAACCGGATCGCCATTGAGCGCAAAGACCATGAAGAACCCGGTGTCACAGACCAGCGGCCCTTCGGGATTGGTGACGGTGACAAGGTAATCCTCCACCTCGCCATCCGCATTGAGTCCGTTGAACGGATCGGAGGTCACGCCACTTGTGGTGGACCAGCGCAGGCGGGCATAGGTCTCGCCGCTCACCGCATCCGTCGGCACGGCGATGTCGAGGGTGATCTGATTGTTGAACACCCCATCGGTGTCGCCCGTGCCACCATCGCGGTAGTCGACGGCGATCTGTTCAGCGGTGTCGAACAGCCCGTTCTGGTCAAAGTCGATCCAGAGCTGCAAATTGGTGATCCCTTCGGTCACCGGCAGGCCGAGATCGAGTTGCAGGCTGAGGGTTTCATGGGTCACGACGGTGAGCTGCACCGTGCTGCCGCCCACAAGCTCGGGGAAGACCGCCACGGCATCTTCGTCGTCGATACCCGACAGGTCATCGCCATCGGCGCCGACCGTGTGCTGGGTTGTGGTCTCCGTGTCGGGAAGCCCTGCGCCGAGGTAAATCTCCGGCACGACGATATGGCGCGGATCACCATAGGAGGCGGGCGCATCGCCCCGGTCGACCAAGTCGGCGGCGGCGATCACCAGAGAATAATCCTCCACCTCGCCATCGACGGCAAAAGAGGACGGCAGGAGGGTCAGTTCCGAGCTGTAGCGGAACCGCGCGAAGGTGGTCGCGGTCGTCGCATCCGTCGGCACGGTTACGTCGATCTGGATCACGCCATCGCCCGCCACATCGTCAAACCCCGTCCCGTCATCGCGCAGATCGGTGGCAATGCGCTCGCCAAGTGTCCCTTCAAATAGCCCGTCACCATTAAAGTCGATCCAGGCCTGAAGATAGCCGTCGCCACTCACCGCGACATCCAGGGTTGAAATCATGCCCTGTGTGAGCACGGGAAAAGTCACCGCGTCTTCGTCGTCTGTGTCCAAAAGGTCATCGGCGGTGGCGGTTGAGTCCGATTGGGCGATCAGCTCCGCGTCGGGGGCAATAGTGCCGAGATAGACGGTCTGCGTGGCATTCACCCCATGCGAGGCGATGAGATAGCTCAAAGGCGCATCCCCGAAATCCACCCCGTCGCCGTCGAACACGGCCACGGTCACCTTCGCACGGTCACAATCGCCGGGGTTAAGCGCATCGCACATCTCATACTCTATCGTGTAGACACCTGCCGGCACACCTGCGGGCACCACCACGCGGCCCTCATCGAGTCCGGAGGTTTCAATGAAGGGCACTGGATCGCCAATATTCTGCGGCGTCGCCTCGACAAGAACGCTCAGATCGGCGGTGGCGACCGTGGCTGTCAGACCGTTGATTGTGTCGTTGGTGTAGACCTCGCCCGCGCTGCCGCCCAAGAGGTTGTTCACGGGCGTAGAAGTGTAATCGTCATCCTCGGCCCGCACCACGGCAGAGGTCTCGTTGATCGGGCACAAGAGAATGTTGGAACCGCGATACCCGGATTCGGCGCTGCTTCCGGTAAAGCCGTGGATAAAGCGCGCTGTTGCGAAGGTTGGGAATTCATAGGTGACAAAGTTGTCCCATGGTGTCTCGTTCGGCTCTTCGATCCAGTTCGTCGGATCGCCCACCTTGGCCGGGTCCATGGCAATCGCCGTGCCGCCAGCCGCAAAGCCGGTGATTTCCACAGTGTTGAAATGGGTGATCGTGGGCATGCCATCGAGAAAGCCCACCACATCGGAGGAATCATGGCCGTTATAAAGGCTGTCCACATCGTTTTGTTGCACGATGATGCCATTGATCCCGCTTTGGTCGATGGGATCGCCCAGCGGATTTGCGGTCGTGGCGGAGCCGTCCTTGACCAGGTTGATCCGGTAGATGATGTGTGAATCGAGCGTCGGCGTCATCGTTGCCTCAATCCCTGTGGTCTGAAGTATTGCGCCACTTGAGTTTGAGATCGTCTCGATCCGGGTTACGATGTCGATGAAATTGCCCGCCGCATCGGTGGCCACATCCTCAAAGAGGAACGTATCCCCGACTTGAAGCGCCGATGCGCTGCCGCTGCCGGCAAGCTGGGTGCGGGGATGATCGAATATCGTTTCCGGGGTACAGGTCAGAGGACTCGGGGAGACTACGGCACTGGTGGCCACATTCGTGCTTGAGCTGTTCGATTGCAGCCGCGACACAAATCCGGTTCCGATCGTGCCGATCCCGGCAGTCGCCGTGCTGTCGACATTGCCGGTCAGAACATCCGCCGCCGTGACAGTGTAGGTGGTGGTACAGGTCACGGTGCCGCCCGGCGCCACAGGCGCGGTGATGGCGGGACAGGACACAGTGCCAAGCTGCGTGTCCTCGATCACCACATCCTGCTCGGTGTTGAACGGCAGAGTGCCTGTGTTGGTCACGGTATAGGTATAAGTGAGCGTGTCGCCTTCGATCGCTGTGGCGGGAGAGACGTTGCGCGCCAGTGTGATGCTCTGATCGACGGTGAAATAGACTTCGGCGAACATGCCGATGCCGCGCGCGCCGGGGTTGTAATTTTGGAATACAGGATAATTGCGCACGTTTTGAATGCTTTCGTCATACCAGAAGGTCACCGAAGACGTGCCGTCCGGGAAGGTCGCGCGCACCGTGCCCGTGTAATCATTGGGCGAGGTC
Organism: Celeribacter persicus; assembly: GCF_003050785.1. Lineage (GTDB taxonomy): Bacteria > Pseudomonadota > Alphaproteobacteria > Rhodobacterales > Rhodobacteraceae > Celeribacter > Celeribacter persicus. The sequence continues at coordinate 55,124 of NZ_QAOH01000015.1, forward strand.
GGTGAGCCTGCCGGACCCTCATTATAGATGCACTGCGCCTGGTTGGCGGCAATCGTCCCTGTCAGCCCCGACCCCGGACCGGGGCCGACCACGACAGACGGTGTAGGGCTGAGTGCGGTGAGCGCCGGATTGCCGTTGTCGCCAAAAGCTGTGAGAAAGTCGCAGCGGTCCGAGGTCGCATTGTTATCGGTCGCGTCAATGTCCAGCACGTCGATCCGCAGATTGTCGACCTGAACCGCCACGCCGCCGGAACTGGCCGAAACGGTGTTGACGACCCGGCTGTCGCCGATTGCACCTGCGTTTTGCGGTGCGTCGGACACAAGGATGAGGGATTCGATATTGCCGCCAAAGATAGTGTCGTCATCCGGCGTCTGCACGGTCTGTCCCGATCCGTTGACATAGGTGCTCAACGGTCCGTTCACTTCGACCGTCACATCCACGGCGAACCCGTATTGATCGTAAAGCGTTCGGTCGAGCGGTCCGCCAAAACCCGCAGGCCAATCAAAGGCCCCCCAGTCAATGGTGAAATCCCCGGCTTGTGCAGGCGAAGACAGGACAGACACCCCGCCGAAGACGACGGAGAAAGACAAAGCTGACAACAGGAGCCGCGACATTGGCTTGAACACGGGAAGGCACCTCGATCTGACCCTGCTTGAGTGCCCCGGAGCCACGGGACCGGCAGGGACGCGGCACCCGTGCGCATCGACCCGGGGTCTGCGACACAGGAATCACTTTGTCTGATCGCAGGGGGAAATGCCTTCGCGCCTTGGTCTACCTGCGCGGGCCATTGGCCCAGGTCCCTATCCTTCTGGGTAGTTGGGCGACCCGGTCGGGGTGCGCGGCCTCTGCGCATGTCCTCTGGTTTGATCCTCTGCGTGAAAGCGCGCCCAGAACACGGAGAACATACTGGGATCAGGCCGCGAAATGCGGCGCCCTTTATGTCGCGAAGGATTGCCCACATGCCCAACCCCCAACGTATCGCTCTTGTCTCCGCCTTCCCGCCAGGCCGCCAGAGCCTCAATGAATACGGGCTTCACCTCGCCCGCGAACTGGCCGCTTTCCCGGATGTCGAGGAGATCGTCGTCATCGCCGAAAAGCTTGCGATTTCAGAGCCAGAGCTTGATCTCGGACCTAAAATCCGCGTCTGTCGTGTCTGGTCTTTCAACAGGCTTTCCGCCGGTCCCGCGATCCTGCGTGCGCTTTATCGCGAGGAGGTGGACGGGGTGCTCTGGAATCTCCAGATGGCGAGTTTCGGCAATCGTGAACTTCCCGCAGCACTCGCCCTGCTCACCCCTGCCCTCGCCCGCCTCGCAGGCTGGCGCAGCGGGGTCATTGCGCACAATCTCGTCTCGGGGATCGACCTCGACAACACCCAGCTCAAAGGAAGGCCGATCCGTCAGGCCATCGTGCGCTCCGCTGGTGCGGTTGTCACCCGCGCTTTGCTGTCGGCCGATTATATGACCGTGACGCTCACCTCCTATGCCGAAATGCTGCATGATCGTTATCCCCGCGTCGAGGTTCATCACATTCCTCACGGCACGTTCGACACCGCTGCGCGGACCCTGCCGAAACTGTCCGAGCGTCCGAAACGGATCGTTACCATGGGGAAATTCGGCACCTATAAACGTCTCGAAACCCTGCTCGCAGCGTTTGACCTGATGCGCGCGATGCCGGAGTTCGCCGATTACCAACTGGTGATCGGCGGCATGGATCATCCGGCGGCCCCCGGTTATCTCGACCGGGTCGCCCGGATGCGAGAGGGTGACGAAGGCGTTGTCTTTCATGGTTATGTCGCCGAAGAGGATGTGCCGGATTTCTTCTCGCAGGCACGTCTCAGCGTGTTCGATTACAATGCCACGACCGGCAGTTCCGGCGTCCTGCATCAGGCGGTGAGCTATGAAACCGTGCCGATCTTTCCCAATATCGGGGATTTCGTCGATGTCTGTGAGCACGAGGGTCTGCGCGGCATGAACTACACGCCGGGCAAGCCGGTCGAATTGGCCTGGGTGATGCGCAAAGCCTTGGGCGATCTCGTTGCCGCGCAGCGTCTGGTCGAAAAGAACCGCGTGGCCTCTCAGGATATCCCGCTCTCACAGATCGCGCGATTCCATGTGGCAATGCTGCGTATGTCCCGGCGACAGAGACCCGAATTGAGCCAGATTTCCGCCTGAGTTTCCCTCACCTCGGTGGAGAAAGCGGCCTGTCCGAAAGGATAGGCCGCTCTTCCTTTGTTCTGAGAAATACCGCCAAGGCATAGTGAATATCCTTTTGAAACAATGGTCTATACCGCCGTTTCCGCGCATTTCACGGTTGCATCTGAAATAAAGGTTTAACCGAAAATCAAAGGTGCTGCCATGAACGCCATCGTTTCTCATCCTCTGACGAAAACCGTGTCGCAAGAGATCCCGGCCCCGGTCTGCCCCTGGCCGAACAACCCGCGCTTGCGCACGCTTGTCGTGGTGCCCTGCTACAATGAGGCGCGCCGGTTCAATAACGAAGCCTTCGCCTGTTTCATGGCAGGTCATCCGGATGTCGACTTCATCTTTGTCAATGACGGGAGCACGGACGCGACGGATGAACGTCTCGAAGCGTTTCGCGCCCACTGGCCGCAACGGGTCACGGTTCTGAATCTGGTGCGTAACGCGGGCAAGGCCGAGGCTGTGCGGTTGGGGCTGCTTTACGCCTGCGATCAGGGGGTGACACGCGTGGCCTATTGGGACGCTGATCTCGCAACGCCTTTGGAGGCGATCCCGGATTTCATCCGTGCCTTTGACCGGTTCAGCGAGACCCATGTCGTTTTCGGCGCGCGGCGTCAGATGCTGGGGCACCGGATCGAGCGGCGTCTGTCACGGAGGATCGTCTCGCGGCTGTGTGCTTTCATGGCGCGTCTTGCGCTCGATTTGCCGATCAGGGATTCGCAATGCGGCGCCAAGATGCTGCGCAACTCGCCCGCGCTGCGTCGCGCCCTGTCCGAACCGTTCACGGCTGGCTGGCTGTTCGATGTCGAACTCTTCATGCGTCTCAAGGACAATCTCGGCCTCGATCGCCACAAATACGCATTCTACGAACACCCGCTGGCGGAATGGGATGAGGTGCCGGGGTCCAAAGTCACGGCCAGGGCAATTGCGAAAAGCGGGTTGGAAATGCTCAAACTCATCGCGCGGTCGCGGTTCGGGATGCGTTTTGCCCCGAAACAGGTCACCGTTCCGGTCGAGGTTCTGGTGCCCGTACCCGTACCGGTGTCGCAAAGACGCTGACGATGGAAAGGATGTTGCGCTCCGGCCTGTCTTTGCGCCTTTTGGTCGTCACGCCTGCCGTAGCGATCTTTCTGTCGTCGATGCTGGTGAATGTCGGAAATCTCGGGTTCAACATGATCTTCAGCCGATTGATGGGGCCGGAGCTTTTCGGCCAGCTTGCCTTTCTTCTGACGCTGAAACTGTCCGTCCTGTCGCTTTTCGGCGCAGCACAAATGGCGGTGAGTCATCTGGTATCCGACTGTGAACCGCGTGGGCGAGGCGCGCTTTTGGCCGGGTTGAGTGTGCTCACCCGTCAGGTCTTTGTCCTTCTTTCCCTTGTCTTTCTGTTCGCAGCCATTGCGCTCTGGCTTTGGCTCGGAACGACCGCCCTGCCCCCGGTTTTACTCTTTGCCGCCCTGCCCTTCGGCGCGGCGTTCAGCGTTCTGCGCGGGGTGTCCTTCGGTGCGATGCATACCGGGGCAATCATCCTCTCGGCCAATCTGGAAATGGGGGTGCGGCTGATCGGGGCGCTTCTCGCCTGGCAGCTCGGGCTGGGGCTTTCCGGTGTGGCGGGTGCAATTGCCCTGTCGATCATCGCGGGCTGGGCGGTGGTCCGGCGCGAACTTCCCGCTCCCGCACAGCCGGTTGAGCTTTCCGGCCTGATCCGTTCGCTCGGACTGGGGGGCGCAGCCTTTGCGCTCTTGCAGCTCGCGCAGGTGCTCGCGCTCGATGGCGACATTTTTCTCGCCCGTAGCCTTCTGAGCGCCGAAGATGGCGGGTTGATCGCCGCGCTTTCGCTGTCTCAGCGCATCCAGTTCTTTGCCTGTTTCTCGCTCGCAACCGTGCTTTTGCCCGATCTCACCCGCGCGCGTCGTACCGGTCAGCCGGTAATCGTGGCCCTCCGTCCGGTGGGGATTTTGTTCGGTGCGGTGAGCATTGCGGTCCTTTGCGCGACGACGATGGTCCCCGAATGGCTCACTGATCTGTTGGTCGGGCCGCAATATCGCGCGGCTGCTCCCCTGCTGCGTCTGGCGGCGCTCTCCGCGATTGCCTTTACGCTCAGCTATCTGATTGCCACGGCGCTGATGGCCTTTGGCGACCGGCGTGGGATCTGGATTTGTCTCACCGTTGCAGTGGTACAACTCGCGGCCATGGCGTTGATCCCGGAGCCGCACCTTTCAGGGTTTGTCATGATCAAGGTGAGCTGTCAGCTTGCCGCCTGTGGCATAAGTCTCCTGCTGTTTGCCGTGCGCCTCAAATGTTCGCTCCTGACAACGCGGTGAGGGGCATTCCTCTCTCTTTTGACGACAAGGCACTATCGGGCCAGATGCGCGATCACATCTCATCCACGATGGCGTCTTCCATCAGATCGAGCAGGATGTCGATTAGTTCGCTCAATTCGGACAGTTGCCTGTCGGAGCGGTCAAAGCGGGAAACGGCCTGCTCGACGTCTGCGGCGCTTTCGCCGATCTGAGGAAAGTTGACGGTGGCGGCGATGCCGTTCAGGCGATGCGTCAGAAAGGCAAGACGCGCCAGCGCGTCTTTGTCGTCTCTTTTACCGTTTATCCGGGTTTGCAGGGTTTCGATTTCCGAGAGCTTCACGATCAGGTCGTCAATGAAACGCTGCCGTGTACGCCCGAGGGCTTCGGCCATTTTTTGATGGATAGCAGATTCTGAGATTGATTTACCTGGCATAAACGTCCTCCCAGACCTTTACAGTGACCACAGTTCCCCCAACCGAGTTTGGAGGGGATCAGGCGACAAGGAAAGTGTTTTTAGATCTATGGCCTTTGGAGTCGGTCTGGGCCAGCGCGCGCGCGATCAGAGTTTGCGGGTTCGCATCGAACATCGACATCCTGACGGCCTTGCCCACTTTGACGGAAATATCCATCGGCACCGTTTCGCCACCGATCAGACCGAACTCCCGCAACGTCATGGAGAGGCTGAGTTCGAGTTCTTCCTCTTCGAACTGAAGCGTGCGCGGCAAGATGGCGACATACTGGCCATTGCCGACATAGGAGATGATCACATCGTAATTGCGCAAAACCTCGAAGATCGCTTCGGCAACATCGGTGAGAATGCCATGGAACTCCAGCGGAGACGTCAGCGCAAACAGGCTTTCCGGTTTTTCGATCTGAAAACCGATGGCACCGAACATGAACCGTTTGATGCGGGACAGGCGATAGAGATAGTTTTCCAGTTGCAGACTGCCGATCACCCGCGGCACATCGTAGATGGCAATCGGGTCGGCCAGCTCGAAACGCATTTCGGCGTCGGCGGCGCTGTTCATCCCGAGGCGCAAAATCTGTTCGCGTCGGGTTGCGTCCTGAGACCGCTGCTGTTCGGCGTACAGAAGCTGTGCAACGCGCAGCCTTGCGCCCAGCTCGGTCGTGTCGATGGGTTTGGTAAGGTAATCCGTGGCGCCGCGGAGGAAGGCCGCGTCGACATGGGCCTTGTCTTTCATGGCGGTGAGCATGATGACCGGCGTGTTGCGGTGTTCGAGCGTGGCGCGAATGCGACCGCAAAGCTCGATCCCGTCCATGCCGGGCATCTGGATGTCGAGGAAAAAGGTGGAGAACTGATACCGGTTATCCTGAATCAGGGTCAGCGCTTCTTCACCGCTTTGGGCGCAAACGAAATCTTCGTACCCGAGAGACGGCAAGATGGCGCTCATCAGATCCAGAATGTTGCGATCGTCATCGACAACCAAAAGTGTCATGTGTTTCTCCAACAAAGCGAAACCGTCACCCTGCCCTCGATTGTTCCTCAAGGTGCAACGAACTCTCAATTTGAAACAACCCTAGAGGGAGATTTGTCGACAATTTAGGTCAAATTGTGTCAAAAATGAGAATTTGTGCTTGGCCATAGTTTTTCAATTCTACCCGCAAAAGGTTTCCAAAAGGTTAATTTTTTTGAGTGTAAATTTGCTTGTGTGTGCGCCAACGACATATATAGTCCGCGCATGAAAGAATTACATCGTATCATGCATGTCGAAGACGATCCAGACATTCGGGAGATCACCCGTATGTCTCTCGAACTTGTCGGTGGTTTTGAGGTGGTGCAATTCAATTGCGGTGTGGAAGCGATTGAAAACATACCGGCACAGGTGCCGGACATGATTCTTCTGGATGTCATGATGCCGGTCATGGATGGGATGGAGACCTTGAAGAAGCTCCGCGAAATCGCCGGTTATGAGGATGTGCCGGTCATCTTCGTGACAGCCAAGACATCGCGTGCGGATTTCAGTCATCTCAGGGACCTCGGGGCACAGGACATCATTCTGAAACCCTTCGAGCCGATGGAACTGCCGAACCAACTGTTGAAAATCTGGGAAAACTGCCAGTAAACGCGAACGTTTGTGACGGAGCGTGCTGTCTCATGCGGCAAGCAAGGTCGGCCGCTCCCCGGGGGGCATGGGGAGCGACCTGCCTCCAGGCGCCGTTCTCACAGATCAGAACTTTGCCGAAGGTGAATGAAGGGTGAATTCACCCTACTTGCCATGGCGCAGGAATGCAGGCGCGCAAAGGCACAGGATTGCTATACTAACGGATAGCGAAGCAGAGGTTATGTGGCGAAGTGGGCGGTAAAGGCCGGGGCCAGTTCCGAATAGGCGGCTTGCAAATGGGCGACGATGGCTTGGACCCCATCCTCGTCTTTCGCATCGCAGGCGGATTGTAACTGCCGGCACAATCCACTGAGTTTCGCCGCGCCGATTATGCCGCTTGATCCGGCAAGAGCATGGGCCAGAGGACGCAATGCGCTCAGGTCCGGTGTGCGGGTCATTTCGTCGATTTGTTCACGGGCTTGTTCAAGAAACCGTGCCACACGCTCCTGTGTCTTGTCCTTGCCGAGGAGATCGCAAATCTCGGCGAGTTGCGCGGTGTCGAGGATGTCCTGTTCCACAGAGGAGGCCTCTGTGGCAAGGGCGATCCCTTCTGATGCCGGGCGGGTGTCTTGTCGTGGCATGGCGTGGCTGGCCAGCGCTTTGCTCAGAGTGGCGCGGCGCACGGGTTTTTCGACAAAGCCCTCCATTCCGGCGGCCAGAAATTCGGCGCGTTCGGCTGGCATGGCATGGGCGGTGACGGCGATGATCGGCGTCAGGCGGTTCGGGCCATCTCCGGAGCGGATCAGCCGGGTAGCCTGAATGCCGCTGATGCCCGGCATGGAAATATCCATGAGGATCGCATCGAAGGCTTCGCTTTCGGCGAGGGCGACAGCCTCGCGCCCGTTTTGCCCGACAATCACACGATGCCCCATCTTTTCCAGCATTGCCTGAAGCAGATCACGGTTGAGCGGATTGTCGTCGACAACAAGAAGGCGAAGCTGTGCCTGCGGCATCTGAACCTTGTCTTCGGTCGTGTCGCGGTTTTGTTCGGAGAGGACTTGCTGCACAGGCAGGGTGACATGGAACACGGTGCCCTGCCCCGGCTCTGAGTCGCAGGAAATCTCACCATGCAGGCGTTTGACCTGTCGTTTCACGATCCCGAGGCCGAGCCCGGTGCCCCCTGTACGTCGCTCATAACGGCTGTCGAGGGAGACGAAATCTTCGAAAATGCGCGAAATATCCTCTTTTGCGATGCCTTTCCCTGTGTCGCTGACATCGAGAAGGAGATGCGTCCGGGGTTCCGGGCCCTCCGTCTGTTGATATTGTGCGCGCAGGGTGACATCCCCGCCCGGAGAAAACTTGATCGCGTTGCTCAACAGATTGGCCATGATCTGTTGCAGGGCACGCGGATCGGTCAGCACGCTGCGGTCATCCAGCCGGGTCTGATCGAGGTGCAGCCTTACCTGCGCGCTGTCGGCAAAGGGTTGCATGGCGCCGATCATCGTGGCGGTCATTGCAGCGAGATCGACGGGCTCGACGATGAGCGCCTCTTCGTTCTCGGCCTTCTCGATCGCCAGAACGTCGTTGATATGTCCCATCAGAATGTCGCCGGAGGTCATGGCCGCCTTGAGATATTTGTGCTGTTCCTCGCTCAACTCGTCAGAATCGAGCAATTCCAGCGCTGCGATGATGCCGTTGAGCGGCGTGCGCATTTCATGGCTCATCATCGCGAAGAAGCGCGACTTTTCGCGATAGGCGGACAGGGCCTCGTCCCGCATCCGCAGAATCTCCGCCTCTTTTTCCTTTTGTTCCGTGATGTCGCGAATATAGGTCACGAAGAGGTTGTGGTTTTCGCCCTGGACAAGCGAGGCGGCAAGTTCCACCGGGAACTCGCGCCCGGTGCCGTCGACCATTTCAAATTCCAACACGCCCTTGTCGGCGATGGAAGTAACGCCGGTTTCGCGAAAGTTGCGGAGATAAAACCGGAATGTGTCTTTGAGCCGGTGCGGCAGGAGCGTTTCGGGCAGAGATGCGCCAAGCAGCTCTTGCCGCGATTTCGCAAACACTGTCTCCGCAGAGCCGTTCAGGTCGACGACCTTGCCGTGATCGTCCACCATAAGCACTGCGTCGATCGAAGAGCGCAGCATGGTGTCGAGCCGGGCTTCGTTCTCCGTCGCTTTATGGGTCGCAATACGCAGGGATTTGGAGCGTTGCGCCAGCACGTAGATCGCGCTGATGAGAAAAAACGCGACCAACCCGAGCACGTAAATGAGTGTCTTGATATAGAAACTGACCTGTTCGCGCTGCGCCTCCGAACGGTCCGCGTGAATCTGGATCGAGGCGATGGCGACATTGCGCGGTACGTCGCGCATGGCGTACAGCGTCTCCGACAATTCGCTCAGCTCGTTGCGTAGCTCCGCGTCATTGCCATCGATCGCGGGAATGAACCGATCGAGCGTTTGGAGCAATTCCGTGATGCCGCCCACATCGTCGGCGGCATTGATGTGCATCGTATTGGCGAGTGTCACCCGACTGTAGAACACATCGAAACGCGCGCGCAGAGCGTCGTAGTCGGCGCTTTCACCGAATTCGATCCGGTGAAGCTCTGTCATCAGCTTGAGGTATTCTACCTCAAGTTGTGAATAGGCCCAGCCGCGCTGGTCCTGACGTGCGGTTTCGATCTCGTCCAGCTTGGACCAGATGGAGAAGGCGAGAAAACCGCCTATGGCCAATGCAATGACGAGGGACAGCAACCAGCCCCGATAAAGCCAAGTGTTTTTCATGGAGTGATCGAAGCTCTGTTGCATGTTCCCCGCGTAGCGGGAAGTCAGTCAAAAGTCACGCGGTCAAGTTGCCAGATCGCACGACTGTAGTGGGTTTCAGATTGGTATTCGGGATTGTCATCGAACGGGTACACCACCCAGAGCGGGCCTTTGTCGCGGCGCGACATGGCTGCGCCGTTCATCTCATAGGCGATGATCGGGCCGCCTTCGACAGCATCGGAAACCGGGATTTCCACCTTGTAATCATTGATTGCAATGGCACCCATGATGCCCTCGCTCACCTCGAAATGTGCGACGAAATCCGCCAGAGATACACCGGTAAAGGTGATCGCGCCACCTTCGGTCCATTGTGTGGCGGTGTCGAAACGGGTGACGGGCATGGCTTTGATTTCTTCCATCGTCAGAGCGATGTCCTGCCCGTCTTTGGTGACGGTCAAAATGGTGTCGTCGGCCCATGCGCCCGATGCAACCAACATGGCGGTGGTCAGGGCCGTGGCGAAAAGATGTTTCATATGGGTCTCCCGAAAAGCTGTTGTGAACTGTCTGGGAGGATATTGGACAATGCCTTCGCGTCTTGCCAGAACGCAGAAGAACAGCGCAACTATACTTCGGGATATAAATGAGACGCATTCGCCTAATGCGTGTAAAGTTCGTTGTCAGATGCTTCCACACATGGGAGGAAAGCTTGCCAAAAGGTAAGCAGGTTTTGCGGATGTGTAGCACGATGAATGAAAAGGGTAGGACATGACATTAAGGATATTGATTGCCGACGATCACGATCTGGTGCGGGAAACGCTTGCGATGTTTCTCGATGCCGATGGGGAAACGGAAACCCTTGCGGCCAAGGATTTGCCAGAAGCGCTTGAGAAGATGACTTCTGAAGGGCCTTTCGACCTCGTCCTGCTGGACTTCACCATGCCGGGGATGAAAGGCCTTGAGGGGCTGGACAAGGCCCTCGCTGCCAATGGGGGCAAACCCGTGGGGATCATTTCCGGCACAGCCACGCGTCTGATCGCGGAACAGGCGCTCGAAGCCGGCGCGGCCGGGTTTCTGCCAAAAACGCTGCCCGCGAAATCGTTGGTCAACGCCGTGCGTTTCATGGCCGCCGGAGAAGTCTACGCACCTGTAAGTTTCATGTCCGGCAAGGACGATCCGGAAGAAACCGATTTCGAACGCGATCTGTCGGAGCGTGAAAAGCAGGTTCTGCGGGGTCTCATGGCGGCCAAGTCGAACAAGGAAATTGCCCGAGACCTCGATCTTCAGGAGGTGACGATCAAGCTGCATGTCAAAACCCTGTGCCGCAAGCTCGATGCGAAAAACCGCACCGATGCGGCGATGATTGCCCGGGACGCCGGATTCGTCTGAACCCGACCACACCCGCCTGACCCGTTCGATGCGCACCTGCCCCGGCAGGTGCGTTTTTCTTTTAGCTCAAAGGATTGGCGCATCGGATGTGCGTGCCCTATCCCCCCTGACAGGCATCTCTATCCCGACGGATAGCCCCCTGCCCTCCCGACGTTTTTCTTAGCCCTGTGCGCCAATGCACTGGCCGCGCCTTCCCGCAATGATGGCTGCATCACCGCTCGCACCCTGCGGGCTGATGCGCAATCGCCGGATATCCGGCCCAAAGGGAATGTCGCCCATGACCCTCAATCTGACCCATATTGTCGCCCCCGTTGTTGCAGGGCTCACGCTGAGCCTGTCGGCTGCGCCTCTGGCCGCCGACGCGCTCGAAAGTCACCTGTCCTTTCTCATTGTCGAAACCGCTCAGGATGGCACCGAGGCGTTGATCGAACGCGCCGAAGTCGAGCCTGGCGAAGTGATCCATTACACCCTGTCGCACGAGAACAAAACGGACACCGAAATGCAGGGGCTCATCATTGCCGCCCCTGTGCCTGAGGGCGTGTCCCTCACCACCGACGGTCAAAGCACCTCCGTGCCTGCCGTCTTCGAGGTCCAGGCGGATCTCGATCCCGAACTGGAAGGGTTGGAATGGTCCACCCTTCCAGCGATGCGCAAAGTTGTCGATCCAGATGGCACCCTGCGCGAAGAAGAGCTCCCCATCGAAGAGATCCGTGCTGTGCGCTGGTCTCTGAGCGAGGGGCTCGAAGCGGGCGAAACCGCCCTCAATACCTATCGCGTTCGCGTCAACTGATCCGTCTTTTCGGGTCTATCCCCTCAACCCCTCGAAAAAGGTAACTCAAAGTGTCCTATCACGCCAAATTCATGCGCACGGCCAGTGCCGTGGCGGTGGTCTCCGTCCTCGGAGCCGCCGCCTATGCCGCCGCTCCCGAAGCGGGCGCGGTCATCGGCAACCAAGCCGTCGCCACCTATCAGAACTCCGCCGGAGACACGATCACCGTGACCTCGAACACGGTCGAAACCGTGGTCCAGCAGGTTGCGGGTGTCACCCTGACCTCCGACAACTCGGAAACCATTGCGCCGGGCGGCAAGGCCTTCCTGCCTCACGTCATCACCAATGACGGCAATGGCACGGACAGTTTTACACTGACCGCGATTGAGACCGACACCGGTACGCTCGACACCTCCAATCTGGTGTTCTACCCGGATGCCGATATGGACGGTGTGGCCGACAGCTCGACACCGATCACTTCGACCCCGGTTCTTGCGGGTGGTGAACAGTTCGGTGTCGTGATCGAAGCAACCGTCGCCTCCACCGCGACCGGGACGGACACGATCACCGTGACCGCCACCTCCGCGCTCGACGGCAGCGTCTCCTCGGTCAACACCGACACGCTGACCATCTCCACCGATGCCATCGTCGAACTGGTCAAAAAGATGACCGTCGACCCGGGCATCAACGGGATCGTGGATGCGGGCGATGAAGTGACCATCACTCTGACCTACTCCTCCACTGGTCTGGCGGCGGCGAACAACTACTCTGTTCAGGACATTCTCGACGGCGATCTGACCTTTGTGCCGGGCTCTGCCGTGTGGTCCGACGCCTCGGGTGCGCTCGATGATAACAACACACCGACGACTACGGATGCCACCAACGGCGTGGGTGAAACCATCGCTTGGGATTACGACGACGCGCAAACCGTCGGCTTCACGATTTCCTCCGTGGGCTCTGGCCGTTCCGGCAGCGTGACGTTTAAGGCCACCGTGGCCGCGACCGCGCAGGCCGGGATCATTTCGAACACCGCCACGCAGAACGTGAACGGCACCGCTTTCCCGAACTCCAACACCGCGCAGATCACCGTCGATGAGCAATATGCCGTCGCTGTGGCCGATACCGCGATCAACCCGGACTTCTCACCGAACACCGCGACCACGTCCTCTACCGACGATGACACGGCCAATAATGACGTGGTGACCGAAAGCGCCGATGTCTATCAGGGCGGTGTGATCAAGCATGAATTCGTGCTGACCAACAACTCCAACGTGGCGGACAGTCTTTCCGTTGCCGTATCCAATGTCGATTACCCGGCGGGCACCACCTTCCGCTTTGTCGGCTCTGACGGAGTAACCCCGATCGTCGGTCCGATCGGTCCGCTTGCCATCGGCGAAAGCACCAGGGTGACCCTGATCGCCCAGCTTCCAACCAACTTGGCCCCGACTGCAACGACGGATTACACCGCCACCGTGACCACCACGTCCGAGGGTTCCGGCGTCTCCGACACCTCCACCGCCGAGTTCACCGGTGCGGTTCTGGCCGCCGCGGTGGATCTCGAAAACGCGGTTGCGGGGTCCGAGGGCGATGGCGCGGCCCCGACCAATGGCGGCACGCCCTGGATCACCACGGCGACCGATCCGGGGGCACCTGTCAGCTTTGAGATGCTGGTTGAGAACAACGGCCCGGTGTCCGACACCTACACGCTGTCGCTGGGCACCGCCCTGCCAGCGGGCTGGACCGTGGAGTTCCAACTGGCTGATGGGACGGTTGTTTCCAATACCGGCACCATTCCGGCGGGTGGTTCCCAGACGATCAATGTGGTCGTGACCCCGCCTGAGTATGAATTGCCGGGCGATACGCTGATCGACATCAATGTCGCTTCTGCGGTTTCCGGCCAATCCGACAGCATCACCAACCGGGTGACGGTCAACGAGATCTACAATGTCGAGATCATCGAAGATCAGCAGGTTCAGGCCTCTCCGGGCGGTGTCGTGGACATCCTTCACACCGTGACCAACACCGGGAACGTCACCATCACCGATGGCGCGATCTCGGAAAGCGGTCTGTCGGGTTTCTCCGGCGCGATCTTCTACGACTCAAATGACAACGGTGTGCTTGATGCGACCGATCCGGTTGTCGACAACTTCAACGACATCGCGGGCGGCCTTGCGCCGGGCGACAGCTTCTCGCTGATCTATCGTGTTCAGACGCCTTCGACAGCAACGGTCGGTGTGTCGGAGATTGGCACGATCACGCTCGATGCGACGCTCAACGGTACCCAGACGGATGCGGACACGGCCGACAACGCCACCTCCGACACGATCCAGATCATCTCCGGTGACGTCACGCTGACTAAATATCAGTACATCGACGCGAATTGCGACGGCACGGTGGGGACCTTTACCAAGACACGTCTCGATGTCGAACCGGGTCAGTGTATCCGCTACCTCGTCGAAGCCGAGAATACCGGCTCGTCCCCTGCGGATAACGTGCTGATCAACGATGCGGCGCCGGCCTACACCTTTGTCACGAACTGTGGCGGTGCATGTGGCGAGACGCTCGTCCCCGGTACGGCAACGGCAACGATCAGCCCGACAGGCGTCAGCTCCTCGCACGGCACCGTGCTTCCGGGCTCCATCGCCTCCATCGAGTTCACCGTTCAGGTGGATCAGTAACCTCCCATGCGCCCCCACCATTCTCTCTCGCTCACCTTGGTGGGGGCGCATTCTCCCTCTCTCTCATTCGACGGACAGACCAGATGCGCGGTTTTTCTCAGACGTTGAATGTATGCGCCCCCCGGATTGCCGCTGTTGTCGCATGCGCTCTCTCGTTTTCCTTTCCCGCCGATGCGGGTTCCCTTTCTGCGGGCACGATGATCCGCAATGTCGCGGAAGCCACCTTTTTCAACCCGGCGCTCGGTCTGGAGGAAACGGTTATTTCCAATCCCGTCGAGGCTCTTGTCGCCGCCGTTCCGGCGCTTGAGATTTCCGGCTATTCCGAGCTTGTTTTGTCGCGGGGCGCCATCGGTCAGTATTATTTCGACGTGGAAAACACAGGCAATGTCGCGCTTGAGACCACGCTCTCCATTGCCGATGTCGAGACCGCCGAGATGACCCGCGAAGGCCGACTTTACCACGATGTGAACGCCAATGGGGTGATCGACAGTGCGGATTTGCCGATGAACACGGTGCTCGTGCTCGCTCCCGGTGGGGCTGCGCAACTCATCTACGAATTCCAGGTCGCTTCCGAAGCGCAAACCGGGATGACCCTCACGTCCCTGCTCTCGGTCTCTGCCATCAGCCCCGAAGTGCCGGACGTGCCGGTCAGCGGCGAAGCTCGGGGCATCACGCATCTGATGTCCGCGACGCTTGAGCTTGAAAAGACCCAAGCCGTTGCACCGGGCCAGGAGACCGACCGCCTGACCTATACGCTGCACCTGCGCAACAACTCGGAGGCTGATCTCGCGCCTTATGATACGCGTGACGGTGAAGCGGTGCGCATTGACGGGACGGACGTCTCCGGCGTGCTTCTGCGTGACACCATCCCGCTCAACACGCAATTTGCAGCCCCTGTCAGTGCGGGGGGCATGGTGGCGCTTTATCACCTGCGCGATGCGGCCCTGCATGACTATGTGACTGCCCTGCCCGCCGATCTGAGCCTCATCGACGCGGTGGCCTTTTTCCATGATGGCCCCTACCCCGCAGGCTACGCCAGCGACCCGTCCTTTTCCGTCATCTCCGCCGTGGACCTCGGTGCGATCTCGATTGAGAACACTGCTGTCGTTGGCCTTTCCGACACGCTCGACGTGGCCTCCAACACCACCGTTTATGCACGGGATGCCGAAGCGAGCCTTGGGTTCTTCGATCCCGATACCGGGGACGACATGACCTATGGCGAGATCGGCACCGACACCGCGTTGATGCTTTTGGCCGGGGGCTGTAACGCCAGTGCCGGAATCGACGTGGTACAGATCACGCTGCGTTCGCTGCGTACCGGTGATGTGGAAACCGTCGCCGCGCGTGAAACCGGCGCGAACACCGGCGTCTTCACGACCACGGACATTCCGCTGGTCGAAATGGATCTGCCCCGGTCGCAAGACGGGGTCATGGCCACGACGGATGGTGACCGGATTGAAGCTTATGCGGATTGCGGCACCGGCCGGCTCGAAGACGAGCTTTGGGTGAACCCCGGCAATTTCCTGTTCAACTCCGTCACCAACGCACCGGTCGCGGGAGCCATGGTCACGCTGATCGACGCGGATACGGGCGCGATGATGGGCTCTTCTGTCACCGATGCCCAAGGCTTTTTCGCCTTCGATCCCGAAGCGGCGAACACGCTGGCCTATCGGCTGGTGGGCGCGGACGATTGGGTCTACCCCTCCGAGCGGGCCGATTTTCCGGGCTATGGCCGGATCGTGACCGAGGCGGGCTATGGCGAGGGATTTACTCATGGAGGCGGTTATCCGATGGTCTCCGACATTCCCGTCGACCCCTATTACGGCGCGCCTTTGTCGCTCGAAAAATCCGCGGATCGAGATGAGGTAGGGATCGGGGAATTCGTGACCTATACGCTCGATGTCAACAACAACATGTATCAGGCGATCATGCACACAGTGCTGATCGACAGCCCGGCGTACGGGATGGTTCTGGTCCCCGGCTCCGTGCGGTTCGATGGCGCATCTCTGACCGATCCTGTGCGCGATGCGGCGGGCGATCTGAGTTTCGATCTCGGCACCCTCGCCCCGCTCACCGGCTATGAATTGAGCTACACGATGCAGGTCACTGCCGCTGCTGGCGAAGGTGACAAGGTCAACACTGCGTTGTTTTCTGGCTTTCAGGTCGGCACCGGCACGCCGCGCACCTCGCCTGTGGCGCGTGCCGTGGTGCGCGTCGACAATTCCGGGGGCGTCTTTGCCCGCGAAGGCACGGTGATCGGCTCCGTGTTCATGGACTGCGATGGAGACGGTCTGCGTGAAGGCGCGGACGAGCCGGGTATTCCCGGCGTGCGCATTGTCACCGATCAGGGCCTGACCGTGGTCACCGACCGCGAAGGCAAATATTCGCTCTACGGTCTGTCTCCGGTGACGCATGCGTTCCTTGTACAGCCCGAAACCCTGCCCCTTGGCACCTCTGTCGCGATCACGCGGACCAACGACCTGGGCAGGGGTGGTTCGCGCCTGATCCCTCTGCGCAAAGGCGAGTTGCGCGCTGAGCATTTCGCGGTGGAGACCTGCACCCCCGAGGCCTTGGCCGAAATCGAGGCCCGCCGTGCCTGGTTCGATGAGAATGCAAAAACCGAGGCACTGACTGCCGCCGACCTGCCGCTTGTCGGCAACCGTCCGGCGACGCGCTCGGCACGGACCGAAGCAGGGATTGCCACGACGACCCAACTGTCGCCCGAAAAACTCGCGCGTCAAGCCGAAGCCGAAAAAGAGACCGATCTGACCCAAAAGGCGCAACGTGTACAGGCTGCCCTGCCCTTGGCCGAGCTGATGAAAGGACTCGACAACGAGACCGGGTTTATCGGTCTTGAAGACGGTCAGGTGATGGATCGGCGCAATGTGACCCTGCGTGTGAAAGCCAACATGGCCCTCACCCTCACCCTATCGGTCAACGGGCGCGAGATCGGTGCGGACCGGATCGGGGAGCGCGGCACGCTCGAATCCCGCGATCTTCAGGCGCTGGAATATGTCGCCGTCTCGCTGCGCGGCGGTGTCAACACGCTCACGCTCGTGGGCCGCGATCCTTTCGGGATCGAGCGCGAACGTGTCGAGATAACCCTGATCGCCCCCGGCGATCCGGCCCGGATCGAGATTATCGCACCGGAGACCACCAGCGCCGATCCGACCACGCCTTTCCCGGTTGTGCTGCGTCTGCTGGACGCGGGCGGGCGTCTGGTGCCGGCCTCTGCCGTGGTGACGCTTGAGGCGCGCCGTGCGATCTGGGATGTCGAGGACATTCGTCCCGAAACCCCCGGTATTCAGGCTTTCATCGACAATGGAGAGGCGACCTTCGACGTGATCCCGCCGCAGGTCTCCGGCCCCGATACGCTCACCGTGCGTGCGGGTTTCGATAGCGACAGCGTCACCGTCGCCTTCACCCCCAATCTCGATGAACGCATTCTCATCGGTGTGATCGAGGGCGCGGTGTCTCTGGGTGGCTCCGGCTCAGGCACGCTTCTGCCCGCCAGCCAGTTCTCCGGTTTCGAGGACACGACCACGGGCCTGCGCGGCTCGCTCTATCTCAAGGGCGTGATCCGTGGCGATACCTTGCTCACCCTGCGCTACAATTCCGACCGCGACACTGAGGCGCGCCTGTTCCGCGACATCCGGGGCGATGAATATTACCCGGTCTACGGTGACAATTCCGAACGCGGCTATGACGCACAGTCGTCTTCCAACCTCTATGTGAAGGTGGAAAAGGGCCGCTCCTACGTGCTCTACGGCGATCTCGACATTTCGCCGGAGGCGGAGGCGTTCAAACTCGGCAAGATGGGCCGGGTCGTCACCGGTGCCAAGGCGCATTGGAGCAATGAGCGCACCTCTGTCACCGTCTTTGCCGCACGCACCTCTGCCACGCAAAAGATCGTGGAGATCGCGGGGCGCGGTGTGTCTGGTCCCTACCCGATTGATCTTGAGGGCTATGTCGAGGGCTCCGAACGTGTCGAGATCCTTGTGCGCGACGAAGATGGCGGGGACATCCTGTCCTCCGAGATACTGCGTCGGGGCACCGACTATCTGCTGGATTTCTTCGCCGATACGATCACCTTCGACACGCCGCTGCATCAGTTCGACGCCGAGGGCAATCCGATCTCCGTACGCGTGACCTTCGAGGTCGAAACGGACGACGCGGACCGCTACTGGATTTATGGCGGCGAGGTGAATCACGCCCTGTCCGAGCGCACAATGGTGGGCGCACGTCTGGTCCATGCCGATGCCGCCCGTGGTACGGAGGCGCGGACCCGTCTGGCCTCTGCCTATGTCACTCATGAGGCTGCGAACGGCGGCGAATGGGAGGCGGAGATGGCCCGGTCCGAGGATGCCGAGGGTAGATCGGGCCTCGCCGCACGCCT
This sequence comes from Celeribacter persicus, assembly GCF_003050785.1. Classification (GTDB taxonomy): domain Bacteria; phylum Pseudomonadota; class Alphaproteobacteria; order Rhodobacterales; family Rhodobacteraceae; genus Celeribacter; species Celeribacter persicus. The sequence continues at coordinate 73,676 of NZ_QAOH01000015.1, forward strand.
GTCCTATGCGCGGGTGACCGAAGACAGCCGGTTCAGTGCCGAAGCAATTTACACCGACAACGGCTTCTATGCGCCTTCTGCCCTGACCGGCGCGGGCAAGACCCAGCTGCGCTTTGCCTACAGCAAGACACTCGACAGCCGGTCCGACCTGACGGTCACTGGCGAATATGATCGTGATCGCATCGCAGACAGCACGCTCATGCGTCTCAACGCGCTTTACGCCCACCAGATCAAACCGCATTTCGGGATCGAGATCGGGGCGGAGATCGAGCGCCGTGACAGCGTCGGTAAAAGCGAGACAGAAACCGCCTTGCTTCTTGGTGCACATTGGGTGCCGCAGGACCGCGAACGCACCACGGTGGATGCGCGGCTGCGCTATCCGTTGACGGGGACGGGCGCGCCGGAGTTGACGCTGGCGCTGGCCTCCGAGCCGGAAAAGGGCTGGCGGGTCTATAGCGAGACCGAGATGACCTTTGACAAAGGCGCTGCGCTGACACGGTTTGCGCTTGGCTTCGATTACCGACTGAACGACTGGCTGACCGGTACTTTCGATCTGAGCCGTGGTGCGGGGACCGAGGCGACCACCTACACCCAAGGCCTCAATGCCGTGTGGAACCGGGACGAGTTCACCACTTTCACCTTCGACATCGAACATTCGCGCGATCTTGAAACCTCCAAGGCGAAACTGACCTCTGTCGCGCTCGGTGCGAAATGGCAGGCACCGGATGAAAGCTGGGTGGGGGATGCCGATCTTGAGGCCACGTTCGAGCCTACCGGCCAGACCTATTACGCCAGCCTCGGCATGGCCGGGAAAGTCAGCGAAGACCTCACTTTCCTCGGCCGGTCGCGCATCGCGCTCGATCAACGGGGCGACGAGGATCACACCCGCATGCGCACACGGCTGGGGCTGGCCTATCGTCCGCTCACGGATCCGCGCCTTGAGGTTTTGGCTTGGTACGAGCATCGGCTCGAAGAGAAGCACGGGCGCACGGAAACCCATATGTGGTCTGTGGATGCCACCTATGAGGCCAGCGCCGATTTGCGTCTTAACGGCAAATATGCCGGCCAGTATCAGAGCTACGCGCTCGACGATGTCGCGGCGTCCAAGGCGCTCACTCAACTGGCGCAGGCGGGGCTGAACTGGGAATTCGGCGATGACCGGTTCCAGATTGGGCTCAACGCCAGCCATCTGTGGGACGATGCGGGCAACACGGCCTCCGGGTTTGGTGCCGAGATCGGCTATGTGCTCACCAAAGGCATGCAGATCGCATTTGGCTACAACCACACGCGGGGTCGGGTCGCCAACCAGTCCGATCTTTACCAGGAAGGGGTCTATCTCCGTTTCAACATGCTTCTGGACAATTCCCTCTGGGATCGTCTGGATGGATTTCTCGGCAATTGAGCGACACGATTGCCGGGAAAAGGCCGCCCCCCTCTGCGCATCCGGGGGGCGGCCGTTTTCATGAACATTTCGCAGAGATTTTCATACGAACGGGCGCAGCCTCCTATGCTTTCGGACCTGCCCCCTGCCCCGACGCACGCCCCTGTCAAAACGTGGAATCGGTCACAATGAGCACAGTTCTCATTGTCGCTATGGAGACCAAGGATGTCGCTTTACAAAACCGCTTTCGCGGCCACGCTTTGCTGTGGCCTGATGGGCTCTGCCCTCTCTGCCGAACCTGTCATGACCTTTGCCTATGACACACTCAGCCCCATGCCGGAGGCGTCGTATCAACCGGGAACGGATCATTCCTATCGTGTGGCACATTCGGAGGTAACGGAGCTCGATCAGGTGCAGCTTATCCGGGCCTTTGCTCCCAGTTTCGAAGACAGCGCCACGGACAATCTCAAATCCCTGATCGCCAGTGTCGAGGCGGCGCAGGCGGGGTATGATGCGGTGGTGCACAGCGCCTGGCAGAAGCCGTCGAAACCCGCCAGCCAGATGACCATCGGGGAGATTTACGACTGGATCGCCGCCACGCCGAACCAGAACCACGCCATCGGGCGTTATCAACTCATTCCCCAAACCCTCAAACGTCTGGTGCGCAGGAGCGGCCTGCCGAGGAGCACGCGCTATTCGAAAACGACGCAGGATTTCCTCGCCGATCTGCTGCTCGAAGAGGCGGGTTATTCCGATTTTCTGCGTGGCAGCCTGAGCCAACGGGTGTTCATGACCAACCTTGCCAGGATCTGGGCCGGTCTGCCGACGCCTTCGGGGCGTTCCTATTATCACGGGGTGGCGGGGAACCGTGCAGTGATCTCGTGGAACAGGTATGAGCGTGCCATGAGTGACATCTTCTCCGGCGCGCCGGAGAAGGTCGTTTTGGCTGAGGTCCTGCCCTTCTGATCTCTCTCTTCTCCGTGGGCCTGACCCAGCAAACGCGCCGCTTTCGGCGCGTTTTCTTTTGCGTTCTGGCGATGCCTTTTGTGCCAGTTCGGCTCTTTGGTTTCACAGCATATCCCGAAGGATAGATGCATTAGCCCTCGGCAGCCGCGACCGTCACAGACGACTTTCTCATAATGGTTTCAGATCATCCGGGCAGCGGAACACGGATGGCCGAATGCGAACTACCACTCAGCCTGTCGCGGTGTGGTTTTTCTCATCATGGCCTACAGAGCCGTTCTGCCCGGACACCAACCGAAGTCGCAAGTCGCTTCCCGTCAAAGACCCTGCTTTGGCGAACGGAGAGATCTTGAAAGGCCGGAGATGCGCGAATGAAAATGAATATGAGCGACATGACCCATTTCAAGGGCAGCCGTGCGAACGATGTCATTCGCGGCGATGGAATGGGGCCGGTCTGGATTGACGGCTATGGTGGAAACGACTTCCTGAGCGCGCTCCATGCCAGCGGTGAAAACGGTCTGTGGGGACATCGTGGCAATGATACGCTGATCGGATCCGTCCCCGGCGAAGGCCAGATTCATATGTCGGGAGCCTTGGGCGATGACCGCATTATCATGGATGTGACCAACGAAACCGGCGTGCAGGGCCACCATGTCTACGGAGGCAAGGGAGCGGATCGCTTCGAGTTCGTGAACACTCAGGACGCCAATGCCCCGATCCTTGGACGGATCGACGATTTCGACGCATCTCAGGACAGTATCTGGATCGAGGGCAATGAGATCGACCTCTATAATCTGCCGCAGGGAGTCGAACTCGTAATGTATCAGGAGCAATTCTGGCTCAAGATCGGCGACAATATCCTCTATGCGCTGGAAGGCGCGCGCGACGGTGGCGAGGAACGCCATTTTTCCGCCTTCCCCGAAGATATCGACAGCCTTGAGCGCGTGGAATTCGTCGATCACGTCAATCATGTGCCCTTTGAATTGTTTGCGGACGAAGTCGCGGAACTGAACGCACTCTACGCCGCCAACTCCGGTCTGGCCGCAGGCACCGATGGGGATGACTGGATCTATGACGATAATCTCGACCGCTTCGATGCCGCTGGTAAGCAGATCGTTACGGCGGATGGCATCCTGAGAGGGGGTGCCGGGAATGATGTCATCGAAGGCGGTAAAGGCGACGACCGGATTTCCGGCGGAAGCGGGAATGACCTGATCGCTGGCGGTCAGGACAATGACCGGATTTATGGCGGAGCCGGAGACGACCGGATCTGGGGCGGAAGCGAAAACGATTTCGTCAATGGCGGTTCGGGTAAGGACATGATTCACGGAGGGGCGGGCGATGACCGGCTTGTCGGAGGGGGTGGACACGATGAGATCTGGGGAGATCACGGTAATGACCGCATCTCCGGGTACAGGGGGAACGACATTTTGCATGGCGGTGAGGGGCATGACGTTCTCTCTGGCAACCGCGGTCACGATCATCTTGAAGGTGACGCTGGAGATGACGTTCTTCTGGGTGGCTGGGGGGACGATACGCTGTCCGGTGGCGATGGCGACGATATTCTGTCTGGTGGTATCGGTGTGGATATTTTTGACGGTGGTGAAGGTGCCGATATCTTCGCTTTTGCGGTTGGCGATCTGGCATCCTGGGACGACCTGATCGGTACCCCGGTGGAACGGATGGAAAAACTGGACCGGATCGAGGATTTTCAATGCGGCGAGGATCGCTTGTCCTTTGCCGATCACGAGGGGGTGGAAAGCCTCGCCGATCTCAAAGCTTGGAAAGTCGAAATGGACGAAAACGTCATGTTCATGCTCCAGATACCGGATACCAATGAGCGCATGTTGGTTGATGTCGACGATGATACGAAATGGAGTGATCTAATGGACGAGGACAACTTCGTTTTCTAAGTCCTGCCCCACACATATGGTGCGGGTTTGTGCCTTATGGCCCTCTGCTTCAAGACGATGTGAGTCGGTCGAATTGACCTTTTTCATGCCTCCGGTTTCGGGGGCATGGCTGTTTTTGAACCTCCAATAAGTGTCTAATCCGGCCCAAAACACCATATCTTGCAAAAAACTGCTTGCCAGACTCGGGTGATTCCAGTCATTTATTTACGCTAAGAGCAGGTATGGACGCAAAAAAGCGTAACATACGCCACGCAATCGGTTCAATCCGGCAAAAGGCCGGGCAGACCCTGAGCTGTCTCATGGGGCTGTCATGCAATCTTTAGCGGGTGCAAACGAGGGACAAAAGCTGCGATTTTGCGGCTGTAGAGGCAAGAGTATGGCAAAAGACCGTATCGACCTTTTGGTGGGAGATCATGCCGCCCGGTTGTCGGAGCGTCTTCAGGCGCATCGTGAGCAACTGTTCCCGCCCAATGCGCGCAAGGAGCTGCGCAAGTTTACCTCCGGAGAGGTGGCTGATTTGTTGGGTGTGAAAGACGCCTACCTGCGCAAACTGCATCTTGAGGGGCGCGGGCCTGAGCCGGAAATCCGTGCGGGTGGACGCCGCTATTACTCGCCCCAGGACGTGCAGGCGCTGCGCGAGATGCTGGAGAAAGGTGCGAAAACGCCGGGCACCTACCTGCCGGGGCGGCGTGAGGGCGATCATCTTCAGGTCATCACCGTGATCAACTTCAAGGGCGGTTCGGGCAAGACCACGACATCCGCCCATCTGGCCCAGAAACTCGCGCTCGACGGCTACCGCGTCCTCGCCATCGACCTCGACCCGCAGGCCTCCTTTTCCGCGCTGCACGGGTTTCAGCCGGAATTCGATCTGCTGGACGGAGGTACGCTTTATGATGCGATCCGGTACGAGGACCCAGTGCCGATCCGTGATATCATCCAGAAAACCTATTTCACCAATCTCGACATCATTCCGGGCAATCTCGACCTGATGGAATTTGAACATGATACGCCCCGTGTGCTTGCCGCACGCTCGGGCCAGATGTTCTTTACCCGTGTGGGCGAAAAATTGGCGGAGATCGAATCCGATTACGACGTGGTCGTGATGGATTGTCCGCCACAGCTCGGGTTTCTGACCATGTCCGCCCTCTCTGCCGCCACCGCCGTTCTCGTGACCGTGCATCCGCAGATGCTCGATGTCATGTCGATGTGTCAGTTTTTGCTGATGACATCGAACCTTCTGGGCGTCGTGGCCGAGGCGGGCGGCGATATGAATTACGATTGGCTGCGTTACGTCGTGACCCGCTACGAGCCGGGCGACGGGCCGCAGAACCAAATGGTGAGTTTCATGCGCTCGATGTTCGGGGACTATGTTCTGAACCATCCTGTGCTCAAATCCACCGCAATCTCGGACGCCGGTATCACCAAACAGACACTCTACGAGGTCGAAAAAGGCCAGTTCACCCGCGCCACCTATGAGCGCGCGATCGAGAGCCTGAACGCGGTCAATCAGGAGATCGAAGAGCTGATTCAGCAAGCATGGGGTCGAAACGATGGCACGTAAGGATTTGCTCAAAGCTTTGATGGACGCCGCCCCTGCGGATACGCCGCGCGCTGCCGTGCCGCCCCGCCCCGCGAAGGGGGCCATCGGCGCAGTGAGCCAGTCGATTGCCGAGTTGCGCGACCGTGCTCTCATTGAGGTGCCTGCCGATCTGATCGACGACGCGGGGTTGAAGGACCGACTCGACGAGGATGACGGAATTGCGCAACTGGCGGCTTCCATTGAAGAATACGGTCAACAGGTGCCTGTGCTTTTGCGGCACTCGCCCAATGTCGAAGGTCGCTATGAGATCGTTTATGGCCGGCGTCGGGTCGCCGCCCTCAAATCGCTCGGCCGCCCAGTGCGCGCCATGGTGCGCGATCTCAACACCCGCGATCTGATCGTCACACAGGGTCAGGAAAACGCCGCGCGCAAGGATCTGTCCTTTATCGAAAAGGCCAATTTCGCCGCGCAGATGGTCGAACAGGGGTTCGAGCGCAAAGTGATCTGCGACGCGTTGCACATCGACAAGACCGTGATCTCACGGATGCTTTCCATAGTCGAAGCGCTGCCTTCGGGTCTTATTCCCGCCATTGGCGCCGCGCCCTCCGTGGGGCGCGACCGCTGGCTTGCTCTGGCGGAACGCGCCAAAGGACGCGGCACGGACGAAGTTTGTGCACTGGTATCCGGGGAGACGTCTGATGATCGCTTTTCGGCGGTCTTCGCAGCCCTGGCCCCGAAAAAAGACCCGAAACCGGCGCAAAATGCCCCTGCCCCATTGAAAGGTGCGCACGGCAAGGCTCTTGGTGAGGCGAAATCCTCGGCCAAGGGTGCACAAATCAAACTGACCGACCCGGAATTTTCCGGCTGGCTGGTCGATAATATTGAGGAGATTCACCGCCTTTTCCTTGAAAAGCGCGGGGAATGACAGAGAGAGCAGTCAACAACAAGGAGGCAGACCTAAGAAACGAAAAGACCCCCCAAGATAAAATCCCGAGAGGCCCTTCGAACTAGCACTTCCGAAAATGCGCTCTCTGTTGACAGATGTCAACACCGTCTTGTGGGCGAATGGAATCGTTTTGTCTGAACACAACATATGAGACATATTTCAACGACGCCTTTTGGGCGGCGAGCAGTGGATGCTGGCCTTTTGGCGCATCGCCAGATGGCAGAAATGTCCACCGAAGGCGAAGCCGTGGACAAATACGCGGTTCTCTCCGCGTTGACGACTGCCCGCGCGGCCTTTCGGGTCAGCGATCGCGATCTGGCGGTCCTTTCCGCGCTGGTGAGTTTTCATCAGGATCGCGAACTCTCCGGCGAAGATCTCATTGTTTTTCCGTCCAATGCGGCGCTGTCGGCCCGTGCGCATGGCATGGCGGAAAGCACCCTGCGCCGGCATTTGCGAGCTCTGGTGATGGCAGGGCTGATCCTGCGGCACGACAGCCCCAACGGCAAGCGCTATGCCGCCCGTGATCGCACAGGGCAGCTCAAGATTGCCTTTGGCTTCGATCTGCGCCCCCTTGTACTGCGTGCGGATGAGATTTTCGCTGCCGCACAGGCCGCTGAAGAGGCGGCAGAGGCCCTGAGACGTACGCGAGAACGTGCTGTCCTGTTTCTGCGCGATGCGCGCAAGCTGATCGACTATGCCCAGGAAACGCTCGAAGGTAATTTCGATGCGCTGGATGATCGGGCACGGCTGTTGGCGCGCGCGCTGCGCCGCAAGCTGGATCATGAGGAACTTCGTGAGATCGAAGGGCAGGCAGGCGCCTTGTTGGATGCGGCTAATAACCTCTTTTCTCAGAAGAAAACAAAAGAAATGAACGGCAAAGACATTAATTCTGAGCGTCACATACAATATTCAACCCGATTTAAAAAAGAATCTGAACCTTCCAAGAAACTGGAAGAGGCGGACGGGAATGTGCCCTCCCCTACCCCATCCGGTCTTGAAGATACCCGTATGCCATTGGGATTGGTTTTGAGAGCCGCTCCGGATATTCGCGATTATGCCCGTGATGGTATTTCGGACTGGCACCAGCTTGTCCAAACTGCCGCTTTTGCACGTGGAATGCTGGGGATCAGTGAAGACGGATGGGATGAGGCCTGTCGGATTATGGGAGAGATCCCGGCCGCGATCACTGTGGCCTGTATCCTGCAACGCGCCGAACAGATCGGCAAACCAGGAGGCTATCTGAGGGCACTTTCAGGAAAAGCGGCGCAGGCAGAATTTAGTGTCGGCCCGATGGTCATGGCCCTGTTGCGAGCGGAGAATACCCGTGCGACCTGAGCCACGCCTATCCTTTCGCATAGCGGTCAGCGCCAAAGAGCGTGCAGGCTATGCCTTGGCGGGGATGAATGCCGGGGGCTTTGCGTCGATACTGTCGAGGCGCAGAACCCTATCCCTGTTCCGAAAGGACCCCTCCGTTGACGGATGTCGCCCGCTCATCAGAGGTTGTCACCCGTTCGGTGACCTCCCGTGTTCATTTGAGCGAACCGGCCCGAAAGGCGCCGGACAGCGAGGGATTGCGCCTGTTGATGCTCGCTTTGGCGGGGATTTGTCTCTTTCACGGCGGTCTTTTGCCCTTTACCCACGGCAACACTTACGACGCCTACATCCATATGTTCTTCGGTGACAGCTATCATCGCAGTTGGTTCGACCCTTGGGAGCCGCGCTGGTACACGGGCTTTGCCACGACCTCCTACCCGCCGGGCACGCATATGGCGATCGGAGCGCTGCAATATGTGATGCCTCTTCGGGCGGGTTTCGTCGTGACGATGATGGCCGGTCTGGTGCTTTTGACCCTCGGGGTTTACCGCTTTTCCCTGATCTGGGTCGAACCGCGTGCCGCAGGTTATGCCGCGATATTCCTTGTGCTTTCCTCCTCGATCTCGGAAACGGTCCATATATTCGGGCAACTGCCCACCATTGTCTCGCTCGGTATCTTTCTCAATGGGTTGCCTTCGGTCTATCGCTGGATCGTCGGCGGGCGGTGGCGGGATTTTCTGACCGCCGTGCTCTTTGCTTGTGCGACCACCGCAGCGCATCATGTGACGACGCTTTTCGGCAGTGTTTTGTTCATTCTCCCGCTCGCGCCGCTGTCACTAAAGATCGTCGCTGAGCTAAACGCGGAAAAGACCCGAATCCAGCGAATTAAGTGTCTAAGCTGGGCATTTGTGCGCGGTATTTTCCTTGCGGCATTCATGGTCGGTTCGATTGTGATCACTGTCCTGCCCTATTGGATCTGGTCCGTCAGCGACCCGATCACACAGGTGTCGATTCCGCATGGCAGCCGGGAAAGCTTCATCGAAAAACCGCATCTTGGATTCATCTTCTTCCTCCTGCCCTGGGGAACGGCGCTTTTGGCTCTGCCCTATGTGATTTATACCAGCTTGCGCACGCGGCTTTTCCCGTTAGGGGTGGCCGTCATTGTGGCCTTTATCCTCGGCACCGGTGGCACGACCCCCCTGCCCCGTGCGATGCTCGGCGGCGCGTTCGACATTCTGACACTCGACCGTTTCACCTTTTGGGCGACGATCCTCATCCTGCCCTTTCTCGGACGCCTCTACGAAGGTCTGATGTTCGGTCGATCAGGTGAGGCATTGCGTGCCGCTTTCGGACGTGGCGGGCACCGCGCTTTGGTGGGTGGATACCTGTTTTCCATGGTGGGGCTGAGCGTCTTCGCCGCAATCCTCCCATCCATGCAACCGATGCAGCCGCGATTTGTCGACCCTGCACCTATCGTGCAGTTCCTCGAAGAGGACGAACATGACCGCTGGCGCTACCTCACGCTTGGGTTCGGGGATCAGTTCGCTTATGTCTCCGCGCTGACGGAGGCGCAGTCCATCGACGGCAATTACCATTCGGCCCGTCGGCTGCCGGATTTGACCCGCTTTTCGGTCGAACGCCTCGAAAACGCGAAATTCAGCGGTGTTCCTGGGCTTGGTTCCCTCAAACAGTTTTTGGTGAATGCCGATGCCTACCACCTCAAATATATCTTCTCGAACGATGCGTTTTACGACCCTTTGCTGTTTTTTACCGGCTGGGACCGGTTGCAAAAGCTGCCCAACGGCATTGCGGTCTGGGAAAAACCCGATGTGACCCCCCTGCCCTTCATCGTGCCGCGTCGGGATATTCCGGTATGGCAGATGGTAATATGGGGCGCGTTGCCTCCGCTGGTGCTTTTAGGCGCGATGACGGTGCTACTTTACACAACAGTGCGTTATGGCTTTGGTATCCATTGCGGGTTTTCGCGACCCGCAGTGATGACAGTGGGCGAGATCGGTTCCCCGCGTCTACTGCGTTGGGCGCTCGGCCTTGGGGCTTTGCTTCTGGTCGGTACGATGACATGGGGTGGATTTTCGGTTTGGCAGATCGCGCAAAAGCCACTGAGCGCGGAAGAACAGATCGAGGCCTATTTCTCCGATCTCGACATGCGTCGCTTTGAGGACGCTTACGAGCGTTTCGATCCGTTGACCCGGCCCGTATTCGACAGCGTGATGTTTAACTGGCGTTGGCAGGGTGGCCTCATCGCCTCTTATAGCAAATTGCAGGACATAACATTGCGTGATCTGGGCGGTACCGAGGTGAGCCGGACGTGGCAAGTTGATTTGACGTGGTTGACAGCTGTCAACATTCGGCAAGATGTCCGTGAAATCCGCACAGTTAAACGGGATGGTATGTGGTATCTCGTGCCGCCCGTCCTGCGTCCGACCCAGACGCCGGAGCGGTTTCAGCGGCGCCCGGACATCGCCTGGAATGTTGTCGGGCGGCGTCAGGCTCGGATTGAGGCGGATTTGCATCGTGACCGGCTCGACCGGCCCCGGATTTTTCTTCAGGACACGCGGCTGGTACAAAAGGACGGGCGGTATAGCCTCGTCGGTGCGCTGACCAATGGCGATGCGGACCCGGCCAAGGTGACGATCATCGGTGATCTGCGGGCAGAGGGGCTGGGACCGGCCCTGTCGCGTATGAGCGCAGGTGTTGCGGATGGTCAGCGGCTATTGCCTGCCGAAACCGCCGGGTTTCGTGTGGAGTTCGAGGGGGTTCTCTCGCTCGAAGATGTCGTGGGGGAGTTCGATCCGACGCGGTTTATCCCGCCCGAGCTGACCACAGCACCCGACAGTGCTGCAATCGAGGCGCGTGCATTGGTCGCGGGATCGGGACTGTATCGTGCGGTCGGGCTCAACGGGCTGACAATCGACGAAACGGACGGGCGGATCACCCTCACGGGGCAGGCGGTCAACACTGGAACGGAGATTGCCACGGTCACGCGCATCGTTGCGCTGCTCTATGACGACGCTGGCAAGCCGATCTGGACCGAGGCGGGTTTTGTCGATCAGAACATTCTGCCGGGGCAAGGGCAGCGTTTCACCCTCGATCTGCCTGCGCGCAAGGAGATCACCATGGTGGCCGAGGTGCCCGCCGATGAGCTTGTGGTCAATGGCAGCAGTCAACAAAGCGACACGGGTCTGCCGGATGCCAGGGTCGGAACCATTCCGCTAGTGGGTGTGCCGGGCTATTCGGTGCTACGCCTTCATGTATCGAGCATGGTGCATGAGCCGCTGTTTTAGGGAGGAGAAGATGCGATTTGACGCCTTGATCCTGATGATGAACCTTTGCCTGGCTGCGCCGATCTGGGCGGATCAGGGGGAGGGCTATCTGTCCGATGCATTCGGTTTGGTGCCTCTTGCCTGGATTGCAGAGGAGCGCGCCGAGTGGTCGGGTGTGCAGGGCATGGAAAAAAATCAAAAATTTCAAAGTGTTATGAGGTATTCCGATGGTGCGGATAGCTGCGCCGTCTTCATCGGGCCCAAAAGTCTCGTCGCGGGGCGGGATGAGGGGCACGCCGTGACCATCGTGCTCGACCGTCATGGCAATCTCGTTGCGGATGGTTTGCCGGTCACATTTCGATTGGGCGAGGAGCGACAGGAGAGTGCTCCGACGCGAAACGGGATCGGCGATCTGATCTTTGCGCCAGCGACAGAGGCAGGAACCTTTGCAGCCGGGGCGGAAGTTGACAGCTGTCAATCTCCCCGCGCACTCTACGGTGTCACTGCCGATCTGGCGTCCGTTCCTCTGATGGTCATCCCCGAGGATACAGGCGCACCGGAGCAGGTGATGGGGCTCACCACCGCGCCGCTGGTGGATCGCTACGGAAACCCGGTGGAGGATGGCACGGCGCTCACCGTTATGATGGATCATGGTGTGGGGAACTACTCCCAGTTCACGGCCCGAAGCATCGGTGCGGTGGGGCGGGGGGACCTGCTCACACGCGATATGCCAGAGCGCGCGGGGGTATCGGCGACGCTGGCCACGACGGTTTCCAAGGTCACGGAGGTCGAGATCGCCCGTGTGCGGTTGTCCCAAGCACCTGAGCTGCGTCTTTGGGTGCGGGAGGACCTGCCGGAGCTGCGGTTGCGTGTGGGACCTCTGACGACCGATGCGGGGCATCTTTTGTATGAGGGGGCAGAGGTCGCCGCGACCGTGCGTGCGCTGGATGGCGCGGTGGCGCATGTGTCCGGTTGGGCGCAGGATGGCTATGTCTGGACCGACGTGCCGCTCGCGGGGAATGCGACGGAAGGGCAGGGGGGCTACGAGATTCGGGTGCATACGGCCTTTGGCGATAGCGTGCAGGTGGCCCACCCCGGCCCGGCTCCGCGCGACTCACGGCAGGAGACGGTGCAATGAAACGACCGATTGCGCTGATCCTTGTGGGGCTTGTGACGCTCGCGCTGGCGGTGATGGCCGCAGGGGCAGGATATGAGCGCCTGCAAACCCGACAGACGGAATATCTCTACATTGCGGATGCTCTGACCCCGCAGCCCGAGAAAGCCGATCTGGTGGTCTGGGAAGAGGCCCGGGTGCCACTTGACCGTCCCGTGACGTCGGGGGACGAGAAACGGGTTGGGCAGGCGCTGGCCGAGGCATGGCAGGCCGTAGCGCTGTCGCAGGCAAGGGGGGAGACTGCGCTTTTGTCCGTGCGTCTTACGGGCGTGGCGCAGGGGCGGGCGGAGATTGCCGCTGCTCAGGCGCAAGAGCATAACACGCGTATGGTGGTGCTGAGCCAGCGCGCCTGGCCGCTGTTTTTCCACCGCGACGGCTCGGTGTTTCAGGCGGAGGTGGAGATGGAGGTGGCGCGCTATGCGCTCTCGGACGACGGGCTCGCGCATTTTTCTGTCACCACCGATCGTGGCATTGCGACGCTGATGAATGAATCGAACGGCTGGCGGCTCTTTTCCTACGAGCGCCGCGCGGCGGAGCCGATGGAAACCGAGGGGTCGGGATGGTCGGGAGAGATCCGGGGGGTGAACTATTACCCGGCCAAGACGCCTTGGCGCGCTTTCTGGCCGGGTTTCGATGTGGATGTGATCGCCAAAGATTTCGCACAAATAGCCGGGATGGGAGCCAATTCCGTGCGCGTCTTTCTGCCCCGCGATGTGTTCGTCGCACCCGAGGGGGCAGGGGAGAACCTGCGGCATTTGTCCATGCTGCTCGATCTGGCGCGCCTCCACGGGCTGAGCGTGGTTCCGACGCTTTTTGACATGCGCGGCGGATACGGGGCGCAGACGTGGGCGGAAGATGTTCTCTATCTCGAACGCGTCCTGCCGGTTCTGAACGCGTCCGGGGCGGTGAGTTTTGTCGATCTGAAAAACGAGGCCGATCTCGATTTTGCCCTGCACGGGGCAGGGGAGGTCGAGGCGTGGTTACGCTCCATCACCGCCGTGGCACGGCGGATTGCGCCTGATCTGGCGCTGACGGTCGGCTGGGCGAAGGCGGAGAGTGCCGCAATCATGGCCGATCAGTTCGATCTGGTAAGCTATCACGATTATGCGCCTGTCGAGGGGGCCAGGGAACGCCTTGCTGCGGTTCAGGTGCAGGTCGGAGATAAGCCGGTGGTCATCACGGAAATCGGTGTAAGCTCCTACAATGCGGTGTTTGGCTTTCCCGGTTCCGAACGGGGGCAGGCGAAGATGCTTGAGGCGCGGCTTGCGGCGCTCTCAGAGGCGCAAGGGGTGATGCTTTGGACGCTCCATGACTTCCCGAATGTGGATGTTCAGGCGGTGGGGGCAAAACCATGGGTGCGGCGGCAACAAAGCGCCTTTGGCCTCATACGCGAGGATGGGACAGAAAAGCCCGCAGCGGAGGTGGTGCGCAAAGCGTTCGGAGCCTTTTCGAGGGGATAGACGGTTATACATCAGTTGAAGATTATGCTGTATAGCGAATGAAAATCGGTTATACAGCGTTTCGAAGTTTTGCTGTATAAGTGCCTTATGCCTCGCTTTCACACGCCCATCGGCATCGCCGCCTATCACGATCTTCTTCGTCTCGCTCAGGATGAGCAGGTGGGAGAGATCATTGGCACACCCACGCGTGTGACCGTCAAGGGGCGGGTGTTCTGGTACGACAAATTCCGCGTCGGTTCCGATATGGCGCAGCGTTACATCGGCCCCGATAGCCCGGAGTTGCGTGATCGTCTGGCACGCCTGGATGCACTCAAGGAGGCGCGGGAGGCCCGTCGCCGCGAGCGTACACGCCTTGTCCGGCTTCTTCGGGCGGAGGGCTACACGCCCATCGACCAGACCACCGGTAGCCTGCTCAGCGCCTTTGGGGTCGATTCCGGCTGGGGGCAGGATCGTATCATAAGCTGATCCTGGCCTACCTTTTCCACCTGTATTCACCGGTGAGCAGGATATGCGCCC
>NZ_QAOH01000016.1 GCF_003050785.1 Celeribacter persicus
GCCTCCCGATAAGACACGTCGCTAAAGACGTCGTTATGCACGTGTCTTATCTCGGTCCGCCTCCATCAGGCAGGCGGCATCAATCGGGCGCTTACCAACAAGATGAGCGACCTACTCGATCTGGCAGGAAGATTAGCAGTTCAGAATTCGAGGTCCAGCCGCAACCTGACGACCGCCGGTGTGACGGAGAAGGAAAGATTAGCAGTTCAGAATTCGAGGTCCAGCCGCAACAAAAAACTACGGGGCTTATCCTCGTACCCGAGATTAGCAGTTCAGAATTCGAGGTCCAGCCGCAACAAAAAGGTCAGCCGGGACGATCTTGTGGAAGATTAGCAGTTCAGAATTCGAGGTCCAGCCGCAACACGGCCATGCTACTAGCGCTGGCCGACGCTAGATTAGCAGTTCAGAATTCGAGGTCCAGCCGCAACCCGCCGAAGCAACGAGCAAGGGCGGGGTGTAGATTAGCAGTTCAGAATTCGAGGTCCAGCCGCAACGAACCCACACTATACCGCTGGTGGGTTTCAAGATTAGCAGTTCAGAATTCGAGGTCCAGCCGCAACCAATTCATTGCGGGCGCAATTGCTGCCCGTAGATTAGCAGTTCAGAATTCGAGGTCCAGCCGCAACTGAAGGTGACACCACACCAGTTCACCAAGAAGATTAGCAGTTCAGAATTCGAGGTCCAGCCGCAACGTTGCGATCCGTGTCGAACAGCCGCAAATAGATTAGCAGTTCAGAATTCGAGGTCCAGCCGCAACTGGTCCGCCCTCGGGCCGGGCTCCCGGCGTAGATTAGCAGTTCAGAATTCGAGGTCCAGCCGCAACGGCGGGACGGAATACCAATTCACGGACGGCAGATTAGCAGTTCAGAATTCGAGGTCCAGCCGCAACGGCGCACAGCCCTTGCCGAAGGAGCCCCAGAGATTAGCAGTTCAGAATTCGAGGTCCAGCCGCAACTCAAGAGGGGACGTGGAAATTGGTAGCAGGAGATTAGCAGTTCAGAATTCGAGGTCCAGCCGCAACTCTTCAACCGGGGCCTTATTGGCCCCGAAAAGATTAGCAGTTCAGAATTCGAGGTCCAGCCGCAACGGGCGGCGCGGTATGAAGGCGGACGCCCTTAGATTAGCAGTTCAGAATTCGAGGTCCAGCCGCAACTATGGGAACGTAGGGGTTAGCGATGAGTAAAGATTAGCAGTTCAGAATTCGAGGTCCAGCCGCAACTAGTCGTGGTGCCGGGGACGACAAGCTCACAGATTAGCAGTTCAGAATTCGAGGTCCAGCCGCAACAACGGTAGCGAGTTCCTGTTTTATGGTCTCAGATTAGCAGTTCAGAATTCGAGGTCCAGCCGCAACGTTACCGTCGATGATGCTCGTCCGGAACAAGATTAGCAGTTCAGAATTCGAGGTCCAGCCGCAACATGACCTACGTTAAAAAACGGTACGACTTAGATTAGCAGTTCAGAATTCGAGGTCCAGCCGCAACGGTACGAGACACCGAAGTGCCAGAAGCGGCAGATTAGCAGTTCAGAATTCGAGGTCCAGCCGCAACTGTTCTGGACCTTACCCTCCTTACGACGCCAGATTAGCAGTTCAGAATTCGAGGTCCAGCCGCAACGCACCAAGGCTTTCAGTGAAGGAGCTTCGTAGATTAGCAGTTCAGAATTCGAGGTCCAGCCGCAACGACGATACCCGAGAGGGTGGGCGGCGAGGAAGATTAGCAGTTCAGAATTCGAGGTCCAGCCGCAACAGCCGTATCCGAAAGCTATCCTGCTCGACTAGATTAGCAGTTCAGAATTCGAGGTCCAGCCGCAACTCCATCACCGGGCGTAGCTGGTACATATTCAGATTAGCAGTTCAGAATTCGAGGTCCAGCCGCAACCGGCATTTATCATGCGGACATCAAACAGCACGCTTCATGAATACGTGGCGTATACATCTGAGAAAGAAACGCCACTAGTCAGAGGCGGCAAGAGGGGTGGTGGAAACCTCTTGCAATAATTGGTACCCGTGGCCGGACTCGAACCGGCAAGGCCGCAAAGCCGGGGGATTTTGAATCCCCTGTGTCTACCAATTCCACCACACGGGCAGAGCGCCGCAAACGGCGCAGTAAAAGGCGTTTAGCCGAGCTGTGGGGCGAGGTCCAGAGGGATCAGCGCCCCCGGATGAGAAAAATCGTCAGGGCGAGAAGGCTCAGCGCGCCGACCAGTGTGCCGAGGATCGTTTCCGTCGAACTTCCCTCTGCCCTGCGCCAGATCCGAAGCAGTAGCCAGAGTGCGGCGGGCAGCACGATCAGCCCGGTGTCAGCCCGGTGTCAGCCCGGCACGCAGGCGTTTGGGCAAGGACTGCGCAGGAAGAGCCGCAAGCCAGCGCATCAGCCCACGCCCCTCCTCGACATTGTGCAACGTGACCGCAACGACAATAAGCAGCGCGGGTCCCGTCGGATCGCTCCTCAAAGGCGATCAGCCGAAAACGTGTCGCAGGCGTTGAGATCACCGGTTTTATAGCCGGTCGCGAACCAGCGCTGGCGCTGCTCGGAAGTGCCATGGGTGAAGGTGTGCGGTTGCGGCACACGACCGGCGTTCTTCTGCAACGTATCATCGCCGATCTGTTTGGCGGCATTCAGCGCCTCGCGAATGTCGCCACGTTCCAGAGAACCGAATTTCTCATCCGCCTTCTTCGCCCAGATACCGGAGAAACAATCGGCCTGAAGCTCGATCATCACCGAGACTGCGTTGCTTTCCGCCTCGGACGCCTTGGCACGATAGGCATTGGCCTGCCCCAGAATGCCCAACTCGTTCTGCACATGGTGCGCGACCTCGTGGGCCACCACATAGGCCTCGGCGAAATCGCCCCCCGCGCCCAACTGCCGCTCCATCGTGGTAAAGAAATCGGTGTCGAGATAGACCTTTTGGTCCGACGGGCAATAGAACGGTCCGGTCGCCCCGGACGCCGAGCCACAGGGACTTTGTGTCACGCCTTTATAAAGCACAAGGATCGGCGGGATATATTCGCCACCCAGTTGCTCGGCGAAAACCTCGGTCCAGATCTCTTCGGTATCGGCCAGCGTGACGGAGACGAATTGCGCCGCGCGCTCGTCGGCCTCGGTGATCTCGACAGTCTGCCCCCCGATCTGACCGCTCGGAATGCTTTGCGTGCCCTCCAGAAGCGGCGTTACGTCAATGCCGAGGAAATAGCCGATCGCGAGGATCGCCAGAAGCCCAAGACCGCCCACGCCACCGACCGCGGCTTTCGATCCGCTGCTCCGCCGATCCTCGATATTGCGCGAGCCGCGCCGCCCCTGCCATTTCATCGCTCACCCTTTCGAACGCATCACCTTTTGCTCACAATACTGTCAGCCCCGCGCCGAACAAGTCCTCATGACATGTGCTCGCGCTTGACCCGGTGCGGCGAATGAGGCCTAAAGAGGCCAAACCAACGGAACGGACAGAGCGGGCAGATGATCAAACGGCTTTACACCTGGACCATGTCCCTTGCGGAAAGTCCGCATGCGCTCTGGGCACTGGCCTTTGTCGCCTTCATCGAAAGCTCGGTCTTCCCGATCCCGCCGGATATCCTGATGATCCCGCTGATCGTTGCCCGCCCGCGCGATGCCTTCAAGATCGCCGGAATCGCCACGGCGGCCTCGGTGCTGGGCGGGATGCTCGGCTACTGGATCGGCTTCGGCGCTTTCGAGACCATCGGCAGGCCGGTGCTCGAATTCTACGGCAAGGACGCCTATTTCGACGAGTTCGCCGCGAAATATAACGCATACGGGGCCTGGGCCGTGCTGATCGCCGGAGTGACGCCCTTCCCCTACAAGGTGATCACCATCCTGTCCGGGGTAACGCAGCTGTCCTTGCCCGTCTTCATCGTCGCCTCGATCACCGCACGTGCGATCCGCTTCTTTGTCGTCGCCGCGCTCCTTTGGAAATTCGGCGATCCGATCAGAGATTTCATCGAGCGCCGCCTTGGCCTCGTCTTCACCCTCCTCATCCTGCTCTTTCTGGGCGGCTTCTATGCCGTGAAATACCTATGACCAAGCCCGCCTCCCCCTTCGCCCCACAGCAACCGGCGCTGGCCGCCGCCATTGGCTCCCTCGCCATCCTCGCAGGAGCCTTCGTCTTTCAGTCGCTGGGCTATGCGCCTTGCGAAATGTGTCTCTGGCAACGCTGGCCGCATGCGATTGCCATTGTCATCGGCGTGCTCTTCGTGATGACGAAAGCCCGGGGACTGGCGCTTCTGGGCGGGCTGACCATGCTGGTCTCGACGGGGCTCGGGCTTTATCACGCGGGCGTGGAACAGAAATGGTGGCCGGGGCCCAGCTCCTGCACCGGTGCCTCCGATGCACTCTCGGGGCTTTCGGGCATGGACCTTCTGCCCTCCGCAGGCGATGCGACGCTCGTGCTCTGCGATGAGATCGTCTGGGACACCTGGGGGCTCGGCATCACCATGGCGGGCTGGAACTTCCTGTTCTCCCTGATTTTTGCGGCGCTGTGGTTTGTCGCTTGGCGGAAAGCCAGATAAGCCCGCATATAGCTCTTGAGATCGGGCGCAAAACACCCCATCTTTCCCGCATGAGCAAAGCGCAACCGCAGAAAAAGGTCATCCCCTTCCCCACCGCCCGACGCGGGCGCAAGCGGGTCGGCAGCGCTCTGGCCGATGCACGGGCCGAGGCTTTGAAGGCGCGGTTTCATGAGATTTCGAAAGCCTCGCAAACCGGCGATGCAACGACGCCTTTGAAGCGATTGCTGAAGCGGTTTTGATCTCGGGTCCCGATTAATGCACCCTGAACTCTCCCACGCAATTGCGCCATTCGCCCGGCGCGATCAGCTTGCGGTGGGTGAAGCGCACATGATGCAGCGAACCCTCGATATTCTCGTGCCAGAATTCGATGAATTTGAAGAGCTTCGGATAATCCGGGGCAAGATCGAACAACTGCCATGAAAATGTGTTCAGCACGTTTTGATAATCCGGCATCCGGTAGGTGAATTCTGCAAGTGTCAGACCATAGCCCGACAGCATCATTTCCGTATCGCTCATCGCTTTCGCCATATGCATGATCTCCTGTTGGTGTGGCCGTTTCGGCCTTTTTTCTGCCTCCCTGAGAAAACCCTGCCGCAAAATGATGAACTGTCAATAAAAACAATATGTTGTCACTCGACCGTGTTGGCTGCCACCGATCCGGTGCTTGTCGGGCGCATCCGCCATTGCACCCTATATCCGGTATGGGGTAGAGTATCACACAACGAGATACGGGACTGGGTCCCTCAACACAAATGACAGGCGGACAACGTGAGCGACACACCCGAAACCCCTGAAAACACGCCCGAAAACGGTGAAGAAACGCGCCGGGAGCCGATGGCCTGGGATGGGCCGAAGGTCTCCATTTCGCAGGAGATGAAAGCCTCCTACCTCGATTACGCGATGAGTGTGATCGTGTCCCGCGCGATCCCCGATCTGCGCGACGGGCTCAAGCCCGTGCACCGGCGCATTCTCTTCGCGATGAACGAGGCGGGCAACACCCATGACAAGCCCTACCGCAAATCGGCGCGGGCCGTGGGCGACACGATGGGGAAATATCACCCGCACGGCGACTCGGCGATCTATGACGCCCTCGTACGGATGGCGCAGCCGTTTTCCATGTCGCTGCCCCTACTCGACGGTCAGGGCAACTTCGGCTCCATGGACGGCGATCAGGCCGCGGCCATGCGCTATACCGAAGTGCGGATGGACAAGCCCGCCGCCTATCTTCTGGCCGACATCGACAAGGATACGGTCGATTTCGAACTGAACTACGACGGCAAGGACCGTGAGCCGACGGTGCTCCCGGCGCGCTTCCCGAACATGCTGGTGAACGGCGCAGGCGGGATTGCGGTCGGTATGGCGACGAACATCCCGCCGCACAACCTCGGCGAAGTGATCGACGCCACGCTCGCGCTGATCGAGAACCCGGATGTTTCCTCCGAGCGGCTGATGGAAATCGTCCCTGCCCCGGATTTCCCGACGGGCGGCATGATCCTCGGGCGCTCCGGCGCGCGCAAAGCCTATCTCGAAGGGCGCGGCTCCGTGGTGATCCGCTCCAAGACCCGCGTCGAGGAAATCCGCAAGGACCGCTACGCCATTGTCGTGGACGAGATTCCCTATCAGGTGAACAAAGCCTCGATGATCGAGAAGATCGCCGAGTGCGTGCGCGACAAGCGGATCGAAGGCATCGCCCATGTTCAGGACGAATCTGATCGCAACGGCGTGCGCGTGGTGGTCGAGTTGAAACGCGATGCGACCGCCGAAGTCGTCCTCAACCAGCTGTTCCGCTTCACGCCGATGCAAACCTCTTTCGGCTGTAACATGCTGGCGCTCAACGGCGGTCGGCCAGAGCAACTGACGCTACGCGCCTTCCTTGAGCATTTCATCACCTTCCGCGAGGAAGTCGTGGCGCGCCGCACGGCGTTTGAACTGCGCAAGGCGCGTGACCGCGCCCATATCCTTTGTGGTCTGGCGGTGGCCGTCTCCAACGTCGACGAGGTGGTTGCGACCATCCGTTCCTCTGCCGACGCCGCAGAGGCGCGCACCCGCCTGATGGAGCGGCGTTGGCCGGCCCATGAGATCGCCGATTACATCCGGTTGATCGACGACCCGCTGCACAAGATGAACGACGACGGCACCTATAACCTCTCCGAGGTTCAGGCTCGCGCCATTCTCGACCTGCGCCTGCAACGCCTGACCCAGATCGGCGTCAAGGAAGTCACCGACGAGTTGGTCGAACTGGCCGCCAAGATCAAGGATTACCTGGCCATTCTCGCCTCGCGCGAGCGGATCATGGAAATCATCTCCAACGAACTCGTTGAGGTCAAAGAGCTTTTCGCCGTTCCACGTCGTACCGAGATTGCCGATTGGTCGGGCGACATGGACGACGAGGATCTGATCGAGAAAGAGGACATGGTGGTGACCGTGACCGCTTCCGGCTGGGCGAAACGCACGCCGCTCGCCGATTACCGCGCGCAGAAACGCGGTGGCAAGGGGCTGTCGGGCATGGCGACCAAGGATGAGGACGTGATCACGACGCTGTTCGTCGCGAACACCCACACCCAGCTTCTGGTCTTTACCGACGACGGCATGGCCTACAAGATGAAGACATGGCGCCTGCCGCAAGGGGGCCGGACCGCCAAGGGCAAGCCTTTGCTGCAAATTCTGCCGATCCCACAGGGTGTCTCGATCGCCGCCATCCTGCCGATCGACCGCGACGAGAAGGATTGGGACGATCTCCAGATCGTCTTCGCCACTTCAAAAGGTTCGGTGCGCCGCAACCGCCTGTCGGATTTCACCAATGTGAAGTCGAACGGCAAGATCGCGATGAAATTCGATGGCGAAGACGAGGGCACCCGCCTGATCAACGCCCGGATTTGCGATGAGAACGACGACGTGATGCTGGTCACCTCCGGCGGTCGGGCAATCCGCTTCCCCGTCACGGACGTGCGCGTGTTCAATTCGCGCAGTTCAACCGGCGTGCGTGGCATCAAGCTTGTGAACGAAGGTGACAAGGTCGTCTCCATGTCGGTGATCCGGCATTTCGAAGCCGACCCGGCGGAGCGCGCCGCCTATCTCAAGATGCGCCGTCAACTGGCTGGCGCGGATGAGAGCGAGACGGGCGACGACGAGGAAGAGGTTGCACCCGGCGCGATCACACAGGAGCGCTTCGAGGAAATGCAGGCGGCAGAAGAGCTTTTGGTGACCATCACCAAATCGGGTCTCGGCAAGCTGACCTCCTCGCATGACTACCCGGTGCGTGGTCGTGGCGGCCAAGGCGTCGGCGCCTTCAAACTTTCCGCGAAGACCGGAGAGCTTCTGGCTTCCTTCCCGGTCGGACTTGAAGATCAGATCATGCTGGCGACCTCAAAAGGCCAGTCGATCCGCTGCCCGGTCAACGGCATCTCCTTCCGCTCTCGCGGCGCGGGCGGGGTCAAGGTGTTCGACACCGGCAAAGGTGAGGAGGTCGTCTCCGTCGCCTGGATCGCGGAAAGCGAAGACGAGGACGACGGCTCTGAGAGCTAATCACAAAAGGCCCGCACAACGCGGGCCTTTTTCAATTCCCATGCTTTCAAACGGTATGAACGCCGCGTGACCGATGACAAAACCCAGCCTTTTGTTTTATTTGCTATTTTGATCTTTTTGACGGTTATCATGACCATGCGCTCGTGCCGAAGCACCGCCACAAACCCGTAAATTTCGAAAACTGAAAACACGCTGTCCGCGCTGAACACACGCAGCATGAGCGCGAGGGAACGCCGACTTGCCATTCAGGAAATGCTTGCGACGGAGACCTCCCAAGAAAAAATTTCCCTGCACTTGAGATTAACGTTACGTAAGCATATGACAAATAAAAGGAATATGAATCCATACTTTCTGAGATATATCAGATTCGAAAAACGACTCACTCTTGCGCACCTTTGGGTATGTAAAACCATACCCAAAGGTGCGCAAATAAATGAGCCCCAAAATCAGCTCTGCAAAATAGTCGTAACGACACGCCTTACCTCCTGCAAAACCGTGGCGAAAAGATTACAATGTGTTTTTGCTTTTCATGCACACACCTCCTGAAACGCATTCGCATCGCACTCTACATACGAAAGATTTATCATCTGCCTGTATCGCAGATATGGCTCTCTTTGGGGTTTCCAGGGAGTCTCCGCTCACCATGAGCACACCACTACACGATCGTCTTTACGACGAATGAGAGGGGCAAATTATGAAAAATCTTATGATCACAACCGCTTTGGTCTGCGCCGCGGCAACCGGCGCATCCGCTCAGGAAATCACCTATGGTGGCCTGATGGCGAACCTTGGTGTCTATTCCGTTGATGGCAACGACGCCGATCTGAGCCTGTTCGCGGGTGACATTGGTGTCGCTGTCGGCAGCTTCGATTTCTGGATCGACGGGCTTCAGGCCTCCCTGAGCCCGGAAGGCGCCAGCCACGACTTTCACGCTGACGTTCTGACACTCGGCGCAGCCGCATCTTTCGGCAACGGTTTCCGCGTTGACGTGTCGTCCAGCGACATCAGCGTCGGCTACGCCTTCGGTGGCTACGATGTCGGCATCGACGAACTCGGTGTTGCCTATGACAACGGCACCTACTTCGGTCGCTTCAGCTACGCGAAACTCAGCGAAGACACCAACGGCGACATTGACGGCCTCTGGGGTCTGCATGTCGGCTATGCCTTCTCCGATGCGGCTGAAATGTCGCTCTCCGTGCATAATGTTGATGGCGACTGGGGGGACTACATCGACCCGATTTACATCCTCTCCGGCAGCTACGACGCCGGTGTCTGGGATGTCGAGTTGAACGGCATCTCCGCCAATATCGACGGTCTGGACATCTCGCTTCTGACCATCGGTGGCAGCTACGACTTCACCAGTGAATGGTCCGCCTATGGCGCTTACACCTACGGTGCCCTTGAGGACTACGACGCGAACCTGATCCGTATCGGTGCGGCTTACACGCTCAACGACACCTACAAGTTCTTCGCCGACTACACCTATGCCGACGTGGAAGATATGGATGGCAACCTCGACGGGTTCTCCATTGGTGTGTCCATGGACTTCGGCGACAAACCGACCTCCTACGAAACCACTGCGGATCGTCTGACCAACTCTCTGAAATCCGTTCTGGCCTTCGACTACTAAGACAGACACGTCTTACAAGACACAGAAGGTCCGCCCCTTGGGGCGGGCCTTTTCTTTGTTCGTCTCTCGAATGTCATCGCATACTCAGGCGACAGACGTTGATCCCGGAAGGCTTAAGCGCCTTCCGTCAGGTGTTTTCTCTGGTCTGGAGCTTGGAAATGGGCAGAGAAAGTCAGGCCTGTCTTTGCGACAAATCTTTGCAGGGAATCCGAACACACATGGGATCAGAGCAGATTGCCCCACCCTCCGCGCCAGAGTGAGAAACGTCCACCGCCGCAGCAAATCAGCGGCACGGCAATCGCAATAGTGATCAGGGTGAGCACCATCTGATGGTCCAGCCGCCAAGGCTCATGTGCGACGGCAAAGTGAAAAGTTAAAACCAAAGCGGTCGCCAGACTTGCCATGACGCGGGTCCGGATACCGAACACCACCCAGATCGCGATCAGAAAAAACAGGCTTCCGACGACAATATTGCGCATATCGCTGAGTTGCAGAAAGACCATCTGCACCTCCTGAAAACCGCCCGCCTGAGCATGCAGCCCATTCGCCCAGCCCAAACTGTCGCAGACCGGATGCAGCAACAGCGTTACGCCAAGGGCAATACGGCAACCCAATCGCATAACGTCGCCCGCGACACCGGACAGCGAAGAGGTGGTGATCATGATTGCCCCATGCGTAGATGCTCTTTCCCCTCATCTACGCACAAATAATCATCGAACGTACAGCTCATATTTGCATATTGCGCAATTGCAACAATCTATGCGTGCATTTCTATTTCGCATATGAGCGTATCGTTCAACACCCCCAGGACATCCCATTGCCCACACGTGTGTAGACGGAGTTCGCGAAGCTCTCCGCGATAAATCCTGTGATCTGGGTGATCGCCGGATCGCCACGGCGACTTTCGTGATAGCTCATATAGAGATCGCATGCCTTCTCTGTCCCCGGTATAGCAACGAACCCCGCCATATCCACCCCCGAAGCCACCGGCAGGACCCCGGCCAATCGGGTGGATCGCATCACCAGTTGCAGGTGATCGAACGTATCCACCTGAATGCGCGGCGGCTGGCCAAAATGCCGTTCCGCCAGCAACATCGGCTCGAAATCCCGTATCTCCGCCCCCAGCCCCACCCAGTCATGGGTCTCCGGATCGGTATCCGGTGCATAGACCTGCACAGTGATCGCTCCGATCTTGCGCGAGATCAGCCGCCCCGCCTGCGGTCGCAGAACGGAAATGATCACGTCATTGCCCGACAGCGTCTCTATCATCGCCCGATTGTGAAAACTGATCTGGATATTCGCCATCTCCTGAGAACACTCGGACAGCGCCGGGATCAGGATATGTGTAGAGATCAATGAGGAACAGGCGACCCGGATTTCCGTACTCTGCAACCCGTGCTTGAGGCGCAAACGGTTCTTTTCCCGCTCGACCTCCTCGTGAAACCGGTCCGACGCCTCAATCAACCCCTGCACCTCCGGGTTCGTGCCCCAGCCCGTAGATGTCTTGATCACCGGATTCATGCCCAACTCGTCCGCCATGCGTTCCATACGGCGCGACACCGTTGCCGGATTGGTGCCAAGGGCGCGTGCTGCAGCGGCCATGGTGCCATATGTTTCGATCGCCAACAGGAATTTCAGGTCGTCCCAACGATCCATTCCGGTGTTCCTCTTGTTGCGCCTTTGCGTGCCACCACCCCACAACCGTCGGGAACTCATCTTGCAATCACAGGAAAGAACCGCCTCGGTACATTTTACCAAAAAGTCAGAAACTGAAAAATAGGATTATATTTATCCGATATAAAACATAATTTATGTAAAATAAACATATCTCTTCGGTTGACCCGACGCAAACCAACGCTCTTTTCTTTTCCGCAGCCTTCCTCTACATCCCGCCCCATGACAGAGCGAACACTCCACATCGTCGGCGGCGGCATGGCCGGATCCGAGGCCGCTTGGCAGGCCGCCAATCTCGGCGTCAAAGTCGTGCTGCATGAAATGCGACCCGAGGTCGAAACCTTTGCCCACCAAAGCGGCAAATTCGGGGAGATGGTATGCTCCAACTCCTTCCGCTCGGACGATGACGAACAGAATGCCGTGGGCCTGCTGCATTGGGAAATGCGCGCCGCAGGCGGGTTGATCATGGCGACAGCGGACAAGTTCAAGCTGCCTGCGGGCGGGGCTTTGGCTGTGGACCGCGACGCCTTCGCCGATCACATCACGGCGACACTCATGGCGCATCCGAACATTTCCGTCTCTTATGGCGAGATCACCGAGCTGCCGTCTGAGGGCACATGGATTTTCGCCACCGGCCCCCTGACCTCTCCGGCGCTTGGCGAAGCCATCGCCCGGGAAACCGGCGCCGACCGTTTGGCGTTTTTCGACGCCATTGCTCCCATCGTCTATGCCGAGAGCGTGGATATGAATGTGGCGTGGCTCCAGTCACGCTACGACAAGGGCGAAACCGAGGAAGAGCAGAAAGCCTATCTCAACTGCCCGATGACAAAGGATGAGTATGAGGCCTTTATCGACGCGCTTTTGGCCGCCGAGAAGACCGAGTTCCACGAAGGTGAAACCGCGAAATATTTCGACGGTTGCCTGCCGATCGAGGTCATGGCCGAACGCGGTCGCGAGACGCTCCGCCACGGTCCGATGAAACCCATCGGCCTGACCAATGCACACAAGCCCGAGGAAAAGGCCTATGCCGTGGTGCAGCTGCGCCGCGACAACGCATTGGGAACGCTCTATAACATTGTCGGATTTCAGACGAAAATGAAATACGGCGCTCAGACCGAAGTGTTCCGTATGATCCCCGGACTGGAGAACGCCCGCTTCGCCCGGCTGGGTGGCATTCACCGCAACACTTTCCTCAATTCGCCGACGCTGCTGGACGATCAGATGCGACTGAAATCCCGTCCGAACATTCGCTTCGCCGGTCAGGTGACGGGCGTTGAGGGCTATGTGGAAAGCGCCGCCATGGGTCTTCTGGCCGGGCGCATGGCCGCCGCCGAACTTATGGGGCGCGATCTGCCGCCGCCGCCTTTCACCACGGCCATGGGCGCGCTGGTCAATCATATCACCGGCGGCGCGGAGGCCAAGACCTTCCAGCCGATGAACGTGAACTTCGGTTTATTCCCGCCGCTGGACGGTCTGCGTGGCGGCCGCAAGGGCCGAAAAGAGCGCTATAAAGGCTACACAGATCGCGCCAAAGAAGATTTTTCTCAATGGCTTGAGGGGCAATCCTGATGCCCTATGTGACCCGGTTCGCACCAAGCCCCACGGGGCCTCTGCATCTGGGTCACGCCTTTTCCGCGCTCACCGCTTACCGACGCGCCGAGGTGCAGAACGGCCGGTTTCTCCTGCGCATCGAGGATGGCGACACAAGCCGCTGTCGTCCGGAATGGGAGGCCCTGATCTATGCCGATCTCCGATGGCTCGGGATCATATGGCCGGAGCCTGTCCTGCATGTCACGGCACGTGAAGGCATTTACGCAAATGCCTTGAAAAGGCTCGATGAATTGGGGTTGATATACCCCTGTTCCTGCACCCGGCGCGATGTGATGAACGCGCTTTCCGCCCCGCAGGAAGGCGCACCGATGGGGCCGGATGGGATCGTCTATCCCGGCACCTGCCGAGGCCGGTCGATGACGACCTACCAACCCGGCGAAGCGATCCGCCTCGATATGGCAAAAGCCGTGGACTATCTGGGCGATGTCAGCCGTTTCTCATGGCAGGAAACCGGACCTTATGAGACCGGCCCCCATCGCCTCAATACTGATCAACTGATCCACGGCGTCGGCGACATCGTTCTCGCCCGCAAAGAGATCGGCACCGCCGCCTATCACCTCTCCGTCGTGATCGACGACGCAGCGCAAGGGATCACCGAAGCGGTACGCGGTGCAGATCTTATGGAAGCAACTCAAATCCACCGGCTGTTGCAGGCGCTTCTCGATCTGCCCGAAATCGCCTATCATCACCACCGGCTGATCCGTGACGAAGACGGCAAAAGGCTCGCCAAACGCAGCGACGCCAAGGCGATCTCGAAATTCCGCGAGGAAGGACTTAGCCCCGAGGATGTGAAAGCCCTGATCGGCTTATGAGCAAATACTAAGTCCATTTCTTCAGGCCATCGGCTTCATCAACTCAACGGCCTCGCCGTCCCGCACCGCGCGGTAAAAGCATGAGCGGCGATTGGTGTGACAGGCAGGTCCCGTCTGTTCCACCAGAACCAGAATGCAGTCGCTGTCACAATCGAACCGGAAATCCACCAGCGTTTGCACATGGCCGGAGGTTTCGCCCTTGATCCAGAACGCCTGACGCGAACGCGACCAATAGGTCACCTTGCCGGTCTCCAGAGTCTTGCGCACCGCAGCCTCGTTCATCCAGGCCATCATCAGGATCTCGCCCGTCGCATGGTCCTGCGCAATGGCCGGAACCAGCCCCTTCTCGTCATATTTCAACTGAGCGGCATCGAATGTGCCGAACATTTCCTCAGTACACATGGCCTGTCCTTTCCAAGCGGGGGCGTTTGCCCTATCTATGAGCTTCGATCCCGAAAGGCAAACCATGTCCGCACCCTCGACCACAGAGCTCGCACAACTCTATTCCGGCACGCTTCTGGCGCTCGCGGCGGACATTCCGCTGACCGGGCGGCTCGAAGCGCCGATGGTCTCGATCAAGGAACGCGCACCGCTTTGCGGGTCCACCGTGACCGTGGATATGGATGTCGAGGACGGGCGCGTCACCCGGTTTGCACAGGACGTCAAGGCCTGTGCTCTGGGTCAGGCGGCGGCCTCGGTGCTTGGGCGTCATGTGATTGGACGCACGGAAGCGGAACTTGTCCGCGCCCGTGACGAGCTCAAAGCCTTTCTCAAAGAGGATGGCCCCGTGCCCTCCGCGCCTTTCGAGGGTTTCGAAGCCCTCCTGCCCGCCCGCGACTTCAAGAACCGGCACGCTTCGATCCTTCTGGCGCTCACTGCCACCTGTCACGGCTTCGAGGCGCTGAAAAATCCTGCCTGATTTAAACCCGTGCATCATCATCCGGAACAATCCGGAGGTGTTCCGAGGCCCGAGTTCAAGGTCGTTCAACCCGCAGATCAGCGCAGAACAAAGCTCGTAAATGACGCGGGCCGTTTCGGTTTCGAGGTGGTCGATGAGCAACATCGGGGCGGGTTGCATCTCGTCTACACATTCTGAACAAAAGAAACCGCCGCACTTCGGGGACACGAAGGCGGCGGCAGTCAGATCTGAGGTCCGCAAGGCGGCCGGTGGGATGAGGCACCACCGCTGACAGGAACAGGTAAGGTCAGCAGGGAACCGGATTGCGGGTCGGGGTCAGATCTCAGGCAGAATGGGATGACGGATGCGGATCAGATCAAAGCCGGCAAGGACAAGCCCCCCACGAGAATGACGAGCAAAGCAACCGCGCCGAGCATATCCTCGAACAGCGTGGCTTGCGAACGGGCGACAACAGCTTTCAGGTCGTTGATCATGGCATCCTCGGCATCATGGTTAATGACTTGTTGCTAATTTGTTCTCATATTGTTGCAAGTCTGTAAAGAACTTTTTAAGAACATTCGTGAACAAAATGGAATTCAAACAGGCGTTTCTGAATTAACCCACTGAAATCAAACGGATCGCCTCGTCCTTGCCCATGAGCCACAAAAGAACGCGTACCGCCGCACCGCGCTCGGTTGCGAGCTTTGGGTCGTCGTGCAGAAGCTTGCGCGCATCCGATTGCGCCAGCGCCATCAGCGCCGATTGCCGTTCCAGATCCGCCACCCGAAACCGCGGCAGGCCGGATTGCGCCGTGCCAAGAACATCGCCTGCCCCGCGCATTGCGAGGTCTTCCTCGGCAATGCGGAACCCATCCTCGGTCTCGCGCAAAATCTCCAGCCGCCGCCGCCCGGTTTCGGTCAAAGGCGGTTTGTACATCAGAAGACAGGTCGAGGCGACATCGCCACGCCCCACCCGCCCACGCAATTGATGCAGTTGCGCCAGACCGAAATGCTCGGCGCGTTCGATCACCATGATCGAGGCATTGGGCACGTTCACCCCCACCTCGATCACCGTCGTCGCCACCAGAACCGACAGACGCCCGGCGGCGAAATCGGCCATGGTCCGGTCCTTGTCCTCGACGGCCATCTGGCCATGGATCAGCCCGACCGTACCCTCGCCAAAGGCCGCGCGCAAAGCCTTGAACCGCTCCTCGGCGGCCATCATATCGACGACTTCGCTCTCCTCGACCAGCGGACAGACCCAATAGGCCTGACGCCCCTGCGCAATCGCGCCTTTGAGATGTGCCACCACCTCGTCCATTCGCTCGATCGAGCTGAGCGCGGTCTTCACCGGCGTCCGTCCGGGCGGTTTTTCATCCAGAACCGACACATCCATATCGCCGTATTGCGCCAGCGAGAGAGAACGCGGGATCGGCGTCGCGGTCATCACCAGTACATCCACCGCAGTACCCTTTTGCGCCAGGGCCAGGCGTTGCGTCACACCGAAACGATGCTGTTCGTCGATGATCGACAGGCGCAGGTCGTGAAATTCCACATCCTCCTGGAACACCGCATGGGTGCCGACGAGAATGTGAATATCGCCGCGTTTGAGCGCCGCCAGCTTGTCCTCGCGCACACGCCCCTTGTCCCGCCCGGTCAAAAGCTCAAGCACAACGCCCGCCGCCTCCGCCATCGGGCGCAACCCCTCAAGGTGTTGACGCGCAAGGATTTCCGTTGGCGCCATCATGACGCCCTGCCCGCCCGCCTCGACCGCGACCAGCAAGGCCATCAGCGCCACAAGCGTCTTGCCCGATCCGACATCGCCCATCAAGAGCCGGTTCATCCGCAGCGGCGCAGCCATGTCGGCGGCGATTTCCTCCATCGCCCGCGCTTGCGCCCCGGTCGGGCGATAGGGAAGCGCGGCCAGAACCTTGCCCCGCAGCGCCCCGTTGCCCTCATTCGCCCGTCCCTTGCCACGCCGCACCTGTGCCCGCGCCAGCGCCAGCGTCACCTGATGCGCGAACAGTTCGTCATAGGCCAGCCGTTGCCGCGCCGCACTCGTCGGCGACACCTCGCTTTGCGACAAGGGCCGGTGCGCCTGATCGAGCGCTACATCGAAATCCGGCCAGCCCTCGCGCGCCTTCAACGCCGGGTCGATCCATTCCGCCAGCTCCGGCACACGTTCCAAGGCCGCGGCACTGGCCTTGGCCATGGTTTTCTGGGTCACCCCGGCGGTCAGCGGATAGACCGGTTCGAAGCCCGGTAATTCACCTGCCTCTTCGGGTGGCAGGATGTGATCCGGATGCGGCATCTGGAACTGGCCGTCATACATCTCGACCTTGCCGGAAATCAGCCGACGAGCGCCCACTGACAATTGCGCCTCAATCCACTTCGGTGCGCCGCGAAAGAACACCACCTGAAAGGCCAGCTCGCGATCCTCGACGATCACCCGATAAGGCAGGCCTTTTCGGCTCGGCGGTTGGTGGCGCAGCACCGTGACCTCGACCGTGGCAATCTCGCCGGGGGCAACCTCGCGCAAACTGTCTCGGCGGCGGCGATCCACCACCGCATTCGGCAGGGTAAACAGAAGATCGCGCGGACGCTCGACCCCAAGTGCAGGCAAAAGCTTGGCCGTCTTCGGCCCGACTCCCGCAAGGGTTTCAAGGCCCGCAAAAAGCGGAAACAGGATATCTGGCCGCCCCGTACTCATACGGCCCTCATGCGTCCCCGATCAGCGCAAGCCAACCGTCTTCGTCCAACACTTCAACCCCCAACTCACGTGCTTTCTTCTCTTTCGAACCCGCGCCCGGACCGGCCACGACCAGATCGGTTTTGGCAGAAACCGAGCCCGACACCTTCGCACCGAGCGCCTCGGCGCGAGCCTTGGCTTCGGCGCGGGTCATTTTTTCGAGCGTGCCGGTAAAGACCACGGTCTTGCCGCTGACCGGGCTGTCGCTTTGCGGTTTTTCCGCCTCGATCGGGCGCAGATGCGCGACCAGCCGGTCGATGGAGGCGCGTTCGGCCTCCTGATGGAAAGTGGTGATCACGGAGGTCGCCATGACCTCGCCCACGCCGTCGATGGACAGCAGGTCGTCCCATTCCGATCCCGCGCCGACGGTCGCAGATTTCATCGCGCGCTCGAAATTTTCCCATGTTCCATAATGGGTTGCGAGCAGGTTTGCAGAGCTTTCACCAACGTGGCGGATACCGAGACCGAAAATCAGCTTGGCCAGCGGAATGTCGCGGCGGGCGTCGATGGCCTCAAAGAGATTGAGCGCGGATTTCTCGCCCCAACCTTCACGGTTCTTCAACTGCGTGAGATTTCCGGGACCGAATTTCTCTTTGAGTTCAAAGATGTCCGCAGGTTCCTTTACCCATCCGTCCTTGTAGAACTGCTCCACCTGCTTCGCGCCGAGGCCTTCGATGTCGAAGGCGTTACGCGAGACAAGATGTTTCAGCTTTTCAACAGCTTGCGCGGGACAGATCAGACCGCCGGTGCAACGACGGACCGCATCACCCTCTTCGCGGATGGCGTCCGATCCGCATTCGGGACAAGTCGTCGGAAACACATAGGGCACAGCGTCGGAGGGACGTCGGGCCAGATCGACATCGGCCACTTTCGGGATCACATCCCCGGCACGATAGACCTGCACCCAGTCGCCGACGCGGATATCCTTACCATCGCGGATTGTCTCGCCACGCGAGTCGATCCCCTTGATGTAATCCTCGTTGTGCAGCGTGGCATTGGAGACGACGACACCGCCGACCGTGACCGGCGTGAGGCGGGCGACCGGAGAGAGCGCGCCGGTGCGACCGACCTGGATGTCGATGGCCTCCAACCGGGTCCAGGCCAGTTCGGCGGGAAACTTGTGTGCAATGGCCCAACGCGGCGTGGTCGAGCGAAAGCCCAGACGATGTTGCAGGTCGAGCCGGTCGACCTTGTAAACCACGCCGTCGATGTCATAGCCCAAGGTGGCGCGCTGTGCTTCGATCTCATGATAATGCGCAATCAGATCGGCAATCTCGGTAAAGCGCTTTGTCAGTGGGTTGATTGGAAACCCAAGCTGCGACAGACGTTGCATGGCGCCCATCTGCGTGTCCGACAAGGGCTCCGACAACTCCCCCCAGGCATAGGCGAAGAATTTCAGCGGGCGCGCACGGGTGATTTCCGGATCCAGCTGGCGCAGAGAACCGGCGGCGGCGTTGCGCGGATTGGCGAAGGTCTTGCCGCCGCGCGCGGCATGGCGCGCGTTCAGCGCCTCGAAATCGGCGTGCGACATATAGACCTCACCCCGCACTTCGAGCACCTCGGGCGCACCGGTCAGGTCCTGAGGAATATCGGAAATGGTGCGGGCATTGGCGGTGACGTTTTCACCGACCACACCGTCACCACGGGTGGCTGCCGACACCAGCTTGCCCCCTTCATAGCGCAGCGACAGCGACAAGCCGTCGATTTTCGGCTCGGCGGTATAGGCAATCTCCCCCGGTGCTGCGAGATATTTGCGCACGGAACGGTCGAATTCCTGCACATCCTCATCGTCGAACGCGTTGGCCAGCGACATCATGCGCACCGCATGGGTGATCTTGCCAAACCCCTCGGACGGCGCGGCTCCGATCTGTTCGGTGGGGCTGTCTTCCCGTTTCAACTCGGGAAAGCGGGCCTCGATGGCGGCATTGCGCCGCTTGAGCGTATCGTAATCGGCGTCCGACATCACCGGCGCATCTTCGCCGTGATAGGCGGTGTTGGCCCCGGCCAAAATATCCGCAAGCCGTGCGAGTTCCGCACGCGCGTCTTCCACGCTCAACGTGTCAACGGATTTGACCTGTGCCACATCGTCAGCCATGAAAATACCTCCCCGTGGGTGCCTTTCCCTTGGTTTAGGAGAGGGACACGGGGAGGTCCAGTGATATCCACGAAGGAGAGAAAACAGTCCCGACGGGTTACAAACCGGCGGCACGGGAGCCGCAGGGTACAAAGGTTTCAGGCGCCAATGGCGATCTGCTCATCGCCATGACCGCTTGCCGGTTCCGGATCCCGCAGGACATAGCCCCGGCCCCAGACGGTTTCGATGTAATTCGCCCCATCGGTGGCGTTGGCGAGTTTTTTGCGCAGCTTGCAGATGAACACGTCGATGATCTTCAGCTCGGGCTCATCCATGCCGCCGTAGAGATGATTGAGGAACATTTCCTTGGTCAGCGTCGTGCCCTTGCGCAGCGACAGAAGTTCCAGCATCTGATATTCCTTGCCGGTCAGGTGCACGGGTTTTCCGTCCACGGACACGGTTTTCGCATCGAGATTGACCTCGATCTTACCGGTTCGGATGACCGATTGCGAATGGCCCTTCGAGCGGCGGATGATAGCGTGAATGCGGGCAACCAGTTCTTCGCGATGGAAGGGTTTGGTCAGATAATCGTCGGCGCCGAAACCGAATCCCTTGATCTTGTTCTCGGTGTCGTCGGCGCCCGAGAGGATCAGGATCGGTGTATCGACCCGGGCCAGACGCAACTGGCGCAGCACCTCGTGACCGTTCATGTCGGGCAGACCGAGATCGAGCAGGATCAGATCGTAATCATACAGTTTCGCGAGGTCGATCCCCTCCTCCCCGAGATCCGTCGTATAGACGTTGAGATTGGCGTGAGAGAGCATCATCTCGATGCTTTTCGAGGTGGTGGGATCGTCTTCGACCAGCAAAATGCGCATAACCTTGGGTCTCCGTTGTTCTCTTCCAAATACGTTCTTGTTGCGTTCGCTTGTCAGGAAGATGGCTAAAAATGGTTAACTACATGTTACCAGTTTTAACCTTTCTTGGAATTCAACTCAAGGTTGTCTGTATTTCTGCACAGACGTGGCTTTCAGAGCCGCTTCACCGTGTTCAGTGATGGCATTTTTCCACGAATTGAACTCTTCCTCGGACAATCCGTACATCTTCAACGCCTCGGTGACGGGAATCAGTCCGAAGGCAACCCCCTTCACCACGGCAGCCTTGCGCGAGGCGACCCAGCGGCGGGTGTCTTTCGGCGGAAGATCGGCACGGGTCATGATCGAACCATCGGGAAGGGTCACCGCACGGGGTCCATCAACTTTTTTGAGATACATAGGTCTCACCCTCTTCGTGAATTTCTCCTCTGTTTTGACCCAATCCCCTTAATGGGGGGTGAAGCCGGGGCTTGAGAATAGCTCGAATTTTCTTATATAGCGGGTCTGTTCCCGAAAGGATTTGTTCATGTTTGACGACGGCGCACACCCGCTGAACTCTTTAGGCTTTGCGAAAGCCCCCAAGGACACCCGCGTGGTCGTGGCCATGTCGGGGGGCGTCGATTCGTCCGTGGTCGCAGCCCAACTTGCCGAAGAGGGCTATGACGTGGTGGGGGTGACGCTCCAGCTCTACGATCATGGCGCGGCGCTCGCGAAAAAGGGCGCGTGCTGTGCGGGCCGCGACATTCACGACGCCCGCCGCGTAGCCGAAGAGATGGGATTCCCGCATTATGTGCTCGATTACGAGAACATCTTTCAGGATGCCGTCATCGACGAATTTGCCGACAGTTATCTTGCCGGCGCAACGCCCGTGCCCTGCATCCGCTGCAACGAGCGGGTGAAGTTCAAGGACCTGTTGAACACCGCCAAGGACCTTGATGCGGATTGCATGGCGACCGGGCATTACATCCAGCGTGTGATGGGCCCCAATGGGCCGGAATTGCACTCGGCGGCGGACCCGAACCGCGACCAAAGCTATTTCCTGTTCTCGACGACGCCGGAGCAACTCGCATATCTGCGGTTCCCGCTGGGGCATTTGCCATCGAAAGATGCGACCCGGGCGCTCGCGGCCAGATACGGCCTGTCGGTGGCGGACAAACCCGACAGTCAGGACATCTGTTTCGTACCCAATGGCAATTATGCGCAGGTGATCGAGAAACTGCGCCCCGGCGCGGCGGAACCCGGCGAGATCGTCGATCACAACGGCAATGTGCTTGGCACGCACAAGGGCGTCATTCACTACACGATCGGCCAGCGCCGTGGGCTTGGCATCGGCGGGCTTGCCGATCCGCTTTATGTGGTGAAGCTCGATGTGGACAACCGGCAGGTGGTCGTCGGCCCCAAAGACATGCTTGCGACCCGGACGATCCCGGTGCGGGAGATCAACTGGCTCGGCGATGAACCGTTCACCTCGCGCGACGAATGGGTGCTGGACGTGAAAGTGCGCTCCACCCGCCCGCCGCGCGAAGCCATCATTCGCCCGATCTCGGAAACCGAGGCAGAAGTCGAACTGGCGGTCGCCGAAGAAGGCGTCTCGCCCGGTCAGGCCTGTGTCTTCTATGATCCGGACAGCCCGCGCATCTATGGCGGCGGCTGGATCTGGAAAGGACGCTGAAATGAAACGCATCGCCCTGGTCGCTCTCCTCCCGACTGCGGTTTTTGCCGATCCGTCGACGGAATGCTCCGTCGATAGCGGCTCGCAAGTGGAGATTGCCGCCTGTCTGACCGAGGTCGAGGACAAGGCCACCCGCGCCATGGAGATGACTCTGGGGTTTGTCCGCAATTCCGCGCAGGAACTGGATGAGATCACCGGGCGCGAGATCGCCCTGCCCGCGCTTGAAGCCTCGCAAACCGCCTGGGAAACCTACCGCGATGCGCAATGCGAGTCTGTCGGTGCGGGGTTCGGCGGCGGCTCCGGCGCGGGGATCGCGATCCGGTCCTGCCGGGTCGAACTGACCCGCGCCCGCACCAGAGAACTCGAATCTCAGTTGCGCTGAGTGGGAGACAGGCTCACCAGATAGGCCGCGAGATCGGCGTTGTCCTGAGCCGAACGATCCTGATCGAAGCGCGTTTTGTGCGTGGCCAGAAATGCCGCGACTCGGGGCGCGTCCTCGGGGGCGAGGATCATTTCCAGCGCAACGCCATGACATCGCGCACAGCGATCGGCATAGATTTCGGCCCCGCGTGCGGCATCTGCGGTCAAATCCTCGACCACAAGGCCGTCGGCCTGTGCGGACACGGCCCAAAACATCAAAACAGCATAGAAAACACGCGCGAGCATCGCCCACCTCCGGCGATCACGTTACGCCGCGAATTGACCGAACGCAAAGAATCGCGCGGCTGAGTCGCCCTACTCTACCCGTCATGGTTGCAATGGAGGGCTGCGCCATGACATCTCCTGTGAAATTCTGCCAAAGCTGCGGCATGCCCCTGTCCCAAGACCCGCTGGGCGGTGGGCGCAATGCCGATGGAACCCGATCCGATCATTTCTGTTCGTTCTGTTATCTCGATGGGGAATTCGTCGATCCCGGGATGACCGTCCATGACATGCAGAACCTTTGCACTGAGAAACTGCGCGATCATGGCACATGGGGACCACTCGCCTGGCTCATGACACGTAATATCCCACATCTGGAACGCTGGCGCAGCACGGCCTGACCCGCGCTCCCTTAGCTGTCGAAATACTCAGTCCGCGATCTGCACCTGCGCAATTCCGTCGAGCACGGCACGCGCCACACGGAGCCCCGGCGGCTCCGCTCCGCGACCGAGCCGCTCCATGGTGAGAGCCAGGGCGGGGTGTTGTTCTGCACCCTTGGTATTGAGCACATGCGACAGGCTCGCCGCAATCTTTTGCGGGATACAGTCGGCGCCGAGGAATTCCGGCACCACACGGGTCTCGGAAACCAGATTGACCAAAGTCACCGTATCGACCAGCAGCTTGCGCCTGACGATCTGCTCGGTCAGCCAGTTCATCCGATAGGCAACCACCATCGGCGTATCGTTGGCCGCGAGTTCCAGAGACACCGTGCCTGAGGCCGCGAGCGCCACGTCCGCCCCACGGAAAGCGGTCGCCTTGCTCTCCCTGTCTTCAATGAGTTCGACCTTCACCGGCCAGTCTTTCACCGCCTCGGCCACATAGTCCTTGAGCCCCGGTGCGACAGGCAGAAAATAACCCGCTTCGGGATGGGTTTTCGCGAAAAACCCCAGAGCCTCGCCGAAAATCGGGGCAAGACGGCTCACCTCTCCCTTGCGCGAGCCGGGCAGGATCAGGACGACGGGTTTATCGACCAAGTTGTAAGTGTTCCGAAAGGTCATCACCTCGTCGCAGCTCGCCAGGTCCTCCGTGACCACCGGATGCCCGACGAAATCGCAGCGCAGGCCCTCTTTCTCGAAATAGGGCGGTTCAAAGGGAAACAGCGCCAACACCTGATCGACCCGTTTCGCCATTTTCGCGGCGCGTTCGGGCCGCCAGGCCCAGACCGTCGGCGCGACGTAATGACAGATGCGAATGTCGCTTTCGGCCTTCACGATGTCCGCGACGCGCAGGCAAAAATCCGGGCTGTCGATGGTCAGGACCACATCGGGCTGCCAGTCGAGAATGGCACGGGCCACTTCACGGATGCGGCGTTTGAGGTGAAAATATTTCGGCAGGATTTCCGCAATCCCCATCCGACTGAGTTCGGACATCGGAAACTGGCTTTCCAGCCCCTCTTCGGCCATGCGCTCACCGCCAACGCCGCGAAACTCCACATCGGCGAGAGATTTCAAACCGGCCATGGCGGCAGCGCCAAGTTTGTCGCCCGAGGCCTCGCCCGCAATCACGAACACTTTGATCTTTCGGGATACCGTCATTGCGCCTTCAGGAACAATCCCGCCTCCTTCACCCGTGCTTTTACGCGTTCCTGCTCAAGCACAATCACCCCGCCTGCGGGCACAACGATACCACCGATCCCGGCGGCAATCACCTTTTCCACCGTTTCGATGCCGATGGTCGGCATGTCGATGCGCAAATCCTGCCCCCGCTTCGGGGCCTTGACGAAGACTCCCTTGGCGCGGCGCAGACGTTCCGGCGTGGCCCCGACGAAAGACAGCATAGCATCCGTGCCCTGCACCGTTTCGATCCCGAGCATCTGCCCCCCGGCACAAACCGCACCCTGTCCGACATCCAGAGGTGACAGCGCCTCCAGTACCTCATGGGCGCGCGCCGCATCCTCAAGATCCTCACGCGAAGGTTTACGGCCCCAGAGCGTGTCTGGCGCAAGCAAGAGATCGGGACGGATTTCGGTGGCGGCCCGGATCAGGAAACCCTGATCTTCGAATAGTGCCAGCACCTCCCGCAGGAGCGCATCGTCGCCCTTGCCGAGCTTGCGCGCGAGGCGGAAGGCGTGGCGGTCGAGCTTGACCGGATTGACCTTGGGCCGCGCCATGGCTCCGGCAAAGACAACCGCGCCGACATCATGGGATTTCAGTTCCTTGAAAAGCTTGCCGAGTTTTTCGATCCGGGCAGTAACATGGTCGATACCCTCGGGGGCTCCCGCGCCATCGAGCGTGACATAGACCGGATGGTTCAGCGCCTCGGCGAGAAGCCGCGGCAACGTGCCCGATCCGGCTATGATCGCGGTCCGGGTCATGGGGTCACTTCGGGGTCAGAAAGCCGCGGTCGCTCTCGCCCATGACGAAAGCCACCATGCGCGCGACGTAATCGCTGTCGAAATCCTCAGTCAGACGCTGGGCGCGGTCCTTGAACGATCCCTCGCCCTGTTTGAGCATCTGAAACGCTGCGCGAAGCTGGTTGATATCATCACGGTCGACGCCCTTGCGTTTGAGGCCCACAAGGTTCAGCCCGTCCAGCTCGGCGCGCGGCCCCTGCACCAAAGCATGCGGCAGCACGTCGGATGTGACCATGGAGAGGGCGCCCACGATGGCGCCCTGCCCGATCCGCACCCATTGGTGGATGCCCGACAGCCCGCCGATGATCACATCGTCCTCGATATGGCAATGCCCCGCGACAGCGACGGAATTCACGAGGATCACACGGTCGCCGATCTGCGCATCGTGTGCGACGTGGCAGGACGACATGAACAGCCCGTCATCACCCACGCGGGTCACCCCACCGCCGCCCTCGGTGCCGGTGTTCATCGTCACGTATTCGCGGATGCGGTTGCGCTTGCCGATGATCAGCCGGGTCTCTTCGCCCTTGAACTTGAGATCCTGCGGAATCTCTCCGACGGAGGCGAACTGGAACACCGTGGTCTCTTCGCCGATTTCCGTGTCACCAGTGACGACAACATGGGATTTGAGCGTGACCCGGTCGTGCAGCCGCACCTTCGGCCCGACAAGGCAGAACGGGCCGATCACACAGCCCGCGCCAATCACGGCCCCCTCTTCGATCACCGCAGAGGGGTGGATTGTCGCGCTCGGGTCAATCGTGCTCATGGGCTTTCCTTCCGGAGTCCGGCCTCAGGATTTCGGCGTCAGGTCCATCATCGCGGTAAATTCCGCCTGACAGGCAAGCTCGCCCTCGACCTCGGCGCGGCCATCGAATTTCCACACCTTGCCGCCGCCGCGTTTCACCGTGACATGCATCTTGAGCTGATCGCCGGGAACGACTTTGCGGCGGAATTTCACGCCGTCAATGTTCATGAAATAGACGTTGAACACCTTGTCAGCGAGATCCATGTGAACGCCCACCATCACGGCGGCGGTCTGCGCCATGGCTTCGACGATGGTCACACCGGGCATCACCGGCTCGCCGGGGAAATGGCCCTGGAAATGCGGCTCGTTGAAGGTAACATTCTTGATGCCGGTGCAGCTCTCCGGGCAAACGATGTCGACCACGCGATCCACCAGCAAGAACGGGTAACGATGCGGCAGGATGCGCTGGATCAGGTCGATATCGGCGATGGTGGGTTTGGTGCTCTCGGTCATGTCTTTCCCCGGGGCCTTCTTCTCATTGGGCCATTTTGACACCTCATCCGGCCCCGTCCCCGGTCCGGCCCGCACGCGGCCCTTGAGCGGGCGGGATGGCATTTTTCCACAATCCTGTAACAATCGCGGCAAGGGCTGACAAGCGCCCTCAATCCTGCTGCGGTGTCGCAGTCTCAGCCGCAGGCGCATCGGAGTCACTGCCGGTCCCAGTGGCACTGTCGGTTTCTTCCGATACGTTCATTCGCGCATCGAGGCGCTCGATCAGCATGCCGGAAACGTCGATCGCCCCGCTCAGGAGATAGACCTGCCCGCGCTCGAACACCAGAAGCGCGCCGTATTCCCGCGCGATACTGGCCAAAACGGTGTTTATCTCTTCCTCCAGCGAGGTCAAACCCTCGTCATATTGCGCCTGAATGGCCTGCCCCTTGCGGTCCTGTTCCGCCCGAAGCGCCTCGACCTTTTCGTCGAACGCCTGGGCGCGGGGGCGAAACACCTCCTCGCTCAGACTGTTGCGAATGTCGGCAAGTTCCTGTTCCTCGGCCTCAAGCTCATCGTAGATACGCGTGTTCTCTTCAAGGAGCGCCGTGTGCGCCGCTTCGATCCGCTCTTCCAGCGCCTTGCCCGCCGCGCTCTGCGTCAGCACACGGGCGCGGTCGAACACAAGAACCGGAAAGACCAGCCTTGACCGGGCCTTCTCTGTCGCTTGCCCCGTTCCCGTCTCCGATACGGTGGCCGTTCCCGTTTCCTGCGCCACGGCCGCAAAGGAACCGAGACACAGGACACAGATCAAAACCGCCGCAAACCGCATCGCTGGCCCCCGTCAGAAGCTCGTGGAAATGGTCAGGTCGAAGGTTTGTTCCTTGTCGTACTCTTCCTTGTCGAGCGCATGGGTGAAGTTGAAGCGCAACGGCCCCATCGGGGTCGTCCAGAAGATTGAGGCTCCGACCACGGAGCGCCAGTTCAGATCGTCTGAGCCCGCAATGATGCCCGTATCATCGTCCAGCCCCCAGACCGAGCCATAGTCGAAGAACAGACCGCCGGAGACCCCGTATTCCTCGGGCAGACCGAGCGGGAAATTCGCCTCCAGACGCGCCACGGCATAGTAATTACCGCCAAGCGCCAGATCGTTGTTGTCCGAGCGCGGCCCGATGCCGCCCGGCTCGAAGCCACGGATGATCGACGGGCCGTTGAAATACCGGTCGGTAATCCGGCTGTCGCCATCGGCGTCGATCACCCCGCCTTCGAGGGTGGCGCGCAGAGTGACCTCTTCGTGCCAGACCTTCATCTCGCCGGTGATCTCGGCGGAGGTCTTGATATAATCCGTATCGCCACCGATCAGGCCCGCATAGTCCTGACCGAATGTGAACAGCATTCCGGCATTCGGGTTCAGCCCGCTGCGACGCGTATCGTAGCTGTAGGAATAGCCGAGGCTGTGGGTGGTCAGTCGCCCGGCGTCGATGTCGTTCTGAATCTGCACCGGATAGGTGTAACCAGCGTCTATGTAATCGTCATCCTCAACGATCTCGGCGATCTCACCGCGGTAGTTCACCGTCAGCGCACCGTTTTCCGACACCGGGAAGGTCAACCGCGGCGAGATATAGGCCCGGCGCGTGATATGCTCGGCATAGGAGGGTTGCGAGGTGCCGAGACCCGCGGAAATACCGAAGGCCACATCCCGCCCGAGGAAGGCCGGTTCGACGAAGTTGAAGGTAAGGCTGCCGTCCTCAATGTCCGTTGTCAGGTTGAAAGACAGTTTCTGCCCACGCCCGAGGAAGTTCGCCTCGCTGAACGATGCGATCAGGTTCGCGCCTTCGGAAACGGAGTAGTTGCCGCCAAAGGTAAAGGACCCGGTGGGTTTTTCCGTCACGTTCACATCGACGATCATCTGATCCTCGGCGGAACCCTGGCGGGTGTTCACATCGGCGTTGGAGAAAAATCCAAGCGCACGAATACGTTCCGCCGCATCGCGAATCTCGCGCGGGTTGAACGGGTCGCCCTCGACGGTTTTGAATTTCTGCCGCACGACACGGTCGAGCGTGGTGGCGTTGCCTTCGATGTCGATACGTTCGACGAAGACGCGCGGGCCGCGTACCAGCACGAATTCGATGTCGAGCGTCTGGGCGCGGTCGTTGCGCGTCACCCGCGGTTCGACCCGCAGGAAGTCGATGCCCTTCTTGGTGGCGAGCGTTTCCATCCGTTCGATGGTATTGTCCACGGCGAGCGGCGAATAGGTCTGGCCT
Organism: Celeribacter persicus; assembly: GCF_003050785.1. Lineage (GTDB taxonomy): Bacteria > Pseudomonadota > Alphaproteobacteria > Rhodobacterales > Rhodobacteraceae > Celeribacter > Celeribacter persicus. The sequence continues at coordinate 28,595 of NZ_QAOH01000016.1, forward strand.
TCGCGAATCTTGTTGACCTTAAGGAACTCTTCGCCATCGGCCTCTGCGATCTCGGAGGAGACGGAAATTTTGCCGAACTCGTATTTCTGCCCCTCACGCACATTGAAGGTCATGAAATAGGCGTTGCGCTCACGGGAGAATTCAGCGGCGACGTTGAGCACCTGGAAATCGACATAGCCGCGCGAGGTGTAGAAATCGGTCAGCACGCGCTTGTCGAACTCGACCCGGTCCTCGGCATAGGTGTCACGTCCGACGATGAAACGCAGCAGCCCCGCCTGTTTGGTTTCCAAAACCCGGCGCAGACGCGCGTCGGAATAGCTGCGGTTGCCCACAAAACTCAGACGCTCGACCTCGACACCTTTGCCCTCGGACACTTCGAACACCACATCGACCCGGTTTTCGGGACGGCGGATGATCTTCGGCGTCACGGTGGCGACGAGCTGTCCCTTGACCTCATAGGCCTCGGTGAGAGCGGCGGCATCGGCCTCGACCATGGCGGGGGAATAGACCCGACGCACCTTCGTTTGCAGCGCAGGCATCAGCGCGTCATCGGAGACTTTCCGGTTGCCCTCGATGGAAATGGCCGAGACGACAGGAAATTCCACGACCTTGATCACAAGCGTGTTGCCGCGCGGGGTGAATTCCACCGTCTCGAACAGACCGGAGCCCAGCACCTTCTGATAGGCGTCGTTGAGTTCGGCGGCCGAGACACTCTGACCTCGGGCGATTCCCGCATAGGACAGGATCGTGTCGGTCGAAACCCGCTGGGCGCCTTCGACGGAGACATTGGAGAAACTGTAGGATTGCGCCGTCGCCGGGATCGGAAACGCCGTGTAAGACACGGACGTTACAGCGAAAGCCGCAAAAGACAGAGCAAAAGCGCGGGCCGCGAAACGCGTTGCCCCACGGGTCGGACGATCATTGAATGCGAACATGGCAGCTTTCTCGAAATTCCCCACAAGTCCCTAGCTGAGTACCGGGATTGCCGCCCCTTGTCAAAACGGAACGCCCCGGCTTGCACACAGCATAAAGGCCTTCGCCGAAAGCGAAAGCCCTTCATCTTGTTTTCGATCAGATTTTCGCGAGAAATCAGCGTGGTTTCGCCACTCGGCCCGAGGTGGCAATCGGATCAGAGAAAAAGCTGACCGAAGAAAGAGCCTGCAACCAGCGCAACGATGATGGTCGCGGCATAGAGCAGACGATCCCAGTTGAGATCGACGAGTTGGCTGAGACTGCGGTAGCCGGCACGGATTGTGGTCATGTCAGGGCCCCTTCAATCGGATCGCATTCCGGCGCGGGGTCATCCCGACACCGAAGAGAGGGCGAAAAAGCGTCCTGCTCGCCCCTCTTCTACGCGCCGAATGTGGCAAGAATTGGACCGCAATTGGACCGCGCGGGAATTTGCGTCTCAACTGCTCGGAAAAACTTACGCCCGGATCGTATCCTGCTCCGGGCACAAGATCATTTGCAGAACAGATCGGAACTGAGTCCCAACACCATGAAGGTCATGATCACCACCATGCCGATGGTCATCATGATGCCCACCGCCCGATCCGGCAGAGGTTTGCCGCGCACCGCCTCATAAGCGTAGAACACCAGATGCCCGCCATCGAGTACCGGGATCGGAAAGAGGTTCATCAGCCCGATTGCGGTCGACAGCATGGCGACAGTCCAAAGGAAACTGCTCGCCCCGTCGGAAGCGGAGGTGGAAACCACTTCGGCAATGCCGACCGGCCCCGAAAGGTTACAGGCCGAAATCGCACCGGTGATCATGTGACCGAGGCCCGAAAGCGACATGGAAATGATCTGCCAGACCGCGCCGATGCCAGTCGCCATCGCCTCACCGATCCCCACGGGTTCGGTGCCGACAGTAAACAACAACCCACCGGTGATGCCGATCAGCCAACGGGTCTCGAATCCACCGTCCTCGCTCGGGATGTCGCGGCGACGCGGCTCCAGCGTGGTCGCGAACGTCTCTCCCCCCGCGTCATTCGGGCGCCAGATCGTCAGGGTCATGGCCGTTCCGTCATGGCTTCCGACATATTCCTGCAAATCCCAGAAGGTATCGACCGGCTGACCGTCGAGCGCGGTAATCACGTCACCGGTTTTCAGACCGGCATCGCGCGCCGCCGATTTCGGAGAGACGCCCGCAACGATCACCGGATAGGGGTACGGTCCTTCGACCGAGACCTCCTGGCCATCGCGCAACACGGTGTAGGATACACGCGCCGCCCGCGGCAGTTCCTCAAGAAAACCCAGAACCTCTCCCGGCTCCGGCACATCGACGCCTTCGACGGCGAGAATCTCGTCTCCCGGCAGCAAACCGACCTCATAGGGCACGGGTTGCACCTCTTCGATGACGAGCTTGTCCGCCGCCTTGCCGGTCATCAGAACGAAAGCAGTGAAGACCAGAAAGGAAAAAACGAAATTGAACACTGGCCCCGCCGCCACGGTAAGCGTGCGCGCCCAGAGCGGCGCGCCGGGCATGGTGTGTCGGGCCTCTTCCGGGCTCATACCGTCGACGGCATGCGCATCGGGGGCGGAGGCGGCATTGGCATCGCCGGCGAATTTCACATAGCCACCGAACGGAAGCGCGGCGATCTGCCAGACCGTGCCCCGCTTGTCCGTGCGCTGCCAGAGCGGTTTGCCGAAACCGATGGAGAACACATCGGCGCGGATGCCGGACCAGCGACCGACGATATAATGGCCGTATTCATGCACCGTAACGATGATCGACAGCGCGACGATGAAGAACACCAGCGTGAAAACGCCACCGCCCAGACTGTTCAAAAGGCTGCTGAAATCCATGAACCCTTTACCCCCTTCAGGCCGCTTGCCGGGCGAAAACCCGCGCCCGCGCTTCTTTATCGGCTTCCAAAATCGTCTCCAAGCTCAGACCATTGCCCCGCAGGCTCACACCCGCTGACATTTCCGTCAACACCCGCTCGACCAACCGCGCCATGTCGGGAAACCCGATCTTTCGTGCGATAAAAAGGTCAAGCGCAGCCTCTTTCGCGGCGTTGAACACCGCACCGGCCAGCCCGCCGGTCGCCATCACCTCGCGCGCCAGACGCAATGCCGGAAAGCGGATCTCGTCGGGCGCCTCGAAGCGAAGCTGACCGACCCTGGCGAGATCGAGCCGTTCGACCGGAAGCTCGCGCCGCTCCGGCCAGTGCAACGCATAGCCGATGGCGTGACGCATATCGGGCGCCCCCAGATGCGCCATCAGCGCCCCGTCGCGAAACCCCACCAGCGCGTGAACATAGGAACCGGGATGCACCAGCACCTCGATCTGCTCCGGTGCAAAACCAAAGTATTCTTTGGTTTCAATGATTTCTAGTGCCTTATTGAACATCGACGCGCTGTCGATGGTGATCCGCTGCCCCATGTCCCAGGAGGGGTGCTTGCAAGCCTGCTCCAGCGTGGCGCTCTCAAGGCGCTCCAAAGACCAGTCGCGGAAGGGGCCGCCCGAAGCGGTGATGATCACGCGTTCGACCTCGGCGGGTTTTTCGCCCACGAGAGCCTGAAACACCGCCGAGTGTTCGCTGTCGACCGGCAGGATGCGCGCGCCGTGCGCCTGTGCCGTCTCCATGAGCATCGGCCCGGCGGTGACGAGACTTTCCTTGTTCGCAAGCGCCAGCGTGGTGCCATGACGCAGCGCATGAAGGCCCGGTGCCAGCCCCGCAGCCCCCACGATGGCGGACATGATCCAGTCGGCCTCGCGGTCGGCAACCTCGATCAGCGCCTGATCCCCCGCCGCCGCCTCGATCCCCGTCCCTGCCAAAGCGTCACGCAGTTCGGGAAGGCGGTCCTCATAGGCGGTCACCGCAATCCCGGCGTTCAGGTCTTTCGCATCCTGCGCCAGACGCGCGATATTGCCACCTCCGGTCAATGCCACAACCCGATAGGCTTCGCGGTCGCGCCGGATCAGATCAATCGTGGATTGCCCGATGGAGCCCGTGGCCCCGAAAATGGAAATGCGTCGCATCGCTTTGCCTCAGCCGAAAATCGTCGCAAGAATGACATAGAGCGCGCCCACGGCCAAAAGCGCATCGAACCGGTCGAGTACGCCGCCATGGCCGGGAATGATGTTGGAGCTGTCCTTGACCCCCATTCGCCGCTTGAGCGCGCTTTCCAGCATGTCGCCCAGTTGCGACGCAAAAGAGAGAACCATAGTGGAGGTGACAAAGAACCACAGGCGCACGAACCCCTCGGGCATATAGGGGTGCGCATAATAGGCAAAGATCGCAGAACCGGCCCAGCCGCCCAAAATGCCCGACCAGGTCTTGTTGGGACTGATCCGGGGCCAGAATTTCGGCCCGCCCAGAGTTTTGCCCACGAGGTAACCAAGACTGTCGGTCACCACCACAAGCCCGATCGCATAAAGTAAAAGCGCCCGACCGCCCTCGTCAGAGAGCGAGACGAGACCGAGACAGCCCAACAGCAGGATAACCAGATAAAGCGCCAGCATCTGCTGATCGCCGGGACTGAAACCGCCCGCCGCCTGTTTCAGCCGTGCCATGCGCCAAAGCTCCCAAAGCCCGATCAGACCGACCACGATGACCAGAGTGGTGAAGGCTAGATGCCCCGCGAAAACCGCCCCGAGGCCAACGGCGACCATCACGGCGGCAGACAAAAGCCGCGGGGCCAGATCGCGCCACTTGCCGTTTTTAGGGCTTCCGGGTTTGCCGCCCTGCCCCTTCATGGCTTCACCCCACCAAAACGGCGATCACGTCCGGCATAGCGCGAGACGCATTGGGCAAAGACCTCGGCCGTGAAATCCGGCCAGAGCGTGTCGATGAACTCATATTCCGAATAGGCCGATTGCCACAGGAGGAAGTTCGAGATCCGCGCCTCTCCCGACGTGCGGATCACCAGATCCGGATCGGGCAGCACGCGGGTGTCGAGATAGCGCGTGAGCGTTGTCTCATCGACGGTTTCCGGGTCAAGCTCGCCCTTGGCCACATGGCAGGCCATTTCCTTGACCGCACGTGCCACCTCATCGCGCCCACCGTAGTTGATCGCGATGGTAAGATGGACCTTGCTATTGTCCCTGGTGACCTCTTCGAGATCGTCCATCAACGTCTGGAGTTTCTTGTCGAGCCGCAGGCGATCACCGATGAAGCGCACCCGCACCCCCTCCGCCACAAGGCCTTTCATTTCGTTCTGAATATAGCGGCGAAACAGGCTCATGAGGCCGGAAACCTCGATCTGGGTGCGTTTCCAGTTTTCAGTCGAAAAGGCAAAGATCGTCAGGTAGTCCACGCCCAGATCTGGGCAGGCGCGGACGATCTCCTTGACCCGTTTGGCGCCGGCGTGGTGCCCGAAGAGACGCGGTTTGCCGCGCGATTGCGCCCAGCGACCATTGCCATCCATGATGACAGCGACATGTTTCGGCCCGCCGCCCGTGGTCTCCCCGGTCGCATCTCCGGTCTCTTGCGGCGATGGCTCGCTCATGGCGCCTCACAGTTCGTCTTACACATGAAGCGCCCGGCAGGGCGCTTCGCAATCGCTATCATGCGATCCTTGCGGCAAGGCCGACGCGCCCTGCCCACGCGGTCACACCTGCATGATCTCTTCCTGCTTGTGCGCAAGAAGCTCGTCGATCATTTTGATATGTTTGTCGGTCAGGTCCTGCACTTCGCCTTCCCAGAATTTCTGGTCGTCGTCGGACATGCCGTCCTTGTTCTTCTTGATCTGCTGCATCCCGTCCTGACGCACGTTGCGCACAGCGACACGGGCGTGTTCGGCATATTGACCGGCCACCTTGGTCAGTTCGCGGCGACGCTCCTCGTTGAGTTCGGGGATCGGCAGCATGATGATCGTGCCGTTGAGCTGCGGGTTGATGCCGAGACCGCTCTCGCGGATCGCTTTCTCGACCTTGTTGACCATGCTCTTGTCCCAGACGTTGATCGTCACCATGCGCGGCTCCGGCACGTTGACGGTACCGACCTGGTTGATCGGGGTCATCTGGCCATAGGATTCAACCATGATCGGTTCCAGCATCGCGCCCGAGGCACGCCCGGTACGCAGCGAGGCGAATTCCGTGCGCAGGTTGGAGATTGCGCCATCCATCCGTTTCGCCAGATCGGCGGTGTCGAGTTCGAACTCATCAGACATGGGTGTTCCCCCTTCTTATCTCTCAATGCCTCCCCGACGGGAAGCGCGTCGCCGCTGCTTATAGCCGGATCAGTTCACCAATGTATAGGTGCCTTCACCCGCGAGGATCGACCGGAACCCGCCCGGCGCATCCAGCGGGAAAACGATGAGCGGCAGTTTGTTGTCCCGCGCCAGCGCAATCGCCGAGGCATCCATGACCTTGAGATTCTTGCGCAGCACCTCGTCATAACTGACGTGATCGTAGCGTTTGGCATCCGGGTTGGTCTTGGGGTCCTTGTCGTATACCCCATCCACCCCGTTCTTGCCCATGAAAATCGCCTCACAGGCCATTTCGTTCGCGCGCAGCGTCGCCGCCGTATCGGTGGTGAAATAGGGGTTGCCGGTGCCCGCCGCGAAGATACAAATCCGCTTTTTCTCAAGGTGGCGCACAGCGCGGCGGCGAATATAGGGTTCGGCCACCTCGTTCATGGTGATCGCGGAAATCACCCGCGTGTGGATGCCGAGCGCTTCCAGAGCCGCCTGCATGCCGAGCGCGTTCATCACGGTCGCGAGCATGCCCATGTAATCCGCCGTGGTGCGTTCCATCCCCTGCGCCGACCCCTGAAGCCCGCGAAAGATGTTGCCGCCACCGATCACCATACAAATCTCGACGCCGAGATCGTGCACCGATTTCACCTCTTTCGCGATGCGTTCGACGGTTGGCGGGTGCAGGCCAAAGCCCTGATCGCCCATGAGCGCCTCGCCCGAGATTTTCAAAAGCACACGTTTATATTTCGTGGCAGGGTGGCCACCGTTTAGCACTTGGCCCGGCTCAAGCTCCGCGTCGCTCATCAGATGTCCCCGGTATTTTAATGTGGTTTTTTTCGATGTCGTTGATGGCCGCCAAAATGGTCGAAAACCCCGGCAGGATCAATGCGCCCTTCGCAATATTTTTCCGCTTTTGCCTCTGGACAAACGATCCGCGGAATGCCACCCGCGAAGACATGCGCCTGCCGTTTGACATATCGCCCGATCAGCCGGTGCTGATCGCCGGGCCGACCGCCTCGGGAAAATCCGCACTTGCGCTTCAGATCGCCGAAGCGCAGGGCGGCGTCATCGTCAACGCGGATGCACTACAAGTGTTTGAAAACTGGCGAATTCTGACCGCGCGCCCCTCTGAGGCGGACGAGGCGCGCGCGCATCATGTGCTCTACGGCCATGTGCCGGGGGAGGCGCAATATTCCGTCGGGCATTGGCTGCGCGATGTGACACCTTATCTCACCGGCTCCCAGCGCCCGATCATTGTTGGGGGCACCGGACTTTATTTCACGGCCCTGACCGAGGGGCTGGTCGAGATTCCGGAGACCCCGGCGGAGATCCGCGCGCTTGGCGATCAGCGGCGGCTGATGGAGGGCGGGCATGCAGGACTTTTGGCGGAACTGGACGCCGAGGACCCGATCACCGCCGCAAAGATCGACCGGCTGAACCCGATGCGGGTGCAACGGGCCTGGGAGGTGTTGCGCGCCACGGGGCGCGGCCTCGCGGATTGGCAGGCCGACACGCCGCGCCCCGCCCTGCCCCTCTCCGCCTGTTTCCCGATCGTGATGGACGCCGACCGCGACTGGCTGAATGAGCGGATCGCACGGCGATTCGGAATGATGTTGGACCAGGGCGCACTCAATGAAGCGCGGGCCAATCTGGCGTCATGGGACCCCGCTTTACCCTCCGCCAAGGCCATCGGCGCGCCGGAACTGATCGCACATCTGAGGGGCGAAATGACTCTTTCGGAGGCGAAAGAGGCCGCAACCATCGCAACACGGCAATACGCCAAGCGCCAGCGCACATGGTTTAGAGCGCGCATGAAAGCCTACCACAAGATATCGCTGCCTTGAGCAGTCGTTGCGGGCGTTCCGAACAAAACACATATCACATTGAAAATACAAGATTTTCTTTGACAGCCTTCCAACCGACGTTAGTCTCGTGCAAGTTGCACAAAACGAACACGATCCTGCGCCATGCCCGAGAGCTTTTCGAGAAAAATTTTCCAAACTCCACCTCTGGGGGAGATGTCGAAATCCGATACTCTGGCGAAAGCTGCCTCTGAAGCGCCGAAAAAGCGCAAGACGCGCACGCCCGACATTCCCGACATTCCGGCCCAACCCGCCTACCGCGTGCTGCCTTTGGGGCGCGGCTCCAACACGCTGTCGACGGCGGAGAAATGGCGCATGCAGGCGATGCGCAGCCACCGCACGCCGACGCTTTTGTGGTTCACCCGCGGTCAGGGCCGGATCACCGTCTCCGGCGTGACCCGAGGCTTTGGGCCGCACAACCTTCTGTTCCTGCCGACCCGCACCATGTACGGGTTCGAACCCGTCGGTCAGGTCATGGGCTACCGGGTGCACCTGCCCGACGATCCGGCGCTCGGCCTGCCCGAGGAACCGTTGCACATGCGGTTCAGGGAAGTGCATCAGCAAAACGAGATCACCGGGCTAATCGAAGCCTTGCAACGCGAGATCGACGGCAGCCAGCCGGGGCGCGAGCGCGCCATGGCGTTGCAGGCGGGGATGATCGCGGTCTGGCTCGAACGCCAGATGTCGGTGATGCCGGATTATGACATGGCCCCGGACGCCTCGCGCCGCCTCGCCGCCGCTTTCACCGCCCTGGTGGAAAGCGAACTGCGCGAAGGCCATTCGGTCGGCCATTACGCCGCCACCCTCGGGGTGACGCCGACCCATCTGACGCGAGCCTGCAACGTCGCCTGTGGCCGCTCGGCCTCGGCGATCCTCGCCGACCGCGTGCATTTCGAGGCCCGCCGCCTGCTGCGTGAAACCGACCTTCCGGTGAAATCCATCGCCGAAAAGCTCGGCTTCCACTCAGCGGCCTATTTCAGCCGGGCGTTTCACAAGCACACCGGCCTGTCGCCCCGGGACTTCCGCCAGACACGGTGAACCAGCAGTGGAACATATGAAAAAAGGCGGGGCAAAACCCCGCCTTTCGCTTTTTGGTGTCGCGTCTCACGCGTTACGACTTGTCGTCGGCCTGATCCGGCACGAGCCAGTCGGTCTGCAACTCGGACACATCGGTCACCACCTGATCGGCGAAGGCCATGACCATCGCGTCGTAAAACGCGGCCCGGTCCGGCGGCACAATGGCGACATGCACCGGTTTGAAGCCCTCAAGCTCCTCTGCCTTGAGCATGATGTGATATTTCTTCAGCGGCTCCTCGGAGCCCGGACCGTCGATATAGACCCAGCCTTCGAGCTGGTTGAATTCGCCGTCATCGCTCAGGTAGGTGGCCCCGAGATTAGAAATCTCGGTCACATCCACGCGGACGTCATAATCGCCGTCCTCTTCCATCTGATCATTCAGACCGGCAGTAATCGCGAGCGTCAGATCCTCGGCGATGTCGGGCCAGCGGTCGAGCGCATTCGAATCGACGGCTTCGAGATTGGCCTCGACCTCGACGGAGGCAATATCGAGCGGCTCCGCCAAAAGCGGGGTTGCGGCCATGGCGGACGAGGTCAAGAGGGCAAACAAAGCCGTGCGTTGCACAGTGCGTTTCATGGGTCTCTCCTTTCGGAAGGCGATGCGCAAAGCACCGCGTTTCATTGAAAGGATAACCCACCAAGGGGTAGAAAGTTCCGAGCATGGGTCCCGGCCTCTCACGTCGTCTCACGACCCGTAGATGATCCGCACGTAATTCATGGTTTCCTGATAGGGCGGCACACCGGCGTATTTCTCGACCGCCTCCGGGCCCGCGTTATAGGCTGCAAGCGCCAGACGCCAGTTGCCGAAGCGGTTGAACATCATCCGCAGATAGCGCGCACCGCCTTCGAGGTTCTGATGCGGATCGTTGATGTTCACGCCCAGAACGCGGGCCGTGTCGGGCATGAGCTGCGCGAGCCCAGTGGCGCCTTTCGGCGACTGGATGGTCGGGTTCCAGCCGCTTTCCTGTTGCACGAGACGCAGGAAAAGATCGGTCGGCACACCATGTTTGCGCGCCATCTGTTCGGCGACGGGCAGGTACTGGCCCTTGTAGGCGCCGGTGTAGCGCTGGGTCAGACCATCGGCGCCGAAGCGCTCCGGCTGATAGGTCACAGAGTTGGAATATTGTTGCGCAGCACGCCCATCGAGCACATCGAGCTGCGAGGAAAAGATCGCCATGCGGTTGCTGGTCGAAAGCGTGTCGCCTGCCTGTGCGAGGCCAGGCAAAAGGAAACCGGACAAGAGGCAGATTCCAATCGTCTGCGCACGAGAAAATCTCTGCCCCGAAGCGCCTCGTCCCCGCGTCACCACCATCTTGCGAAATCCGTTCACCGTTGCCCTTACGCGCGCACTATAGCCACAAAACCGCCCATTTCAAACGACCTCTGCGTCGCAAGCCGTTTTCTGCTTGTCCTCCGCCCCCCGGGGATGATGTAACGGGGACCAACTCTAGAATCTCAGGGAGAAGTTTGCATGGCCGGGTCCGTGAACAAAGTCATCCTCGTGGGCAATCTCGGGCGCGACCCGGAAGTGCGCACCTTCCAGAACGGCGGCAAGGTCTGCAACCTGCGGATCGCCACCTCGGAAAACTGGAAAGACCGCAACACCGGCGAACGCCGGGAGCGCACCGAATGGCATTCGGTGGCGATCTTCTCCGAACCTCTGGCACGGATTGCCGAGCAGTACCTGCGTAAAGGCTCCAAGGTCTATATCGAAGGCCAGTTGGAGACCCGTAAATGGCAGGACCAGCAGGGTCAGGACCGCTACACGACCGAAGTCGTGCTGCGCCCCTATCGTGGAGAATTGACGCTGCTCGACAGTCGTGGCGAAGGCGGCCAGGGCGGTGGCGGCGGCTACGGCGGCGGTTACGATCAGGGCCCCTCCGGCGGTTATGACGATCCGGGCTACGGTGGCTCCTCGGGCGGTGGCTACGGCGGCGGTTCGCAAGGCGGTTCCGGCGGCAGTTCCCGCCCCTCGCTCGACGACGACGAAATTCCGTTCTGAGCAGGACAACACTGGACCAAGGAAACACCCCGCAACGCGGGGTGTTTTCGTGACAGGACTTCGACGCAAAGGCACACCCCGCGACACCTCGTCCCGCCCCCTGAAAAAATTGTCGGATGATCCCCATATTAGAGAGTGAAGATCCTGCCAAGGAGCAGGTTTCGTCATCACAGGAGAGGAGATCATCATGAACCGTATTCTCGTCGCAAGCGACCTGTCGTCCCGGTCCGACCGGGCTGTGGAGCGCGCCGTGCAACTGGCCGGGGAACACGGGGGCAAGATCATTCTCATGCATGTGATCGACGAAGATCTGCCTGCCGCCGTGGTCTCCCGGATGCGTCAGACGGCGGAGGAAGTGCTCGGCGTCGTCGCCGCTTCAGAACATGCGCCCGACAACACCGAAATCGTGGTGGAAACCGGCGACCCTGTCCGCACCATCGCAGAGATGGCCGAAGCGATAGACGCCGATCTCGTGGTTCTTGGCGTACACAAGCCGCGACCGTTCTGGGATATGTTTTCGGGCACCACGATGGAGCGGGTGGTGCGGGCATTGCACCGTCCGGTGCTTTTGGTCCGCGACCCGGTGAGCGGCCCCTATGCGTCGGTGCTCTGCGGCATCGACCTCTCTCCCTCCTGCCTTGCTGCCGGACGCACCGCACTCACCTTGGCGCCGAAGGCGAAAATCGCCACATTTCATGCGGTTCATGTGCCCTATCGCGGCATGATCGCACGCGATGCGAGCGAGAAACAGCTCGCACCGTTCGTCAAGGACGCTCGCGCCCGTCTCGACACATGGTGGGACAGCGCCGCGATCCCCGTGGGCCTGCCGAAACCGGAGGTGACGCCCGCCAGCGTGCATGACGCCTTTGCGGAGGCGATGACACGCAGCGGGGCCGATCTGTTCGCCTTGGGGGCGCATGGCCGGATGCCGCTGTCGCCCAGCCTGCTCGGCGGCTTCACCGAAGAGCAGATTCGCGATCCGCGCTGCGATCTTCTGGTGGTGCGAGGCTGACCCGATCTTCAGTGCCCGGTTGATCCGGGGTGTATCACAATGTTGCGCCCGGCCTGTTTCGCACGATAGAGATGCGCATCCGCACGGTTGAGCGCTTGTTCGATCCCGTCCCGGTTGGAATAGCCTTCCACCCCGATCGAAACCGTGAGCCGAATGCCCTTGGGCAGGTCTTTTTCCGCCAGATGCCTGCGCAGCCGTTCGCCCACACGCACAGCCAGTTCGACCGGGACATTGGACAGGAGCACAACGAATTCCTCGCCGCCCATACGATAGAGGTGCTCCCCTTGCCGGAGCACCTCACGCATGCCATCGGCAATGTCCCGCAGCACCTGATCGCCGATCACATGGCCATAGCTATCATTGACCCGTTTGAAATGGTCGATGTCGATAAACAACAGGCTGCCCGGCGCTGCGCCGAAGCGCCCCTCTTCGAGCCGACGCATGAAAGAACCGCGGTTGCGGCACAGGGTCAGAGCATCGCGCTCCACCGCCTCGCACAGATTGCCTTCAAGCCGCGTCATGGTGATCAGCATGAAACGCATGAACATGATGACGGTTCCCAGCGCCAGAACAAGGTGGAGCGCGAACCAGACATCCCCCGTTGCGCGATACACGAGGCCCCCACCGATCAGCCCCACCAATATGCCAAGGTATTGCGCGATGCATAACGCGGCGTAGAAAAACCCCGCCACAGTGATCGGGAACAGCCAGAAGGCCGTCGCGACACCATGATGAGCAATCAGTTCAAATGCCCCCAGATCGACAGCCACAAGAAGCACTATCGGATTGATCGGGATTTTCTGCCATTTCTGGAAAACCCAGAGATTGAGGGCGATCAGCAAGACGAGTGAGGCATAATACAACGCCATAAAATATTCACCGAGCACGACATAGCAAGTAATCGCGACCGGCAGGATCAGAACGGTCACCGCCGCGATGAATCTCGCAATCACAGGGCTCCCCAATGTGGTCGGGACCTGAAAGTTTTGTCGAAATCGCGTCATATCGCTCATGACCTTTCCCCAAACGACAGGGGGTAAAAGAAACTATAATTCGTCAATTCGTCTGAAATTTCCGTCGGTGTCGCATTGTCGGCAGGCTGGTCTGAAAACTATGCCCCTTTTACCCGCGTCTTCCAAAGAGGATGAATAAAATGCCATGGATTATTTGTTACTTTCAGAGGCCGTCGCGCAACACCGAGAGCACTGCCTCACGCGGTACGTCTGCCGTGACAAAGGCCGATCCGATGCCACGCGCAAGGATGAAGCGGAGCTGACCGTCGAGCACCTTCTTGTCCTGCGCCATGAGATCGACCAGCGCCTCCGCGGAAGGCAGATCGCCCGGTATGTCGCTCAGATCGCATTTCATCTCCATCGCCTTGAGATGTTCGCGCACCCGGCTCGGCGCCTCCTGAGAACAGAGCCCCAGACGGGCGGACAGCTCGAAGGCCAGAGCGCAACCGATCGCCACACCCTCCCCATGCAGCAAACGGTCGGAATAACCGGTCGCCGCCTCCAACGCGTGACAGAAGGTATGGCCGAGATTGAGAAGCGCGCGGTCGCCCTGCTCTGTCTCGTCACGCTCGACGATATCCGCCTTCATCTGCACCGAACGCCGCACAGCCTCGGCACGAAGCGCCATATCGCCCGCAGCGAGTGCCGGGCCGTTCGCTTCCAGCCACTCGAAAAACTCTTCATCGCCCAGCAGCCCGTATTTCTGCACCTCGCCGTAGCCCGCAAGGAAATTGCGTTTCGTCAGCGTGCCGAGGATGGAAATATCGGCCAGCACCAGAGAGGGTTGGTGAAATGCGCCGATCAGGTTCTTGCCCTGCGGCGCGTTGATCCCGGTCTTGCCACCGACCGAACTGTCGACCTGCGCCAGAAGCGTCGTCGGAATCTGCACGAACCGCACGCCCCGGCGCAGCACGGCGGCGGCAAACCCCGCCAGATCGCCGATCACCCCGCCGCCAAAGGCCACGACGATGTCGCGACGCTCGCATTTCTCTTCCAGAAGCCATTCGACCGCGCGGGTGAACTGCGGCCAGCCCTTGGTGCTCTCACCTGCAGGCAGCGCCAACGCCACCATGTCGATGCCGGAGGCCGCAAGCCCCGCGCGCAGGGTCTCAAGATGCAACCCGGCGACGGTTTCATCGGTCAGGACAAAGACCTTTTTCTTCTTGCCCAGAAGCGGCACGATATGTGCCCCCGCCTCGGCCACAAGCCCCTCACCGATCCGCACATCATAGGCACGCTCTCCAAGAGGCACGTGAACGGTCTGATAGCTCATTGATCTTCCTCCAGAATTCCACCATGGGCGGCGAGTGCCCCGATCACCTTGTCAGCCATCGCGTCAATCGACAGGCCCGGCTCCGCCTCGACCACGATGCCTGCCATTTCATAGGCTGGCGTGCGGGCGGCAACCAGTTCGCGCAGGGTCTCATAAGGGTTCGCGGTGCGCAGAAGCGGCCGCGTATTCTTGTGTTTCACCCGGCTCCACAACAGGTCGAGATCGGCCTTGAGCCAGACCGCAATGCCCTTGTCGGCGATCATCCGGCGGTTGACCTCGGAAAGAAACGCCCCGCCCCCGGTCGAGAGAATGCCGCGTTCCGTGTCGAGAAGCCGCCCGATCACCTCGGTCTCGCGGGCGCGAAAGAACGCCTCGCCATCGCGAGAGAATATCTCCGCGATGCTGCGATCCGCCGCCTTTTCGATCTCCTGATCCGAATCGAGAAAGGGCACGTCGAGACGCGTGGCCAGAGCCTTGCCCACCGCCGTCTTGCCCGCCCCCATCATGCCCACTAGGGCCACGGTCTTTCTCAACCCGCTCACGAATACACCCCTCAGTCCAGTCTTCTGGCCCACATGCATAGGCGGCAATTTCCCGCCTATGAAAATTTCGTCCCCTCAATGGCGTGATCTTGCAAAAAATGCCATATATAAAACCGAGAAAACCCGGGACCGGCGGAAAATTACGGACGAGAACAGTCCAACCGGCGGGCCCCGGCGCAAACGGAGGCAGTGAACTTTGCGCAAATTCCTTTTCCGGCTTCTGGCCGTCCTGATCCTTCTCGGCCTCATCGGCTTCATCGGATTCGCCTATGTCGGCGATCTCTCGCCGGAGCGCAGCGAACAGCGCGCGCCCGTGACGATCGAACTGCAATAGGACCCGCCGTGCGCGTGCCTTCGCCAATTCTGGGTCTGACATCCGGTCTGACCTTCTCCCTGCTGTTCACGGCCCTGCCCCTGCACGCACAGGACAAACCGCTTTCGGCCATCGACTGGCTGTCGGAGACATTGGAAAACCCGCGCCCGCTCGCCCCGCCCGAAGCCAGCGACATTTCGGAAAACGCCCTGCCCGAGGAGGTGACGGTGATCCCCCTCGATGCGCCCGACCCGGACGCGGCAGGGCTCTTGCCCGCCTCGACGACCGGTCTGCCGCGCAATCTCTGGGGCGCCTCGACCGCCACGGACATCGCCCGGCGCATCACCACGATCTCCGGTCGCGCCGATCTCCTGCCCGCCTCCCGCCGCTTGCTGAACACGCTGGTTCTGGCCGAGCTCGAACCGCCGGTGCAATCGGATCGCGACGGGCGACTGTTTCTGGCCCGGATCGACGCGCTGCTGGCACAGGGCCTGCTCGATGAGGCCGACGCGCTGATGGAGCTTGCCGGGCTGACAACGCCGGAGATTTTCCGGCGGGCCTTTGACACCAAGCTTTTGCTCGGCACCGAAGACGCCGCCTGTCAACGGCTCAACCACACGCCGGGCCTCTCCCCCGCGTTACAGGCGCGGATTTTCTGCCTCGCACGGGGCGGCGACTGGAGTGCCGCCGCATTGACGCTTGAGACCGGCGAGGCGTTGGGGCTCATCCGCGAAGATCAGGGGGCGCTTCTGGCGCGGTTCCTTGATCCCGAACTCTTCGAAGGCGAACCGCCGCTGCCGGTGCCCGACCATCCGACGCCCCTGACCTTCCGCCTGATGGAAGCCATCGGCGAGCCGCTGCCGACTTCTTCGCTGCCACTGGCCTTTGCGCAATCGGACCTGCGCGCCACCTCCGGCTGGAAGGCGCGCGCCACCGCCGCCGAACGGCTGGCGCGTGTCGGCGCGCTCTCGCCCAACCGCTGGCTCGGCATCTGGTCGGAACATCTTCCGGCGGCCTCGGGCGGCATCTGGGACCGGATCGACGCGCTCCAGAGTTTCGAGACCGCGCTGGCGCGGGGCGATCTTGAAATCGTGGCGCTGCGACTCCCGAAGGTCTGGGATGCGATGCGGGCCTCGGGATTGCAACCGGTCTTCGCCGAGTTGTTTGCGCAACGTCTCGCGGCCCTGCCGCTCACCGGCGAAGCCTCCGGGATCGCGTTCGAGGTCGCGCTCCTGTCCCCCGATTACGAAAAGATCGCGCTGAAATGGAACACCCCGCTCACCCGCGAGCAGAGCTTCCTGCACGGCATCGCCACCGGCAACCTGCCGACACAGCGGCCCACGGATGCACAATCGCGCGCCATCGCGGCGGGCTTCCGCGCCACTGGCATTCCCGTCCGGCTCGAAACCCTGATCAACGAACAACGTCTGGGCGAGGCGATCCTGCGTGGCATCGAATTGCTCGAAGGCGGCGCGGCGGGCGATCTCGACGAGTTGTCGGATGCGATCCAGTTCTTCCGCGCCATCGGGCTTGAGGCCACGGCGCGGCGGGCGGCTTTGGAACTTCTGTTGCTGGAACGGCGGGGATGAGCCTTGCGCCCGCAGACGCCCTCTGGATTTCCGCCTTTGCGGAGGCGCAGATGGCGGAGCTGGGCGCGGCGGAGAACACGCGGCTGTCCTATGGGCGTGATCTCGTGGGATTTTCCGAATGGCTGACCCGGCGCGGGGCCACATTCGAGACCGCGAGCCGCGATCAGATCGAAAGCTATCTGGTGGCCTGCGAAGCCGAGGGGCTGGCACAATCGACCCGCGCACGTCGGCTCTCCTCGATCAAACAGCTTTACCGTTTCGCCTTCGAGGAAGGCTGGCGCGCAGACAATCCGGCGATCCAGATCAAGGGACCCGGGCGCACGAAACGCCTGCCGAAAACCCTGTCCGAGGACGAGGTCGCACGCCTTCTCGACGCAGCGCGCAAGATGGGCCGGACGAAGGCGGAGCGGTTGCGCAACACCTGCCTGATGGAAATCCTCTACGCCACGGGGATGCGGGTGTCCGAGCTTGTGTCCCTGCCCGTCTCGGCGACCCGCGGCGATCCCCGGCTTTTGCTCATCATGGGCAAAGGCGGCAAGGAACGCATGGTGCCGCTCTCCGAGCCCGCCCGCGCCGCGCTCAAGGACTGGCTCTCCACCCGCGATGCCACCGAAGATCTCGCGAAACGGGAAAAAGGCGTGAAGCCCTCTGCCTTTCTCTTTCCCTCGCGCGGCAAGCTCGGCCATGTCACCCGCGACGGATTTTACAAGCTGATCAAGGAGATCGCCGTACAAGCCGGGGTCTCCCCCGCCAAGGTCACGCCACACACGCTACGCCATGCGTTCGCGACGCATCTTCTGGCCCATGGCGCGGACCTGCGCGCGATCCAGACGCTTCTGGGCCACGCGGACCTGTCGACGACGGAAATTTACACCCATGTGCTCGATGAACGGCTGCGGGAGTTGGTGCTGACGAAACATCCTCTGGCGGAGGATTAAGCCTGCACCTCAAGGCTGTTCATCGGCCCAAACTTCGAAACCCGTCAACTCATTCATCCCGAAGGAATGGATCAGCGGCACATCTGCGGCATCGCGGCCGCGCGCAACCAGAACCCGTCCGATCCGACGCATGTTGTTGCGCGGGTCGAACACATACCACGCACCATCCAACCAGACCTCCATCCAGGCAGCGAAATCGCCCGGCGGATAAGGCGGCTCCATGCCGATATCCCCCAGATAACCGGTGCAATAGCGTGCCGGAATGTTCATGCAGCGACAAAAGGCGATGGCCAGATGAGTGAAATCGCGGCAAACGCCAACCCTCTCGTGATAAGCCTCAGACGCAGATCGTGTCGCCCGCGCCTCAAGATAGTCAAAGCGGATATGGCTATGAACGAAATTGCAGATCGCCTGCACCCGCGCCGCACCCGGCGGCGTGTTTTCGAACAACCGCCACGCCTCATCCGAAAGGAGATCCGTGTCGCAATACCGTGAGCCCAGAAGAAACGGCAGAGTCTCAGGCGGCAGGGCCTCGACCGGGGTCTGGGGCGAGGAGTACGGTGCCGGGATATCGGGCAAACCTCTGTCGCGGATTATTGCCTGATTGCCGACACTGAAATAGCCCGCAGGCGCGACAAACCGTGTACACCAGTTACCGAACCCGTCGCGATAGGCCGACAGCGGCACTGGCGGACTGGTCTTGACATGATCGGGGTACTCCAGATCGCTCGAACGCGAAAAATGTACGTTCAGAAGCGCGATCATCGGGGTCGGTTGCAACAGCCTGAAATCGAACCGGCAGCCAAGATTGATCCGCACGGCAGTCTCCCTTCATCAGAATGGAGTGTCAGAGGGCGGCCCTTCGGCCAGTCCTCGGCATCGACCCTATCCGCAAACCCCGGAAATTGCGAGCATCCTCTATGACGATCCCCTTTCCCCCTCTTGCGAAGACGCCCGTCCGACCCCATAACCATGCCATGACAGAGACTTCCACGCTTCTAGACGCCGCCTTCTGGATCACCGCCGCCGCGATTGCGGGGCTTTTGGTGTTGTCCGCGTTTTTCTCCGGCTCTGAAACCGCCCTGACCGCAGCGTCACGCGGAAAATTGCGTGCGCAGGCCGACAAGGGCGATAAGGGCGCCGAACGGGCGCTCACGGTGACCGAGGACAGCGAGCGACTGATCGGTTCGGTGCTTCTGGGCAACAACCTCGTGAACATTCTGGCGACCTCGCTCACGACGGCGCTTTTCACCAAGGTGTTCGGCCAAAACGGCGTAGCGCTTGCAACGTTGATCATGACGGTGCTGGTGCTGATCTTCTCCGAAGTGCTGCCCAAGACCTATGCGATCACCAACCCGGAAATGGCCGCCTCCCGCGTCGCCGGGCCGATCGCGGTGGTGGTCAGGGTGTTTGCGCCGATCGTGGCCTTCGTGCGGCTTCTGGTGCGCGGGCTCTTGCGGCTGTTCGGGGTACAGACCGACCCGAACGCAGGCGTTCTGGCCGTGAAGGAAGAAATCGTCGGCGCGATCACGCTGGGCATGTCCGAAGGCACGGTGGAGAAAGAGGATCGCGACCGGTTGCTCGGCGCGCTCGACCTGAACGAGCGCACGGTCGAGGAGATCATGTTACACCGCTCGCAGATCGAGATGCTCGATGTGGACCTGCCGGCCCGCGAAATCCTTGAGCGCTCGCTGAAAAGTCCGCACACGCGCATCCCGCTCTATCGCGACGACCCGGAGAATATCGTCGGCGTATTGCACTCCAAGGACCTGTTGCGCGGCATGCATGCCGACCGGGTGGCACATGAAAGCGAGAACCCGATGATGCTGGTGAACTTCTCGGATTTCGACGTCATGACCGTGGCGATGAAGCCCTATTTCGTGCCGGAAACCACGACGCTCGACGATCAGATGCGACAATTCCTGAAACGCCACACGCATTTCGCCCTCGTGGTGGATGAATATGGCGCGTTGCAAGGGCTGATCACGCTGGAGGACATCCTTGAGGAAATCGTTGGCGAGATCACCGACGAATTCGACCGCTCGGAAGATGCCCCGAAACAATCGGGCGAAACCGGGGATTGGGAGATCGACGCAGGCATGACGATCCGCGATTTCAACCGCTGGACGGAATGCAACCTGCCCGACGAGGAGGCCAACACCATGGCCGGTCTCGTGATCCACGAGGCCCAGACAATCCCGAGCCCGGGTCAGGTGTTTTCCTTCCACGGCTACCGGTTCGAAGTGGTGGAGCGTAAGGACAACCGCATCACCAAGCTCAAGATCCGACCGCTGGCGGACGCCTGATGCTGTCCTATCAACACGGGTTTCACGCCGGAAATCTTGCGGATGTGCAAAAGCACGGGCTTCTGGCCACGGCGCTCGATTACATGACGCGCAAAGACAAGCCGGTGAGCTATCTCGAAACCCATGCCGGGCGAGGGCTTTACGATCTTTCGGGCGATCAGGCGCAAAAGACCGGTGAGGCGACGGAGGGTATTCTCAAGGTCGCGGACTGGTTCGGGGCGGATCACCCCTACACTCGCGCACGGCAGACGGTGACGCAACGCCATGGTGCCACGATCTACCCCGGCTCGCCCGCGATCGCCGCAGCGCTCTTGCGTAACATCGACAAAATCCACCTCGCCGAACTGCATCCCGGTGAGTTCGGGCATCTGCAAGAGGCAATGCGGGGAACGGGTGCGCATCTGGTGAAAGAGGACGGGTTCCAGTTCGCCCAAAGCCTCTGCCCGCCGACGCCCCGGCGTGGGCTTATCCTGATCGACCCGCCCTATGAGATCAAATCGGATTACGCAACACTTCCCGGCTTCATCGCCAAGCTGCATCGCAAATGGAACGTTGGTGTGATCGCGCTCTGGTATCCGATCTTGACCACGGGCGCACATGTCGCGATGACCCGGGCGCTCGATGAAGCTGCCCTGCCCGGTTTTCTCAAACACGAGGTGCGCTTCCCCCCGGCGCGCGAAGGCCATGGCATGATCGGTTCCGGCATGATCTTTGTAAACGCGCCCTGGGGGCTGACAGAGGAAGCGGCACGGTTGAGTGCATTGTTCTCAGACCTGACACAATCCTGAAAGAACCCTTACCCCTGTGCGAAAAGTACCATAAATGCGACACATTTTTGCCAAAATGCAAATGGACTCGCCTGAATAAACGGAGATATTAACAAACCGTTAATATCTGGTTAATTTTCTGGGGGTGGCCCTATGCTTTCTGTCTTTGCACTTTTGGCAGGCTCTGCTGTGGCCTATGCTGCCACGTCTGTTTTCGAAACCGAGGACGACACTTCAGACACGGACATCCCCAACTCTGACGACACATCTCAGGATGATCTTTCCGACAGCGCGACCGAGTCCGATGATGAGACCACCATCTGGCGCTTCGGCACCGCGAACGCGGACGAGATCAACGGTGGCGATGAACCGAATGAAATCCGCGGCGGTGCCGGCGATGACGTGCTACGCGGTGGCAGAGGCGATGACAGCATCTTTGGCGGTAGCGGCGACGACATTCTGAACGGCCAGCAGGATGACGACACGCTCGGCGGCGGTTGGGGCAACGACACGCTCTATGCAGGTTGGGGCGACGACGACCTGCGCGGTGGCGTCGGCAATGACCGGCTTTATGGCGATTATGGCGACGACACACTCGAAGGCGGTGGTGGCGACGATTATCTCGATGGCAATTACGGCGACGATGTGCTTTCGGGCGGCAGCGGACACGATGTGCTTTATGGCGGCAATGGCAATGACGCCATGTCCGGTGGTGGCGGCGAAGACCGGCTTTATGGCGGTGAAGGCACCGATGTGATCGACGCCGGCTGGGGCGACGATCTGGTCAAAGGCGGCGACGGAGACGATGCGATCGACGCCAACGTGGGGAACGATGTGGTCTCCGGCGGGGCCGGTGACGATACGATCTTCGGCGGTGAAGGCGACGACAATCTGAGCGGCGACAGTGGAAATGATACGATCTACGGCGAAGACGGTGCGGACCGGATCTGGGCCCGGACCGGCGATGACGCGGTGGATGGCGGTGCGGGCGACGATCTTATTGTCGGCAGTGACGGGGCAGACACGCTTTCGGGCGGTGAGGGCAATGACATCCTGATCGGCGGTCAGGCTGGAAGCGTTCTTGCCGATGACGCCATGGATGTGCTCGACGGCGGTGCGGGCAACGATCTCCTGAACATGGGACAACAAGCGGTGGCCACGGGCGGCGAAGGCGCCGATACCTTCTACACCGGCACCTATTTCGACGAGACCGACGACCTGAGCACTTGGGATACCACGGTCACAGATTTCGAGCCGGGCACGGATACGCTTGAGGTCTCGCTGAGTGGCTGGGACGAGAGCTGGACTTATTCCGTCAGCCTGCACGAGGACGATGACGGCAGCTATTACACGCTCGATCTCGATCTGGACGGTCAGGTGATCTCTCCAGTGACGATTTACCTGGCAGAGGGAGCCGAGGCGCTCAGCACTACGGAGATGCTGAATATGATCACCCTCACCGGCAACATGGGCAGTGCGTCAGCGGCAGAGATGGCAGCCTGATCTCCCTGACCGAGGGCAGAGCCTCGCGGCTTCTGGCGATGGTGCCCCCGGTGACTGGTGTGACCTTCACCGAGACCGATCTCAGCCTCCTCCGCTAAGGCTTTGCCTCAGCGAGCTTTGAACAGCCCGCCGAGAATGCCGCGCACGATGCGTTTGCCGGTTGTGCCGGTCAATTCCTTCATCACCATCTTGGTCAAATCCTCACCGAAGGATTTCTCGGAGGATTTGCGCGTGGAAGTGCTGCGGCTGGACGTCGTTTTGCGCTCATAGCTTTTGCCATCATAGCGCCGCGCCTTGGAAAATTCGCGTTCCAGTTCTTCGCGGCCCTTCATCCCTTCCGCTTCCCTGACCTCTGCGGCCTCCGCCTCTTGCGCGGCCGTCTCGGCACGGGCCTTCAGCAACTCGAACGCGCTTTCGCGGTCCAGCACCGTCTCGTATTTTCCGGCGATGGGCGAAGTGTTCACAATCCCCGCACGCTCCCCCATAGTAATCGGTCCGAGTTGTGACGAGGGCGGACGGATCAGCGTGCGCTCGGCCATGCCCGGCACGCCCTTGGCCTCAAGAAACGAGGTCACCGCCTCCCCCGTCCCCACTTCCTTGATCGCGGTCTCAATGTCGAAACGCGGATTCATGCGGTAAGTCTCGGCAGCGAGTTTCAGTGCCTTCTGGTCCCGCGCGGTGAAGGCGCGCAGCGCGTGTTGGACCCGGTTGCCGAGCTGGCCGAGAATGTCCTCGGGCACGTCATCGGGGTTCTGCGTGACGAAATAGACGCCGACGCCTTTAGAACGGATCAGACGCGCCACCTGCTCCACCTTGTCAACGAGCGCTTTCGGCGCGTCGTCGAACAACAGATGCGCCTCATCGAAGAAGAACACGAGCTTCGGCTTGTCCGGATTGCCGACCTCCGGCAGGTCTTCGAACAGTTCGGACAGGAGCCACAGCAGGAAGGTGGCGTAAAGCTTTGGCGAGGCCATGAGCTTGTCGGAGGCGAGGATGGAAATGCGCCCGCGCCCATCGGTGTCGGTGCGCATGATGTCGGACAGCTCCAGCGCCGGTTCGCCGAACAACTTGTCACCGCCCTGATTTTCGAGGACCAAGAGCGCACGTTGAATCGCACCCACGGAAGCGGTCGACACATTGCCGTAACGCAACGACAGGCTGTCGGCATTCTCGCCCACCCAGACCAGAAGCGATTGCAGGTCTTTCAGGTCGAGCAGCGGCAAGCCCTGTTCGTCCGACACCCGAAACGCGATGTTGAGCACGCCCTCCTGTGCTTCGGTCAATTGCAAGAGCTGGCTCAGGAGCAGCGGCCCCATCTCCGACACCGTGGTGCGGATCGGGTGGCCCTGTTCGCCATAGAGGTCCCAGAAGGTGACCGGAAAGGCATTATAGCCGAAATCGGTGAAGCCGATGGTCTCGGCGCGCGATGCAAAAGCCGCATGCATTTTGCCCGCCGGGTCGCCCGATTTCGCAAGCCCCGAAAGATCGCCCTTCACATCGGAGAGGAACACCGGCACACCCGCCTTGGAAAAGCTCTCCGCGAGGATTTGCAGCGTCACCGTCTTGCCCGTGCCCGTCGCGCCCGCGATCAGCCCGTGGCGATTGCCGTATTTCAGCAAAAGATGTTGCGGCGTGCCATAGTCTTCACCGCCACCGCCAACGAAAATCCGGTCCATCCCTGTCTCACTCATCCTGCCGTTCCATTCGTTATCTCAGATCTCAGGACCCGAATTCCCGCAAATCATCAAGAAATTCAGCTCCGTATCCATGCACAATACAATCTTAACCAATTTCTGCCAGAATAAGTGTCATCCGAACCACTCCTCTTTGGTTCGGAATGACTTCCTCCCTGTCAGACTGGCCGCACCACATTCGGTGCGGCCTTTTTTCGACCTCTCCCTGCCTGAAGCCCACCTCGACCCGGGTAAGACTCTCGCCCTGAGCAACACCCTGCAAGTACCGCATTTTGTGGAATTTTACCGTAAATTTCAGAATGCAATTTTTCGTTGACGCGATCACAAACCTGTCATACCGTCCCTGCCAATAAGTCGGCCAAGTCCGATGGGGAGAACGTCAAGCCAATGTAACCTGCGCTTCAGAGACAGGTCACATATGGATCAGCAAAGGCCTCGGGAAACCGGGGCTTTTGTCTTTATCGGCGGTATCATGCTTTGGCAGCATTGCCTTGCGCCGCGGGCTCACGAAAATATTCATCCAGGCCCCCTGACAGCCTGTCATACGCATGATAGAGCAGAGGCAACATTCGATAACAACCAATGGACAGATGATGATTTCCGTCTCCCGTACACTGACCTCTTTCGCAGCCATCGCCGCTTGTGCGCTCAGCCTGACCCAACCGCTGGCCGCCCAGGATGCCGAGCTTTCCGCCGGCACGCCGATTGGCACCGAGGCCACAGCGACCCCCGCCGCCGACAACATCGGACGGCCTTACACGCTGGAAACCCATGGCGACTGGGAAATCCGCTGTATCAAAGCCCCCGAGGACCAGCCCGACCCCTGCTCGCTCTATCAACTGCTAAAAGACGAGAACGGTACCGAAGTCGCCGAGGTCGCGATCTTCCACGTCGGTCAGGGCGAGATTGAGGCCGCCGCCACCTTCACCACGCCGCTGGAAACCATGCTGACCGCCCAGCTCGCCTTTTTCGTCGATGGCGAAAACGGTCGCAAATACCCGTTCCAGTTCTGCAACAGGGTCGGTTGTTTCGTGCGCGCCGGCCTGACCAGCGCCGATGTCGATCTTCTGAAAAAGGGCAATGAGGGTCTGGTCGGGATCGTTCCGATGGGGCGGACCGACAACCCCGTTACGCTCAAACTGTCGCTGTCGGGCTTCACCGCAGGCTACACCAAAGTGACCGAGTTGAACGAGGCCGCCAAGACAGGCGAAGGCCCCTCCGCCCCGGACGAGATTCAGAACGAAGCACCGGAAGCACCGGCGGAATAAATCCACCTTTCCAGAATAAGAAACGCCGCGCCGGATGACCCCGCGCGGCGTTTTTCTTTTGTTGGATCGCCTGAGTTTCAGGTGTGATTTACGGCGCCTTGCGCAGCGCCAGAACCGCATTTAGCCCACCGAAGGCGAAGGCATTCGACAGCACCACATCGACCTGCGCATCCCGCGCCTCGTTGGGCACCACGTCGAGGGCGCATTCCGGGTCCGGTTCCTCGTAATTGATCGTCGGCGCGATGATCCCGTCGCGCAATGCCATGATACAGGCCAGAAGCTCCACCGCACCGGTGCCGCCGATCAGGTGGCCGTGCATGGATTTCGTCGAAGAAATCATGATGTTGTCGGCATGCGCGCCCAAAGCGTCGGCCACCGCCGCGCATTCGGTCTTGTCATTGGCTGCCGTGCCGGTGCCATGGGCGTTGATATAGCCGATCTCGGAGGCGTTGATCCGCGCGTCCTGTATCGCGCCGGAAATCGCCCGCGCCGCGCCCTGTTTCGAAGGCATGACGATGTCGGAGGCGTCCGAGGTCATGGCGAACCCGATGACTTCGGCCAGAATCTCCGCGCCGCGCTTTTTCGCGTGCTCGTATTCCTCAAAGACAAAGACCGCCGCGCCCTCGCCCTGCACCATACCGTTGCGGGTGAGCGAGAACGGACGACAGGCGTCCTTCGACATGACCCGAAGCCCTTCCCAAGCTTTCACCCCGCCAAAGCACAGCATGGACTCGGAGCCGCCCGTCACCATGGCCGTTGCAACCCCGTGGCGCACCATGTTGAAGGCCTGTCCCATGGCGTGGTTCGAGGACGCACAGGCTGTCGCCACGGTGAAACACGGCCCCTTGAGGTTGTATTCCATCGAGACGTGGCTGGTGGCCGCGTTGTTCATGAGTTTCGGCACGACAAAGGGATGAACCCGGTTCTTCCCCTCTTCATAGACCATGCGGTAATTGTCATCCTGCGTCGTCAGCCCGCCGCCGGAGGTGCCGAGCACCACACCCGAACGCAAGGCCAGATCACCGACGAATTCAAGGCCCGACCGACCGATGGCCTGTTGTGCGGCCACCAGAGTGAACTGGGTGAAGCGGTCGTAGAGCGCCATTTGCTGCCGATTGAACCGGCCTTCGGCGTCCCAGTCGTGAATCTGCCCACCGATCCTGATTGCCAGACGGTCCACGTCGCGAAATTGCAATTCGGAAATGCCGTTCTTGCCCTCGGCCATGGCCTTGAGCGTCGAAGGCACATCGAGACCAAGCGAATTGACCGTGCCCGCCCCGGTTATGACGACGCGCTTCATGCTTTCTGATCGGCGATCAGCGCTTCGACCGCGCTGACGATGGCGGCGACCGAGGAAATGTCGAAATCCGACTGTTCCGGCTCGTTGGCGTTGAACGGCACGGAAATGTCAAAGGTTTCCTCAATGGCGAAAATGCTTTCGACCAGACCGAGGCTGTCGATCCCGAGGTCTTCAAGAGACTGATCGAGGGAGACGTCCGCCGGGTCCAGAACCGCCTGTTCCGCGATGATCTCGATGATCTTCTCTTTCACATCCTGCGACATTTGCGCCCCTCCGATCCGAAACTTGAGCCTGATGTAAAGCGTTTTGCAGCAAACGTGAAGCATTCAATTGCCGCGAAACGCGTGTGACATCAGGTCACCACACAACGCAGACCACCGAGCTGCGCCCCTCGATTTTCGAGAAAGGCTTTAGAATGAATTGCCAACGTATGAAACAGGTTTTTGCCCTGAGCCGCCATCAAATGACGCAGCGGCAGCCCCTCACCCCTTCTCCCGCAGTTTCGACAGCACCCGTGGCAGACGCCGCAACGCCTTGTACATCTCGACATGGGTCTGCATCGCCACCGCCGGGTAGCCCATCATCGCCTTGCCCTTCGGCACGTTCGACAGAACCCCGGTGCCCGCGCCGATGATCGCGCCTGTACCGATGGTGAGATTGTCTGCGGCCCCGGCCTGACCGCCCATGACGCAATAGTCGCCGATCACGGTGGAACCGGCGATGCCGACCTGACCGCAGAGGAGACAGTGATTGCCGACGACGACGTTGTGGCCGATGTGGACCTGGTTGTCGAGCTTGGTGCCATGGCCGATCCGGGTCGCACGGATGGTGCCTTGATCAATCGTGACATTGGCCCCCAGTTCCACGTCATCGCCGATCACGACCGAGCCGATGGAGGCGATCCGCATCCACGCCTGCCCAGCCGCCTCGACCGTCTCGCCAAGGCTCTCACGGGCTTCTTCGACCGCTGATTTCTCCTGCGTCACGAAAGAGAACCCGTCCGCGCCGATCACGCCGCCGGGCTGCGCGATCAGACGGTCGCCGATGGTCGCACGCGCACCGATTTTCACACCCGGATGGATCAACGCATCGTCACCGATGGTGACGCCCGCACCGATGGAGACATGCTGCGCGATCCGCGCGTTGCGCCCGATCTTCGCCCCCTTACCGATCACCACCAAAGGCCCGATGGCGGCATTCTCGCCGATCTGAGCCGTCTCATGAATGACCGCCGTCGGATGAATCCCCGGCTCAAGCCCGAGCCCATGGTCGAACGCCGCCGTCACCCCGGCCATGGCAAGCCGCGCGCGTTTCACCAAAATGGCCGCCCTGAGCCCCAGCGCCTGCCAGTCCGCACCCTCCCAAAGCACGGCAGCCTGTGCCTGCCCCTTCGCGATATTACCGGCAAAACGCGGGTCCATCGCCAGCGCGAGATCGTCCGGCCCCGCGTCCTGCGGCTCACGCGCGGCTTGAACGATCAGGCTCCCGTCACCCTCGAAAGGCGCGTTGAGGGATGCTGCAAGGTCCGCGATCGTGATGGGCATGGTCAAGTCTCCGTCAGTCTTGCCGAAGACATAAGCGCTTTGCAGGGCTTTGAAAAGCAAAGGGGGACGCAAAGTCCCCCTGATGTTTCCAACTGTTACGGCGCCGTGAACACCGGTGGAAGTTATCCGCCCACCGAGCGCAACTGCACACCCTTAGCTCTCAACGCAGCCCAGATTTTCGCGTCCCGACCGTAGATGTCGCGGCGGTATTCGACGCCGCCTTTCGGCAGGGTCACTGCCGTGCGATAGACAAGGTGGACAGGCACATGCTCTTCCAACTCGACGACGCTCTCCACCCCGGTCGACAATTTCGCCTTGAAGAAACCTTCCGGATCGGAGGTCTGCTTCGCCAGCAGCGCATAGGCGAAATCGAAGGGCTGTTGCAGACGGATACAACCATGGGAGAAGGCGCGCACTTCACGCCCGAAGAGGCTCTTGGAGGGCGTATCGTGCAGATAGATGTTGTACTTGTTCGGGAACATGAACTTGACGAGCCCGAGCGCGTTGCCGTCCGAGGGCGGCTGTTTCAGCGCGAAGGGGAAGGTCTTGGTCGTGTATTGGGTGAAATCCACATTCGCCCGATTCACCACCCGGCCCCTGCTGTCGATCAGGCGCAGATGGCCCGCGGCATTGGGGTTACGCTGCATCATCGGCAGGTATTCCTTGACCGCAATTGAACGCGGCACGTTCCAGGTCGGGTTGATGACCAGATGCTCCATCTCGTCGGAGAACTCGGGACTGCGGCGGTCGCCGGTGTTTTGTCCCACGACGGAACGGGTCTCGAAGGTCACGCGCCCGTTGTCGACGATCTTGGCCGTGAAATCGGTCAGGTTGACCCAAATGTGGCGCTTGCCCAGAGGCATGTTGATCCAGCGCTCACGCTCCAGCGCCACGAGGATCGAGGCCAGACGCTCTTCCGGGCTCACGTTAATCTCGGCCAAAGTGCCCTGCCCGGCCACCCCGTCGGCAGTCAAACCATGCTGCATCTGGAAAAGCTGCACCGCCTTGGTCATCGCCGCGTCATAGGAGGTCGCCGCCGAGCGCGGCAGGTAGCCCATGGCCATCAAACGGTTGCGCAGCGCGATCACGCCATTGCCCGATTGGCCCGGTTCGTATTTCGATCCCGGCACAGTCGGCCCCCAGCCCCCCGCACCCAAAACCCGCTCCATATTCGCCTTCTCTTTCAAAAGACGCGCGTATTCCGGCGAGCCGGGTTCAAGCTTGCGCAGATAAGCCTGCGGATTGGATTTGGCGAAGTTGGTCAGAAGTTGCACACCATCGCGATACGGCACCTGACGCACCAGTCCGGGGTCGATGCGCGAAGGGATCAGCTGGCCTGTCTGGATGTCACGAGCATAATCGAGAAAGAGTTGCGCCATGGCCACTTCGGCGCGCCCCAGATCGCGGTCGGATTTGATCGCCCGGAGATTGGCTTCCAGAAGCGCGGTGTCGTAGGGGGCGAGCCCCTTTTCCGGCGCAGCCTGAACCGCGCGCAGCAAGGCCTCACGCCGTGCCTTGGCCCGCGCGCTGGTGTCCGTAAAAATCGGTTTGTAGCCAGTGGCTCGGTAAAACTCGGAGAGGTCTTTCGAGGAGGACGCAGCCTCGGCAATGGATTGCATCAGCGCGCTGACCTGTTGCGCCTGCGCCGGCATCGGAGCCATCGGCAGGGCCGCAAAGGTCACACTCGCCCCCAGCAGAGCAGCGCTCAGGGTCTGACGGGTAAGGGCCGGAAGCCGGAACAGCGGGGAAAACAGCATGGCGATCCTCGAACGAAATTCAGCAGTCATCCAGCGAGCTTACAGGAGATCGCAAACCGGCGTCAGGGGGAAGAATGCGCCCGCAGACCACATGTGCCAAAAGCACAACACATCCTTCGAAAGGGAATATTTGTGAACATTTCCCCTTAAACCCTCGCAACCCATCAGCGTGCGCAGCGTCTCGAAGCCTGTCTCAAGACCCGTGAAAACGCGCGCCTCAAACTGTCTTCGCCCAAAAGATGGGACATTCCATCCCTTCGGGATGAGAAAAACCGCGTGTTTTTCCGGCAACAGACAAGCGGTTAGCCACATTTTGCGCAAAAAACTGCCGATCGCCCGCATTCACGGCAGGTGCGACCAAACCGATGCTTGGCCGGAGAATCGCAATGTGTCATAACGCTGTCAGAACGGTGAACGGGCCGTTACTTGATGATGTTTCCGATGGGCGTGGCGGGTCACGGCACTCTCTGACAAGGCAGGCTTGACGTGAAATCGTCGACAAGCTGGCGGCGGAACAGAAACGGGAGGCAAAAGAGGATCGGCGCGATCCGAAATGCCGACATGGCTCTGACGAAATCATCGTCAAGACTGCCGTAACAATCGGCAAAAAGTGTCGGGGCAATCGGCACAAGGACATCGAGACCGCATGAGGCGGGAAACAGGTAAGCGACGGGACGCTTTGAGAATGACCAATAACACATCGGGTGTGATTTCACGCCGCGGACTTCTTCGCGGCTTTGCAGCAACAGCCATCAGCGCAACTCCGGTTTATGCCAACGCGGCAGGGTTTCTTCGCGGGGCCGGCGACGTCCGCCGCATCAACATGTATTCGGGGCGCACGGGTGAGAGCATCGACACGATCTACTGGGTCGAAGGCGAATACATCCCCGAGGCTCTCAAGGAAATCACCTATTTCATGCGCGACTGGCGCAACTCGAAACTCAAGGCGATCGACGCGCGCACCGTGGACATCATGACTGCCGCGCACCGCCTGATGGAAACCGACGAGCCCTACATGCTGCTGTCCGGTTACCGCTCCCCCGAGACCAACGCCATGCTGCGGGCCCGTTCGCGTGGTGTTGCCAAGAATTCCCTGCACATGAAGGGCCAGGCCGCCGATCTGCGCCTCAAATCCCGCAGCATCACCCAGATGGCCTCCGCCGCGAAAGCCTGCTCCGCCGGGGGCGTGGGCACATACCGTGGCTCCAACTTCGTTCACATGGATTGCGGCGTGGTCCGTACCTGGAACGGTTAAGAGACAGGCTGATCCCGAACAGCTTGAAAGCCGCCCCGAGGGCGGCTTTTTTATTGGCGTCAATCTGCATGGTGTGTTGCTCCCCGTGTGTTGCTCCCCTTTACGCCTGATCCTCTTCTTACTATCGCGGCCTGGCAAAATTCCTTTGGAAGAGTGCTTGAGATGATGAAAATTTTCCTCTCCCTTCCATTGCTCCTGTTGAGCGCCTGTGTCGAGCCGATGGCCTAAAGCGCCCCCCCTTTAACCTGAGGCATCAGATAAAGGCGGGGCGCGCGCAACGCTCATATCTTGCACTGCGTTCCGCCAAAAGCTGTATCTCAGGTTTTTGGCGGAACGCTTTGCCCCGGGCAACTGGACAAACAGGCCGCCGCTGCCGCTCCCCTAAATGCAGACGCCGCCTAAGAAGCACCACCACGCCGGTTCGAAAAACCAACACCCTGTCATTGAAACGGCGCCTATCCGGCGCCGTTTTCTCATCCTGTCGTTACGACTTACTCCGCAGGGGTCACAGGTTTCAGCCGCCCCGGCTCGTTGGTCTCCAGATAGGCCTCCTGCTCCGGCGTCAATTCGATGCAGTCATAGCCGGTTACCATCGGTTTGACATGCTCACGGAAACCGTGGCCGGTGGTCAGCAGGTAAACATGTACGATCACGAAGGCGAAGATCACGTAGGCCGCCAGAAGGTGAATGTTGCGCACCACCTCAAGCACGAAGGTGCTGTCCGAACCGCTGTCCCAGAAATTATAGGTCAGGTAGATGATCCCCGAGACCCAGATCGCCGGGAAGACGAACCATTTCAGCCCGAAGTAAGTGGCCGCCTGCAACGGGTTGTGTTTGCGCAGCATCTGTTTCTGATAGGGCGGCTCCTCGCCCTTGAAGATGCCATAGGCATAGTAGCGCGCGGTGGCGAGCATGCCTTCGACCTTCGGCAGAAACTGCCGCCAGGTGCCGGTGGTGAAGAGCCAGAAGGTCGCGAAAATCCACACGACCAGAAGGGTGAGCGCTGCAATCGTATGCAGCATCACCGCCGGTCCGAAAGGAATGAGCGCATGCACGCCACTGACCCGAAGCCCGGTGAACATCAACACGAAGATCAGCAGGACCTGGGTCCAGTGCCAAAGCCGCTCGAACCGGGGGTAAACCTTGACGAAACGTTTGGACATCAGTGGGTCCCTCCTTTACCGCGCGAGATGAGCCGCAGCAGACCGTGACCGATGACACCGAGCGCCGAAAGCAGCACGAGAAGCTGACCCAGACGCCCGACGATGGAATTCGGATTGGTGCCCGGCATCACGACGCCTGCCAATCCGACGAGGCGTCCGTCTTCCGCGTGGCATTCGACGCAATCCATGGCCTCGGCGGCGGGCGCGACCATATGGGTGATCGGCCAGTACATATAAGTGTCGATGAAACCGTATTCGCCGGAATAATCCGAGCCCGCAGCTCTCATCCCCGCCTCGATCGCCTTGCCCCAATCGTAATTGGTCCAGAAGGCGGTGTCGGTGGTCGGCCCCCAGACATGGGAATAAGCAAGCTTGTTATAGCCCGCATCATAGGACTGCCGCCCCACCATGCGTTTGAACGGCCAGATCCGGCTGTCCGCACCATCGGGCGTGCCCAGAAGCTTATTGATCTCGACGACCTGCGAGGGATCAATCTCTTCTTCCGGCAGTGTGTATTCCACCGCACCGTTGAACCAGGCGTAATAGGGGGTGACATTCTCGCCCCATTCGAAATCGCCCTTGATCGTCAGATAGGTGTGCAACTCCTGACCGTCGCTTTGGGTGAAATTATGCTCGGCAATCGGCTGACCAGCCTCATTGAGCCGACCCGCCGTCGACCAGTCCCATTTGGTTTTCGTCGCGATCCCGCCCCGGGCGAATTCCGGGATGTGACAGGTCTGACAGGCCACCTTGTCGGTGTGATCGTTGAGCTTGATGCCCATGAGATTCACCGGGTGCGGCTCGGTGCCGTGACAGCTTTCGCAGGTTGCGGAGAAGCGATGCTCGCCCGGTTCACCCGTGCCGATCGTATCCTTGGCGTCCAGAAGATAGCGCGAGCCAGCCCAGCTGTGGCTTTCTTCCGTATGGCAATCGGAACAGACCATATTGGCGCCGTCTTTCGACATATGCACATCGGTGTGGATATCCGGGTCATACAGCGCCGAAGACAGATCGCCGTGCTTCACGTTGTCGCCGCCACCACCGTAGAAATGGCACTGGCCGCAATTCTCGCGCGTCGGCATCCCCACGCTCTGCGCCGCTTTCATCAGGTCGACCGCCCAGGCGTCCGCGCCTGTGATCGTCTTACCCGACACCGGCTGGCCCGGAATATCGCCGAGAGGTGGATGCCCTGCCCCGGTCGCGAGTTTGGTGTATTGACCGGACTGGTCGTGGCACACCAGACAGTCCACCGCATTCGACTGCTGCGGCGGTTCCGAATGCATGTCGTCCCAGCCATAACCCGCGTGGCATGAGGTACAGCGCGGCTCGTTGCCGACCACATTGCCGCAGAACGCATTGATCACCTTCGACTTGCCGAGCGTCTGACCCGTCGCCGGGTTGTCGAATTCCCATTGGAAGTGGATCGAGTGCATGACCTGATCGTCAGCCTCGGTGTGGCACGACAAACAGGCCGCCGTGACCTCAGGGCCGGATTTGAACTCCTGTTGCAGGATCTTGAATTTCGAGTGATCCGCCGTAGACCCCTCTCCGGGCACCGGCGGGATCACCTCCTGCGCGAAAGCGACGCTGGCGCTCAGACCCAATGTGAGGCTGAAAGCGAGGCTGGCGAACGCGGTGATGGTGCGTTTGGCGTGCATGTGCTCCTCCCATTCACACGAGTCACCCCGTGCGTGGTATAAATTCACCCCAGTGAATACGAGTGCATGCGCAGCCTCCTTGATCTATCGCAAATACATCTTTAAAAATCGCTTGATCGCGACATTTTTCGTTCAAATGCCCGGAAACATCGTACGTAAACCCCGTCCGCAAGGGCGGGCGGGGTGATCTTTCACCGGAACGGATCGGTTCAGCGAATACCCGCCTCCTTGAGACGCGGCAGAACCTCATCGCGGAAATAGGGGAATTCCTCGACGTAATCGACGAAGGACAGCGTCGTGCCGGCAAAACCCGTGTCATGCAGTTTGATCAACCCCTCGGCCACCTGATCTGGCGTACCGATCAGCGGGAAGCCTCCGTGACCGAGCGCCATGACATTGCGGATCTGCGCCAGAAGATCGTGCGGGAAGCTCTGGGCGTGAGCGAATTGCAGGTTCACCAGATTGTCCACCGCCTCCCAGTCGATCTGGCTCATGATATAGTCGTGATATTCCTTCGCCTCGGCCTCCGTCGGGCGACAGATCACATGGCTGAAGGTCAGAACACCCACGTCGCGCCCCTTGCCTGCTGCCTTTTCACGCAGTTCCTTAATCTCCTCGACCGACCGGCTGAGATCAATCGCAGGCGTAAAGAGATAATTGGCGTTCTGTGTCGCGAACTCGCGCCCGAGGCCCGACCCCGCAGCGTTCAGAATCGGCACTTCGCCATTCACCGGCCAAGGGTTGCCCTTCACACCTTTAAGATTGAAATACTTTCCATCCCAGTCGAAATGCTCCTTCGCGGCCCAGAGCTTCTGGATGATGTCGAACCATTCCTGCGCATAACCATAACGGGTCTCGTGATCTTCCGGCAGATCGAGCCCCAGCGCCTCGTATTCCGGCTTGTTCCAGCCCGCGACCACATTGAGGCCCGCGCGGCCTTGTCCGATCTGGTCCATGGTCGCGATCTGCTTGGCCACGACAACCGGGTGATTGGCCGTGGTATGGATGGTGGCAAAGACCGAAATATCCTTGGTATTGGCCAGCAAAGCCGTAGCCCAGGTGATGGTTTCGAGCACACCGCCGTGGAAATCCGTCTCGCCGCCATAGCCGATCCAGCGCGCAATCGGCAGCATGAAATCAATACCTGCCTCGTCGAGCATCTTGCCGAGTTTGAGGTTGTTTTCCCAACTGTTGACCCAGCGCTCCGGCGCCTTGCTGACGGTCATTCCCGAGGAACAGTTGGATGAGAAGGTTCCGAGTTTGAATCCCTCTTTCTGAAGCATCTTGTTGGGTGCCATGCGTGTCTCTCCTGTTGGTTGTCGCATTTGATTCGAATTTTGCTTTGATTTTTTATTTGAAACTTGAAGCTTCAAACCCCCTTGTGTCAAGCGCCCTGAGACAAGAGACTGTGTGAGCGATGAAAATGATGAAAAAGGGATCAGCAGGTGAGCGATAAACAGGCAGAACCACGCGGACTGGATTTTAAGTGGCATTTGTCCTCGGATGCGATGGAGATCGCCACGACGGAAATGGAATTCGCCCTGATGCGCGCCTTCGAGAGCTTCGGCCGCTGGCAGGCCGAATGTCTCGTCGCCGCCTCGGGTCTGACGTTGAGCGGGCCGGAGAATGCGCTCCTGCATATCATCCGAATGAACGACCGCCCGAAATCCATCAAGGAACTTGCCCGGCTCAGCAACCGGGACGACATTCCGAACATCCAGTATTCGCTCAGAAAAATGGTCGCGGAAGAGCTGATCACCAAACGGGGCACAAGCCGCACCGGCGTGACCTATGAGGCAACCGACAAGGGTAAATCCGCCACCGATATCTATGCCGACATTCGTCGCCGGTTGCTTGTGAAGGAATTGCGCGAAATGCCGGATTTTGCCCAGAGGCTCGAAGAAGTCTCGCGCACGCTCAACATCCTCTCCGGGATTTACGAAGAGGTCTCGCGGGTGGTCGCAACCCACCGCCGCTGAGTGGGCTCAGAGCCGCCCCGCCCCGCGCAGCGTTTCGCTCGGCGTGCAGCCGAATTTACGGCGGTAATGTTCGGAAAACCGTCCGAGGTGAAAGAACCCGAGCTGCATCGCCACATCGGTGACGCTGGTGCCCGGCCCCGGATGGCTCAGATCC
Organism: Celeribacter persicus; assembly: GCF_003050785.1. Taxonomy (GTDB): domain Bacteria; phylum Pseudomonadota; class Alphaproteobacteria; order Rhodobacterales; family Rhodobacteraceae; genus Celeribacter; species Celeribacter persicus. The sequence continues at coordinate 64,711 of NZ_QAOH01000016.1, forward strand.
TGCCAGGCACGCTCCAGCCGCAGATCGCGCAGCACCGTCATCGGCGACCGCCCGCGTCCGGCCCGAAATGCCGCCTGCAACGCGCGCTCGCTGACACCCACCTCGCGCGCCAGACCTTCCAGCGTGATCGTCTCTGTCAGATGCGCTTTCATGTAGTCTTCGGCCAGACGCACGGCACGCGGCAAAGGTCCGCCCGCCTCCTGAACATGGTCCGAGCGATTGTGGCGTTGCGTCTGCAACAGACCGACCATCAACATGGTCTCAAGCTGTTGCCCCATCAGCCCGCCCTTGCCCAAAAGCCCCTCACCGCTCACCGCGTAGTTCAGAAGGCCGAGGAAGGCCTTGCCCTCACCCGCGCGCATGTCATTGGCACCGAAGAAACGCAGCGTTTGTCCTTCCGGCAGGCCGAAATGACTGCGCGCCATGCCTTGCAAGGCCTCCCGCCGCACCTGGATCATCAGTTGCGCACAGCCTTCACCCCAGATCATGCAGGTGTCCTCATCCGGGTTCACCACCCCACTGCGTCCGCCGCCGATCTCATGCCGGTTCGCCCCGTTGGAGATCGACGCATGACCGGTCAGCGGATATTGAAACAGGTAGAACTCCCGAAGCGCGCCGGGCGTGATCATGGTCTTGGCCGTGTAGGTCATAACATTGACCGAAAGATCGCGTCCAGAGAGCCGGTTGTGCCGGGCGGCGAACCGACCGCGCCCCATGGGATCGAGCCGGTGATCGCAATAGACCTCCGCCACACGCACCCGCGCCTCGTCCACATCGGTTGAGACAAAGAGCGGCGAACCGGCCAGCGGCAAGGCCCCGGCTCTTCCTCCGCTCAATTCCACCCCCTCAAGGGTCATCGGCACCTCCGCATTACTTGAAGGATGAAGTAAATTTTTGCGCATTCCGGATAGTCCGGACGCAATCAGGATAGCGCCAGGCACCACCACACGGGCAAGTCTTTTTTACAAATTCATAACAAACAGGGAGACGCAGATGCGCGGATTGAAGGACAAAGTCGCGATTGTGCCCGGCGGTGCCACAAAAATTGGCGCTGCGGTGGTCAGGGCCTTTCGCGAGCAAGGTGTAAAGGTTGTTGTCGCGGACATCGACGCGGAGGGTGGCAAAGCGCTCGAAGGTGACGGGGTCACTTTTGTTGCGGCGAATATCCGTTCCGATGACGATATTGCGAAAATCGTCGCCACCGCGACGGAGACCTATGGCCGGATCGACTTTCTGGTGAATGTCGCCGCCACCTATCTCGACAACGGTGCGGAGAGCACACGGACGGAATGGCTCGAAGCTTTGGATGTGAACATTGTCGGCTCGGTCATGCTGATGCAGGCCGCGCGCGTGGAACTTGCGAAGAACAAGGGGGCAATCGTCAACTTCGGCTCGATCTCTGCCCGTGTGGCGCAGACCGGGCGCTGGCTCTACCCGGTATCGAAAGCGGCGATCCTGCAACTGACCCGCAATCAGGCGATGGATCTCGCCCCCGACGGCATCCGCGTCAACGCGGTCTCGCCCGGCTGGACCTGGTCGAACATCATGGACAGCCTCACAGGCGGCGACCGCGAAAAGACCGACGCGGTCGGCGCGGATTACCATCTGTTCCCGCGCGTGGGCGACCCGGAAGAGGTGGCACAGGCGATCATGTTCCTGTGCTCGGACGAGGCCTCCTTCATCACCGGCACCGACATCCGCGTCGACGGCGGCTACACGGCGATGGGCCCTGAAGGCAAACTTCCGGCGATCCCGCGCCTCATGGAATAACCACAAGAAAACAAAGACAACAGGAGAGATATACATGAAACGCATCACAATCGTGGGCGGCGGCCAGTCCGGCCTGCAACTCGCCATCGGCCTTTTGCAAAAGGGCTATGACGTCAAGATCATTCAGGACCGCACCGGCGATCAGATCGCTGCGGGCCGGGTCCTCTCGTCGCAATGCCAGTTCGACGCGGCGCTCGATCACGAGCGCGCGCTCGGCATCAATTTCTGGGAAGAAGCCTGCCCTCCGGTCGAGGGTATCTCTTTCACCGTGCCGAACCCGGAGGGGCCCGGCAAGGCGGTGGAGTGGGCCGCGAAGCTCGACGCCAAGGGGCAGTCGATCGACCAGCGGGTGAAAATGCCGCGCTGGCTCGAAGAATTCACCCGCCTCGGCGGCGATCTTGTGATTGCCTCCGCTGACATTGCCATGCTGGAGCAGGAATCCAAGACGTCCGATCTGGTGATCGTGGCCTCCGGCAAAGGCGAGATCGGCAAACTTTTCGAGCGCGATGCGGAACGCTCGCCGTTCGACGCACCGCAACGCGCCCTCGCGCTCACCTATGTGCATGGCATGACCCCGCGCGAGAATTTCTCGGCGGTGAACTTCAACCTGATCCCCGGCGTCGGTGAATATTTCGTCTTCCCGGCGCTGACCAAATCCGGCCCCTGCGAAATCATGGTGTTCGAGGGCGTGCCGGGCGGCCCGATGGATTGCTGGAAGGACGCGACCACACCCACGGGGCATCTGGAAACCTCGCTCAACATCCTGAAAACCTTCGTGCCGTGGGAATACGACCGCTGCAAGACCATCGAGCTGACCGATGACAACGGCATTCTTGCCGGTCGCTTCCCGCCGACTGTGCGCAAACCCGTCGCCACCCTGCCCTCCGGCACCAAGGTGCTGGGTTTGGGCGATGCGGTCTGTCTTAACGATCCGATCACCGGCCAGGGCGCCAACAACGCGGCCAAGGCGGCGGCGGTCTATTTCGACGCCATTCTCGCGCAGGGCGACAAACCGTTCGACGAGGCGTGGATGGTCGCCACCTTCGAGCGGTTCTGGGACTACGCGCAATGGGTCGTGCGCTGGACCAACATGATGCTCCTGCCGCCACCGCCTTTCGTGCTCAACATCATGGGCTCGGCGCAGGTGCTGCCGGGGCTCGCGCATCGCATCGCCAACGGCTTTGACGACCCACGCGATTTCTTCCCGTGGTTCGCCGATCCGGTGGCGGCCGAAGACTATCTCACAAGCCTTCAGGCCGCCTGATATGGTAGATGTTGCGACGTTCCGTCAGGCTATGGGCCTCTTCCCCGGCGCGGTGACGCTGATCACCACCGGGGAGGGCGATCTGCGGCGCGGGATCACGGCAACGGCGGTGTGTTCGGTGACCGACAGCCCGCCTTCGATCCTCGTCTGTGTCAATCGCAAGACCGGCACTTGTCAGGAAATCCAGCGTTCGGGTCGGTTTTCCGTGCAACTGCTGGGCGCGGATCAATCCGATCTGGCGCTGTGTTTCGCGGGGGCGACCGGAGCGACGGGACTGGAAAAATTCGCGGCTCCGGACTGGACCACCTGCCCCGCCGGCCTGCCCCGCCTCAAGGCCGCGCTGGCGAGCCTGTCCTGTCGGGTCACCTCGCAAAGCGAAAACGGCAGCCACATGGTCTTTATCGGCACGATCGAGGATGTCGCGCTGGGGGACGGCGAGGCGCTGGTCTATGCCCGCTCCAAATTCAGACGCCTCGAAGCCGTCTAAAGAAAAGGCCCCGCGGGGGCCTTTTTTATTGCGTCAGTTCCGGGTGCAGGTAGCGGGACAGCCCTTCGCGGCAGTCATCGGGCCAGGGGTGCGATTTGTGATCCTTGGTCGAGGTCATCACGATCAACTGCTCGATGGTCCAGAGCACATCGCCATTCGCCGTCACCACCGTATAAAGATCGAGCGAGCTTTTCCCGATCTTGCGCACATGCACGTTGAATTCGAGTACGTCTCCATAGACCGCCGGCTTCTTGAATTCGATGTTCATTTTGACCGAAGGCAGCCCCAGATGACGCTCGAACATCAGCTCTTTCCAGGTCACACCGAAAGAGGCGAACATCGCCTCGTTCACATCGACCAACATCGACAGATAGGCCGGATGGTAGGCAATCCCGGTCAGGTCGCAATCGCCGAAGCGCATGGGTTTTTGAATGGTGAAGGGCATGGTTCGTCCTTTTTCCTGCGCTCGGACAGCCGGAGAGAACCCGAGTCGTCCGAGGATTTTATTTTATCTTTAAACAATCATACGAAGACATATGCGGTCAAGAACCAGAAAGACACTGCCCTTCATGCTGTTAAATTACATTGATTATTTATATTTTCATCTGATCGGATTTTTTGCTCCTCAATTTATTTTAGTCTTGAAATAGTTTTGGTTTGAGATAATCTGAACGAAACCAAACAGGGAAGGTATGCGCCATGAAGATCGCCATCCTCGGCGGCGGCCCCTCCGGCCTCTATTTCGCCATTTCGATGAAACTGCGCGACGCGTCTCACGACATCACAGTCTATGAACGCAACCGCTTTGACGACACCTTCGGCTGGGGTGTCGTGCTCTCCGACGAAACCATGTCGAATTTCGAAGATAACGATCCGGTCTCGGAGAAAATGATCCGCGATCACTTCGCCTATTGGGACGACGTCAAGGTCGTGCGCGGCGATGAAAGCATGACCTCCGGCGGACATGGCTTCTGTGGCATCGGGCGCAAACAGATGCTTTTGCTCCTGCAAGAGCGTGCCCGCGAGCTGGGCGTCCATCTCGCCTTTGAATCCGACATCACGCCGGAACGGATCGAAGATCTGAAAGCGGCGAACGACCTTCTGGTCGCCGCAGACGGGCTCAATTCGAAAACCCGCAGCCTCTATGAGGACAAGTTCCGCCCCGAAATCGACATGCGCAAGAACCACTTCGTCTGGCTCGGCACGCATCAGAAATTCGATGACGCCTTCACCTTCATTTTTGAGCAAACCGAACACGGCTGGATCTGGGCGCATGCCTATCAGTTCGACGATGACACGGCGACCTTCATCGTGGAATGCGGGCCGGAGGTGTTCAAGGCTTTCGGCTTCGACAAGCTGAACCAGCAGGACAGCATCGCGCTTTGCGAGCGTATTTTCGCGAAGCATCTCGGCGGCCATGCCCTCATGACCAACGCCAACCACATCCGTGGCTCCGCCTGGATCCAGTTCCCGCGCGTGACCTGTGAGAGCTGGTATTTCGACAATGTCGTGCTTCTGGGCGACGCCTCGGCAACGGCGCATTTCTCCATCGGATCGGGCTCGAAACTCGGCATGGAAAGCGCGATCATGCTGGCGGATGAACTGAACTCCGGCAAGCCGGTGCAACAGGCGCTGCAAAGCTATCAGAACGAGCGGAAATTGCAGGTGATCCGCGTCACCTCCGCCGCCCGCAATTCGACCGCGTGGTTCGAGGAGGTGGAACGTTATCTCTCCCTTGACCTGATGCAGTTCAATTACGCACTTCTGACCCGTTCGCAGCGGATCAGCCATGAAAACCTGCGTCTGCGCGATCCTGAGTGGCTGGGTTCCGCCGAAGCGTGGTTCCAGAAACAGGCCGGAAGCAACTCCACGCGCCGCCCGATGTTCGCCCCCTTCAAACTGCGCGACATGGAGTTGGTGAACCGCGTCGTGGTCTCCCCCATGGCGCAATACAAGGCCAGGGACGGGATGCCGAACGACTGGCACCTGATCCATTACGCCGAACGCGCCAAGGGCGGTGCGGGTCTGGTCTTTACCGAGATGCTTTGCGTCTCGATGGAAGGCCGGATCACCCCCGGTTGTCCGTGCATTGGCGAAGATCAGGTCCCCGCATGGGCGCGTCTGGTGGATTTCGTCCACGCCGAAACCCCCGCCAAGCTCTGTGCCCAGATCGGTCACGCGGGCCGCAAGGGCTCGACGCGTCTCGCATGGGACCGCATCGACAAGCCGCTGCCCGAGGGTGAAAACTGGCCGCTGCTCTCCGCCTCCGCCATCCCGCTGATGGAGGGCAATGTGGTGCCCAAGGCGATGGACCGCGCCGACATGGATATGGTGAAAGCGCAGTTTGTCGAGGCCGTAAAAGCCGCCGCCAAGGCAGGCTTCGACATGATCGAAATGCACGCGGCCCATGGTTACCTGCTCGCCTCCTTCATCTCGCCCGTGACCAACAAGCGCGAGGACGAGTATGGCGGAAGTCTCGAAAACCGCATGCGCTACCCGCTCGAAGTGTTCGACGCAATGCGCGCCGCATGGCCTTCTGAAAAGCCGATGACCGTGCGCATTTCCGCCCATGACTGGATGGGCGATGCGGGCATCACGCCCGAGGAGGCGGTCGAGATCGCCGCGATGTTCAAAGCCGCCGGCGCCGATGCGATCAACACCTCTTCGGGACAAACCGACAAGGCGGAACAGCCGGTCTATGGCCGCATGTTCCAGGTGCCCTTTGCCGACCGCATCCGGCAGGACGTTCATGTGCCGACTCTGGTCGCGGGCAATATCTACGAACCCGATCACGTCAACTCGATCCTGATGGCCGGGCGTGCGGACCTTGTCCTTCTGGCCCGCCCGCACCTCGCCGATCCCTACTGGACGCTGCACGCGGCGGTCGAACTGGGGGACGAGGAACAGGCCTGGCCTGCGCCTTATGAAGGCGGCCGTCGTCAGGCCAACACACTTGCCGAACGCACAAGGGCCATGACGACATGAGTTTGGACGGCAAAAAAGCCTTCGTGACGGGCGGCGGTTCCGGGGTCGGAGCCGTCATCGCCACCATGCTTGCCGAGGCCGGGGCCGAGGTTACGATCTGTGGCCGTCGCCCTGCCCCGCTCGACGTCGTGGCCGCCACGCATCCGAACATTATGCCGGTGGTGGCCGATATCACGGATGAGGCGGCGATCTCCAAAGCAATTGCGGCCTGCGCACCCGATATCGTCGTGGCCAATGCGGGCGCGTCCGAAAGCGCGCCCTTCGCGAAAACTGAACTGGCGTCTTTCGAGCGCATGATGTCCGTGAACCTCACCGGCACCTTCCTGACCCTGCGCGGAGCCACCCGCGCGATGCAGGGCAAACCATGGGGGCGTCTCATCGCCATTGCCTCCACCGCCGGGATCAAGGGTTATCCTTATGTCGCGCCCTATGCTGCGGCCAAACACGGCGTCGTGGGCATGGTGAAATCCGTGGCCCTTGAGCTTGTGCGCAAGGGCATCACCGTCAACGCGATCTGCCCCGGCTTTCTCGACACCGAAATGACCGAGCGCTCGATTGCCAATATCGTGGAGAAAACTGGGCGTAGCTACGACGAGGCCCGCGCCTCTCTGGAAGCCACCAATCCGATGCACCGCCTCGTACCGCCCGAAGATGTGGCCCGCGCCGTGCTCTGGCTCTGTGGCGAGGGCTCCGATATGGTCACCGGACAATGTATTTCAGTTTCCGGAGGTGAAACATGAGCGAGGTCTTCACGCTCTCCCGTCAGGTGGAATTCAACCATTGCGACCCGGCGGGCATCGTCTTTTATCCACGTTATTTCGAAATGATCTCTGCCGTGCAGGAGCGTTTCTTCGCCGATGCCCTCGGGGCAAGCTGGGCCGATATGACCCCCGCAGGCTTCGGCACCCCGATGGGCGAGATCAACGTGCGGTTTGCCGCACCCTCACGGCTGGGCGACCGGCTCGATTTCACACTTGAAATCGCACGCCTTGGCGGGGCTTCCGCCGAACTGGCCATCACCTGTCACAGCGCCGGAGAGCTGCGTTTCACCTGCCGGGCTACCATCGTGCATGTCTCGCTCGCCGAGACCAAATCCGCGCGCTGGCCCGAGGCGCTGCGCGGGAAAATGACCGCCTACCTTCAAGACCAACGAAAGAAAACTGCATGACCGCACTCACCCCCCATATGTTCCTCCAGCCCGACGGCTGGGTTCCGGCCAAAGGCTATGCCAATGGCGTTCTGGCCGAGGGCCGCATGGTGTTCACCGGCGGTCTGGTCGGCTGGAATGCCGAACAGAAATGGGACCATGAGGACATGGTGGGCCAGTTCCGCCAGACACTCGAAAATATCGTCGCCGTGCTGGCCGAAGCGGGAGCACGCCCCGAGCATCTCGTGCGCCTGACCTGGTATATCACCGACAAGCAGGAATATCTTGCGAACCTGCGCGGCTTCGGCGCCGCTTATCGCGAGGTGATCGGGCGGCATTTCCCGGCCATGGCCGTGGTTCAGGTCGTCGCCCTGATGGAAGACGAGGCCAAGGTCGAGATCGAAGCCACCGCCGTGATCCCCCATGACTGAGATGGTCCGCCCTGACGGCACGCCCGTTCTGATCCTGGTCGCCCCCTACGATCAGGTCACGCCACGCGGGATGATTTTCGGCGGCTGGATCATGGCACAGATCGACCATGCGGCGGGCCTTGCCGGGCGCAAAATCGCCGCCGGAGACGTGATGATCGTTTCCATCAAGGAACTGACATTTCTCGGCCCGCTCGCCCCCGGCGAAGAGTTCGTCATACATGCGGAGCTGACCCGACGCGGCAACAGCTCCTTTACATTGTCTCTATCTGGCACAGCAGAACCCGCGACCGAAGCCCGCCCCGTGATGCAGGCCGAAGTCGTCCTCGTGGCGGTCGACACGGCGGGCAAGCCGCGAAAACTGCCTGATCCCGCAGCATAATCACTGTTTGAGACCCAAACCGAACCGATACCCCGCCCCACAGGCGGGGTGTTTTTCATGCTGCACATGCAGCTTTCGCTTTACCCTCAGCTTTAAAAGTCGATATATGAAATAAATCGTATGTTCGAGTGGAGGCTGAAATGGCGACAGAGCAAAAAGAAATCGACGAGGGCCTCGCCCGCCAGCGTCTGCGGCTCTGGCTTCAGATGCTCAAGGCCGTGCGCTATGTCGAGGCCAACCTGCGCGAAAAGCTGCGCGAAGGCTATGACACCACCCTGCCCCGTTTCGATGTTCTGGCCGCATTGCACGCCAAGCCCGAAGGGATGAAAATGAGCGAGCTGTCGCAGCATCTCGTGGTCTCCAATGGCAATGTCACCGGCGTCGTCGACCGTCTGGTGGGCGAAGGTCTGGCCGAGCGTCAGACCATGGAAACCGACCGCCGGGCCTTTCTTGTACGGATCACCGACAAGGGGCGTGAACTGATGGACGAGATGACCGCCGCGCATCGCGGCTGGATCGACGAGATGTTCGAAAACGTCTCCGAATCCGATGCCGCGCGGGGCATTTCGATCATGCTCGACATCCGTCACAAGGACTGACTCCGTCCCATCACCGCCTGACCTTCTCTCTTGTCTGGAACTGTCCCGCAACTCCGGGTGGCACGCAGAGAAAGCATAGGCACTGGGCCTGACTGAGGCGTCAGAGCCGTCCCGTGAGCAGCAAGGAGATTGCCGGGAAGGCCAGCAAGATGCCGAGGCGGATCATATCCGTGATCACGAAAGGGATCACGCCGATCATGATTTTCGACAGGGACGTGCCGCGCGAAGCGCTTTTGACCATGAAGAGGTTCATGCCCACGGGGGGCGTGATCAGACCCAGTTCCACCGTGACCACGGCAATCACCCCGAACCAGATCGGATCGAACCCGTTGGCGAGGATCACCGGGAAGAAAACCGGCACGGTCAGAAGGATCATCGCGAGGCTTTCCATGAAACAGCCAAGGATCACGTAGAACAACAGGATCCAAAAGAGCACCTGCCACGGGCCGAAGCCGCTGGCGTTCAGGAAATCGACCAGAGCATTGGAGAGCTGTGAGGTGGAGAGCACGAAGCCGAAGACCTCCGCCCCGATCAGGATCAGGAAGATCGCGCCGCTGGTGACGATGGTCTCGGTGAAGGCGGCGACCACCCCGGAACGCGGCACCCTGCGCCAGAGCGCGAAGATCAGAGCAAGCCCTGCGCCCACACCCCCGGCCTCGGTCGGGGTGAAGAAATTGCCATAAATCCCGCCCATGACGAGGCCGAAGAGCACCAGCGAGGGCGCGAAGAGACGCAAGATTTCGAACCGGCCTTTCGGGGGGATTTTTTCGTCCACAATCCGGGACATGCCCTCTTCGGGCGGCCAGACCTTCGCCATGATCAGGATCGTCACAAGGTAGAGGAGAAAGGCGAGAATCCCCGGAAGGATACCCGCGAGGAACATCGTGCCCACCGATTGTTCGGTGATCAGCGCATAGAGCATAAGTGCGATGGAGGGCGGGATCAGGATGCCCAAAGTGCCGCCTGCCGCAAGCGATCCGGTGGCAAGACGGGTGTCATAGCCGTGCGATTTCATCTCCGGATAAGCCACGCGGGTCATGGTGGAGGCGGTCGCGAGCGACGATCCCGAAACGGTGGCGAACATGGCGCTGGCCGTCAGCCCCGCCGCCGCCAGCCCGCCGGACCAGCCTCGGGTCAAGATAAGCGCGCCCCGGAACAGATCGGCGGCCACACCCGAGCGGGAAACCAGATTGCCCATCAACAGAAACAGCGGGATCAGCGTGAAGGAATAGCTCGTCACCGTCTCGAAAGTGGCCGTCTTGAGCACGCTCAAAGCAGGGGCCACACCGATGATGGCCGAAAACCCGGCAAAGCCCACAGCGATCATCGCAAGCCCGATGGGCGCTCCGAAAATCACAAGGATGAACGTCACCGCAATTGAAACCGATCCGATCACCAGAGGCGTCATCAAGACAGCTCCGCGTGGTGGCCGTCGGTGGTGAACGCTTCACGCAGAGCGATCACCGCGAGGGCGAGGCATTCGAGCGTATAGAGCCCGTAGATCAGGAACATCGGAATACGCAGGTCCTGCGTCTCTTCCCCGCGCGCAAACGTGGCCTGCGTCTCATGCCAGAACAACCACACGAGCACGAGGGCGAAGGCCAGAATGCCGACAAACCAGAGCCGCGCAACAAGCGCCTTGAGAGGCGGCGGGAACCGCCCGACCAGCATATCGACCGCGATCATACCCCCGCTCAGCGAGACAGCCAGCGCAGCCAGAGCCACCACGCCCAAAAGGTAGGAGACCTGTTCAATCGCACCGGGGATCATGACATTCACCCCCGCATCCGTGGCATCGAAAACGATCCGGGCCAGAACGTTGAAGCCCACGACGAAGACCATGTAGAGCAGACAGAGCGCCGCAATGCCGAGACAGGCGGTCTCCATCCATCCGGCGATGCGCCGAACCACGGAAATCAACGTGGAAAGAAGCATGTGCGGTCCTGTGGCTTGTGTCATCTCGCAATTGGACGGGCCACCCGGCGAGACAGCCCGTCGGAGGATGAGATCAGTTCAGTTCGGCCTCACAGTCCGTCACATAGCCTTTCACAGCCTCATAGGTCGCCGTTCCCGGCAGGCCCTCGCCATTCAGATAGGCGATATAGCTGTCGGTGGCTTTCTGCGCCGCCTCGTCCCATATCGCCCGTTCCTCCTCGGAGAGCTCGATCACGGTGGACTCGGTTTTCAGACGTTCCAGCACTTTCGCGCCCTCGCGGTCATAACCGGCACCTGCCGTCACCGCCCATTTCATACCAGAATTGGCGTCCACCGCCGCCTTGGCCTCGGGCGAAAGCGATTCATATTTCGCCTTGTTCATCGTGGCGATGAAAGCCAGCGCATAGAAGCCGAATACGGTATGATACCCGGTCAACTCGTCGAGACGGAAACTGTCCACGCTTTCCCACGGCAACATGTAACCGTCGATGGCCCCGCGTTGCAGCGCTTCATAGGTGTTCGGCGCGGGCATGCCGACGGGTTCGGCACCCAGATTGCTCAGCAACTCGCCCACCACCTGCGTCGGACGGCGCAGCTTGAGGCCTTTCATGTCCGCGAGCGAATGGACAGGCTTGCTGGCCGTGTGCAGATGCCCCGGATCGTGCGTGTGCACAAAGATGATATGCGTGTCAGCATATTCCGCGTCGAGCGCGCCGGAATCGTAGAGTTTCTGGAAAGCGCAGGAACCGACCTCCCCGGTCTCGAACAGGCCCGGAAGCTCCATGATCTGGCTCAGAGGGAAGCGACCGGCGGTATACCCCGGCACGGTCCATGCGATGTCGGCAATGCCGGCGACGGCATTGTCATATCCCGCCGCTGCCTTGCCAAGCGTCTGAGCCGGAAAGACCTGCACATCGAGCGCGCCGCCCGACGCCTCTTCGACCGCCGTGGCCCAGTCTTCGAAAATCGTCTGGTTCTGCCAACTGCTCGCCGACATGAAATGCGCATAGCGCAACGTTTCGCTGGCAAAACTCGGGGCGGCGACACCGAGCGCCAGCGCGCTGGTGAGGGCGATTTTTTTCAGCATGGCTCTCCACTTCTCCCTGTCGGATGCTGTCTGTCGGACCTGTGCCCTTTGGGACTCTCGGACCTTGTGCGATACCTCATCAATTCGGCGGTATACGCACAACCCGATCAAGTCGCAAACAGACGCCAACAGATTTTTGCCCCTGTCGACAAGAAGAGCACGCTCTATGCGCATTTTTCAATCCGCGCAGAAATGCGAAACCCATTCTACGCCCGATCCGAAGTCCCGAAGTTTGGAGGAAGAAAAACGTGAAATGGCGCACCCAAGAGGATTCGAACCTCTGGCCTCTGCCTTCGGAGCAATTAATCGTGGTCTATCCGAAATGCGCGACGCAGCACGCCACGGCACGCTAACATATTAAAATCGCTTGTGTTTCAGTTGGCTCGTCGCCGAAATCAATAGCCGCAACTACTCCGTAGCTTTCGCCCGACTGCTTACGTGGTGCTTACGCGGCTCAGTTGCTCTGATGACGAGGTTGATGATGCCAAAGATCACAAAACGGCTGGTTGAAAGCGTTAAGAGCCAGAAGAAGGACTACGTCGTCTGGGACAGCGACCTGCCTGGCTTCGGGTTGCGTGTTTTCGCTTCTGGGAAGCGCAGCTACGTGATCCAGTATCGCCGTGACGGACGGTCGCGCCGCTATACGATTGGCCTCCACGGTATCTGGACTGCCGAAACAGCCAGACGAGAGGCCAAGGTCCAGCTAGGGCGCGTCGCTCAGGGCGATGATCCGGCCGAAGAGCGCCACGAAGACCGACAGGCCATGACCGTGCAACAGCTCTGTGAGCGCTACGTCGAAGACCTGCACGCCGGCCTCATCCTCGGGAAACGTGGGCAGCCCAAGAGACCATCAACGGTCTCCACCGATATCGGGCGGATCAATGGGCATATCATCCCGCTGATCGGCAAGAAGAGGGTGCGTGATCTGACCAAAGTGGATGTTACGAAGATGATGAATGACATCATCCTCGGCAAAACCCGCGCTACGCGAAAGACCAAAAAGCTAAGGGGCAAGACGATCTTGCGGGGTGGCCAGGGCACAGCAACCCGGGCGGTCGGCTTGCTGGGCGGTATCCTCACCTATGCTTCGGAGGCGGGCATCGTCGACACGAACGTCGCGCATGGCATCAGGAAGCCCAAAGATCGCGTTCGCGACCGGCGTCTGACACACAGCGAGTATCAGTTGATGGGTAAGATTCTGGACAAGGCCGAGCGGGATGAAAACCTCGCCACCATGGTCAGCATCGTCCGCCAGATCGCCCTCACGGGCTGCCGGCGCAGCGAGATTATCGAACTCCGCTGGTCCGATGTCGATCTTCCCAACAGCTGTCTGCGGCTGTCAGAGACAAAGGAAGGAGCGTCCACACGACCGATAGGACTGGCAGTTGTCGAGTTCTTGGAAACGCAGAGCTTGAGAAAGGAAGGGCCGTTCGTGTTCCCAGGTGTGCGCGGCAACAACGCATTCGGCAATTTTCCGAAGCAATGGAGCCAGCTGTTCGAGAACACCGAACTCTCCGATATCACCGCGCATGTCTTGCGCCACAGCTTCGCGAGCATAGCGCACGAACTCGGCTTCAGCGAAATCACCATCGCGGCCCTCCTCGGGCACTCGAAGGGGACTGTAACGAGCAAGTATGTGCATACCCTCGATAGCAGCCTCGTCATGGCCGCCGATACCGTCGCGGGCTACATCTCAGGACTTCTGACTGGCAACCAATTCAAACAACCAGCTTACGCTTTTGATCGGTCTGCGAGAAAACGCTCGCTCGACCAATTCCTCGACGGGGTGGCAATGGCGCGCGACGAGTTGGGTACATGACGCTTGGGCCGTCTGGGTAAACGCCCGACCGCCGCGTTGATCAAGGCGGACATTTTTCGCATCGCCTCGAATTAGGGCTTCCACGACAACAGCAGCGCCAAGGTAGCCGAGATGACGCCCAAAGCGCATGTGCCGCTCCAGCCCCACTCGGCGTAGGCAGCTCCACCAATGCCGGCCCCGACCGCGCCACCAGCGAGCATGGTTGCCATGAATATGGTGTTAAGCCGGCTGCGTGCGTTCGGATCGAGTGCATAGACGCGCGACTGGTTGGCAACCTGGGAGGATTGCACAGCAAGATCCATGATCACGATGCCGGTGACCAACCCAATAATGGAACCTTGCCAGAGCCCGAAAATGAGGAAGGCCAGTATCACGAGCCCCGCGCCCATCGACACTACCACGGCGGGACCGCGCCTGTCTGAGAACCGGCCTGCGATAGGCGCGGAAAGTGCACCGACGACACCGACCAGCGCCAGAAGTCCTACAGCTGTTCCTCCGAGTTCATGCTGCGGCTCAGCCATCAGAAGCGCGAGGTTCGACCAAAAGCTGATGAAGGCCGCGAAGATCAGGAATTGCACCGCGACCACGCGCCGGAGAACGCTATGCTTGCGTACCAACGTCCAAAGAGAGCCAAGCAGGTGCAGATAGCTCAAGTCGGTCGTCGGCATCGCACGCGGAAGCCAACGCGCCAGCGCCGCGCCGACAATGCTCATCACCACCGCGGCCAGCCAGAAGACGTAAGGCCATCCCCAAAGGTCCGAGACTATGCCGCTGACCGTGCGGGCAAGCAGAATACCGATCAGGATGCCGCCTGTTACCGTGCCGAGTACACGACCTTGCTTGTCGGGCGGAGCCAGATGCACGGCGAGCGGCACGATCTGCTGGGCGACCGTGGCGAACAGGCCGACCGCGAAACTAGCAACAGCGAGCCACACGAAGCCGGGCGAGACAGCCGCACCGATCAGCGCCGCCACGAGGGCGGCGATGGTCACGAGGATAAGCGACTTACGCTCGAGGCGGTCCCCGAGTGGTGCGAGGAAGAGCACCCCAAGCGCGTTGCCCGCCTGCGTCAGCACGGGCACGATGGCGGCGGTGCCAGCCGTCAGCCCGAAATCGGCTGTCAGATGTCCGAGGAAAGCCTGATTATAATAGCTGTTGGCGACGGCCGCGCCGGCACCAACTGCCAGAAGGCGGATCAGAGCGGCGGATAGATGTTCGGAAAGGACACGGCCTGTTTGCATAGCATCAGACATGCACTACGGCCTTGTTCGCACAACTGACGTCTCTTGCCGAGGTAATGAGATTTTCTAATCTTGCCCGCTTCCTGCAGGACGCAACACACCTTTGCTAGGGTCGGTCGCGACGGAGGCATCAAGCGCGCCACGCAGGAAATCAACATGACATCAGGCGCGGCGAATTGACAGATCAACGCCCTGGAAGTTCGTTGCAACGTCGAACTGAACCGGTCTTTGTTCGCCAAAGGCTTCAAATGCAGAGCAAGACGGATGACCTGCACGCCTGGTTTCCCGTCAATCAAGGATCATAAAAGGCCAAGGACGCTCATTCCCCCGTAGCTCCATGCCAGGGGAACGGCACCCTGTGACCACTGTCCGCAAACCGACGCTCGAAATCCTGCGCGACCTCCTCCACCGTGATCGCAGCGAATTGTGCCAGCAACCGTGCCTCGGCCTCTGCCAGCGTCGCGTCCAGTCGCGCGTCGACCGCCTGTTCGACAAGACAGGGCGACGGATCCGCCTGCGGCCCGATGTTGAACAGCGGCGGGTGGCCGACCGCCTCGTAGACGTCGCGCAAGCTGATCTCGGCCAGCGGGCAAGCAAGCTGCCAGCCACCGCCATGACCCTTTTCCGACGACACGATCCCCCGCTCGCGCAGCCCCGCCATCATCCTGCGCACCACCACGGCGTTGGTCGAGATCATCTGCGCGATCTGTTCCGAAGTGGCACGCCCGACATGTCGGTCCATGTGGATCAAGACGTGCAGCATCCGGGACATACGAAGATCGCGCGCCATGGGGTTTCCTTTCCTTGCCTCTTCAGACTCCTTAGCAGCACTCACGTAACAATGAAAGTTTCATGTCTTGAAATGACACACCGAATCACGTAACTTTCAGTGATACATTAAAGGGAACCACCATGGATCACGATGTTCTCGTCATCGGCGGCAGCTTTGCCGGGCTGGCCGCCGCGATGCAGCTTGCGCGCGCCCGCAGACGCGTCTGCGTTCTCGACACCGGCGCCCCCCGTAACCGCTTTGCCACAGCCTCGCACGGGTTTCCCGGGCAGGACGGGCGCACTCCGCAGGACATCCGCGCCGCGCTCAGACACGAACTCGCGGCCTACCCTACCCTGTCCTTCCGGGACGGCGCGGCGGTCTCGGCTGCGCGCGAGGGGAACGGATTTCGGGTGGCATTGGCAGAGGGCGGAGACATCACCGCGCGGCGGTTGGTGCTGGCCTTCGGCGTGCGCGACAGCCTGCCCGATCTGCCGGGTCTGGCAGACCGCTGGGGTGCCACGGTGCTGCATTGCCCCTATTGCCATGGCTACGAGCTGAACGGCGATTCCGTCGGCGTTCTCGCGCGCGGCGAGGCGGCGCTGCATCAGGCGATGCTGCTGCCCGACTGGGGGCCGACTACGCTTTTCACCCAAGGGGCGCTCGCACTGAGTGCGGAACAGCGGCGAGGCCTGACCGCCCGGGGTGTCACGGTCGAGAAAATGCCTGTCGCGGCGCTGATCGGCACCGCCCCGGGGCTGGACGGGGTGCGGCTGGACGACGGCCGTGAGATCGCACTGGCGGGGCTGTTCCTGGCGCCGGACACAGCGCCCTCCTGCGATCTGGCTGCGCAGCTAGGCTGCACCATGAAGGACGGACCAACCGGCCCCTATGTGGCCGTCGACCCGATGCAGGCCACCAGCCAGCCCGGCGTCTTCGCCGCCGGCGACCTTGCCAGCCCCATGCCCAATGCCACGATCGCCGCGGCGGCGGGCGTGATGGCAGGCGGCGCCGCGCATCGCTCGCTGATCTTCGATCCGGATCTGACCGCTGCGGCCTGAAGGAGCATCGCCATGCAACAGACCACACGAGACTTCTGGAACGACCGCTACCGCGACAAGACCGGCGACACATCCGGCAAGCCCGGGCTCGTTCTGTCCCAATTCGCCGGTCCGCTGGCGCCGGGGCGGGCGCTGGAACGGCGTTGTTGCAGAAGTGCGCAGAAAGGAGGATTCACACTGCGAATCCATGAGGTTAATCAGCTTGCATGACCAAGCCTGAAGCCGCCCGCTACCGCACGACAAACTGGACGTCCTATAACGATGCATTGCGGCGACGAGGGTCTCTGCTGATCTGGCTCGACAAGGATATGGTGTGGCTCGCTCCGAAGACCGGGCGCAATGGTCGTCCACCGGTGTTCAGCGATGCCGCGGTGCAATTCTGTCTGATGGTGAAGGTTCTGTTCGGGCTGCCGCTTCGGCAAACGACAGGGATGGTGGCGAGTATCCTGTCGATGGCCGGGCTCGACTGGCCCGTTCCCGATTTTTCCACCCTGAGCCGGCGGCAAAAAACCATAGAGGTGCAGATCACGCAGCGTCGTGCGCCAGGTCCGCTGAACCTGCTGGTCGACAGCACGGGAATCAAGTTCTTAGGGGATGGGGAATGGCTGGCGCGCAAGCATGGCACCCACCGCCGACGCCAGTATCGCAAGGTCCATCTGGCAATGGATACCGCCACCGGGGACATCTGCGCGGTGGAGTTCACCTCCAGCGACAAGGGTGACAGTCCCGTTCTGCCGGATCTCCTGGACCAAATCCCGCCCAATGAGACGATCGGCACCGTGACCGGAGACGGCGCGTTCGACACGCGCCGCTGCCACACCGCGATCCTGGAGCGCGGCGGCACCGCGATCATCCCCATCCGCAAGAATGGGCGGCGATGGCGGGAGGATTGCTCCGCTGCCAAAGCCCGCAACGAGATCCTTCGCGCGACCCAACGCCTCGGCCGAACCATCTGGAAGCGCTGGACCGGCTATCATGCCCGAAGTAGGGTCGAGGCGAAGATGCGATGCTTGAAGGCTTTTGGTGAGAGGATCGCATCACGTGACCCGGACCGCCAAACCGCCGAAATCCACATCCGCATTGCCCTCATGAACCGCTTTAACGCGCTCGGCACCGCCGAGATTGAACGCGTTGCCTGAACCAAAAGGGAAAGGGGGCTGCTCGCTCCGCCGCTGACTTCTGCAACAACGCCCATCCAGAGAGGCAATTGCCTCCCCCCGGCCCAGAGGATAGCGAAGGTCCAGCCCAAGACTTGCGGTAAGCTCGGGCATATTCGGAACCCTGTTGCCATTCATCGCGCCAGTGGTGACTCCGTTCGGGACATCGACCAAGCGCGTTCTCGTCCAACCGACACCCCCACGAAGCGCCACATGAGGCGTCAACTCCGCCCGAAACTCGAGCTCGGCTCCATAGCTTCGGTAATCCTGGTTATCGAACGCGAAACTCATTGTGGCCGCATCGAATGCCGTCAGCTGTCCGTCCGCGACATCGTTGTAGAACAGTGCGCCCGACAGGCTGAGCCGGCCGTCCAAAAGCTCAGCTTTCGTGCCCAGTTCATAAGCCCAAGAAGTGGATGGCCGGAAGGGAGGCGTGTCCAGTCCCATATAGGCGTTCAAGGAATAACGTTCGAACCCCCCAGAAGCATACCCCCTGGAAATCGAGGCATAACTCATCCATTCATCGTTCCAGCGCCAGTCTACTGCAACGCGGCCAGTGACGTAGTCATCTTCGAAACTGCCGCTTTGCCGATGCCCTGGCACCGTGCCTGGAGCGCCATTCGAAACATAGGTCGTGTCGAAGGTCTGGCGATCGCGCGCGGCCCGCAGGCCTGCCGAGAAGGTCAGTCGGTCACTGACAGGCGCGGAGATGTCTCCGAAGACCGCAAGTGTCTGACTGGTGATCGTGGTGTCGTAATGTCCGTTCAGAGACGGGGAGTAATTGCTCTCCTGCGTTCGATCCATGTCATATCGGGAGCGGAAGTAGGACAGTCCCGCCACCCACTCAACTGGCGCTCCTTCAGGAGAATTCAGCCGAAATTCCTGACTGAAGACACGCTCGCCTTCATAAACGATTCCCCAGTCTTCGTCCGGATCGGAAAATTCACCTGGTGACATAGGCATTCCGTAGTCCGATAAATACGTCGAATACAGGAACGAATCCGTATCATCGGTGATGGTTGTGACCGCGATATCCTGAAATCCCGTGATGGAGTGAAAGGTGAACCCCTCGAACTCGCGTTGGACGCTCAAACTGATATGATCAATCACGCGCTCGCCGACCTGCACCATGTCCGATCCGCTAACGGGAAAGTCGGGATGTTCTGCCCACAAATAAATTGGATTATTTCGCCTGTCGCGATCCCGACCCAGAACGAGGTCCGCGCTTAAAGGTCCATCAGGATCGAAGGCAAGCGAGATACCCCTTTCGTGATCTCGATCCAGAGCCAGGTGGTCTTCGGCCATGTCGGCAATTCCGCGGCGCTCTTCCCGATGCAGGCGGCAGGCCTCGAGGTCGCGGCGATCCCTACCGTGGTGTTCTCGAATACACCCGATTACCCGACCCTGCGCGGCCGCGCGCTGCCGCCAGAATTCTTTTCCGACCTGCTGCAAGGCGCGCGCGAACGCGGCCTTCCCGAACGGGCGGATTTTATCCTCACCGGCTATATCGGCTCGCTCGATGTGGCCGAGATGGTGGCGGATTTCGTGGCCGAGGCGAAGGCCGCGAACCCGCGCCTGCGCTACATCTGCGACCCGGTGATGGGCGACACCGGTCCCGGCCTCTATGTCCCCGAAGCCATCGCCGGCGTAATGCGCGACCGGCTGCTGCCGATGGCCGACATCGCCACGCCGAACCCATTCGAACTCGCCTGGCTCACCGGGCAGCAGATCCACACGTTGGCCGATCTTCAGGCGGCGCGCGAGGCGCTGCACATCGCGCCCGAAGCGCATCTGATCGCCACCGGCTGCGTGCTCGACGACACCGGCCCCGGGCAACTCGAGACGGTGCTCTTGGGCCCCGAAGGCCTCAGCCGCCACCCGACCAAGCGCCTGCCGATCTCCCTGCCCGGCACCGGCGATCTCTTCGCTGGGCTTGTGGTCGCGGGCATCGGGCGGGGCCTTGCCCTGCCCCGCGCCATCGAGACCGCCCAGACCCTAACCGCCCGCGCCCTCAGCCACGCCGAGGCGCTTGGTGCGGGCGAGGTGGTGCTAAGCGAGCCGGAATTTCGTCGCGCGCTGCTTTCGCTTGGGTCCGGCTGAGGCCGGGTGACGCGGACATCGTGGCCTGATCAGTCTGCGCTTAGAGTTACCTGACCTGCCCCGTTCAGGGTGCGAACGGACTGCCAAAATTCGTATGAAACCCGGTGGAGACTTATTCAGCGCAAGGAGGATTCTGCACGCTTGAATATCTATGCCTCCGGCCCTGAGCCGCCGATCGGCCCTTCCGGGGCATGTCGCCAAAGCGGTCACTTGAGCGTGGCGCAGCGTGAGGCGTGCGCAGACCTTTCAAGACATTCATTGAGCTGCTGCCGGTTTCGTGGACACCGAGATAAGGTGTTAATGAAACTGGAGAATCTACATGACAAGAAGGATGTTCAGCCGCGAGTTCAAACA
>NZ_QAOH01000017.1 GCF_003050785.1 Celeribacter persicus
TGTTTGAACTCGCGGCTGAACATCCTTCTTGTCATGTAGATTCTCCAGTTTCATTAACACCTTATCTCGGTGTCCACGAAACCGGCAGCAGCTCACAGAGCCCAAAGAAACTCACGGTACAGCGAAAGATCGGTTCGCGGAAATTGAGTGTTACAGGGCAGGGCGGGAAGCTCTCGGTCGCTGCCACGGGGCTAACATTGGATGAGGACATTCTCAGAGGTTTGAGTGATGTCATCGCTGAGTATTTGGAGAAACACGGATCGAAGTAAGAGGCAGGAGCCGCGGAGACGGTGGTCTTCGATCCAAACGAGGTAAGAAACAGGAGCGGATATGCTTTGAGATAACGGCAAAAGAAAAGCCCCCAAGCTGAGGGCCTGAGAGCTTATCAAGATTAGTTTGGTCGCTATCACGATAGTTCTCCGGCGAATCACTGTCAACAGCAACGCTCCTGAGCGAACGGGATTCTTTTGCCCTCCATCAAGCAAAGGAGGCGAGAACTATCCATGAAACATACAGGTTGGCGCAAGCCGACACCGGGTCTTGGCATTGCAGAGCAGCTTGCCCAAGCCGGTGAACAGGTAGCTGTACCCAAAACACGGGCCTTCGTGGCCGTAAAGCGGGTCGGTGCATACATTGGCCTCAAGCCCGGAGACATGATGCTCCTCGACACGCTCGGAGCCTTCACCCAGGCCCAGGACTGGGAGGAGGGGCAGCGCCCGATCGTCTGGGCGTCGAACGCCTATCTGATGGAGCAGACGGGGTTCTCGCTCTCCGCGCTTAAGCGCCATGCCCGGCGCCTGGCTGAGATTGGCGTGATCTCCTTCCAGGACAGCCCGAACGGCAAGCGCTGGGGCCGCAGGGACGCCGAGGGGCGCATCGTAGAGGCCTACGGCTTCGATCTGTCGCCGCTTTCAGCCCGTGTCGAGGAGTTCGAGGCGCAGCACACCGAGCTTCAGGCCGAACGTGAGCTCTGCCAACGCCTGAAGCGCCAGATCACCGTGGCACGCCGCATGATCCGCGCGCGGATCGAGGCGGCCTTCAGCAGCGCGCTGCGCGGGCCCTGGACGCAGTTCACGGGGCTCTTCGAGGAGCTTCTGGACCGGCTTCCGCGCCGCCATGAAGCGTCCGAGCAGCTTGCACGGCTGCTTAACTGGTTCAAGGAGCTCCAGGAGCGTGTGGAGGCTGCCTATCTCAAGGCAACCGAGGTCGTCCAACCTGTGGAAAACACGCCGGAAACCAAGGCACAAGTCGCTATGAAGACTCAAGAAATGAACCCCAGGGAGGTCATTTCTGACCCTCATATACTAATTACAAATCAACTTAATCCTGTAACTCGTAATTCCTCAGAAAATGAGGAAGTCGCGGTCGTGGTGCCCAATGCTCAGCCTGAAGATCAGGTTGATAGGGAGCTGGAAGAATGGGTGGCTGAGGTGCGCAAGAAGCGCGCCGCGCTGGATCTGCCCACTGTCATGCAGGCTTGTCCCGAATTCGCGTCCTGGGCCCGCAATATGGGCGGGTTCCTGAAGGATTGGGGCGATCTGCACCGGGTAGCTGGGCAACTCAGGCCTATGATCGGTGTGTCCGAGCATGCCTGGAACGTGGCGCAGGACCGTTTGGGCAAACAGGTGGCGACGGCGGCATTGGCGCTCGTTTTCGAGAAACATTGCGCGGGCGAAGTGTCCTCGCCGGGCGGCTATCTGCGCGGCATGGTCGAAAAGGCCGGGGCAGGGGAGTTGCATCTCGAGCGCAGCTTCTATGGCAGGCTCAGCGGGCAGGCGGCGTGATGGGGCAGCGGGTCAGAGACCGGCGGCCTTGGTCAGGTTCACGCGGAACCGGTCGCGGCGGCGCTGGTAGCGGCGGGTCATCTCGGCCGAGGCGTGCCCCAGCTGCTTCTGGACATAGCGCTCGTCGACTTCTGCCGAACTGGCGAGGCCGGCGCGCAAGCTGTGACCGGAGAAGAGCGCCAGACGGTCCTTCTCCGGCAGGTCGGCCCGGATGCCGGCGT
The DNA here is from genome assembly GCF_003050785.1 of Celeribacter persicus. Lineage (GTDB taxonomy): Bacteria > Pseudomonadota > Alphaproteobacteria > Rhodobacterales > Rhodobacteraceae > Celeribacter > Celeribacter persicus. The sequence continues at coordinate 2,006 of NZ_QAOH01000017.1, forward strand.
CCAGGACGGTGTGCTTGATCAGGCGCGAGACGTGTTTGTCGTTGAGCCGCTTTTCGAGTGCTTTGTTGCCGTCCCTCGAGGTGCCGACGAAGACCGGCCCGAAATCGATCCTGGCGAAGTGCAGCCATTGCTCGAGGGCATGCACGGGGCAGGTCTGTTCCTTGGAGCCGCGGCCGATCTCGACCTCGCGCCAGCCGGTCTTGGCATTGAGGGTGAGCAGGGCACCCTTGTCGAAGATCTCGATCCAGCCGCCGGACTCCGGCGTGTCGTCTTTGTGCACGTCGAGGCTGACGATTTCCGAGCGGCGCAGACCTCCGGCGTATCCCAGAAGCAGGATCGCCCGATCCCGGAGTCCGCGCAGATCATATGGCAGGGTGGCGACCATCGCGAGGATGTCCTCGGCCTGGATCGCTTCCTTCTGCACCGGCGGGCGCGCGTGCTTGCGCTTGATCCCCGCCAGGACCGAAGCAATGTGGCGGTTCTTGCGATCGAGAGTGAACCCCCGTTGCGTATAGTTCCATGCCAGACCCGAGAGGCGACGCTCGATGGTGCTGACCGAGAGGGTAGGGGACCCGTTGGTCGGCGCGGCCAGGTCGGCCAGATACAAGCCGATCATCTCTGAAGACGGAGGTAAGGGCTCCGCACCCTTCAGCCTGCACCAACGCGCGAAGTGCTTCCAGTCGGCGGCATAGGCCTTGTTCGTGTTCTCGGCCGTCGAGGCTTTGGCGTAGTCCCGAGCGGTGTCGACCAGGCGGTCGAGTGTGCCGGAACCGGCGACATGCACGGGCAGGGTAATCCGATCGTCATCCTCCCTCATAGTAGAACCTCTCTCGTTGAGCTGAAGGCCTTCGGCCGGACATGGGTTCGCGCAGGTCGACGAGAGAGCATGCCAAAATGCCAGGAAGCGTCCGAACCACCGCCAGTCTGGGGTCTGCTGCCGGACGGTGCTAAATCCTACGCTAAGCCGATAAAACGCGCCTTCCGTGGTCCCTGAGGTTTCCGTTGGCATCGACGTAGCGATAGAGGGTCACCGGTTTGACGCCCAGCTCGGCCGCGAGGGCGGCGACTGAGGTGTCCCTGTTTGACATGGCCGCTTGGGCCAGGCGGACCTGAGCCTTGGTCAGTGCGAACTTTCGCCCGCCTTTTCGACCGCGCGCCCGGGCGGCTGCGAGACCTGCCATGGTGCGTTCCCGGATCAGGTCGCGCTCGAACTCCGCCAGGGTCGCGAAGATGCCGAAGATCATGCGACCGGCCGAGGTGGTGGTGTCGATTTCAGCGCCTTGACCAGTCAGCACGCGCAAGCCGATGCCGCGATCCGACAGGTCGCGCACGGTGTTGACCAAGTGGGTCAGCGTGCGCCCGAGCCTGTCCAGCTTCCAGACCACGAGAACATCCCCTTCCCGCAATGACCGCAGGCAGGCCTCCAGTCCTGGGCGATCATCGCGTGCGCCGGATGCCTGATCTTCGTAAATGCGTTCCGCGGGCACTCCTGCGGCGATCAGGGCGTCGCGCTGGAGATCCAGAGACTGCGACCCGTCAGCCTTGGAGATGCGTGCGTAGCCGATCAACATGTTTCACAAACGTTCGTTTGAGGTGCTTTCGTGCGGCCGGTGCTTTTCGGCATCAACCCTGTTCCTTATCCCATATCTTAAACAGAATATCACAAACTATTCGCGGAAAGAAAAAGATATATGGCACATCGCACAGTTCTGACCGACCGGCAGCGCGCAGCATTGTTCGATCTGCCGACCGTTGAGGCCGAGATGCTGCATCATTACACGCTGTCGGACGATGACCTGGAAATCATCCGCGCCCGACGCCGTCCACACAACCGTTTCGGCTTTGCTCTGCAACTGTGCGCCTTGCGATATCCCGGTCGTCTGCTGACACCCGGTGAAGTCATTCCCTTGGCAGTTACGCGCTTTCTGGCCGCGCAGGTTGGCCTGAAGCCTGATGATCTGGCCGGTTACGCGACCCGTGAAGAGACCCGCCATGAACATCTGGCGACGCTCAGAGAGCAGTATGGCTACAGGATGTTTTCTGGGAGAGGGGCGCGCGACCTGAAGGGCTGGCTGCAGGATGCGGCCGAGGGTGCCCGTTCCAATGACGATCTGGCACGGCGCTTTGTCGAGCAGTGCCGGGCGACCCGAACCATACTGCCTGGCGTCACGATCATCGAGCGCCTATGCGCGGACGCGCTTGTGGCTGCGGAGCGGCGGATCGAGTCCCGGATCGCGGAGCGGCTGGACGATGCCATGAGGACCCGCCTCGATGCCTTGCTGACGGAAGACGCTGGCGGATCGGTCACGCGGTTTGTCTGGCTGCGTCAATTCGAGGCCGGGCAGAACTCGGCCGACATGAACCGTCTTCTGGATCGGCTGGAATTCCTGCAACGCCTTGGGCTGACCGAGACGGTTCTGGCTGGGGTGCCGCCGCACCGGATTGCCCGACTTCGCAGGCAGGGAGAGCGATACTTCGCGGGCGATTTGCGAGACATTTCCGGTGATCGCCGTCTCGCCATCCTTGCCGTCTGCGTACTGGAATGGCGCAGCGCCCTTGCCGACGCCATTGTGGAGACCCATGACCGGATCGTCGGCAAGACCTGGCGCGAGGCGAAGTCCCGACGTGACGCTCGTGCGGAAGATGCCAAGGCAGCGCTAAAGGACACCTTGCAGTCCTTCGCCACCCTCGGTTCGGCGCTGCTGGAAGCCCATGAAGATCGCGCATCGCTCGAGGAGGCTGTCGACAATGCCGGTGGCTGGTTATCCCTCAAGGGGCTGGTCGCGACAGCGGCCCAGTTGACAGACACCCTGGCCGCCGACCCTCTGGCGCATGTCGGACATGGGTATCATCGCTTCCGCCGCTACGCACCGCGCATGCTGCGGACGCTCGACATTCGCGCCGCGCCCGTGGCGGAACCGCTGCTGGCGGCGAGCACAATCATCGCGGGCACGGAGACGACGGAGATCCTGCCGCTGACGTTTCTGCGCCGGGGGTCGAAGTGGTTGCGGCACCTGAACGCGGATGGCGGCGATGCAGGCCGTCTGTGGGAAGTCGCGGTTCTGTTCCATCTGCGGGAATCCTTCCGCTCGGGCGATGTGTGGCTCGCCCATTCACGGCGGTTTGGCGACCTGAAGGAGGCGCTTGTTCCGGCAGAGGTTGCCCGCGCCACGCCGAAGCTAGCCATGCCGTTTGAGCCCGATATCTGGCTCGCCGACCGCAAGGCACGAATGTCCGACGCCCTGCGTCGCTTGGCGCGGGCTGCAAAGGCCGGGGCCATTCCGGGCGGGTCGATCGAAGATGGTGTGCTGAAGATCGACCGCCTGACCGCCGCTGTTCCCGAAGAAGCCGAAGCCATGGTCCTCGACCTCTACAAGCGCCTGCCGGAAATCAGGGTCACGGATCTCTTGCTGGAAGTGGATGACGAGGTCGGGTTCACCGAAGCCTTCACGCATCTGCATACGGGTGTGCCTTGCAAGGACAGGATCGGCCTCTTGAACGTGCTGCTTGCCGAGGGACTGAACCTCGGCCTCAGCAAGATGGCAGGGGCTACCAACACCCATGACTACTTCCAGCTCTCCCGCCTGTCGCGATGGCATGTCGAAGGCGAGGCCATGTCGCGCGCACTGGCAAAGGTGATCGAGGCGCAGTCCGCGCTGCCGATGGCACGGTTCTGGGGTGCCGGACAAACGGCATCGAGTGATGGGCAATTCTTCCCGACGACACGACAAGGCGAGGCGATGAACCTCATCAACGCCAAATACGGCCAAGAGCCCGGGCTGAAGGCCTACACCCATGTGTCCGACCAGTTCGGCCCCTTCGCCACCCAGACCATCCCGGCCACGGTGAACGAAGCTCCCTACATTCTGGATGGCTTGCTGATGACGGGCGCGGGCCAGAATATCCGCGAGCAGTATGCCGACACGGGCGGCTTCACCGACCATGTCTTCGCGGTAACAGCCCTCTTGGGCTTCCAGTTCATCCCCCGCATCAGGGACCTGCCATTGAAGCGCCTCTATCTCTTCGACCCGGCAGCCTGCCCCAAAGAGCTGAAGGGGCTGATCGGCGGCAAGATCAAGGAACCCCTCGTCACGGCAAACTGGCCCGACATCCTGCGCAGCGCTGCCACCATGGTCGCGGGCGTCATGCCCCCGAGCCAATTGTTGCGGAAGTTCGCTGCCTATCCCCGACAGCACGAGCTGGCCTTGGCCTTGCGCGAAATCGGACGTGTCGAGCGCACGCTCTTTATCATCGACTGGCTGCTCGATGCCGACATGCAGCGCCGCGCACAGATCGGGCTGAACAAAGGCGAGGCTCATCACGCTCTGAAAAACGCCCTACGCATCGGCCGCCAAGGGGAAATCCGCGACCGGTCCGCCGAAGGGCAGCACTTCCGCATGGCAGGCCTCAATCTGCTCGCCGCCATCATCATCTACTGGAACACCAAACATCTCGGGCAGGCAGTCACAAGCCGCCACCGCGCCGGTCTCGACTGTTCGCCCGGCCTTCTGGCTCACATCTCGCCCCTCGGATGGGCGCACATCTTACTCACAGGGGAGTACAGGTGGCCGAAAAGAGCTTAGCGTAGGATTTAGCACCGTCCGGCAGCAGACCCCAAGTGCTGTCAAAAGTGGCCCCAGAGCTTTGAGATCGACATTCAGTACGGTCGAACTGCGCGGTGTGCGCGACAGCACCATGCGCTGGCCCGGGATTGGGCTGAGGACAAAATCCAACTCGCCGTCGGTCAGCCGGAAGCCGTCGTAATCGGCACTGGCCGCTTCGCCGTTCGGGAACAGAAGCTGGTTCGGTAGCGCGTCTAGAATCGATCGGGCTTTCGAGCCCCGGATCTGGCTTAGAAACTGGGTCATCATCACCACGACGACGTTCTTCTTTCGCGCGGTCACCAACCATTCCGCGAGTTTCTTGGCGAAGTATTCGTCGTCGAGAACCTTCCAGGTCTCGTCGATCAGGATTAGCGTCGGGCGCTTTTCTTCGATCAGCATCTCGGTGCGGCGGAAGAGATAGCCGAGGATCGCGGTGCGCTCGGTGCCGAGATCGAGGATTTCTGTGAGATCGACGGCCGTCACATCGTGGCTGGTGAAATCCACCACCGGCTCGTCTGCCTCGCCAAAGACCCAGCCATACCGCCCTTCGGGTTCCCATTCGCTGATCCTCTGCGCCAGATCGAGGCCGTCGCCGACATCGCCGAAGAGTTCCTGAAACGCGCGGAAATTCCGCAACCCTTGCCGGGCTTTGCCGTTCTGGGAAATCGCTGACTTGAGGGCTTCGGATTGCAAGGGTGTCATCGGCCCGCTGCGCTGTTCGAGAAGTGCGACCAGCCAATCCAGAAACCATGCTTCGCCTCGCTCTCCAGACTCCGTGGCGAGCGGGTTCAGCCCGGTCGGACGTCCGGCACGGATTTCGGCATAGCGACCGCCAAGGGCGCGCACAGCCATTTTGAGGCCGGCTTCCTTGTCAAAGATGATCGTTCGGCCCCCTGCTCGTTGGGCCTGGGCTGCGAGGAAGGCGACAGTCGTGGTCTTGCCGCCGCCGGACTTGCCCAGGACGAGTGTGTGGCCGTTTGTCGGCTCCGCCATCGGATCGCCGGGTTCATGGAAGCTGAACCGGTGCAGCGAGCCTTGCAGCGTCTGGAACAGCGTCAGCGGCGTTTGCCACGGCAAGCGTGCGGCTTCCGTCCCGGTATCAGCCGCATGCAGTGCCGCCATGTCGGCAAAGTTCAAGGACGAGACCGTCATGTCCCGTGCCCGGTAATCCATATTGCCGGGGTGCATGGCGAAGAACGCAGCTTCGAGTGCCGTGACCTCGCGGACCAAGCGCATGCCGTTCTGATGGGCGATGCCGCGGATGCGGGCGACCTCGGTATCGAGTGCTGCCTGATCGCCAGCAAAGACCGTGATCGTCATCTGGTGGATGCCAAACCCGAGCTCGCCGTTTTCCGACTTGTCGGCAGCCTCGAAGAGTTGCGCCTCAATCGTCGCGGCAATGTCTTCGGAGGCCCGCATTTGGGCCATGCGGCGTTTCACGCGCTCGGTGATACTGCCGCGCTCAATCGGCGTGTAGCTGTGCGTGATGATGGTGTCGCGGCTGGCCCCAAGTGCATCAAGCATGCCGGGCCAAGTCGAGGTGGCGTAGGATTTGACATAGAGGACGGCGCCGACGCGCGGCGTGTCTGCCCCCTCCTCCACCGTGAACTGGCCTTTGCCGAAATGGATGGCGGCATCGCTGGCATCTTCAGCGATGATCCCAAAGGGGCTGCGGGATTTGCCGCGCAACTCGCCCGTCAGAAGAGAGGCACAAAAACCAATCAGGCTGCCATCGCTGATCTTGAGGCGGTGGGATTTCACACCAAGACCGGTCTCGAGGATCGAAACCACTTCGCGCAACTCTTCCAACCTGCGGTCGGTATCCTCGCCCCAGACCTTTGCTGCCGCCTTGCCGAAGAACGGCACGACCAGCGGCGTAACTTGGCGCCGGACCACTGTCAGGATGAGCACCGATTCCTGCAGATTGCGGCGCTGCAGCTCGGCGCCCCATGCTCGGTCGATGTCGGCGGCAAAGCTTTGGCCGTGGATGGGTTTCAGCTGGGCGTTGGCCGAACGCATCATCCGGTGCAAATAGAAGCTGAAACGCTCATCCAGCGTGTCGAGAAAGTGGGCGAATCCGGCCCGCAGGGCGGTGATGGCCGAAGACCCGGATGTGATCCCGTCGATGCCGGTCACCTCCAGCGAGATCATCAGCCCGTTGTCTCGCGTACGCACCACCTCGTCATCAAGCTCGATGACATAGGGCAGGTGCGCATAGATCTTCGGGTCCACCGGGATCAATGCCCGCGCCCTGCCCCGCAGACCCTCCCGTTCAAGAAACATGACGCCGACCTTTCCGCAGGATGGCCATCGGCGTCACCTGCATCATGACCGCGAAGACATGATGCCCATTCGGGTTCAGCTTGGTGGCTACGCGCGCAAGCCCGTACCAGATCGGGGCGGTCAGGAACCACCAGACTGGCTTGAACAGAATGAAGGGCAGCACGGTCATCGCTCCCACTGCCATGGCATAGGGCATCGGCAGGCCAAGAAACTTGGCTTGCCGCGAGAGCCCGAGGATGACCGCGCTTTTCTCCATGGTTCCTGCCCTGCTTCAGCTAAAGGACGAGCGCAGGTTTGCGACGATGGCGGGACCGGCGATGCCTTGCGCGGCGAAGGCTTCGTTTAGTTCGATAACGTCCAAATCGGCAGTCGTCAGACCAAGACGGGGCGCTTGTAGCTGATTTTCAATGTCTGCATCGACACCGCTTACGCACAGATCCATGAACCCGCAACCTCAAGCCCGTTAACGTGACAATACCTAGTAAAGTTCTCACCGCTGATCGCGGCGCAGGCGCAAGCCCGCAAGCGGCAGACCGCTAAGTCCTGGCGAGTGGACGAGACCTACATCAAGGTGAAAGGCCGGTGGAGTTACCTTTACCGGGCCGTGGATCGCAACGGAAAAACCCTTGATTTCTTACTGTCAGAGCATCGGGACTTAGCGGCAGCGCGCCGGTTCTTGCATCGTGCGATTGCCACCAACGGCGTGCCAGACCGGGTGGTCATCGACAATTTGCGCGTCCGTCAGTCAGAATATGTTGGTCATAATTCAGCCTCCTTGCGGAGGCTGAATCACGCTGCACGGGCGAAATCAATAGACCCTGACCCCAAGCCTACGTCAGGCGGGGGACAAGAGCCCTTCCTCTTTCAGAGCTTGCAGGACAGCCGGTCGTCCACCGATCCGCTGCGCGTATTCGACGAGCTTCGGCCAAGGAGACATGTCCATCTTGAGGAAGTTGCACCAACCGAGCACCGTGAAGAGATAGGCGTCGGCGACGGTGAAGCTGTCGCCGACAAGATAGCCGGCACTTCCAATGCGCTTCTCTGCTTCGGTCAGACGGTTGGCAGCCATTTTTTCGAAGAAAGGACGGGCTTCGACCGGCAGATCAGGACGGAACAACGGCGCCATTGTCTTGTGAAGCTCTGTAGAGATGAAGTTCAGGGTTTCAAGAAGCTTCCAACGCTCATCTCCCGTCACCTTGCCGAGTTTTCCGTCTGCCTTGTCCGCAATGTATTGCAGCACAATGGCAGCCTCAGAGATCTTGGTCTCGCCATCGACGATGGTGGGGACCAGACCCAGTGGGTTGATCTTGCTATAGTCCTCACCATCGACCTTGTTTCCCGCCGGGTCCATCACGACCATTCGGCAAGTCGTGGGTATCTCCGCCTCCAGACAACTGATGTGAGCAGCCAACGAACAGGCCGCAGGTATGTAGTAGAGTTCCATTCTCACAGTGTTTCCTTCCTTTGTGTTTCAGCACAGGTACCCCGAAACTGCAGACGGAGTATATGCCTCAGAAGCGCCAGACCAGACCGGTTCCGACAAGCAGAGGATCGAGCGTCGCACTACCTGTCGCTGACGGCCCGCCGACGCCCAATGTGCCCTTGACGTCGGCATCGAGCCAGATTTTCTTGACGTCGAAGTACATACCCATCCGCTCATTGATCATGCTTTCGAAACCGACCTGTAGAACGGCACCCCAAGCGTTTTCCGCCTCGAAGCCGGCCACATCTTGCCCTTCCGAATCAAGAATGATGGTATAGTTGATGCCCGCGCCGACATAGGGCTCGAACTTCGGATTACGGGTCGGAATGCGGTATTGGAGTGCGAGAATCGCAGGTGCGTAAGTCACATCCCCGAGATAGGCCCCAGCAAGGCTTCCTTCGCCGCGAATCTCTGCGGTAGGTGGGATTCCGAATGTGAAGGTGGCGGAAATCTGCTCGTTGACGCGATAGCCGACATCGAAGCTCAACGAGTAGTTGTCGTCGACCGAAACATCGGCGCCCGGAAATGGTTCACCTCCGACCGACAGTTCGGCACCGGGGCTGAAGAATATCCCCACGGGCCCCCCCCGGAGATACCAGCCGTTTTGGTCTGCATCCTGTGCTTGGGCAGCGCAAGTTTGGGCTAGAGCCAGACAAGCGCTGAGTGTTGCCGTATAGTAAGTTTTAAACATGTGTTTCCTCCCTATGTGTTGGACTTCTTGTTGATGGCGTTGCCCAGGTCTTCGCCTGGTTGGGTATTCTTTGTGCTTACAGTAGCTTACGAAGGTCTGGTGCTGTGATCAGCGAGTCGTCAGTCACTGCGTAGCCCTTCGAGATGAGACGGCGAACGATCGCCATGTCGCGGGGCGCACCGAAACAGATGGCACCGACCAGCACATCGCCGATGACCGCGAAACGGGTGAACGACCTTCCTTCGCCCTTCCGCACAAGTATAGTTCCCCCCTCTGGCTGGTTATCCCCGATCATCTGGATGTTGAGGTCGTATTGATCAGACCAGAACCAAGTGTTGATTGCATAGGGCTCCTTCTTCCCCAGCATGTTTCGTGCGGCGGCGGCGGCCTGGTCCTGCGCATTGGCCCAGGATTCCATCCGTGTCGGCTGGCCATCGCCAACACGCATCGCCGCCACATCCCCGGCCGCGTAAATCAGCGGGTCGGACGTACGCAGAAATTCGTCAACGATGACACCATTGCCGGTCTCAAGGCCAGCCTCCCTCGCAATGGCATCATTAGCTATCGCGCCGATCCCGATAACGACCACGTCGACCGCCAGCATTTCCCCGTTTGATAGCGTCACGCTTTCAACCTGATCCTCTCCGCCTACCGTCACGATCGAGGTATTCAAGTGGATCACGGTGCCATTGCTACGGTGGACAGCAGCCAAAGCGACGCCGACATCCGGTGGCAGACTGCGGGCGCAAAGCCGGTCGGCGAGTTCGACGACCACCGCTTCCATCCCGCTTTTTCGGGCTGTTGCTGCGACTTCAAGACCGATCCAACCCGCGCCAATCGACAAAAGCCGCTTTCCAGGCACCATTTGCGCGCGCAAACGCTCGGCATCAGCAATCGTACGCAGATAGAAAACATTGCCTTTGCCCTCGAAGGGGCCATCAAGCGTGCGGGCGCGACTACCGGTCGCGATCAGCAGGCGGTCATAGGGCAGGCTTGCTCCCGAGGAGAGCCGTACCACATGCGCGTCGCGGTCGATTGCTTCGACGCGTTGGTTGAGCAGAAGGTCTATGCCAAGATTTTGCGCGGCCTCGGCGTTCAGCAAGCAAGTGCTCTGTGCGTCCGCCGCACCCTGAAGCACCGCCTTCGACAGCGGCGGTCGGTCATAAGGAAGGTGCCGTTCCTCCGAGAGGATCGTGACGGCGCCCTCGAAGCCTTCTGTTCGTAGCGTTTTCGCCGCGGTCACTGCAGCCAAGCCGCCGCCTATGATGATGATACGTTCCATCGGGGTCTTCCTCAGTCAATAATGCGGATGACGCGCAGACCTGTGCCGCGCGTCATCTGTTGATTACTTGTCCGCGCCTATGGCGCGTTCCTGTCCTGAGTTAGGAACCCACCTTGAAGCTCTCGGGGAACGGAGCCCCCCACGAGCTGAAGATGCCCGGCTTGTCCGCGCTCCAGATGAACGGGCCTGCCTTGTGGTCCACACAACGCGGCATTTCCCCCGAAAGCTCATACCTGTTGCCATCCGGCGTGAAGAAATAGGAGTAGAGATTCGAGCCTACACCGTGCCGACCCGGGCCTGCTTCCGTCATGACCCCACCGCGTGCGACCTGATCGAGCATGAGCTTCATGTATTCCATGTTCGGGATCGTCCATGCGAGATGGTCGAGCGTCTCATGCGGCGCGCCCGCAAACATTGCGACGTCATGGTGATAGTCGCCGACATGCATCCAGGCCGCAAGACGCCCTGCGCCTCCGGGGAACTCGACAATGTCAGAGGCATAGAAATCGACATGCTTGCGCAGGAATTCGATCGTCTGGGTCGCATCCGGACCGACGCGCAGCGTGATATGGTCGAGGTCAAGCGGCGCCAGACCGCTCAGGTGGTTGGCCTTGCGAGCAGCCGGGTTATAGTAGTGCTTGCGCGCTTCGGACCGCAGCAATGCAATCTGCATCTTCTGGTTCTGGGGCGGCAGATCGAATTCGATGATCTTCTCGACACCCGGATCGCAGTCCGTCATCTCCCGAACCTGGACGCCGGCATCGGAAACCCGCTTGCTGTAGTGATTGAGGTCATCCTCATCATCCGCAGCGATCGCAAAGCTGATGACGCCGGTACCACCCTCGGTCACGGCCACATCGAAAGTTCCGTCGGTCCCGCAGGTCAGGTAAACAGTACCGTCTTGCCGAGCAATTTCCTCAAGCCCCAGTACAGTTGTGTGAAACCGCACCGATTCCTCGAGGTTCTTAACCCGCAAGTGCGCGTGCGACAGTTTTTGAAGAGCCATACTATTCCTCCCCTTGGATGGATGGCATTGATGTCAAAGCCCCTGTTGGAGCGTTCTTTCCATGAACATGAGGCGGTCGTTGCCCCACCACATCTGATCACCCACAATCATCGTGGGCGTACCAAACACACCTGCCTCATGCGCGGCCTGCGTGCTCGCCTCGTATTGGTCTGTAGCATCCTTCGATGAAACCCAAGCCGACAGAGCATCGGGATTCCAGCCGAACTGCTTCGCCAATTCATCCAGCAACGCCGGGTCAGCCAAGTCTGCACCCTTTCCCCAGACCCGGTCCCACGCAGTCCGGATGAAGGCTTCTCCCTCGCCTTTCGTCATTGCATAAAGAAAAGCCTTGTTGAGCTTCTCGGACGCGAGTGACTTCGGAAAGGTCAAAGGCAAACCATATTCCTCAGCCCAACGGTTGAGATCCTTGCTCAAATAGCGAATCTTCAACGGCAGGCTGACATTTGGTGGTGCGGTATTCCCCGCCATGAGTTTGAGTTGCGGCAGGTTCACGACATGGGGCCGAAACTCCAGACCGTATTGCTTGCAGATCCCCGGCACCTTGTGAAAGGCCAGATAAGCGAAGGGGCTCATGAAATCGAAGTAGAAGTCAAGATGCCGACTGGTCACTTGCCGCTCTCCGTCTCAAGCTCCGCAGCGAGTTTTGCCCATTGACGCCCGGACTCGCGCGCGCCCTCCAGAGCCGTTGCGGGAACCAGGTGGTAGGGCGGACGGCAAGGTCCAGCGACCATCCAACCTGCCGCATCCATACGGGCCTTCTCGATGCCGATGTTATAGACCGAGAATTCCTTGAACGAGCCGTTGGGAAAGAGGGTCCGATAGGTGAAACCAATCCTGTCGGTCAGTTTTTTGGCTTGGGTCCAATCGCCAGTCTCTACCGCCTTGGCCACAAGGTCGCGAAGCTGGATCACAGGTGCTGGCCCGCAAACCGCGCCACTGGTCCAGAACGCCGTGCAGTGTTCGGGGTCGAGCCGGGCGGCGGCGTAATAGTCCACATCAAGCGGCATCAGTCGAATGCGGCGCTTGGTCAGGTTCAGGTCCGTATAGAGCGCTGCCGTGTTTATGTACTTGGCAGATACGATCTGCGGAATTTCGGAGATCTGCGCCCAGAAAGCACGCGGGAACTCGAACTTGAATGCCTCGGGGTTGGCATATGCACAGATAGCCATGTCCGGGCACGCCTCGGCCACATCACGAAAGAACTGAACTGCTGTCGGCACATCAGGCTGAACCCACATCGGCGGCCCCATCATCACCCCGTTAAGCCCGATCTCGCGCGCGGCACGGGTCATGCTGATGGAGTCGCGGGTGTTAAGGGCGGTCGCCCCGCCGAAGATGGGAATGCGACCGCGACCGGCTTCGACCAGCGTGCGCATGAAGGCTTGCTTCTCTTGCCATGTTGTCGTGGCTCCCTCTCCCAGGGTGCCGAGAGAAAGAATCCCGTTCACACCAGAGGCGATCAGAGCCTCGACGACACGGGCCGTTTCGTCCAGATCGACCGTGTCTTCAGCGCGCGGATCCGACGCGTTGGGCTTGGACGGCGTGGGCATGATCGCCCAGCAACCTGTCACGTCATCGACCGTGAGCAGTTCATGTTTCATGGCTTGAAGTCCCGATTTATGTGAGTTTTTTTTGCGTGGATTGGCATGGTGCGCAGCTAGGGCGCACCATGCCGGACAGTGTCACTATGCGCCGAGCGGAACCGCGTTTCCACGGTCTTCCCGCCAAAGCCCGAGTTTCTCCTGGCAGACGCGATCGGAGTAAGAGAACAGCACTGCATCGCCGTCCGCCTCATGCGTGACGGTATGCCAGCTCGGAACGACGAACAGATCCTTCGGACCCCATTCGTAAGTCTTTCCATTGATCACACTGCGACCGGTGCCTTCAGTGACGACAAAGACCGTTGCGTCTGTCGACCGATACGGCCGCGACTTGAAGCCTTTCGGAAGCAGTTGAAGGCAGGGCGAAATCGTCGGCATCGCCCAGCCGCCGTCGACCGGGTTGACATAGCGCATCTTGATACCGTGGAAGGGGTCGACCTCACCCTGCTTCAAAAGATGCTCGAGGCCTTCGCGCGAGCGTTCGTAAGGGTAATTGAAGATCGGCGACGCTACTCTGGTCGCTTCGTAGTCGACCGGAAGCATGTTGGCACCGTAGCGCCAGCTGCTGTCTTCGGGCTGGCGGGTAATTGGCTGCTGATCCGCGTGATGCTCTTCTGCGAAAGAGGCGTCGAACACCGACACGATTGGAATATCCAGACCGTCGAGCCAGATCATCGGCGCGTCGCTGTCATTGCCGTGGTCGTGCCAGGCTCCCGGCGGAGTGATTACGAAATCGCCAAAGTTCATCACTGTGCGCTCGCCATCGACCGACGTATGCGCACCACTGCCCTCCATCACGAAGCGCAAAGCTGACTGGCTGTGGCGGTGCGCGGGGGCAACTTCGCCCGGCAGGACGATCTGAAGGCCAGCGTAAAGCGACGTGGTAATCCGGGACTGACCGCGCAGGCCTGGATTTTCAAGCACAAGGACGCGCCGCTCGGCTTCCTTCGCCGTGATCAGACCGCCTGCTTCCAGCAGGTAGGATTTCGCCTCGTCGAAATGCCAAAGGTGGGGCAAGCAACCGCTTTTGGGCTCAGGAGTGATGATGTTCGACAAAACAGTCCAAAGTGGGGTATAGGACCCGCTATCGATCTTGTCGTAGAACATCTTTCGTTCTGCTGTTTCCACAGGCTTTTCGGTCAGCGACATATTTATCCTCCGTTTGACGCGATCAGATAGAAAGCGTCACATATATCAGAACTGGAACTCTGGGGTGGTGACGGTGAGACCATCAAGATCTGCTGTCAGGCGAATCTGGCAAGCAAGCCGGCTGCTGTCCTGCCTGTTGGCCGCAAACTCCAACATACTGGCTTCACCTTCGCTGGTCGGCGGAAGCAGAGAAAGCCACTTGGGGTCAACATAGACCTGACAGGTCGCGCATGCGCAAGCGCCGCCACAATCCGCATCAATTCCCGGCACGCCAGCCATCGTCGCAGCCTCCATCAGAGACTGCCCCTCGCGCGACGATACATCACGTCGCTCTCCCATCGAATCAATGAACACCACTTGGATCGACATAGAAATTCTCCCTCCCAGCACGTCGTTACAATCGAAACTGCTCCACTCAAGGCAGGCTTGCCCACCCATTTGGGAACAATAACGACGAACTTATTCCTCCGTTTGGCTGCCTTTTTCGTGCCTAATCCCGCCTGACCATGGTCATTCAGGCGGATCAATGGCATAAACTAAGCATGCATACTACCTTATATGCATATCTTGCTGCTGGTAGTCAAGCGATTGATGGCCAAGGCCCTGACTCAGACATGACCAAACCCGAGCCCGGGTTTTCCGGTAACGCGCTCCAAGGGTAAAAGACGTCCATCTGCTGCCCGAGGTTGTCGGTGGTATCGAAGGGTGTTATGCTATAAGCAATCAACAATGAAAAAGAAGATGGTCGGCGAATGAAAGATGATACCGAGCGGAGACCGCCCGAAACCCTAGGTGGCGACGCCGATTTTCGGATCATTAAGGACCATCCCGCGCATCTGATTCGGCGTAGCTACCAAGTCTTCTTGTGTGCCTTCGACGAGGCTATGGCTGGCCTGCCGTTGTCGCCTGTGAGCTGGATCATTATCGCAACAGTGCGAAATTTCCCGAGCCTGTCCGTGACTGAAGTTGCCCGGCGCGCCGCAATAGACAAGGCGAGCTGTGGACGAACTGCAAGCGCGCTTGAGAAGCGCGGGCTGCTTTCGATCAAGAAGAGTGATACGGATGGCAGAGAGAAACTGCTCGACATCACCCCTGCTGGCGAGGAATTGTACGGCAAGGCGTTTATTCAGGTCATGAAGCTGAAGTCGCTGCTCTTGGATGAAATTGATCCAGAGGTGCAGCGTCAGTTCCTGACTTCCATGGCAGCGTTTGTTTATGCAACACGCAAGAACACACGACCGTCAATTCCGACCGCACGTGACGCCGACATGGATTGAGACAGTCATAGCGATTGCAGCTGGCCACCCACAAGCAGATGGCCAGCTTTTCTTGGCGTCAGGTGACGTCGATTTCCATCGAGCCGATCCGGTCGATCCAGGCATGGATCTTGTTGCCCGGCTCAATCTGCCCGACGCCCTCGGGCGTCCCGGTGAAGATGACGTCGCCCACTTCCAGTGTATAGAATCGGCTGGCCATCTCGATCAGTTCCGGCACGCTCAGCACAAGATCACGCGTATTGGCCTTCTGCCTGGTGACGCCGTCCACCTTCAGTTCGAAGTCGAGCTGGGACGGATCGGTGATTTCATCGGCTGTTACAAGCCACGGTCCCAGCACCGAATAGCTGTCTATGGACTTGCGCATGCTGCGTTCCTCGGCGCCGCGCACCGTCATGTCAAGCCCGATCGCATATCCTGCGACGTACTCCAGCGCGCGCTCCGCTGACACCCTGTCGGCGCGTTTGCCGATGATGACCGCAAGTTCGATTTCGTGATCGCTGCGCCGATCAGGGAAGCGCAGTGTCACCGGCTCGGAGGGGCCGATAAGACTGCTGGTAGCCTTCAGAAACAGGCCGGTCTCGTGGATCACCCGCACTTGGGCTGCATTGCCCTGGTGCAGATCCTTCTGCGCGCGCGCCTCTTCCAGGTGCTTGACGTAGTTCACAGGCGCCGCGACAAGCTTGCCGGGGTTTGCAACCGGTGAATCGAAGGCCAGTTCACGGACTGGTCTGCGCTCTCCGGTCCTGGCAGCCACAAGGAATGCCTCCTTGAGCTGATCGAGATGTGCGATCAACGGGTCATGCCGCGGCAACGGGTAGCGCAGTTGCGGCAAAAGGTCGAGGGCCGAGGTGACATCGACAACCTCATCGTCCTGAACAAGACCGATACGGTCCTTGTGGAAGCGACAAATCTTCATTTCTTCTCCTTATCAACGGACACCCGGCCCGGCGATCCTGGGGTCGGGTCGCCGGGCCGGGGTGACTAGTTCTCAGCGGTCGTCGCGGATCAAGCCAAACGCACGGGGAGTTCTTCCAGACCTCTGAACCGTGTGTTGTGCTGAAAGCGAGCTTCGCCGTTGCGCACCAAGGTCGGCAGTTCCTTCAGCACGGACGCAAGGGCGATCGGGGCCTCCATCCTGGCAAGCGGCCGACCGAGGCAGACATGGATCCCCGCACCGAACGCGACATGATTGTTCGGGCGGCGCGCAAAATTCAGCCTGTCGGGGTCTTCGAACACACGCTCGTCCCTGTTCGCCGAAGCCTGGGCAAGAACCACCTCGGTGCCCGCCGGGATCGTGCCATTACCACTGGCAAGTTCCACATCGTTCGTCGTTCGCCGCCCCTGAAGCTGGAGCGGCGTGATGAAGCGGATCAACTCTTCGAGTGCCGTGGGCAGAGCAACCTCACCCTCGACCAGCTGACGCTTGCTCTCGGGGTCATCCATCAGGAAATGCATCGACTGAGAGATGAGGTTTGTCGTGGTCTCATGGCCGCCATTGAGCGTCACGATGCACATGTGAAGAATTTCGGCGTCACTGACCTCAACGCCATTTCGCTGCGCCGCAGCCATTGCGCAGAGGATGCTCTCGCTCGGGTCGATCGTGCGGCGCGCCTTGATCTCGTCGAGAAATGGCAGGAGATAGCCCATGAATTCCGTTACTGCTTCATGGCCCTGCTTGATCGCTTCGACCGACACCTGCGGGTTGAGCGGGAAAAGCACCTTGCGCCCCACGCCCTGGATATAGTCAGCATCTTCAACCGGAATGCCGATGACCCTGCAAATGAGTGCAACCGGGATGCGGAAAGCGAAATCGCGCACGAAGTCGAACTCGCCCATTTGCTTGACCTTCTTGATCTCACGGTCAATCACGTCTTGGGTAAAGTCCGTCAGAGACTTGATGGATGTCTGAGAGAAAAAGGGGTTGACGATATCGCGCAACCGGTCGTGATCGGGGTTGTCACGGAAGAGCATCGTCGATGTGTGATGCTCCAGCAGGGGGCCCTTGCCGAATTTTTTCTCGAAAAACTCACCTTTGTAAACAAGACCGGACAGGTCTCGCCATACTTGGCGTACGTCGTCGTAACGCGTCAGAAGCACAGTGCCATCTTCCTGTTGGTGAACAGGATCGCCGTCGCGCAACAGGCGAAAATAGGGGCTGGGATCGTCGAAATAGTCATCCGGCGGTGCCAACAGATTGAAAGCTTTGGCTTTCTCTGAAATTGTCTGATCGATTTTAGCGGTTCCGGTCATTCTGTCCTCCCTGACCCCTACATCGTGAGTAGCTCAAAATGTAAGCGGTGATAAGCATGCTGTCAATTTTCAACTTGAACGCAGCTTCGCTTTTGCTGTCGTTCGGGATGGCTTGTCGTTCTTGCGCTACGCCCTCACCGGCGCAGCACCTTCCCCTGCCGCGATCACGCTCCGGCCGCAATTCGCGCCCGGCAGCGCTTGGACGAGCGCAGCGATCGGCGCCAATGCTGCTAGGTCAACGCCGGTTTCCACGCCGCAATCCCGGAACAGGCTCACGACATCCTCGGTAGCGACGTTGCCGCTGGCGCCGGGGGCATAGGGGCAGCCACCAAGCCCGCCGATCGCGGAATCGAACACGCGGACACCCTGATCATAGGCCGCGCGCACATTCGCCGTGCCATGGCCGTAGGTATCATGCGCATGCATCGCCCAAGCGGAAACGGAGGGAAAGCGCGCCATCGCCGCCCTGAACAATTCCGCGACCTGCGCCGGTTCGCCGCGGCCAGTCGTGTCGCATAGGCAGATCTCGGCATCGGGGCAGATTTCCAGCGCGCGTTCCAGAAGATCGAGCACGGCGTTGGCAGGTGTCACCCCCTCGAACGGGCAATGGAATGCGGTGGCGAGGTTGAACCGCAGCCGCAGCCCATCGGGCGCCTCGGCGACAAGCCGGGCGTAATCGGCGAGGGCCTCATCCGGCGTGGCGCGCACGTTCGAACGGCTGTGGCTTTCCGAGACCGAGATGACATAGGACAGAAACTCCGCTCCCGCCGTGATTGCCTTCAGGCCATAGCGGGCATTGGGAACCAGGACCTGCGGCACGACATGACCCTGGGCCAGAACATCGGCCAGAACCTCGCCGGCGTCGGTGAGTTGAGGAATGGCGCGCGGACTGACGAAGGAGGTGATCTCCATCCGTTTCAATCCTGCAGCGGCAAGGTCGCGGATCACGGCGATCTTGGTCTCGGTCGGGATGAAGGGGCCGATGTTCTGGAACCCGTCGCGCGGGCCGACTTCGACGATCTGGACGGCAGTCATGCTATTACTCCCTTCTGGTAGAGCAACTTGATTTCATCCTGCGAGTAGCCCGCGATCTCTGCCAGAACGGCTGCGGTATCTTGTCCGACCTCCGGGCCGGTGCAGCGGATCGTGCCGGGGGAATCGGGGAAATGCGGCACAATGCCGGGATGAAGCAGGTCGCCATGTAGCGGGTCGCTGACTTCGCGCACCATGCCACGCGCGCGGAACTGCGGATCATCGGCAATTTCTGCGGCAGTGTAGATCAGCGTCGAAGGGATGTCTGCCTTGGCCAGAAGCTCTGTCAGTCGTCCGGCATCGAACCGCCGGGACCAGGCGGAAATGGCCTCGTCGAGTTCGTCGACGTGCTTGAGGCGGCCCGCATTGGTCTGCAACTCCGGTCGTACCGCCAGATCCTCGCGCCCGATCAACGCTGTCAGCCGCTGAAACAGAAGATCTGAATTCGCAGCGACAATGACCCAACGGCCGTCTGCCGAGGGATAGGCGCTGGTGGGAGCCGCCGACGCGATGCGCGCGCCGACGGGTTGGCGCACAAGGCCGAGCGCACCGTACTCCGTGACGATCCCTTCCGTGAGCGACAGCACGGCTTCTGTAAGCGCTACATCGACGGTGTTGATGTCCCCATCCTCGGCTCCGCCGCTGCCCGTCCGGCCGTCTCGGCGCAAAAGACCGGCGAGAACGCCGATCGCGGCGTAAAGTCCGGCAACGGAATCGCCGATGCTGATGCCGACGCGTGGCGGCGGCAGATTGGTGGTGCCGGGAGCATGGTCGGTCAGGTGACGCAATCCGCCGATCGCCTCGCCAATGACGCCAAAAGCGGCGCGGTCACGCAATGGGCCAGTCTGTCCGTAACCCGAGACATGGGCCACTACGAGACCTGGCCGCAGTTCCTGCAGCCTTTTACGATCGAAGCCGAGACGCGCCAGGCCCCCGGGGCGCTGATTCTCGATCAGCGCATCAGAGCGCGCGATGATCCGTCCCACGGCCTCGACTCCTTCGGGGCTTTTGAGATCAACCGCGACCGAACGCTTGTTGCGGCCATGAACGCTCCACCACAGTGACGCGCCGTTGGATTGCGCGCCCCAGCCCCGCACAGGATCCCCATCGGGCGGTTCGATCTTGATGATCTCGGCGCCAAGATCGCCGAGAATGCGAGTGGCGAACGGAGCGGCGATGAAGTGGCCGATTTCGACAATGCGGAGGCCGCTAAGGGGTGGCGGGGCTTCTGGTCTGGTGTTCATGTGTCCTCGTCGAGATATCCGGCGTCTCGCTCGCTTCAGGAGAGTCCGGCTTCTGTTGGTGTTGCGTCATACCGCATCTGGTTGGTGTGCTGGCGCGGCCTCACGGAAAGCGGGCAGCGCATCGGCTGCATCGAATATCCGCGCGATGGTGGGCCAACGGCTTGTATCAATGTCGAAACGTCGGTTGTTCCAGACCTGGGCATAGAGGCAGCAATCCGCGAGCCCCGGCGTATCACCATGACAGAAACGCCCGGTGCGACTGTCCTGCGCCAGCATGATTTCAAGCGGATCAAAGGTGGTTTCGACCCATTCCGTGAACCAGGCTTTCTGAGCAGCCTCGTCGGCACCGAATTGCTCGGTCAGGCGAGTCAGGACGCGCAGGTTGTTCAGGGGGTGGATCTCGCAGGCGATCATGTATGAAAGCGCGCGCACACGTGCCCGCCCGTCTGCCCCCTCAGGCAAGAGCCGCGGTCCGGGTTGGGTTTCGTCGAGCCATTCGATGATGGCAAGCGACTGCACAAGAACCTGGCCATCGTCGCTTTCCAGAACCGGCACAAGTCCGGCGGGGTTCAGCGCCAGGAATTCGGGCGTACGGGTTTCACCTTTGCGCAGGGCATAGGGCACATATTCATAGGCGATGCCCTTGAGGTTGAGGGCAGCGCGCAGCCGCGTCGAGGTCGATGAGCGGAAGAAATTATGAAGGCGGAAGGTCATTCGACGTGTCCCTTCGCGCGCGGCCCGATGGTCGTGGTAATCTCTCCAAGCCCACTGATTGAGACGACGCATACATCGCCCACCTGCATCGCGCCGACGCCCGCAGGCGTGCCTGTCATCACCAGATCGCCGGGCCGGATCTCCATTGACTGCGACAGGATCGAGATGATCTCTGGCACCGACCAGATCAGGTCTTGCAGATCGGCGCTTTGCTTGACGGCACCATTTAGCGTCAACTGGATCCGGCCCTGCTCGGGCTTGCCGACCGGCGCGCCAGTGTGGATCGGACCGATCACCGCCGAGCGATCAAACGCCTTGCCCCAGTCCCAGGGCCGTCCTGCCGCACGGGCAGCAAGCTGCAAGTCCCGTCGCGTCAGGTCGTTGCCGATGGCGTAGCCGAAGATGTGGTCGCGCGCCTGTTCCTCGGGAATATCCGTGCCAGCCTTGCCGATGGCGATCACCAGTTCGGCTTCATAGTGGAAGTTCTGCGTTTCGGGCGGATAGGCGACGACCTGCCCATCTTCGACAACGGCATCGGCGGGTTTGGTGAAGAAAAACGGCGGATCGCGATCCGGGTCCTTGCCCATCTCTCGTGCATGCTCGGCATAGTTGCGTCCGACGCAGAAGATCCGACGCACAGGGAAACGCTCGTCCCGACCGGCGATAGGCAGGCTGACGGCAGGCGGCAGCGGGAAACTGTAATTCATGGAGGTTATTGTCCTTTCCTCGTGGTCGTAATTCAGTAATGTGGCATCGTAGGATGCAGTCATGTCGGCACTATCGCCCTGCGCAGAAACCGAAGTGCCACCATGATTGCGACACCCAGGCCATGGAGCATGAGGGTGTATCCGCCACCCAATGCTTCCGGCATAAGAAGCAGCACTCCGCCAAAGCCCAGAGCTGCGCGTTCGTAGCCTGACAACATGCCCCCGAACCAGCCAACCATGGCGGCGGATATGGCATAAACCCCAATTGCCGCAGCAGACGTGGCCAGAAAGATTTCAACCGGGGTTCCCTGCATCAGCAGGGCGGGCGAGACCACGAAGATGAAGGGAATGATGTAGGCTGTCCAGCCTAGCCGCATCGCAACGAATGCTGTCTGCATCGGCGGGGCCCCGGCCAGCGCGGCGGCAAAGAAGGCGCCGATGCCGACAGGCGGGGTCACCATTGACATCATGCCGAGGTAGAAGATGAAGAAATGGGCGGCCATCGGTGTGATCCCGGCCTCTACCAGAGGCGGGGTAAGAAGGACCGCCAGCAAAAGATAGACGGCAACCGTCGGCATCCCCATGCCAAGAACAACACTGGCAATGGCCGTGAGGAGCAAGAGCAGCGGAAGGCTGCCCCGACCGATCTCGGCCAGCGCGAACGTGCCGGCAAAGCCCAACCCGGTGATGTTGAGAACACCGATGATGAAGCCGGCGGCAGCGGCGATCATCAGGATCTCGGTCATGGAGATGCCGGCTTCGGCGAGCGATTGCCAGATCATGCGCAGAGTGATGCGCCGGCCACCATAGCCGTATGCGACGCCGCAGATCAGGGCAACGCCGGCCGCCCAGAGGGCCGCCGTTTCCGGTCGCTGGCCCAGCCAGAACATGCCGACCACGATCACTGCAAACGGCAGGATGAAGATACCCCCGCGACGCAGAGTGTCGAGCGCAGAAGGAATTTCATCCTCACGCAGGGGGGCGATGTTGGCCTTGGCGGCCTCAAGATCAACCTGACAGTACACCGCAAAGTAATAGAGCGCGGCCGGGATGATCGCTGCAATCGCGACCTGCGCATAGGAAACGCCCAGGAAATCGGCCATAAGGAAAGCGACTGCGCCCATGACCGGGGGGGCGATCTGCCCTCCGGTCGAGGCGACGGCCTCGACTGCGGCAGCCATCCGGGGCCGATATCCCGAGCGGATCATCAGCCGGATGGTGACGACGCCGGTCGCGACGATGTTGGACACCACAACCCCGGAGATCGTGCCGAAAAGCGTCGAGGCCAGGATCGAGATCTTGGCCGCTCCGCCGCGGCGGCGCCCCAGCGCGGCAAGCGCGATGTCGTTGAAGAACTCGCCCCCCCCCGCCCGCACGAGGATCTGCCCGAACAGCACGAACGCGGCGACGACCGTTACCGACACGTTCATGGTAAGGCCGAGCATGCCATTGGCATCGAACCCGATATAGGAAAGCAGACGATCCGGTGAGACCTGCCGCGTTTGCATCGCACCCTGAATCATGTGGCCGATCATCCCGTAGCCCCCGATGAAAAGCACCACCACGACGAGCGCCCAGCCCACCACCCGCCGCAGCCCCTCAAGCACCAGCAGGACAAGCATCCCGGACATGATCACGATATCGACCGGGGCGGACATCACCCGCGAGACGATATCGGCATAGTTTATGGCAACATATAGCGAAAGACCAAGCCCCAGGACGGCAAGAATCCAGTCGATGGTTCTACCACCGTCCGCCGGAACATTCTCGTCGCTGCCGCGTGGATCCTTCTCGCCGACGCTGCTTCTGTCGATCAGGAACACCAGGCCCAGCCCAAGCCCCAGGGCGACGGCCAATATCTGCTCGACATAGACGCTCAGCCCGAGGCGGCTCGGCGCGTCGAACCCCACAGCGACGGCCAGCAGCGAAAGTGCCACCGCCTGGGTTTGGACGGCAATCCGACGAAATGTTGGCAGCCGACTGCCAGTTGTCTGAGTCAAAGCCTGTTTCCTCCACAATGAGCGAATGCAAAAAGGACTGCGCCGGGAAATCTCCCGGCCCAGCCCTCCGTCATAACCGTGTCAGTCAACAGCGCGAATGGCGACGCCCCGCTCGGCGAAGAAGGCCGCTGCACCAGGGTGATATTCCACACCCGGATAATCGACATAGGCGGTTTCAATGTTCATCACGCGAAGCGGAGGATAGGCATCGCCGATCGCACCCACATTGTCGAAAATCGAGGCCAGCAGCGCCTTGACCTGTTCGTCGGACACATGCTCACCAGCAACAAGGACGTTGTCCCATGTCAGCATCATCATCGGCGCATCGACACCCACCCGCACCGGCGAGGGCGTCACCTCTGAGAAGTAATAGGCCGGGCGAAACTTGCGAATCGTTTCGAGCGCCTGCTCATCCGAGGCGACCTGAAGATAGCGGACCCCGCCCACCATTGCGCCGACCTCAGCGACCTTCGGCCCGCCGACAGCGAAGAAGGCCGCATCCGTCAGACCCGAGGCCAGAGCATCGACATTGCGAATGATATCGGGGATCGGCACTTCAACCACTTCACCATAGCTGATCCCGTCCGCCTCGAGAAGCGCACTCACCAGCGGACGGTTCAGCGGGAAAGCCTCCCAGCCCGAGGGCACACGCTTTCCGGCAAGATCGGAGACCCGCGTCATGCCGGAATCTGCCCGGACGAACAGCCCTACCGCAAAGGGATTGATCTTGGCCACAACACGCAGATTCGGCAGAGCCGCCGAGTAGTCACCCTCCCCGGCGACCGCTACGATCATGTCATTGATGTCGGTCATCGTGAATTCGGCGTCTTTGCTGTCGACGGCCTGAAGCATCTGCGCGTTGCCGCTATATGCCTGAACAACCAGCCGCCCGCCGCCGCTTTTCTGGGCCTCGGCCGCAATGACCGAAGCCATCGTATTCCACACCGAACCCGCAGGAGGTGTCGTGATCGATGTAACCTGTGCGGAGGCACCGCCAGCCGCCGTCACTGCAAATACCATCGCGCCAAAAACGCGCGTCAAAAACATCCTCATCTTCTCGCCCCCTATGCTGAACTCGCTCCTCCGCAAGCGCTTCTTCTTACCAGTTACGGCCTTGCTTGGAAAGCATGCTTTTCATATTGCCAGCGGCCCCGCAAAGCGGTAACACTCCTTCCCACGCGTCTGCGAGGAGCTGGTGCGGCGGAAATCGATTCCAGAGGGAGGAGCCTACGATGAACGTAAAGGCAAATGTTGGCGCGACGGGCGCTTATTCTGATGCCGAAATTCTTGCAATGATTGACGAGAAGAACGGCAAGTACGACCCTAAGATCTATGTTGACGAGGCTCTTTATCGTCTTGAGCTTGAGCGCATTTTTGCGCGCACCTGGATTTGCATGGGTCACGAATCGCAGATCCCGAAGCCGGGCGACTTCACGACCGCCTACATTGGCGAGGATCCTGTGGTCGTTGTGCGCCAGAAGGACGCCAGCATCCGGGTGTTCCTAAACCAGTGCCAGCACCGCGGAATGAGGATCTGCCGGGCCGATTCGGGCAACGCTAAGTCCTTTACATGTACCTACCATGGTTGGGCATACAATCAGGGTGGCGATCTGGTAAGCGTCCCGATGGAGAAGGAAGCCTTCGGTGGTTGCCTGAACAAGGCGGAGTGGGGACCGAAGCAGGCGCGCGTCGAAACCTACAAGGGCCTGATTTTTGCCAACTGGGACGCCGACGCGCCTCCGCTCGACGAATACCTGGGTGACGTCAAATTCTATATGGACATTATGCTCGACCGCTGTGAGGAGGGGACCGAGGCGATCCCCGGCATCCAGAAGTGGGTCATTCCCTGCAACTGGAAGTTCGCGGCAGAGCAGTTCGCTTCGGACGCTTATCATGCAGGCACCACCTCACACCTGTCCGGCATCATGGCCGGTGTGCCGGAAGATGTGGATATTACCCAGGTTGCCCCTCCGACGGAGGGCTTGAATGTCCATTTGGAGAACGGCCATGGTTGCGGCCTCTTCTTGCGCAACCCGATGTTCTACATGACTATTGTTGGGCCGAAGGTGACGGAATACCTGACGACCGGGCCAGCATACGAGGAGGCAGTGCGGCGTTTGGGTCAGGGACGAGCGGACGTGAACCTTTGCCATACCAACGTCTTCCCGAACCTGTCGTTCCTGGCAGGGATCAACACGGTCCGGATGTGGCAGCCTCGCGGTCCGAACGAGATCGAGGTCTGGACCTTCACTCTCGTTGACAAAACTGCCCCGCAGGAGATCAAGGATGAATGGCGTCGCCATACATCGCGCACTTTCTCGGCGGGCGGCGTGTTCGAGCAGGATGATGGCGAAAACTGGTGCGACATCCAGCAAGTGCTGCGCGGCCATGTTGCCCAAAACCAGAAGTTCAACATCGAGATGGGCTCGCATACAGTGACGGCCGATAATCCTGAGGGCTTCCCCGGGCTGAGCTTCGCCTACACCTATAGTGAGGAGTCGGCGCGAGGCGTGTACCGTTATTGGACGCAGATCATGACCGCACCGGATTGGGATGCAATCCGCCGGATCGAGCAACGGCCGCTCGCGGCAGAGTAACGTTCAATCGGCGGCAAATGTCCGCTTATGTATCAAACGTCTGCCGATACGCCTCGGCAGACACTTTACGATGAGGGAGGAATAAGATGCTCGATGATACTTTCAAGGCTGCCTTCGAAAGCAAGCCCAAGGCCGTTTCTCTGGAGCTTCAGCATGAAGTCGAACAGTTCCTGTATTGGGAATCCAAGCTTCTGACGGATCGCCGGTACAAAGAGTGGTTCGGCTTGCTGGCTGAGGACCTTCACTATTGGATGCCGATCCGCTCGACGAAGATCATGCGCGAAGTCGCTCAGGAATATACCGATGAGCAAGGCTTTGCCCATTTCGACGACAACTGGTACACGATGAAAGGCCGGATTCGCAAGATCATGTCCGATGTGGGCTGGTCCGAAAACCCGGCCTCTCGCGTGCGTTATCTGATCGGGAACGTCATGGTCGTTCCGGAAAACGAGAATACGATCAATGTCGTTTCGGCGTCGATGGTGTACAGGACGCGGCAAGAACGCCAACTTGACGTTTTCGCCTGCGAGCGCCGGGATGTTCTGCGTCGGGTTGAAACCGAAGCGGGCTTCGAGATTGTGCGCCGCACGATCCTGATTGACCAGAGCACAATCCTGTCGAACAATCTCAGCTTTTTCTTCTAAGGGAACAAATATGGCATGGATCAAGGCGCTCCCTTCGGCAGATGTGCCGGAGGGGGATATGAAAGTATTCGAAGGTGGACCTGAGCCGATACTGGTGTGCCGGGTGGACGGCGAAATACACGCCGTCCAGGACACCTGTACGCATGACACGTGGTCACTCGCGGACGGTTTTATCGAGGACGGAGTTGTCGAGTGCAGTCTGCACTTCGCGAAATTTTGCGTCAGAACCGGCAAGGTGAAGGCCCTGCCTGCTTGTGAGGCACTCAAGGTGTTCCCCGCAAAGGTTGACGGCGACTTCATATACATCGACTGCTGAAAAACAGCGTCAAAAACAGGGAGGAATTACAATGCAACTCAAGGATCAAGTCGCGCTCGTGACGGGCGGAGGGTCCGGTCTTGGACTCGCCATCGTGGAACGCTTCGTCGAGGAAGGCGCACGTGTTGCAATCTTTGACCGCTCGCAAGAGCGCATCGACGACGCGGTGAAAGCGTTTGGCGACAAGGTCGTCGGCATCGCGGGCGACGTTCGCAAAGTGGACGACAACAATCGGGCGGTGGCCGAGTGCGTCAGCGCCTTCGGCAAGCTCGACACGTTCGTCGGAAATGCGGGCATCTGGGACTACTCGAAAACCATGGTCTCGACAGAAGATGACGAACTGTCATCTGCTTTCGACGAGATGTTCGCCATCAACGTCAAGGGCTATGTCCTTGGAGCCAAGGCGGCATTGCCAGAGCTTTACAAGACCAAGGGCCACATGATCTTTACCGCGTCGAACGCTGCCTTTTATCCAGGCGGTGGCGGTGTTCTTTACACGGCAACGAAGCATGCGGTGGTCGGCATGATCAAGCAGATGGCGCATGAATTTGCACCGCACGTACGGGTCAATGGCGTCGCGCCAGGTGGTATCGGTGGCAGCAACCTCGCCGGAACCAGTGCCCTTTCGCAAGAGGGAATCAAGTTTTCCGATATTCCGCTCGACGACCTGATGAAGCAAATGCTGCCGCTTGAACGTGCATTCAATGCGCGGGAATATGCTGGCGCCTACGCCTTCTTCGCCAATCGTCGCGACAATACGCCGGGCACTGGTGCCGTACTGAATTTCGACGGCGGTATCGGCATGCGGGGCTTTGGGTCTCCGAATATGGGCGCAGAGCTCGTTGCAAAGTTCGGCGCAATTTAACCATAGCCGTGCGCACGGATAGGCCGTGCGCACAGTTGAAACTGGGTCGTTCTCTGGACGAATCCTCGCGAGGCTTTTGGCTGACGCAGGTTTCAAGAACAGAGAAGTAAACTTAAGAGGACATGGAATGACTATTCAGCTCTATATCGACAATGAGGCGCAGAATGCCACAGGCAACGCCACATTTGAACGCCGCTCACCTGTAAGTGGCGAAGTCGTGACGCGTGGCGCAGCTGCCACGCCAGGGGATGCCGTGGCCGCGATCGAATCTGCCGAACGCGCCTTTGCGTCCTGGTCGCAGACTGGTCCGGGCCATCGCCGCGCCCTGCTCATGAAGGCCGCGGAAGAGATCGAAAAGCGCACGGAAGATTTCGTTGTCGCCATGAAAGCCGAAGTCGGGGCAGGCGAACTCTGGGCACGCTTCAATGTCATGCTCGCGGCGAATGTTTTCCGCGAAGCCGCAGCGATGACCACGCAGATTCAGGGCAGCACTATCCCGTCTGACAAGCCGGGCACGTTGTCGATGACCGTGAGACAGCCGGTAGGTGTGATCCTGTCGATCGTGCCTTGGAACGGGCCGATTGTGCTGGCAGCGCGGGCCATTGCCTATCCGCTGATGTGCGGCAACACCGTTGTTTTCCGCGCCTCGGAAACCTCTCCCAAGACCCATGTGCTGGTTGCTGAGGCCGTCCATGCGGCCGGTTTTCCCGCAGGAACGCTCAACTTCGTGATCAACGACCCAAAGGACGCACCCGAAGTCGTAGAGGCAATGATCGCGCATCCAGCCGTGCGGCGTGTCAACTTCACCGGTTCGACGCATGTTGGCCGGATCATTGCTGCGGCTTGTGGCCGCCATCTCAAGCGTAGCCTGATGGAACTCGGCGACAAGTCCCCCATGGTGGTCCTCGCGGATGCGGATATCGACGGCGCAGTGAATGCGACCATCTTCGGTGCCTTCCTCTATCAGGGCCAGATCTGCATGACGACAGAGCGTGCCATCGTCGATGAGTCTGTCGCCGATGCGTTCGTCGAGAAACTCGCCGCGCGGGCAGCACAGCTGGAGGCGGGCGATCCACGCACTCAGGCGGCTTGCGCGCTTGGTCCGATCATCAGCCAGGGCGCAGTTAATCACCTGAACGGTTTGCTTGCCGACGCGACCGAAAAAGGTGCGAAGATACGGACTGGCGGGCTTGCAGACAGCACCCTGATGTCGCCGACTGTGCTCGATGGTGTCACATCCAAGATGCGCATCTACTCCGAGGAAGCCTTTGGTCCGATCTTGCAGGTGATCCGTGTCAACGGCGCGGACGAAGCTGTTCGGGTGGCCAATGACACTGAATACGGCCTGTCTGCTGCTGTCTTCGGGACAGACATGGTCCACGCACTTGATGTCGCAATGCGCCTTCAGACGGGTTCAGTGCACATCAACGGCTCCACCGTCTCGAATGAAGCCCAAGCGCCTTATGGCGGCACGAAGGCCAGCGGTTGGGGCCAGTTCGACAGCACTGCGGTGATTGATGAATTCACCGAGCTGAAGTGGATTACGATCGAACAGCCGTCCCAACAGTATCCCCTGTAAGGCAGGCCAGAAACCGGGCGGATGAGGTTGGGAAAATGATTGCCATCGGTGATGGTGATGATCCTATTCGCATCCGCCCGGTCAGAATCTGTCGGCTGGAGTGGGCAAAAGCTGGTGGGTCTCATCCGGAATGCGGTCATCGCCCAGTTCGATCCCGGCAAAGCGGCGCATCGCCTGGCTGTCGTAGAGGGTCTCCTCGGCCATCGGGTCGCTCAGAGCATACCAGTTCCGAAGGAAATAGACCCGCAGCATCACCTCCAGAGCCATCGGTGGCCGACCGCCCTTTGGCCCGGCCTTGGGATAGTGCGGCACGATCAGCGCAAGCAGCCGAACCCACGGCACCACCGCATCCATCTCCGCCAAGAACAACTCCCGCCGCGTCCGTTTCTTCTTCATGGCGTCGCGCAGGCCGGGAAGAGCGGGCTGTTTCGGCATCGCAAGGACTCCTTGCAGGGACACCCAAGTCTACCAGATCACGCCAAAAGTGGTGGGTTTTTCAGACGTTCCTTAAACAACGGCAATCTTGCGCCCTGTTGTCAAGCCATTGATCTTCTCTATCATACTTTGCGCATCAATTTTGTAGTATTGGTACAGCTCGCCAATAGTCCCAGTCTGCCCAAAGCGTTCCACACCCAACGGAATCGTCTGGTGGCCCTGAACCGCACCGAGCCATGACAATGTCGCGGGGTGTCCGTCAATTACCGTGAGAAGGCGGCAATGCGGCGGCAAATCTTGCAAGAGGCGTTCAACATGACTAGTCGCGCCCTGCTGGCCACGTGCCCGAGCGCGCTGTGCCGCCGTCCAGCCCGCGCTCAGCCGATCCGCCGAGGTAACGGCCAGCACGCCGATGTCACGCCTCGCATCGGCCATCGCGCCTGCGGCGCGGATCGCTTCGGGCGCAATGACACCTTGATAAGCGATCACCACCTCGCAGTTGGGTCCGGGCCGACGCAACCAATAAGCGCCGTCTATAGTTCCTTGCTGCCAATCCCCATTCGGGCGCTTGCCGGGCTGTTCCACCGGGTTCGTCGAGAGCCGCAGATAGACGGAGCCGCCGGCTTCATCGCGCAGCCAGGTGCGCTCGTCAGGATTGCCTGAACCGTCCCGCTGGAGATAGCCTAAGGCCCACTCCATGATAACTGCCAATTCATCGGCAAAGGCGGGCTCAAAGGCGGCCAGTCCGTCTTGGCTCATCCCGATCAAGGGTGTGCCGATAGATTGATGCGCACCGCCTTCGGGTGCCAGCGTAACGCCCGAGGGCGTACCTACCACCATGAACCGCGCGTCCTGATAGCAAGCGTAGTTCAAAGCATCGAGCCCGCGCGCCACGAAAGGATCGTAGAGTGTCCCGATCGGGATCAGCCGCTTGCCGAACAGTGAATGCGACAGCCCCGCCGCCGCCAGCAACAGAAACAGGTTCATCTCGGCGATGCCAAGTTCGATGTGTTGACCTTTCGGCGTGAATTCCCATTTCGCGGTTGAGGGGATGCGATGCTCGATAAAGGCATCGGCCTGCTCAGTGCGGGCAAACAGCTTGCGCCGGTTCACCCAGGGGCCGAGATTGGTGGTGCCGGTCACGTCGGGCGACATCGTCACGATGCGCTCCGCCATAAGGCTGTCGCCTTTGGACAAATCATCAAGGATCTTGCCGAATGCCATCTGTGTCGATATCTCGCGGTCAGATGACAGGGCAATCTCGGGAACCGGCAATACCGCGTCGGTGAAGCGGCGACGACCTTTGGCAAAAAAGGGCACCTTGTCGAGGAACTTTTGCAGCGCGGCGGCGTCTGGCACGGTGGCGAACTTGTCCCACTCCTGCCCCGCCGGCACGCCCATATGTTGTTGCCAGTCGGCCATCTGGTTCTTGGTCATTAAGCCACCGTGGTTGTCCTTGTGGCCCGCAATGGGTGTGCCCCAGCCCTTGATCGTATAAGCAAGAAAACATGTGGGACGGTCGTCGGTGACATTGGCAAACACCTCGGCCATGGTCTCGACACAGTTGCCGCCAAGATTCTCCATCAGCGCCGCGAGTTCCGTATCATTGCGCTTGCCGATCAGCGCCGTCACCGGCCCCTGATCACCAAGATCATCCATCAACCGTTTGCGCCAGACCGCGCCGCCCTGATAGGTCAGGGCGGAATATTGCTGGTTCGGGCAGGCGTCGATCCAATCGCGCAGGGCGTTGCCACCCTCTTCTTCAAAGGCCGCGCGCTGCAGAGCGCCGTACTTCACGCGAATGACATTCCAGCTGAAAGCTTCGAAGATTTTTTCTACTCGCGAAAACAGGCCTTCGCGCACCACACCGTCTAATGACTGGCGGTTGTAGTCGATGATCCACCAGCAGTTGCGCAGATCGTTCTTCCAGCCCTCTTGCAACGCTTCATAGATATTACCTTCGTCCAGTTCGGCATCGCCGACCAGCGCCACATGGCGGCCAGCAGCCAGGTCGCTGCTCCAGTCTTTGGCCATCAAGTAATCCTGTACGATCGACCCGAAAGCGGTAATCGCCACGCCCAACCCTACAGAGCCGGTCGAATAATCCACGTCGTCCACATCCTTGGTGCGGCTGGGATAGCTTTGCACGCCCTCGAACCCGCGAAAGTTCTTCATCTTATCAAGCGTTTGATGACCCATCAGGTATTGCATGGCATGAAAGATCGGCGAGGCGTGCGGCTTTACCGCTACGCGATCTTCGGGTCGCAGCGCGGAAAAGTATAGCGCCGTCATGATCGACACCATCGAGGCCGAGCTGGCTTGATGGCCACCAACCTTGATTCCGTCTACCTTTGGCCGGATGTGGTTGGCGTGATGAATCATCCAATGCGACAACCACAACAAACGGTCCTGAAGCGTTTTGAGATGGACTGTGTCAGATGTCATTTTCGGCCCTCGCATTCAAAGCTTGAAGTGTTGCGAGACTAGCAACAATAGTCTGACGCTTCTCGCCTATTTTACGAAGATTTTATGTGTTATGTGGTGACAGTAGCCACTATTTCGGAAAAACTTGATGATTAGCACCAACCTTGATTCTTACGATGTGGGTATTCTGCATGTCCTGCAGCGTAACGGACGTGCCACAATCAACGAACTGGCCGAAGCCGTCGGACTTAGTCCATCCCCGGTGGCCCGCAGGCTGCGCATTTTAGAGAATGCGGGCGTGATCACAGGCTATGCTGCGCTGATCGACGAAACTGCTTTGGGTTATGAATTTTCCGTGTTTGTCTCGGTCAAACTTGACCGTCAAGTGGACGACGCACTGGCCAGCTTCGAAGCCGCGGTGTGCAGCTTTCCTGAAGTTGTCGATTGTTGGCTGATGACCGGCAACCGCGACTATCTGCTGCGCATTGCAACGCGCGGGCCTTCCGATTTTGAACGCTTCCTAACCAGCACCTTCACCAAAGTTTCAGGTGTAGCATCTATTGAAAGCTCAATCCCACTGAGACGCGTCAAGGCAGGCTTGTCACGCACGCTGAAACTTGATGCCAAAGGATATCAAAGGCAAACAACAACTGGGCGTGGTGGATCCTAAACGAGATCTCTTGGCACTGTCATTTGTGGACGTATATGGACCCCGCCTGATTGCAACAGGCTAACTTGGTCTGGTTCGGCGATCACGATTGCAGACGTATATCCGGCTTCCTTGAGCGGCCCGATGTTTCGTCGCCGCGAGCCCCGATGGATTTCCGCGCGCTTCTTCCTCATTGGCTCCAAGGCATCGGCTTTCGCCGCGCCGGTCCACACATCAGGTTCAAGAAGCGATCAGGGTGACCCTTTCACCATCTCCTGCCAGTTGTTGCAACCTTTCGGGGAGCGCGTGTCAACGGCGGAGTAAAAACCAGCCACGTGGCGGCGCAAAATCAGGCCAATGACGGGCGCCAGGCGCCATGGCGCGCGCGCTTGTCACATAGCTGGCGCGTGCCATGGCGCTTGGCCCGCAGGGCCAATCCTGTGGCGGATGATCAGGTTGGGGCTTCGGCCTTTCGGGCGCGGCTTTGGGCGAGCCGATAGCTGTCGCCGTTCATCTCGAGGATGTTGACGTGATGCGTCAGTCGATCGAGCAGTGCGCCAGTCAAGCGTTCGGTGCCGAAGGTCTCGGTCCATTCGTCGAACGGCAGGTTGCTGGTGATCAGCGTGGCCCCGCGCTCATAGCGCTGCGAGATCACCTCGAACAGTAGCTCGGCACCGGTCTTGGAGAGCGGCACGAAGCCCAACTCGTCGATGATGAGCAGCTTGACGGCGGCCAGCTGCTTTTGCAGGCAGAGCAGGCGACGTTCGTCGCGGGCCTCCATCAGTTCGTTGACCAGCGCGGCGGCGGTGATGAAGCTGACCGGCAGCCCCTTCTGGCAGGCGGCCAGCCCCAGCCCGAGGGCAATATGGGTCTTGCCTGTGCCGCTGGGCCCCAAGGCGATGACGTTCTCGCGTCGGTCGATCCATTCGCAGCGGGCAAGTTCCAGCACCTGCATCTTGTTGAGCTTCGGGATCGCCTTGAAGTCGAAGCTGTCGAGGCTCTTTGTGGCTGGGAACTTCGCAGCCTTGATCCGCCGTTCGATCATCCTACGCTCGCGGTCGATCAGTTCCAGCTCGACGAGACGCGCCAGGAACTGGACGTGATCCCGACCCTCGGCGGCGCATTGGCGGGCAAGCTTGTCGTATTCCCGAAGGAAGGTGGGCAGCTTCAGCGTCTTGAGATGATCCGCGAGCAGGATCTTCGGGGCCACGGTCATGCTGCATCCTCCGACAGCAGGGACATGTAGCTGGCCGCGGACGTGGTCTCGACGTTCGCCCGAGGCACGTAGGGGTAGACATCGAGGTCCAGCTTCGGGGGGTCTGATGCCGGGAAAATCAAAAACGCTCATGAGAGCGTACTATTTTGCCCCCTCCGGCATCAGACCCCTAGATGGTCAGGCCGATAAAAAACGCCAGCGCGGGCAGCAGCACATAGTCGAGCCAACCCAGCCAGGCCGACAGGCCCACGGCGCCGAGAAGAACGACCAGGATCGGCGTGAAGCAGCAGAGCGCTGCGATGACGGTGCCGACGACACCTGTTGCAATCAGCTTGCGGTCTGTCCGCTCGGTCATCCCGTCAACCCGAGACGCGCGCCGGGTAGCCTGCATTGGCCGACGCGGTCGCGATCGCCTCGGCGCTGGTCGCGGCGGTGTCGAAGACGACAGTAGCGGTGCGCGCCTCGAAGTCGATCTCGACCGCGTGCACGCCTTCGACGCCCTCCATCGCGCGCTTCACGGTGACCGGACACAGCGCACAGGTCATATTGTCCACCGCGAAGGTGAGGGTCTGCTCGGCGGCGACGGTTTGCGCGACGGCAGGGATGGCCGTGATGGGTGCTGTGGCGGTCAGGCCGAACAGAACAAGGGCAAGGATCGTCTTCATGAGGGTGTCCTTTCGAGATCAGTAGAGAAGCGGAGCCCACCAGTCGATGGTGAGTGCAGCGAGGACGAGGATCAGGGAGGTCCAGAGAGCGGACTTGGTGATGCGCGCCGAGGATGGGCGCGCGCAGTAGGAACCGGGCTCGCAGACGGTCGGTTTGCGGAAATAGACCTGCCGGAATCCCGCCCCGATGAAGCCGAGCGCAATCACGGCGAAGATCGGCTTGAAGGGCTCCAGCGCCGTCAGGTTGCCGATCCAGGCCCCCGAGATGCCGAGGGTCAGCAGCACCAATGGTCCGACACAGCAGGCCGAGGCGAGAAAGGCGCCCATCACCCCGCCCGCCGCAAGCTAGCCCTTTCGGGCGGGGCGATCCGCTGCTGAGGTGTCAGTTCTGTCGTCTGTCAGCGCCATGTCGCGCACCTTTCGTCTGTGGTTGACGATGGGTGTAGGGTCTGTAGTAGCTACAGGCTCAAGAGGAAAACCCCCATGATCGATCACGAAAGCGAGAGCAGCTTAACACGCGGCGACCTGGCCCGGGCGACCGGATGCAACATCGAGACGATCCGCTATTACGAGAAAACCGGCCTGCTGCCCGACCCGCCGCGCAGCGCCGCAGGCTACCGGATATATTCCGCCGCACACGCCACGCGCCTTCGCTTCATCCTGCGCGCCCGCGAGCTCGGGTTCTCGATGGAGGACATTCGCGGGCTGATGGGGCTCAACGATGGTGCCGCGCCGACCTGCGCCGAGGTCAAGGAGCGGACAGAACGTCACCTTGCGGACGTGCGGGCGAAGATCTCGGATCTCCGGCGGATCGAATCCGTCCTCGCTGCAACGGCATCCAGGTGTTCTGGCGCCGAAGTCCCCAACTGTCCGGTGCTCGACGCGATTTCTGGAAACTGAAAACTATGACACGAACTTCCCGAACTCTTGAAGCTCCCATGCATCGAACTGGAAGATTCAAGATCGTGCCGCTACCCATATCTTGAATCGCCCCTGGCCGGTCACCTCGCGGATAAGGCCTCGCGCTTCCATCCAGGCAATATTGCGTTGAACGGCGGCACGGCTAGCGTTGGTCAGGACCTCGCCCATCGGGGCAGAGACAAGGGGCCATTCGGTAAGCACAGCGCGCAAGGCGCGCGGAGTCTTTCCCGAGAGCGCGGTCATCTCGGTTTCTGCCCGCGCTGACCATGCCTCGATATCGTCAAGGTGCCGCATTGCGGTCAGGCATGCGGTCTCCATCCCGTCAAGCCAGCGCGCCAGACGGTCAGCGGGTGGGCCGCTGGCGCGCAGCCCCCCTGCCCCGCCCATAGCCAGAGGTGCAAAGACGGCGCCCCCGCCCTCGCTGGCCACAATCCGCGCGGCTGTGACTGCCGCTTCCATTCGATCGCCCTGCTGCCCAAGGCCCGCAAGGCTCCAGAGGTGATAACCCGCGCAGGCACGGGTTATCGGGTGCAGCTCGGCGGCTTGCGCCATCAGGTTCAGCCAACCGCCCGCGCGATCCGCGAAAGGCTCGGCGTCATCGACCATGTTCTTGGGATCGCGACGATCGAGGAAGGCAGAAAGGTCCACCTTTGGGCCTGGTCCCCCTGTCAGACGACGTACCGCCCAACCGACACGCGCCAGTGCTGCGGGGTCCTCTTGAACGCCTGACAGGCGCATGGATATCCAAATAGCAATGCGATCCGGGCCAATGCGGTCACCCGCGAACCAGCTGAGGTCGGCAGCCTCGATCAGGGCAAGCCTGTGCCGCCATCCTTCCGGGCTGCGCTTCAGGCGGTCGTCCAGCGCGCCGACGCGACCGGCCACACGGGCAAGACGCGCGGCATGACCCGCCTCTGCTTTCCGCCAATCGTCGAGGACCTCGCCTTCACGCAGTTCGGCCCGTGGTCCTGGTGGCAAGGTGATCCGCAATTGGAATAGAGCCAGAGAAAGGGAAGCCCGGGTGCCGGGCTTGAAAGGATAGAGAGAGTCTCATCCGGGTCCGGCGTGACAAGGACCCTGACCATGGCCAAGACCTCAACCCGCCCGAAACCCGCCACCGCGAAGAAAACCGGAGCCGCCGGATCGACCGCGACTGACGGCGCTACCGACATCCGTCTAATCCCGCTCGATCAACTGGAACCGAGCCCTCTCAACGTTCGAAAAGTTGCGGCAAGTGCCAGCGACGACGCTGAACTGCTCGCCAGCATCCGCGAGACAGGCATTAAGCAGAACCTGGTGGTTCATGTGTTGTCAGAGACACGATTTGCGGTCGATGCCGGCGGCCGTCGCCTCAAGGCGCTGAAGCAGCTTGCCGAAGACGGCGTGATCCCCTCAGACCACCCGGTGCCTTGCCTCGTCGAGGACGAGCGCAACGCCATCCTCACCTCTGCCACGGAGAACCTCCAGCGCGCTGCGATGCACCCAGCAGACCAGTTCGAGGCTTTTGAGGCGCTGATCGGTGAGGGTCGCACCGAGGACGAGATCGCGCTGAAATTCGGTGTCTCCGTCGACCTGGTGCGCCGCCGCCTCAAACTCGCCCGTGTCGCGCCCGAGATCATCGAACAGTTCCGTGCGGGTGGCCTTACCCTCGAATGCGTCATGGCCTTCACGCTGACAGACGATCATGATCGCCAGCTTGCGGTCTGGAACGCGATGAAGGGCGGCTATCACATCCATCCGCAGAGCATTAAACGCCAGCTGACCGAGACCGCGCATTCAGCGAACTCGGCCTTGGGGCGTTTTGTCGGC
Source organism: Celeribacter persicus (assembly GCF_003050785.1). Classification (GTDB taxonomy): domain Bacteria; phylum Pseudomonadota; class Alphaproteobacteria; order Rhodobacterales; family Rhodobacteraceae; genus Celeribacter; species Celeribacter persicus. The sequence goes on from NZ_QAOH01000017.1 coordinate 39,470, forward strand.
ATCAAGGCCTACGAAGCTGCAGGTGGCGTTCTTTTGCGCGATCTCTTCGACGATCGCGCCAGCGCCCATATGGAAAACCCCGAGCTCCTAGAGCGTCTGGCCATCGAGAAGCTGCAGGCCGCGGCCAAGCCCTTTGAGGCCGCGTGGAAATGGGTCGAAGTGCATCTCTCGGTGGATTACGGCGCGTTTCGCAGTTTCGGGCGGGTCTATCCGCAGGATATCGATCCTGATCCGGACCTGCTCGCTGAAGAGGAACGCCTCATCGCGCGCGAGGAAGAACTGGCGGCGCAGAATGACGGCGAGGATTGGACCGACGCCGAAACCGAGGAATACTACGCCATCGAGCCGCGGCTCCGCGAGATCGAGGCCTTGCAGCGCGAACGGCAACCTTACGCAAACGAAGATCGCGCTATCGCCGGTGTCGTTCTGACAATCGGCCATGACGGGGCGTTACGCGTCGAGAAGGGCCTCGTGCGTCCCGAGGATATTCCCGCCGCGCCCGAGCCCGAAGAGATCACTGCAGATGCGGGTGATGCCCCATCCCCTGCCCGCCCACACGTGACGCCGCCGACCTCCTCCACGCCGGTGCCGAGCTCGAACCCGGCCGCGACGTTGCGCAAGGCGGACGGGATTTCGGCGAGCCTGGCCGACGATCTGCGCGCGACGCGCCAGTACATCCTCAGGGCGCATCTGGCGGCGGATTTCGAGGTGGCGTTCGATGCGATGCTCTATGCGCTCTGCGAACAGGCTTTGGGGCGGTCCTACAACAACGAGGCGCTCGACATCTCGATCCGTCCTTTCCAGGCGCAAAACCGCGAGGTACTGCATGCGGATACCGTCGCCCAGAAAATGCTCGAGGCGCTGGAACAGGACCTCGCCACCGACTGGATGACCTTGGAGAAACCAGAGGACTTCCAGGCGATGTCGGCGCTGCCTCTTGCCGACAAGCAAGCGCTTTTCGCCTGGGCGACGGGTCTGGCAGTCAAGCCGCAGCTTTCCTCCGACAATCGCCCCTCCCCGATCATCGAGGAGATCGGCGGGCGGCTTGACGTCGATGTGGCGGCATGCTGGCGCCCGACCGCGCAGAACTACTGGGGTCGGGTCAACAAGGGCCATGCCGTGGCCACGGCGCGCAAACTGATTGGTGACGATTACGCCGAGGATCGCAATCGCGAGCGCAAGGGCGATATCGCAGCCGCGATGGAACGGGCTTTCGCGGAAACGGCCGGCGAGACGGAAGGCTTCGACGCCGCAACGGTTGCCAGGACGACGCGCTGGCTGCCTGACGGGCTGCTGTTTGCCGGTGCGACGGAGGCCGGTGCCGACTTGGGCAACGATGCGCCGGAGGCCGAGGAGGGGGATTTGTCCGCCGAAGATTCTCTGACCGACGCCGAGAGCGATGAACCGTCGTCCTTGCCCGCCTTCCTGAGCGAGGATGCGGCCTGACGCGGCGAAGACCGATCTGATCACGACATGAACTTTGGGCCGCCCTCGCGCAGAGGGCGGCCCTTTCCCGCTGACGGGTTTCACGCAGCCGGTGTCGGATCGGCTGGCCCGTCCCGGAGATATCCCATGACCACCACACTCGATCTCGATCCCGTCAAGGAAGCCGCACTGATTGCCGCTCATAATGATGCCTTTCGCCGCTCCATCCTCGGGACCACCCCCTCCGTCGATGCGCCGCAGGGCCAGTTCGTCATGACGCGCGGCGTTTCAGCACTTGGGCCTGAAGCCCAGCTTGTTCTCACCCGCCGCGTTGCTTCGTTTGATGCGTTCAACGCTGACAGCGATCCTCATGGCTGGCACGAGATGGGGGTCATCGACCTCGATGGCACGACAGTCTGGTTCAAGCTCGACCTGTTCGACACCGACTACATGTACGGCTCGCCCGAGCCATCCGACCCGGAACAAACGCGCCGGGTCCTGACCCTGCTTCTGCCGTCGGAATACTGACGCCCCTCTTCACCAACATCTCCTCGGACCGTCCTTGCACCAAGGGCGGTCCTTTCGCGCTGGCGGGTTCCAAGGGGCGCGATACCCGCGTCCCGCCCGCCGCAGGAGACCAGAGATGGCCAAGACACTCGACTACCAGATCACCCTCTATCCCGCACATCGCGATGGCGCCTTCGTTGTTACCCAGTTCCAGATGCTGGCGAGCTACCCCGAGAAGCGCATTCAAGCCGCGGGCATGGACGACCTGATCGACCAGGTGACGCAGTTCGCGATGGAGCACGGCGAGAGCTGCAGCGCCTCGGTGCGCTGTCTCGCCCCGCGCAAACCGCCGGGGTTCAAGCGCGCGACCGACAACCTCTATTTCAACCTGGTTGACCGGACGGCTGAGCAGCGCGGCGCGGCGGCAGCCTGAAGCCCCGCAGGAAACTTCCTGGGCGACCTCGCGTAATGGTCGCCCTCCCCTTTCCTCAATTCCAAAGGATCAAAGACATGACACAAGAGACTGATTTCTACGCGCAGATACTAGAATCCCAGAGGCGTGCTGCCGAACAGCGGGTAGAAACCCGCGCGGCGCTTCTTTCCGAACTGCGCACCCTCGGCGTAACGAACATCGAGGTGCAATACGAAGGCTACGGCGATTCCGGCAATGTCGAGGATGTCGTTGTGACCCCTGACACGATCACCCTGACGGAAGAGCTGCGGCGCCGGGCCGAAGATTTCGGCTGGGACTTTGCCTATGCGCTGAGCCCTGGGTTTGAGAACAACGAGGGCGGCTATGGCGAACTCACCTGGGCGCTCGAGACCGACAAGATCGATGTCAGCCACTCGAACCGCTATATCGAAACCAATACCACCGAACATGAAGGGCTCTGACATGGCACATCCCCTCCACCACGCCGAAAGCTCTGCCCGAAAATTCGGCGGTGTTCCAGACGACTATCAGTTCGTGCATGACTGGTTTGACTCATCCAAAGAGCACCTAGGCCTTTTCGTTCACAGAGCCCAAAAACACCATACCGTCGGGATCTATGATGCCGAGCGGGTGTTCGGTCGCAGCCTGACCAACAGCGCGGGCCGGGTCGTCCCGATCCGCTGGATTGGCGAGCAGCATGTGCGCGAAGACTGCCAGGGGCGCATCCCGTCGCTGGCCGACTGGCTCGGACGCATTCAGCCTGAGCCTTGGATGGCCAATGGCCGGATCGACAACGACCCGACGCAGATCTGCAGCGATCCACGCGCCGTCTGGATCGAGGCGGTCTCCAATCACCAGACAATTCTCGGTTTCGAAGACTGGCTTCTCAAGGTCTCTGTCGAGCACGTCCAGCACCGCCAGAACCGCGCCGCCGCCTGATCCGCCGAGCGGCAAACTCACCAACCACCTGACCACGTCGCAATCGACCCGCATGGGCCTTAACCGGCTCGGCGGGTCGATTGCGTTTCAAGAAAGAATATCGACATGCAAGACCCCGTCTACGAGGAGGCCCGCCTAGGCCATACCATCAAAATCTACCATGACCCGGATGCAGAAAGCCCACGGGAGTGGTCCAACCTCGGCACGCTGATCTGCTGGCATGGACGCTATCGGCTGGGGGACAGCCACCGGTTCGACTGCCCCGAGGCGTTCCTGCGAGATCTTGCGGGCGTCTCGGATCAGAGCGATCTCTCACTGGATCGCCTCCGCGAGCGCGCCGAGCGCAAGGCAATCATCTTGCCCGTGTATCTCTACGACCATTCCGGCCTCGCGATGAACACCATCGGGTTCCATTGTCCGTGGGATTCCGGCCAAGTTGGCTTCGTATACGTAACGCTCGAAACGGTTCGAAAGGAGTTCGGCGCGAAGCGAGTCACCAAGGCGATGCGCGAAAAGGCCAAGGACATTCTGCGCGCTGAGATCGTCACCTTCGATGCCTACCTCGGCGGACGGGTTTATGGCTATGTCGTCGAGCGTGACGGTGAAGAGATCGACGCCTGTTGGGGGTTCTTCGAGCACTATAAGCTGGACTGCCTGTCCGAGGCTCGGGCGGTTGTAGATCCTCTGATTTTGCGAGAGGTACAAAGACCCGCCGCTGCGGAACAGGGCGCAAGCCCACCCCCGAGTTGAAACGCCCACAATACTCATATATCTTATTCATGCGTATTACGGAGGTGAGCATGGCAAGCACAAGCGTCACACTTGGCCCCCATTGGGACGAATTCATCGCCCTGATGCTTAAAGAGGGGCGTTACGGGTCAACCAGCGAGTTGATCCGCGCCTCTCTGCGCCTGATGGAGGAGCAGGAAGGTCAGCGGGCGCGGCTTCGCGTTGCGCTGATGGAGGGCAAACAATCCGGTGACGCCGGTCCGCTTGACATGGATGAGATCAAGCGCGACGCGCGGAGCCGCTCTGGCGCTTCTGATGCGTGACATTCATCACTCTCAGGCGGCAAAATCCGATCTCCTCGACATCTGGGTCGAGACCGACCGACAGTGGGGCGAGGCGCAGGCGGATCGTTATCTCGACGACATCGAGCGTGCCCTGCAGGGATTGATCGCCAATCCTCAAATTGGGTCTGACTGTTCCGATCTCTTGCAGGGTGCGCGCAAACTGATCACGGGTCGGCACCTCGTGTTCTACGAGGTGGACCCGGACAGGATCTTCGTGATCCGGGTCCTGCATCAGTCCATGGATGTGCCGCGGCATCTGCGGCCGTTCTGACACCGGTCAAACACGCAGCGGGGCATTGCCATGAAAGAGCAAGAGGCAGGGCGGGAGGGGTGACCCCTCCCGGGTGAGAGAGTGCGCGCGGGGCTTGGGGCCAACCCTCAACCCCGGAGATTGCCGATGAACGCTCACCCCCATTCCGTCCAACTTGCAACCGAGCCCGACGCCCCTGCCCTGCCAGAGGCTCCGGGCTTCGCCCAACACCTGATGCAGGTTGCGAAAGCCCTCGTCCCCCTGTTCGAGGCGGGCAGGTCCATCGACGCCGCCGCCCTTCGCACTGCGATGGAGCAAGCCTTCGGTGCCAGCGACACCAGCGGCTCCTGGATCTGGAAGGATGCTTACGAAGCCGCAGAGGTCGCCCAGATCCTGATGCTCGCGCGCTACGGCGCACTGATGCAACGTCAAGCCGGCTCCCCCCAGGCCTTCCTCACCATGATCGAACGTCTTGCCGCTCTTGCCCCGTCTCACACACGGCGTTCCGAAGACAGCGTGCGCTTGCAACAATTCTCGACCCCTCTTCCGCTCGCGGCCATTGTTGCGCAGGCGGCGGGGTTTCGGGGCGACGACCTGGTGCTCGAGCCTTCGGCCGGGACCGGCATGCTGGCGATCTTCGCCCGGATTTCCGGTGCTCGCCTGGCGCTGAATGAACTTGCGGAAACCCGCCGCGCCCTGCTGGGACAGCTGTTCCCCGGTGCCGTCGTCTCGGATCACGATGCCGCGTCGATCGACGACCGGCTGGATCGGTCGATCACGCCCTCTGTCATCGTGATGAACCCGCCCTTCTCCGCAGCGAACCATGTCGAGGGTAAGTTCCGGCAGGCCACCAGTCAGCACGTTCTGTCCGCCCTGTCACGCCTTTCGCCAGGTGGGCGTCTCGTCGTTATCACGGGCGAGGGTTTTCGCCCCTCGACGAAATCCTTCCAGTCGACGTTTCAGCGGATCGGCCAAAGCGCCGATGTGGTGTTTTCCGCCGCGATCGACGGCAAGGTCTTCGCGCGACACGGCACCACGATCGACACGCGGCTGACGGTGATCGACAAGCGTGCGACTGGCGCTGATGAGATCGCATCGGTCGAAAGCGAGGCCGTCTACCATCCGATCTGCGCGACCACGGGTGAACTTCTCGCGTCAGTTCTGACCCATTGCCCGGTGCGCCGCAGCCCTCCACCCTGCCCAACCAGCACAGCCCTGTCGGCTCCGACCGCTTCGACCCGCACCAACCTGCAGGCCCTGCGCAATGCCGCGCGCAAGGAAACCCGTGCCCTTGCCGAAGAACGCGCAAGGCACCCGTTTGACGATATCGCGACGGCCCCGATCGACTACCTGCCGAAGGCTTGGAGCCAACCCGACGGCACGCTGCAGGACACGGTCTACGAGGCCTATGACCTTCAGGCGATCAGGATCGATGGCGCGGCGGAACATCCGACCGCGCTGGTGCAATCCACCGCTATGGCCTCGGTGCCGCCGCCCGTGCCGACCTATCGTCCCATCCTGCCGAAGAACCTCGTTCAGGACGGCCTTCTTTCTGCGCCGCAGCTGGAAAGTGTCATCTATGCGGGCAATGCCCACGAGACGCACCTGAAGAGCTGGTTCAAGCGCGGCGAGATCGAAGGCCAGTTGATGGCGGCGGCCGAGGGCGACGAAGGCGCGTTTCGCCTGCGCAAGGGCTGGTTCCTGGGTGACGGCACCGGCTGCGGCAAGGGGCGGCAGGTCGCGGGCATCATCCTCGACAACTGGCTGCAGGGACGCCGACGGGCGGTCTGGGTCTCGAAGAGCGACAAGCTCATCGAGGATGCGCGGCGCGACTGGATGGCGCTTGGGGGGCGCGAGATCGATATCGTGCCACTGTCGAAATTCCGCCAGGGGAGCGATATCCGTCTCCCAGAGGGCATCCTCTTCGTCACCTATGCCACCCTGCGTTCTGCTGAACGCGACGGGAAAGCCTCCCGCCTCGATCAGGTGACGTCCTGGCTTGGCGAGGGGTTCAACGGGGTCATCGCTTTCGACGAAAGCCACGCCATGGCGAATGCCGCCGGCGAAAAGTCCGACCGCGGCGACAAAAAGGCCTCCCAGCAGGGTCTTGCGGGCCTCGCGTTGCAAAACGCGGTTCCGGATGCGCGGGTGCTCTACGTCTCGGCCACCGGCGCGACGGTCGTCGGCAATCTCGCCTATGCTTCCCGCCTTGGCCTTTGGGGCACCGGGGATTTTCCCTTCGTGACAAGGCCTGAGTTTGTCGCCGCGATGGAGGCCGGGGGAATTGCGGCCATGGAGATGATCTCGCGCGACCTGAAGGCGCTCGGGCTTTATCTGGCACGCTCGCTCTCCTATGCCGGGGTCGAGTACGAGATGCTGGTGCACGAGCTGACGCCCGCCCAGGTCGCGATCTATGACAGCTATGCCGACGCCTACCAGATCATCCACACCAACTTGGAGGCCGCCCTTCAGGCCTCGGGTATTTCCTCCGAGACCGGTACGCTGAACCCTCAGGCGAAATCCGCTGCGCGCTCGGCCTTCGAGAGCAACAAGCAGCGTTTCTTCAATCATCTCATCACCGCCATGAAATGCCCCTCGCTGATCCGCTCTATCGAGGCGGACCTCGCGGCGGGGCATTCTGCAGTGATCCAGGTGGTTTCGACCAGCGAAGCGGTGATGGAACGGCGACTCGAGGATATCCCGCCTTCGGAGTGGGATGATCTGCAGGTCGATTTTACGCCCAGGGAGAACATCATGGATTACCTGATGCACTCCTTCCCGACGCAACTCTTCGAGCCCTACACCGACGAGAACGGCGATCTGCGCTCGCGCCTTGCCCTCGATGGCGATGGCAACCCGATCATCTGCCGCGAGGCGGAGCGGCGGCGGGACGATCTTGTCCAGCATCTGGGTGCCCTCGCCCCGGTGCAGGGCGCGCTCGACCAGATCCTCTGGCATTTCGGCGGGGAGGCGGTGGCCGAGGTCACCGGACGCAAGCGGCGCATCGTAAAAACGCGTGAGGGGCGGCTCAAGGTCGAGAACCGCCCCGCCTCCTCCAACCTCGGCGAGACGCAGGCCTTCATGGATGAAGCCAAGCGCATCCTGATCTTCTCCGATGCCGGTGGCACCGGGCGCAGCTACCACGCCGATCTTGGGGCAAAGAACCAGCGCCTCCGGGTGCATTACCTCCTGGAACCCGGCTGGAAGGCCGACAATGCGATCCAGGGGCTGGGGCGTACCAACCGCACCAATCAGGCGCAACCACCGCTCTTTCGACCCGTTGCGACCAATGTGAAGGGGGAGAAGCGGTTTCTTTCCACCATCGCGCGTCGCCTCGACACGCTGGGGGCGATCACCAAGGGGCAACGCGAGACGGGCGGCCAGAACATGTTCCGCGCAGAGGACAATCTCGAAAGCCCCTACGCCCGCGCTGCGCTGCGCCAGTTCTTCTACAAGCTGCGGGCGGGCAAGATCGATGCCTGCTCCTACGCGAAGTTTCAGGAGATGACCGGGCTGACGCTCGATGAGGTGGATGGCACGATGAAAGAGAATCTGCCGCCGATCCAGCAGTTCCTGAATCGCTGCCTTGCGCTGAGGATCGACATGCAGGACGCGATCTTTGAGGCCTTCGGCGGGTTTCTTTCGGCAATCATCGAGGACGCGCGCCAGGCAGGCACGCTCGATATCGGTCTCGAAACCTTGCGCGCGGAGAAGTTCGAGATCGTCGATCGCAAGGTGATCTTCGAGCACGAGGCGACGGGCGCAACGGCGACCGCGCTGACCGTCGAGCGCACCGATCGCAATGATCCGCTGACCCTGCCCCGGGTCAAAGCCATCTGCTCCGATACAAAAGGTGCGACGCTCTGCTGGAACACCTCCTCCAAACGCGCGGCCCTGATGGTGAAGGCGCCGGCCTTCATGGACGAGGATGGTGTGCCAATCCTTCGGGTGAAGCTCTTGCGGCCCATGGCCACCGAGATCCTCGCGCTGACCGAGTTCTCGAAATCGCACTGGGAAGAGATCGATGATGCCATGTTCGAACAGCTCTGGCAGGCCGAGGTTGACGCGGTGCCGGAGTTCACCACCTCGAAGATCACGCTGATCTGCGGCCTCCTTCTGCCGATCTGGGATCGGCTTCCCGCTGACAACATGCGCATCTACCGCCTGCAGACCGAGGATGGGGAACGCGCCATCGGCCGTCTTGTCAGCCAAGAGCAGCTTCTCAATGTCTACGCGCGGCTCGGCCTCGATTGTCAGATCGAGATGAAACCGCAGGAGGTCTTCGCCGCGGTGATGGAAGCCAGAACGACCCTGAACCTCCTCGGCGGCTATCAGCTGCGCCGGTCGCTGGTCATGGGGCAGCCGAGGCTTGAGCTGATAGGTGCTTCAGGCGCGGCCCTGCCCGGACTGAAGGCAATGGGCTGTTTCACGGAAGTGATCCAGTGGAAGACGCGGGTGTTCATTCCGGTCGACGGCATCGAGGTGCTGACACGGATCCTTGCCGAGCATCCGGTTGGCGCCGGCACATCGGAGGCCGCCGCATGAGCGCGCGCCACAGTATCGCGGACCTCTCGGCCGATCTGGCAGACCATGCCGAGAGTTTCTGCCGCCAGTATTTCCCCGAGGGGCGCAAGCTGGGTAATTATTGGCAGGTCGGCGACACGTCCGGTGCAAAGGGCCAGAGCCTCGCCATCCGTCTGCAGGCGCAGGGTGGTCGTAAAGCCGGGTCCTGGCAAGATTTCGCGACGGGTGAATATGGCGACCTGATCGACCTGCTGCACGAGCGGCTCGGTTCAACCACGTTGAAGGAAACGCTGAGAGCAGCCCGATCCTTTCTCGGCGAAGCTCCCTGCCCTGCCGTACCTCGAGACACCCAAAGGGCTGAGCGCCCGGATGCAGCCTCCAGCAAACGCATCGCGCGGGCGCGCAAACTTTTCGCCGCGGGCAAGCCGGTCCTTGGAACCCTCGCCGCCACCTATCTGCAAGGGCGCGGCATCACGCGCTTCGGTCCCGCGATCCGCTATCACCCACGGGTCTTCCTCAGGCAGGGCGAGGACGGCGCCGATCCGCCGGAACGGGCCCCTGCCCTACTCGCAAAGATCACCGACAATCGGGGTCAGATCACCGGATGCGCAAGGGTCTATCTCGACCCGTCCACCGGCGGTTTGGCCGAGATCGAGAGCCCGAAACGGATCCTCGGGCAGCTGCACGGCCATGCCATCCGCTTCTGGTCCGGCTCACCTCGCAGCGATCTCATCGTCGGCGAAGGGCTCGAGAACACCCTCTCGGTCGGAACCGCCCTGCCAGAATTCGACCTCGCCTCCTGTCTCACCGCCACCCATCTCGGCCTCTTCATCCCGCCGCCGGGGATCACGCGCATCTGGATCGTGCGAGACAATGACGAAGCTGGACGTAACGCATCAACGAGATTTCGTAACCAATTGGAATCTATTGGAATTGCCTGTGGTGATCTCGTGCCGAACATGGGCGATTTCAACGACGATCTGCGGGCTTTTGGCAAGGATGCGCTGCGCCGCTCCCTGCTCGAGGCCATGAAAACACAAGGTCTGGAGATCGAGGACGGCTGACCGCCAACCTCCCCGGGGATGTCCGACTGGGCAAAGGGTCCGCAGGTTCGATCTGATCCCGTTTGGAAAAGGGGAGCGATGGACCGGCGGGTCGGGGCTGAGTGCCCCTCGCCCGGGCAGCAATGCGCCCCGAACCAGAAAATTCCCCTGAGCCTTCGGCTCATTCCTCGCGGGAACAATTTTCCGGCCCGCGGCGCATTCTCCGCTGCGCTCCGATCCTGACGGATGCGGCCCGGTCGCCGCCGGTCCTGGTATCGCCCCATCCAAATCGGGTCAGATCAAACAGAGGAACCAGACAATGCCCCATCAGACAGACATCCAAGAGGAAACCGGCGTCACCTCCGCCATCCTCGACCACCTGGCACTTCACGGCGCAACACCGGGACCCGGCGAGACCGATCACCGCCCCCTGCCCCAACCTGATGAGGTCGATCTCGCCATGGCGACCCTCTTCGACACCACCATCGGCCTCCTCACCGGCAGCCAATTGGAAGACAATCTCGAAGAGATGCTCTGGTCCCTCACCTCGATCTTCCATCGCCGGCTGACCCATATCCAGAAGCTCCTCGACGACAACGAATTCGAGGTCCGGGAAAGTCTGGCAATCCAGGACGGCTCCGAGGTCGCCTCGGTCGAGCTCGAGCGCCTCCAGATGATCGGGCTCAAGCTCTGGGACCATCGTGACGCCTTCGAACAGATGCGCGATCTGGCCGTGGACCACTTCTCGGCCGCCACCGGTTCACCCTGGCTGCCCCGCACCGGATCAAAGGTCTCCCATCGCGGTCTCACCTCCGCCGTGGTGGACAGCCGGGCCTATCTCTCGGCCAAGCGCCGCAAGGAGACCGAGGTACACTGCCCCGAAGGCACGCGGATCGCTTTCTCGGGCGGGGACTATCAGGCTTACGATCTGATCTGGTCCGTCCTCGATGCCACCCATGCGAAATACCCCGACATGGTGCTCTTGCACGGAGGCACGCCCAAGGGCGCCGAGATGATCGCGGCCCGCTGGGCAGATACCCGTGGCGTCACCCAGGTGGTCTTCAAGCCCGACTGGAAGAACCACGGCAAGGCCGCCCCCTTCAAGCGCAACGACAAGATGCTCGAGACCATGCCGCAGGGTCTGATTGCCACGCCCGGTTCGGGCATCACCGAGAACATCGTCGACAAGGCCCGCAAGCTCGGAATCCGCATCAAGAGGATCGGGGCTTAGGCCCCGGTTCACGCCCCGCGCAAGAGGTCCTGTACGACGGAAGGCTTCTTGGCGATCAATGCCAGCAGAACCTGTGCTGGGCCTGTCGGGTGCCGGCGCCCGTGTTCCCAGTTCAGGAGCGTACCTTTCGCGACGCCAATGCTCTTCGCAAACTCGGCCTGGGACAGGCCCGTCCGTTGCCGGACTTCGGCGACATCGACCTCCGCCACGGACACTTCATGCACTTTGGCGTCGGCCAAATCACCATTCGCGAAGGCCAGAGCCTCTTCGAGGCCCTTGGATACGGATTCAAATGCACTCATGTTGCGTCTCCATATTTCGCGACAAGCGCCTTGCTCATCTCTACCGCAGCAGCCTGTTCGGTCTTTGACAGGTTGGCTTTCTCATTCTTGGCGAAGACCGTGATCAGAAAGATCGGCATATGGGTCCCGCCAAAGACATACACCGTCCTGAAGCCGCCGCTCTTGCCGCTCCCCTCTCTCGGAATGCGGACCTTGCGCAGCCCGCCGCCGAGAGAGATGCCCGCTTCCGGATTGGCGGCAATGAAGTTGATCGCCGCCTCACGTTCCTGGTCCGACATGATTGCCTTGGCGCGCCTTTGGAATTCGGGCAGTTCGACCACTGTTTGCAATCGCGTCATGTTAAGTTCCATATAGGTTTCGGCGGCGTATGTGTCAATGACGTATAGCATGCACACTGGAAGGGCAAGTCAGCGACGGTTGCACGAGTCAGGCAGTATGCCCTTTCAGTTGGTTGCGGCGACCAATGGCCAAGTGTCCTGTCGTATGTATTGACCGAACCGACCAGCCGGGCTCTCATTTCGGGCGATTGGATGGTTGCGGTGTCACGTGACGACCCGGCCTTTCGTTCCACGCTCTGACCGCCTCGAGTACTCATCTGCATCGTGGGCGCTTTCGCGAAGACAATGGGCGCGGTAGTGATCCTGTGGATGCGACTTTGACGTCTGGGTTTTGTCTTATCAGCGATCAGTTTAGAAGGGTGCCAAGGTCCCTGGCATCTCCCTCGTCTGTTCACTCACCTTCCTTCGTGGCCCCCGCACTTCTCCCTTTGTCTGAGTTGCATGACATGCTGGTCGCAGCTGTCGTCCCGTCCACAAAGGTTGTCGCCGATCTTTTTCCCCTGACCCTGCGGGCCATTCCTCGCGGAGCAAAAAGACCGGCGCCTGCCCCTCTCCGCTGCGCTTCGCCTTCGGTGTGGCCGGGCCTTGGCCAGCTGCAAGGTGACCATCATTGCAACGCAAACAAGGAGAAGAGCAATGACCACGAACTGCATCAAATTCACCAGCGCCGACATCGAAACCGCCAAGGGCGTCGGCTCCATCTCGACCCTGACCTTCGACCTCGACATCACGGTCGAACCCGTCGCGAGCACGAACCCGATGGCCCCCACGCACCGCGTCCTCGGCCGCTCCCCGCGCGGCAAGCTGGTCGAGTGCGGCGGCATCTGGAAGAAGCAGAACAAGGAGACCGGCGCTGACTACTACACGCTGACCATCCGCGACCATGGCTTCAACGCCAACCTCGGCAAGGCCGCGAACCAGGACGATCTGTCCCTGCAGGCCGTCATCCCCTGGGGGCCGAAAGACGCCGCGTGACGCAAAGAATCGGCTGGGGCAACCCAGCCGATTTCCGCTGCCTTCTAGGCCCCCGAAACGACTTGGTTATATGTTGGTCTGCCGTGATTGAAGAGCGGAACGGCAGCAAATGATCATAGTCCGTTTGTAAGGCCCGGCCGATACTGTTCGTTTTGGCACCCTAGGTTTCGAGGTGCTGTCGGGCGTTTCGAGTCCTAGATCTGCATGTGTTTTGACAGCCGTGCAGTCGCATAAATTCAAAATAAAACAGATGGTTACAGAGGTATCGCCGCGAGACATGACCCAATATCTGCGTCGAAGATGTCGCTATTGTCCCTATATATTGAGTCGCGGTGTTCCGTGATCGCTACAGGTTGTCGCCGCATCTAAACCGCCTGGTGCATCGAGTGGGTTCGAACCTCTGGGTGAAAATCGTTGTTAAGACTCATTTTTCCGTGTAGATGACACTTTAAAGAGCGAAATCGCTGAAAAAGCGATATTTAGAGGGCAGGCGGATGCGAGATAGGTCATTCAAGGCTGATACGAAGGATCAACCCTTCGACGAGATCATCCTTCAGCAGGGAGAGTTGATTTCTGACCGTCTCAATATGTTGCGGCAAGAACAGTATCCTCCAGATGCCCAGAAAGGTCTACGTCAGTTTTCGCTGGCGGAGGTTGCCTACTATCTTGGCGTAACCCAGTCGACCATCAAGAAGCTTCACCTCGAGGGCAAAGGCCCCGAGCCTGAAACGTCGTCATCCGGAAGGCGTAGCTACTCTGCGGAGCAGATGCTCGAGCTGAGAGCTTATCTGGACAAACATGGTCGGCCCGGCAAGCGTCGATATGTGCCCTACCGACAGCCAGGCGAAGAGTTGCACGTTGTGTCTGTCGTGAACTTCAAAGGGGGCAGCGGAAAGACCACCACCGCAGCTCATCTCGCTCAGCATTTGGCGCTGAAGGGGCATCGCGTTCTTGCGATCGACTTGGATCCTCAAGCTTCGCTGACAGCTTTGCACGGTATTCAGCCTGAACTCGACAACGTGCCATCGTTGTATGAGACACTACGGTATGATGACGAGCGCAAGCCCATCTCCGAAGTAATCCGACCGACAAACTTTCCAAATCTGGATATCGTTCCGGCAAGCCTCGAACTGCAAGAGTACGAATATGATACCCCGGTTGCACTGACGAGCAGCGACCCCCATGAGGGCCGAACCTTCTTCACTCGGATATCCAAAGCGCTCGGCGAGGTTGATGAGCGCTATGATGTGGTCGTAATCGACTGCCCCCCTCAGTTGGGCTACCTGACGCTCACCGCTCTGACGGCCTCATCTTCGGTGATTGTGACCGTCCATCCTCAGATGCTGGACGTCATGTCGATGAGCCAGTTTCTTCTGATGTTGGGCGGGATCATGAAGACGATCCGTGACGCTGGAGCGAACATGCGCCTGAAGTGGTTCCGTTACCTCGTAACGCGATTTGAACCGACGGACGGCCCCCAAAAGCAGATGGTCGGGTTCCTCCAGGCAATGTTTCCAAATCAGATGCTGTCGGCTCCAGTGTTGAAATCGACCGCGATATCCGACGCAGGGATCACGAAGCAGACGCTCTACGAAGTCGAGCGGTCGCAGTTTGTCCGGACCACCTATGATCGCGCTGTCACTTCTTTGAACGACGTGAACGACGAGATCGCAGAGCTGATTCACAAGGCCTGGGGGCGCGAATGACCGACATTTTGACAGCCGTGCAGATCTCCGATTTTGACAGCCTTGCAACTGATCGGATGAGCGCAGAGCGTGGGCTGGATCGCAAAGCAAAGGAGTTAGCTTGATGGCTCGGAAAGACCTCCTGAAAAGCGTCATGAGCGGTTCCCCTGAGCAACCCAAGGATTCTGGCCGCTCTGGTTACGCAATGCGCGGTGCTTCGAAGTCGATGAAAGTTTCAATCGACAGCCTCGCGGAGAACTCGAAGCGTCTCCTCGAAGGGGAAACGATTGTGGAGATCGATCCACAATTGATCGACGTGTCCTTTGTCTCGGATCGCCTCAGTGATGACGATCAGGCGTTCGATGAACTGAAGGCATCGATCGCTGCCGGCCGCCAGGACACACCAGTATTGCTTCGCCCGCATCCGGAATTAGACGGCCGCTATATGATCGTCTTCGGGCATCGCCGTGTGCGAGTTGCGTCGGCGCTCAACCGTAAGGTTCGCGCTGTTGTCAAACCAATGGACGATGTGGCGCACATTCTTGCTCAAGGGCAGGAAAATACGGCACGCGCAGATCTCTCGTTCATCGAGAAGGCGCTGTTCGCGAAGAATCTCTTGGATATGGGGCAGGCAAAGGATGTGATCCAAGCCGCGTTGACCATTGATGGGACACTGCTTTCGCGCATGCTCTCGGTGGCTCAGAACGTTCCGCGGGACGTTATCGAGCAGATTGGCCCAGCCAAGCAGATCGGACGGGATCGTTGGGAGGATTTCAAAAAGCTGGCTTTGGAGCCCGCGAATGACAAGATCCTGAAAGTAGCCTTGGAGTTTGACGGGTTTCAGCATCTCGATAGTGATGCTCGCTTCGAGTTCTTGCACAGCAAACTGGCAGAAGCCGGCAGGGCGCCGAAGCGCCGTAAAGCACGCGCTGCGCCCAAAAAACGCACCTGGACCGCCGGCAAAGGCCGCATCAAAGGCGTCATCGGGCGGTCCGGTAAGGCATTCAGTATTTCGCTAACGGCGCAAGATTCAACCGAGTTCGGGGACTTTCTCTCCGGTCGACTGGATCAGCTCTACAGCGATTTCCTCGCGACAAAAGAGGAGCAGTCGGAACAATGATCTAGGCAAAAGAAAAGCCCCCAAGCAGTGTGGCCTGAGAGCTAATCTGAAAAGTTTGGTCGCTTAGAAGATACCTCTCCCACGAATCACTGTCAACGACGAACGCTCCTGAGCGAACGGCTTTCTTTTGCCTCCAACTAACCGGAGGTGAGATACAGGCATGAAACATACAGGTTGGCGCAAGCCGACACCGGGTCTTGGGGTTGCTGAGCAACTTGCCCAAGCCGGTGAACGGGTAGCAGTACCCAAAACACGGGCCTTCGTGGCACTCAAGCGCGTGGGGGCACATATCGGCCTGAAAGCCGGCGACATGATGCTCCTCGATACACTGGGGGCCTTCACTCAGGCCCAGGATTGGGAGGAGGGGCAGCGTCCGATCGTCTGGGCGTCGAACGCCTATCTGATGGAGCAAACGGGTTTTTCGCTGTCTGCCCTCAAGCGCCACGCGCGGCGCCTTGCTGAGATCGGCGTGATCTCCTTCCAGGATAGCCCCAATGGCAAGCGGTGGGGCCGCAGGGACGCAGAGGGGCGGATCGTCGAGGCCTATGGCTTCGATCTGTCGCCGCTTTCAGCCCGTGTCGAGGAGTTCGAGGAACTGCATGCCGATTTGCAGGCCGAGCGCGAACTCTGCCAGCGCCTGAAGCGCCAGATCACTGTGGCGCGCCGGATGATCCGAGCCCGGATCGAGGCAGCTCTCAGCAGCGCGTTGCGCGGGCCCTGGAGGCAATTCACGGGGCTTTTCGAAGAGCTTCTCGACCGGCTACCGCGCCGACACGAAGCGTCCGAACAGCTGGTGCGCTTGTTCACATGGTTCAAGGAACTCCAGGAACGGGTTGAGGCGGCCTATCTCAAAGCGACGGGCGCGGCGAAACCTGTGGAAAACACCGATGATAAAGATGCCCAAGTCATGGAGAAGACTCAAGAAATGAACCCCAGGGAGGTCATTTCTGAACCTCATATACTAATTACAAACCAACTTGATCCTGTAACTAGTAATTCCTCTGAAAAAGAGGAAGCTGCGGGTGTGGTGCCCAATGCGCCACCGGAAGAGCGGGTTGACAGGGAGCTGGAAGACTGGGTTGCCGAGGTGCGCAAGAAGCGCACAGCGCTCGACCTGCCGACAATCATGCAGGCCTGTCCGGAATTCGCGTCCTGGGCGCGGAATTTGGGTGGATTCCTCAAGGATTGGGGCGATCTGCACCGGGTTGCCGGTCAACTCAGGCCGATGATCGGGATCTCTGAGCATGCCTGGAACGTGGCGCAGGACCGAATGGGCACCCAGGTGGCCACGGCCGCGTTTGCCCTCGTCTTCGAGAAGCACAGTGCGGGCGAGGTTGCCTCGCCGGGCGGCTATCTGCGGGGCATGGTAGAGAAAGCCGGGGCAGGGGAGCTGCATCTCGAGCGCAGCTTCTATGGTAGGCTCAGTGGGCAGGCGGCGTGATAGGGCAGGGGCTCAGAGACCGGCGGCTTTGGTCAGGTTTACCCGGAACCTGTCGCGGCGCCGCTGATAGCGGCGGGTCATCTCGGCCGAGGCGTGGCCAAGCTGCTTCTGGACGTAGCGCTCGTCGACTTCGGCGGAGCTGGCGAGACCGGCGCGCAACGAATGGCCGGAGAACAGCGCCAGGCGGTCTTTCTCAGGCAGGTCCGACCGGATGCCGGCGTCCAGAACCGTGCGCTTGATCAGGCGCGCGACATGCTTGTCGTTCAGTCTCGTTTCCAATGCGCGTTTGCCATCGCGCGAGGTGCCGACGAAGATTGGACCGAAGTCGATCTTGGCGAAGTGCAGCCATTGTTCGAGCGCATGCACGGGGCAGGTTTGATCCTTCGAGCCGCGTCCGATCTCGACCTCACGCCAGCCGGTCTTGGCATTGAGGGTGAGCAGGGCGCCTTTGTCGAAGATCTCGATCCAACCGCCGGAATCCGGTGTGTCGTCCTTATGTACGTCGAGGCTGACGATTTCCGACCGACGCAGACCACCTGCATAGCCGAGGAGCAAGATGGCCCGATCCCGCAGCCCGCGCAGGTCGAAAGCAAGGGTGGCTACCATCGCGAGGATGTCCTCGGCCAGGATCGCTTCCTTCTGCACCGGCGGACGGGCGTGTTTGCGTTTGATCCCGGCCAGTACGGTGGCGATGTGGCGGTTCTTGCGATCGAGAGTGAACCCTCGCTGCGCGTAGTTCCAACCGAGGCCGGAAAGGCGGCGTTCGATTGTCGATACCGAAAGGGCAGGGGAGAGGCCCGAACCGGACGCCAGGTCCGCAAGGTAGAGCCCGATCATTTCGGGCGACGGGGGCAGAGGCTCCGCGCCCTTCATCCGGCACCATCGCGCGAAATGCGCCCAGTCTTTCGCATAGGCCTTCAGCGTCTTGTCCGAGGCCGCGGCGCGGGCATAGTCGCGCGCGGTGTCCACCAGCCGATCAAGGGTGCCAGAGCCGGCCACAAAGGACGGCAGGCTTAAAGCGTCGCCGTCACGGTGATCTCTCTCGTTGTCCTCGTTGACCGAAGACCCGTTTGGCGCGGATGAGCTCGATTTCTCGTTGTTTTCTGACATATCGCAGAGCATATTACTTCATGTCCGATAATGCAAACTTATTGGACATAAACAGGAACGACAAGGCGGGGCGGTTTATGTACTATTTACTGGTGGAAAGCGCCGCGACGATGTAGGCTTCCGGCATGACATTTGCCCGGCCCGATCACATGAGCGACCTCGACACGATACCCCGAATGCCCGCTTGGGTCACCTCTGCACGCGCTGAAACCCTTGAAGATGTTGCGTTTTTGTCGGGCGCGGCGCTGAACCACCTGCATCTTGTGCTAGGACGCGCGGAGGTGCCCCAAGCCTTGTTGCGGGACCGGCTCGCGCTGCGCGCAGCGGAGGCCTGTGTCGCGTTTTCGGGGCGCCTGGAGAGAGCAGGGGATCTGCGCGACGCGGTGCATTTATTGCGCTCTGGCGATCTGCCGGGACCGGCTGGCGAGACCTGCCTCGCCTGGCGGCGCGCGGTGGAGCGGCCTGTGTCGACCAAGGCTCTGGGTCGAGCCTTGCCGGCCTTCGAGTCGGGCAAGATCGCGATGTGGCTCAATGCAGGGAAGGGGGCGCCGGTGATTCGGGCCGCGATGGTGCTGGAGGCCGTGCTAACGGAGGCGCCACGCGCTGACGTAGCTTCGCTGGTCCTCGCGGATGTGGCTCTCGCCCAAACATTCGGTTGGGATCATCTCGTGCCGCTGCTGGCCGCAGGCCTGAAACGCGCCGAATTGCGCAAACAGGGCGATGACCTTCGCCTTGCTTGTTATCGCGCTGTTGTCTCCTCGGTGGTCGAAGCAGTGCGCCTCGCGGCAGATCTCGCGCGCCGGGCGGCGCATCTGAAGGCAGTCGCACCCAAGCTGCGGGCCAAGGGGGCAGGAGAAGCGGTCGAGATGTTCCTGACCCGTGATGCGATGGCACCTTCGGCTTTGCCTTTGCCGGATCGCGCCGCGCGGCGGCTCTGTGACCGGCTGGTCGACCTCGGCGCGGTGCGCGAGCTGACCGGGCGCGACACCTTTCGGCTTTACGGGGTGTAGCGATGGCGAAGGATCGCTCTGACCCCGAACTGGATCGCGAGCTGGCCGACCTGCCGCCAGAGCTGCGCTGGCGCGAATGGATGCGCCGGATCGAGGCGGTGCTCTTCGCCTCTGCCGCGCCGGTGCCGCGCGACGACCTCGCGCGCGTCGTGGGGCAGGGGGTGTCGATTGACCTGCTGGTCGAGGACCTCAGCGCCGATTTGGAGAGGAGGGCGTTCGAAATCGCGCAGGTCGCCGGCGGGTGGATTTTCCGGACCCTACCTGCCTACGCCCCTGCGATCCGCGCGGCGGCAGATGTCGGTAATCAATTACTGGACTTGAGTGAATTCGACGTCGCAGTTCTGGCCGCCATCGCCTACCATCAGCCGATCACGCGCGACGGGCTCAAGGACATCTTCGGCAAGGAGATCAGCCGCGACCTGATCGGCCGGCTGCATGCGCGCGACTTGATCGGGACCGTGTCACTTAGCACTTAAATGTGAGAATGCGGTCGATTTGAAGATTTTTGGCACTTTAAGCTGAGAATCATCTGGCCCGGGTTTCATATCAGTTGGAACTGCTGGGGTGGTCCCCACTCGATCGCCGGGCTTACCAAATGGTCTGTCGCCATGACAAAGCGCTTTCTGTTCTCGCCCATCATGTGCCCGTGCAGCATCTTCAGCATCGGTGGCCCTGCGCGGTCAATGATCGCCACGCCTGCCAGGAGCGCGGGTCGGATGCAGAGTGGCAGGATGGGGTGTTTTGGCGAATGTGGAAACGAAGTCTCCCTGGCCAGTATGGCATCGAAATCGGGGACGATGGCGCCGAGGAGCCGGTAGCGCCAGAGATCGCCGTCACGCGGGGGCGGCCAGGGGATGCGGCGCATGAGCAGAAGCCGCGCGATCTCCAGAGGTGGCAGCCATGTTTCCACGCGGCGCTCTGCGTGGTTGTTCAACAAGGTCTCACCGCGACGTGCTGCCGCGCGATATGGCTCAAGCGTCCGTTCGCCGTCACTGGTGGTCTTGTCCTGGTAGGGTTCCCCACAGTGCGAGCAAGTGATCCGCCACCCCTGCAATTCGCTTCTAAGAATTGGCGGAGGGCTGACATCGGTTTGAGTGCACCGCCCGCAACGCTGCATTGGACTCTTGGCGATGAACCGGTGAGCCGCTTTGGGGGCACCCGCGAAGCTCAGGCTGCGTACAAGTTGCGGGCTGACACCGAACATCCCCGCAATCCGGTTCGCTTGGGCGTTGGTCAGGGAAAAATCGATTGCCTCAAGGGATGTCGCATCCGGCAATCCATGGCGCAACATGGTCAACGGCGTGACGCCATAGAAGTCCGCGTGGCGACTGATCCAGGATGACAGGACTTCGCCGCGCAGAGGTGGCAAGGTGACGGGCAGGGGTCCCGTCATGCGAAGACCGCTTCGGCATCAAATGCAGGCACCCAAGCCTCGACGGCGCCGTCGGTGATGTGTTCGGTCCCGCTCTCGATAGCCTCGATCGCAAGACTGCCCAGCATCTGGAAGATGTTCGCCGTGATACCGTCCGTAATCTGCAGAATGCGCCGCAGGGATTTCGGCGTCAGCACAGAGGGTCGCCGCAATGGCGTATTGCGCAGGATCGACGCGATCAGCGTCTCGAAGTCTTCGTTGGCGGCCCAACGGTTCAGGGTGAGTTGCTCGAAGCGTCGCGCAAGTTGAACGTCACCGCCGATGGCTTCCCGGGCGTCGTTCACGCCGAAGCAGACCAGTGAGATTTGGAGCCGATTGCTGAGAAAGCGCAGCATGTTGAGCACGATACGTTGCTCTCGATAGGTCCCGGCGAGGATGTTGTGGACCTCGTCGATGACCAGAACCTGGGTGCCGATTGCCTTCATAATCCGCAGCGTCGCCTGTTCCATCTGAGCAATATCGGCCCGCGGTGCCTGGGGTGCGCCGAGGAGGGAAAGCAGTTCACCATAGAAGCGCCGCTCGCCGGGGCGGCTAACCATTTCCATGGCCAGGACCGGTGTCTTCAGAATCCCGGTACGGCGATCAAGATGTGGCGGATGCTGATCGCGGAAGCGTTGCATGATCATGGTCTTGCCCATCCCGCTGTCGCCATAGATCGCGACAGACGGCATGCGGGAACCTCTCGGATGATCAAGGAGCGCCTCGAGGCGATCGAGGGCTTGCTTTGCGCGAGGGTAGAGAACCCAACGGCGGGACCTGATGGCGCGAATGCGTCCCGCCTGGGGTTCAGACAGCAGGGCTGCCGCGTCGGCGGTAAGATGAGGGTGATCGTTCGTCATTATGGCTCCAGCTCATTCGGTGTCCTCAACAAAAGGCACCGGTTTGCTGGAGTCGACACCACGGAGCGTGCCCGTATCCCGGAGGTCGTCGGCACGCCTCGGCTGAGCTTTGCCGCGCCGCACGGCAGCGGTTCTGTTTACGGCCTCATCAACCAACTTCCGCTGTTCGAGTGCGGTCCTCACAACCGCGCGGCTATCGACTTCACGCCGCCCTTTCTCACGCAGGGTGCGACGCGCCGTCAAAGCCTCGTGCAGGGAAATGGGTGCCAGGGTCAGGTCCGCGTAGCGGGCTTCGACGAAGTTGCCTGAGGGCCGCCGCACGAACACACGCGACATATCACGCGGATCATACTTCACGAGAAGCCGCCGCTCAGTCCGGCCGACATCGGCGCTGAGTGCGGCTGACCAGTAGCGCAGATCGAACAGGTGAATGCCGGTTGGACGCAAGGTCCGTTCCTGCTCCGGCAGGAAAGAGACCCAGAACTGCAATCGATCCTCAGGCAGCCGCAGAGGGATCTCGCCTTCATGGTCCCACCAGACGGCGAGGGGAGGGCGGCTCAGCGAGCTGTGGATGGATTGATGATAGGACCCGACAATGTCGAGGGCGATATAGCGCTCCAACTCGCGCAGGGTCAGCGCCGCATGTTTTCTTGAATCATACTCCGCGAGGTCCTGAGCGTTGCTGAAGGTCGTACCGGGCAACAGGTGCAGCCGTCCCATCTGGGTGCCGATCAAACGCTCGATATGTCCGCCGAAGCGCGGCGTACCCGGCGGTCGCCAGTCGATCGCAATGCCTGCATTCTCGCAGCCACGTTTGAACGCGCGACTCCGGAAATCCGCGCCATTGTCCACATGCACCCGGTCGGGAAGGCCGGCCACGGGCCAGGGCTCTTCGATCTCGCGCGCTTTGAGCCAGGCCGTCTTGTCATAGACCGAATGCAGCAGGCATAGGCTCGTCGAAAGCCGGGATGGCGCATCCATGGTCAAGTAGAAGCCCGTCACCATACGGCTAAAGACATCCATGGCCAGGGTCAGCCACGGTCGTCCGATTGGTTCGCGGGTTTCCTCATCGACGACAAAGATGTCGGCCTTCGTGTGATCGATCTGAACAATCTCGAGGGGTCGGGAGGTGCTCAGTGTTCCCGGGACCGCCGTCGTTGCTTTTACGGTCCGCGTTTCGCCCCGACGCTGCGCCCGGTGGCGCAGGTCCAGGTCGCCCAGCCGCCGCTCGATCGTTCGGCGATGCGGCGACTTCAATCCTGCCGAAGCGCAATCCGTTTCAATGTCCCGCACCAGCTGCGAGACCGGTGGCCGGGTCGGTTTCAGATAGTACGTGCGGATTGCCTTCTCGATGATCTCCTCGCGCCGAGCATCCAAAGCGCGATGGCCCGTCGGGCGTCCGCGCTTGGTCTCAACGAGCGACATGACAGTTCCGTCCGCCCGAAACCGCCTCAGCAAACGGTAGGTCGTCGCTTGGCTGACCTGCAGTTCGGAGGCAAGATCGGCAATAGCGGCCACTGTTGACTCACCGGAACTGGATTCCAGGAATCTGCGGATCGCAGCCGCACGGCGACAGGCTTCTGCCCACACGGCGTCGTCTATCTCGTATAGAAGTGGTTCGGTCACAATGAGAACCCGACAAAATCGGAGCCACAATTATCGAATTAAGGGCTAAAGTCCAGTCTCCATTATTAATTTAAGTGCCAATTCTCACATTTAGGGGCAAAGCTAAGTCATTGAAATAAGGAAGATCAGATTATCATCTTTAAGTGCTAAGTGACAGACCGGGCCAAGGTCGCCCCGGCGAGGGGCTCCCTACACCTTTGTGACGACCGAGCAGTTTCTCGTGGCGTTCGGGTTAGAGAGCCTTCGCGATCTTCCGGATCGGGAGCAGTTGGCGGATGCGGGGGTTGTCGACGAAGCACCACAAGTCGATTTCGGGTAACCAGCTGCCGATGCAGAGGGTGAAGTCCGCCGTTCTGCTTATCGTTTCATTTGCGGTGCACCGATTCATCCGCGGGCCAAGAAAGCCGCACGATTACAATGTGATAATCGTTTCAGGATTTCCAAACGAAGCCTCATGCATCTATTGGCGACAGGGTATTCCCTCCTCGTCGTTGTCGGCGGATTCCGGAAGTTCGCTGCAACCGCGATGCGACGCGGCAGCTTCATTGAGAGCTGACATTCAGATTGCGTTGCACCGCGAATTTTTCTGCGCGGTCGCAAGGCTGACCGGAGCCTGGATTGACCAACGCGGCGATTTGAACCGACGTCTGAAAGCCGGTGGAAGCGGTCATGCGAAAACGATCTTTGCATCTAACTCGTGATGGATAGTGTCGATTTAAGCGAGTATTCAGTATTTCGACGGACGTCGAAGGGCAGTTTGTGTAGATGCTTCGATCGCGCAAATCGGCATTGTGTTGCGTGGGCGGCGGAAAGTCTTTTGATTAAGCGGTTCTGGGGCTTGGGTGGCCAAAGCACCGGCCTCGTTGCTGCATGGCTCGGCGATCGTACTGATGATGAGCGATTATGCGGTAACATGCCAGCAAGCGCGAAGGTGCTGATGCTCCTCGAATTGTCACTCCCTTTGCATCATGCCTTGCGCGAGGTCTCCGGCGGGGGCTGCCGGTAGCTTGATGGAGGCCTCGAAACCGGAAGACCTGCCCGGACGCGGAGATGCCAAGCTGAGCGGACTACCGATCCGGTTCGCGATGGCGGCGACGATGGCGAGGCCCAGCCCACTGCCGTCGGTGCTTGCACTTGCACGCTCAAAACGGGCGGTGAGGCGGTCAAGGGTGTCACGGGAGAGAACAGGACCATCATTCGCGACGACAAGCCGCCCCTCCGCCGTCAGCGTCATGTCAACCGGAGCATTTTCCTCGCCATGGCGAAGGGCATTTTCCAGGAGATTCCGGCAGAGGATGGCGAAGGCGTCGGGGTCAATGTCCGACATGACGGCCGTTTCCGGCAGTGTCAGCACGATGCGGCCCGGCGTGCCCGCGCGTCCGATATCGTCCACCACAATCCGCACGACGGAGCGAAGATCCGCGCTTTGGTCCATCCGAAGGCGCCCGCCTTCGGCCCGCGCAAGTTGCATGAGCCGTTCGGAAAGCCGCGTCAGCCGCTTTAGGGACGCCTCGATATCGGCCGCCCGGGCGTCAATGGCCGGGTCGCGCGTCTCCGAGCGGAGCCGCTGCGCCTGCGCAATGGCACCCGCGAGCGGCGTTCGAAGCTCGTGCGCGGCATTCGCAGCAAAGCTGCGCTCGGCCTCGAACGCATCGCGCAACCTGCCCAGCAGGCTGTTCAGCGTGTCGGCCAGTGGCCCGATCTCCCTTGGCAGATCGTCAGCGGGAACCTCTGAAAGGTCGCGCGCGCCGCGCGACTCCAGCCGCACCCGGAACCGGCGCAACGGGTCGAGGCTGAAACGGACAGCAAGGATGATCGCAGTCAAGGCGACCGGCAGGACGATCAGCAGCGGCAGACTAAGGCCCATCTGGATTTCACGCGCGGTCGACGCACGATGTGCCAGCGGTTCGGCCACAGTGATGCGGATCGTCCCTTGAAGCGCTGCGTCACCGTAGAGGCGATGGGTGGCGGTCTGCCGAAACCCCGGCCCGTCATAGGGCGGAAACACAGCGGGGTCCGCCGCATGGGATTGCAGCAGGACGCGCCCTTCGGCATCGCGGACGAGATACGTAAAGAACTCGTCGTGTTCCCGGATCGGGGCGAGCCGTTGCGTTACCCCCTCATCTTCCCGTCCGACAATGTCGGTCACGGCCAGCGGCAGGATCCGCTCAGCGGTCTCGCGCAGGGCACTGTCGAAGACTTCGTCCATCTCGCCCCGGACAATCACGCCGGTGACGCTCGCAGCGAGCAGCCAAAGTACCGTCAGCACAAGGCCGACCGACAGGGCCAGCCGCGCCATGAGGCTCGCGGGCCACCTCATGGTTTGCCCAGGCGGTAGCCCATGCCGCGCTCGGTCTCAATGACCTCGCTCCCGAGCTTTTTGCGCAGGCGGCTGACATGGACCTCGATCGTGTTGCTCTCCACCTCGGCGTCAAAGGCGTAGAGCCTCTCCTCCAGTTGCGCCTTTGACAGCAGCTGACCGGGCCGGGCGAGGAAGGCGTCGAACAGCGCCCATTCGCGGGCCGTCAGCGCAACGGGCTTGCCGTCGCGGTGAACACTGCGTGCAGCAAGGTCGATGTCCAATGACCCATGGGTGAGGATGGGATTCGGGTTGCCGCTGTAACGCCGGGCGACAGAGCCGATCCGGGCAGACAGCTCGGCAAGGTCGAAGGGCTTCACGAGGTAATCGTCGGCGCCCACGTTCAGCCCTTCGATCCGATCCGAGACCTGGTCGAGCGCGGTCAGGATGATGACCGGGGTCACATCTCCCCGCGCGCGCAGGCCTTTGAGGAACCCGATGCCCCGGCCATCCGGAAGCATCAGATCCAGGAGCATCAGGTCATAGGACGTGACCCTCACCGCATCGCCGGCCGTATCGAGGCGCGTGACCCAGTCCACCGATTGGCCATCGGCGGCAATCTGGTCGCGCACTGCGGCTCCCAGAACCGTGTCGTCCTCGATCAGCAGGATGCGCATATTTGTTCTTTCCTTTTGTCCCTAACCTTCTTTTGGCGGCTACGGCTGACGCAAAGCTTACGCGCGCGGATGAACTTCTTCAGCCTGCTGTCAGCTTCGTGGCGCATACCTTGCAACGAGACGCGCCCCATGAGGAGTTTGGCCTATGAAGAAGACATTGACAATTCTCGGCTTTCTCGCGGTGTTCCCGGCCGGCTCCGCACTGGCGGACGATGATTGCTTTGTGCCGATGGCCGATTGGCAACCGCGCGATGCCGTCACTCGACTGGCCGAAGAGAACGGCTGGACCGTGCGGCGCATCAAGATCGACGACGGCTGCTATGAAATTGACGGCCGCGACGCCGAGGGCCGCCGGATCGAGGTGACGGTGCACCCGTCGAATCTGCAAATCATTGAATTCGAGTACGAGGATGACGACGATGACTGAAACCTATGCGACCGAAGGCGAGGCCGGAAGACATGATGCCGATGGTCCGGTCCGCGTCTGGGACCCGCTGGTGCGGATTTTCCACTGGGGGCTCGTGGTGGCCTTCGTGGTGGCATACCTGAGCGCCGAAGAGCTCTCGACGGTCCATGAGGTGGCGGGATACGTCGTTGCCGGGCTGGTGGCCTTCCGTCTGATCTGGGGATTTGTCGGAAGCCGCTATGCCCGCTTTTCCCAGTTTCTTAAAGGGCCGTCGGCGACAGTCCGGTATCTCAGCGACATGGTAGGTGGTCGTGAGCGCCGCTATCTGGGCCACAATCCCGCAGGTGCTGTGATGGTCGTAGCACTGCTGATCGCCCTGTCGGGAACCGCTTTCACGGGGTGGCTGATGGAGGATGAGACCCGCATGGCGATGCTGCCCGATGTTCCGCAGATCGTGGCGACAGCCTGGGCCGACGAGGATGGCGACGAACGCTCAGAATATGGTGAAGGCGGTGAAAGCGCAGTGGGGGAGGTGCACGAAACCCTTGCCAACCTGATGCTTCTGCTGATCGCGGTACATATAGGCGGCGTGGTTCTGACCTCGTTCCGGCATCGCGAAAACCTTGCGCGGTCCATGGTCACCGGTACCAAACGTGCGCCCGAGCCGGGCGACATCGCCTGACCGGAGGAGTCCCCCAAGGTCGATCGTCCCATCGGCCGAACCTGGCCCCGCCCTGATCGGCGGGGTCTTTTTCTTTCCTGACAGCAAGCTGAAGCGGAAACTGCCGCGCTGTCAGGAAACCCTCAGGTCGGCTCTCCAGATTGTCCTCAGCAGACGAAAGGAGACCCTGCCATGAAAAAGACCCTGACATTTCTCGCCGCCACAACCGCGTTGACGACAGCGATCGGCGTCCCTGCCTGGAGCGCGATGCAGGCGCCCGACGGCGGCCTTCGGCCGTTCACTGCGTTCTTCGAAGAGCGCGCGCAAGCGATGCCGCTCATTCTTGCAAGCGACGACGACGATGACGATGACCGCTACCGTAACGGCTCGCGGAGCCGCTATGGCGACGATGATGACGACGACTGCGACGACGATGACGATGACGACGATGACGATGACGATGATGACGATGACGATGATGACGATGACGATGATGACTGTCGCGGTGGCGCCCGCAATCCCGCGCCCGCGGGCACCGTCGCACCGCCGAAGAACGGCCTTTTCGGGAACGGTGCCCCGCCGCAGGTTCAGGTGAACTGAACCACTCCGCAGCCCCTCTCCGAATAAGGATACATCCGATGAAATCGCTTCTCGCAACGCTCGCTCTCACCACCGCGCTAACGCTCCCCAGCCTCGCCATGGCGCGGCCGGTGACACTGACCGCAACGCTCAATAATTACGGCGGCGACGGCGCCTATCTTGCGCTCTACGTCACAGATACCTCTGGAGCCTATGTCGGCAGTCTCTGGATGGCTGGCGGCAAGTCCAAATACTACGAGCATCTGACCGACTGGTACCGCGCCACGGGTGGCGACACCGCGCAAGTGAACGGCATCACCGGCGCCAGCATTGGCGCGGGCCGCACGCTGGAGATCACTCTCGACCTCGCCGATGCGCTGTTCGATGCGGGGTACACGCTTCACATCGACGCAGCCGTCGAGGATATGCGCGACAGTCCGAACGAGGTGGCGGTGCCACTCACGACCGACGGTGCGGGGACTTCTGTGCCCGGGCGCCGCTACGTCGCCAGCTTCGCCTACGACATGTGAGGAGTGAGGGCCATGATCCGTGCACTCCATCGCTGGCCGGGTCTGCTGGCCCTCGTGCTCGTCACCATCCTCAGCTTGAGTGGCGCGGCGCTGTCTGTCTTTCCTGCGGCCGAGCGGCTTGCCGCGCCACAGGCAGAGACCGAACTGACGGTCGCCACTCTCGCGGATCGCATCCAGTTGGTCTATCCGGGCGTCGAGCAGATCCGCCGGTCGCCATCGGGACAGATCACCGCCTACTGGTTCGATCAAGGCACGCCGGGCGCCGCCGTGATCGACCCCGCCACGGGTGAGGGCGTGGCCTCGGCTGATCCCAATCAAGTTGAACGCTGGATTACCAACCTGCATCGCTCGTTGTTTCTGGGCGACGGCGGGCGCATCGCCATGGCTGCAGGGGCGGCCGCGATGCTGGTCCTCTCCCTTTCCGGAGCGGCACTGGTCGCGCGCCGGACGGGCGGATGGCGGCACTGGTTTGCGCCTCTGCGCGGACCGCTCGCTGGTCGTCTTCACGTCGAAATCGCCCGGATCGCCGTGGTTGGCCTTCTGCTTTCCTCGACTACGGCTTTGTGGATGACGGCGTCGACCTTCGACCTGCTTCCCGATGGCGGAGCCCCGCCGGCCTTTCCGGCCGAGGTGAGCAATGAGACGGGCGTTGCGCTCGACCGCCTTGCCGGTCTGAGCGAAATACCAGTCGCAGACCTGCGCGAGCTGAGCTTTCCCTATCCCGGGGACACCACGGATGTCTTCACGCTCAAGACCGACCGGGGCACCGGATATCTCGATCAGGGCGACGGTGCCCTCCTGGCCTGGGCCGACCTGACCGGATGGGAGCGCGTCTCCGAGACGATCTACATGCTGCACACCGGACAGGGTGCGGCGGTGCTCGGTCTCGTGCTCGGGCTCATGGCGCTCGGCGTGCCCGCGATGGGCGCTACCGGCGTCCTGATCTGGCTCGCCGGGCGGCGCGCGCGGCCGCGCATCCGGGGCAACCAGCCCGCAGGCCGCGCCGGGACGATCCTGCTCGTCGGCAGCGAGGGGGGAAGCACCTGGGGCTTTGCCGCGACGCTTCATGCCGCGCTGACGCAAGCCGGGCAGAGCGTCCATGTCGGCCCGATGTCGGGCTTTGCGCCAGAGCGCTACACGAGGGCCGAGCGGATCATCCTGCTCGCCGCGACTTACGGCGACGGGGCGGCGCCCGCCTCAGCGAAGGGCTTTCTCGATCGGCTGAACGCGTTCGATCGGGTGCCAGACATGCCCATTGCGGTGCTTGGCTTCGGCGACCGCAGCTTTCCAGCCTTTTGCGCCTTCGCCAAGGACGTCGCAGCAGCGGCGCAGGCGAAGGGCTGGCCCGAGCTTCTTCCGCTCGAAACCGTCGACCGCCAATCGCCGCAGGATTTCGCCCGCTGGGGCCGCGCACTGGGCGACGCTCTCAGGATCGACCTCGAGCTGTCGCACCAGCCCGTCTTGCCGAAAACTGAAACGTTGACCCTCGTCTCGCGCCGCGACTACGGCGCCGAGGTGCAGGCCCCGACCGCGATCCTCCGCTTCGCGCTTCCGCGCGTCACGCTCTGGCAGCGGCTGGTCGGGGCGGGCTTCGCGCGGTTCGAGGCCGGTGACCTGATCGGCGTCCTGCCGGAAGGAAGCGCCGTCCCGCGGCTCTATTCGCTCGCCTCCGCGCGCTGCGACGGCTTCATCGAGATCGTCGTGAAAAAGCACCCCGGCGGTCTCTGCTCGGGTCAGCTCACGGCCCTGGAGCCGGGCGATACGGTCACCGCCTTCCTCCGCCGCAACCCTGGCTTCCGTCCGGGGCCGAGCCGGGCACCGCTGATCCTGATCGGCGCGGGGACCGGCATCGGGCCGCTCGCGGGTTTTGTGCGCGGCAACACGCGCCGCAGGCCCATCCACCTCTTCTTCGGGATGCGGCATCCCAAAAGCGATTTCTTCTACGGCGAGGAACTGCCCGCCTGGCAGGATGAGGAACGCCTGGTGCGTCTGGTCATGGCGGTCTCGCGGGTGGAGCATCCGCACTACGTGCAGGACGCGTTGCGGGACGACGCGGCCCAGGTCACCAGACTGATCCGTGACGGGGCGCGCGTGATGGTCTGCGGCGGTCGTGAAATGGCGGCGGGCGTGGCCGATACGCTGGCCGAGATCCTCGCGCCGGCCGGGCTCACGCCGGCAGTCCTGAAGGCGGAGGGGCGGTATGTCGAAGATGTCTACTGAGCTGGTGAAGGTCGCGCTGAACGGACCGACCATGGGCACACGCTGGTCCACGCTGTTCTTCGCGGAACCGGACTTCGACCCGGCCACGGTCCGCGTGGCGCTTCAGGCGGCTGTCGATGAGGTGGACGCACAGATGTCCACCTGGAAACCCGATAGCCACCTGATGCGGCTCAATGCGGCGCCGGTCGGCGAATGGATCGCTGTTCCCGCGCGATTGCGCGAGGTGATACGCCTCGGCCTGGAGATCGGGCGCGCCTCCGGCGGGGCCTTCGATATCGGCATGGGCGACGCGGTTAAAGCTTGGGGCTTCGGGCCAGGAGACGTCACGCCGGATGGCATCCGCGCAGCGATGAAAAACCCTCGTTGCCCGGCGCATGAAGTCCTGGAGTTCGACGGCGACCACGTTCGCAAGACCGCGCCCGTCGCGCTCGACCTCAACGGTATCGCCAAGGGTTATGGCGTCGACCGCCTGGCCGAGACCCTGCGCGATCATGGGATTTCCGCCGGACTCATAGGGATTGACGGCGAGATGCGGGCGATGGGTGTGCGGCCAGACGGCGAGGCCTGGACCATCGCGGTCGAGGCGCCGGACTCCGAGCGCCGAAGGCCGCATTCAATCCTCGCGCTGCAGGACGCGGCCGTCGCGACCTCGGGCGACTACCGCCACTGGGTCGAGGTGCAGGGTCGCCGTCTCTCGCACACAATGGATCCGAGACGCGGCGCGCCGCTGATCGCGTCGCCTGCCTCCGTCACCGTCGTTGCCCGCAGCTGTGCCGAGGCCGATGCCTGGGCAACGGTGCTTATGGTGCTCGGTCTCGACAAAGGAGCGAAACTCGCAAGAAAACAAGGGCTCGACGCCCTGTTCCTCCTGCGCGATGATGCAGGGAGCGCGAGGGGCGTAGGAGTCGGACGACTTTTTTCCGAAGAGCCAGCGGCGATGACCCCAGCAGAGGGGAGATAAGCCGAATGGACCAGACCCGCACCGATCGCTTCAAGACCGCAATTCTGCTTCTGGCCGTGATTGGTCTGATCGCGGGTCTTGCATTCTATTTCGCTGGCAGGCGCGACATCGCGAACATCGTCTGGTTCGCCGGGGTTGTTCCAGCCCTTGCCGCGCTCACAGTCGAGATCCTGCGCAGCATTGGACGCGGCGAGGTGGGCCTCGATATCGTCGCAGCGCTGTCGATGACTGCCGCGCTCGTCTTCGGTGAGACTCTCGCCGCGGCGGTCGTCGCGGTGATGTATTCCGGTGGCACCTTCCTCGAAAGCTTCGCAGAAGGCCGCGCCCGGCACGAGATGCACGACCTGTTGTCCCGAGTTCCGCGGACAGCGACACGGCATCGCAATGGCGGCCTCGAAGATATACCGCTTGAGGAAATCGCTCCCGGCGATCGGCTGCTGATCCGTCAGGGCGACGTGGTGCCGGTGGACGGCACGGTGGCCTCTGACGCGGCCTTTGTCGATACTTCGGCGCTGACCGGCGAGTCGCTACCGGTGCGGCTTGCACGCGGGGCCGAGGCCATGAGCGGCTCTACCAATGCAGGCGAGGCTTTCGACGTCACGGCGACCCGCGAGGCCAAGGACAGCACCTATGCCGGAATCGTCAGACTGGTCGAGGAGGCGCAGGCGTCCAAGGCACCGATGTCACGGCTGGCCGACCGATGGTCTCTGGGATTCCTGGCCGTCACCGTGACCATAGCCTTCGCTGCCTGGTGGTTCACCGGCGACCCCATCCGGGCCGTCGCCGTTCTGGTCGTGGCGACGCCCTGTCCGCTGATCCTCGCCGTTCCTGTGGCGCTGGTCGCGGGCCTGTCGCGAGCCGCGCATTTCGGCGTGCTGATCAAGGGCGCGGGGCCACTCGAAACGATGGCGCGGATCCGCACGCTCATCCTCGACAAAACCGGAACGCTGACGGATGGCCGCCCGAAGATCGTGTCGATAAATAGTGCGGATGGCATGGACGAGGACGACATCCTGCTCTTTGCGGCATCCCTCGATCAGGCCTCCAAGCACCCAGTGGCACAGGCCGTCGTCGCCGCCGCGAAGGCGCAGGGCTTAACGCTGCCCGTGCCGTCCGAGGTTGCCGAGTTTCCGGGGGAAGGGGTCGTGGGCCATGTCGAGGGCCGCAGCGTGATCGTCGGCGGCGACGGTTTCGTGGCGTCCCGGGTTGGGCGGATGACGGGCGATCACCCCGCCACCGCCAAGAGCGCCGGATCGGTCCTTGTCGCCGTAGCGGTCGATGGACACATGGTCGGGCATCTGGTGATGTCCGACCCATTGCGCGAGGGCGCGGGCGTCATGCTGGAAGGTCTGCGCCGCGAGGGTATCGGGCGTATACTGTTGGCCACAGGCGACCGCGCAGATGTGGCCGAGCGCGTGACCGAGGGGCTGGGTCTCGACGGTCTGCGCGCCGGGCTGACGCCGGATCAGAAAGTTCTCCTTGTTCTCACAGAGCGCAAGCACGGACCCGTCATGATGGTGGGCGACGGCGTGAACGACGCGCCGGCACTCGCGGCAGCCGATGTCGGTGTGGCCATGGGTGCTCGGGGCGCCGCTGCCTCCGCCGAGGCCGCTGACGTGGTGCTGCTTGTCGACCGGATCGACCGGCTTGGGCCCGGCATCGAGATCGCCCGCGCGTCCCGGCGGATCGCCGTCGAAAGTGTTGTCGCCGGGATCGGCCTTTCGGTTCTTGGCATGATTGCCGCCGCCTTCGGCTACCTCACCCCTGTGCAGGGAGCGCTTCTACAGGAGGTGATAGACGTCGCCGTGATCCTCAACGCCCTGCGGGCGCTGCGCATTGTGCCGCATGAGCCTGCTATGGCCAAACCACAGCCCGCAACGTCAGGGCAAGCCGACATTGTTCAAGGAGCCACGCCATGAGCCGTCTCTCGCATTCCGAAATCCACATGGTGCACCGCATCGGCTGGCTGCGGGCGGCCGTACTTGGGGCCAATGACGGTCTCGTCTCGACCGCGAGCCTTATCGTCGGCGTCGCCGCAGCGGGGTCCGAAAAGCCCGAGGTCCTGATCGCGGGGTTGGCCGGGCTCGTGGCCGGTGCGATGTCGATGGCTGCAGGCGAGTACGTGTCAGTCAGTTCCCAGACCGACGCCGAGCAAGCCGACCTTGCGCGCGAAACGCGCGAACTTGAGGAAACACCGGAGGCTGAGCTTGAGGAACTAACCCTGATCTATGTCGATCGAGGTCTTGATCGGGATCTGGCCGAGAAGGTCGCGGTTCAACTGACCGAGCGAGACGCGCTTGGGTCGCATGCGCGCGACGAGCTGGGCATTTCCGAGACCGTGACGGCCCGCCCGGTCCAGGCGGCATTGGTTTCGGCGCTGACTTTTGCCGTCGGCGCGGTGCTTCCACTGATCGTGGTGCTGCTCGTGCCGGAAACGTTGATCGCGCTCTTGGTGGCAGCATCGACGATCATTGGCCTCGCGGTTCTCGGTGGACTGGGCGCCTCGGCGGGCGGCGCTGGCGTCGCGCGAGGGGCCGCCAGGGTCACGCTCTGGGGCGCCCTCGCGATGGCCGCGACAGCGGCAGTCGGCACAATCTTTGGTGTGACTGTCGGGTAGGAAATGATGGCAGCAGAGGGTGTAGACGTTGGATGTCAGCCCCCCGGGTTCGGCCACTCCGTTCGGCAATCGCGTCGGTCTTGAATTAAACCCAAGGAGCGATTTTGATTCGCTATCAAGGTGTTACGGCGTCCAGTGTGCGTTTTTGTGTACAAGCGCCTCCTAAAGTCTGCTAACGGGTGGGAAGCAGACCTTCACGGCCGTTGGCCGAACGGCAGGCTTTGCTGCAAGCTGTGAGGTCGATGGCACCGAGATCATGCATCTGCAGTGAAAGTCCGGTCTGGTGAAGCTGCAGCGCAGCGATTGACGACAGCGGCCATGGCTGGTTTGGGCCGTTCTTGTCGCTTGGTCGATATGGGCCTTACAACGCGAACCCAATTGGTCATGATTTGCCGTCGTCATGAATCTCCTCCTTGTGCCTCAGAGGCTCGGGGAAGGTGTCCCAATAGTGCGATCTGGTCCTAAGCGAGACTGACCCACGGAAGCTTCAGCTTGAAAACCGTCAGAAACTAAGCTATATATCTGACACATGGAGGCGAGCATGCAAACCACATCTCAAGCGATCAAGGCCTATGCTGAAGCGCTGCCGGAGGGGGCGACCCTGTCGGCGCGGGAGTTGTTGCACCTCGGAGAGCGTGCCGCGGTCGACCAGGCGCTGTCGCGTTTGGTTCGACGTGGGGAGCTTCTGCGTGTGAGACGCGGATTGTTCGCACTGCCCGTGAAAACCCGCTTCGGGAGCCGGGCACCCTCGGTTCAGGCCGTGGTTGAGCACATTGCGAAATCAACCGGTGAGCGTGTGTCGCAAAGCGGGGCGTCGGCAGCGAACCTGCTCGGTATTTCGACACAGAATCCATCCCGTCAAGTCTATTGGACTTCCGGGCCGAGCCGTCATCTGAAACTCGGAGCGCAAAGCGTCGAGCTTAAACATGTGCCGAGCTGGCAGCTTCGTGCACCCAACAGTCGTGCCGGCCACGCTTTTCGGGCGCTTGCATATTTCGGCAAAACCGAAGCTGCGCAGGCTTTGAGGCGTATCAAGGCGACATTGAACGAAGAGGAGCAGCGCGAGCTTCTGAGCCTTCGTGCCGGTGCGCCAACCTGGATGGCCAAGGAACTTAGCGCGCTTGCGTCGTCGCAATGACAGAAAACCAAACCTATTTTTCGTTGTCGCGCGAAGACAAGATTGACGCTCTGGAAGTGGCCGCCTCGAAACTGGGGCGGCCCGCAGACTTGTTGGAAAGCCGAGCACATCAAAAAACGTGACCAAGCATTCTTCGTAGTCGGGGTCGTTCTCGAAATCAGTCATCTCTGATCCATCTTCAGCCGAGGAGCTTCTCCAGCTCTTCCCCTTGGACGGCGTGCTTCTCCGGGTTTTCTGCTTTCAGCTTGTTCACGTTGATGAGCTTCCATCTGACCGCCGGAAGCTCGGCCGCTTGAGGGCGGTCGATCGCGTCGAAGTCGGGGTCGCCTTCATGCAGGGTTCTCAGAAACCTCTTCGCGCTCTCATCCAAGCGGGATTGGATATCACCGATCAGGCGGTCGCGCGTTGAGACCAATTCCGCAAGGTCGACCGCTCCCTTCGTCATGCCCTCGAATTCCCGGGCATAGGGCTGATCCAGATCGATCAGGTTTGGGTTCAGAAGTTCGTGCGGCGGGCGGGGTGAACTCGCAACGTAGATCAGAAAAGTACGGAACAACTCGTCGGTAAACCCTTCATTCTCGTAGAGGAGCTTGACGTCGTAGAGGTCTCGCGGGTGCTGGCGATCGAGGGCCGCATGTAGCTTACCGCCGAACAAATCTTCGAAAGCGACGATGTTCATCGTCGCATATCCGAACTCCTGCTCGACGGCTTCGGAGACTTCACGTTGTTCCGGATCATGCACGACGCCCCGGGTAACGGGGGAGGTTTCGATTTTGATTTCGGCTGCGCCGAGGCGTGCGAGCGCACGCGTGGCGCCGCCGCCGCCGCCGGCAATGCGCTGCGCTTTGGCGCCGGTGATGCCGCCTTCGATGGCAGCGGCAATCCGGTTCATCGCGTCGTTGATCTCGACGAGGCTTTCGGCGCGGTCCTTGACAGGCAGATAGGTCAGATCGATATCGACTGAGAGCCGCGGAAGGTCGCGATAGAAGAGGTTGATGGCTGTCCCGCCCTTGAGCGCAAATATCTCCTCCTTCGCGACATATGGAAGTACCCGCACGAGCAGGGCCACTTGGGCGGCATAGTCTTCACGCGCCATGACCACGTTCCTTTCTTACAAACTCTTCGGGCACCATGATCCTGTAGCGCGGATGTATCTTGCCGCCTTTGACCAATGCGCGATCCCCGCTGCCGAGGTCGAACTCTTCCGGATCGAGTCGCTTGCGCCAGGCATGGTCGTGGCGGTCGGCGAACACGAAGAACAGGCGTTTGACCTTGATCTTCTTGCAACTTCTGAGCAGTGCCGAGAGGGTTCTTGGGCGCAACGTCGTCAGGCTTTCGAACACCATGTCGAGGTTGTGAAAGCTCTCCTGATCCGGCAACTCGTCCAGCGCCTCAAAGATCGCGCGTTCCGGCGAGGACATCACCAGTTTCCAGTCCCATGGCAGGGACGATGCTGTCTCGTTGAGATTATTTCGCGCGTCGTTGACACCCAACTCTGGATCGGAGAACAGCGATACGCTGCGTGTGCGGAGTTCGGCGTTGAGCGGCAGTTTTTCGAGCCAGTTGGGGATTTTTGAGCCGTAGAGCCAAACCGTGCTTTTGTCGCCGAGGGAGAGATAGTGCGCATAGCCTTGCAGGCCCAATGCCGTCGCGCCCCCGATATGGACAGGGTAGTGCATGATGTGCTGGAGCGAGAGCAGGCAGGTCTTCCAGTCGAGCGTGTTCGTGGTGGCGCTGCTTGGTGAGGGGCGGCGGAAGACGCCGCGGCCAAGGCGTTCCAGCCAGCCGCGTTGAACATAGGCGTAGGATGAACGCCGGCCTATCCCGTGGTGCTCAAGCCAGGCGGAGTCCACGAGGAACCCCGTGGGGACAGCCTCAAGAAGGCTCTTTAGCTTTTCGTGTTCTTGTCCATTCATGTGCGACACAATGATATATTTTTAAAGAGGCCGCTACTTGTTTCTGTGAAAACCTGTGAAGTAGTCCGTTAAGGATCGACAAATTCTGAAATTCTCAAAGAGACTGGTGGTTGTCGGCTCTGAAGCTCACCAGCAAAGCAGGGCGTGGATGCCCTAGATTGGCTGAGAAGACGCTCGGCCATTCGGATCGAAAAGTTGAAGCTTTGTGCCCATGTCGAAGCCGCTGCGCCAAACCAGAGTCAGGTTTCACTTTCGATTGTGGCGTTCTTTTGCCCATACAAACATCGCACCAACGGCAGCATTGGCTTGCTGCACGCTGAACACTTCCGGTTCGAACGCGCCCGCCCATTGCTTTGTATCGCGATGTTCCGGGTGGTGTTTGTCGGTCAGCGCGTCGAGAAACTCTTCGTATGAGTAGGGCCCTCCACAGTCCTCTGGCGGGCACGCTCGCTCTCCGGCAACACAGGCGGGGAAGTCCAGATCTGGTCTTCCGGTTGGTTTGCTAATCTTCTCAACGGTGACGAGATGCCGCCAACCATCGCCGAAATCATAAGTATATGTGAACTGACTGCCTTTCTTGACCAGCTCTCCAAGAGCAAACTTCTTTTCGTCCTTCCGGCCATCGTTTGGGTCCCAGCTGTCGTCACTTTCGTCGCGGGCCTCGAACCTGTCTTCGCCAATCTCGAACTCATGCAGATGATAGTCTTGCCAAGGCATAGCGCCCTGGAGAACGGAATGCAGGATGTCCAAGCTGATGTCATTCGGCACGAGGATCCGGCGCCAGATGGGTGGTTTGATGCCAACAAGTTCGATTTTCAGCTCAATCAAAGTGTGTCCCGCCTGTCTCAATGGTCCTGCCGTTGAAGTAATTTTTGATCCTTAAGTTGAAGCATTCAAGGGGAACATTGGCCCCTCCTGCCCTTTGGTCAGGACCGCGCCCTAATCGGTCGGCTGCAGGCAGCCGCCCTCCCCGAGATGAAACGCCGCCTCTCCCTGCGACGTGCTGCTGGCCGCGCCGTCTCCTCCGGAGCCAGCCCGACCAGCCGTCGCATGGTCGTGGCAACGCTTCATCTCGGCCATTCGGTAACGGTCGCTGGGGCGGGGCGGGTCGCTTCAATGATCCCCTTTTTCCCGTATCAGCCGGTGTTACTCCTCGCTTTGCCGGACATGCTGTTCTGCCATCATTGACCGCAAAGGAGTTTCGACGACCGCCGGATCGCTCTGGCCAAAGCTGGCAGAGGGCTGGTGATCAGCGCGATGCAAGAAATCGCAAAGGATTCGGCTGCCGAAGAGGGGTCGTTCGAAATCGGGATGACCCGCGCCCGGTGCAGATGCCTCGGAGGTCAGCTTGAAATCGCTCTGCCAGATGGCACCGCACTCAACCAGCTTGCTACGTATGAGTGAGGTCGCGAAACGTTAGGCAGGGCTCGGCAAAGCGCGAACCCGTCCGGCTGCGGCTCGGGGTGAGAGGGCAGAAAAGACACCGCCGCCGGCAGTTCCATCGGCTGTTTACCTGGGTTTCCTTCGCGGCCACCGCACTTCTCCCGATGTGTTGCTTTGCATGAAATGCTGGTCGCAGCTGTCGTCCCGTCCACAAAGGTTGTCTCCGATCTTTTTCCCCTGACCCTGCGGGTCATTCCGCGCGGATCAAAAAGACCGGCGCCTGCCCCTCTCCGCTGCGCTTCGCCTTCGGTGTCGCCGGGCCTTGGCCAGCTGCAAGGTGACCATCATTGCAACGCAAACAAGGAGAAGAGCAATGACCACGAACTGCATCAAATTCACCAGCGCCGACATCGAAACCGCCAAAGGCGTCGGCTCCATCTCGACCCTGACCTTCGACCTCGACATCACGGTCGAACCCGTCGCGAGCTCGAACCCGATGGCCCCCACGCACCGCGTCCTCGGCCGCTCCCCCCGCGGCAAGCTGGTTGAGTGTGGTGGCATCTGGAAAAAGCAGAACAAGGAGACCGGCGCGGACTATTACACGCTGACCATCCGCGATCACGGCTTCAACGCCAACCTCGGCAAGGCCGCGAACCAGGACGATCTGTCCCTGCAGGCCGTCATCCCCTGGGGCCCGAAAGACGCCGCCTAAACCAAGGGCCAGACCGCTCCGGCGGTCTGGCCTTTTCTCGTTCCGGGGAATGGCAGCAGTTCGGGTCCGAAACCCGTGTCCGAAGAACGCCGCATATTTCGGAGGCTGACACCGAGGCGGATAGTCTGACTGGATCGATCGCAGAAGCAGCTTTGATCGTTCTGTTGAGGGACAGAGTGGATCGCGCGAACCCGAGGGTGAGCCGAAAGTAAGCAGAGGAAAACTGGGAGCCCACTTGGCGAGCCAAGCGCACCCCTCCGACGGTCGAGCAACCGGCGCCTGGGTATTCTTGGTGAAGCTGCCGGGGGTGCCGAACTCACCCTGTGTCGCGAGGTTGGAAACCGCAGATCAAAGTCATACGTCCGGGGGGCGACGTCGCACGCCGGGGTCGCCGCCGCGCACCTTTCCGTCGACCTGTTGGCCTTTTAGATCGCTAGCCCGGGGTCGAGCGGCCGGCAACGCCGGGGGCAGGTTTCTGGACGGCTGACGCCTTGAGCGCTGCGGGGCATCGCCCACAACAAACCTGCCCCCGGCGTGCTCCATTTCATTGCGCCCCGTGCCGGGTGCAGCCCGCTCTCATGCCCCCGGTCTTTTCCACGATCCGTCCAACGACGATCAACGGAAAGGATCACACCATGACACTCGAACAATCCATCGACCTCGCCGAACTGCAAGCCGACATGGCCTTCGATGCCTACCTCGCCGCCTTTGATGAAGACGCCCATCCGGAGACCCTCGACAGCCTCGAGACCGAGGCTCTGATCGCCCGCAGCCGCTACGACGATCTGCGCACTCTGGGACTGGGTCACTGACCCAGATACCCCTGCGGCTCTTCGGATCCGCAGGGGTCTGACGTCGACTCTCAGAAGCATCGTGCCGCCCTCAGAGGGTATGATCCGCGCCATCCCGCGCGGGCAGTTTTCGTGTTTCTGGCGCCCGATCCGTGAACGGCTCGGGCGCTCGGATTGCCTGACATCGCGTGCTGCGCCAGCACAAGTTTCAGAAGATTTTTTTGACCAGATTGCCTTGCCTCGATGAGGGCGGCGGCGCTCCGTGTCGCGCTGCGCAGCGGTCATGAGTGCATCCCATTTCATGCAAAAAGACACAATATGCAAAACGTAATATTGCGCAATATGATTTAGTGAAGTATAAGCGAAGGAGAGAAGGAAGACGTTGGCAGGATATGGCCAATGTTTGCACATTTTGTCCGAGGGGTCTGACCCGTGCCGAGGCCAGCGAAAAACCTGAAGCTTGAAGAGCGCATCGAAGTCGCGCGGCGCTTTGCGGCGGGCGAGAGCGCGAGGGAGCTGGCGGCGGCATTCGGCATCTCCCCGCGCCACGTGAACCGGCTCGCGAAAGAGGAGGCGGGCGAGGGCATCGCGGTGCGCGATCCAAGCGAGACGGTGGCCTTTCGGGCGAGCCAGTCCGAGCTTGCAGCGTTCGATGCCGAGTGGCGCGCGCGAGGCTATGCCAACCGGTCGCAGGCGCTCAATGCGGTGCTGCGCGGTCGCTGCGGTTTTCTCGATGTACCTCGTGATCTGGTCTCGGAATTCTGCGCCGCATGGCGTCAGGCGAAAGATGTGAGCGACGCCGGATTGGTGCTCGCCAAGGCGCTCCATCGCGGTCGGCTCGAGGTCACGGAAGCGGATCGCGCGGTGCTGATCGAACTCCTTGATCTGGCGCAGTCGATGAGCCGTGAGATGGGCCGGATGAAGGATGCGGCGCAGGCGATGCGTCATCAGGATTGGCCGCAAAAGGAAGAAGGGCAGGGGACGGTGAGCGCGGTTCTGGAGGACAGCCCGCGCACGATCGAACGCGAATTGAGGTTTGTCAGGAATGGCTGATCCGCTCGCCCTCTACACCTCGGTCATGGGGCGGCTCTGGGAGGATGAGCGCATCCGGGGCCAGGCCGCGGCGCGGATCGACGCGCGTCTGGCGGGGCGTCGGCAGGGGCGGAGTTTCGCGCGCGTCGGATCCCTGTCGGCGCGCAATGCGCTGAAGGCGGCCTCGGGTCAGAGCCGGGCGGCGGTGTTCAAACGGATCCGGGCAGGGGGCTGCAAGACGCGTGCTTCGCTCGGGGCGCAGATATCCTACATCAACGACAAGGCGGTCTACACCTACTCGACGATGACCAACGCGCTGACCGATGCGGCGGTGCTTTCTGAGGAGCAGAAAGAGGACATCATCGAGGACTGGGCCGGTACCTGGCGCGGCTCGACCAAGCTCGGGTTCACCTCGCACATGCTGCTGTCCTTCCCGACCGACGTGACGGTCGACCAGGTGCGCGACATCGCGATGGACTGGACGGAGCATTTCTTCGAGAGCGGCGAATACGGCGACCAATGGGACTATGTCCTCGCGGTTCATGACGACCGGGCGCACAAGCATGCCCATATCATCCTGAACAATCGCGGCGTGGAAACCGGCACCTGGTTCTCCTGCTGGGCCGAGGGGGTGATGTCGCCGCAGCTGATGCGCGAGAAGCAGGCCGAGATCGCGGAGCGCTATGGCGTCATGCTCGACGCCACCACCCGGCTCGAACGCGGCATCTTCGAGAAGCCCGCCGGGATCGAGGAGATTTACCGCGCCAAGGAAGAGGCCCGTCTGCCGCGCGAGATCGTCATGACGGCCCATGAATCCGCCGTCGCGCAGGCGCAGGTGGTGGGCTTCGCCAAGGACTACAAGAACCTCGCCGACTTGCTGGACCGGATGGACCAACGCCACATGGCGCGCGCCCTGCGCGGCATGGCGGACGGTCTCGGCTCCGGCACGCCGTGGAATTTCACCGAAGGAGAGATAGACATGAAGGACATCAAGACCGTCGGTGATGCGATCGACTATTCCGAGCGCACGATCGAGGCGCTGAGGCTCAAGGCCGAAGAACTGGACCCGGCCGAGCGCGCCGCGTTCGAGGTTAAGGCTGCGCCGATCATCGCGGACCTGTCGCAGATGGTGCCGGACCCGGACCTGCGGGCGCGCTTTGGCAAGCAGCTCGAAGAACCCTATCCGCCGGGGGCGGGCAGCGACGTGCTGATTGCCCCGCTGCAGTCCGGCAAGGACGAGGGCCTGCGTGACGTGCTCGAGCGTGCAGAGGAAGCCGGAATGGACAGCGAGGAACTGGTGGCGCGCATCTCGGCGGGCGGCACGCGGAACTACGGCATGGCCCAGGACTGGGTCGAGCGGGACATGAACGCGGTGCTCGCCAAGGACGGTCTCAGCGTGGAGACCGCCAGTGACGACCAGCTCGATGCCGCGCTGGAAAAGGTCGACGGCGTGATGGACGCCCTGATGGAGCGCGCCAAGGAACTGGGTGTCCAGATTGGTCGGACCCTCGCGGACGAGGAGGAGGCGACATTGCCCCTTATCGACGAGGATGACCGGACGCCCAATCCCTACCTGCAGGACCTCGCTGACATGTTGCGGGACGGCAAGCTCAGCGAGGAACAGGAAGAGACAGTCGAGCGGACTCTGCAATCCGAGCTCTTCAAGGAATTGGGTGAGGAGGGCTTGGCCGAGCTTCGGCGTGGCAACTACGAAGTGCTGGATGCGGCCTTGCCGAGCAAGCTCGACCAGATCACCGTCACGCAGGAATTCCTTGAGATGACCTTCGAGGAGACCCGCGATCAGGTCTTCACCAACCGCGCCGCCGGATTGCAGCAGGCCAAGGCGACCGAAGTGGCGCGGCTGCGCGGCCAGCAGGAGTCGCAGGAGCTGGGCCGCGATCTCAGTCGGGACCGCGGTCTCGACGACGAGATGGAATTCTGAGGGGGAGATGACCACCATGACCAAGACACTCCCCCTCTGGGCCGCGCTTCTCTTCGGCGTGATCTGCGGTGCCCTCATCGGCACCATCGTTGCCGCCTTCTACCTGACCCTAGCCCTGAAAACCGGGTTTCAGAGCTTCGACATGTTGGCGCTCTGGAAGGCGAGCGCCGGTACCCGCGCGGCACATCCCGAGGCGTTCAAGGTGGGGTTTGGGGCCGTCGGCTTCGGGGCCATCGGGCTTGGCGCCCTGGCGCTGGCCTGGACCTGGAAGAAGGAGCGCGACGACTACGGCTCGGCCCATTGGCAGACCAAGGCGGAGCTGAAGAAGAACGACATGCTACAGGCGCCCGGCAAGGGCTTTGTCTGCGGCAAGCTTGGCGCGCCGACCTCCAAGGCCGAGTTCATCTCCTCGACGACCATCCCGCATGTGATGATGGTGGCGCCGACTCGTGCCGGTAAGGGTGTGGGTTTCGTGATCCCGAACCTTCTGAGTTTTGCAGGCTCGGTCGTGGTGCTCGACGTGAAGGGCGAGAATTTCGACAAGACCGCGCGGCTCCGGGCGCTGAACGGCGACGAGGTCTATCGGTTCAGCCCCTTCGACTGGGCCAATGCCACGCATCGCTACAATCCGCTCGCCCGGATCGCGAAGGCCCCGAGCTTCGCGCAGCGGTTTACCGAGGTTTCGATCCTGGCCGACCTGTTCCTCGACAAGGACAACAAGCAACTCGACACCTTCTCCGAGGCCGGCAAGTCGATCTTTGTCGCCGCCTGTCTGCTGGCGATCCAGCGCGGAACGCCGAACCTTGGCGAGGTAAACAAGATCGTTGCAGGGGGCGAATACAAGAACGCCCAGTACAAGACCTATGCCGACGAGGCCGAGGAAGACATCCT
Source organism: Celeribacter persicus (assembly GCF_003050785.1). Taxonomy (GTDB): domain Bacteria; phylum Pseudomonadota; class Alphaproteobacteria; order Rhodobacterales; family Rhodobacteraceae; genus Celeribacter; species Celeribacter persicus. The sequence continues at coordinate 83,528 of NZ_QAOH01000017.1, forward strand.
GCGCGAGCTCTGGACCAACGCGGCCTCAGCTTCGTCGCGGCTGCTGACCTCGAACATCCAGGCGCTGATGACCGCCGGTCTCAAGCAATGGGACAATCCGGCGGTGCGCTCCGCCACGAAGGCGAGCGACTTCGACTTCTCGACCTTCCGCAAGACCCCGCAATCGCTCTACATCGCGGTGTCCGAAGATCACATCGCGACGCTGGCCCCGCTCCTGCGCCTGATGTTTGCCGATCTCATCGCCTCGATCCGCCTCAACGAACCGGGTCCGGACGAGCCCTGGCCGGTCATGATGATGATCGACGAATTCCAGCAGATGGGGGCCATGCCCTATCTCGAACGCGCGATCCATTCGCTGGCGAGTTACGGTGGCCGCGTCGCTATGATCGCGCAGTCGCTGGCTTCGCTCGACCGGATCTACGGGCCCGAAGGCCGCGAAAGCCTCGAGAACGGGGCAGGGCTGAAGCTCTACATCACCCCGCGTGACCAGCGCACCGTAAAGGAGGTTTCCGCCGCAGTCGGCAGCACCACCCGCGAGGCGGTGACCCGGATGTATGGGCGCAACAAGGGATTCCTTGGCGCGACCTCGACATCAGCGCGGCTGGAAGAGCGGCCGCTCCTCTCCGAGACCGAAGCGCGCCTCATGGACCCCGACGAGGTCATCATCCTCGCCTCGCCCCAGCATCCGATCAAGGCGAGCCGGATCAAGTATTACGATGATCCCTTCTTCAAGGAGATGCTGGCACGACAGGAGGGCAAGCCCTTCCCCTATCCGCCGAGCGTGCAGGGTGTGGGGCCTTGGGGAGGCGATGCTGGTGATGAGGCAAGTTCTGACAAGCCGGTGAAACCAGTCGAACGCGCGCCTGTGCGGGATCGATCACAGCGCCGCGAAGCGCGCACAATGAGCGTGATGGGGATGGAGGCCGGGCGCGGGCAGCCTGAGCCCGAGACGCTCGAGCGGGAAGCGGCTGTGCCGAAGGAATGGGAGGTGGCGCTCGACCGGCAGGAGGATTTCATCGAGGAGTTGTTGGGTGGGTGACAGCAAAAATGGCGCGTTCAATGTAATCGGATAGTCGGCAGTTTTTTCATGTTCAGGTAGTGTTTGCTGACTATTGAGCTGCTGCCGGTTTCGTGGACGGCAACTTAAGCTTTCATAGCTCGCTCCTCGAAGGTCATAGGGCTTAGATAGCCGATGGTCGAGTGGCGACGCGTTGGATTGTAGAACCTCTCAATGTAATCGAACACATCGGCGCGAGCCTGTCTTCTGGTCCGATAGGTTTTGCGCCTGACCCTT
>NZ_QAOH01000018.1 GCF_003050785.1 Celeribacter persicus
AGTCCGTCTGGCGCCCCGCCGTGCGCCTCAGCGCCGCCGGTGAAGGGGGTTCTATGGCTTACCGCTAAGACCCGCAAGTGGTTTTTGAAAAAAAAGCACGCGGCACCCTAACTTTTTTCCAAAACCCCTTATTTTATTGGCGATGCCGCATGTTTTTTCTGCAGCCTCAAACCCGCGTCAAAGGGGTTTCTGCGTGATTTCGATGAATCACCCCGGTGAATCACCGCCCCTAGCGAGTCACTTTTCGCCTTATGGGTGCAAATCAGTCCAAACTGCCCCTACGTAAGGCGAGTGATTTTCCTGAATCGCCCCGTTTCAGATCCGATTCAGTCGCGAGTCACCCCGACTCGCCGCTATTTTTGCCGACTCGCATGACACCGAGATGAATCACCCACGAAAAAGGGCGAGGTTTTCCCCGCCCTTTGCCACTTCCACTCTGACTCGCCGCTCATGCGTAGCGCACATCCTCATCGCTATCGCTTTCGAGCGGCTTCAGCGCATTGATTGCATCATCGAGCGACACGGCCCCCAAAGGCTCGCCCTTCACCGAGACCACCGGACATTTACGATCCGGCGACCGGGTAAGCTTAGGCAGAGCCTGTTCGATGGACATATTACCCTTGAGTGTCGCCCCCTGCCCCGTTTCACCTTTCTTGGCGATAGACCGCAGACGCACGACCTTGGCGCGATTAATGTCACGGATGAAGTCGGTGATGTAAGCGTCCGCAGGTTTCATGATGATGTCCTGCGGGTCGCCCGACTGAACGATCTCCCCATCGCGTAAAATCGCGATCCGGTCGCCGATGTTCAGCGCCTCGTCGAGATCGTGGGTGATGAAGATGATCGTCTTGTGCAGTTCTTCCTGCAATTCGAGCAGGATCGACTGCATATCGGTGCGAATGAGCGGATCGAGTGCAGAGAAAGCCTCGTCCATCAGTAGAATGTCCGCATCGGTCGCCAGAGCACGGGCCAACCCCACGCGCTGTTGCTGACCGCCGGAGAGTTGCGAAGGATATTGCTCCTCGAAGCCCGCAAGCCCGACACGGTCGAGCCATTTGCGGGCACGCTCCTCGGCATCACCCCCGGCGACGCCCTGAATCTCCAACCCGTACATCGCATTCTCCAACACGGTCCGGTGCGGCAGAAGGCCGAATTTCTGGAACACCATGGACATCTTGAACCGGCGCAGATCGCGGAGTTGCTTGTCGTCCATCGCCAGAACGTCCTCCCCGTCGATCCAGATCTCGCCCGAGGTCGGCTCAATGAGACGGTTGAGGTGGCGGATCAGAGTGGACTTGCCCGACCCGGAAAGGCCCATGATCACCTGAATTCCTTTGGCGGGAATATCGAGATTGATATTGTTGAGGCCCAGCGCATGGTTGTGCTGGTCCATCAGTTCCGGTTTCGTCGTCCCGGATTTGACATGCTCCAACGCACCGGCGGGATCGTCGCCGAAAATCTTATAGAGATTGCGGATCGAGACTTTGACATCCGCATTCGGGCTTTCATCCAGCACCGTTTGATCCGTCATGTTCGTATCAGTCATGGCCGGTCTCCCGATAGGCTTGCAGACGTTTGCCGTAGGTCTGGCTGACCCGGTCGAAGATGATCGCCAGCGCCACAATGGCGAGACCGTTCATCAGGCCCAGCGCAAGATACTGGTTGCCGATGGCGCGCAGCACCTGCGTACCAAGCCCCTTCACCCCGATCATCGAGGCGATCACCACCATGGACAGCGCCATCATGATCGTCTGGTTCACACCGGCGAAGATGTTCGGCAAAGCGAGCGGAATCTGAACCCCGAACAACTTTTCACGCGCAGAGGCCCCGAATGCATCGGCCGCCTCCATCACATCCTTGTCGACGAGACGAATGCCGAGATTGGTCAGACGCACGATGGGCGGAATGGCATAGATGCACACGGCGATCAGCCCCGGCACCTTGCCGATGCCCAGAAGCATCACCACCGGGATCAGGTAGACAAAAGACGGGATGGTCTGCATCACATCGAGGATCGGCGTCACGATCGACTGGGCGCGATCCGAGCGCGACATAAGAATCCCGATCGGGATGCCCAGAGCAACACAAACCAGCGTGGCCACTGTGATCATCGCCAATGTGGACATCGTGTCTTCCCACATCCCCAGAACACCGATCAGCAAAAGCGACAGCACAGCGCCGATGGTGATTTTCCAACTGCGCGCGCCAAACCAGGTGATCGCGGCGATCACCAGAATAATGATTGGCCAAGGCGTGTCGATCAGGACATCCTCGAACCAGACGAGGAATTTCAGAAGGGGATTGAAGAAGGCCTCGAGCGCTTCTCCATAAGCGCGGGAAAATGTGCGAAACCCTTCGTCAATCCCCTGCTTGAAGGCGGACAGGTCGCTCCGCCCCAGAGAGGGAAATTCGGTGAGAAACTCCAGCAAGTTTTCACTCCTATATATAGAGGGAAGGGCCCGCGAGGGGATCGCAGGCCCGAAATGATCAGAAATTCGACAGGATCAGAGCGCGCCTTTGACCTTTTCGGCAACCTCGGGGGTCACCCATTTGGTCCAGACGTCTTCATGCTTTTCGAGGAACTCATAGGCGGCATCTTCACCGATGGCCTGATTGTCCGTCATGTAAACGAGCATCTCGTTCATCACCTCCCCCGGGAAAACGCGCGCCTTGAGGTAATCGAGCACGCCTTCGGGCGCGATTTCCGGCACATCCTTGGTCACCACGGTCGAGACCTCGGACTTGGTCCAGCTCGACGGTTGCGGATCGGCACATTCATCGACCGATTTCACCATGCAGCCGTCCCAGTTTTCCGACCCGGCCCATTCGGTTTCGAATGGCAGGGAGACAAGCTTGTACTTGCCGACCACGGCCGTCGGGTTCCAGTAGTAGCCAAACCAGTATTCGTCACGCTCGGAGGCTTTCGCAATTGCACCTTCGAGACCCGCGGCAGAGCCCGGATCGACCAGAACCCAGCCTTTTTCATCCATGCCGAAAGCACGGAACATGTTGGCATTCGCCGGCTGACAGCCCCAACCCGACGGACAGCCCATGAAGGCGCCTTTGCTGTCGTCTTCGACGTAGGGAAAATATTCCGGGTGTTCGAGCACCTTCTCGACCGTATCGAGTTCCGGATGATCCTTCGCGAACGCCGCTGTCACCCACCAACCCTCACCAAGCCCGGTGATCGGCCCGTCGAGCAGCTTGATCATGCGGCCCTCTTCCACCGCTTTCGCCAGAGGCTCACGCACCGCATTGGTCCAGAGCTCCGGCGCAATCTGCGGCTCGCCTTTCTCGTTCATCGAGGCGAACAGCGTGTTGGTGCCGCCGTTGATCAGTTCGACATCACAACCGAACCCCTCTTCGAGGATGATCGCATCGACATTCGCCATCAGCTCACCCGAGGCCCAGTTGAACTCGGCGATCTTCAGATCACCACAGTCATCCGCCGCGAAAGCGCCGCCGGCCATGGTGCCCAAGGCCAGAAAACCGGCCGCAAATAGTTTATTGTTTTTCATAAGGGGGACTCCCGCTTACTTCGTGTGAGTTCTCCGATCCGATGCGTTTGGCGCATCCGGACCAGTCACCACCCCGAATTGGGCGATTTCTCCGCGCTTGCCGTTCGCTACCCATCAAAGAGCGCCTCGGCCCCCTCCTCTCATATGACAGAGAAGACCCTGAGGCACGATCCGGCGGAGCGTGCCCATAACCCACCATATCACGCCCCGTGATGCAACCATGTTCCCGGAAAGCACGCCCTCAGGCCGCATTTTGACATGAAAAATTCACGGAATCCCTCAGAACCCCCGCAGGAGTTGCGCCGCAGCGCTGCGCACTCTATCAGTCATGCACCTTTATGCGCTCTTCTATACAAGGACAGGACATGGCCGCCGACCGCACTCTTACGGATGCCGCTGACCGCGAAAAATCGAAACACATCGGAGCATTGGGGGCGCTCTGGCCCTTCATCCGCCCTTACAAGGGGCTAATGATCGCCGCACTTATCGCGCTCGTGATCACCGCCTGCATTTCCCTCATCCTCCCTGTCGCCGTGCGCCGGGTGGTCGACGGGTTCCAAAATGCGGGTGTCGTGCTGCTCGATCAGTATTTCGGCGCGGCGCTTTTGATTGCGGGCGCTTTGGCGCTTGGCACCGGGATGCGCTATTACCTCGTGACCCGATTGGGCGAGCGTGTAGTGGCCGACATCCGCAAGGCGGTGTTCGACCGGATGATCCGCATGTCTCCCGCGTTCTACGAGCGCATCATGACCGGCGAGGTGCTGTCGCGCATCACCACCGACACCACCTTGATCCTTTCCGTCATCGGCTCGTCTATTTCGGTCGCGCTGCGCAACGCGCTGATCATGGTGGGCGGGCTGATCCTGATGCTCTTCACCTCGGCGAAACTCACCGGGCTGGTGCTTTTGATCGTGCCCGTCGTGATCGTGCCGATCATCGTGCTGGGCCGCCGTCTGCGCACACTGTCACGCGAAAACCAGGAATGGATCGCATCCTCCTCCGGCACAGCTTCCGAGGCGCTTTTGTCCGCCCAGACCGTGCAGGCCTTCACCGGCGAAGGCGAACAGGCCGCGCGCTTCAACAGCGTCACCGAGAAAAGCTTTGGCGCGGCCCACACAAGGATCAAGACACGCGCCGTGATGACCGTAATCGTTATCGCGCTGATCTTCTCCGGCGTGGTCGGCGTGCTCTGGATCGGCGCGCGCGATGTGCGCACCGAGGTGATGACCATCGGTGAACTCGTCCAGTTCGTGATCTACGCCATCATGGTCGCGGGGGCTGCGGGCGCGCTTTCCGAAATCTGGGGCGAATTGCAGCGCGCCGCCGGGGCCACCGAGCGCCTTGTCGAACTGCTCTCCTCCGAAGATCCGGTCAAAGACCCCGCCGATCCGAAACCCTACCCTCTACCCGCAAAAGGCGCGATCTCTTTCAAGAACGTGCATTTCTTCTATCCCTCCCGCCCCACGCCCCCGGCGCTCGATGGTGTGTCCTTCGACATCCGGCCCGGCGAAACCGTGGCGCTTGTCGGCCCCTCGGGTGCTGGCAAATCGACGATCATCCAACTTCTTCAGCGTTTCTACGATCCGCAGGAGGGCGTGATTACCGTCGACGGCCTGCCGATCTCCGAGATGGCCCGCGCCGATTTCCGGCGTCATATCGCGCTCGTGCCGCAGGATCCGGTGATCTTCGCCGCCTCCGCCGCCGACAACATCCGCTTCGGCCGCCCCGACGCCTCCATGGAGGAGGTGATCGCCGCCGCCAAAGCCGCCGCTGCGGACGAATTCCTGATGCGACTGCCAGAAGGCTATGACTCTTATCTCGGCGAACGTGGCATCATGCTCTCGGGCGGCCAGAAACAGCGCGTCGCCATCGCCCGCGCCATTCTGCGCGATGCGCCGATCCTGCTTCTGGACGAGGCAACCTCCGCACTCGACTCGGAATCCGAGCGCGCCGTGCAGAAAGCCGTCGAGGACATGGCCCGCACCCGCACCACACTGATCGTCGCCCACCGTCTTGCGACGGTAAAGAAAGCCGACCGCATTCTGGTGTTCGAACATGGCCGGATCGTCGCCACCGGCACCCATGACGATCTGGTGGCCGAGGATGGGCTCTATGCCCGACTGGCCAGGCTTCAGTTCTCGAACGGGGCCTGATGGCGGGGAGAAACCCGCGAAATTCCCGTTTCCATTCCGTCATATTCGGCGGATAGTCTAAAGATACCCAGTGACAGGAGATGAGACATGGGACTGTTCAGCTTTGTGAAAGATGCGGGCAAGAAGGTTTTCGGCAAGAAAGAAGAAGCCACCGATGCCGACGCCATTCTGGCCGAGATCAAGGCCCTCGGGCTTGAGGCCGAAGGCGTGGAAGTGGCTATGGACGGCGACAAGGTGGTGATCGGCGGCACGGTCAGCGATCAGGCCACGAAGGAAAAGATCATCATGGCCGCGGGCAATGTCGAAGGCGTCGCCGCCGTCGAGGACACGCTCGAAGGTGCCGATCCGGTGTTCCACGAGGTGAAAAAGGGCGACACGCTTTGGGGTATTTCCAAAGCCGCACTTGGAGATGGCAACCGCTATATGGAGATTTTCGAGGCCAACAAGCCGATGCTCTCCGATCCCGACAAAATCTATCCGGGTCAGATGCTGATCATTCCGCAGGGCTGATCGATCCGTACGGGCACCCATTACAAATGACTGCAAGGGCGTCACGACACGTGGCGCCTTTTTGCAGAAAACAACGATGAGGCGCTTCTGCGCATCTCTCCGCTTATTGTTTCGTCTAATGAGACAATAGGATGGTTGCTCCATAACAATCTGGATAGTTTGCCCTCGTAGTGACGAGGAAACGGACCACCGGCTTTGGAAGTGAGCACAGGACAGGATCAGATCGAAGAACGGATTACCCAGTGTCTTCTGATAGAACGGAAAAGCCCGTACGACGCGCTCAAGACACTGTTGGCGCAGTCCACCCCACCCGACCCGATGGAGGCCGTCTTTGCCCTGACCACCGTGGCCGCCGATCTCTCGGGCTGGCACGAACCCGTGCTCAATGACCTGTCGAACCGCTGTTTCGAAGCAGCCACGCTTTTCGTCTGTGAACTCTGGGCCGCGGGGTATCGGCTTGAACCACCGCCCCGATGAGCCATCATAAGAGAATGCTCATAGTCATAAGGCGCTGAGATGCTCCACGTTCTGCGAAAACCCCTGTTGTTCTTCCGGCGCTATTATCATGCGCTCTGGTTGCGGGTGACGCTCTATGCGCTCCTGTCGCTGGCGGTATCACTGATCACCCTCATCCTGCGCCGCTATATGCCCGAAGAACTGGCGCAACGCATAGACACCGCTGCCGTGATGCCGGTTCTGACCATCCTCGCCTCCTCGATGCTCGCCGTCTCGACCTTTACGCTCAACGTCATGGTCAGCGCGCATACCTCCGCCGCCAACACCGCCACGCCGCGCATTCACCGGCTGTTGCTGCAGGACACGACCACGCAATCTGTCCTCTCCGCCTTCATCGGCGCTTTCATCTTTGCGCTCAGTTCGATCATCCTGTTTCGCACCCATCTCTACGGAGACGATGAGGCGGTGGTGGTCATGGCGCTCACCATTCTTTTCGTGGTGGTGATCATCATCGCCATGTTGCGCTGGATCGAGCATCTGAGCCAGCTCGGCAGCCTCGACAACAGTCTAGATCTGGCGGAACAAGAGGCGCGGCGCAGCCTGACTGCGCTGCGCAAGGAACCGGCTCTGGGGGCCAATCTTCTGACCCCGGAGACGATCCTGCCCGAAAAGACGATTCCGCTCCGGGCAACGAAAACCGGCTATATCCAGTTTATCGACACCTCGGCTCTCAATGCCTGCGCCGGTGGGCATGGATTGATCTATGTGCTGCACCGCCCCGGTCGTTTTGTGTTGGAGGGCACGGTTCTGGCCCAGCTTTCAGGCTTCGACGCCGAGGCGGATATGAACGACATCGCCCGCGCCTTCGTCATCGGCCCCATCCGCACCCATGAGGTCGACGCGGAATTCAGCCTGACCACCCTGTCGGAAATTTCCTCGAAAGCTCTTTCGCCCGGAGTCAACGATCCCGGTACGGCGGTCGATGCCGTGACCCGGATGACGGCGATTTTCTGGCAGGCAGCGCATATTCCCGCGACGGAGACCTCCCGTGCCCCGCGCGTCTTTTGCCCACCGCCCTCGGCACAGGCGCTGATTGACGCCGCATTTGCCGCAACCGCCCGCGACGGCGCCGCTCTGATCGAGGTCAGCAGTACCCTGCGCCGAAGCCTGCTGGCCCTGACCGATGCCCCGGATGAGGCAATTGCCGCCGCAGCCAAGGATATGGCTGCCCGGGCACTGGATTACGCACGCAAGGCACTTCCGCTTGAAAGCGAGAAAGACCAGCTCGAAAACCTCCCCGCTCTGGGGCGTTCACATGTCGCTCAGAGCTTCTCCACCACCACAGAGCCGACCGAATAACCCGCCCCGAAGGAACAGATCAGCCCGAGATCGCCCGCACTCATCCCGCTATTGTGCTGCGCGAAGGCGATGATCGAGCCAGCCGACGAAGTATTCGCGTAATCTTGCAAAATGTTCGGCTGCTCTTCGGGGGACGGTTCACGACCCAGGACCTTCTTGCCGATGTAGTCGTTCATCGACTTGTTCGCCTGATGCAGCCAAAGGCGCTTGAGCGCGGTCGGCTCCTGCCCCTCCTCTTCCAAATGCTCTGCGATGTGCTGCGACACCAGCGGCAGCACCTCTTTGAACACCTTGCGACCGTTCTGCATAAACTGCATGTCGCGGCGGTCTTCCATCTGGTCGTGGGCCCGGCGCAGAAAGCCGTTGTTGTTGCGGATATTGTTGGAAAACTGCGTGGCGCAGCGGGTGGAGAGCACCCTGAACTGCGGCCCCGTCGCCACGTCGGAAGCTTCCAGCAACACCGCCGTCGCCACATCGCCGAAGATGAAATGACAATCCCGGTCGCGCCATTCGAGGTGGCCCGAGGTGATTTCCGGGCAAAGCACCAGCGCGCGTTTGATGGACCCCGCGCGGATCATGTCCGTTGCCGTCTGAATGCCGAAGGTCGCAGAAGAACAGGCGACATTCATATCGAAGGCAAAACCGCCCGCGCCCAGAAGCGCCTGAATCTCCACCGCCATCGCCGGATAGGCGCGCTCCATGTTGGACGCGGCGCAGAGGATCAGGTCGATGTCTGTGGCATCGACGCCGCCCATGGCAAGCGCCTGCTTCGCTGCATCGACCGCCATTTCCGCCATCATCGACGGCTCTTCGTCGGAACGCGGTGTATAGCGCGGGCACATGCGGGTCGGGTCGAGAATGCCCTCTTTCTCCATCACATAGCGGTTCTCGATGCCGGAGGCAGCAAAGATGAATTCGGAGGAGGAATAGCTCTTCGCCTCAAGCTCACCTGCGGCGATCTCACCCGCGTGTTCGGCATTGTAAAGATCGACATAGGCGTTGAACGACGCGACCAGTTCATCGTTGGAAATGGCATAGGGCGGAGTAAATACACCCGTTCCGCTGATCACAACCTCTTTCATCCCACCGCTCCTTTGACGTATTCAGAGTGGGCGCACCCTAGTCAGGCACAAGGCCTTCGTCCACTGTTCCTGACCGGGCGATCTAAATTCTGACGTGGCGTCCAAGAGGGAATTTCGTCGCATGACGCTGCGTTGTGCCCACCTGCGGCGCTCTTGCGCGGTGCGGGGATTGCCCGCATCATGGCCGCGAGGAGACGCATGTGCAGGACAAACTGCACGGCGGCAAAAGGTAGGGGAGGACAGGATGCCATCCGATTTCAGCTCGCTTCAGGCGCGCAACGCGATTGATGCGGAAATGCCGTGGGAGGCACGCGATGTGCCCGTCACGATCTACGAACGTTTGACGAAAACCGCGAAAGCCTTCGGCAATCGCCCGGCCTTTTCCTATCAGATCACCTCGGGACCCAAGGACAAGGCCGAAACCCTGACTTGGGCGGAAACGCATTACAAGACGACGCAGGTCGCAAATATGTTCCGCGCGCTTGGCGTGCATGAGACCGACGTGGTCGCCTACATCATGCCGAACGCCAACGAGACGGTGCTGACCTTCCTTGGCGGCATGGTCGCGGGCATCGTCAATCCGATCAACCCGCTCCTCGAACCCGAACAGATCGCCGCCATCCTGCGCGAAACCAATGCCAAGGTCGTGGTGACGCTCAAAAGCTTCCCGAAAACCGACGTCGCCCAGAAGGTCGCCGAGGCGGTGCGCCACGCGCCCCATGTCAATACGGTGCTCGAAGTCGATCTCCTGCGCTATCTGACGCCACCGAAAAAGTGGATCGTGCCCTTCATTCGTCCGAAAAACGACGACGCGAGGGCGCATCACGCCGATATGCTCGATTTCAACGCGGAGTTGGCAAAATATCCCGGTGACAAGCTGACGTTCGAAGATATCCGCGAAGACCGCGTCGCCGCCTATTTCCACACCGGCGGCACCACCGGCATGCCGAAAGTGGCCCAGCACAAATATTCCGGCATGATCTATAATGGCTGGCTTGGCTCCCGGCTGCTCTTCACCGAAGAAGACAATATCATGTGTCCGCTGCCGCTGTTTCACGTGTTCGCCTGTCAGGTGATCGTGATGAGCCAGCTCGCCTCCGGGGCGCACGGGGTTTACCCGACGCCGGCGGGTTATCGCGGCGAAGGCGTTTTCGACAATTTCTGGAAGCTCTGCGAGCGCTGGAAAATCTCCTTCATCATCACCGTGCCGACCGCCGTGTCCGTGCTGATGCAGCGCAAGGTGGATGCCGATATTTCCTCCGTACGCATGGCCTTTTCCGGCTCCGCGCCGCTGCCCGTCGAGCTTTACAAACGGTTTGAGGCGGCCGCAGGGGTCGAGATCGTCGAAGGCTACGGGCTGACCGAGGCCACTTGTCTCGTGTCCGTCAACCCGGTGGGCGGTCCGAAGAAAATCGGCTCCGTCGGCATTCCCTTCCCACATACGGATGTCAAAATCCTGCGCCATACGGCGGAAGGTCCGGTGGAATGTGCCGTGGACGAAGTTGGAGAGATCTGTATCGACAGCCCCGGTGTCTTCGCCGGTTCGACCTACACGGAAAAGGACAAGAACCACGACCTGTTCCACCATGATGTCTATCTGCGAACCGGGGATCTGGGCCGGATCGACACCGACGGCTATCTTTGGATCACCGGACGTGCCAAGGACCTGATCATCCGTGGCGGGCACAACATCGACCCGGCCGAGATCGAGGAAGCGCTGGCAGGTCACGAAGCCGTCGCCATGGCCGGCGCCATCGGTCAGCCGGATGCACATGCCGGCGAACTGCCCTGCGCCTATGTCGAACTGGTCGAAGGGGCCTCGGTCACCGCAGAGGATTTGATGACCTATGCCAAGGTCCACATCCACGAACGTGCCGCGATCCCGAAGCATATCGAGATCATGGACGAACTGCCGAAAACCGCCGTGGGCAAGGTGTTCAAACCCGACCTACGCAAGAGGGCGATCACCCGCATCTATAACGCGGCACTGGAGAGCGAAGGCCTGACCGCCCGCGTCGTTCAGGTGATCGACGACAAGAAACGCGGCCTCGTCGCCCGTGTCGATCCCGCCGCAAAAGCCGAGGCCGAACAACTCTCCCATGTTCTTGGCCGGTTCACCAACCCTTGGGAATGGGCCGAGTAATCTCTGCTGCCACAGCTTCAAAACCCCGCCTCGGCGGGGTTTTCTTGACGGAACTCCCGAAAATTCAATTCAATGTCGGGCTCGTTTACCGAATTTCAACCTTTGCCCCGTCATGATTGTACCCAGATCGCTCGATAGCGTGATCAGCATTCTCGCAAGCACGCTCAAAGCATGCATATCCAGGAAAGGATCGGTCATGATCGTCGGATTGCTCTTCGTCTCCCTGCTCATCGCGGCGTTGACCACGACTGTCGGCCTTGGGCTTGGCATGCCGCTCTGGTTGGGCCTTGCCGCCTTTCCGATGATCGGTGCTGCCGCCCTGCTCGTCCTGTCAGCGCTGATTTACAGTTTGCGCGCCCAGACCCAGAACCGGAACCAATTCACACCCGCCGAGGGCGAACATCTTCTGGCCTGAACCGCCCTTAATCCTCCCGGATATTGCGCATCATCAACCAGGCGAACAGGTTTGGCGACAGGCGGTTGAGCCACCAGGACAGGCGCGCAACACGCCCGACCGGAATGACATTCCGCCCCCGCTCCAACCCCTGCAAAATCTCTGCAACTGCCTGCTCCGGTGTCATCGCATCGACCGTGTCCGCCGCCGATCCCGGTCGGCTCAACTCGCCAACCCGGTTGGAATCCCCCGGATTGGTCGCCACGAAACTCGGCGCTGCAATGACACAGCGCACGCCATAAGGCTTTTCCTCCGCCCTCAGCGATTTGAAAAACCCTTCGAGCGCATGTTTGCTGGCCGCATAGCCCGTGCGCCGGATCAGCGGGGAAAACCCAGCCACCGAGGAGATGGCAAGATGCGTACCCCGCGCACGCTGCAGGTCCGGCAGAAACGCCTGCGCCATGTTCACCGCCGCAAAATAGTTGATCTCGAAGAGCCTGCGATGTGTCTCTTCGGACAGTTCGGCGAATGTCCCGATCTGGGTCACCCCTGCATTGTAGATCACGAGATCTATTCCGGGCGCCGCCTCCCGGATTGTCTCGCACAGGCTGCGAAGGGCCGCCGTATCGGTCAGATCGCACCCATGGATGCGACGTTCGGGCAGTTCTCCGACCGCATCGAGCGCAGGCCCCGACAGGTCGATCAGAACCGTCGCCCAGCCCCGCGCCCGCAATTCGACATCAAATGCCCGACCCAGCCCCCCGGCCCCGCCGGTGATCACCGCCGTCTTCATAGCCCCGCCGCCCTGCGCCAAAGCTCGAAAATCTCGGCACTCGTCAACTCGGGCACATAGCCGAACCGCTCTTTCAACGCGGTGTTATCCAGCACCGGACGGTATTGCAGAAACCGCACCTGCTCCGGCCCGTAGCGCGACAGGCCTATCGGATGCGCCACGGCCAACACCATCCGCACCACCCAAGGCGGCAGGCGCAGGACCGGCTTGCCCAGTAAGCGGGCGAGATCGGTGACGCCCAGCGCGCCGTCCCCCGCGACATTGTAGATACCCGCCGGTCCGTCAATGATGGCACGTTTCAGGATGCGCGCCAGATCACGGGTCCAGATGAACACAAAGGGACTCCCGGACCCGCTCAGCGCCAGAAGCCGCGGCTTGTGAAACAGCGCCGTGATCTGGTTTTCCAACCCCGCGCCCAGCACCGTGCCGACCCGAAGCACCACTTGCTCAAGCTGCGGCTGCATCCTCCGCGCCTCTGCCAGCATCTCCTCAACCTGCCGCTTGTGATCGGAATAGGCAAACTCGCGATTGCCCCGCACCGGATCGCTTTCGCGCAAAGGCATCGGATTGTCGGCATGATAACCATAGGCCGCACCCGAAGAGGTCACCACCAGCCGCCGCACGCCATGCGTCAGACAGGCGTCGAGAATGTTGCGCGACCCGGTCACATCCACCCGATGCGCGACCTCGCGTGTCGTCGGCGTGACGATGGAGGCAAGATGGATCACCACATCGGGCCGCTCCGTCCCGATCACCCGATCCGGGTCGGCACCTCCAACGTCGAGCGGCACGAAACGGATGTTTGCAGGCAAACCTGCGGGAGGACGCAGATCGGTGGCGATCACCTCAATGGCCGGTTCACCCGACAACCCGCTCAATTCGGCCAAAAGCGCCGATCCCACCGCGCCTGCGGCCCCCGTGATCAAAACCTTGGTCATCGCACCGCTGCCCTCCGGGACCAGAACTGTGCCAACACAAGCCCAGAGATCGCATGCCAGACGCCCCAAAGCGCCGCGATCACCGCCATACCGCCCATCCCGTGGAAAAATCCGAAGATGAGTACAAGCCCCAGCCCCGAATTCTGAATCCCGGTCTCAATGGTGATGGCCCGCCGGTCATAGGGCGACACGCGGGCGAGACTGGCCGTGGCATAGCCGCCCGCCAGCGCCAGCGCATTGTGCAGTATCACGATGAGGATCACGTAACGGGCATAGTCCAGAAACACGCCCCAATTTGCCGCCAGCGCCAGCACAATAAACCCGAGGAAGATCAGCATCGAGAGGCTTTGCAACGGACGTCGGATGCGATGCGCGATCTGAGGCCGTTAGCGATAAAGCACGATCCCGGCCAAGAGCGGCAGGAGCAACATCAGGCTCACGGTGATCGCGATCCGCACCGGGTCGATCTCCACCACGCTCAGAATCTCCCGTGAGGGTGTGTAGAGCTGCCCCCAGAAGGCGATGTTGAGCGGGGTGAGCACGATCGCGCCCATGGTGGCGCAGCCGGTCATCGACACTGAAAGCGCCGCATTTCCCCCGGCGCGATGGGTGATGAAATTGGAAATATTACCCCCCGGACAGGCGGCCACCAAGATCAGCCCCAGCGCGACGGAGGCGCTTGGTTGCAATACGAGAATCATCAGAAAGGTCAGCGTGGGCAACACCACGAATTGCGACGCAAGCCCGGTCAAAAGCGGCTTTGGTGCGCGCAATAGCTGGGCGAAATCCGACGGTTTGAGATCGAGTGCGACCGAGAACATGACAATCGCCAGAATGGCATTCATGACGAGCAACCCCGTGGGGCTAAAATTCAGAACGATGCTGTCGATATCCGTCATGCCGCCCCCTTCGAGAGCGCCCGGATCCAGCCCGTGACGGCTTTGCGATAGGTCGCCTTGTCGACGTAATAGGCCATGCGTGCGAGGCTCAGGTACTTCACACCGCCCGTGGCACGCTGAAAATTTTTGGATTTTTCGACCTGCAACTCCAGCGCGGCCGTGCTGTTGTCCCGCAACCCACGAATGTAACGCGCGATCATTTCCGCCTGTTCATGCCGCCCCTGCCAACCAAGCCCCGAGGCCTCCACCATACCCAGCACGAAGAGATCGTCGCGTGCCGGATGCATACAGTTGAGATAGAGATGCGGTGCGGCACCCTGCCAGTTGAGCAACTCCTTGTCGATGAACGGATAATGCAGCAGATAGCCGGTCGCGGTCAGGATCATATCGTACTCGGCCTCTGTGCCATCGGTAAAATGCACTGTCTTGCCGTCGAGTCGGTCGATGTCCGGTCGTACAGTCAGATCGCCATGTCCCGCATGGAACAGGATCAGCGAATTCACCACCGGGTGGCTTTCGTAGAGCCTGTAATCAGGTTTCGGAAATCCGTATTTCTGCGGATTGCCTACGAACCATTTGAGCAGGAATCCATCCACCCGGCGTTTCAGCCACATCGGCAGGTTCACCGCGCCGCCCAGCGTATCAGCGGGACGCCCAAAGACGTATTTCGGCACGAAATAATAGCCCCGGCGCAGGGAAATATCGCAGTTCACCCCATGATGGATCGCATCCACCGCGATGTCGCAACCGGAATTGCCCGCTCCCACGATCAGCACCCGTTTGCCTGCGAATTGTCTGGGCGAGCGGTACTGGGCGGAATGGATCATCTCCCCCTCGAAATGGCCCTTGAACTGCGGGATATTCGGTTGCGAGAGCGTGCCGTTGGCGATCAGAACCCCCGCGAAAACTGCGCTCTGTTCCTCTCCCGCCCCATCGCGCCAAGTAACGCGCCAGCCGTCACCGCTCTCCCCCAGCGGTTCGGCCCTGAGCACCTCGCAATTGAACGCATAGTCGCGATAGAGATCATAAGCCTTGGCGAACTCACGGAAATAATGCGCCATCTCCCGGTGCGACGGGTACTCGGCCACCTCTTCGCGCATCGGGAAATCGGTGAACTCCGTCATCGTCTTGGACGAGATCAGATGCGCGCTTTCATACATGGTCGAGCGCGGTGCCTCGATGTCCCAAAGCCCGCCCACATCGGAATGCAGCTCGAAGCCCTGAAAGGCGATCCCCTGTTCGCGCAGCACTTTGGCCATTGCAAGCCCCATCGGCCCGGCCCCGATCAGCGCATATTTTTCCGCCGCGGCACCTTCGGGCGCCACGTCCGTTTTCGCAGTCATTGATGTTCCTCCCTTTGGCATCCGAAGATGCCGTTTTAGATTGAACAACTGTTAAAAATAGTGCAAGATATTCTTATGAACCCGCAAAAAGACAAAGAAAATCAGAGACAACGCGCACCGAGCCAAAGGTCTCTGGCAACCCGCGCCCGTATCTTCAATGCTGCAGAAACCCTGTTTTCCGAACGCGGTTTCGAGGGTGCATCGATTCGCGACATCGCCGCTGCTGCGGGAGTACAAGGGGCTCTGGTGAATCATCATGGCGGCAGCAAGGAAGCGCTTTTCGCGACCATCGTGTCCCGGCGAGCCGAGGAACTGGCCCGACTCCGTCTCGACGCACTGGATGTCCTGTTACGGCAAGGCACGCCAAGCCTGCGCGATATTCTGGCGTGCTTCATCACGCCCCTGCTCGACAAGGTGACAGGCGGCGATCCCGGTTGGCTGGCCTATGGGCGGTTGATCGCTCTGGTCTCCGCCGACGACCGCTGGCGCGAGTTGACGGAAGCCTGTTTCGATCCGACGGTCGCACGGTTCATGGTGGAAATCCGCAAGCAGCGCCCAGATGCGGACCCCGCCAGGATCGGCGCCTGTTTCGTCTTCATGGTTTCGGCCATGCTGTCCGTCTGCACCTCGCGCTGGAGGATCGGTGCGTTGGCCGGTGGAACCCCTGAGCAGGACCTCGTGGAAAGCCTGCTCGATTTTTGCGAAGCGGGGTTCGAGACGGCCACACGGCCCTGATCCGGCTCAGACCAGATCGTCCTCACTCAGATGCGCATAGGCATCAGGATAAATCAGTGTTTCATGTGCCATACCCGTACCCGGTGCGATCGGATAGAGCAGGGTGTGCTCGGGCATCATCGTGGTTTCCAGATGGGACGCGGCCAGTTTGGAAAAGCCCACGCGCGAGAAATAACGTGCATCGCCAATCACGATCACCGCCTTCGCCCCCTCGCGCCTGGCACAATCCATCCCACGCACAACGAGTTCGCGTCCCATGCCCCGTTTGTGGTGGCTCGGTGAAACCGCAAGAATCGACAGCACCCACCAGTCCTCCGGCGCGACCATCCGGGCACAGCAGACATAGCCGATCATGGCCCCGGTCTCGTCACAGGCTACGCGCTCCATCGCCATCGCCTGCTCGTCCCGAAGCGCCTGAGCGAAACGATACATGTCGGGGCCGCCGAACGTGCTGTCCAGCAACACGGACAAGGGAAGCTCGTCATTTGTGGTCAGAGCACGTAAATGCATCCGCAGCCTCGCAAGAAAATCTCATATCTCAAAGCGCATATCCCGAAGTTTCGCATCAGGTTTTTACACCACACCTCCATATAGCTTTGCAGGTGCAGAAAAGGCCTGACAAGACCGAATAGAAGTTCCGGATGAAATCCGGGAGCAGCGTTACATTTCCATGCAGCTGACACAGGTGCTGCACAGGGAATGGAACAGGTTTGGCTCGCACCTGCGATCCCTAAAAGAAAAGGCCGCCCGAAGGCGACCTTTCCAAAAGCACTTATGGCGTGTGGCAGATTACATCATGCCACCCATGCCACCCATGCCGCCCATGTCCGGCATGCCGGCACCGGCGCCACCGTCTTTGGCCGGTTTGTCGGCGACCATAGCTTCGGTGGTGATCAGGAGGCCAGCAACGGAAGCAGCGTCTTCCAGAGCGGTGCGGGTCACTTTGGCCGGGTCGATCACACCGAACTTGAACATGTCGCCATATTCTTCGGTCTGAGCGTTGAAGCCAAAGGCGGTGTCATCGGATTCGCGGACCTTACCGGCCACGACAGCCCCGTCGACACCGGCGTTTTCAGCGATCTGACGCAGCGGCGCTTCGATCGCCTTGCGCACGATGGCGATACCGGCGTTCTGATCGGCGTTCGCACCTTCGAGACCTTCGAGGGCTTTGCCGGCTTGAACCAGAGCCACACCGCCACCGACGACGATACCTTCCTGAACGGCAGCGCGGGTCGCGTTGAGAGCATCGTCCACACGGTCCTTGCGCTCTTTCACTTCCACTTCGGTCATGCCACCGACCTTGATCACGGCCACACCGCCAGCGAGTTTGGCAACGCGCTCCTGCAGTTTCTCACGGTCGTAATCGGAGGTGGTTTCCTCGATCTGGGTGCGGATCTGCGCCACGCGGGCTTCGATCTCGGCCTTGTCGCCAGCACCGTCGACGATGGTGGTTTCGTCTTTGGTGATGGAGATTTTCTTGGCAGAGCCGAGCATGTCCATGGTGACGTTTTCGAGCTTCATACCGAGATCTTCGGAGATCACCTGACCGCCGGTCAGGATCGCGATGTCCTGCAGCATGGCTTTACGACGATCGCCGAAGCCCGGAGCTTTGACAGCCGCAATTTTCAGGCCGCCGCGCAGTTTGTTCACCACGAGGGTCGCCAGCGCTTCGCCTTCCACGTCCTCAGCGATGATGAGGAGCGGTTTCTGGGACTGGATGACCTGCTCAAGGAGCGGCACCATCGGCTGAAGCGAGGAGAGTTTTTTCTCGTGCAGCAGCACGATGCAGTCTTCCAGTTCGGCGACCATCTTGTCCGGGTTGGTCACGAAATACGGGGACAGGTAGCCACGGTCGAACTGCATACCCTCAACCACGGTGGTCTCGGTTTCCATGCCTTTGTTCTCTTCGACGGTGATCACGCCGTCATTGCCGACTTTCTGCATCGCGTCAGCGATCTGGCGACCGATTTCAGCTTCGCCGTTGGCGGAGATGGTGCCCACCTGTGCGACTTCGTCGGAATCGGCAACCGGGCGCGCGGAGGCTTTGATCGCTTCGACGACTTTGAGGGTCGCGAGGTCGATACCGCGCTTCAGGTCCATCGGGTTCAGACCGGCAGCAACCTGCTTGAGGCCTTCTTTGATGATCGCTTGCGCCAGAACGGTCGCGGTGGTGGTACCGTCACCGGCTTCGTCGTTGGTGCGGGAAGCGACTTCCTTCACCATCTGCGCGCCCATGTTCTCGAACTTGTCTTCCAGCTCGATTTCCTTGGCCACGGACACACCGTCTTTGGTGATGCGCGGGGCGCCGAAGGATTTTTCGAGAACCACGTTGCGGCCTTTCGGACCGAGGGTCACTTTCACAGCGTCGGCGAGGATGTTCACGCCTTTGAGCATGCGGTTGCGTGCATCGACGTCAAACTTGACTTCTTTAGCCATTGTTCACTCCGTAAATTCGGTTTGAGGGGATCGGATGTCTCAGGCGATGATGCCGAGAATGTCCGACTCTTTCATGATGAGAAGCTCTTTGCCGTCCACGGTGATTTCCGTGCCGGACCATTTGCCGAAGAGGACGATGTCGCCCTCTTTCACGGACGGTGCGATCAGCTCGCCGCTGTCTTTGCGAGCGCCTTCGCCCACGGCAACGACTTTGCCTTCGGCAGGCTTTTCTTTCGCGCTATCGGGGATGATGAGACCACCTTTGGTCTTTTCGTCGCTCTCAACACGTTCGACCACAACGCGGTCGTGCAGCGGTTTGAATGCCATCTTCGAGGCTCCTTCGCTCAAAGTTTCAGTTTCACATCCACCCTCACGGGCGGGGATAAATCGCATGTTAGCACTCATAGGGTTCGAGTGATAACGCCGCATAGTTAGGAAGGAGGTGGAAGTGAGTCAACAGGGGAGATGGGGAAAAATTTGCTGAATTACGGAGGGACTTCACGCACGAAACGACTGAAACGGGAACATCGGAGCCAGTTCGTTTGGCGCTCATTTCCATTCACGCCAGATAGTCTCAAAATCGTCGGACAAATGATATCGCACGACTTCCCAACCGAATTCGACATTCACTGCATCCAAGCCAAGAAATATGAAGTGTCCATCGGAAGCTTTGAATGCGACTATTTCTGAAATGAAGCGCTCGGAAATATGCTCCGACATCAATGTAGAACATGCTGCAAACCCTTCTGGGAAGGCCTCCTGCAGTGCTGCAATAACGTTGAGAAGATCTGATGATTCACTCTCAGAAGGGGATGCCCCATTTACAAGATGCTTGAGAATCTCGAAGTGGCCTGAGGCGAATGACGTTTTGATCTCCTCCAGAAGTGGCAAGGGGTCCTCAAGCTGATTGCAAGCGACATCTGACATTGCCATTTGCGGAAACATCATGAGGAAAACAGCGGGCAGAATGAAACGCATAGAAATGAAACCTTTTGGTCGTATCGGCGAAGGACAATAAATCCGTTGCCACCCTAGGCCAGTGCACCGATAAGACACAAGTTGTTCCACAGGCTGTCATGTCCGAAGGACAGAAGAAAAGCCCTTGGATCCGTCTTCGCGCGGGTTATTCCTGCGCCCCATAAACCCCCACCTCGACCTTCTCAAACCACCCATAATGATTGTCCCGCATCATACGGGTGGCAGTCTTCACCCCCGTCGCCCGCGCCACCTCCGCGCCTTTGGACGGTCCATGCTCCAACAGATACGCCCGGCATTTCTCCGCATCCTGCCGGTACGCCGTCACACGTCCCCCCGCAGGCGTGCCCCCCAAATTCGGGTCCCCTTCCCGGCGTTCGAACTCGGCCAACAACTTCCCTGTCTTCGCCCTGTTCTTGCGCGGCACAAACGGCCTCGGCTCGTGATGCACTTGCACCGTCTGCTCCGCCACGTTCACCGAAATCACCCCAAGCCCCAGCCGTTTACACAGCCCAAGGTTCCCCTTGAACATCCGCCACGCCGCCCTGCCCTTCCAACGCGGCACCGCCAGATAGACCTGATCGCTCAAAGCCTGCCGCGCCACGCCCTGTTGCAACAGCAACAGCGAAAACCCGGTCTTCAGCTCGACGATCACCGTCTCCTCGCCCCGAACCGCCACCACATCCGCGTCCCGCACCTCCGCCTTCACAACATATCCCAGCCCCTCGAAATGGGCTTTCACGGGCGGATAAAGATCGGTTTCGCGCAATTGTGCCATGGCATGATCTATAAACCGCTTTGCAACAGACCGGAACCGCAAGCATTGATCCGGCGTTGCTCCCTTATGCTGACGACGCTCGCCATCCTCGCCGCCGTATCCGCCGCTCTGATCCTGGGCGCTCTCTGGGGCATCTGGAAACCGCCTTCGGAAAATACCGAAGGCTTCATGATCGCGCTTGCGGGTGGTGCGCTCATCGTTTCGGTGATGTCCGAACTTATCGAGCCGGCCAGCGCGCATATTTCGTTCCTCACCTTGTGCATCGCCCTGCTCGCCGGCGCTGCGGGCTTTATTCTCGCCGATCATTTCGTGATGAAAAAGCTTGGCGCGGAAAGCGGGGGCGGTCTCTTGCTCGCCGTGACGCTCGATGGCATACCTGAAAACCTTGCCCTCGGCGTGGCCCTGATCGGGGCCGATCCATTGACCGCTGCGGCCCTCGCCGGTTCGATCTTTCTGTCGAACCTGCCCGAAGCGGCAGGCGGCGCGCGCGGGATGGTCGATGACGGGTTTTCGAAACACTCCGTCCTGTGGATATGGACCGGCACCGCCATTTTGCTAGCGCTGGCTGCACTTGTGGGCAAGCTTGCGCTCTCGGATGTGTCGGAGACACCGCTTGCCGTCATTCGCACCGTGGCCGCGGGCGTCGTAGCGGCCTCTCTGGCCACCGAAGTGTTTCCCAAAGCCTACAAGGAAGACAAGCTCTGGACCGGCATCGCCATCGTTTTGGGACTGATGGCCGCGCATGGCCTCAGCCTGATGGGCTGAATCCTTTTCACCGTGCCCGTTCGCGCCCCGCGCAAGTGGTGACAAGTCTTTCTGCACCGCCTATAAGAGCGCCGAAATCGCCAATATTCACCCCAATCCCCAAGGGACCACACCACATGACCACGCTTGTTTTCGGCCACAAATCTCCCGACACCGATTCCACCGGCTCCCCGCTCATCTGGGCGTGGTACCTCAACGAAGTGAAAGGCGTCGACGCCAAAGCCGTCCTCTTGGGCGAGCCGAACACTGAGGCCGCTTTCGTCATCGAGAAATGGGGTTTCGAGAAGCCGGAGATCATTTCCGAGGTCTCCGAAGGCCAGCCGGTCGTGATCGTTGACACCAACAATCCCGCGGAACTGCCGGACGCGATCAATTCCGCCGACATCACCGCGATCATCGACCACCACAAACTCGTGGGCGGCCTGGAAACCAAAGGCCCGATCGACATCACCATCCGTCCGCTCGCCTGCACCGCGACCATCATGCATGACCTGATGGGCGACGACGCCGCCAAGATGCCCGACAACATCAAAGGCGCGATGCTGTCCTGCATCCTCTCCGACACGCTGGAATTCCGTAGCCCAACCACCACCGATGTCGACAAGGCGCTGGCCGAGAAGCTGGCCTCCGAACTGAACATCAACCTTGGCCAATACGCCTCCGAAATGTTCGAAGCCAAATCCGACATCTCCGCCTTCTCCGACGCAGAACTGATCCGCATGGACTCGAAAGAATACGAAGTCGAGGGCACCAAGTTCCGCGTTTCCGTGCTTGAGACCACCGCGCCGAAACTGGTGCTCGACCGCAAGGCGTCGATCATGGAGAGCTTCAAAACCGTCGAGGCCGAAGACGGTGTCGATCAGGTGCTGCTGTTCGTCGTGGACATCCTCAATGAAGAAGCCACCTTCTTCACCCCGAACGATCTCTGCAAAACGGTTGCCGAAAAGAGCTTCGGCGCGACCGTGACTGGTGACTCCGTGGTGCTTCCGGGGATCATGTCCCGCAAAAAACAGATCATCCCGAACCTCAAGCTCTGAGCGCTTCGCGAAATCACACATATATAAGGGGCGCGAATTTGCGCCCCTTTTTGTTTGGAGCCCCAATGCTCAAGATCCCCGACTTCATGCGCGAGATGAAACGCGGCGAGGAAACCGCTGTTGCCAATCTCCTGACCGCCGCCTTCGGACAAAAGGACGAGGCACAACTGGTCGAGACCCTGCGCAAATCCCGCGCCATTGCGGGTGAAATGGTCTTGCCCATGGAGGGCGAAGTGGTCGGCTATGCCGCTTTGTCAAAAATGGTAGCTCCGAAAGGCTGGCTCTGCCTCGCCCCCGTCGCGATCCGCCCGGATCTGCAAGGTCGCGGTTATGGTCGTCGCCTCACTGGCATGATCACCCAATGGGCCGAAATTTCCGGTCAGACCGTGGTCGTTCTGGGAGACCCGGATTTCTACACCCGCTGCGGCTTTCACCCGATCGCGGAGGATTTCTCCTCCCCCTACCCGCTCACTCACACGTTGACGGCTGGCCCGGGCAAAGCCAAGGTGAAAGACCTGATCTATCCCAAAGCCTTTGGTGCCTGATGCCCTCATTTCCACTGCTGTCCCGGATCACCGCAGGGATCTGTCTGACCCTCGCCATCACGATTTTCATCGCTCCTCCGTTGTTTTTCTGGCTCTTTCATCTGGAACCCTCAATATCCGCTGCCGTCATGGCCCGCCGCGCCGCCGTGCTGTTCCTCGCGCCCGGCCTGTTGCTCTGGGGACTCAAGGACATCGCCCGTTCCGATCTGGCCCGTAGCGCCATCGCCCGTGCCATGGCCGTGACCATGCTGGCGCTGGTGCTCCTGGGATTGAGCGAGTTTGCCCTCGGGCGCGTCGGACCGGGGATCGCGATAGCCGTCCTCACCGAAGCCGTTCTGTTCTGGCTCTGGTACGGTCTCATGAAAGACCCGCAACGCTGATCTCCACTGTCCTTTTGCCGTGCGCACGCTAAAGCCTTTTGCAATTGATCTGAGGCACAGAACAGTTGCAAAAGGCCTGAACATATGAGCCCTGCGCAACGTTTTCCGAAAATCTGTGATTCAGATTGTTCGCAAAACGCTTTAGGTAGGGCACAACGCAAACAGTGAGGCCGCGATGACCCGCCTGATCCGAGAGCTTTCCGAAATTTCCAACGAGTATGACGCGCTGTTCGTCGATCTCTGGGGCTGCATGCACAATGGCGTCACCGCCTTCCCGGAGGCGGTCGCGGCAATGCAGAAATACCGTGCGGGCGGCGGCAAGGTCGTGCTCGTGACCAACTCGCCACGGCCCTGGCGCTCGGTCGCGGATCAGATCGCGGAATTCGGCGTACCTGACGACGCCTGGGACGCCATCGCCACCTCCGGCGACTCGGCGCGCATGGCGATGTATCTCGGCGTGGTCGGGCAAAAGGTCTGGCACATCGGCAAGATGTTCGAGGCGGATTTCTTTCAGCCGATGGAAATTCTCGACGCGCCGCTCGATGTGCAGGTCGTGCCGCTGGAAGAAGCCGAGGGCATCGTCGCCTCCGGTCCCGAGGACCCGCTGGCCGATCCCGAGATTTACCGCCCGCAATTCCTCTATGCCAAGCAGAAGGGCCTCAAGCTCCTCTGCGCCAATCCCGACATCGTGGTGGATCGTGGCGAGGTTCGGGAATGGTGTGCCGGGGCTCTGGCCGCGCTTTATACCGAAATGGGTGGCGAAAGCCTCTATTTCGGCAAGCCGCACCCGCCGATCTACGATCTGGCCCGGCGGCGTCTGGCACAGATCGCACAGATCGACGACAACCGTATCCTCTGCATCGGCGACGGCATCGGCACGGATGTGATGGGGGCGATCGGTGAGGGGCTCGACGTGCTCTTCATTACCGGCGGGCTGGCAGCACAGGAATTCGGTCCCGATCCGGCAAATCCGGACCCAATGCGGCTCAAGATGTGGCTGTCGGAACAGAACCTCTCGCCGACGGCCGCAATTTCGTTTCTGCGCTGAGTGTTTCGGCAGCAAAGAAGAACAAGGCGTCGGAGCAATCCGGCGCCTTTTCTTATGCTGCTCCGCTATCCGGCAGGGATACGCTTGCAAGCCGCTTTCCATTTCACCGCGCATTAAGGTTAATCTGATTAAGGTTAACGTGGGAAAAGAAGACCAGAGGGCGTTCACGCTCGAAACGATGCGAAACTTATTTGCAATAATTGCGCAAACATAAAAATTTTCTTTCGCGCAATATTGTTTCCAGCCCTCTCTTTCGCTATGCTGCGGCGCAACATCACGAAGGAATCGGAGATCATGTTGGACAATCAGCCGCGCGGAACCATCTGCATCGAGGATATCGAGATCGGCATGACGCGCTCCCTGCGCAAGACCATCACCGATCATGACATCGAACTGTTCGGGGAGGTCTCGACCGACCGCAACCCGGTGCATTTCGACGATGACTATGCCCAGGACACGATTTTCGAAGGCCGCATCGCCCATGGCATGTTGACCGCAGGGCTAATCTCCGCCGTGATCGGCGAACAGCTTCCGGGACATGGCACGATCTACATGGGCCAGACGCTCAAGTTCCTCGCCCCTGTGCGCCCCGGCGACACGGTGCTCGCGGAAGTAACCGTCACCGATATCCAGCACGCGAAACGCCGGGTTGCCCTTGATTGTCGCTGCACCGTGGGCGATACCGTGGTCCTGAAAGGCGAGGCCATGGTACTTGCGCCAAGCCGGAAATTCGACTGACGACGCGGGGGGCTGCCTCGCGAGGAGCCCCATGCAGATTCACACGCACTGGACCGACATCCCCGAAGAGGCCAAGAGCTGTTCCGCGGCCATCGGCAATTTCGATGGCGTCCATCGTGGCCACCGCCATGTGATTGACCTTGCCCGCGCCCACGGCCCGCTGGGCATCGTCACGTTCGAGCCGCATCCGCGTGAATTCTTCGCCCCCGGCGCACCACCGTTTCGCCTGATGAACGCGGAATCGAAAGCCAACCGGCTGGCGAAACTCGGCGTCGAACAACTGTTCCAACTGCCCTTCAACACCGAGCTTGCCGCCATGTTGCCCGAGCAATTCGCCCGCGAGATCATCGTCGAGGGGCTGGGTCTCAAAAATGTCGTGGTCGGTGCGGATTTCTGTTTCGGCGCGAAACGCGCGGGCACAGTCGCGGACCTGAAACGCTTTGGCGTGGAGATGGGCTTTGGCGTCACCGTGGCCGAATTGCTCAAAACCGACAGTGGCGTGTCTTCTTCCTCGGCAATCCGAAGCGCGCTGGCCGAGGGTGAGCCGCGCAAGGCGCAGGAAATGCTCGGCCACTGGCACCGGATCGAGGGTCAGGTCAACCACGGCGACAAACGTGGCCGCGATCTCGGATTTCCGACCGCGAACATGTCGATCGAGGGGCTGCACGCCCCGAAATTCGGCGTCTACGCCGTGCTGGTCGATGTTCTGACCGGACCGCACAAGGGCCATTACAAAGGCGCGGCCTCTCTCGGTGTGAAACCGACCTTCGGCGCGAACCTGCCTTGCCTCGAAACCTTCATCTTCGACTTCAAAGGCGAGCTTTATGGGGAACACCTCTCCGTCGCCTTCGTGGACTATCTCCGCCCCGAACTGGTGTTCAAAGGGCTTGAGCCGCTGATCGAACAGATGAACGCGGATTGCGATCAGGCGCAGGAGATCCTCGGGGCGCTGGAATGAGCAAGCGACCCCGGTTCTGGGAAACGGTTCCGCTCACCAGGATGACCGAGGACGAGTGGGAAGCGCTTTGTGACGGCTGTGGCAAATGTTGCCTCAACAAGATCGAGGACGCGGACACGGGCGAGGTGTTCCTGACCCGCGTGGCCTGTCGGCTTCTGGACGATTATTCCTGTCAGTGCGGACAATATCAGATCCGCAAGAAACTTGTGCCCGAATGCATCCGCCTCACCCCCGAAAATATCGAAAGCCACGCCTATTGGATGCCCGCCACTTGCGCCTACCGGCTGTTGTGGCAGGGCCGCCCCCTGCCCGGCTGGCACCCGCTTCTGACCGGGGATCCGGAGAGCGTTCACGCCGCCGGAATTTCCGTGCGCGGGATGACCGTCCCGGAGTTCGAGGTCGACGAGGAGGATTGGGAGGACCATATCATCGAGGAGCCCAACTGATGTTTTTCGCGTCCGACAACACTTCCGGCGTTCACCCCAAAATCATGGAAGCGCTCGTAAAGGCCAACGATGGCTACGCCGCGCCCTATGCAAACGATCGCTGGACGGCAGAGCTGACCGAGCGCTTGCGCGATCTGTTTCAGGCCCCCGACGCGCTGGTCTATCCCATGGTCTCCGGCACCGGCACCAATGCGGCACTTCTGGCGGCGATGACTCCGCCATGGGGCATCGTCTATTGTCACAAGACCGCACATATCGAGGTAGATGAGCGCAATTCCGTACCGTTTTATTCGGGCGGGGCAAAGCTCAAACTTATGGCAGGCGAGGGCAGCCGGATGACGCCGAACGAGTTGCGCACAGCGGTAACCGGCGACAGTGCGAGAGACGATGTCCACGCAAGCCCCCCTGCGGCAGTGTCGCTCACCAACCTCACCGAGTTCGGCGAGTTGTACCGCCCCGCAGATATTGCCGCTCTGGCCGAGGCTTCTCGCCTGCCGCTGCATTTCGATGGCGCCCGTTTTGCCAATGCCATGGCGGCGAGTGGCGCGACGCCATGGCAGATGACACGAGAACTGGCGACACTCTCTCTGGGGGCCACGAAAACCGGTGCGATGGGGGCCGAAGCCGCTGTTCTGTTTGATCCGTCATACAAAGAAGCCTTCGAGAGCCAGCGCATGCGTGGCGGGCATAACCTTTCGAAAGCGCGCTATATTTCGGCACAGATACTGGCGTGGCTGGAAGGTGATCTCTGGCTGGAACTGGCGACACAGGCCAATGCCATTGGCGCGCGTCTGGCAAGAGGAATTGCGGAAATCGGCGGGGAGCTGGCTTACAGGGTCGAAGGCAACCTGGTCTTCGCCCGCCTGCCCCGCAGGATGCATGTGCAGGCCAAGGCCAAAGGCGCGGTCTATAACATGTGGGGGCCGGGCACGGCGCTGACCGGTGATCCCGACGAGCCGCTTCTGGCGCGGTTCGTCGCAAGCTGGTCGACGACAGAGGCCAATGTCGATGCGCTCTTGGCGGCGCTGAGCGACTGATCGGGGCGGCTCATCGTCTCACAACGCCCCAAGATAGTCGTCCAGCATATCCAATCGGTCCTGCCCCCAGAACCGCTCATCCGTGTCGGTGACGATATAAAACGGCGAGCCGAACACACCGGCTTTCAGCGCTTCTTCGAGGTTCTGCGTGTAAATCTCCGCGCCCTTGAGCATGCCGGTCATCGACAGCATCGGGTCAAAACCCGAAGCCTTCAAAGCTTCCGTGATCACCGCATCGTCGGCAATATCGCGATCCTCTTCCCAGACCGCTTTCAAAAGCCGCTGCACCAAGCCGTCGAGATCGCCGCCCCCGGCCTCCTGCGCCGCGATCAGCGCATAGGACGCGGGAGCTGCGTTGGTCGGCCAGAAGGCGGGCTGAAACTTCATCGGCTTGCCGGCCTGCGCAGCAAAGCGTTTCAACTCCTGCATCCGGTACACCTTGCGCGCCTCGGGACGGTCCGCCGGGCGTGGCGCACCGAGACGGTCGAACATGGTGAGAATGTCGAAGGGCTTGTAGCGTACGCTTGCCCCGTGTTTCGCGGCGATCTCCGCGAACCGATCCCCCGCGAGGTAGGTGAAGGACGACAGAAGCGAAAAATAGTAGTCGATATGTGCCATTTGGTCTCTCCCGGCGCCGCATGATGTTTGCAAGAAGCTAGCGGGGTGGTAAGCGGTGTCAACGTTACGATTCCGTGACGGTCAGGCCGAAAATCACCCCGGGAAAAGCTGCTATGCCCATGACTCACGAGCCCAAACTCATCGCCGGTAATGCCAACCGCACCCTCGCCAACGCCATCGCGCGTCGTCTTTCCATGCATCGCGGCATGTCGATCGACCTTTGTGACGCACGCGTCGAGCGCTTCAACGACGGCGAGATTTTCGTCGAGGTGTACGAGAACGTGCGGGGCGAGGACATGTTCATCGTTCAGCCGACCTCGAACCCGGCCAATGACAACCTCATGGAGCTCCTGATCATCACCGACGCGCTACGCCGCTCCTCCGCCGGTCGCATCACCGCCGTCGTACCCTATTTCGGCTATGCCCGTCAGGATCGCCGCACCAAGGCCCGCACACCGATCTCCGCGAAACTCGTCGCCAACATGATGGTCGAAGCGGGTATCGAGCGGGTTCTGACCCTCGATCTGCACGCGACGCAGATTCAGGGCTTCTTCGACATCCCGGTGGACAACCTTTACGCCTCCCCGGTCTTCGCGCTCGACATCAAGCACAATTTCAAGGACGGCATGGACGACATCATGATCGTCTCCCCGGACGTCGGCGGCGTGGCGCGCGCCCGTGAGCTTGCCAAACGCATCGACGCGCCCTTATCCATCGTCGACAAACGCCGAGAAAAACCCGGCGAAGTGGCCGAGATGACCGTGATCGGCTCCGTCGAGGGCAAGAAATGCATCATCGTGGACGACCTTGTCGACACCGCTGGCACGCTCTGCAAAGCCGCCGATCTTCTAATGGATCATGGCGCCGCCGAGGTGCATGCCTATATCTCCCACGGGGTTCTTTCGGGTCCGGCCGTGGAGCGCGTGACCAATTCGCGCCTGTCCTCTCTGGTCATCACCGACTCGATCGAGGCCAATGACGCCGTCGCCAAGTGCAAGAACATCCGCGTGGTGCCCACCGCGCCTCTGTTTGCACAGGCAATCATCAACACCTGGAACGGCACCTCCGTGTCCTCTCTCTTCGAAGACAAGACGCTGATCCCGCTTTATGAGGGCGTGTATCACCCGTAAGTTCGTGAATGATTCACAGAAAAGGCGCGCAGGACCTCCTGACGCGCCTTTTTTCATGCAGATGGCTCAGCCCCTCAAACCTCCCAGTCATCCTCATGCCGTACAGGCCCGAAAGCAACCCAGTCCGCTCGCACACGAGCGATCTTCGTGTCGCCCCAAGTGCGGAATACGATGACAAATCCGTCTTCCGTGACCATTTCGGCGGAAATATCGACGCGATGATTGGTGGACTGGTCGATGTCGAGCATCGACAGGCTGACCTGCACCACAGGGGCCTTCAGATAGGGTTCATCGAACTCCACCACGCGGCGTAATTCACGTGGCCCCTTGCCGGTCCACATCGCACCGCCGTCCTGGAAATCGGAAAAAAGCACGAAGGACCCTTGCGTGATCCCAAGCTGATGGCTGTCAATTCTCAACATGGTTTTTGATCTTGTCTCCACAAAGAGACTGCCCTGAAACGGCCCGGAAAGAAAAGGGGAAAGCGCGCTTAAAACTGCGGTTTTCTGGCGTGTTTCGCCCGGATTTTGGCGATGATCTCGGAGCTGTCGATGCGGCTCAGTTCCTTGTGCGCCTCTTGCTCAAGCTCGATGCCATGCGTCGCGCAAAGCGAGGCGAGCGTCACCATGACCCCGCCAACTTCCTGCGGCGCATCGCCCTTGGGTCGGGAAAACACATAGTCCACAAGTTCATGAGCAAATTCCCGGCTCGCACCGAGCGATTGCACCAATTCCAGAGATTCTTCGAGAAACCGCCGGTTGCGCTCCACCGCATCCATGGCGACCTCTTCACCGAAACAGGCGAGAACCCAATTGTGAACACGGTCCTGAAATGTCTTGTCCATTCGATATCCGTTTCAATGCTGCAAAGAAAAAGGCCCCGCGTGATGCGCAGGGCCTTCCCAATTCCGTATCAGGGACCAATCAGAGATTGGTGTGGAACCCGAGGTCCTCGGCGATATGCACAAGGTCGGCGAGGAAGGAATGCGTCTCCGCCTGCTCCTCCTGCGTGGCCTTGTCATGCTCGGCACGGGCCTGAGTGATCATCTCGTTGACGATCTCCTGAGACATTTCCCCACGCGGCAGAGCAACCTCGGCCAGCACGGAGATATGTTCGGGAGACAGCTCGGCGAAGCCGCCCGTCACGATGAACTCCATCTCGCCCTCCGTCCCGTTCGCAATCAGACGACCGGGACGCAGAGTGAGGATGGTGGGCTCATGGCCCGCCATCGCGGTCAGACGACCTTCGGAACCCGGGATCTGAACCTGCTCCACAGTCAGAGACGCAAGTTTGCGCTCGGGAGAGACGAGATCGAATTGGACTGTAGCCATAATCGGCCTCCTTCCGGGTTTCTGTTAAGCGGCTTCCGCAGCGAGTTTCTCGGCTTTTGCAAGCACTTCACCGATGCCGCCAACCATGTAGAACGCCGCTTCAGGCAGGTGGTCGTATTCGCCGGCCACAACCGCCTTGAAGGACGAGATCGTGTCTTCGAGCGGAACCTGCACACCGTCGGAGCCGGTGAACACTTTCGCAACGTCGAACGGCTGGGACAGGAAGCGCTGGATTTTCCGGGCACGGGCCACGGTCAGCTTGTCCTCTTCCGACAGTTCGTCCATGCCGAGGATGGCGATGATGTCCTGCAGCGACTTGTAGCGCTGGAGGATACCCTGAACGTCGCGGGCCACCTGGTAGTGCTCTTCGCCGACGATCTGCGGATCGAGGATCCGGGACGAGGAGTCCAGTGGGTCCACAGCCGGGTAGATGCCAAGCTCGGAGATCGCACGGTTGAGAACGGTCGTGGCGTCGAGGTGGGCGAAGGTCGTGGCCGGTGCCGGGTCGGTAAGGTCGTCGGCGGGCACGTACACAGCCTGGATCGAGGTGATCGAGCCGTTCTTGGTGGAAGTGATGCGTTCCTGCATCGCGCCCATGTCGGTCGCCAGCGTCGGCTGGTAACCCACAGCCGAAGGGATACGGCCGAGAAGTGCGGACACCTCGGAACCGGCCTGGGTGAAGCGGAAGATGTTGTCCACGAAGAACAGAACGTCGGTGCCGGACTGGTCACGGAACTGTTCCGCAAGGGTCAGACCGGTCAGAGCGACGCGGGCACGGGCTCCCGGAGGTTCGTTCATCTGACCGTAAACCAGAGCCACCTGGCTCTCGGAGAGGTTATCCGGCTTGATCACGTTGGATTCGATCATCTCGTGGTAAAGGTCGTTGCCCTCACGGGTCCGCTCGCCCACACCGGCGAACACGGAGAAGCCCGAGTGCACTTTCGCGATGTTGTTGATCAGTTCCATGATGAGAACGGTCTTGCCCACCCCGGCGCCGCCGAAGAGGCCGATCTTGCCGCCTTTGGAATAGGGCGCGAGAAGGTCGATCACCTTGATGCCGGTGACGAGAATCTCGGTGTCGGTCGCCTGCTCGGAGAATTCCGGAGCTTCGGCGTGAATCGGACGACGTTCTTCGGCCACGACCGGACCTTTTTCGTCAACGGGCTCGCCGACGACGTTGAGGATACGACCGAGGGTCGCGTTGCCCACCGGAATGGTGATCGGGCCGCCGGTGTCGGTGACCTCCTGACCGCGCACGAGACCTTCGGTCGCGTCCATCGCAATGGTGCGGACGGTGTTTTCGCCAAGGTGTTGCGCCACTTCGAGCACGAGGCGGTTGCCGTTGTTGCTGGTCTCAAGGGCGTTGAGAATTTCAGGAAGCGCGTCTTCGAACTGCACGTCCACAACGGCGCCAATCACCTGCGTGATTTTGCCTTTTGCGTTTGCCATGTCTTATGTCTCCGGGTTCTTAGAGCGCTTCAGCGCCCGAAATGATTTCGATAAGCTCGTTGGTGATCACGGCCTGACGCGAGCGGTTGTACTCGATCGTCAGCTTGTCGATCATGTCGCCTGCGTTGCGCGTCGCGTTGTCCATGGCGGACATCCGCGCGCCCTGCTCGGAGGCGGCATTTTCCAACAGCGCCGAGAAGATCTGCGTTGCCACGCCACGCGGCAGAAGATCGGCAAGTATGCCTTCCTCGGAGGGCTCGTAATCGTAGAGCGCGCTTACGGCACCCTCTTCGACTTCGTAAGCCGCCGGGATGATCTGCTGGGCGGTCGGGACCTGCGTCACGACGTTCATGAACTTCGCGTAGAAGATCGTCACCACGTCGAACTCGCCCGCGTCGAATTTCGCCAGAAGATCTTTGGCGATCTCTTGCGCGTTGACGTAGCCGACTTTCTTGACCTCGGTGAGGTCCACATGACCGACGAACAGGTCCGCGTATTCCCGCTTGAGCTGTTCACGGCCTTTCTTGCCAACGGTGAGGATTTTCACCGTCTTGCCAGCGGCCAGAAGCTCTTTGATACGGGTCTTGGCCAGCTTCACGATGTTCGTGTTGAAGCCGCCGCAGAGACCTTTCTCAGACGTCATGACGACGAGCAGCTGCACATCGTCCTTGCCGGTCCCGGCCAGAAGCCGGGGCGCGGTATCGGAGCCACCGACCGACGCCGACAGCGCACCCAGCACAGCGTTGAACCGCTCTGCATAGGGGCGCGAGGCCTCGGCCGCATCCTGTGCCCGCCGCAGTTTCGCGGCGGCCACCATCTGCATGGCCTTGGTGATCTTGCGGGTCGATTTGACCGACGAGATCCTGTTTTTGAGATCCTTGAGGCTGGGCATCTAAGCGTCCTTCAGGATTAAGCGTAGGTTTTGGCGAATTCGTCCAGAACCGCTTTGAGCTTGTCGGCCGGCTCGCCTTTGATCTTCGGATCCTCGTTGGTGATCCAGTCGAGCACGTCTTTCTTCTGGTTGCGCAGGAAGTCGAGAAGTTTGGCTTCGTATTTGCCAACCTCGGCAACTGGGATGCTATCCAGATAACCGTTGGTACCCGCGAAGATGACGCAGACGATTTCGGCGTTGGTCAGCGGCGCGTATTGCGGCTGTTTCATCAGCTCGGTCAGACGCGCGCCACGGTTCAGAAGCTTCTGGGTCGCGGCGTCCAGATCGGAACCGAACTGAGCGAAGGCAGCCATCTCGCGGTACTGGGCGAGCGACAGTTTCACCGGGCCAGCCACGGAGGACATGGCTTTGGTCTGCGCCGAGGAGCCCACGCGGGACACGGAGAGACCGGTGTTCACGGCCGGGCGGATACCCTGATAGAACAGTTCGGTTTCGAGGAAAATCTGACCGTCGGTGATGGAAATCACGTTGGTCGGAATGAATGCGGACACGTCACCGCCCTGGGTTTCGATGATCGGCAGAGCCGTCAGCGAGCCAGCACCGAAATCTTCGTTCAGCTTCGCGGACCGTTCCAGAAGGCGCGAGTGGAGGTAGAACACGTCACCCGGATAAGCTTCACGCCCCGGCGGACGGCGCAGAAGCAGGGACATCTGACGATAGGACACAGCCTGTTTCGACAGGTCATCGTAGATGATCAGGGCGTGACGACCGTTGTCGCGGAAATACTCGGCCATCGCGGTCGCGGTGTAGGGCGCAAGGTACTGCATCGGCGCCGGGTCGGACGCGGTTGCGGCCACCACGGTGGTGTATTCGATCGCACCGGACTCTTCGAGTTTCTTCACGAGCTGCGCCACGGTGGAGCGTTTCTGACCCACGGCGACGTAGATGCAGTAGAGTTTCTTGCTCTCGTCGTCGCCAGCAGCCTCGTTGTAGGACTTCTGGTTCAGGATCGCGTCGAGGGCCACGGCGGTTTTACCGGTCTGACGGTCGCCGATGATCAGCTCGCGCTGACCACGGCCGATCGGGATCATGGCGTCGACGGATTTGAGGCCGGTCGCCATCGGTTCGTGCACGGATTTACGCGGGATGATGCCCGGCGCTTTCACGTCGGCGATGCGACGCTCGGAGGCGGCGATGGCGCCTTTGCCGTCGATCGGGTTGCCCAGACCGTCCACAACGCGGCCCAGCAGGGCGTCGCCGGCAGGCACGTCCACGATGGACTTGGTGCGCTTGACGGTGTCGCCCTCTTTGATGTCACGGTCGGAACCGAAGATCACGACACCGACGTTGTCGGCTTCCAAGTTGAGCGCCATGCCCATGATCCCACCCGGGAATTGGACCATCTCGCCAGCCTGGACGTTGTCGAGGCCGTACACACGTGCGATCCCGTCACCGACGGAGAGCACGCGGCCCACTTCAGCAACCTCGGCCTCCTGGCCGAAGTTTCTAATCTGCTCCTTAAGGATCGCAGAAATTTCAGCTGCCTGGATTCCCATTATCCGACCTCTTTCATTGCATTCTGGAGGGAGTTGAGCTTGGAGGCGATCGAGGTGTCGATCATCTTCGAGCCCACCTTAACGACAAGACCGCCGATGATGGCTTCATCCACGGTCGCATTGATGTTCACGGTCTTGCCAAATTTCTCGGAGAGGGTCTTGGCAAGTTTGGTGGTCTGCGTCTTGGTCAGCGCCTTGGCGGAGGTGACCTCGGCGGTCACTTCGCCACGCTCCTCGGCAAGCAGATCGCCAAGCTTGGCGACGAGCTGCGGCAGGACGAACAGACGGCGGTTCTGCGCCATCAGCCCGAGCGTACCGGAGACGATGCCGGAAAGACCGGCTTTTGCAGCAATCGCCTTGATCGCGGCTTCGAGTTCTTCGCGGGTGTAGACCGGCGAAGTGATCAGAGCCTTGAGATCGTCGCTCTCGGCAAGCGCGGAAGACAGCGTCGCCACGTCCTCTTCGAGCGCCGCGATGGCATTGCTTTCCTTGGCCAGTTCAAAAACGGCCGTTGCATAACGTGCGGCGATGCCGCCGGAGATCGAAGCTGGTTCGGACACGTCCACCCTTCCGATGTCTTAGGGCCCGTCCCCGTCCGCCCCTTGCGGGTTCTCGTATCGGGAATGAGCAGCTTGACTGACCCGCGCAGCATACGCAGGCAACAAAATCAGCGTGGATGTAGCAGAGCCCAGACCATGCCGCAACCTTGTTACGCCAGTTTAGCGCCAACACCGGAAAACTTGCTTTGTTTGCTTTTCAGGGGCTTAGGCGGAATCTTTCGTCAGGGCGCAAAAAAATTTCACGTCGGATGCGGGAGGCGTTCACGGATTCGTGCGATTCCCCTCTCTTCGTCCTTTTCCCGAAGCCTGAACCATGTCGTTGCGAAGTCTTGAAAATCCGCACCGAACGGGCAAAAATCAGGACAATCCAGTCATAATACACCGGACACGGCCCGCCTTACATGGTGGCGATCCGACAGACCTCGCCACAATTCGCTTATACCTTGATTACAGATTAAACCGGCTTCGCCTCGGGCACGGGCCGAAGTCCCTCCAGCACGCCGCCTTTGCGCCGCACTGCTTCGGGTGTGCCCGATCCGGTCTGGGCGTAAACCTGTTTCGACGCTTCCACCACGAGGACCCCACCGGCAAGCGCCGTAGGCATCTGCCGCCCGATCCGTTCCCAGAGCGGCCCCCAGCGTTTCCAGAACCGTTTGTGCGACGGCGGCTGGAACAGCACCGCCGCATGACGTTCCGGCACGAACCGCGCCTGCCGGAGCTGAATTTCGAGCTGGCTCATGCTGTAAGGCCGACCATAGCCAAACGGCGTGCTGTCCGAGCGCGACCACAGCCCGCCACGGTTCGGCACCACGAACAGCGCCTTGCCCCCCGGCCCCAGCACACGCCAGCACTCCTCCAGCAAAGCATCCGGCGCATCCGACGTTTCCAGCCCGTGCATCACGACGAGCTTATCCACGAACCCGGTCTGGAGCGGCCAGCGGGTTTCCGGGCAGAGCGCCGAGACATTCGGTTGCCCCACGGGCCAGTGCATCACGCCTTGCTGATCCGGCATCAGCCCGACCACGCGCCGCGCATCCGCCAGAAACGGTCGCAGTAAAGGCACGGCAAAACCGAAACCCGCCACCGTCTGACGCTCGGCATTCGGCCAAAAGGTCACGACCTGATCGCGGATCGCCCGCTGCGCGGCACGACCGAGCCCGGTACGATAGTAGAAATTTCTCAGTTCAACGACGTCGAGATGCATTGCAATCCCTTGGACTTCCCAGAATGCTGGGTTCAAGGCCACCATAACCGCAAGAGACCGGAGAACGCCATGCCAGAGATCGCACCAGAGAACGCCCTCGAAATCGTCACCGTCGCCGCCCTCTCCGACAATTACGATTTCCTCGTCCACGATCCGGTGAGCGGGCGCACGGCATTGGTCGATGCCGCCGATCCCGCGCCGATTCTCGACGCGCTCACGGAGCGTGGCTGGACCCTCGACGAGATATGGCTGACCCATCATCACTGGGATCATATCGACGGCGCTGCCGGCCTGTTCGAGGCGACAGGAGCAACGATTACCGGGGCTGCGGCCGATCAGCACCGCCTGCCGCCGCTGACCCGCGTGGTGGAACCGGGACAGAGTTTCGACTTTGCCGGTCACGAGGTGCAGATTATGGGTGCGGATGGGCACACCCTCGGCCATATCGCCTACTACATCCCGGATGCGAAGGCGCTGTTCTCCGCCGACAGCCTGATGGTTCTGGGCTGCGGGCGTCTGTTCGAAGGCACGCCAGAGCAGATGTGGGAGACGCTCTCGCGTTTCGCCACCCTGCCCGAGGACACAATGATTTATTCGGGTCACGAATACACGGCCTCGAACGCGCGGTTTGCGCTGACCATCGAGCCGGAAAACGCCACCTTGCGCAATCGTGCGAAAACCATTGAAGAAATGCGCATGAAGGGCGAGGCCACCGTGCCCGCCCCGCTCTCTCTGGAGCTTGCGACCAACCCCTTCCTGCGCGCCCATCTCGCCCCCGTGAAAAAGGCGCTCGGCATGGCGGACGCCTCCGATGTCGCCGTGTTTGCCGAAATCCGCGCCCGCAAGGACAGGTTCTGATGCCCCGTGCGCCCCTTGTTTTCCTGTCAAGTCATCATAGATGGTTTATAACGAATGAGGGGAACATTCGGCCCAAACCGCACAAAACTTGACGTCTCCGAAAAATTTACCGGTGTTAACCACTTTTTTCCTTGAAGCTCGGGCGTATCAATCGAACTTTAAGAGTATGAGGCCACGGTTGGGTGCGGGGCCAGTCCCCCTCCAGACCCCGAATGCGAAGGAGCACAGAACGTCGTGCCGTCATTTTCGAACACCCTTGAGCAAGCCATCCACGCAGCTCTGGCGCTGGCCAATGCCCGTCGCCACGAACTCGCTACCCTGGAACACCTCCTGCTGGCACTGATCGACGAGCCCGACGCGGCCCGCGTCATGCAGGCCTGTAATGTCGATCTCGAGGAGCTTCGCAAAACCCTTCTGGATTATATCGAGGACGATCTCTCGACGCTCGTCACCGATGTCGAAGGCTCCGAAGCGGTCCCGACCGCATCTTTCCAACGCGTGATTCAGCGCGCCGCGATCCATGTGCAATCCTCCGGGCGCACCGAAGTGACCGGGGCCAACGTGCTTGTCGCAATCTTCGCCGAACGCGAATCCAACGCCGCCTATTTCCTTCAGGAACAGGATATGACGCGCTATGACGCGGTGAATTTCATCGCGCACGGCGTGGCAAAGGACCCGGCTTTCGGAGAGGCACGCCCGATCACCGGAGCAGATCAGAACGAGGAGGACGCCCAGTCCACCCAGACGCAACAGGCACAGCCTGCCGAGGACAAGGAATCGGCGCTGGCGAAATACTGTGTCGATCTGAACAAGAAAGCGATGAAGGGCGATGTCGATCCGCTGATCGGTCGCGCCGATGAGGTCGAACGCTGCATTCAGGTGCTCTGCCGCCGTCGCAAGAACAACCCGCTTCTGGTGGGCGATCCGGGCGTGGGCAAAACCGCCATCGCCGAAGGCCTCGCCAAGAAAATCGTCGATGGCGAAACCCCGGAAGTGCTGGCCCATTCCACAATCTATTCGCTCGACATGGGCGCACTTCTGGCCGGGACCCGCTATCGCGGCGATTTCGAAGAACGCCTGAAAGCGGTGGTCAAGGAACTCGAAGATCACCCGGACGCGATCCTCTTCATCGACGAGATTCACACCGTGATCGGCGCGGGCGCGACCTCCGGCGGTGCGATGGATGCCTCCAACCTGCTGAAACCCGCGTTGCAGGGCGGCAAGCTGCGCTGCATGGGGTCCACCACCTACAAGGAATTCCGCCAGCATTTCGAGAAAGACCGCGCCCTGTCCCGTCGTTTCCAGAAAATCGACGTGAACGAGCCGTCGGTGGACGATGCCGTGAAAATTCTTCAGGGTCTCAAGCCCTATTTCGAGGAACACCACGACATCCGCTACACCCACGATGCGATCAAGACCGCCGTGGAGCTCTCCGCGCGCTACATCCATGACCGCAAGCTGCCCGACAAGGCCATTGACGTGATCGACGAGGCCGGTGCCGCGCAACATCTCGTGGCGGAAAGCAAACGCCGCAAGACGATCTCGCCGAAAGAGATCGAAGCGGTGGTGGCGAAAATTGCCCGTATCCCGCCGAAGAACGTCTCCAAGGACGATGCAGAGGTGCTCAAGGACCTCGAAGCGACGCTCAAACGTGTGGTCTTCGGTCAGGACAAGGCCATCGAGACTTTGGCCTCCGCGATCAAACTGGCCCGTGCGGGTCTGCGCGAACCGGAAAAACCCATCGGCAACTATCTCTTCGCAGGTCCGACCGGCGTGGGGAAAACCGAGGTTGCGAAACAGCTCGCCGACACGTTGGGCGTGGAGCTTCTGCGCTTCGACATGTCGGAATACATGGAGAAACACGCCGTCTCCCGTCTGATCGGCGCGCCTCCGGGCTATGTCGGTTTCGATCAGGGTGGCCTTTTGACCGACAGCGTGGATCAGCATCCGCATTGCGTGCTTCTGCTCGACGAGATCGAAAAGGCGCACCCGGATGTCTACAACATCCTGTTGCAGGTGATGGACAACGGTAAGCTGACCGATCACAACGGTCGCACCGTCGATTTCCGCAACGTGATCCTGATCATGACCTCGAACGCCGGCGCGACCGAGCAGGCGAAAGAGGCCATCGGCTTCGGGCGTGACCGTCGCGAGGGTGAAGACACCGCCGCGATCGAACGCACCTTCACACCGGAATTCCGCAACCGTCTGGATGCGGTGGTCTCCTTCGGCCCACTGCCGAAAGAGGTCATCCTGCAAGTCGTCGAGAAGTTCGTGCTACAACTTGAGGCTCAGCTCATGGACCGCAACGTGCATATCGAGCTTACCCGCCCGGCTGCCGAATGGCTTGCCGACAAGGGCTATGACGACAAGATGGGCGCACGTCCTCTGGGCCGCGTCATTCAGGAGCACATCAAGAAACCGCTCGCCGAGGAACTCCTGTTCGGCAAACTGTCGAAAGGCGGCGTGGTCAAGGTCGGCGTCAAGGATGGCGAGATCGACCTGCGGATCGAGGAACCGGGCGCCCCTCGCATCGGTCGTTCAAAGAAACCGCCGCTGCTTACGGCAGAATAAGCCTTTGAAAAGCCCCGTCACCTTGACGGGGCTTTTTC
This sequence comes from Celeribacter persicus, assembly GCF_003050785.1. GTDB lineage: Bacteria > Pseudomonadota > Alphaproteobacteria > Rhodobacterales > Rhodobacteraceae > Celeribacter > Celeribacter persicus. The sequence continues at coordinate 39,677 of NZ_QAOH01000018.1, forward strand.
TTCGCGCGACTGTAACCGCATTCACAAAACCAATGTCTGTCATGCGTGCCCTGATTGCCTCTCTCCTGCTCCTCGCCACTCCGGTCCTTGCCCGCGATCCGGTGCTGGCCCCACCCATCGACTGCGTGCTGGGCCAGACCTGCTACATCCAGAATTACGTCGATGCCGATCCCGGCCCCGGCACTGCCGATTTCACCTGCGGCACGCTGAGCTACGACGGCCACAAGGGCACGGATTTCGCGCTGCCCGTCACCCTCGACATGTGGCAGGGCGTCGATGTACTGGCCTCCGCCCCCGGCACGGTGAAGGCCATTCGCGACGGCATGGAGGATTTTTCACAGGATGCGGAAGGCGCCCCCGACGTCACCGGCAAGGAATGCGGCAATGGTGTGGTGATCGACCATGGCGATGGCTGGAGCACGCAATATTGCCACATGATGAACGGCACCATCGCCGTTCAGAAAGGCCAGCGCGTCGGCGCTTCCACGGTACTTGGTCAGGTCGGTCTTTCCGGCATGACCGAATTTCCGCATGTTCATCTCGCCATTCGCCACAACGGCAAGATCATCGACCCGTTCAATCCCACCGGACTGATTGCCTGCGGCAAAGATGCAATGCTGAATGGCACGCTTTGGGACCGTGATATGATCTATCACACGGGCGGCCTCCTGACTCTCGGGATCGACACCAAAGTGCCGGATTACGAAAGCGTCAAGGCAGGCACGGCGGGCAACGACCCACTCCGCTCCGACAGCCCCGCGCTCGTCGTCTTCGGCTTCGGCTATGGCACTCTGAAAGGCGACATCCTGCGGATGAGCATCTTCGGCCCCGAAGGTGAGGTGATCGCTCACGACGCATTGCTGGAGAAGGATCAGGCCCGCATGTTCCGCGCTGTCGGTCGGAAAAATCCGGGCACATGGCCCTTGGGCGGCTATACCGCGACGGTGCAACTCCTGCGCAAAGGCGAAGAAATCGACCGGCTCGAAGAACGCTTCCGCATTGATAAGTAAGACTTACTTCTCGGTGAGCTTCAACTCGATCCGCCGGTTCTGCGCCAGGGCTTCGGGGCTGTCCCCCTCCGCAATCGGCTGATATTCCCCGAACCCCGCCGCCACCAGACGCGACGGATCGAACCCGAGATCGTTCACCATATAGCGCACCACAGCCAGCGCACGGGCCTGCGACAGTTCCCAGTTGTCGCGATATTGTCCCGTCCCCGACAGCGGCGTCTTGTCGGTGTGGCCATCGACGCGGATCACCCAGTCGATTTCCGGCGGAATTTCGGCCGCCACTTCGGAAAGGATACGCGCAACACGGGCGATCTGCGGCTTGCCCTGCAAACCAAGCTCAGCGGAAGCCGGTTCAAACAGAATCTCGGAGGAAAACACGAAACGATCGCCGACGATCCTCACGCCCTCGCGGTCGCCAAGAATTTCGCGCATCCGTCCGAAAAATTCGGACCGATAGTTTTGCAGGGTCTTCGCCTCTTCCTCCAGACGCTTGCGCTCCGCCTCTTCCAAAGCCGCACGGGCTTTTTCCTCGGCGGCAACCTGCGCCAGAGCGGCGTTGAGGCGCTGGGTCAGGCTGTCGATCTGCACCTGATTTTCCGTATCCGCCGCCGTGCGTACATCGAGCGTCGATTGCAGCGCCGACAATTGTTCGCGCATCTGCGCCACCTGTGCGTTCAACAGCGCAAGCTTGCGTTCGCCTTCCGCCGATTTGGCCTCTTCCTCAGACAATGCCGCCTGTGCCGTCGCCAAAAGCGCTGCCTGTTTATCGCGATCCGAGATATCGCTGTCGAGCTGTGCCTGCAATTTGTCTCGCGCCGTGCGCGCCGCCGCCAGAAGCGTCAACGTCTCTTCGGCCTGCTTGCGTGCCTCTTCGAGCGCCAGTGTCATCGCGGTCAGTTCATCGTCCGATCCGGCCAGACGTTCCTGCAACGCCTTGAGCGCCGCAGCATCCGCCAGACGGTCTTGCTCCGCCTGCGAAAGCCGGTCCTGCGCCGCCTCAAGGGCAGCCTGCCGCTCATTGGTTTCCGTTTTCAACTGCGCCACCAAGGCATCAAGTGCCTCGCGCCGCGCCGCCGCCAACCGCGCCTCTTCCGCCGCCGCGTCGATCTCTTCGCGAGCCTTCGCGAGCGCCAGTTGCGCGGCTTCCTGATCGGAAATCAATTGTGCTTTCGCCGCTTCCAGATCTTCAATCTGCGCGGCCAGTTGCGCGCCCTCGGTCAGTGCCGCATCACGTTCGGCCATCAGACTTGCCACCTGCGCCTCGAACGAGGTGATCCGCCCGGTCAACGCGGCATTCTCGCTCTCAAGCCCTTCGATGGTTGCGGCCTGCGCCTGCGCCCGAGCCTGCACATCGGACAAGGTCGCCTGCAAACTGCCGATCTGGCTTTCGAGCCCGAGACTTTTTTGTTGTTCGAGCCCCAGCGCCTCCGCCAAGGCGTTCAACTCCCCGGTCAGAGCATCCAGCTCATGTTCCTGCCCGGAAATCTGGTCGCGCAGCATGGATTGCACCACCATGAAGATGGTCAGAACGAACATCAGCACCAGCAAAAGCGCCGTCATCGCATCGACGAACCCCGGCCAGATCGAGCCGGACATGCGATGGGAGGAGCGGCGCAGAACGGCCATGCTATTCGCCCTGTTCGCCCAGATCGCGCAACGTGCGGGTCAACTCGGCCAATTCAGAGCGCAGTTCGGACACGCTTTCCTGACGCCCCGCAGACAGTTCTTCGAGAATGCGCAAAAGCTGCACGTCGATGGAACGCAGACGCATCCGGGCCTCCGCATCGAACGGCTCTTCCTCCGCCCCGGCACGGTTTTCCACCACCCCGAGCAACCGTTCCTGCCCCTCGGCAATGCGTGTGAGCAAGGGGGCCGTACCCGTGTCGGCATCCATCTGCAACACCAGACGATCCACCGAAGACACCAGCTGAACGAGACGGCTGTCGACCGCGACGCGCGCCGCATCGGAACGGGAGAACATCTCCTGCAATTGCTGCATCTGCTCGCTCATGTAGTCGAGCACCGCAACCGCCCCCGAGATCTCGCCATCGCCCGCGTCCGAGGCAAAACCGATGCGGGTGATGGTGGACATCCATTCTTCAAGCTCGCGATAGAACCGGTTCTGCCCATGGGTCGCGAACAGCTCCAACATCCCGACAACAAGCGAGCCCGCAAGCCCCAGAAGCGAGGAAGCAAAGGCTGTGCCCATGCCACCGAGCTGGCTTTCCAGCCCGCCCATCAACTGGCCTAATACATCGCTTGCCGTTTCTCCTTCCGCAGGCGAGAGCGAACGGATGGTATCGACCAGCGCGGGTACGGTCGTCGCGAGGCCATAAAACGTGCCCAGAAGCCCAAGGAAAATCAGAAGATTGGCAATGTAGCGCGTAATATCACGCGCTTCGTCGATACGGGTCGCCACCGAATCGAGAATGGAACGTGATGAGCTTGCCGAGATTTGCGAGTGTACCCCGCGCCCCCGCAGAAGTGCGGCCAAAGGCGCCAGCAAGCGCGGCGCGGCCTTGCCCGGCACATTCGGGCGCTGACCGGTGAAACGTTCGATCCAGTTCACCGAGGAGACGAGTTGCGCCACCTGCCAGAAACAGGAGAGAATCCCGATGATGAAGACCACGGCGATGAAGCCGTTGAGATAGAGATTGGCGAAAAACACTGGCCCAACACGCGGCAGGGCCATGACCAGCCCGGCCACGACCAGCCCCAGCACGATGATCATCAGCGTGATCTGGCGCACGGGTTGGGAAAAGTATTTCAGCTCGGCCCGGCCTTTTTCAGCCTGTTGCTTTCGCGTGTGATCGGGTTGGTCCATCGACGTCCTGACCCCTTGACGGTTCGCGCTCACGATAGGGGCTCTGTCGCCCGCTGCCAACACGCGATTTCGTGTCCTTAGATTTTGAGCCGACGTCGGACCATATCCGAGAGCTGCGTCAGTTCAATATCCTCCATGCCCAACTCGGCCAGATGCTCCGCCGTCGAGAACAGGTAGTCGCAATTCGGTCCGCGTCCACCACAGGCCCCGGCGATCACCTCCGCCTGCCGCTCAAGGCTCAATGGCCCGGTGTATTGCACATGCTCCGGGTCGACCACATAAGCCAGCGCGGCCACATCGCGCCCATCCGAGAGGCGCAACGTCACCACGCGTTCGAGATAGGCGGAGGACACCAGTTCGCGGTCGCGCAGATCGGCCAGTGCCTGTGCCGCCACCTCCGGCCCGATGCGAAAGGCGAGCCCGTGACAGGCCGCCCCCGGCTCCGCATCGAGCGCCAGCACCAGCCCCGGCACCTCGGGCGAACCGCGATGATGGATCGACCACATGCAAAAGGAACGCGCATAATCCATGAGAACCGCCGGATGGCGTTCGGCAAACTCGAAGCCCGGATTCCACATCAGGGAGCCATAGCCAAAGACCCAGAACCCTTCGCGCACAAGCGCGTGATCCGCCACATGATCGGAGGACATCGCCCCTCTCTCCTCTTTTCAGCTCCGCATCCCCCCGTTAAACACGGGCCATCCGGAAATGAAAAGACGGGACCCCAAGATGCGCAAACTGATCTGGCTCGTGCTGGCCGCGTTCATCCTCTATTCCGGCTATTGGATGATCGGCGCGAAGGGCACGGAACGCGCCATTGCCGCCTGGATCGACGCCCGCGCGAGCGAGGGCTGGCAGGCGGAGACCGTCGAGATCAAGACCCGTGGCTTCCCGGCCCGCTTCGATACCGCGATCATGGAACCGCGTCTGGCCGATCCGCGCACCGGCGTGGCGCTCTCGACACCGAAAATCGAGATTCTGAGCCAGAGCTTCCGCCCGACACGCTTCACGCTCCACATGGCGCCGGAACTGACACTCGCCTCGCCCTATCAGCGCCTCGACATCACGCAGGACTCTGCCGAAGCGCAATTGTTCGTCGATCCCGGTCCCAGCCTGACATTGGATCACGCCTCACTTGCGATCGACGGGCTGAAACTCGTTTCCACTGCGACATGGGGGCTGGCCCTCGACAGCGCACAGGTTGCCTCTCAACGTCACGAAGACGACAAGCTGACCCATGACATCACAGTGAATGCACAAGGTTTTGCCCCGACCGGCGGCCTCGTTGAAGAGTTGGACCCAGAGGGGCTTTTGTCGGATCGCTTCGAAGAACTCGATCTCAAAATGACCGCAATCTTTGACGGCCCATGGGGCATTCACGCTCTCGAAGGCCCGCGCCCGCAACCGACCCATATCGAGATCGAGAATTTCTCCGCGCATTGGGGAGATCTGAACCTGAAACTCACAGGGGCGTTCGACGTCGACAAGCGCGGCTATCCCATCGGCAAGGTGGCGGTGAAGGCGGAGAACTGGCGCGAGATGATCGAACTGGCAATTGCCACCGGCGCGATCCCGGAAAACATGGGCGGATTGGCACTGCGCAGTGGCGAAATGCTCGCGGGTCTGTCGGGGCGCAAGGATACGATTGATGCGGAGCTGAGCCTGAAGGACGGTATGATCACACTCGGTTTCATTCCGCTGGGACCTGCCCCGCGTATCGTCATTCGGTAACCCGGCTGCGGCTTGTATCCCGTACCACCGTCGGTCTGGACACTGGACGCCTCGACTTTAATCGCTCCCCTTCCTCGCCGTTAACCTTAACCTAATTAACCTTAACGTGGAGGAAAGGGCAAAGTACAGCCCCCCAAACGACACGGCTCCCCAGCAGGAAACTGCATTCGAAAAGCGATGGGAGGCGCGCGAGCCTTAAAGCGTTTTCTTTTTATCTGAGACAGGGAAAAAGGGAAACGCGATACAACATATAAACATTGTGAGCGCTTCACACTAAATCTGTGTTTCAGATTTAATGCGAAACGCTTTAGCCGCCTTTTTTCACACGTCCGAAATCCGGCGCGTCCGTATCCTGCCCAGCTTCGATGATGCCGCGCCGGATCGCGCGGGTGCGCGTGAAATAATCGTGCAACGTGTCACCATCGCCAGTGCGGATCGCCCGTTGCAGCGCGAAGAGTTCCTCGGTGAACCGCCCGAGGATTTCCAGCGCCGCCTCCTTGTTGGTCAGGAAAACGTCACGCCACATGGTCGGATCGGAGGCTGCGATCCGGGTGAAATCCCGAAAACCCGCAGCGGAGAATTTGATCACCTCTTGATCGGTCACCCGGCGCAGGTCGTCAGCGACCCCCACCATCGTGTAGGCGATCAGGTGCGGCACATGGGACACCACGGCGCAGACCGTGTCATGATGCTCCGGGTCCATCCGTTCGGTATTTGCACCAAGTGCAGCCCAGAAGGTTTCGAGCTTCCTGACCTCGCCCTCATCGGCGCCTTCGGGCGGCACGATCAGGCACCAGCGATTGTCGAACAGTTCGGCAAAGCCCGAGCGGGGCCCGGAATGCTCCGTCCCCGCCATCGGGTGGGTGCCGATGAAATGCACACCCTCTGGAATATGCGGCATCACCGCTTCGAGTACGGATTTCTTCACCGAGCCCACGTCGGTCACCACCGCACCGGATTTCAGTGCCGGAGCGATCTCCGCCATCACCTGCCCCATCACGCCCACCGGCACGGCGAGAACCACGAGATCGGCATTCTGCACTGCCTCGGTCGCGGTGTCGCAGACCCGGTCCACAAGTCCGATCTCCCGTGCCGTGTCCCGGGTCGCCTGTGAACGGGCATAGCCGGTGATCTCACCCGCCACGCTCGCACGGCGCATCGCCAGAGACATAGAGCCCGCGATCAGGCCAAGGCCGATCAGGGCAACACGGTTGTAGATCACCTCAGGCACAGGTTCAGACACTGGCCTGCTCCCCTTTGAATTGACCGATCACATGGGCCACGCGGCGACAGGACGCCTCGTCGCCCACAGTGATCCGCAGACAGTTCGGCAAACCGTAACCCGCCACCTTGCGCACGATGATGCCTTGGGATTTCAGGAAATCGTCGCAGGCTTCCGCTTCCGCCTCATCGGTGAAACGCGCAAGAATAAAGTTGGCACAAGAGGTATCGGACGGAATGCCCAGTTCCATTAGCGCTTCAGCGAGCCAGGCACGCAGGCGAGTGTTGTCCTCGCGGCATTTTTCCACCCAGTCGCGATCCTTGACCGCGGCCTCGGCGGCGGCCAGTTGCGCTTCGGAGAGGTTGAACGGCCCGCGCACCCGGTTCAGCACGTCGATGATGTCCTTGGGACCATAGCCCCAACCGACGCGCACGCCGCCCAGACCGTAGATCTTGGAAAAGGTGCGGGTCATCACCACGTTGTCGCGCGCCTCGACCAGAGCCGCACCGCCATCAAAGCCTTCGACGAACTCGGCATAGGCCCCGTCGAGCACCAAAAGCACCTGCGGCGGCAGGTTGGCCGCCAGATGCGCGATGTCGCGCTGACCAATCATTGTGCCGGTCGGGTTTGCCGGATTGGCGATAAAGACAAGCTTCGTGCGCTCCGTACAGGCATCGAGAATGGCGTCGATGTCCACGACACGCTCACGCTCGGGCACACAGACCGGCGTCGCCCCCGCAGCGCGCGCGGAGATTTTGTACATGGAAAACCCGTGCTCGGTGTAGATCACCTCATCGCCAATGCCCGCATAGGCCTGGCAGAGGAAGTGGATGATCTCGTCCGAACCGACACCGCAGATGATACGTTCGGGATCGAGACCGTGCACCTCGCCGATCGCCTTGCGCAGGCTGGTGTGATCGGTGTTCGGATAGCGATGCAGATTGTGAACCGCCTTGGCAAAAGCTGCCTTCGCGCTTTCGGGCGCGCCGAACGGGTTCTCGTTCGAAGACAGCTTGATCACATTGTCGACGCCCTGCACATGGCTGGCGCCGCCCTGATACAGAGCGATGTCGAGAATGCCGGGTTGCGGTTCGATCAAACGGGTCATGGGTCCACTCGCTTAGAATTTGCCCGCCCCTCTTAGCGCCGTGCGCAAGACTTTGCCAGCGGCATGAATACCGCATCCTCAGTTGTTGCACCCACGCTTCGGTCTGCGCCTCGCCCTTCTCAGACCTGCGCCCCCGCAGCCGGTTTCCAACGAAAGCCCGCGCGCAGAATACCGTGATCGTTGGTGCCCGTGGCCTTGTGGTCCTCGATGTTGAGATGATCGTTGTCCACGGTCATTTCATCAAAGGCCCAAAGGCGTCGCTTCGAGTGATCGTAGAACTCCTGCGAGAACAGAATGTGATCGAGGCTCTCACGCTCCTTCTTGAACACATGGGTATAATAGACATCGCGGGTCGAGCGATATTCCTGAAGCGTCTGCGCGGTATAGAGCGCATTGTCGCCGCCGCCTTCCGAAAGACCCGTCAGGTATTGCGGCTGTTCGGTCAGGATGTTGAGCGTGTTCGACAGCTTGCCGTCGTTCATGTCGCCGATCACCACCACGGGCGTGTTCGTGCCCTTGGTCAGATTGGTGATGATCATCCGCAAGGCCGTCGCCTCCGCCGTGCGCCGGATCGTCGAGACGGCATAGCCCAACGCATTGAGATGATCCTTGTGCAGATCGCGCTCATACCAGTCCTCGCGCCAAAGCTCGGTCGGGCGCCGGGATTTGAAATGCGTCACGAACACATGGATCACCGGCGTGTCCGGATGCGGCTGAACCGTGAAATGCAATACGGGTCGCGAAAACGTCGTGAGCGTCACGGCGATGCGGTCCTGTTGCGGGTCATCCCCGCCCGAGGCCAGCACCATCTCTTCGGGAAAGTCCACGATCCACTCGGGATCGCCGACCAGAATGTCCTTGCGCACCGCTCCGGCACAGACGATGCGATTGCCGGGATGGCCGGGCGGCACCAAAGCCTGATGACTGTCCTGCAAACCGGCCAGGTCCAGCGCCTCCTCCAAAGCCGACCCAGACCACAGCTCCTGAAACCCGACCACATCGGCAGCGATCCGTTTCAAAACCGCCCCGGTGTAGAAAACCTTGGCCTCGTATTCCTCCTCGGTCCAACGCGACCCGGAATACATCGCCACACCGGGCGATTGCAGATTGTAGAGATTGAAAGACCCAAACGAAATATCACGCGCCGCCATATCAAAGCCTCCTGAAATACCATGGACAGCATAGCGCAAAAGGAGATTCGGATCAGGCTGGCTTTTTCTGACTTCGCCAAAGCAAAAGGCCGCCCCCAAGGACGGCCTTTCGAAATGCTTCGATTTCGGCTCAGACTTAGTTCTGAGCGTAGAATTCGATGACGAGGTTCGGTTCCATCTGCACAGCGTAGGGCACATCGGAGAGGCCCGGGGTGCGCACGAAGGTCGCGGTCATTTTGGAGTGGTCGACATCGAGGTAATCCGGCACGTCACGCTCGGCGAGACCGGCGGCTTCGAGCACGATGGCGAGCTGTTTGGATTTCGCACGGACCTCGATCACGTCACCCTCTTTCACACGGTAGGAGGGGATGTTCACGCGCTCACCGTTCACGAGCACATGGCCGTGGTTCACGAACTGACGGGCGGCAAAGATGGTCGGCACGAATTTCGCGCGGTAGACGACGGCATCGAGACGGCGCTCCAGCAGACCGATGAGAAGCTCACCGGTGTCACCACGCTGACGCTCGGCATCGGCGAAGATGCGGCGGAATTGTTTCTCGGTCAGGTCGCCGTAGTAGCCTTTCAGCTTCTGCTTGGCGCGGAGTTGCAGACCGAAGTCGGACAGTTTGCCTTTGCGGCGCTGACCGTGCTGACCCGGGCCGTATTCGCGGCGATTGACCGGGGACTTCGGACGGCCCCAGATGTTTTCGCCCATGCGGCGGTCGATTTTGTACTTGGCAGACGTGCGTTTGGTCACGGCTGATCTCCTTCATAAGATTTCGAAGGGCGTTGTCCTCTCCCCGGACGGGTTTCCCCGCGCCCCGGGTTGACAGGTTTCCTCTTGCGAGGGCCACCAACACCAATGAATACCCGGCGCACATCGCTGCACACCGGATGGCGGGCTTATACAGCCGCGCGCCCCGGTGTCAAGCGCTACGCGCCCGTTTCAAGCAACGCTGTGCAAAAGGATCGCCGCTTCCGCCGCCGACAGGGTCCGCCGCGCCGCCGGGCCGTAGTCCCCGGACTGATCGGCGAGATGCGGGAAACGCATCAGAAGGCGGTCGCGCTGGTCCTCTTCGACCATGGAAAGATCGGTAAAGCCCGGATGGTAGCTCTCCGTCTCCAGCCCGTTGGCAAAGATCACCTCATGGGCGTCGAACAGCAAATGGATGTAATCCACCCCACGCAGATGGCGCTCGACGGTGATCGCGCGGTCATTGACCAGATCGCGCGCCGCAACAAGCACCTCGTCCGCATTGAACAGATCGCGCGCCGCCGGACCGCGCAGCAACATCCGGTGATCGGGCGACACGACCAGATCCTCGTCCGGCTGCCCCAACCCGAGCGCATCGGCGCGAAACCGGATTGGGCGGAGCGATGGCAGGGCGTAAAGACGCGCGCCGGACATATGGCGCTGTCCGATCCAGCGCAGCTTTTGCACGCCGTTGTCCTTGGTCTGAACCGCATCCCCTTCGCACAGGGTCTCAACCGCACGCGGACCGTCCGGTGTCAGGATTTTCGTCCCCGCCGTGAAACAGATGACCCCGCCAGGGCGGCTTTCTCCGGTATCCCGTGCGCTGGCGACATGGGTGGAGACCACCCAGAGATCGGTGTCGGAAGGCGGCACCTCACCCACGAACATCAGAAGCGGCGCGCCCAGATGCGGCGTGTCGATCAGTGTGATTTCGTAACGCTTGATGCCGTCGGTAACGTCGAACCCGCCATTGAACAGCCGCCCACGCATATCCTTGTCTTGATAGACCGGCGCATCCGCCACGGCAGCACCGATCAGTCGACGCACGGATTGCGCCGCACGCTGGTGCAGCTCCGCCCGCCCGATCGCTCCGTCGAGCACATAGACATCGCGCGCACCGTCGACGCAAACCGCCTTGCCCGTCCAGCGCCATGTGGCACCGACGCTCAACGCTGTCAGCGGCGCATTGGAAAGCCCATCGAGCTCCCCTTGCGTCCACGCGATGACAAACGTGCCGGAATAGCCCGTTCTCATTGCCTGTATAGCCTGCCAAATTCTTTTTATTGCACACAGGCTAACACAGGCGAATCGCTCTGTTAACGGTTTTCTGAACGATTTTCGCGTTCTGCAAAAAAGAGCGTGCCCTCAGAGCACGCTGACTTCGGCCACGGACGCCGCCAGCGCCGCAATCCCCGGCTCAGGTTCGAGGCAGATCATCAGCCCACGTTTGCCGCCATTCATCACCACCGGGGCCTCGACCTCGGTCACCGTGACATCGAACACCACCGGCACACGCTTCTTCTGGCCGAAGGGGCTGATCCCACCGGTATGAAACCCGGTCAGCCGTTCGGCTTTCGCGGGGTCCATCATCTTCGCCGATTTGGCTTTGAGGGCTGCCGCCACCTTTTTCATCGAGAGCGAGCGATCCGACGGGATCACCGCGCAGGCGGGCTTGCCATCGACTTCGAGCATCAGCGTCTTGAACACCCGCTCCGGCGTCCAGCCGATCGCCTCGGCCGCCTGCAACCCGATCGGCCCGTCGCCGCCCCCGTAATCATACTCATACAGTTCATAACCAATCCCCGCCTTATCGAGGAAGCGCGTGGCCGGGGTTGCTGTGCTCATTGGCGATCTCCTTTTCCGTGCCTTCTATAGAACACCCCTTCGCGCAGGAAAACCACGGGGCACACCATCCGCCTTGCCCGCCAGAAGCCATGCTTTTAACGCATAGCGGGACTGCCATGCAGGCATTTGTTTTCACAAACCGCCCGTCATATATGCGCATTAGGATAAATACTGCCCATTTTGAGGGCGGTTTGAAAACTTCAATTCGAGGACCGACAATCATGACGACCCTGACCCATACCCTCGCGCCGAGCACCGCCTCCGGCCACAAAGGGTTCGGCGCCGGCCTGTTCGGCAAGCTTGCCGCGTACCGCAACGCCGCCAAGACCCTCAAGGCGCTCGACGCGCTGTCCGACCGCGAACTGGCCGACATCGGCCTTGAGCGCGGAGACATTGCCGATGTGGCCTATGGCCGACTGACCCGCGCCTGATCCAATCGGATCAAACCTGAGACAAACGCGCCCGCCGGAAATCCGGGGGGTGCGTTTTTTTTGCAGCCTCACTCTACAGCAATATTCTGCGGCAATATCTTGACAAAATAACTCGGACATTATAGCTCCCATCGAAACGCAAGCGCCCGCGCGGCAGCCAGCCCGACACCGCATTTTGGGAAACGGGGCTTGCCGATGATCCATCTGTACCACAGCGCCAAATCCGCCCGGTCCTCGCCAGCAGGCAATGAGGACGGTGCGTGCCGCCCGGTCTCCCTACCTGTTGCCAAGGTCATGTGACCCGAGCCAGCGCGCGGGGTGGTCCTTCGTGTCCCGCGCGCGTCCATCCTATCCTCCGTGAGGCTATCGCCATGAACAAACCGCTCACCGCAGAAGACATCCGCGCCGCGAAAGCCGCCAACACCGGCAAACGCGACCGTGACCTCGCCGACAGTCTCGGCATTTCCGAGGCCGAACTCGTGGCCGCCCATGTCGGGCAAACCGACGGCATGAGCGTCACTCGGATTGTAGCCAATCCCGACGAGGTCATGCCGCGCCTCACCGCTCTGGGCGAGGTCATGGCGCTGACCCGCAACGCCTCCTGTGTGCATGAGCGCGTCGGCACGTTCGAGCAATACAAATCCGGCCCCCACGCCTCGATGGTGTTGGGCAAGGAGATCGACACGCGGATTTTCCCGAAATTCTGGACCTTTGGTTTCGCGATTGAAAACGAAACCGAAAAGGGCATCCGCCGCACCTTACAGTTCTTCGACGCCTCGGGCGATGCACTTCAGAAAATCTTCCTGCGTGACACCTCCAATCACGACGCATGGCAACCCCTCATTGATGTGCTCGCCCTCAAGGATCAGTCGTCCGAAATCGCCGTCGAGCCGCGCCAGCCCACGGAAGGGGCAAAGGCGAACGAAGCCAAACGGGACATCCTTGTCGAGGAATGGGCCCGGATGACCGACACGCATCAGTTCAACCGCCTGACCGCCAAACTCGGGATGAACCGGCTCGGCGCCTATCGCCTTGCCGGTGCGCCCTTTGTGCGCAAGATCGCCCCGGAGGCCGTCGCGAGCTTTCTGGAGACGGTTTCCGAAGCCCGACAGAAAGTCGTGCTCTTCGTCGGCAATCGCGGCAACATCCAGATCCACTGGGGCACGCTCGACACGATCAAGCCGATGGGGCCATGGCTCAACGTGCTCGATCCGCGCTTCAACCTGCACCTGCGCGGCGATCATCTGGCCGAAGTCTATGTGGTGGACAAGCCGACGAAACGCGGCCCCGCCGTGTCTCTGGAGGCTTTCGATGCGGAGGGCGGGCTGATCTTCCAGTGTTTCGGCCAGCGCGAAGATGACACGGACGATCTGGGCCAGTGGCATCAGATCCTCGCCGATCTGCCGGAGGCATAAATGAAACATCTGCTCCTCAGCGCCGCGCTCCTCCTGCCGCTTGCGGCGCAAGCCGAAAGCTATCCCGAAGCCAAATCCATCGTCGCCATCGGCGGGCCGGTGACAGAGATCGTCTACGCTCTGGGCGAAGAGGACCGGCTTGTCGCCCGCGATACCACCTCACAATATCCGCCGGAGGCCGAAGCCTTGCCCGATGTCGGTTACATGCGGCAATTGTCGGCGGAAGGCGTGCTTTCCGTCGGTCCCGACCTGATCGTCACCCGCGACACCGCAGGTCCGCCCGAGGTAATCGACCAGCTCCGCGCCGCGTCGATCCCTCTGGTTCCTGTGAAGGACGGCTTTACGCAAGAGGCGGTGATTGCCGCCATCCATACGGTCGGCGAGGCGCTCGGTGTGCCCGCCAAGGCCGATACCCTCGCCACCGAGGTCGAGCGCCAGTTTGCCGAGCTTGAACAGACGCGCACAGAAGCGGGCACACCGCCCCGCGTGCTTTTCATCCTGTCCAATCAGGGCGGGCGGTTGAACGTGGCGGGCGATGGCACCGGCGCGGATGGGATCATTGCCTTGTCGGGGGCCGAAAATGTCATGTCCGGTGCCTTTCAGGGCTACAAGATCATGAGCGACGAGGCGATCATCGCGGCAAGCCCCGATGTGATCCTGATGATGGAAAGCACCGGTCAGGCAGAACATGACGCCAACAAGAGCGACATTCTCGACCTGCCCGCGCTGTCCCAAACTCCGGCCGGACAAAACCGCGCCTTCGTTCAGGTCGATCCCGCAGCGCTCGGCTTTGGCCCACGCACGGCGGAATTTGCCACCGAGTTGCATAACGCGCTCCGGGCCGCAGCGGAGTAAGCCATGGCCATCGCCGAGACCCGTCCCGCTCCTCTCGCAGGCGACCGCCGCGACAAGGCCCGCGCGCTGCGTCTTGTTCTGCTGGTCCTACTTGGCCTCACCATGCTTCTCGGCCTCGGTTGGGGAGCCGCTGGCGACACGGATGTGATCGGTGCGCTCATGGCCAAGGCCGGGATCGGCGAAGCGTCTTTGCGCGATATGACCATCGTTTGGGACATCCGTATGCCGCGTGTGCTGACCGGCGCACTGGTCGGGGCCGCGCTCGCGGTCGCGGGCGCGGTGATGCAGGGTCTGTTTCGAAACCCGCTCGCCGACCCGGGCCTTGTCGGGGTCTCGGCCGGGGCCGGGTTCGGCGCGGTGGCAGCCATCGTGCTTGGCGGATTGCTCCCTCTCGCGTTGCAGAACCTCGTGGGGTCCTATCTCATCCCCGTCGCCGCGTTTCTCGGCGGCTGGCTTTCCACCATCGTGCTCTACAAGATCGCCACCCGCGGCGGTCGCACCTCGGTCGCCACGATGCTCCTCGCTGGCATCGCGCTTGGGGCTCTTACCGGCGCTTTGACCGGCTTTATCGTCTATAAAGCCACCGACGATCAGCTCCGCGATCTCACGTTCTGGGGCATGGGATCGGTCGCGGGCGCGACCTGGGCCAAGCTCCTGACCGCCGGTCCGATCATCGCCCTAGCCCTCCTCGCAGCCCCGTTTCTCGCCCGTGCGCTCGACGCTCTGGCCTTGGGCGAAGCGGTCGCAAGCCACATGGGCATCGACACCCAGCGGATGAAACGCATCGCGATCCTGTCCGTCGCAGGCTCCGTCGGGGCTTCCGTGGCGATCACCGGCGGCATCGGGTTCATCGGCATCGTCGTGCCGCATCTGCTGCGCCTGCTTCAGGGGCCGGAACATCGCAACCTCCTGCCCAACGCCGCCCTTTTGGGGGCGATCACGCTTTTGCTCGCCGATATGATCTCCCGCGTCGTGGTCGCTCCCGCCGAATTGCCCATCGGCATCGTCACCGCCTGTCTCGGCGGGCCGTTCTTCCTCTGGATTCTGTTGAAAAACCGCGCCCTTCTGGAAAGCTGAGATGATCACCGCCACCGACATCACCGTGCATTTTGGCACGCGCAAGGTTCTCGACCGGGTCCATTTCTCCGCTGCTGCCGGCGACGTGACCGCTATCGTCGGGCCGAACGGGTCCGGCAAGACCACGCTTTTGCGCGCCATTACTGGAGAACAGGCGTTCGATGGCGAGGTGGCGCTCGACGGCGTGCCGCTGCCGCATCTCTCGCCGCTCGATCTGGCCCAGCGTCGCGCCGTCCTGCCGCAATCGGGCAGCATCGCCTTTCCCTTCACCGTGCTCGAACTCGTCCGCCTCGGCCTCACCGCCGGACTCGCGACGGGGCGGACCGAGGGGCTTGAGCACCTGCCGCGGACCGCACTGACCCGTGTCGGGCTTGAGGGGTTCGAGGGGCGGATGGTGCAGGAGCTTTCGGGAGGAGAACGTCAACGTGCCCAGCTCGCGCGCGTTCTGGTGCAGATATGGGAGCCCGTGCTCGACGGTCATCCGCGCTGGCTCATTCTCGACGAACCGGTCTCCGCGCTCGACATCGGCCATCAACTTGCCGTGATGGAACTCGCCCGCGATTACGCCCGGCGCGGCGGCGGGGTGATCGCGGTGATGCATGACCTGAACCTCACCGCAATGTTCGCGGATCGCGTCACGCTTCTGGGCGGAGGAGAGGTGCAGGCCGAGGGCACACCGCAAGAAGTCTTCACCGACGGGCGTCTGTCGGCTTGTTACGGCTGTTCTTTGAGGACCAACACCCCGCCGCCCACCGGCGGACCATGGATTTTACCGCAAGCGTCACAGCTCTCCATGTGAGATACAAAGCATCAAGAAGGCCGCCTCAAAAGAGCGGCCTTCTACAAATTTTCATATCATTTCATGACATTAAATGTCAGGCGGTCTGCACCATCGGTTCCCAGACCATTTCCTCGAAATTCTCGCGAAAGGCAAATTTCTTCAGGTGCAGGTCGATGATGGCGCGGGCGTGGCCCATCCCGGCATCGTCTTTCGCGGACAGGCGCACGGTCAGACCCGCCTCATTCGCTTCAAGCGTCGCGGGCCCCGGCGGAAGTGCCGCGCGTCCCTCGGTCGACGTATAATCCACCTCCACCTTATGTGCGAAATGCTTGCAAAGCTGTTGCAAGTACCTGGAAGCATGCGGCGTCTCAAAACGACCGATCTGGATGTGCATGAAATTCTCCTAGTTTTTCTATCAGATTACGGGTTGCGGCCCCTCTGCGCAATAACTTATGAAAACAATCAAGATTGAACCCCTGAGCCCACACATCGGAGAAACGCATGTCCCGCACTTTGTTGAAAGCCGCGCTTTTGACGGTCATGACCACCGCGGCCACCCTCGCCAATGCCGAAGACATCACCATCGACACCGCGACCGGTCCCACGACCGTGCCACACGCCCCCAAATCCGTCGCCGTTTACGACATGGGAGCGCTCGACATGCTCGATGCGCTGGGAGTCGAGGGCATTTCGGCCACCTCCGACACCTTCCTGCCCTATCTCTCCGAGTACCAAAGCGACATCGGCACACTCTTTGAACCGGATTTCGAAGCGCTCAACGCGTTGTCCCCCGATCTGGTGATCGCAGGAGGACGTTCGTCAACCCAGGTGGAGGCACTTTCGAAACTGGCCCCGACCATCGACATGACCATGTGGGGCGACAACCTTCTCGATCAGACACGCGCGCGGCTCGCGACATATGGCGAATTGTTCGACAAACAGGACGAAGCCGCCGCCCTGACTGCCAAGCTCGACGAGGAGATTGCCGCCACCGAGGCTGCCGTTCAGGGTAAAGGCACCGCACTCATCCTTCTGACCAATGGCGGCAAGGTGTCCGCCTATGGCGCGGGAGGGCGGTTCGGATGGATTCACAGCGAAATCGGCCTGCCCGAAGTGATCGACGGGCTGGAAGACACTGCCCACGGTGAATCCGTATCCTTCGAATTCATCCGCGAGACCGATCCCGACTGGATCCTCGTGCTTGATCGTGTCGCAGCCATCGGCGGCGAAGGTGAAAGCGCGCAGGCGACACTCGACAATGCGATCATTGCCGACACCAAGGCCGCGAAAGCCGGGCATATCGTCTATCTGAACGCTGGCGGCATCTACATTGCCGGTGGCGGCATCCAGTCCACGCTCGAAACGCTCGACATCATCAAAACGGCTTTCGGCGACAACTCGTGAGCCGCAAATACCTCGTTCTTGCCATTCTGGTGGTTCTCACCCTCGTGAGTTTGCTCACGGGGGTGTCGTCATTGCGCGGGGACGATCTCTGGCTCCTGTTTGTGAGCCGCATCCCCCGCACTGCCGCCGCCCTTCTGGCGGGCGCGAGCCTTGCCGTCGCGGGCGTCATCATGCAGATGCTGAGCCGCAACCGCTTTGTGGAACCGGCCACCGCAGGCACCGGTCAGGCCGCAGCGCTCGGACTGGTCGCGATCACGCTTGCCGTGCCGGGAGCCGCAATCTGGCTCAAAATGACCGCCTCGACCGTCACCGCGCTGATCGGCACCGCCGGGTTTCTCGCCATTGTGCGCCGCCTGCCCCGGCGCGATCCGCTCATGGTGCCGCTGACAGGCATCGTCTATGGCGGTATCCTCGGCGCATTGACCACATTCCTCGCCTATGAACGCGACCTCCTGCAATATATCGACGTCTGGATGACCGGCGAGTTTTCCGGCGTCATGCTCGGACGCTATGAATTCCTTTGGATCGGCGGCGTCCTGACCATCGCGGCCTATCTCTATGCCGACCGTTTCACCATCGCGGGGCTTGGCGAGGAGGCCAGCACATCGCTGGGCCTTGATCATCGCCAGATCATGGCCCTGGGTCTCGCCATCGTCTCGATCATCACCGCGATCACCGCCGTGACCGTCGGCATGATCCCCTTCGTCGGGCTTGTCGTGCCCAATATCGTCGCCCGGGTCATGGGGGAGAACCTCCGGTCCACCCTGCCCGTGGTCGCCATCAGCGGTGCGGGGCTTGTTCTGGCCTGCGATATTCTTGCCCGCATCCTCCGCTACCCGTTCGAGGTTCCCGTCGGCACGGTTCTCGGTGTCCTTGGCGCGGCGATTTTCCTGTGGCTTCTGAACGGGAGAGCCGCCCGTGGTTAAGACCCGTTTCCTGCTGCTCTCCCTGCTCTTTGCACTCTCCGTCGCCGCCTTCATGACACTCGGCGCACGTGGCAACTGGGATTTCGTCCTGCCGTTTCGCGGCATGAAACTTCTGGCGCTGGTGACCATCGCCACCGCCGTCGCGCTCTCGACCATGGTGTTTCAGACGCTCACCGCCAACCGCATTCTCACCCCCTCGATCATGGGGTTCGATGCGCTCTATCTGATGCTACAAACGGGGTTGGTGTTCTTTCTCGGCGGCTTCGGTTTCGCGACACTCGACCCGACGTTGAAGTTCATTCTCGAAACTGCCTTGATGCTTACGGCAGCTCTCATTCTGTTCGGCACAGTGCTGCGCAATGCCGCCGATCTGAGCCGCATGGTCCTCACCGGTCTGATGAGAACGGCGGTGCAAAATTAGACCACGGTAGCGCCGTCGTATTGACGGTGCGGGCGGCGTAAAAGTCGTCCACTTTTTCCCTTCTTGCGGCAG
>NZ_QAOH01000019.1 GCF_003050785.1 Celeribacter persicus
CCGACAGAAGTGGCTGAGATCCCGGGCGAAGGGGTCTTGGGTCGTGTGGAGGACCGCGAGGTGATCGTCGGGGGCGACGGCTTCGTGGCGTCCCGGGTCGGGCGGATGGTGGGCGATCACCCCGCCAAGGGCGCCGGATCGGTCCTTGTCGCAGTGGCAGTTGACGGTCACATGGCCGGGCACCTCGTCATGTCCGACCCGCTGCGCGAGGGAGCGGGTGCCATGCTGGACGGTCTGCGCCGCCAAGGGATCTCGCGTATCCTGCTGGCCACCGGCGACCGCGCGGACGTGGCCGAGCGTGTGACGGAAGGGCTGGGCCTCGACGGGCTGCGGGCCGGTCTGACGCCGGATCAAAAGGTGTTGCTGGTGCTCTCTGAGCGTAAACACGGGCCGGTGATGATGGTGGGTGATGGTGTCAACGACGCGCCCGCCCTGGCCGCAGCCGATGTAGGCGTGGCAATGGGGGCACGGGGCGCCGCGGCCTCGGCCGAGGCCGCCGACGTGGTGCTGCTCGTCGACCGGATCGACCGGCTGGGGCCCGGCATCGAGATCGCGCGGGCTTCACGCCGGATCGCGGTCGAAAGCGTTGTCGCCGGGATCGGCCTGTCTGTCATGGGCATGATCGCGGCCGCTTTCGGCTACCTCACGCCGGTTCAGGGCGCGCTCCTGCAAGAAGTGATCGACGTTGCCGTGATCCTGAACGCCCTGCGCGCGCTGCGCATCGCGCCACAGGAGCCAGCTACGGGCAAACCCCAGGCGATCATTTCAGAGCAAGCTGACATCGTTCAAGGAGCCACGCCATGAGCCGTCTATCACATTCTGAAATCCATATGGTGCATCGCATCGGCTGGCTGCGGGCCGCCGTTCTCGGCGCCAACGATGGTCTTGTCTCGACCGCGAGCCTCGTCGTCGGCGTCGCCGCAGCAGGATCGGGAAAGCCGGAGGTCCTTATAGCGGGGCTGGCTGGCCTCGTGGCCGGCGCGATGTCCATGGCGGCAGGCGAGTACGTCTCAGTCAGTTCTCAGACTGACGCCGAACAGGCGGACCTCGCCCGAGAGAGCCGTGAACTCGAGGAAACGCCCGAGGCCGAGCTCGAGGAACTAACCCGGATTTATGTTGAAAGGGGGCTGGACCGCGACCTGGCGGAAAAGGTTGCCGTGCAACTGACTGAACGTGACGCGCTCGGATCGCATGCGCGCGACGAGCTCGGCATTTCGGAAACCGTTACCGCCCGCCCTGTCCAGGCGGCTCTGGTGTCCGCACTGACCTTCGCCGTTGGGGCGGTGCTGCCCCTGATCGTCGTGCTGCTGGTCTCGGAGGCGCAGATCGCTCCCCTGGTGGCGGGATCGACGATCCTTGGCCTTGCGGTTCTTGGCGGATTGGGCGCTTCGGCCGGCGGCGCAGGCGTCGTCCGTGGGGCCACGCGGGTCACGCTATGGGGAGCGCTTGCAATGGCGGCGACAGCCGGGGTCGGTGCGCTGTTCGGGGTCGCCGTAGGCTAGGAGTTAATGGGGTGTACCCGAACCCCGCTCCGGCTGCTTGTTGCGGCAACGCTCGTCAACATCGTGCTGATCATCGAGGTGC
This sequence comes from Celeribacter persicus, assembly GCF_003050785.1. Classification (GTDB taxonomy): domain Bacteria; phylum Pseudomonadota; class Alphaproteobacteria; order Rhodobacterales; family Rhodobacteraceae; genus Celeribacter; species Celeribacter persicus. The sequence goes on from NZ_QAOH01000019.1 coordinate 1,585, forward strand.
CACAGATCGAGTCGCAGCGCGTGGGGTCATAAACCCATGTCCGCAAATGGGTCATGCTGGACGAGATCAACACCGATGTTCTGGAGCGGTCCTTTGTCTGGGAGGACCGCACGCCCATCGGCACGTTCAGTTCCGTCTTCACATCCAAAATCCAGTCCAGCCTGATCGCGCTTGCCAAGTCGGGCGGGGCATCCGTTGTCGATCGGCCGAAGTAATCTCGATCAGCGCGGGGTCTACCCAGTTTCACTTGTTCCCATCGATCCACTTCGACATCAGCTCCTTGTCGCGGAAGCATTCGTCCGGCACGGCGCGGCGCTTGATGCGGGCGAGGCGCTCGGCAAAGGCGACCTGCTTTGATGTCGGGCGGCTGTCCTGCGTGCCCGGCTTCAGCTTGGCCTGTGCGTCGATCCAGGCGCTCAAGGAGCGCCGATCTTGCTGAACCTCACACGGCAGAAGCGTCTGGTTGCGAAGGGCCAGTGCGCGCGCATAGGCGATCTGCTTTGGCGTCGCGGGCAGGGCGTAAGTGGTGCTTTCCATCGGGGATCTCCCTTCTTAGCGTGGCTTTCAACATAGAACATAACAGGAACAAAATCAAGCCACCTGCGGAAATCATGGGGTTTGAGAGGAAGAGGAGGGCCGGGGGAGGTCAGGCCTGAGGATGCCCGAAAGAGGGTGTCCGGGCCTGATCCTGTTCCTCATTGGGGTCTGATGCCGGAAAGTGGAGGATCCTACGTTCTCATGAGCTTTGCATTTAACGCTCCTCGGCATCAGATCCCTAAAGAGTGAAAGTGTTCTTCGGGTTTTGTGACTGACGGATGAGGGCCTTTGGGGTCCCTCAGATGGGTCCGGGCCGGATTCCGGTCTGCTGTTATTGATGAAGGGCATTCCGATGCAAACAGGTGTCTTGTGCGTGTTACGCGCGACCGCCGCCTCGTGGTGGCGGCACAAGGAACTACGCCGAACCGGCCAGACGGGCCAGGCACTGCAGCTCGAGCGTGAGACCGTCCTGCGTGATCTCGGCTATCTGAAGCAGGCGGCGTCATTGCCAAACGCGCACGTGATCTGCGGGGAGGGTGGGACATTCCTCCATCTCGGTTGGACCACCGTTTCGACCTTCGCGCCGATCGAGCGCTTTCCCTTGGCCACTCTTGCGGTCGCACGAGGGACGCCCTTCATCGATATCCGACCCGTCACCGATGTCATTGCCTTCGCGAGACTGCCGCGGGTGGCGCGGGACGGATCGGTCGACCCTGATCCTTGCGGTTCTGGCAGATCCGTCTCGCTGACCGCCTACATCGACATGGTCGAAGCCCTCGGTGCCAGGATCGCCAACGATCCGAGGCCCCTTCAGTCAATCTGATCACCATTCCCTCTCACCAAAACTCGAAAGGAGGCCAGCCATGGCCCGATCCCGCACGACCAAATTCGATGCCTCCGAGGTCATCACAAACGAAATCATCCGCATCATCGAGCGCGGCGTCCTGCCGTGGCGCAAGCCCTGGACCGCAGGCGGCAGCTCACGCCCCCTGCGCGTGGGCGGCGAACCCTACCAGGGGGTGAACAACTTCCTGCTGACGATGCGGACCGTGATGGCGGGCCACAGCTCTCCCTTCTGGATGACTCTGCCTCAGGCCAATGCGTTGGACGCAAAGGTCCGCAAGGGCGAGAAATCCTCTGTCGTCGTCTATTACGGCCAAAGCCGGAAAGACGCGGGCGGCGAGGACGACCGCAGCGATGGCGATGATCGCTCCGAGGAAGCCCGCATCTTCCGCTTCCAGAAATCCTACCGCGTGTTCAATGCCTGCCAGATCGATGGCCTGCCCGACAGCTTCTTCCCAGACCCGGAGCCCGCGCCCGAGCATCCGCCGTCCGAGCCCATCCCGCACATGCAGGCGTTTTTCGATGCCATCGACATCACGACCGTCTTCACGGGCACGGAGGCGTACTATTTGCCCCCCGTGGACAAGGTCTACATGCCATCCATCACGCGGTTCCAGGACCCGCGCAATTTCTACGGGGTCTGGGCGCATGAGCTGGCCCATGCCACGAAGGCCCGGCATCGACTGAACCGTGATTTCGGGTTCTCGAAGTTTGGCAACACCTCTTACGCGCGCGAGGAGATCGTCGCGGAATTGACCTCGGTGTTCCTGGGTCAGACGCTCGGCTTTACGGCGCATACGCTCGAGATGAATGCTGCCTACCTCCATAACTGGTTGCGCGTTCTTCGGTCGGACAAGGGTGCGATCTTCAAGCACGCCGCGGATGCGCAGCGCGCCTGTGATTACCTGATCGCCAGATCGGAGGCGGGCAGGGCAGGGGGCCGAGCCAAGGCTGCCTGACCACAGGGAGAACGGAGACGCCCATGTCACGTAAGGAACCCAAGACGCTGCGGGTGGCCTGCTTCAACGACGGCCGCCGCAAGATCATCACCTTCAAGCACGGCGCCTATTGGTGGAGCCCGTCCGAGGGCGCTTATCCGCTCTCGGCGGCACTTGAGACCATCAAGCACCAAGGCGGCTGGATCGAAACCATCCCCAACCCGAATTACAGACCCAAGGGGCTGTTCGGGTAGGGCCCCTTCTGCTTCTGTCCTGCCGCCAGGGGGAAAAAGAAAAAGCTGGCTTTTGGAAGGGTGTTTCAACTTCTCAAAGGAGCACCCCATGTCCATGACAGGACAACCCCAGACAGACCGCCCTGATCCGAGTGTGATCGCAGCGCAGAACGACGCGTTTCGCAAGCTCGCGTGCCTCGGTGTGCCAACCGCCCAGTCTATCCAGGGCCGCATGCATGTCACCCGCTCAATTATGAGTGCCGGTGACGGCTTCATGGCCGAGGCGGTGAAGGCCACGGGCATGTTCGAGACCTTCGAGCCCGAGAACGATCCCGAAGGATGGCATGATTTCGGGGCGGTCGAGGTCCGCGGCGAGACCGTGTTCTGGAAACTGGATTTGTACGAAGCGGATTCCGACTTCCGCTATGGCGCCGAGGCCCCGGACAATCCCGTGACCACAATGCGCGTACTGACCGTCATGCTGGCGCGCGACTGGTAGGGGAGGGGACACCCCTCCTGACAGCCCAGGCGATGAAGGCCCGCTGACCCCTCAAAGGGAGAGTGGGCCTTTTGTTGTGGTGATCCCTGAAGACGGGGATTGGCCGCGCATCTGAATGCGCGGGCCGCTCCAAACCCACCGAAAAGGAAACGCCATGACCACAAGCTTCAAACCCGTCTCCGTCGCCATCGGCGATCTGGTCTCACATCCCGCCAATGTGCGCAGCAACTCGCCGGAAACCTATGATCCTGAGAACATCGCCCATCTGAAGGCAAGCATCGCCGTTCTGGGTCTCCTGCAGCCGCTCATGGTCCAGAAGCTCGACGGCAAATATGCTGTCCTCGCCGGTGGCCGTCGGCATGCCGCGCTGAAGGAGCTGGTCGCGGACAGGGCCGCGAAAGGCTTCACGGCGAAGGCCAAGATCGACTGCCGTCTTGTGCCAGAGGATTGCGATGTCACCACGGCCCTGTCGCTCGCTGAGAACATCACCCAGGCGCCGATGAATGCCATCGACGAGTTCGAGGCTTTCGCGCGGATGATGGAGGTCGACGACCAGACGCCCGAGACGATCGCAAAGACCTTCGGCACCACGGTGGCGGCCGTGAAAGGCCGGTTGCGCTATGGCCTGATCCACCCCGACATCCGCGCCGCGGCCCGGGCCAAGACGATCACGCTCGACACGATGAAGGCCTTTGCGGAGCATCCGAGCCAGGAGGTGCAGCGCGAAGTCTTCGAGGCGCTCACCAAGGAAGATAGCTACCTGCAGGCCTATACGGTCCGCCAGGCGCTCAAATCCCGCGGCGTGCAGGTCAGTGACGATATCGGGGCCTTCGTGCGCGCGGACTACGAGGCGCGGGGCGGCGCTGTCGCCGCTGACCTTCTGGAAGAGCATTCCGTGCTCGAAGACGCCGCGCTGGTCGAGACCATCCTGCTCGAGAAGCTCGGTGCCGCCGCCGAAGAGGCCCGCATAAAGCTGGGCTTTGCCTGGGCCGATGCCATGGTCCGCTATGATTACGCGACCATGGCCGACTACGGCCGCGTTTATCCCGGCCCGATCGAGCCTGATGAGGCTGCGCAAAAGCGCATCGATGAGATCACCGCCGAGCTTGAGAAACTGCAGCTCGAGATGGAGGATGAGGGGCTCGAGGACGGTGCCTACAACGCGCTTTACGAGCGCGTGGACGCCTTGGAAGAGGAAGCCCGCGACCTGCAGGAGGCCTACAGCGCCGAGGACCTCGCGCGGTCTGGGGTAATCGCGTCCTGGTCGGGCGGGCAGGTGACCCTCCATGTTGGCCTCGTCCGCCCGGAAGACACCGTCAAAAAGGAGGGCGCGCGCGGCTCCTCGGCTAGCCCGACCGGGGAGGAGGCCCCAGACGCCGGCGAAATCACCTATCCGGCCTCACTGGCTGAGGACCTCAAGACCGAGCGAGCCATGGCGCTTGGGGCCGCGATGGCGCTGCATCCGGAAGCTACGCTCGATCTGACGCTCTTCAAGCTGGTGAGCGACGTTCTGGCCAGCGGCATGAGTGTCACGCAGGCGATCAAGATCGATGCCCGCAAGGAATACCGCAGCCATGCCAAGATGGACGAGATCGACGCAACCTCGCTCGAGCAGGTGGCGGCGGCGCATGAGGCGCTTGATCTGTCCTGGCTCGATGACACCCGCGCGCCCGCCGATCAGTTCGCGGCGTTTCGCGCGCTGGAGGCAGGCGAAAAGGCCAAGCTCGTGGCCTATGCCACGGCCAGCACCACGCAGTCCTGCTTCGCGCGGGACCGCCAGCGCGACAGCCTGATGCATGCGTTCGAGATCGAGATCATGCCCGACATCCGCTCCCACTGGACGCCGAATGCGGCGCTCTTCAACCGCTTCAAGAAGGCTTGGCTCCTGAAGATCCTCGGCGAGGATCTGGGTCTCGCCCAGGAGGCGGTGACGCTGGCCTCGTCGAGCAAGAAGGAGATCGTCGCCTTTTGTGACAAGCTCTTCGCCGAGCCCTTCGCCACGCTCACGGACGCGCAGCGCGCTGCCGTGGCCGCCTGGTGCCCGCCCATGATGCAGACAGCCGGTGTCGCCTGTGATGAGGCGGAGCCCGCGGCGGAAACCCCGGAGCCTGACGGCGACATCGCGCAAGCGGCCTGAGTCCTCACGCGACCCGCGCGTGGACCATGCCGCCCGCGCGGGTCGACCCTTCCAAACCGAACAGAAAGACATCCCCATGGCTATTCTCAAGTTCTCTGCCTCCGCTGTTGCGGCGCAAATCGCACATGCGCGTGCCTGCAAGACCTTCCTGCCCAACTGGAACGGGCCCGTGGACAGGCCGGCCCTGATCCTCATCGTCGGCAATGGTGTGCATCTGCGCTCAAACGGCATCGATGGCACGACCACCCGTATCGTTACCACCGAGCAGGCCGATCCCTCCTTCGCCTTCGCCGACGGCATGAACCCGTTTCGGGACACCGACTGGATGGCGCAGCGCCGCATGGCGTTTCGCGATCTGACCGGCCAGTTTTACACCGACATCCTGGATGACGTGCAGGTGCTCATCGACCGGGGGCGAGGGGCCATCCGGCTCGCCACCGATGGCCACAGCATCCGCGTCTTCGTGCGCCGGGCCTCGGACTATCTCATCGGCGGGACCTACGAAGTGCCCTCGGGCCTCGGTGGCACCTTCCGGGTCATCCTCAAGGATGCCTGCGACACCTTTGCGATCGTGCAGAACTGTGGCAATTGCGAGGATTTTGACGCCATGCAGCCCTACCGCGTGCCGCTCGATGCGCTGATGGAAATCGATGACCGGAGGGCGGCGTGATGGGTTGGCTCTTCTACACCGACGGCCGCGTCCAGACCTACGCGGATGAGAAAGCGGAGATTGCTCGGCTGTGCACCTTCGAGGGCGAAAGGCGCAAGACGGAACTGGTCAAAGCCTGCAAGGTGGGTTCGACTTGGTACGCGGCGGCAAAGGTCACAAATATCGACGGCACCCCTGTCGAAGACACGACCTATGTCACCGATGCGGATGGCTCCATCACTTTCGCCGCCGTATTCCTTACCCGATATGATGACGGCTGCTGGGGCTACAAGGACATGGAGGAAAGCGCGGGACCGGTCGAATCCCGCGCGCCACTGAGCCTATTGGCCCTGCTGTCCGAGCTGAAAGACCCAGACAGCTATGCTCATGCCTGGCGCCAGCGCTGCCAGGACTGGGCTGCGATCCCGGACTACGAGGAAGGCGACAAGATCAAGCTCGCCACCCCTGTGACGCTCACCGATGGCAGTACCTGCCAGATTGTCACCGCGACCCACTACAGGCGTGGGCGGCAAAAGCGCCGCTGCTACCGCATCGAGGAAACTGGTGGGCTCGTACGCCTGTCGAAGGCCTCGCTTGCGGGCTCGGAGCTGCTCAGCTCCACGAAAGGTGCGGCTAGCCCGGTGCTGGCGGAGTTCCTGGCGGGGCGAAATTAGGTCCTGCGCCGGACGGTTCATCGACCTGCCCGGCGACAGCAGATGCTGCGGCTTGTCTTGACGAGGCAATGCAAATGCATTACCTATCGCGGGCAGCAAAGCCCCTTTTCTTCAGGAGACTGCCATGACAGCCCTCGCACAAGATGTCTCGAAACTCACGGATCGGTATCAGACGACCGTGCCGGCGGGTGTGCGCAAACAGCTCAAGCTGGGCAAGGGCGACCAGATTCGTTACTGCACCGAGCCGAGTGGCAGGGTCTATATCGAGCCCGTGCGCAGCGACGAGGAAGATCCCGTGCTCGGAGCCTTTCTCGATTTTGTCGAGGCCGATATCAAGGCGCATCCGGACCGCATTCGGGCTTTCGATGGGGCTTTGCATGACCGTCTTGCAGCACTGGTCGGAGACGTTGATGTCGATCTCGATGCGCCGCTATCGCTCGAGGATGAATGAGCGGCGATAGCGTGCCCGCCCAAGCGCCCCTTGTCGTGAATGGATGGTCGATTTATGCGCATCCGCTCTTTCTGGATCAGCTCGAAGGGCTGATTGAAGAGGTCGAGGCGCGTAAGGCACGCGATCCTAAGACCTGGCGCAAGAAAAACCCGACGAAACGGCTGGCCGCCATCTTCAAGCTGGTCACCGAAGCCATACCGGCAGATCCGGGTGCCGCCGCCTTCCGGCAAGGCGGCACACTCGGCGATCACCGCAAGCACTGGTTCCGGGCGAAATTCTTCCAGCAGTATCGGCTGTTCTATCGGTTCAACAGCGATGCGAAGGTCATCGTGGTGGCCTGGGTGAACGACGACAAGACCCTGCGCGCCTATGGCAGCAAGACGGATGCCTATGCGACGTTCAAAGGGATGTTGGAAGATGGCAATCCACCTGACAATTTCGACGCGCTCTTGAAAGAAGCTGCAGCGGCAGGCAAGCGGTTCGAGAAATCCCTTGAAGCGGTGCCTGATTGGTAAGTGGGGTCGAATGCTGGAAGGGGCAGAATCCTACGCTGAGGCTGTCCGTAAAGAGGTCGTTCTGCCCTACAATCTCCCGTCACCCTTGAGCCGAGTGAAATAAGCGACATTGGTGTGTCATATGGCTGGTACGATGAAATTCTCAGAAGTCCCTCCCTATCCGTACACCAGCCGTTCGCTGCATCGTGTACGAACTGGTAAGATGCGGACAAAGGGTGCATTCGCTGCGGATGCGCAGATGGCTGCTTCAGGTTTGGCGCACCGATAGGACATTGCAGCAGGTCGCGCCGGTTAGTCCGTATAGCTTTGGCAGGCATCAACTCCGTTGGCTGTCGAGGCAAGTAGCTGATCTGCATCACGGATGAGATCGGCGACCCGCCTGTCCGCCAGACGATACCGAACGAAGCGGCCTTTGCTGCGGCGACTGACCAGCCCGCATTCCAGCAGACAGCGCAGATGGTTCGAGACGTTGGGCTGACCCAAACCCGTATGCCCGACGATTTCCTGCACGTTGCGTTCGTCCGACACCAGCGCATCGAGGATCGTCAGACGGCTGGGATCGCTTAGGCCCCGGAAGAGCTTTGCCCGCAGTTCCAGTGTATCGGGTGCCGAAAGATCGTCTTGAATGTTTTGCGCTGTCATATCATTATCCACTGATACGTTAGCAGCGTACCTTTTCGCCCGCCACCACAAAAAGGATCGCACATGAGCCAGCCCGATAACAGCAAGTTGGCGACAGCCTCCTCCCCGATCCGAATGCGGGTGCAAGGCATGGACTGCGCGAAAGATGCCGCCGAGATCGAGCGCGCGGCCCGGTCTGCGGGCGTGGCCGAAGGCGACGTGAAAGTGTCCGCCGCCACCCACATCATGACATTGCGGATCGCGGACGGCGATCTGCCGAAAGTGCGGCCCGCGCTCGACGCGACCGGCTACGGTTTCGAGAAGATCGAGGACGGCGATACATCGTCCGATCCGGCCTACAAGGACCCGAGCTATCGCCGCGCGCTCTGGATCGTGGTCGCGCTCAATCTCGGATACGGCGTGGTCGAAATGTTCGGCGGGTTCCTGTCCGGTTCGCAGGCGCTGAAGGCAGACGCGCTCGATTTTCTGGGCGATGGTGCGATCACGTTTCTGGGCCTGCTCGCCATCGGCTGGAGCCTGACATGGCGGGCGCGGTCGGCGATGATCCAAGGCGTGTTTCTGGGCCTTCTGGGCCTTGGCGTTGTCGGCAGCACGCTCTGGCGTGTCCTCAACCAGACCACGCCAGAAGCCGGGTTGATGGGAGCCTTCGCGGTAGGTGCGCTGATCGTAAACATCCTCGCGGTGCTGCCGCTGCTAAAGCACCGCAAGGGTGATGCCAATATGCGAGCCGTCTGGCTGTTCTCTCGCAACGACGCCATCGGCAACCTCGCCGTGGTCATCGCCGCCGGGCTGGTCGCGTGGCTTGGCAGTGCATGGCCCGACCTGATCGTCGCGTTCGCGATCGCGGGGCTTTTCCTGCATTCGTCGTGGATGATCATCCGCGATGCCCGGAGTGACTTGGTGGAAGCTGACTAACTCCATCATGGTGCGACGCGCCGGACGAAAGCCGACATTCGCGCGCCCCGCAGCATCGGTGAGTCTGGGCTCGTTTGAGACCTTCGCGGCATCCCGCCCCAACGTCGGCAATGGTGTGAAGGGGCGTCTGTGCGCAGATGTTTTGGTCATCCCCATAATGTAGAGATCTCAAGAGTCTTATCGTCCGGGAAGTTTTGCTGTAACGTTCGATCATCGCGTGAACGGGGAATCCGAGTTGAAACAGCCTTCAGACCGCAAAGAGGCTTGCGACAAAGTCAATCTGTCCAAGGTCCATTCTCCCTACCGCCGATCTCGGGTCGCTCTGAGCGTTGCAGCTATGCCGAGAGACCTAGGCGAGCTTCTGGATAGGCGCCTCGAGGACCATCGCCGTGACCGGTGAGATGACGTCCCATGATGCCTGGTTTCGGTCCAAGGTGAAGGAGGCACTGAATGACCAGCAGGCCGCGACACCGCATTCCAACGTGATGAACCTTGTGCAGGCGGTGATTGATGAGAAGCGCCGCCAACAGTCTTGAACAGTGCGTTCTGTTCTTACCTGGTACCTTCGTGCGTTTCGGGGTGTTTTGGTGGGTTGCCGCCGCTTCTTCTGTCAAAAAATTGTTTGCCGATCGGCTGCGTGACTTAGCCTTTGATTCCGACAAGGGCGGGTCGCGCTCGTGATCTGAAATTCTGCACTCACTCTCGTTGCCCAACCTCCGTCATAGCTTTCGGCGGAAACCCCAAAAAGTGTAGAGCGGGCTTTTTGTCCTTTGGAACTCAGACCCTGATCCAAAGGAAATCCCCATGTCCAAGCCCAAACTGGCAAACCCGGCTCTCTCAATCTCCGACGCTGATCTCACCTCTGCGCTGCCGCAAATTGGCGCGGAGATCGACCAACAACCCCTGCGCAGCTCAGCGCTCGCGCGCATCATGCGCGAGACGTTTCATGGCAGCGATGCTGGCAGTGCCTGGGACTGGCGCATGGCCTACGACCTGATGCAGGCCGCGGCCATCCAGGTGCTGCTGCGTGGAGACGGTGCAGCAGGTGACATCGCCACCGCAAAGCTGCTTGCCTCACGGCTCCTCACGGAAACCCGTCGCTCCGAGCAGCAGATCCGGCTGCAGCAGTTTTCCACGCCGTTGCCTTTCGCGGCAATGGCCGTGCGGGCGGCATCCATTCGCAAGGGCGAGACCGTGCTGGAGCCCTCGGCTGGCACCGGTGCCCTGGCTGCTTTCGCTACCCGGGCTGGTGCCACACTTCTGCTCAACGAGATCGACCCCTTTCGCCAGAGCCTTTTGCGCGCGGTCTTTGGCGGCGATGTGACGGGCCATGACGGTGAGCATATCGATGATCTGCTGCAGACCCCGGTTCTACCCGACGTCGTGGTGATGAACCCGCCTTTCGCCTCCTCGGTCGATCGCTCGCGAGACAAGCACATTGCCGCCAAGCATCTCATCGCGGCTGCCAAGCGCCTGGCACCCGGCGGGCGGCTGGTGGCTATCATGCCGCCGGGATTCACGCCCGAACGCGATGCTGCGCATTGGTCCCGCGCCTGTGGTCTCCTGACGCCGCGACTGGCGTTGACGATGCCGGGGCAGGTCTACCGCAAGCTCGGCACCTCTGTCGAAACCCAGCTGATGGTCTTCGACAAGGTGCAGGAGGACGGCGAAATGATCCGCGTCCCTGTGCGGGATCTGGATGAAGCCCTTCCTTTTGTCGACGCCGTGGCCGCAACCCGGCCCGAGATGCGTCCCGCCCAACGGGCTGAAGCGACCCCTCATGCTCGGCCGACCGTTCCATCCTCTGCTCCGCGCAAGACCGCCGCTGCGCCTGTCGCCGCCTCCAAACCTCGGGCCAAGGCCGTCCGCCCGCTCAGCTTCACGAGCCTTGAGACCCCGCGCGACAACAAGCCTATCTCGGACATTTATGCGCGCTACCGCCCGCAGCGGATCGAGATCGCGGGTGCGCAGGAACATCCCACGCCGCTGGTCGAGAGCATCGCCATGGCCTCGGTTGCCCCGCCCATGCCCTCAAACACGGGCAGTGATGACTTGCGCCTGCCCACACGGTTGATCGAGGAGGGAGATCTCTCCGAGGCGCAGCTCGAGACCATCATCATGGCGCATGATGCCCATGGGCGCGATCTGCCCGGTCGGTTTACCATCGATGACGACCAGACCAAGCTGACGCGCGCCGATGATGACCCAGACGCACGGGCCTATCGCCTTGGGTACTTTCTCGGCGACGGCACCGGTTGCGGCAAGGGCCGCGAATGCGCGGGGCTCATTCTCGTGAACTGGCTTTCCGGGCGCAGGAAGGCGATTTGGGTCTCCAAATCCGCCACGCTCATCGAGGACGCCATCCGCGACTGGACCGATCTCGGCGGCTCGCCCGCCGACATCCAGCCGCTCTCCAAATGGAAACCGGACCAGCCCGTCCCTATGGGTGACGGTATCCTGTTCGTGACCTACGCCACGCTGCGGTCCGCGGGCAAATGCGGCACCACGCGACTGAGCCAGATCTTTGAGTGGATGGGCGAAGACTTCGACGGTGTGCTGGCCTTCGATGAGGCCCATGCGATGCAGAACGCGGCAGGATCCGAGCAGGGCAGGGGGGTCAAACCCTCCCAACAGGGCCTTGCGGGCCTGCGGCTGCAACTGGCAGCACCCCGCGCTCGCGTCTTCTACATCTCGGCCACGGGAGCGACGAGCGTCCACAACCTCGCCTATGCCGCACGACTGGGGCTCTGGGGGCAGGGCCCCGAATATCCCTTCCCGAGCCGCGAAGGTTTCGTCTCGGCGATGGAGGCAGGCGGTGTCGCCGCCATGGAGGTGGTCGCGCGCGATCTCAAGACGCTCGGTCTCTACACGGCCCGTGCTCTCAGCTTCGATGGCGTGGAATATGATGTGCTCGAACACGCGCTGACCCCGGCTCAGATCGAGATCTACGACGCCTATGCAGGTGCGTTTCGGACGATCCACCACAATCTCGAGGCGGCACTGACCGCGACCGGTGTCAACGATGCCTCGGGCGAGACCAATGCCTCGGCCGCACGCGCCTCTGCAAAGTCTCGCTTTGAAAGCACGAAACAGCGCTTCTTCAACCATCTCCTGATGGGCATGAAGGCGCCGACCATCATCCGCGCCATCAAGGACGATCTGGCGGCGGGCAATGCTTGCGTCATCCAGGTGGTCTCAACGGGTGAGAGCCTGCTGAAACGTCGGCTTGAGACGATGGACCCAGAGGACGAGCTGGTCGAGGGCGCGCTAACGCCGCGCGACTATGTTCTGAGCTATCTCGAGCAAGCCTTCCCGATCCATGCGCAAAAGCTCGTGGAGATTGACGGCAACATGGTGGCCGAGCCACTCCGGGATGAGACCGGCGCGCTGGTGGTCTCGCGCGAGGCGCTCGGCTTGCGCGATGCGGCTATGATGGAGTTGATGACTCTGGCCCCGGTCCCCTCAGCGCTCGATCAGATCCTCTGGGCCTTTGGCGAGGAGGCTGTCTCCGAGGTCACGGGGCGGTCTCTCCGGCCCCTCAAGGCCGAGGATGGTCATCTCTTCATCGAAAAGCGCGCCGCCAGCAGCAATTCCTCCGAGACCCAAGCCTTTATGGATGGCGAAAAGGATATCCTGATCTTCTCTGATGCAGGCGGCACTGGCCGATCCTATCACGCGGCGCAAACGGCCAAGAACCAGAAGAGGCGCCGGCACTACCTTCTGGAGCCCGGCTGGCGTGCCGATGCGGCCATCCAGGGGCTCGGCCGCACGCATCGCTCGGCCCAGGTCAGCGCGCCCTTCTTCCGGGTCTGCACCTCCGATGTGCATGGCGAGAAGCGCTTCACCTCGACAATCGCCAAGCGCCTCGACCAGCTGGGGGCCTTGACCAAGGGCCAGCGCGAAACCGGGTCGCAGGGCATGTTCCGCGAGGAGGATAATCTGGAAAGCCCGATCGCGCGGGCGGCATTGCGCGGGTATTTCGCCGATCTTGCCGTCGGGCGGGCCGAGGCGATGAGCTACGAGAGCTTCACCGACTGGACGGCCCTCCGGCTGATCGACAAGGACGGGGTGCTGCTCGAAGAGCTTCCGCCGATCCAGCGGTTTCTGAACCGGGTGCTGGCCCTTCCCATCCACATGCAGAACGCGCTCTTTGTCGAGTTCATGCGCCGGATCGCCGATCAGTCTGAGCGGGCGCGCGCGGCGGGCACGCTCGATCTCGGCGTGGAAACCCTGCGTGGCGAAAGGATCGAGCAGGTCTCCACAGAGGATCTCTGGACCTGCCCGAAATCCGGTGCCGTGACACGGATCATTGGACTTGAGGTTACCGACCCTGTCCACGTGCTGTCGGCGGATGACGCCCTGTCGCGCAACCCCGACAAGCTGCCGATGGTCAATCGCGCCTCCGGTCGCGCGGCGCTGATCTCGGCGCGGCCGATGCAGATGTATGACGAGGACGTCGTCACGCTGATGCGCAAGGCGGTGCGGCCAAACGGGTCGAGCTACCTGGAGGAGGCGCGGTTCGGGTCTTCTGCCTGGGAAGAGATCAGCAAGCCTGAGTTGACCCGCCTTTGGGATGCCGAGGCCACGTTGCTGCCGAAAACCACCACGACCAAGCTCTACCTGCTGACCGGTCTCTTGCTGCCGATCTGGAAGGACATTCCGACCACCAATGAGCGCATCTACCGGGTCACGCCCGATGGGGCGACCGCCATGATCGGGCGCACGCTGAGCGAGGAAGGGGCGGCCGCGCTGCGCGCCCGCTTCCTCGTGTCCAACCCGCAAACACCGCAGGAGATGTTGACCGCCGCCCTCGGCACCACTGCGCCGGTCGATCTGGGCCGGGGTCTCACCCTGACCCGTCGCCGTGTCGCAGGCGAGATGCGCCTTGAGTTGTGCGGCGTTGACAGGGGCATGATTGATGGCCTCAAGGCCCTCGGCTGCTTCACCGAGATCATCGCCTTCCAGCTACGGGTGTTCCTGCCGCATGGGGACGGGATCGACACGGGAAGCATTCTGGCCCGGATCGTGGGGCAGGAAGCCGCCATGACGTCAGAACAAGCCGCCTGAAAAGTCAAAGCGGGCTTCCGGTCGGGCGGCGTGGATCGGGATTTGGCCGATCTGCGCTTTCCGGGCGCGCGCTGACCAATGCCAGGCCCGGCCCCCCAAATTCAGATAAGAGGACAGACCCATGACCAATCCCCAGATCGACTATGCCGCAATGGCGGCTCAGTGGCGTGCAGAGCGCGAAACCACCCTGAAGGCATCCCGAGCGGAGCTGCTTGCGCAACTACGCGCGCTTGGCATCAGCGAGGTCACCGCCGAATACGAAGGCTATGGCGATTCCGGCAATGTCGAGGATGTGACGGTGCAGCCTGCAGAGGTCCAACTGCCGGAGCCGCTTGCCACCGAGGTGGGCGACTTCGCCTGGTCGCTCGCCTATCACCATCACCCGGGGTTCGAAAACAACGAGGGCGGCTACGGCACGCTGACCTGGGACATAGCAGCCGACAGCATCACGCTCGATCATGCGGACCGCTACGTTGAATGCTCGCATAGCTATGACGAGGGGCTGTGAGATGGCGCATCCGCTTCATCATGCCGAAAGCTCGGCCCGGAAATTCGGCGGGGTGCCGTCTGACTATCAGGCTGTGCACGATTGGTTTGACGCCTCGAAAGAGCATCTCGCGCTCTTCACGCACCGAGCCATGCGCCACCACGCTCAAGGCCTGTTCGAGGCCGAACGTGTCTTCGGCCTGACCCTGACCAATAGCGCAGGTCGAGAGATCCCCGTGCGCTGGATCGGCGAGCAGCATGTCCGCGAAGACTGTCAGGGCCGCATTCCGAGCATGGCGGACTGGCTGCGACGGATACAGCCTGAGCCATGGATGGCCAATGGCCATATCGAGCAGCACCTCAGCGGGGAGCCCTGCGGCGATCCAAGGGTTGCTTGGGCATTCGAGGTGGCCGCCGGAAGAACGGTTCTCGGCCTGAAAGATTGGATGGCGGCGCGCGCGACGCAAGCCACGCAAAGCGTCTGACAGCTCTCGGTCGTTTGCCAAACGAATGCTGCATAGAAGCCCGGTCGGAAGATCAGGCTTCTTGCGTCGTTTCCCCAGCAATCTTTTTGAGGAGGATCACATGACATTCGAAGACATCAAGGCGGCCGTCGATGCCGGTCAGACCGTGCACTGGGCCAATACCGGCTACGTTGTCCACAAGGACCGGCTCGGTCAGTACCTCATCACCTTTGTGCCGAACGGTAGCTGCATCGGCCTGACCGACCGGAGCGGGCACCGGTTGAACGGAAAAGAGGCGGAGTTCTTCATCGCGCAATCGAAGGACAGCGCGGAAAATCCGGGCAGCCAATCAAGACCAGACGGGCAGGAGGGGGGCGTAGCATCCGGAGGCGCGGGGGCACTCCCACTCGGACGGCAGATCTGACCCGTGGGCGGGACTGAAAGGAAAGCAGGCTTTCTGATTTGTGATCCCTCAAGGGGTCGAGAAAGCAATCCCGGATGCGTTGGCAAAAACGTCAGGCACCGGCCAATCCAAAAGGAACCATCCCATGTTCGCAGGAACCCTTAACCGCAATGTCGAGACCGCAGCCGCCGAATACACCGGCATGATCCATTCGACGCGCTTTGACATCGCCATCCAGCTCGAGGCACGGGCCAAGATGTCCGAACGCAGCCCGGATTACGACGTGACGGCGGTCAACAAGTCTGGCCGCAAGGTGCGCATCGGTACGGCCTGGAACGAGACCGGCACGACCAGCGGCAATCCCTACATCTCGATGCAGATCGATGTCGGTTTGGGCCCGTTCCGCGTCAATGCCGTGCAGACGAAGGAAGCGCGCACAGCCCAGAGCGGCGAATTCGAGATCATCCCGCTGGTCTCGAACGGCCTGATGAAATCCGGCTCGATCTCGGGCGAGCTCACCGCCATGGACGCCGACAACGCCTTCACCGGCTACATCGCCAACATGATGTTCGATCTGGAGTTCATGCTGATCGAGAACGATTACAAGACCGAAGACACGCATCCGGACTACCGGATCGAGGTCAGTTCGCCGCGTGGCAAGCCGATCCGCGTTGGCTCGGCCTGGATGGCCAAAAGCAGCCGCACGGGCAATGACTACCTGTCGCTGCTGATCAACACGCCTGATGGCGACCTGCGCGTCAACGCTGTGCAAAACGAGGAGCAGCGCGGTGGCCAGACCTTCTCGATCATCCCGTTCATCGACAGCGGTGAGCAGCCTCAGGACGCGGGGTTGTCATTGGTCGCATGACCAGCGCGCGAGAGAAGACGATCTGAACCGAAAGGGGAGCCGTGAGACCACGGTTCCCCTTTTTCCATGTCTGGCTGCACGAAGCACGCATCTGCTTGCGATCTGCTGAATATGATATACGATAATATATTATTGAATGGTCGAGGGTGGGCACATGGTGGCGAGACTGGGAAAAGCTCCGTGGTTCGAGAGCTTTGATGTAGACGCCGAGGTTGAAGAGCTTCTTGCTCATATCCAGCGTTGCACCGGATTTGCGCTGCCTGAACGACAGCGTGATGTCATCATGACCCATGCAAGGGCAAAGCTCGACAGGACAAGGCATGCATATCTGGAGGCCAAGGCGGCGGGAAAGCCGGTGTCCACATCGCGCCGCGCCTATCTGACCGACCTTCAGGACACGATCTTTATGGCGATCCCGGAAGAGAACCTCGCGCGGATGCCCCTGAGCGATCAGGTTCTCAACGATCCATCATTTTACGCGGACGCCATGCACTATGCCGCCGCGATCAGCGAGGATGAGCTCTTCATGGCGCTGTCCTCTTCGCTGAAGGACATGACCGTTCAAGACGCCCAGGCCTTTGTCTCAAAGCTCTGGCACGGCGCGATTGACGACAATGCCCGCAAATATGCCGAAGCGTTGAAGCGCCCCGAGCGTGAAATCATGCCGCTGGGGCCTGGGAACACCGTGTAAGATCGGAGCCATTCTCTTGGCTTGAGCCCTACCGAGTTTGGCCGCCGCGAACCCCCTTTCCCGGAGGTGGCACCCTGTGCAGCGCGCGAAAGCCGTTGAAGGCGCTGTGGGGACGACTACTGTCGCCAACATGATGAACCGGGATCATATGCGCGTCTTCTTCCGGCGCACCGCGGCGCTTGCCGCCTTTGTCGCGCTGCTCTGGGCGGTTCAGGTTGTCAATTGGATCACCGGCTACGGCCTGAACCCGGCCTTCGGCCTGATCCCCAGGCACGGCAGCGGGTTAGATGGTGTCATCGCTATGCCCCTCCTGCATGGGAGCTTCTCGCACCTGATGGCCAATACGCCGCCGCTCCTGGTGATGGGTGGGCTGCTGGTGGCAACAACCACGCGAGGCTTGCTGTCGGTGAATGCCGTGGTGATCGGCCTCGGCGGCGCTCTTGTCTGGCTGTTCGGAAGCTCCGCCATCCATATCGGAGCGTCAGGGCTGGTCTTCGGCTGGTTCGGCTTCCTCATCGCGCGCGGTCTTGTGGATCGCTCCCCGATCACGCTGGGCGCGGCACTGGTGGTCGGTGTCCTCTATGGCTCTATTCTCTGGGGCGTTCTTCCGGGCCAACCCGGCGTGTCGTGGGAGGCGCATCTCTTCGGCGCTATCGCGGGCGCGGGCGCTGCGTTCCTAATCCGGACGCATGTCCATGCGCCGCGCCTCGGCAGCGTCGATCTGGACTGAAGCCGTACACTCGGCCGATTCCGGCCGTTCGATGAGCGCAAAGTTCGCCGCAGCGCGGCTTGCTCGAAGCTGACGTTTGTTAGTCCGAAGATTACCGATAGACGCGCAAAAATTGCTAGAAAATGTCGGGGTCTTCAGGTCCGCAATCTCGGCCGTAGCCTTGCATACAGCTGCACTTGAGCATGGTGCTCCAATTCGACTACCAGCGCGAAGTTTTGACGGATCTCCTGATCCATAGCCCAGCCACCCACGCAACGTACTACCAGATGATATTCACCGCCATATTGTGTTGTGTCGGCTGAGAACGATATCGAGGCGCTTTGGATTGTGTTTTTGTCGCGAGCGTTCTTCTTGGGCACCAGATCACAATCATATTTTCCCGCCATCTCTGGGGGATCCGTTCCCTCTCCCACCCGAGAGCGAAAATACTCGAAGACGTGATCGACCGGGCAGCCCCGAATAAGGCGAAAATTCATACGCGTGCCGATATACTCTGCGCGGGTTCTTTTCACCGGAGGATCATACGCCAGAGAAACCCGAATAGTGCGTTTTCCTCCTGTCTGAAACTCAATCGGTATTGGCAACCGATAGACTGCGAAATGGTCCAGTTCCAGACTGTCTTCCACGAAGTAAACAACGCGGTGATCATCCGAGTAGGCCGCACGCAAGGTGTCGACGAGGCCAATACCATGGACTCTTGAATGATCACGCGCATCAAGAGCCAACAGTCGTCGAGTGGAAGCCTCTGGAACAGTCGCGGAATTCGCCAGAAGCGCTTTGATCAGATTGGCTGATGCCCCGGGGAAACGTCTGACCAACTGCGCAGCCCTGTTCGCTAACATCGGTGCGGCGAAAGACGTGCCGCTTTTGCTTGTAAGCAATTGACGCAAGAAATCGTGGTTTGTTGTAATCAGGCCTGCCGTCGCCAGATGAGGGGCCGTCTGCAAACGCCTCGCCACGGCATCAAAAACCATTGTCCCGCCATAGTCGACGAAATCAGGTTTGGTCATGCCTCCGGCGCCTGGGCCAGTGCGCGTGAAAGGTGCAGGTTCATCTCGCTCGGTGATGGGCTGAATATGCGCATCAAATTCATGCTGAGGGCCAATGCCGTTTGCATGAGCCAATGCACCAACCGTCACGATGTTCGCGCCTCCAGCAGGTTCACATACACGGTTTGCGACTTCAAGGAGATAGCCCGGATATTGGGTCACGCCTTGCTCAACTGATGTACCGCCACGAGGGGGCCGGTTTCCCGCTGACACAAAGATCAGGACGTTCAACTCACGTGCCAACTCATCCAGCGTCGTTGCCCAAGGACCAACGCGTCCTTGCTCAAAGTTAGCCTTCGTGTCGCCGAGAGAGATCACGAATATCCGGCATCCATGACTTGCATTTAGGCTCTGGATCGTTTGTCTCATCTGGCTCGGCAGCGTCCGACGATCAAAAAACTTCCGCTCGTCCGTTACCACCTTTGCCGAGATAATTCTCGCCACACGTTGCAAAGAGGTTCCGTCGAGCTGCGACCTTAAATCACCAAGCGCGGCAACACCGGCCACTGCCGTCCCGTGTCCGGCAATATCTGCTTCACCGAGCTCGCTGGGAAAGGCCTCACGCGCGACGATCGCATCCGCGAGGAATGGATGATCGTTCACGCCCGTATCCAACACAGCAATGATTGGCAGATCAGGGTCAAGAGGCGCAACGGGCGGAACATCATCTAGCGCGAACTGGACGATCTGATTGGCTTCGATGTCCGGCTCCGGTGGAAGGTCAATAAAAGCTACTTCAGGAACAGAAAAAATCGGTCTGATAGACTGCCCTGAAGCCTTGACCCGGATCATCGTGATAGATGGCCCAGAATAGTGGTCGTATAGCTCTCCACCCTGCTCCTCAATGAACGCGATGATTTCTTCTGCCTTTCGACGACGCGCAGCCTGCGTCCCGAACTCCCAAAGTTCGACATCGAGTATGTACTCTTGGCCGTCTTGAAGATCAGAAACCTCCGTAAAACCGGCTTCCTTGATCCTGATCCCGAGACGGTCGCGCGGCTCCAGTGTGCTAATACTACCGATACGGTTGATAAAACCGGAGTAGCTCGGATTCTTCTGACCTGCAGGTGTTGGTCCCTCATAGGCATCCAGCCTATTGCGAAAATCGCTCAGTTCATCTGTTGAAGAAAACAAGACGATATTGTTGTCATCGTCTGTATTTAACAACGTGAGTCCAAGCTGTTCCCAGTCTCCCTCCATGGCCAGTCCATGCATGTGGACTTTCAGAATCAGGGATGGATCGACAAATTGGGGAGGGCGGATGGCGCGTTGACGTGCGACCGCATCATCGGCTTCGCGCCGTATTTGCCCTCCGTGACCCTTTCCCGGCTTGGGCGCTGGACCGGGTCTGCCGTCTTTTCGGCGTGCAAAAGGCTCTTTCGCTCTGACCAGTTGCAGATGATCGTATTGTGCCAACAGTGGCCTCACTGGTTGTTCGATAATTTCCTTAATCGCATCCTGCGGCGTTCAGCGTAACGGATGGCATCACGAAAGTCTTTCTTTGAAATGCTTTTTCGGCGATCAAGAAGAGAAATTTTCTTGGCCTGGTTGCAAATTTTTTCAAGCTCGGCATAGGAATAATCAGCTAGGCTCTGAACGAAATCCTCTGCTTCGAACTCCGTTTCGGTGTTTTTCAGCGCATTGGTGAGATACCTGCGGACCATTGCTTCGTCGGGATGGTCAAACCATACTACTTCATCGAAGCGTCGCCATATGGCGGGATCAAGGTGAGCGTCCAGGTTAGTGGCGGCAATCAGAAAACCACCTGGCTGTATCTGATCGATGAAGATCAGAAGACTGTTGACCACGCGTCTCAGTTCACTGTGATCGTTGCCTTCTTCCCGCGACCGCGCAATCGCGTCAAATTCATCGAAAAAAAGTACGCATGGCTGGCGGCGTGCAAACTCAAAGGTCTTGCGAATATTGGTGGCAGTCTCGCCCAAAAATGAAGAGATGAGGCTGTCCAGTTTGACAAAGAAAAACGGCAATCCCAGCTGGCCGGCAAAAACCTCAGCACACAATGTCTTGCCCGTTCCAGGTGGCCCGCAGAACAGTAGTTTGGAACGCACGGGAAGCCCGTGGCGCTTGATCGTTTCGGACTTTCTGAATTCATCCAGTAGCCCAGTGAAGAGCTCAATGTTGTCGTGAGTCAGGATAATGTCATCGGGCGTATGAACGGGTTCGATCCGCTGGATGAACTCTCCGGCCTCGTCTGGGAACGGCACCAAAGGAGAAAGACCCTTGGCTTGCGGGCGTGTCGTCAGTCCATCCAGTGCCTTGCGCAGTGACCGTGCTAGCACTCGGTTGTTCTTTTTTTCCTCTTCGGAGATGATCTGTTCGACAACACCACGGAATTCATCGTCGCGCCCGTAGCTCGACAACAGCTTTTTCATCAGTTCTCCGCGTGCCATGCAACCACCTGCTTTTCGTAAAATCGTAGCCGAGTATTGCGACGAGCGCTACCGAATTTGACGCTTGATTTGGATAAAGCCGGGTTGGCATGCCACGGTGTCGAGAAAGGCTGAGGGCGCATCAAATCAGTTCGAAATCTTACGGCAAACGTCCGGTTTTCTTGACCTGCTTCACTTTTTTCGCTGCCGCAGCGAACGTCCGCCCGCCCTTTAAGTCGAATGCCCGGACAAGCAATACCTATAGTCGGCAGCGGCGTCGCCCGCACATCAACCTTGGCCAGAGCCTTGCGGCCTCCCCAGCTCGGCTGCGCGTGTCGCAGGGGAGAACGGCCCTTCGGTCCGTCGCGCATTCGGCCATGCGGCCTCACCGCGGCGTCGTACCCGGCATCCCGGTTTGCCCGCCTCGCGAGCACGTCTCTCCCTGGCCGCTCCGCCGGATTGCGCTCTGGTCTGTTTTGGCCCGAGGCCAAAACGATCCCGCCGCTTCATCCGTCTCCCGCGTCCGGTCGGGCCGTTTGCCTGCTCGGGTCGGGCAAACCTACCGTCAAAACACACACACATGAGCGTGGAAGCATATCCTCCGGATGGCCCCCAAATCAGCCCGCGTCAAGGATCGCAAAACTTTTCGGCGAGGGCGGGGCCTGTGGCGCGGGGCGGTCCCGTGCGTGAGCGCGGGCCTGTGTCGGGTGCCGCGCGCGGAAAACTTTTGCGCCCGGCAAGCCGGCGGCTGCGCCGTCCCTGACCCGGGCAGATTCGGAAACCAGGCATTCGGCCATGCCCCCACACTCACGTGGTGGCCTTGGAAACGAACACTGGAGACCAGACATGGCTTACGACACCGCAAACACCTACGAGACCATCGAGCTTTTCGGACTGACGGAGAAAGACGCACAGCTGCCGATCCCGGAGGATCACATCCTGACCGACTGCGTCATCCGCGAGAGCTTCGAGGCTCTGCTTGGCCCGCTGCGCGGGACCGGGCTCGAGGCGGAAATCGAACCATTGGCCCACGGGTTGGCGACGATCCTGCAGCGGCGCAAGGTGGCGCTCGGCAAGGAGGTCGACCGCACCGCCGACAAGATCGGTGCACTGGCAAAATCCCACGACGGATCGGAGATCGCCGAGACCGCCATTGAGGAGGCACAGGCGCGGTTTCTGCAGCTGCGCGAGATCGTCAGCGCCATCGAGGTGATGAGCGAGGCAGCGGCGGAATGCTACGAGGTCGAGACGGGCCACGCCTTTATCCCGGCAGCTGGGTCGCGCGCAAGCGTCCGGGCGCAAGAGACCGGGGCGGTCTTCGAGGCGCGGCAGCTGCTGGAGCAGCACGACCGCGAAACCGCCGAGAAGTCGAAAGTCGAGGGGGTGCCCCTGATCGTCTCGGGCGCCACCGACTGGACCGATGTCGATGTGATCTTCAACACGCTCGACAAGGTTCGCGAACGGATCAAGCAGAACCGCAACCAGGAGATCTTCCTCTGCCACAAGGGTGGCAAGCACGGGGCGGAGATGATTGCGGCGCGGTGGGCCCGGGCACGCGGAGTGGCGCAGGCGCGGTTCGATCCGCGCTGGTCCGCGCATGGCCGGGCGGCACCGTTCAAATGCAACGACGAAATGCTGGACGACAAGTTCGCGGCGACGGGGGTTGTACTCTTCGGCGGCAACGGGGTCGCGCTGAACCTCGGGCAGAAGGCGGAAGCGAAAGGTCTGACGGTCATGCGGGTTGCTGACCCGGCGAAGAAGACTGCGCAGGATTGAAGAGAGGGGGTCGCGCTTGGCGCGGCCCTTTCGTCATGTCTCATGGCGCGTGCGGTCGGTTACGCAAGATCGACAGGCTGCGGCGGCCGGCACTGTCATCGCTCTACCCGGTCCGTCAGCGTGCGGCCCATCCGTATCGGTACGGGTTGGGGATGGTGCGCACCTCACGCACATCGAAAGCATCGCAAGACGCGAGGGGTCGAGACATCGCATTTGAGGCTGAAGACCAGCACGACCCTCGGAGGGTGTTTCGGAACATCGCATCCACGCGGGCGGGCTTCATCAGCACCCCGGCTAGGTTCGGCGGGACGCGGATGGTGGCGGCTGCGTGATGGCAAGGGTCATCCGGATCACTCCTTTTTGCTCATAGATGTGGATCGCACGGGGTCGGCCCGTCCGTGCCCTCAGCTCACGCTTCGGCAAGTACAAATACGGTTTCCACGGCTAGCCGCGGACCCTCCGCATTTGCGCTTGCGACCGGGCCTTTTGCCCCCGTGCCGGGTGATCCCCATCGCAACAAGGAGTAACCCAAATGACCAACCACTACGTCGCCACCGTCCCCGTCAAGTTCACCGACACCGATGGCCAGGAGCGCACCCGTTTTCAGCGCGTGGGTGCGATGTTCCGCAACACCCGCAACGGGGACGGCTCGGAGTTCTTCAGCCTCAAGCTCGACTTCCCGGTCGCGGTCTCGGAGCTGGTGATGTTCCCACCGAGCGCGAAAGATCCCCAGGACTAAATCCTCTGACGAGGATGGGCCGCCCCAGGACGATCTTGGGGCGGCCCGATCCCTGTTCCAGGGATGCTGGTCCTTGCGCGTTCAACGGACGCACTCCGCCCGGAATGACCAGGCCGCGACAGACCGGCCAGTCAGCCTCAAGGGGGCCATCCACAAAAACCTATCGGCTAGGGCCTCCCGGTTTTTGCGGCAGAGATTTGGGGACCCAAATCTGGCCCTCCTTGACCCTGCCTGTCCGCCCTGTCGGTGGGGTTTGCGCCCGCCCGCGGTTCCGTCCGAACACATGCGTGTTCGGCCAGAGCCTCGGGCGGGGCTGGCGGACCGGACCCCTAGGACAGGTGTCGCCCGGTGGTGAGGGCGGCAGAGCCGCGTCCCTGCGGGCCGCGGGCAAAGCGGACACCAAGGCTGCCTGAGCCTGAATGCGACGTAAGTATATAATTGACAGCTTGGTATATTATCGTAAGGTAGGGGCAGCCTTGGTGGAAGGTGGCAGGAAATAGGGGGTCTTTCTTCCGCATGTCCCGAACGAAACGCCTGACAGAGATGGAGAAGATGCAGATCGTCCGCGAGGCCGCGGAGGGTGTGTCGACGACCGATCTGGCGACGCAGTTCGGGGTGACGGCACGGGCCGTGCGATACATCTTGAAAGCTGACGCCGAGCGCGAGGCAGATGCAGCGATCCCGGTCTCAGCGGTCAGTGTGAAGGTCACCGCTGCAGAGCTCGCAGCATTCGACGAGGTGTTGGCGAAGGCCGGGATCGAGAGCCGGGCCGAGGGGCTGCGGCGGCTCATCCAGGCGGCAGGCGGGGTGTTCGTTCCGGACGCGCAGATGGCGACTGAGATGGCACGCTACAGGGCCTCTCTGCACGAGGTCGGCAATGGCGTCGCGCAGATCGCCAAGCAGATGACGCAGGCCAACCGGCAGGGGCAGGGCGCCAGCGATCAGTTCTCCGAACTGAGGCTAACCCAGATGCGCGGGTTGGCGCGGTTCATCCTCGATTCCGCCGACGAGATCGATCTGCTCCTGCGCCGCCGTCGGGACGCGATGCAGCTGCAGGCTACGGCCGCGCTGAGGGAGTTTGCCCATGCGGCTGAATGATGCTGTCGATGCTGTCACCGGCGAGGTCTTCCGGGACGGCTGGAGCCGCATCCGGGGCTCGATGCAGGGGCTGCATGTCGCCAAGCAGAGCCAGCTTGTGCGCGCGGCAGCGGGGCATCGGCCAGCGGTTTTCAAGGCGATCCGGGGCGGGGGTACGCATACCAAATCGCAGCTGATGAACCAGCTCGATTACCTCACAACCAAGTCTACCCATATCGTGGACAGCAGTGGGTTCCTAGATGGAAAGGCGAAGCTCGAGGCGGGCGACATCAAGGATCTGACCGAGCGCTTCGCCAAGCGGTGGGATGCGGGCTTCAAGCCCAAGCTGGGCCAGACGACCCATATGCTCATGTCCTTCCCCGTCGGCACGCGCGGCGAGGATGTGCGCGACATCGCGACGGATGTGGCGGAACGGTTCTTCCAGACCGACGCGGGGCATTTCGACTACATCATCGCGGTGCATGAGGACCGGGATCACCCGCATGCGCATCTGGTGCTGAACCGTCGCGCGCAAGAAGGCGAGTTCTTTTTCTTGGGGCGGAACCACCGCTTCAACTATGACGACTTCCGCCTCGCCATGGTCGAGGAGGCGGAGAAGTATGGTGTGCGCCTGGAGGCCACGCGGCGTGTGGATCGCGGGGTTGTGCATTACCCCGCCCGGACCAGCGAGGTCTACGCCGCGAAAGAAGAGGGTCGCGCGCCCCGCGAGCGCGAACGAGTGGGGCAGGACCTGGCGCGGACGCTGGCGGAGATCGCCAACACCAGAACTGTCTACCACTCGCTTGCTGCGGAGGCTTCGCGCGAGGCCCGCGAGGATATTGCCACAGCCCTCTTTCGCGCGGGCGAGGTCTTGGCGCATGGCGGGCAGGTGGACCGAACAGGAGATGTGTATATGGCAGAGGATCAAAGTTTCGAGGATCTAAGAAGCCTCTATGCGGAGAAGCTCGCGCGGGTACAGGGCATGATCGCCGAGAAGGCGGACGCGGAACGCCCCCTGCTGGAAAAACGCCTCATCGAGATCCAAACGCAGGTCCAGCACATGCAGCCTCTCGGTTTGCGATCATCCACGCTATCAGACGCCCCCTCGGAGGGTGGGATCTATTCCGAGGCGAACATCGACACCAGTCAGCTGGACCGTCTGGCCGAGACGGACTTGCGGTCGCGCATAGACACTGCCCTGCGCGGCACCGGGATCAGCACAGCGGAAGTGGTCGCCCGGATCGAGACCGGGGCCTCGAATGCCGCGCTTGAACATCAATGGATCGCCGATGATCTCTCCAAGGTGGCCGAGGCGCGGGACCTGAACCTCGAGCGTCGCGCTGATCTGGAACAGGCGCGCGACATTCTCAACGATGTCCATGTCGAGCTTGGCACGCTGCTGGAACGGGATAACGTGCTGCGCCGGGACGGTGTCGTGGAGGAGGACGCGGTCAGCGAGCGGTTCCACTATCACGAGGACGCGGTGCGGGAGATGGAAGGGACAATCCGTCATGAGATGCGCGCCGAGGGTTTGACAACGCAGGAGATCGAGGACCGGGACTGGGAGGTGGCCTCAAAGGCGGAGCGCCGGATCGAAACAGAGCAGCGCGCGTATCTCGAGGTACATCCGGAGCTGCTCGCACGTCCTGGCGATGTGATCGACCGGTCCGAGCCCTACAGGGAGACCATCACCGACGCGGCCCGCGCCAGCGAGATCACCCGCGAGGTCGACCGGATCATGGAGGCACGCGACCTCCGCACGCCTGTTGCAGATGCGGTCGCGGATGACGTCTCGGAGCGCTATCCGGACATGCCGTCCCACCTCGCCCGCGGGCTCGGCGCGACCTATGCGGCCGTTGTGGAGATACGCGACACGGAGGCCATCAATCAGGTCCGCCGCGAAACCGAGTTGCGCGACGGGATTGGGGTTGGCACGCGCGAGGAGACCCTCGCGACAGGGGATGAAACTGCACCGCAGTTTGACCGGTCCGACCGCCTCGCAGGCGAGATTGCGCGCGTCCTGGACCATGAGCGGGCGGGAGAGTTGTCCGCGCCCTTCGAGACCGAGGCGGAGCGGGACGCCTTCCGCGAGGAGATCGCGCGGGTGCTGGATGACCGCCAATTGGGCCGCCTCACATCCGGCGATGCCGATGCGCTGGACAAGGTACTCGAGGACCGCCTCGACCGGCTCTATGTCGCCAAGGTCTATCTGCAATCGGATGCAGCGACGGCCAACACGGAGGCCTTGCGCCAGGTGGTCGATGATCTCGCCGACGCTGAGTATGAAAAACAGCGCGCGACAGACGTGGATGGCGAGACCGAGCGGGGACAGGTCCATTGAGCGCCGCCATGGGAAAAGCGCGGATCGCAACAGGGGTCGTTCTGGTAACGCTGGTGACCGGGGCCATGGGCTATACGATCGCCTCGGCGGTGCTTACCTACCAGGATCTCGGCTTCGGGGCCGAGATCGACTTTGCGTATATCGCGCAAAACTACATTGCGATCCTGGACCGCCGTCCGGAGGATGCCCAACTCATCCATCTGATCATCGGCAGCTTCGCCGCCGCCGGCCTGATGCTGAGCCTCGCCCTCTCGGGATCGGCCCTCACACGCTTTGGCCAGACCCATTGGCAGACCGCGCGCGAAATGAAGGCCAATGGCTTCTTCGGGGCGCCGGGCACCGGGTTCATCCTCGGCAAGCTGGGGACGCCTGGCTCCCGCGCCAACTACATCTGCTCCAAGGTCTTCCCCCATGCGCTGATCGTGGCCCCCACGGGCCGCGGCAAGACCACGGGCTTTGTCATTCCGAACCTGCTGACCTGGCAAGGCTCCGCCGTGACGCTCGATGTGAAGGGCGAGTGTTTCGAGGCCACGGCCCGGCACCGCGCAGCCCAGGGCGACAAGGTCTATCGCTTCGCCCCCACCGATTGGGAGGGCAAGCGCACGCATCGCTACAACCCGCTCCTGCGCATCTATCAACTGAAAGATCCCGCGCGCCAGCAGATGGAATTGCAGCTCTTGGCGACGCTCTTTTTGCAGAGCGACAATGACCGGGTGCAGGGCCTCCTCAAGGGCGGCATCGATCTCTTCGTGGCGGCGGGGCTTTTGGCCTTCCAGCGCAAGCGCCCGACCTTGGGCGAGATCTATCGCATCGCAGCCTCGGGCGGAAACAAGCAGAAGGAGTATTTCGCGCGGGGCCACGAGGTCGACAACCGGGCGGCCAAGCTGATCTTCACGCGGCTGGCGTCGACCAACAACGACACGCTGACCTCTTACGTCTCGCTCCTGATGACCTCGGGGCTGGATCAATGGCAGAACCCGGCCATCGACGAGGCGACGGCGGTGTCGGACTTTGATTTTCGCACGATCCGGAAAAAGCCCTTTTCGGTCTATCTCGTGGTCCAGCCGCTGATGGTGAAGCCGCTGGCGCCGCTGATCCGGCTCTTCTTCTCCGACCTGCTCTCGGCCATGCAGGAAAAGGATCCCGGGCCGGATGAGCCCTGGCCCGTGATGATCATGCTCGACGAGTTCAACCGTTTGGGCAAGATGCCCATCGTGGTCGAAAGCATCGAGACCCTGCGCACCTATCGTGGACACTTGGCCGTGGTCACCCAAACCATCCCTGCGCTCGATGAAATCTACGGCGAGAACAACCGCCGCGCCCTGCAGGGTAACGCGGGCGTGAAGCTCTACCTCACGCCGTCGGATGAAAAAACTGTCGAGGAGCTGAGCAAGGCGGTCGGCAAGACCACCAAGACCGTGGTCACGCGCTCCCAATCCATCGGCAAGAACCCTTTCGAGGGTCGCAGCCAGTCCACACGGACCGAGGAAAGCTCCTTGCTGCCCGAAGATGAGGCGCGCCGCCTGCCGCTCGACGAGATCGTCATGGTGATCGACGCGCAAATGCCTGTCCGGGCCAAGCGGATTCAGTATTTCGACGACCGGTTGTTCAAGGCGATCCATGCGGCGCAGACGGGGGAGTTGCCGTTTCCGGAGCCGGGGGGAGGAGGATCGCAAGGCACGCTGCCGCTGAGTATGCGCGCCATGCCGATGACACCGCCACCGGTCGGGTCTGGCGGATCCGAGGCCGACGTTGAGGCCGAACGTCAGGCTGCTGATGGCCAATCGTCAGGGAAAACTGATGTCGCTCCAAAGAAAACTTCGCAGGTCGTTCAAGCCGTTATCGCCGAGGAACAGCGACAGATTGAAATGGATTTTGGGGGGGAAGTGGCTGCTCTTGGTTCGGTGAAAGATGCGGATGTCGAGCAGGTACGAACGGCCGTACATGATTTGAGCGAGTTGGAGACAGCCCTAACACAGGGGCTCTAACTTGATGGGTTGTCGCATCCAGAAGTTGATGCAGTAAGAGGTGGTCACCAGCCGCGTTCTAGAAGTCTGAGATTTCGCTCTCTATCAGGTTTGACCCTTTGCAAGGGTAACCTCCATATCTTGTTGCTCCTCCCTTATGTTGCTCCAGATAAAGTGTTACATCTCGAAAAGCCTGTTTTCGGGAATCGAGATGTGAATAAGAAAGTTACAACCAGCCAGCGAATTGGCGAAATCGGGGAGAAGGCGGCTAATCTTCAATTCTTGCGAATTGGGTTCCAATTCGATGGGCGTTCGCGGTTGGAAGCAGGGATAGACGGCATCGCTGAGGTGATGGACGATGATCAGCCGACTGCGAAGATGATTGCCGTTCAGGTCAAGGCTACTGAGCGTGGCAGCTATGTCGGCGAGACGAACGCCGGTTTCACCTATCGTGTCCGCGCTTCAGATTTCGACTATTGGCGTGGCTCCAACCTACCCGTCATCCTAGTTCTCTACAGGCAATTAGATGACACATTCTTCTGGAAGTCGCTCGAAAACCTCGTTGGCGAGGCCGAACGCACATTGCAGTTCGACAAGGAGCGCGACGTCTTGGACGGACGTGCGAAGGATCGCCTCGCTGCCCTGACCGTCGCCAAGCAAGGACACGGTTACTACGTCCCGCCACTTGGGGGAGGGGAGGACGCGATCATCAACATGGTGCCATTGCAGCTTCCTGAGGAAATCTTCGTCGCACAGACACAGCTCTCCACCCAGAAGGCGCTCGCCCGGATGAATAAGGTCCGGGACGGCCAGCGGTACGATTGGATGGTCGATGAAACCTCGCTTTGGACATTCTGCGACCCACTATCCACACCCGTTCGCGACCTGGTCGAACGGGATCAGGTCGAACGGATCGAAACCGACTTTCTGGCACAACACGACGCAGTGGATCAGCAATACAAATTTGCGGGTCTGTTGCGACATACTCTGGGCCATGACTTTCGGGATTTGCTTGGATGGGACCGAAAGAAAAAACAGTTCTACTTCTTGCCAACACCTGGAGGCGTCGCGCGCAAGTTTCGCTATCTTGGTGCGAAGCAGAAGACACAGGCAGACGTTGTCAGCGTCTATCAGAAGTCAAAGGGGGAGGGGCCCATCGACTATGTGCGGCACCATTCATTCCATCCCCGGTTCGAGCGCTTGGCGGACCAATGGTACCTGATCATCAACCCATCCTACTACTTCACTTCGGATGGAGAGCGCGCGCTCAACTATCCGGATGCCTTGTTGTCCGGGAAGAAGCGCCTCGACACAAACAGCACCGTTCGAGGCCAGGTGATCATGTGGCATCGATTGCTGTCAGGTATGGAATTTGAAGATGCCGGCGAACTGCTGGCACCCGACGCCAAGACGGATCGTATCATCAAGTTTGGTGACCCGCCTTCCATCGAACTGCCAAAGAGTGTGCCCGAGGACGTGTGGGGCGCGAAGGCGCAGAAGTCGAGGAAGCCGTCCGGCTCGAATGAACAAGGCAGCTTTGACCTATGAGCGACTTCAAGACAAAGATCTTCCCGGAGCCTGAACTGGAATTTGGTGACCAACACCATCATCCTGATCCACGATTGGGGTTGCTACAGGCGGGCCCGTTGCAAACGAACCTGGGGGACACGATCAAAGTCGGCGTTGTTGGCAGCGCTCTGACCGTCGAAAAATCAGGCGAGTTTCTGAATGCGATCGAAGATGGGTTCGAGGGTAAGACCGAAAAGCACCCGAACCTGCACCCGGACTTCCCCGGGTTGAGAAACCAGAACCCCTATCGGTGCCGGTTTGAAATGGTGGCTGCCGAAGATGGAGTGCTGACGAAAGGTCAGATCGAGAAGATTGCCAAGGAACCGAGCGATGCGCGTGCTGTGGAGATGGCCGTCGACGCAGTTATGGCGCAACTGGAAAAGCTGGAGGCGCATCATGAACGGCCGGACGTGGTCATGGTTTCTCTCCCTGTCAAGTTGATCGAACGGGTCTGGAGAAACGAGCGGGCGCGCGATGACGAAGGTATAGAGGGCGAAGCGGCCGACGCGAAAGCTGGCAGAGAAACCTCTCCGAACTTCCGTGGCTTGCTCAAGGCCAGAGCGATGGACCTCAGATTCTCAATTCAGATTGTCTGGGAGGATGTCATCAACCCCGGTGCCAAGATCCCTCGCAAGATCAAGGAGAACTCTGACCGCCAAACCCAAGATCGAGCTGACCTCGCATGGAACCTCATGACGACGCTCTACTACAAGGGCAGCGGCAAGGTGCCCTGGCGCAGATTGCCGGAAGAAGGCGAGTTCACCGCCTGTTACATTGGCATCAGCTTTTTCAAGGATGCCGAAACCGACGAGATATGGACCAGTGCTGCGCAAATGTTCGACGAGCGGGGCAGAGGGTTCATTCTTAGAGGCGGTCCTGCGCAGTCAGAGTCGCGGGGTCGCCACCCGTTCCTCACTATCGATGAGGCTCACAAGCTTACCGAGAGCGCCTTGGCCGCCTACAAGTCGGTCCATAGAACGATGCCGGCACGCGTGATCGTCATGAAGACGTCACGCTTTCGCGAGGACGAGGCCGAGGGTGTTGGCAAGGCGCTCGACGAGGCAGGTGTGGAACTGCGCGATCTCGTTTGGATTCATGAGAGCTACTCAGTCAAGGTGCTG
The DNA here is from genome assembly GCF_003050785.1 of Celeribacter persicus. Taxonomy (GTDB): domain Bacteria; phylum Pseudomonadota; class Alphaproteobacteria; order Rhodobacterales; family Rhodobacteraceae; genus Celeribacter; species Celeribacter persicus. Next base: position 33,356 of record NZ_QAOH01000019.1, read on the forward strand.
CGCGACGGCGACTTCCCTGTCCTCCGCGGTACCTTCGTTGAACTGGACGGCAATGGGCTGCTCTATACCAACGGCAGCATTCCCTACTATGGGACCTATCCTGGCCTCTATGTCCCGAACCCCCTGTTGCTCTGTCCGCACCCGCAAAGCGAGAGCACGATCGAACAGATTGCGAAGGAAGTTTTCAGCCTCACGAAGGTGAACTGGAACTCGACCCAGATGAACCAACGCTTGCCGATTCCGATCCGAGCAGCCCGTAAGGTTGGTGACGTATTGAAATACGTTCCCTCGGGGCAAAAGGTCAGCAGTGACTATCGGAAGTACATTTAGAGCCTCTTGGGCCTTCGGGAATTTGCAGAAAACCGATTTGAAAAAATAGAACGCTAGGGAATTCGGATGAAGATTGACACACTTTTTATACGGAACTTCCGATGCTTCGGCGCAGAGGCTGAAACTCTCAGGTTTGAGAACGGGGTTACGGCATTGGTTGGCGGAAACGGAGCCGGAAAAACGGCGGCGCTTCAGGCGTTAGCACGGCTTTTTGGTGTCTCAAGTGCAGAAAGACAGATCCAGACACGCGATTTTCATCTTAGGCCTGACCAAACCGAGCTCGATCCTGGAGCGACGCTGTCGATCGAGTGTATCCTGTCCTTCCCAGAATTAGACGGTCTTGACGAGGCGGCGGCGGCCGACGCCGTGCCGGATTTTTTCAACCATATGGCAGCAACCGGCCCTGGAGAACCGCTTAAAGCGCGCATGCGCCTGCAGGCAGTCTGGACGGATGACGGAACGCCCGATGGTACGGTGGAAGAGGACATTCGCTGGATTGGTACGCTCGGTGATGATTACGATTGGGATGAGTGCCAAAGGGTCGCCGCCGTTGATCGTGGCACCATCCAACTTGTTTATGTGCCGGCGACCCGTAATCCGGCGGATCGTGTCACTGATTTGCTTAAGGGGCGTTTGTGGCGGGCTGCGAAATGGTCGGATCGCCTGTCCAAGACGACCGAGCGCGGAGCCAAGCTCATCCAGAAGCGTTTTGAGCGCGAAGCACCCGCAGAATTCATCGTCGAGCGGCTTACGAAGCGCTGGCGGCAGGTCCACGAAGCCGACACAGATACGACGCCAGTGCTCAGACTTGTGGAAAGTCGGCTCGAGGAACTGGTCAGGCGCGTCGAATTTGCATTCCATCCCGATGAGGCCGGTCGCGAGCGGGCGCTTGTCGACCTAAGCGACGGTCAACGCTCTCTGTTTCATATAGCTCTAACTGCGGCGACGCTTGAAACTGAAAAAGATGCTCTGCGACTGGCCGCTGCCGATAGCCCGTTCGATCAGGAAAAGCTGCGGCGTGCTCATCTTACGATTCTGGCCATCGAAGAACCGGAAAACAGCCTGTCGCCGTTCTTCCTCTCTCGCATTATGAACCAAGCGCGCGACATCGGAGCGCTCAGCTCGGCGCAAGTACTGATCTCTAGCCACAGCGCTAGCATTTTGAGCCGTATCAAGCCGGACGAGGTGCGCTACTTCCGGCTCGATACGACCAGCAGGGCCTCATCGGTGAAATCTTTGACGCTACCTGACGATGCGACCGAGGCGGGTAAGTATGTCCGGCTCGCCGTGCGGGCGTATCCGGAGCTCTACTTCGCGCGGTTCGTCATCCTCGGCGAGGGGGACTCCGAACGAATTGTGTTGCCTCTGCTCGCGGAGGCGATGGGCGTCCCTCTTGATCCTTCTTTCGTGCCTGTTGTGCCGCTCGGCGGTCGCCATGTCGATCACTTTTGGCGGCTTCTTGACGCGCTGAAGATACCGCATGCAACGCTGATTGATCTCGACCTGGGGCGCTCACATGGCGGTGCGAACACGATAAGGGCGACCGTCGGATCGCTCGCCGAAATTGGAAACGATCTCAGCAACAACTTGGATGTGATGATGGAAGTGGTCGAGCTCGCCAACCTTCCTGCCCTGTCCGACGAAGAGATGACTGATGGATTTGCTGAAAACAACTGGATGCAGGCGCTGAAAGACGAAGGTGTTTTTTTCTCCGATCCACTCGATCTGGACTTCGCGATGCTCGCGGCATTTCCAGACGCCTATAAGGAGCTCGATCCGGGCGCGCACGGTCCTGACGACAGTGAAGAGGCCTTGGAGCGCAAGAAAGCCGCCACTCTCAAAAAGGGCGGGAACGCTGGTCTCTACGATCCTGAGTGGGATGATTGCTTTATCTGGTATCCATACCTGTTCTTGAGCCGAAGCAAGCCTGAAACGCATCTGGCCGCGATTAATCGCATTCCGAAGGCAGATCTTGCCGCAAACGCTCCGCCTGAACTGTGCGCGCTGGTTCAACATGTCAAAATGAAGCTCGGTCTCGAGAACGGCGCAGATTGATGTTGGTGCTTCCCGATGATTGGAGGCCTCAGGGCGTCGACGATCTCGAGCCGGGCGCGTGGCAAGCGCTGCGCGAAACGGACCGAAGCGTATGCGTTACCGCCGGCGCAGGCGCGGGCAAGACAGAATTCCTAGCGCAAAAAGCAGCATACCTCCTGCAAACTGGCATCTGTCTGCCGCCCAAATGCATCCTGGCCATCAGCTTTAAAAGGGATGCTGCACAGACGCTCAAGGCGCGCGTAGGCAAGCGTTGTCCGCCCGATCAGGCGCGCCGTTTTCACTCGCTTACCTTCGATGCGTTCACCAAAAATATGTTAGACCGCTTTCGGGCCGCGATCCCTCAACCCTTTGGGCCGCCCCGCAACTATGAAATTGGGTTTCCGCGGCGCGATGATTTGGAGGACTTCCTCACCCGGAGCGGTCGGCGTGACATCGGCTGGCAAAAATTCGAAAAGGCGATCGCACGCGCGCCGCTTCCGTTCGATGCGGAGGGAATACCACCGGCTTGGCGCGAGCTACTTCATACTTATTGGCAGGAGCAATTGGAGCGTCCAACCGGTACGTTGCTCTCGTTTGCCATGATTAACAGACTTGTCGATTATTTGCTGCGCGAGAACCCCGCGATACGGCGTGCCCTGCAGCTCACCTATCCCTTCGTTTTCCTCGATGAATTCCAAGATACGACATATGCACAATATGATCTGGTGAAGAGTGCTTTTCATGGCAGTGATGCCGTTTTCACAGCCGTCGGCGACGACAAGCAACGCATTATGGGCTGGGCCGGGGCGATGGACAACGCCTTTCAGGAATTTGCTTCTGACTTCAATGCAGTGAACGGAGCGCTACGCTTTAACTGGCGGTCTCATGCGGATCTGGTCGCCATTCAACAGGTGATTGCGGAGCGCATCGATCCAAACGTAGAAGACGTTGAAGCCAGGGGGCAGCGCGCCGTCGACGGTCAGGTCGCTGCGCTTTGGCGTTTCGATACACGCGAGCAGGAAGCACAGCAAATCGCGGCTTGGATCGATAGAGAAATTGAGCACGGCATTCTGGAGCCGCATGATTGCGCCATTCTCGTGCGTATGCGCGCCGACGATGTTGAAGCCGAACTGACGGACGTATTTGCAGCGCAAGGCCTGAAGATCAGAAACTTGGCGCGTAGTGTTGGTGGAATTGCGATTCAGGAACTACTTGCCGAAGAACTGACAGGTATCTTTATACCGCTCTTGAGGCTCGGTACTGGTGAACGTAGCCCGGGTGCCTGGAACGCCACTCAAGAACAGCTGCAAGCGCTATTCGCCATCGATACTGGCGATGAACGAGCCCAGGAGCGGCTGCAGCGAAGTATTGAAGAATTCTCCTCCACTTTGCGTGCGGCTATGCGCGATAACGAACAGAATGGCGAGAGCGCGGCAAATGTGTTTCAGATCGCCCTTGAATTTGTCGGTGCCGATCGGCTGCGCCAGGCTTTTCCCGCCTATAGACGGGACGCGGACTTCGAACGGGTACGGACAGGGTTCATCACGCTGTTTTGCGAATGCGCCGAAGCTGTGGACGCTTGGTCAGACGCTCTCGATCGCTTCGAAGGCATAGGCCAGGTGCCACTTATGACGATCCACAAAAGCAAGGGTCTTGAGTTTCACACAATGATCTTCTTTGGTCTCGATGCACAGACTTGGTGGAGCCTTTCACCCGGACGGGATGAAGAGCTGAATTCCTTCTTTGTCGCCTTCACGCGTGCCATGCAAAGGGCCTTCTTCGCTTATTGCAGTGAGCGCGGACAAGCGATCGGATGGCTTGAAAACATGTTGCTGCCGGCCGGTCTGGAGCGGGTCGACGGGCTCCTGCACCTTGCGGTTGGAGATGAATAGCAAGTTTAGTTTCAATCCACGGCTTAGTGGCCCGTTGGTGCACACGGGGGTATGATCCCGGCTCAGAAGAAGGTGATCTCCCGCAGACCTTGAAATGCACCTTCTCTAAACGCGCCCGTTTTATGCAGCCGAGGGAAATCTGGAAGCCTGTCTAGCTCGACTAACGGAAGCAAAATGTCAGCGCTGAACCATGGCATTTTCGCGGACCTGCTTTCATCATACATCTTCGAAAGTGCCCTTCCGACCGCATAGGCTCCGGCCAAGTCAATTTTGGAAACGCGTGTTCTATTTCTGGGCAGCAGGCTCCCAGTTGTCGATTTACCGCCGACATTGAAATAGATCAGGTCATGGCCCCACCCGAGGCGTATGATATGTGTCCGGTCGGACCGTTGGATTGAAACTCCCGGATATAGGTCTCTGACCCAAACCTTATGTTCATCGCACCAGTCGAGGGCTTCCTTCAGCATCGCTACGCCGCCGAGGTCTTTCTTCCAGATCGGACATAGGTGCTGAAACCCGGCGAATTTGACCCGCTTCTGACTTCTGATGTCATTGGCAATGAAAGCGCCTTCGCGCGTGACCTTCGGAGACCACATTTGTTCCTCGAGCGTGGCTGCGTCCTCCAAACCTATGTGTAAGTCATGAATCGCAACTTTGGTATCCGCGGAAATGGTTCTGTGTCGTGCTTCAAGCAGTGTGATGGGCGGTAGCGGTTTCCTCGGGTATTGGTCGAGGATCGAAGGCCCGTTGGGTCGAACGATATCGTCAGAAACATCAACTGGTCTGTCCGTTTTCACGTCGTGGTCGACCAGCCAGCGGTACGGTGTCCCGAGGTCCATAGGATCATCATTCATGAGCGAAAGATGTGGCAGACCTTTTTTGAGGAACGCCATGATCTCGCGCGTATCCTGACGTTCCGCCCCCATGAGGCGTCCGTGAAAGGATTGGCGGTCTGACTTGCTTTGACGGGCTTTCAGTGTGTTTTCGATGCGCTCTCGTTCGATATCGCTTAGCTGGCGCCGCATGTACGCAATCGAAACATCTACGTCCCCATAGTCGTCAAGCTCCTCGAGCGCGCTGCCGAACAGCTTCAATGTGATACGTTGCAGGCGGTTCGGATCGCTGTTGATGACCTTGGCCCGAGCAAGCAGTTCAGAAATGATGGTCTGAACCTTATCGCGCCCGATGCGCTTTCGCTTGGATTCCGTTGCGAGGCGAGTTCCGTTCGGCGTTAGCTGCCAGTAAAACAAACCGTCAAGGATGTCGGCAGGCTCCAAGTACCCAGCCTCGGCCATCTGGCGCAAGACTCGGTTGGCGTGATGTGCATCGCAATCCAGAACACGAATTGCCTCTTCAAGTCCGACAGATCTTCCATTCACTGCTGAACGCAGGATTGTTTGCACCAGCTCCAATAGTACCGTTCTTACTGGTGAATGTTTAAGGGACCTCCGTTCATCCATGGCTCGGTAGCCTTGCAAAACAAAACTTCTTCATCTCCGCCCCAGCCTTCCCAACCGAGCCAGTTGCGCCAGCATCTGGGACCCGGCACCCGGTGACCCTGTGCCGCTTCCCTGACCCGTCTGCCCCATGCCTTGCCGCACTGGCATCTGCTGCACACCAAAGAACTGCCGCGCTCTAAGGGCGGCATATTCCGCGCCACTGGCACCGCCGATCAGATAGCGGTTGTAGGCCTGCTGGCTGCCCATGGCGGCGCGGGCGAAGCTGTAGCCCCCGCCGAGACCTCCGGAGAGGGCGGGCATCATGATGTTGCCGGAGATCGCGCGAACGATGAAGGGCGTTGCGATGATGAAGCCCTTGGCCATGAGCACCATCATGAAGAAGGGAATGAGCGCGCCGATGTTTGAGGCGCCTTCAGGATCGCCAAGCTCGCCGATGAGTGCGGAGGAAACGCCGGTGATTGTCGCGAACACGCCGGCGACGACGATGGGGTAGAGCGCAAAGGAAACCAGCGCCGACAGCCAGCGCGCGAAGTAGTCTTTGGTCACCTCGAAGAGTGTCAGGAATATCATGACCGGCGCGATCCCGATCAGAAGCGCGATCATCAAACGCGAGGCCACGAGAATGAAGGCGGCCAGCCCGCCGAGGATGGAAAGCAGCAGCACCCCGACAATGTCGAGCATGGCCCCTGCCATCCAGTTCAACTCGGAACCAGCGGCATTCAAATAGTCCCCCAACTCGGCGATCAACCGGTCGAATTCTTCGGCGAAGGTACCAGAAGGGCCGGGAGTCCCACCACCGACCGAGGCCACGAGCGCCCCTGCAATGCTGTCGATCCCGGCAAGGATGGCGGATGAGAGCGCGTTGAACTGCACCCAGTTAGTCGCGAATATCCCGATCAGTCCGATCTTGACCGCGAGCCAGAATGCCGTGCGCCCGTCCATCGCCTTGTACTGGTAGATCATGTTGAGGAACACAAGGATCACCACCAATGTTGTTCCCAGCACCAGAAGCGTGCCGACAGTAGCTGCAACGGAACCGAACTGGGTTTCCGCCGCGGTGTCGAGATAGCCTTGGGAGGTTTCAACGAAATATGTGACGACGCTCATCGGGGATCAGCCTTACCAATTGCCCGCAGCGTCGCAGATGGCTTTGGCCTCGAGGCGAACGTCGTTGGCGCGTCGATTGTAGGTTTCGGAAGCTTCCAGCATTTCCCAGCGTTCGCCACTGGCGTGGCGCTCACGAAACACCGCCTCAGCTGCGTCCCAAGATGGGAACCTGGTCTCGCAATCGCAGCTGCCGGACTCGACAATCCGCTCGAGGTTTTGGGCGCGATAGATGTCCTGGACCAATACGCGCTGATAGGCTTGGCGCAGGGGGATTCCTTGCATCCAGCTGGGCTCAGCGGGCCGGTCCGGACAGACGTTGAAGCTGCGATCGAGCGTCGGCACTAGATTGCGCTCGGCGAAGGCGGGGACAGCCAGTAGGCTCAGGGCCACTCCGGTCAAAGCAACGCTTAGCCGTGCCAGCCTCATGCCGTGGCTCCGATGGTGGTCGTTTCGCGTTTCAGGAAGACCGTGTGCCCAACATTCGCGAATTCCGAGGAGCTGATCGACACCACCTCCCAGCCTTCCGCACCTTTGGCATTCAGGCTGGCTTGCATGTCGGCAAGGCTGGTTTTGCGGGTCATGGGAAAGGACAGGATATCGTATTCAAAGGTTTTCATTGGGAAGCTCCGATCTCATTGGTGCCGGGGAGGTAGAATTCGGTGATGCCGCGTTTGCCATCATGGCGACCGGCCTGGATGATTACGTCGATGGAGTTCTCGATGTACTGGATCATGTCGGCATAGGTCATCGGGATCTCGGTCTTGAGTGCGGCGATGGCCAGACGCTGCACGGCAAGTTGCGGGGTTTCTGCGTGCAGCGTGGTCATTGAGCCGCCATGGCCAGTGTTGATCGCCTCGAGGAAGGTCATGGCTTCCTTGCCGCGCACCTCGCCCAGGATGATCCGGTCGGGGCGCATGCGCAACGTTGCGGTGAGCAGCACATCGGCGGTCTGGAACTCCGCATCGCGATTGGCGATGAGGGTCACGGCATTGGGCTGGGTCGGCAGAAGCTCGGCGGCTTCCTCGATGGTGACGATGCGTTCCTCGGATGGCACGTGCGAGAGGATCTTGCGTGCAGCCACGGTCTTGCCGGTGGAGGTGCCGCCAGAGACGATCATGTTAAGCTTGTTGTCGACGCAAAAGGCCAGCGCATCGTCGATCACGCCCGCGGCCACCACTTCGCGCAGTTCGTGGGTTTTCTCGAGGCGGAGTTCTTCAAGCTTGCGTTCCTTGCCAAAAAGGAAATCAAGCGCAATCCCGTCAAGCGGCAGGCTTGAGAAGAACCGAAGGCTGATCGACATGGCCGAGAGCACGGCAGGCGGGGTGATGACCTGTGCGCGGATCGGGCGCCCCTTGTAGGTGATCGAGACCGAGACGATCGGGCGGTCCTTGCTCATCGTTGTGTTGGCGGAAGAGGCGATCTGGTTGCCGAGGTCCTTCACTTCTGTTGCGGTCAACGCCTGGTCCAGCCTCCGCATGAAGTGATCGCCCTGGAATTCGCCCCAGCAGGTGCCATCAGGGTTGATGCAGATCTCGATGACATCGTCGCGAGCGGCGGCGTCGATCCGGTCGAGCGAGGTTTCGAGATAGCTCAGCGACATGGGCTCAGAATATCTCCAGATCGCGGTCGACCATGACCGTGACGCGGGCGCCCTGGTCGACATAGATGACGGGGCCGATGGAGAGGTAATCGCCTATGACGCTGTCCGTGGCATCTGCCAGATCATCGCCAACGTCTTCGAGAGCGTCGGCGGCAGTCTCATCCTGGACTTCGGAGGCGGCAGCACTGGGTGCTGCTGAGATCAGCGAGATCAGGGCGGCCGACCCGAAACGCTCGGCGAAGCGTGTGTCCACGAAACCGGTGACGCCAGAACGGCCCAGTTCATCACCTCCGAAGGAGCTGATCTGGACGGTCTGGCCCGCGGGCAGGATGATCCGGTCCCAAGCGATAGTCACGCGGCGCTGCGCGATATCGACGCCAGCGCGGTAGCGCCCGATGAGACGGGATCCGCGGGGGATCAAGAGGCGCGCGCCATCGACGCTGTAGACATCCTCGGACACCACGGCACGGGTCTGGCCGGGCAGGGAGCTGTCAAGGGCAGTTTCCATGACGGCCTGGATCATGGTGCCCTGTAGAATCGTGTTGGAGGGATTGGCGATCACCTCGGCCTGCGTCACGGTAGAGGGCAGCGCCCCGTTCAGCACGAAATCCGTCACCTCGCCAAAAGTGCGTTCGGTCAGAGCTGTTTCATTCGCTCCGGAGGCACCGCCAAAAGCGATGGTCGGCGAGGCGATGCGCCGCTCCTGGAAGGCGCGTTCCTCCGCGGCGCGGCGTTCAAGTTCCGCGAGCCGTCTTGCTTCTTCCTCGCGCCGGAGCCGCTCTTCTTCCCGCGCGCGTAACTCGTCCTCGGTGGGCCCGATGGGTGCCGGAAGGGGCCGGTTGGCCTCAAGCTGCGCGAGCTCAAGGTCCATGCGGAGTTGCTCCAGTTCGCGGTCGCGCGCCGTGAGCTCATCGCGAAACTGCTGTTGCGCGGTTTCCGACGCGGCTTGCAGGGCCGCGATCTGCGCGGTCAGCGCGTCAATCGCATCTGCGGCAGCGGTGTCTTCCTCGACAACTGGTTCAGGGGCGTTGCGCAACTCCTCGATCTGGGCCTGCAGCGCGGTGATCTGCGCCAGAAGCTCCGCGTTGGGCTCGACTGGATCCGGTCCGACAAACACAACCTCGGGCTCGGGCGGGGGCAAGGTCTCGATGGCGCCAAAGCCGTCCCCCTCGTTTTGGAAGACATCCGGGGTGGCCGTCGGCAAGGCTTCCTCTTCGTCGGGCTGTGAGAGAAGATAAAGCAGGGCACCACCCGCGCCGATGACGAGGACCACGATCAGCGCGAGAAGGGGCGACCGGCGCTGCGCCGCCGTGGGGGCGCGGGCACTGCCTTTCTCAAGGGCGGCGAGGCGTTTTTCCAGCTCGGTGTTCTCGGTATCGCTCATGAGGCGGCCTCCGCGGGCGGGATCGCCTCGATGCAGACCACCTCTTCGCCAAGTCGCAGGACCCATTGGCGGTTTACGCCGCTGACGCGGATCACACCGTCCTCAGGGGTTTGCGTGTTGACCGTGCGTTCACGGCCGCCCGCGTAGCGGAAGATCGCTGGCACAGGTGCGTTTCTTGGAAAGGCGAAATACGTGAACGTCCCGTCATCCCAGATGCGGGTTGGCGTGAACTCGGTCCGCGCGCTGGCGCCGTAATTGTAGTTCGGCGCTTGGGCGGCGATGGCCCGGATCGGGCGCGCAGCGTCGTCAGGGTAGCGGAACTGCACAACGTAGAAGGTCGGGCTGCGGACCTCCTCGACGTTGAAATAGTAGCTTCGCCTGTTCGTGTAGACCGTCACATTGGTATGGACACCGCGCGCGACGGGCTTGATTGCAAAGGCCTGACCACCGGGGACGCCATCGATCTCGAAGCCTTCCGTGTCGCCCGCGATGATCGAGCGGATGCTTTCACCCTCACCGAATTCGACCGTGGTCACATGGGTGAGCGACACGCTGAGACGGTAGACCTGACCCTCCTGGTAGGTGGCCAAGCGCACTCGGCTGTCGTTGGGACCGCCACGCGGGATGGTTTCGGCAGAGGCGAGGCCGGGCAACAGGGCAATGACAAAAATAAGCGATCTCATATACAACAACGTCAGTTCTCCAATCTGTCGGAGCGGATGGAATATTCGCGCACGGTGAAGCCGAAGGGGTTGGTCCAGACCTCGTCGATGGAGCGGCGGGTCTCCGGGCGGAACTCGAAGAGAAGCGTCGCAGTGAAGAGGCCGGTCTGGGTGCCGTTAATGGACGTCAGGCGCTTGCGCAGGCGGACCGTCGCGCGGTTGGTTCCGATCCGGTTGATGCTGAGGATTTCCACGTCGAGCCTGGCGTTGGGGCCATAGACGGTCGGCGGGTAATTCTCGTTGGCGCTGTTCCAGATCTGGCGCAACCCGCTCTCGGCAGCTCCGTCCGAGCGGCGCAGGACGCTGCGGATGCGCAGGTCGTTGTCGAGCTGGTTATAGACCTCGCGGTCGGTCACGTAGCGGAAGACCTCCGCCTCGATGATCGCCTGGTTGGCTGTGACAGACGTCGCGCCCACCGAAGCCTCGGGCAGGGCAAAGCCGGTGGCGGGATCATAGGGCACGACCACAGGCGGCGGATCGACATCGAGGATCGCGACAGCCGCCGCGCTCAGGCATCCGAGAATGCCGAAGATGAGCCCGATGAGCCCAAGGCGCTGCCAGAGGCGTTCACGGCGCAGAGCACCATAGACCAGCTCTTCTTCGATGATTTCCTGTTCACTCGCCACGCGTCATGCCTCAAATCAGTCTGCGCGCAGGTCCGGCAGCGTAAAGTCCATGAAGCGCTGCTCTTCGGCGATGGTGGCGGCATCGATCACGCCGCCGGTGCCATCGCCCACGGTCTGGATGGCTTCGAGTTGCCACATGGCGACCAGTGCAATGGCGAGCTCCGCGGTCACGCGCGTGTTGAGATCGATGCTTTCCTTTAGTTCGTCCATGTCGTCGATGAGCCCGACAAGGCGGTCGACCCGCTCGAGCGATTGGCCGGCATCCTCATAGCTGTTCTGGGCTGCCGCCGAGACAAGGGCACCGGTGGTGGCCTGCGTCGCCACGCGGTTGGCCCCGGGATTGCCGCTCGTGGCCATTTCCGAGAGGGTGTCATCGTCAAATCCGAGATCGGCCAGCACCCGATCCATCTGGGTTTCGATTTCGCCCGCGCCGGAGCCCGAGAGGCCCGAGAAATCTCCCGTCTTGATCGCCTCAATCGTGGCGAGGATATCGCCGAACTCTTGGTCGAGTAGGCCATTGAGTTCGTCTTCCATCTCGGTGCGGATGATTTCTGGAAGCTCGGCGAGGCGGGTGAGGGCCTCGTAGGTTCTTTGCAGCTCCGCGAGTTGGTCCGTGAGAAGGCCGAGCTGTTCGCGGAGCTGCGTCAGCTGCTCGTTTTGCAAGATCTCGTCCTCGATCATCTGCCGCAGCTGCTGGATGTTTTGCGCGATGTTCTGGGTATCGACGACGGGCACGCCTTGCGCGAGGACGGGGGATAGGGCGCCAAGATGCAGACCAACCCCAAGTGTCGTGGCCAAAGCTGTCCTCAAGAGCAGATGTCCCATCATTCAATCTCCCTGATCGTAAAATCCATGAACGCGCCTTCGGCCATGCGGGCGCTGGCCTGGGCCAGCTCTTCGGCGGAGAGCACGCGGGTGCGGGCGGCCTGAAGCCGGATGCGGGCGGCCACGAGACGCACGAGTTCGGCGCGGGCATAAGTGTTGAGCGCAACGCTCTCCTGCACATCCTCGGTCTCGGAAATCCGTTCGACGATATCCGCAATACGTAGGGCGGCTTGCCTGATCGCGGCGGGTGAGTTGTTGCCATAGAAGGCCGCGCCGTGCCCAGTGAGCGAGAGGTTGGCATTGGCCAGAAGCGCGGGGTCGATCGTGCCAAGCGCTTCGATCCCGCCGATACGGGTCAAATAGAGGTTATAGCGTTCGGGGATCACCTGGACGTAGTGCTGGGTCTCGCGAAAGGGTGGCACGCCGCCATACTCGAAAACCCGGCCGGGTCCCGCGTTATAGGCCGCGAGCGCATTGATGATATTGCCGTCGAAGGTGTTGAGCTGTGTCGCGAGATAGCGTGCACCGCCATGCACCTGCAGGTAGGGGCTGTCATAGTATTCCGGATTGATGCCCAGATCGCTGGCGGTACCGGGCATGATCTGGGTGAGGCCAAAGGCGCCGACGGGAGAGCGTGCACCGATGGTGAAACGGCTTTCCTGCCAGATCAGCGCCTGTAGGAGTGCGCGCCATTGGACCGGGGAGAGGCCCGCGCGGCCAACGCCGGCAAAGCCGCTGGTCTCCTGAGCCACGCGGATAATGAGCTGCTCGATGTTTTCCGCCGCATCCCCGAACATCTGCGCACCGCCGGGATTGGGGTCGATGTCGGCATTGCCATAGACCGCCTCGACTGACCGGGCCGGATCCCCGCTGCCGCTTTCCAGCCCCGAGACCATAGCCGGCAAGCCCTGACCGCCGAAGCTGGTCTGGGCATCGAGGATGCGTTGCAGGGTTTCCAGCTGCTCCCGTTCGATCTCGGCAATGAGTTCGCGCACGGCAAGCTTGTCGGCCTGAACGGCCAAGTCAGCCTCGCGATCGCCAGTCTCGACGATGTCACGCGCGGTCAGCCCACTGTCATTGGTCGGCACGCCTTGAGACAAAGCGAGACCGGGCAGCAGGCAAAGGGCCAGGATATGAGGCAGGCTAGACTTCAATGTCGCCCTCCGGTGCGCCAAGGGGCGTGAAGGTGCAATCAGGCGAGATGGCTGTCGTGGAGGCGAGGAAGGTGAAGCAATTGGCCTGCGGTTCCTGGTACTGGGCACAGGAGGCCAACGCACCGAGCGCGGCAACGAACATCAAAATACGGGTCATGAAAGCCTCCAGAAATCAGGGCGGTCGCGGTAATCGGCGCCGACAAGCGCTTCGCCCTTTTCCATGCCGCCAAGGATGGTGAGATTGGGTCCAAGCGCGCTCAGATCGGCATCGACGACGATCGAGCCCTGATCGTCGCGGATCAGCGCCAAGCGGCTGTTGCTGCCCGTGTTGAGAAGGACATCGAGCTCCTTCTCCGTGAGGTTCAGCATGGCGTAGTCCGCTGGCTGCGCGCGGATATTGGGGAGCAGGATCTGCGTCGGCACCGCCTCGATGATGGTCTTGCCGGTCCGGGTGCGCTCGAGCTGGCTTGCGTATTGCGTCATCATCACCGCGACCGTGTTCTGTTTGCGCGCTGTCACCAGCCAGTTCGACAGCCGCTCGGCGAAATACGCGTTATCGAGGGCCTTCCAGGCCTCGTCGATCACGATGATGGTGGGGCGGCGGTCCTCGATTTCGCGCTCGACCCGGCGGAAGAGATAGGACAGGACCGCCATCCGTTCCTTGTCGGCCTCGCTGTCGAGAATGCCGGTCAGATCGAAGCCCACCACATCGCCCTTGAGCGAGAACGTGTCCTCGAGGCTCTGCCCGAAGATCCAGCCATAGCGGCCGTCCTCGGTCCATTCGAGCAGGCGCTGGTGCAGATCGCCGCCATCATCGGTGGACACAAAAAGCGATGCGAAATCCCGCCAGTTCCGCAGGGCCGGGTTTGTGGCCTGCGCGTTCTGGCGCACGACTTCCTGGATGCGATTGGTCTGGGCAGGAGTGAGCGGCTTGTCGGCGCGGTAGAGCAGGGTGACAAGCCAGTCCGAGAGCCAGGCGGTGCCGCGCGCATCGGTCTCGGTCCAGAGCGGGTTGAGGCCCGTGGGCTGACCGGCGTTCAGGGACGCGTAGCGCCCGCCATTGGCGCGGACCGCCATCTCCATACCAAGACGGTAATCGAAGACGAAGATCCGCGCGCCTGCGCGACGGGCTTGCGTCATCAGAAAGGCGGACAGCACCGATTTGCCCGACCCGGGCCGACCCATGATCAGGGTATGCCCGCTGGTCGGTTCTTTGTCCGGGCTGCCCTGCTCGTGGTAGGAAAACCGGTAGGCGCTCTGCTCCGGCGTGGGCAAATAAGTGACGACCCGGCCCCAAGGGGTAAGTGCTGCGGGTTTGCCGAGCTGCGTCCGGTGGAAGGCCGCAAAATCCGCGAAGTTGCGATTGGTGACGGCGCTCGCGCGGACACGCTTGGGCTGGTTGCCGGGATGCTGGCTGAGGTAATGGGCCTTTGCGGCGACCCGCTCGCCGATCATTTTCACGCCCTCGGTCGCGGCGGCATTCACGATCTCGGCGCTGAGGGTTTGCAGCTCTTCGAGCGTGTCGCAAAAGAGCGTCACGACCATGTGATGCTCGCCGAAGCTTTGGCGCTTGGCCTCGAGATCATCGGCGGCGATGTCGAGGGCTTCCAGGAGCGAGAGGGCTGCGTCCTGGCTGGCCTGCATCTGGCGCTTTTGCCGCTTGATGCGGCCCGCCATGAGGTTCGAATTGATCGGCGTGAAGGAGTGCGTCACGATCATGTCGACCGGCAGGTTCAGCATGTCGAACATGGTGCAGGAGGTGCCTTCCGAGTATTCCCCGATGGTGAAACTCTTGCCGTAGCGATGCCCCACGACGCCTTCGGAAAGCTCGAAATGATCGCCGTGAAACGTCACTCGCGTGTTGGCGACGTTGAAGGACAGGAAGCCATAGGTGTTCGCCGGATAGAGCGGCAGCTCCTGGCCAGTGTTGAGGGCGCCCAGAAAGCCGATCAACTCACCGCTCTTGGCCGAAAGCACGCGCGGGTTCAACTCCGTCAGGCCCGACAGGAACACGCTCACGGCCTCGCCCAGACGACGCAAACGTTTCTCCGTCGCTTCCTTCAGCCGGTCCGGCGCGCTGCGGCTCAGGAACGGCAGGAGGCTTTTCGGGGGCGGACGGTGAATGACGGTGAGCGTCAGCGTCTTGTCGCGCAGCCCGCTGGTCTCGAGTTTTGCGCGCCAGCGCCGGTCCACCTCGCCTGCGAAGCTGTCCTCACGGATCGGGTCGAGATCAGGTTTGATGGCCTTGGAGACCTTGTGGACGTAATAGCTGAATTCCGGCCCGAGCTGCGCGACGATGCGGGCAAAAAGCGCCGTCACCTTGTCGAGATAGGCATCGTCGGTCGTGTAGCTGTTGATCCCCTCGAGCCGAATGCAGCGGAAGAGTTCGTTCACCCGGGTCCGCACGGTCTGGTCGTCGACGAGGCTTACATAGGGCAGCATATGCGCGAGGCGGGTCTCGCGCGCATACCAGTCTGGCGTCATTGTGCGGGCATCGAGCGCAGCACCACGGGCGTCATCACGGGGCATAGCTGTCCCCGCCATGGATGGACCTGTTGCGCGTGGGCGGTGTCTCCTGCAGGGCCGTCATCATCACGTCGATGAAACGCGGGTCCCAATCTGCGGCCTTCCACAGCACCGGATAGAGCAGGGCGGCGAAACCCAGTACCGCGATGTGCTGGACCCAGACGAACAAGAGCACAGAGCCGAAGAGCCAGACCATCGCGTACATGATGGGCAGGCCCAGAAGCTTCGGCGGGCGCACGAGGCCCAGAAAGAGGGGCGAGCGTTCAGCCACCGGCGAAGACCGCGGCAACAATGGTGGGAGCGGCGGCAACACCAGCGATGCCCACGAGGACCCAAAGCGCTTGGCGCAGGTCGATGATGTTGAAGAACCAGCTCAAGAAAACGCCGAGGACCGCGAGTGTGGCGATGACCACACCAAGAGGGCCGGTCAGCGCATCGACAATGCCCTGCAACAAGCTCTGGATCGGGGAGAGATCGATGCTTTGTGCAAGGGCGGGCTCGGCAATGAACAGGAATAGCGCCAGCGAGGCGACAAAGAGGTTTGAAATCTGTCTCATGAATTTGATCCTTCCAATCGGGCCACGACAGCCATGACGCGGGCCACGTGGTTCTGGGTTTCTCGGTAAGGGGGAATGCCACCGTGTTGGCGCACGGCGTCCGGCCCCGCGTTGTAGGCCGCCAGCGCCAGATGCGGATCGCCGAAGGTTTCCAGCATCATCGCGAGGTAGCGGGCGGAGCCGTCGAGGTTCTGCAGCGGATCACGCGGGTCGACGCCCAGATCACGCGCAGTTGCTGGCATCAATTGACCAAGGCCAATGGCACCCGCACTTGAAATCGCATCCTGCCGGTAGGCGCTCTCAACCTCGATATTGGCGCGGTAGAGAGCCAGCCAATCCCTCATGGAGAGCTCTGCGCGCCGCAGGCCCGGATGGCCGGCATAGCGCAGGGCCGTTGCCTCGATGCCTAAGAGAACGTCTGCGCGGGGCAGGGGTGCTGGCTGGGCGAGTGCCGCAAACCTCAGCGCGTCAGGTTCGGAAGCTGCTTCAGTCTCGCCAAGAATGGCCAAACCATCGGACGCCGATCCCTGACCAATGCCGTCATTGTAGTTTCGAGCAAAGCTGCTTTGGGAGCGTGACGGGATCAGGGAGCCGTCGCTCTCCATGACCAGGACCATTTGAGCTGAGGCAGGTGCTGCGACCAGCCAGAGACAGACGAGGTTAGCTGCCAGCGCCCTTGTCTGATGGGGCTTTGTCTGGCGGCGCAAGTTTGTGCGTACGGCTTGTCCCCGCCTCAAGCGGCAGGTCGACATGCGCAAAACCAAGGCCAATGAAGAAAGACACCACGCCGGAGATCGTCTTGAACTCGCGGATCTTGATATCGTTGTAGGTCGTCCGCGTGCGGGCGGTGACCAGGAGCTTTTCCTCGCCATCATCAGAGACAATGCGCATGATCCAGACCCCGTAATAGCTGGGGCCTTTCTTATGTGCCGACTCCTGGCACAGGATTTCTGCGCTATAGCCGCTTTCCACGAGCTCGCGGAACCTGGCTTCCGTAACCACATTTGGTGCTTCGATGTCCCAGTTCATGGCCCGGCTCACGCTTTCTCCAATGGCGCGACCCCAGGCATTCCCACTTGAAGCCCAGAGTTACGATAGTATATTATCAACCGCAAGATGTAATATCATGCTTTAGCTGTAGTTTGGTCACGCAAACACTAGTCTCGGGCAGTGTCCGCAATCAAGGAGATAACAGGTTTGAGAAACCCGAGGTTGATATGCCTGCTCCCATTGCAAGCTCTGGTCCTTCTAATCTGCGTTTCCGGGCCGGTTTTGGCGGAATCCTGCTTCGCCCCGGCCCGTCCTTTCCTGCCAAGCGATTCGCAGGCGGCGCGGGACTATGCGGACATCATCCGTGGCGATTTCGAAGACTACATCCAGGATATCCAGAGCTACTTCCGTTGCCTCGACAGCGAACGCGCCCGCGCTTTCGAAGAAGCGCGCGAAGTCAGCGAGGACTATGGCCGATTTCTGCAATTGGTAGGGGATTGATGGGCAACCTCGGGAGCATCAGACTTGCAGCCCATGGAAACCAGACGCCGATAACACCCTCATATATCTACTTTTTAGATAACAGATTTCATCCGCTAGCGACGTCACAAAAGGTATGTGACGCGTGGCAAAGACAATCAGAAGCAAGGGACAAGTGGCACTCTGTCAGGCGTTGGTCGACGCCCGTGTCAAAGCGGGCCTTGGTCAGAAAGACCTGGCAGACAGGCTCAGATGCCACCAGTCCCTTATTGCCCGCCTTGAGAGCGGCCAGCGCCGGGTCGACGTTGTCGAGCTGGTCGTCTTGGCGCGCGCCATCGGCTTTGACCCGTTCGAGGTTCTGGCGATCGTTGAAGCCGCCACGGAGCCCGACCACAGGATTTGAAGCCAATGAATTGTTGAGAACACGGGAACCCACTTTCCCGGTCTGATGATCATTTCCTCATCGAGGACCAGTTAGCCAACATCAAAGAAGCCCGGCGCGCGGTCGTAGTGAACGCTCTGCAACCCCACGCCGCAATTCGCAGCGCCGCAGTGCAGGAAGCCAGTAAACAGTGAACGAAGATAAGGGTGAGGGCGTCGCGATCGCCAATCTGATCGGGACCGATGGGTGCAGTGTTGTTGGTTGGGTTTATCGCTGGAGGACAGGCTCACATGCGGTGATGTGGGACGTCCAAGGGCCCCAGCCGGTATCGGAAACCCGGCCGGATATAAGTGACGAACAGAAGCAAGAAATCGACTTCGATGCGCTGACGAGGATCGGAAGAAGCGACGACGGGTGAACAGAGCGAACCCGCGGTGTTTGCCTAAACGCCAAACAGCATGTGGACCGCGAAGCGTATGCGGTGCGGTCGTGCAAGCCAAAGAAGCCGTCTTCCATGACAAATCTACGTAGCGGCAGGTCAGTAGTTCACCTGCTCGAACCCGTAGTTGCCGTCATAGTCACGCCAATCGACGAAGACGGATCGGTGATAAATGCCAGGGCAATGCTCGCCCCAACGTTCAAGTCCCACATGGGCCTCGGGCAGGGCAGTTATCGAAGATCGCTGCCATGAGAAATCGCCTTGGGTCCCGTAGGTGCCGAGGACCACGGTCGCGCTTCGGTTACAATCCCCATCGCGCCCGGACTCGTGCTGTCGTGCATACCGTACATCGAAGACGCGGATGGACCGCACGAAATTGAACTCGGGACCGCTGATATCGATGTCCGCGCGATCCTGAACAAGCCGGAGTGCCTGGTCGGTGGGAACGAGATCATGGACTTGCAAGGATTGGAGCGGTCGACGGCTGTCCGTCTGGTAAAAGGCTTCAAAGATGCGGCCAGCGCTGTTTAATGGCCGATCGCTCTCATAGGAAGCGCCCATGGGACACCGCCAGATCTGCAGCGGCGGTTCCACCGGCCAGGGCGTAATCCGCCGGATGAATTCGGCGCGCGCCCGGGCGCAAGGGACGGAAGCGGGCCAGCCGCCCGACAGACACAAGAGGATCGCGCAATCGATAGAGTAGGTCTGCGCGCGGGCGGGCATCGGCAGCGAAAGACCTGTCACAGTTAGGGCAACTGCGACCGAGGCGGGGAGCTTATTGAATAGATGGCGCATGCTGAGAACCCTCTGTGACAAGGCTCAGCATACATACGATAATATACTATCGCAACACTAAGTACAAAGACGCATAATGAAGTTTATGTTAAAAATAGAAGTATCAGCCAGCTTTCCTTGGGTTTCAGAAAATCCTGACCTGGGTTCCCACTTCTGCCAGAGCAAAAAGTTCAGCAATGTGCTCGTTGTACAGTCCAATACAGCCGTTTGATGATTGCCGACCGATTTTGCGCGTGTCACCGGTTCCGTGCACCCGGTAATACTGCCACGACAGATAAAGTGCGTGTGTTCCAAGCGGGTTGTCAGGACCCGGCGGCCAATAGTCAGGCCATTCGGGGTTACGCTCTTTCATTGATGGAGTGGGCCGCCAACTCGGCCCCTCCACCTTCCTTATAACCTCTGTATATCCTCGGCGGGTCAACTCTTCCGATGCAGGGACACTCGACGGGTAGAGTTTGTAGACACTTTCGTCTTCCGACCAATACTGGACTGCACGCGAGTCGATGTCGCACAAAATTGCACCGTGCTGAAGGTTATCGAAGTGGTCTTGCCAGAGATCCGCACTAAAGGACGAAATATTTCTGCGTACCGCCGAGGGCTCCTGCTCCTGAGCACGGAGAAGGGAAGGTGTTGCCAGAAGTCCGATCATAGTTGTCGAGACGAACTGGCGTCGTGTTTTCAGTGTTTTTGTCATATGCCTTGCCTCACTCTTTTGTTGGCTGACGGATACGACCTCTAGAAGCTAGAGGTTCAACTGAAAAAACGATGACGTTCTCGTGAGGTCGCGAGTTTACAGGTATCGACGCGTTTCAGCGCAATAATCGCGATACTTGGAGCCGTATTGTTCATGCAGCCATGGCTCTTCCGCGAGCGGGGCAAGGGCCAGCGCGGCAACTCCAACGATGACGATAGGCCAAACCCAAGATGAGGCGAAGAGAAGACCAAAACCTATCAGGATGGCCATGTCGGCAAGGTACTGCGGATGCCGAGAGAAACGGTAGAGACCCGAAGTGATCAGCTCGTCTTTCGCACCGCTGGTGGCTTTCAGTCCAATGCTGAATGCCCCCCACCAGACAATCAGATTTCCGGTTGCGATCAAGAACGGCCCGACCGCCCAACGGAGTGGGTTGGCCATAGAAGCGGATTTCCAATCCAAGATGCCCAAACCGATCACCGCCCCAAACACGGCCAATGTGAGACCCCATGCAATGTTTGGTATTACTGAATGCTCTCTGTTTGGAGGCCAGATGCGCTTGGACGGGCGGGCGATCGACCAAAGGAGCGCACCAATCAAAACCAGACCGGATAGCAGGCCAACGACCACTAGTATGCCTTGGGCAATCGTCATGAGCGGTGTCCGAACACCTGCGCCTCCTGATGCGCATTGTCGCTCGCTTCGAATTCAAGCGTGGAATGCTCGATTGAGAAACGTTGATGCAGCACCGATTTGACGTTTTCTTTAATCTTGTCGGCCTCACCCATCCATTCGCGTTCGACGACAATATGGCAGTCCAATGCCGCAGCGTGCTCCTGCATTTGCCACAGGTGGACATGATGCACGTCCACAACGCCATCGACACTCTGGATCGCTCTGACCACGTCATTTCCATCAATATCTGGTGGGCTCCCAAGCATCAGGGTTCGAATTGGGCCCCCTATTTCGGTGAAGGACAAATACAGGATGTAGAGCGCGATGCCGATGGTGATGGCCGGATCAACCCAACGCATTTCATAGAGTATAATGAGCGTCCCGCCGACTATGACGGCCACTGAAGCCAACGCATCCGAAAGGTTGTGGAGAAAAAGCGCACGGATGTTCACGCTCCCCTTCTGCATCGAATAGGTCAGCATTGCGGTCAGCGTGTCGACCACAAGCGCGATTCCACCGAGAATGACGACGGTCCACCCCATGACTTCGGGTGGATCAATCATGCGCATGCCACCTTCGTAGATCAGATAGAAGCCGATCACGATGAGGGTGGTGTAGTTGATCAGGGCCGCGACGATTTCGACCCGGCCATATCCGAAAGTCATGCGCTCATCGGCCGGGCGGCGCGCGATCTTGCGTGCGGCGAAGGCAATGACAAGCGAGGCCATATCGGAAAAGTTGTGCAGCGCATCGGCGATCAGTGCCAGGCTGCCCGACAATATGCCCCCGACGATTTGCGCAACGGTAAGAAGCCCGTTCGCCCAGATCGCGATGGCAACCCGCCGATCGCCAGAATCCGG
>NZ_QAOH01000020.1 GCF_003050785.1 Celeribacter persicus
TGTTTGAACTCGCGGCTGAACATCCTTCTTGTCATGTAGATTCTCCAGTTTCATTAACACCTTATCTCGGTGTCCACGAAACCGGCAGCAGCTCAGTCAATATCGAACTGGGGCAAGCTCTCTATTCTGAAAACTGTGCGTCCTGCCATGGCGCCAATCTCGAAGGGCAACCAGACTGGCGAAGCCCTGGTTCAGATGGCCGCCTGCCCGCGCCGCCGCATGATCGCAACGGTCATACCTGGCACCATAGTGACCAGATTTTGTTCTCCTACACCAAGCTCGGGGGGGCGGAACTGATGCGACAACAGGGCTCAGATTTCGATAGTGGCATGCCGGGCTTCGCCGGCAAACTCACAGATCAGGAAATTTGGAACATTCTCGGCTTCATTAAGTCGACCTGGCCAGAGCGAGAGCGCAATGCTCAGGCCGCACGCACAGCAGCAGAACAAGAGGGATAATGGACATGATTTTCAGAAATTTGATGCTCGTATCGTCATTTGCCTTACTTCCAATGGCAGTGCAGGCCGCAGACCTGGACGAAGCGCGGGTCAAGGAACTTGTATATGAGGCTATCCGCGAGAATCCGCAAATCATCATGGAAGCAGTCGAAATACTTCAACGTCAGGACGCCGAAGCCCAGGCACAAGCGCAGGCAACCGTCTTGCGCGATCAGCGACAATTGCTCGAGCAAGACCCGAATGCACCGGTTCTCGGCAATCCCGATGGGGATGTGACCGTTATCGAATTTTTCGATTACAACTGCCCATATTGTCGACGCGCTATGCCGGAAGTTCAGGCTCTGTTGGAGGCCGATCCTGATGTGCGTCTGGTCTATCGCGAATGGCCAATTCTCGGGGACGGGTCAGTGTTTGCAACCAAAGCTGCACTCGCATCGCGGCTGCAAGGCAAGTATGAGGCATTCCACTGGGCCCTAATGGGTATGAACGGCCGGGCGGAAGAGGCAAGCGTTCTCAGGATAGCACAAGAAGTTGGTCTCGACATCGAACGCCTTCAAACCGACATGGAGCGCCCCGAAATTGAAGAGCACATCGCGACCTCGATGCGGTTGACGCAGTCGCTCGGCTTCAGTGGCACGCCTTCATTTGTGATCGGCGACAATCTGGTTCCAGGCTTCGTGGAGAGCGATAAGCTCACGGAACTGGTCGACAACGTGCGGGCGTCGGCAAACTAGCACTCTGCGGTGGGTTCTGACATCACGCCCGATGAGCAATGATGCAGGCGAATGAGCCGGAGCCCCTACATACCAAAAGACCTAGGCACGGCCTACCACTGAAAGAGGCGGCGAGAAGATGACTTACCTTTGGTATCTTATTGCTGCCTTTGCCGAGATCGCCGGATGTTTTGCTTTCTGGGCATGGTTGCGGCTCGATCGTTCGCCACTTTTGGTCGGGCCAGGTCTGGTAAGTTTGGCACTCTTCGCATGGCTTTTGACGCGCGCAGAAAGCGAAATGGCCGGTCGGGCATATGCAGCTTACGGGGGCGTCTACATAGCGGCGTCCATGATCTGGATGTGGCTAGTGGAGGGGAGCCGACCGGACCGCTGGGACATTGCAGGCATTCTTCTTTGCCTCTTAGGCAGTGCTCTCATCCTGTTGCCTTCGCGCTCATGATCTGCGGAACCTCAGAAAACCAGGCAAATCCGTCGCTAGAAATCGCTAGGTCATCGCACCCGTCACGACGGGTGCGATGACCCATAGATTAGGCAGTCACGGTATTTTCGTACCCAGCTTCACGAAGCAGGGCCGTCAGCCGTTCTGTTGACAGTGCACCTTCAACAGAAACCGTGCGGGCCGGAATGTCGCAAGATACGCTCGCATTTGCGTCAGCTGCCTTGATCGCCTTTTCGATCGTACTGGTGCAATGACCACAACTCATGTCGGGAACGTTGAATTTCATGTCGATGTCTCCTCTGTGACAGCTTGTTCAGTGCAGATGGGGCTTCCAGTGGGGGGAAGGTCAAGGGTCTCCGTAGATTTTTAAAGCGAAGCCAGGAAAGTTCAAATTGGGTATTGACCTTCCAGTCACTGGAACTCCTATTTGGGGTGTCAAATGGGATTCCAGGAGACTGAAATGACAGATCAATCCAAAGTGACGCTCTCGATTGAAGGAATGTCTTGCGCCTCATGCGTAGGGCGCGTGGATCGGGGCCTAGCCGCGTTGAGGGGAATATCCGATGTCTCGGTGAACCTCGCGAACGAGACGGCGCGTTTCAGCGTGGATGGTTCGCCCCACCTGCAAGATGCGGTCCAAGCCCTGAAAGATCTCGGGTATCCAGCGCGAACGGCATCCGTGACGCTGAACATCGCGTCCATGTCATGTGCTTCTTGTGTCGGGCGCGTCGACAAGGCACTTGCCTTGGTTCCCGGCGTGTTGGAGGTCAACGTTAATCTTGCGGCGGAAAATGCGCGCATCACATATCTTGAGGGCATGACCGACCCTGTGGCCCTCATCCGTGCATCCGAGCAAGCCGGATATCCAGCCAGCGTGGCCGAGGCCACGGCAACACAGGATCGCACTTCGCGAAAAGAAGAGGAAGCGCGCGGGTTGGCACGCCGGGTGGCACTGGCCGCAGCACTCGCTTTGCCGGTTTTCCTGATGGAAATGGGCGGGCACCTGATCCCGGCCGTGCATATGGCGATCAACAATACCATAGGACAGCAGGCCAGCTGGTTGATCCAGTTCATCCTCACAACGGCTGTGCTCATTGGGCCCGGCCGACAGTTCTATCTGAAAGGGTTTCCGGCCTTGCTGAAAGGTGCTCCAGACATGAACAGTCTGGTCGCCGTCGGCACAGGCGCAGCTTATCTTTATTCAGTTGTCGCAACGTTCTTCCCGTCGCTGATGCCCGAGGCCGTCCGCGCTGTCTACTTCGAGGCCGCCGCGGTCATCGTGGTCCTGATCCTGATCGGGCGCTGGCTCGAAGCGCGAGCGAAAGGGCGAACAGGGGCTGCAATCGAGAAGCTGCTCGGCCTACAGGCTCGTACGGCGCGTATTTTGCGTGACGGCGATGCGGTCGAGGTCGAGATCGATGCCTTGCGCACCGGAGATCTGATTGTTGTGCGCCCCGGAGAACGACTCGCCGTGGACGGTGAGGTTGTGGACGGCGAAAGCCATGTCGATGAAAGCATGATCACCGGGGAACCCGTGCCGGTCGGCAAGTCGGCTGGTGATCCTGTCACGGGCGGTACGGTCAATGGCGCGGGCAGTCTGACCTATAAAGCAACGCGTGTTGGTGCGGATACCACGTTGTCCCAAATCATCCGCATGGTCGAAGATGCGCAGGGCGCCAAGCTCCCCATTCAAGGGTTGGTGGATCGGATCACGCTTTGGTTCGTCCCCGCTGTGATGACCCTCGCCGCCTTGACGATCCTTGTCTGGCTAATATTCGGCCCTGATCCCGCCCTCACCTATGCGCTGGTCGCGGGTGTCTCAGTTCTCATCATTGCTTGTCCCTGCGCGATGGGACTGGCGACGCCGACGTCGATCATGGTCGGGACCGGTCGCGCTGCTGAAATGGGCGTGTTGTTCCGCAAGGGGGATGCTCTGCAAGCATTGGGGGACGTCAAGGTTGTCGCTCTGGACAAGACCGGCACCGTCACCGCCGGACGTCCCGCGCTGACCGACCTTGTGCTGGCGGAAGGAGCCGAGCGCTGCACCGTTCTTGCGGCAGTCGCATCGGTCGAAGCCAGATCAGAACACCCGATCGCCGAAGCTATCGTGCGCGGCGCGCAGGCGGAAAACATCAGACTGTCGGAACCGAGCGCGTTTACTTCGATTACAGGGTATGGCGTGCGCGCCATCGTTGACGGGGCCGAGGTTGTTGTCGGAGCTGACCGAATGATGCAGCGCGAAGGGATCGATCTTGGTGAACTCGCAGAGGCTGAAACTATGCTCGCACGGCAAGGTCGCACCGCACTCTTCGCCGCAATCAATGGCAAGGCGGTGGCTGCGATTGGCGTCGCCGATCCGGTCAAACCCTCGAGCCGAGCCGCGATTGCCGCACTGCACAGTCTGGGTTTGAAGGTGGCAATGATTACCGGCGACAAACGCGAAACGGCAGAAGCAATTGCCGAAGAGACTGGTATCGACCACGTGATCGCGGGGGTCTTGCCCGACGGCAAGGTGGCGGCACTGGAAAATCTGCGCCAGCAGGGCACATTGGCCTTTGTTGGCGATGGCATCAACGATGCACCCGCGCTCGCCCACGCGGATGTTGGCATCGCCATCGGCACTGGCACGGATGTGGCGATCGAAAGCGCAGATGTCGTATTGATGTCCGGTGATCTTCGCGGCGTTGTGAACGCTTTCGAGATCTCGCGACACACCATGCGAAACATCAAACAGAACCTTGGTTGGGCCTTTGGTTACAATGTGGCTTTGATACCCTTGGCCGCCGGAGCGCTTTATCCGAGTTTCGCCGTGCTGCTGTCACCGGTCGTCGCTGCCGGTGCGATGGCACTTAGCTCGGTCTTTGTCTTGACGAACGCCTTGCGGCTGCGGCGCGTAAGACCGGCGATGGACGAGCGCCAAGAGTCTGGGCGGGTGGAGGACTTCGCCCCCGTCCCGGCCGAGTGAGAGGAGGCAGAAATGAACATTGGTGATGTTGCCGAGCGGTCAGGAGTGCCGGCCAAGACCATTCGCTACTATGAGGATATCGGTCTAGTAACACCTTTGCGCGCTGCAAACGGGTATCGAAGCTTCAGAGAGATCGATTTTCATAAGCTGGCATTCATCGGACGAGCGCGAGCCTTGGGATTTACAATCGAAGACTGCCGTACGCTTTTGGCGCTCTATAACGATGACAATCGAGAAAGTGCGCAGGTAAAGGCCGTCGCAGAGGAGCACCTGCGCCAGATTGATGAAAAGATCTCTAAACTCATGTCGATGAAAGAAACTCTTTCGTCTCTCGTGCACCAGTGTGCTGGCGATCACCGACCGGATTGTCCAATTCTTGCGGATCTTTCTGTCGTAGACGACGCAACTTTCTCATGATCTCCGACGACGAATGAAATCGCGCGCCCTGCGAGACAGGGCGCGCGACCTGTAGTTACTGCACCAGCTCTGTAATAGTCAGCTTGCCATTCACACGGTCGGCAACGAAGTTGATCTGTGCGCCTTCACTCAGCCCTTCCAGCATCGCGGGATCGGCGAGAACGAAGACCATTTTCATTGCTGGCATGTCGAGGTTTTCCAGCGGGCCATGGTCGACAGTAATCTTGTTCCACTTGGCATCGATCTTGGTCACCGTGCCCGAGGACATGGCACTATCGCTAGCAGCAATTGCAGTTCCAGCGGTCATCAGAAGGGCAGCGGCGAGCGTCAAAAATTTGGTCATGATTGGTTTCCTTTGATTTGAGATCAGTTGACAGTAAGGGCGCCGTGCATGCCGCCTTCATAGTGGCCGGGCAGCAGGCAGGCGAATTCGAAGTTGCCGGCCTTGTTGAAAGTCCAAAGGATCTCCGCCTCTTCACCTGGTTCAAGGCGCACAGCGTTAGGGTCGTCATGTTCCATCTCAGGGAACTTGGCCATCAGCTCTTTGTGTTCAGCGTTTTGTGCCATCGAATCCATCACGAACTCGTGGGTTTCCTCACCCATGTTCGTGATGCGCAGGCGCACGGTTTCACCCTCAGAAAAAGTCATTTCCGAGGAGGGTTCGAAGACGAACGGTGCGTCCTTGTCGTAGTCCTCACGCATTATCACATCGATGGTTCGCGTGGGTTCATGGCCATGCATCGCAGGCATGCCGATGGCCATTTGACCGTTGCCGTGCCCGGCGTCCGCAATTGCGAGGGCGGGAATCAGGGCCAGCCCCAATGTCAAAAGTGCAGTTTTCATGAGCGTGTTTCTCCTGTGCTCTGGCATCAGCCCTGCCGCACGCCGCCGCGCGGCGTGATCACGGTTTTCGGACTGGTGTTGTATGCATGTTCGGGCAGCTCGCCCGTCCATTCGTAGGCCTGTGTTCCGGGCGGGTTGTCGTACCAGCCAGGATCGCTGTAATCGTCGCGGTCGATGCCCTCGCGAACCTTCACCACGCTAAACATGCCACCCATTTCCAATGGGCCATGCGGCCCCCATCCGGTCATCATCGGCACGGTGTTCTCGGGGATCTCCATCGACATCTCGCCCATATCCGCCATACCCGCCGTGCCCATCGGCATGTAGCCAGGCTGCTGGCGGCGGATCATTTGGGTCAGGCGGGACTTGTCGGCGCCAATAAATGTAGGGATGTCGTGGCCCATAGCATTCATGGTGTGGTGCGACTTGTGGCAGTGGATCGCCCAGTCACCTTCGTGAATCGCGTCGAACTCGTAGGCGCGCATGGCGCCTACAGGAATGTCGATCGAGACCTCGGGCCAACGGGCACTTTCCGGCACCCAGCCTCCGTCAGTACAGGTGACCTGAAAGTCATAGCCATGCATGTGAATTGGGTGGTTGGTCATCGTCAGGTTGCCACAACGCACACGGACACGGTCCCCCTTGTTGACCACCAGAGGATCGATGTCCGGGAAGATCCGGCTGTTCCAGGTCCACATGTTGAAATTGGTCATCTCGGCCACGCGCGGGATGTAGGTCCCCGGGTCGATGTCATAGGCCGCAAGGAGGAACGCGAAATCCCGGTCCACCGGCATGAACGCCGGGTCGCGCGGATGCACGATGAAGAGCCCCATCATGCCCATGGCCATCTGTACCATCTCGTCCGCATGCGGGTGGTACATGAAGGTGCCGGACTTGATGAGGTCGAACTCGTAGACGAAGGTCTTACCCGGCGGGATGCCGGGATGCGACAAACCACCAACTCCATCCATTCCCGATGGCAGGATCAGTCCGTGCCAATGCACGCTGGTATGTTCCGGAAGACGGTTGGTTACGTAAATACGCACCCGCTCGCCTTCGACCGCTTCGATTGTGGGTCCGGTGGATTGGCCATTGTAGCCCCAGAGCCGCGCAATCATCCCGTCCGCCATAATCCTTTCAACAGGCTCTGCAACGAGGTGGAACTCCTTTACATCTCCGTTCATGCGATACGGCAAAGACCATCCGTTCAGTGTTACAACGGGGTTGTAGTCGAACCGATCCGAAGGCCTTGGGGGAACTTGTGTATAGGGGCTGTCGGTAAAGGCGGCCTCGGGCAGATCGCGAAAGCGTGTTTGCGCGGCCCCGGCGTTCGCCAGCACAGCTCCAGCGCTCGCGGTCAATCCCGCGCCCAGTAATTGACGACGGTTCATCATTCTTCGCTACCTCCGGTCAGAGTAATTGCCCCGCCCCAAATCGCCGCGGTCGCGTCTGTTTCGGCAAGCCAGTAGTCACGTTTCGCTTCTGCGGCAGAGAGGCGCGAAGCGAGCCCCTCCTGGGCATCAGCGATCAATTCAAAGGTCGAGGTCAGCATGCCGTTGTAGGACAGCAGCGCTTCGTCATCGATCTGGCGTCGCAGAGGCAAAACAGAGTCGCGCCAATGCCGCGCGATGCTATGGCGACCGGTGATGGCCCTATAGGCCATGCGTGCGTCCGAACGCGCATCGACGGCCTGCTGGGCCAGCCTGTTCGCTGCCTGCAGATAGGCCATGCGGCCACGCTTCGACACCAGCGGACCGGTGTCGTAGAGCGGGATCTCGAAATCTAGAGCAAGCGCTGGATTGGCCTCGGTTTCTCCGGCTGCACGTTCCAGGTCGAAACCAGCCACCAACTGGACGTCCGAGACCATACGGGTTTGCCCGGTCAGACGGTAGTCCAGCGCGAGCGCCTCGAGTTCCAGCTTTCCAGATGCCAGGTCTACGCGGTTTGCCAGTGCCAGCTGTTCGATATTTCCTGCAACGCGCGGGCCACCAGGCAAGGCGGGCAGCGAGTCCGGCACGAATACAGTGGTGTCGCTACCCCAAAGCCCCATCAGCCGAAGCAGTTTTTCTTTGGCCAATTGCGCCTCCAATTGGGCGGCTGCACGTTCGGCGGCAAGCTCAGCAGTAAAGGCATGCTCCCTTGCTTGATCGGCCTTGCTCATCGCGCCGGTACGGCCCAGTTGCACAGCAAGTTCGGACGCTGCCTCGGCAGTGCCCTGAGTTTGAGCGATCAGTGCAGCGGCTTCGAAAGCGCCAACCGCCTCAATCCAGGCCCGGCGGGTTTCAACGGCCAAGTCTATCGTGTCGGCGAGCGCAGCAAGTTCGGATTGTCTGAAGCGAATCTCCGCAAGTTGGGTCCGCGGTGCGGATGTTGCCACGTCGAGCAGGGAGTTGATTAATGTTGCCTCAAGTGTGCGAGTGACATCGCCAGCCAACCCGGAGATTGACACACCGATCGAGGGCACCGGCCCCATAGCCACTTCCCATAAGTCAGTTGAGGACAGACCTAGCTCAGCGAAGCTGGCTTGAAGTGCGGGACTGCTTATCAGGGCAACCTGCACTGCGGTGTCGGCGCTGACGGTCTTACCATGCACCATGGCGTGAACCCTCTTGCGCGTTTCCTCAAGGTCCGCGGCAGACAGGTTCCAGATCGGTGTGGCCCCTAGAGCCTGGCGTGCACCCGTCTCGACACTGCCAAAGCCCGCGCGATCTGGTTTTGCACGCTCAAGAACGGCAGGACTGGCGCAGGCGGACACCAGCAACATGGACCCCATGAGAAGAGGCAGTTTCATTCGCCACCCTCCCGTTGTTCATCATTCAGCATCCGCCATTCGGCCGGTTCTCCGACCGAGTAGCCCGCGTAAGCAACAACAGGCCCGGGTTGCGCAGACGCGACCACAGGCGATGTAACCGCCGCCGTAAGCGCTGGCACGGTTTCAAGTTCAGGAAGCGCCGAGCAGGCGGCCCCGAACAGCGGCAAGGATGCCGCAAGCAGAATTTTCACTTAGATTTCCTCGAAATGTCAGATGCAGATGGTCGCAGTCAAACTGCGGCTACAGGTGCATCAGGCGCGAGGAGGGCGCCGCAAACCTTCGGGTGTGGCCGAACGGACTAGGGACGCAATATCCCAGGACCGGAGGGAAACATTAGCGGACTGCTTTGTGCAACTTTCGGCACCTACGAAGTCACCGACCACGCAGATATGTGACGCACAGTGGTCTGCTCCATGGTCGATATCTGCAGCCGGAATGTCCGTTTCATGATGGTGGCGCTCGTTTGAAGACTCCTGAGCGACTTGTTCAACAGAGCACGAAACCATGGCTGATGCATTGGACGGCATCAGGGTCACTGCCACCAATATGGAGGCAATCTGGAGTATCCCAAAAACGGCCCGAATCCTGTACATCATTTTTGAAGCTGTATTGCTGAAACAAAATGTCGGCAAGTCACCAAAACGTGTGGGCAAATTTTTCATACATTCTTCGTAGAAGTTTGAAAAAACTGCTGAAATCCTAATCGATCAATGAATGTGCGAGCGTAGATGTCGCAAGCGGTGACGACATGATCGCCCGCTTGAAAAACATCATTGCGTTAGAGACTGACGGAGCGTTGGTCTAACGGTTGATTTCTACTGGCGGCACAAACCCGTAGTCGCTTACTCGAGAGCATTCAGGAACCTGGCGTAGTCATCACTGACCTCCCTCGCCTCAACAAAGGCGCGAGCGCGCTCGGCGTCGAGACAACGAAAGTAGTCCTGCACATCGGCAATGTAGGTCTCGAAATCGCTTCTGATCAGATCGGCGTAGGCACGCATGTCGTCTTGCGACTGAGGCAAGAACGGTCGTTCGGGAGGTACGCAATCTGCTGCCGCGGCTATCGGCATGCTTCCAAGCAGGAACGCGAACAGCAACGGTGCGTTGCGCGCAATAAACAGCCGCAGGGCAAAACTCCTTTGCCGCCTTTAAGATTATCATTCTGTCGGCTATCACCGTTATCGGAGCAAGGCGAACTTCGTCAACACGTTATTATTGTCTTGCTATCATTAATGTTGTTTTGTATCGCTCACGGTGTTGCGACCCCGTGGGCCTGATACTGCACCCAGGCAGAACAAGGACCCAAGGGAAGGCCATGATTGAAGAAGCCCCGAATGTGGTTACAGAAGACGGACTGCGCGGCTTGCTCGCCGAGGGCTACCTCATTGAGGTGGTCTGCAAGGAGAGAGCAGAGAAGCGCCATAACAGCTGGTACGGCTCGTGGGTCATCCGCGCCGTCGCCACTGATGGGCGTGACGATAAAATGCTCGTCACCAGCCGAAGCGTCCTCAAGCTCCGCGACTTCAAAACCATCGTTGGCCTTGTCAGTTTCCTGGCCGACATGGGCTGTACGACGGCGAGCATCCCACTTGAAGAAGGTGGCCGCGAGCGCCACGCCGCGCCTCCGGTCAAAGGCAGCTGACCGCGCGACCGCGCTCGTCGTTGCTTTGGGTACAGGCGTTTGTTCCGCGCCCCCGGCCCTGGCCGACGGTTTCATCTTCTCGGTTGGCCCAGACGGCCAATTGATTTCCTCTTCTCAAGAGGCAAACGGGCGCCTTTTTCTCTTCGCAGAACCTCGCGTTCCCGACGCCACTATCGAGACAGCGATCCCGGCTCCATCTGCCGCCCGCGCCACCCCAGAAATCCTCCATGCGATCGAGACCACGGCTCTACGATATGCCGGGCATGGTGCGCTGCGTCGCGCAGGACTTTCCGTCACTGATTGGGCGCTCCTTTACCGGGCCAATATCGAAGTCGAGAGCGCATACAATCCCGCAGCACGTAGCCCTGTCGGGGCTATAGGCCTTGGCCAGCTTATGCCGGATACCGCCCGCGACCTCGGCGTGGACCCACATGACATTGCGCAGAACCTCGACGGATCAGCCCGCTATCTGCTGATGATGCTCGACCAGTTCGGCGAGGGCTCTCTGGCCCTTGCGGCGTACAACGCTGGCCCTGAGGCGGTCACACGCCACGGCGGCATCCCCCCTTTTCGCGAAACCCAAGGGCATGTGGCCCGTGTGACTGCCGTGTTTGAGCGGCTCAGAGGAGATCTTTCATGACATCGAGGAAACGTCAAAGCGTGCTCCGCACGCGGGCGATCGTCGCGCTCGGCGCGACGGCCCTTATCGTGCTGGCGGGTCCAGCGCTTGCGCAAAGCATCGACCTCTCGCCGGTACAGACCCTGCTTCAAGGCATTGTCGATGCGATCACCGGTCCCTTGGGCATCGTGATTGGCACGCTCGCACTGATCGGTGTGTTTCTTTCCTGGCTCTTTGGCATCCTCGACTTTCGTCAGGCGCTTTGGGTCGTGGTTGCAATCGCGGGCATCGCCGCAGCACCCACCATCGTCGCCGCCATCTGGACCACCTGAGCAATCCCGGAGTTCTTGGCCATGGCTGACCAGTCCCGCGTGTTCATCGGCCTTCTCAGGCCACCCAAGCTGATGGGCTTGCCGATCATGTACGCCATGGTCTGGCTCTTCGGCTCGACGCTTCTGTTCCTCTGGGTGCAGAGCTGGGTGGTGGCTGTTTTCGCGGGGCTGGCCTGGCCGGCGCTCTGGAAGGCCGCGGACTGGGATCCGAACTTCCTCGATGTCCTGGTGATCACCCTGCAGGAAACCCCGCCCACGACGAACCGCAAGCTGCATGGAGGCGACAGCTATGCCCCGTGATGGAATTGCCGATGAGATTGAGAACGCCATCGATCCGCTGACCGCGCTACCCGCATGGGTCAAGGGCGAGAAGCGGCTCTCAATGATGCTGCCTTATGTGAGCCTCGTGAACGACCGAACGATCCGGACACGCGGCAACGAGCTGATGCAATGCATCCGGCTCGAGGGGGTGAACAGCACCACGAGCGAGGACGGGCATCTCGACCGGATCGGAGGGTTGCTGGCTGGCATCGTGGCGCAGGTCGGGACCGAGTTCTCATTCTACTTGCACAAGGTCTCGAAAGCGGTCGACGTGACCCTGCCGCCCGTTCCGGGCGAAGGGTTTGCGGCCGCCGTCGACAAACGATGGCACGCGCATCTCGGCCGCGCGAGTTTGCGCGACAAGACGCTGACTCTGACCGTGCTGAAGCGCCCCGAGGCGAGCAGCCGTCTGCCCTTCGGTCTGGGGGCGTCTCGCTCGCGACATGCGGCCGACACCACCCGCCGCTTGCGCAAGCTCGACGAGGTTGTGGGGTTTCTGCTGTCCTCCTTCGATGAGCTGAAGCCCCGCCCGCTGGCCGCAAGCACCGGCGAGCTTCTGGGCTTCCTCGGTTCACTCAACACGGGCGAGGAGTCCCCGCTTTTCCCCCGGTCGCGCCTCGGTGTGATCGCCGAGGACGTAGCCAATACGCGCGTCACCTTCCGCGGCACGACCATCGCACTCTCGGACGGTGCCGTCGGCGACAAGCTCGGGGCGATCTTTGCGGTGAAGAACTACCCGGCCAAGACCGATAGCCTGATGCTCGACGAGTTGAATCTGCCCGTCGACATGGTGGTCACGCACTCTTTTGTGCCGATCAACGCCAACATCATGGCGGGCCGGATCAAGCGGCAGCTGCGGCTAATGCAGGCCGCCAATGACGGAGCCGTCAGTCTCGCCCAGGAACTGGAACTCGCGCAGGACGATCTGGAATCCAAACGCCTGATCTTCGGCGAGCACCACATGACCGTGGCCGTCTATGCCCGCACCCAGACGGCGCTTGACGACATCGCGGCCGAAATCCGCAACATCTCCGCCACTTCCGGGATCAACCTGATCTCGGAAGCTTTCGGGGCGCGGGCGCATTTCATGGCGCAGCATCCCGGGAACACAGGGGCGCGCAGCCGCAAGGCCGCAATCACGAACCACAACTTCACCGATCTCGCCACCTTTCACCGCACCCCGCTCGGAAAGACAGGTCGGGAAGTCCCCTGGGGCGTGCCGATCACGCTCTTTCCGACACCCGAGCGCAGTGGTTTTCGCTTCAACTTCCACGAACAGGGCGCGCCGGATCGCGAGCCCACGGGAGGCCACACGCTGATCCTCGGCCGTCCCGGCTCCGGCAAATCCGTCCTGGCGGCTTTCCTGATGACCATGGCACGGCGGGCAGGTGCGCGGGTCTTCGTATTCGACTATCGCGCGGGCATGGAGATGGCCGTCCGCGCGCTCGGCGGCAGCTATTCGACCGTGCGGGCGGGGCGCCCCACGGGCCTCAATCCGCTCCAGACCGAGATCGACATGCGGGGCCAGGCATGGCTTGCTGATTGGCTCGCGAGCCTCTTGGAGCGGCGCGATCGACCGCTAACCCCGGTTCAGACCAACCGATTGCAGGAAGTCGTGCGCCAGAACGCGAGCGCAGGACATGCGGGCCTACGAAACTGGTCGGATTTCGCCTCGCTGCTGGTCTCGACCGATGACGAGGGCGATCTCTTCGAGCGTATGCAGGAATGGACGGCCGAGGGTCGCTACGGCTGGATCTTCGGGGCCAATGCCGAGGACAGTTTCAGCATCGATGGAGACGTCGCGGGCTTTGACCTCACCGGCATCCTCGATTCCGAGAGCGAGCGGGAACGCATGGCGGTCCTGTCCTACCTCTTCCGCCGGGTCGAGCGGGTGATCGAGGACCGCAAGCCCACCATCATCGTCATCGACGAGGCATGGAAAGCCCTCGACAACGCCTACTTTGCGGAGCGCCTCAGCAACTGGCTGGTGACCGCCCGCAAGCAGAACGCCGTCGTCGTGATGATGACGCAATATGCCAGCCAGCTCGAGCGCACGCGCACCGGCAAGACCATCGTGGAAGCGGTGCCGACGCAGGTGCTCTTGCCCAACATTCGTGCTTCCGCCGCTGACTACGCGATGCTCGGCCTGACCGAGAAAGAGCTCGACGTGCTTCTGGGCGTCGGCTCGGCCTCGCGGCTCGCGCTTGTACGCGACGACCGTGGTTCCGTCGTGATCGATGCCGATCTCAGCGCGCTCGGCCCGCTCGTGACCATCCTTGGCGGAATGGAGAAGGGCGAAGCGCTTGTCGGCGCCGATTATCGCGAACGTCCTGATTTCTGGAGAGTGACATGACCCGTACCATCATTCGCAGCGTAGTGCTGCTCGGGCTCGGCCTGACCCTGACAGCCTGTGCGCAGCATAACCCCCCGCAAGCCAACTGCTTCAATTTTCGCGAGGCTCCTGCGCAGGCAGGAACCGCCACCGCCACGATCTCGACCATGGGGGCGGAGGTCACGCGCCGCGACAGTCCTTGCGATTTCGTCCTCTTGGGGGCGGGCGGCTGAGCCAATGCGGACCTGGCTACCTCTCTCGATGATCGGCTTTGCACTGGCAGGTCCCACGGCAGGGCCAGCGGTCGCCCAAGGCGTGCCGACCTTCGATCTGCGCCTCTTCGCAGAGCGGCAGGCCATCCTTGAGCAGACCGATCGGGACCTGGCACTGCAGCAGGTCCGGCTAAGCCGCGAGGAGGAACTGGCCGAAATCGAGCGCCAGCAACTCGCCTCCCTCGAAGGGCTGATGGATGCCATGTCGCTTGGCGCTGGAGACGTGGCCGGAACCGTGGCGGGGCTCGAGGCGGGGCAGGGGGCGGTAGACGACGTCGAAAGCGCGGCCGCCAGTCTTTATGCGCCCGAGGACACCAATCCAGCGGCAGCGCGGATGTTCGGCGATGCCAGGGAGGGGATCGAGGAGCTGATCATCCGCGCAGCACGCGACACCCATAGTCTGTCCGGGGTCGGCCGCGCAGGTCTTTCGCTCGTGCAATGGCGCTGTCTCTTGCAGGCGCTGATTTGGCAGGAGAGCCGCTTCCAGATCGGGGCACGCTCACCCGTAGGGGCCTTCGGACTTACCCAGATCATGCCCGGTACCGCGGGCGATCTCGGGATCTACCCGGCCTATTACGACGATCCCTATCTGCAGGTCACCGGCGGTGCGCGATACCTCGCACAAATGCTGAACATGTTCGATGGCAACATTATCCATGCGCTCGCCGCCTATAACGCCGGTCCTGGCAATGTGCAGGATTATGGCGGTGTGCCGCCTTTCGCGGAAACCCAGCACTATGTCGTGGTGATCCCGCAGCAGTACAACAGCTACCTCGCGGCCGTGGGCGGCATCGATGCGCTCGGCACCATCGATCCTGTGCTCCTCGCCAACGCGAGTTTCAGCCTCTCGGCCCACGGCGCAGGGGTCTATGGCGACTATTCGCTGGTCTCGGTCCGTGCCGCCGCCCTGCGGGTTCAGGACATCATCACCCGCATTGGTGAGACCGAGGATCTCCACGAGGCCATCGCGCTCAACACCTATGCCCGGGCCGAACTGGCCCGGCTGGTCGCAATCCGGACCCGGATCAAGGCCGCCCGAACCGAGCCACTCAGCGCCGAGCAGATCGCCTTGGCGGCAGCGCAAGCTGCCGAGCGGCAATACATGGATTTTAGTCAGGAGGATTTGCGTTGAACCTGCGCCTGCCCCGTTCCCTTTTCGCCGGTAGCATCGCTCTCGCGCTTGCCCTCAATGTTACCGGACCTGTCGCGGCACAGGGTGTGCCCACGGTGGACACTCAGAACATTGCCCAGGAAATCCGCCAGCTTCAGCAGATGCTGCAGGATTTCGGGATCCAGACCGATCTTCTGGACAATGCGTTGGAGCAACTGGACATGCTGCAAAGCCAACTCGATCAGCTGAACGAGATGTATGCCTCGCTCACCGGGCCGCGCAGCATCCTCGGACTTGCCATGGGCGGGGACCTCGATACCTTGCTTGAGGCCAACTTCGAAGACATCCCCGGCCTGATCCGAGGCATCCAGGCGGGCGATTGGAGCGCGCTCATCGGGCCCAATGCCGGGCCCATGCGCACGCAGATGGAACAGGCGCTGGCAAGCGCCGGGTTCGACGAGGATTCACTCCGCGAGATCGCCACCAGCGGCAATCCGGGCGCCGAAGGCGTGGCCACGCGGGCCACCACAGGTGCTGTGATGTCGGCGGCGGCGCAGAACAGCCACGCAGAGGCGGAACAGTCTCTCGAACGGGTGGAACGTCTGGTCGAGATGATCCCCGACATGGAGGATCTCAAAGCCTCGATGGATCATAACACACGCGTCACGGCGGAACTCGCCATCGCCATGACCCGGATGTGGGAGCTGGAAGCGATCCAAACCCTAGGCGCAGGCAATGCAGGCGTGGTCGACGCCGCCACGGTTGCCGAAGAACGCCGCTACATGGACTTCACCTTGCCGGATCTTGAGCCATGAGTGGGGCAGGGGTGATGACTGCGCGCGAGCTCGTGGAAGAGGAACTTGTCTACGGTGCCCTGCGCCGGGAACAGCTTTGGCGGATGATCGGCATTTCCGGGGCAGGCTTTGGCGTATTCGGCTGTTTGACGGCTGCGGCTGTCGCGCTGATGGTCGAGACGCCGCCTCCCGTGGTTGTGCCCTACGATCCCGCGACCGGGATGGCGCTCCCCAATGCCACGGTTGAAACCGTGTCGCTCGCCGAACGGCCTGCCGTGATCGAAGCGCAAATCTACCGCTACATTTTCGACCGCGAAACCTACAACCAGCTCGACAACGATCTTCGTGTCCGCCGTGTCCTGGCACAGTCTTCCGGATCGGCCGAGGCCAGCATGCGCGCGATGTGGACATCGGGGCAGGACAGCTATCCGCCGACGCGTTACGGGGCTGCGGCCGAGATGGCCGTTGAGATCGCATCGATCACCCTTATTGGCGATAACCGCGCCCAGGTGCGGCTCAGAAAGCGCCTGACCAGCCCTCAGGGGGTACAGGATGGATCGTTCACTGCCACGTTGATGTTCGAATTCCGGCCCGAGCGGACCCGAGCGATCGACGATGTTTGGCAAAACCCTTTCGGTTTCACCGTTACCCAATATGCCATCCGATCGGACCGTTCCGAATGACTCGCACTCCAATCTCTGCGCTGCTGGCCGCCAGTATTCTCGCGTTCGCGGGAACGACTGCTTTGGCCGAAACTACGCCCCGTCCAGGTTCTCATGACAATCGCGTGCGCGTCGCGACCTGGACTGAAGGCCAGGTTTACCGTGTCGTCACGACTCTGACCCGCGTCACCACAGTCGAATTCGGTGAGGGTGAAACCATCCGCTCGATCATCGCCGGCGATACGGTCGGGTTTCAATTCGACGGTGTCCCGGGTGGCCGTGCCTTCGCCATCAAGCCGACAGCATCTGGCGTCGCCACCAACATCACCGTCTACACCAACCGCCGCTCCTACTACTTCCATGTCGTCGAAGCCCGGGAGACGCCGCACTATGTCGTGCAGTTCCGCTACCCTGAAAACCGCGTGCAACCCACCAGGGCGGTTGCGGCCGATGCGCCGAATGCGAACTATGCGGTCAGTTCCCGAGAAGAGTTCACGCCGACGGCTATCTGGGATGATGGTACCTTCACGTATTTCCGGTTTGCACGGAACGCGCCGGTGCCCGCCATCTTCCGATATTCGAACGGAAGGGAACGCGCGGTGAACAGCCAAGCCTTGAGTGACGGCGTCATCCGCGTGTCCGGCGTCAACCGGCAATGGGTCCTTCGCCTTGGCGAAGAGGTGATTTGCGTCCAGGACGCAGGACAGGCCACATCATGACCGAAGGTACGGAAGACCTCGCCGCGCGCCTCGCGGCTCTCGAAGGTTCGACAGGCAAAGCGAAGGCAAACAAGCGGCCTGCACCGCTTGCCGCGATCCTTGGAGTCGTCGGCATCGCCGCAGCAGGTGGTCTGGCGTGGGCTGCCCTACAGCCGTCGGCAGAAGCACCAATGGCGACCGCCGCGCCGGAGGAGTTCCAGAGCAGCGGCCCCGGATTCGGAGATCTGGCGCCGATTTCTACCCCGGAGCCCAGCCAAGCCCCGCCTGCGGACACAGGTCCGAGCGAGTCTGAACTCGCGCTGATGGAAAGTCTTGCGACATTGAGAGCGGAACTCGAGGACCTGCGCGCAAGACCGGCCGAGGCCGCGGATAGCGGGGCGGAGCAGGCTATTGCGGACCTGACGGCGCAAATTGCCACCTTACAGGAAGCATCCGCCGAGGCTCAGCGTGCCCTCGAGCGGCAGCTGACCGAGCGGGACCGCGAATTGGATCAGCTCCGCATGGACTTGGAACTTGCACGGCTTGCACCACCAGAGCCGACCTCATTGGGACCAAGTGAAGAAGAATTGCGGCTGGCCGAACTCGAAAGGCGGCGCGCTGCTGAAGCTGAGGCCCGCGCAGAGCGTATCGCGTCTCCTATGATCGCATTCTCCGGGATGGGCGCGGGTGCGGATAGGGAGAACACGCTGGAAGCCGCACGTTTGAATGCAGATGAAGCCTTTGTTCGTTCGGGCGCACAACCTGCGCAGGTGACACGTGCCGAAGTGATCGCGAACCCATCGAACACGGTTGTTCAGGGCACCATGATTCAGGCTGTCACAGAGACGGCTCTCGACAGCACACTGCCCGGCGCGATCCGCGCCATCGTCTCGGAAGACGTCCATTCGTTCGATGGAACCCGTATCCTGATCCCGCGCGGCGCGCGGCTGATCGGGCGCTACCGCTCCGATGTCGCACTCGCCCAATCGCGCGTCATGGTGGCATGGGACCGGATCATCTTGCCCGACAATCAGACTGTGCAGATCAGCGCCTTCGGTGGAGACGAACTCGGCCGTACTGGCACCACCGGGTTTGTCGACACCCGTTTCGCGCAACGCTTCGGCTCCGCCGCGCTGATCTCCTTGATCGGCGCTCTGCCTGCGGCTGCAGCGGGTCAAATCGACAGCGAGGCGGCGGCCGATGTTGCGAGTGATGTCGGCACCGACCTGCGCGATAGCACGCAAAGCGTGATGCAGGACTATCTGGCGATCCGGCCAGTGATACATGTCGACCAGGGTACACGGATCACGGTCATGGTTGATCGTGACCTCGAGATTTTCTGACATGGCTGCAAGTTATCTGGAAGCGTCGCTCGACCGTTTCGGCCCCGAGGTCCTGCGCGACGACACGATCGAGATCTGTATCAATCCCGACGGACAAGTCTGGGGCGAATTCCAGGGCGACCACTTCATGCGAGGTCTCGGCAGCCCGCTGAGCCAGACCGAGATCAAGGACCTCGGCAACCAGATCGCCTCCGCCGCCTCGACCACGCTCAGCACCAAGAAGCCTATCGTCTCGGTCTCGATCCTATATCGTGATCGCCCGATCCGCGCGCAGGTGATCCAGCCGCCGGCAGTCGAGGGCGGTTTCTCGATTTCTCTTAGGTTCTTCTCCTCCCTGCCGCTTGAGAAGGTCAAACTCGGATTCCTTTTCGGCAAGGAACGCAGCCTTGAGGGTCTGCGCCTGGAACGGAACGCCGCGCTGCGCGATGTGGTGAGGTCCGGCGACATCGACGCCGCGCTGCGGTTTTGCGTCGAGAACAAGCTCAACATGATCGTTTCGGGCGGTACATCTACCGGCAAGACGGTCGCGGCGCGCAAGATCCTTTCGCTGATCCCGCCCGAAGAGCGGATCATCACCATCGAGGAGGCGGCCGAGCTGCGCCCCGAGCAGCCCAATGCCGTGACGTTGATCGCGGACCGGGACACGGATACCCGCAGTGCCGATGTGCTCTTGGCCTCAACGCTTCGCATGCGACCTGACCGGATCGTCCTAGGCGAAGTCCGCGGGCGCGAGGCGATGACGTTTCTCGAGGCAATCAACACCGGCCACGGTGGATCGCTGACTACGCTCCATGCCGAGACCCCACAACTTGCTGTTCGCCGCCTCGCCATCGCCGCCCTGAAAACCGATGTGCCGATGACCTATGCCGACATGATCGATTATATTGAGGGCTCGATCGACGTGATCATTCAGGCAGGCCGCCATGAAGGCGCGCGCGGAATCACCGAGTTCTTCCTGCCGGGTCATACCACAGATTTGAACCTCGACACGGTCGACGGCAGAGGCAACAAGAGCCCCTCCGTTGCCGCTGAGTAAAAAAGGACCTCCCCAGATGCGAAAACCAATTCTCGCACTCATTCTTGCCGCCTTGGCGGGCCCCCTTGTGGCGCAGACGTCGCCTCAGGTCTCAAACGATTTCACGGTCGATATGTCGCCTCAACAGTACCGGATCTGCAACGATCGTCCGGCGCGACCGACCTGGATGGACGAAATCGACCCGCGGAAAGCCTACAAGGCGCTGACGTTGATGCGTCTCTACGAGTTGCGGTCATGGGAGACGATCAACGAAAGTGGCGATTGCGGCTGTGATGTGCGCTTCCCGTCTTGGGATGCCGCTTCGACCGAGTACGAGGAACAGTTCGCGAGCAACACCCAAGCGGAGCACACTCAAGCCCAATTGGCCCTCCGCAACGAACAGAACCAGATCGCCCGCGCCGTCCAGGATATCTGCGAAGCGCAAGGCAACTGGTAATGGGCATCGTCAGCTGGATGGTTGGAACCGCCGACGGCTTCCTCGCCGATGCGGCCGAAGCCCAGTTCGGGGCTGTGGCAAGCAATGTCGGCGCGATCGTCCTGCTGATGGCCACTCTTTCGCTGATCGGCGTCTGCATTAATATGGCCTTCCAATTCCGCAGCATGGATGGAGCCAGCTTCTTTTGGTACCTGTTCAAGCTGATGTTGATAGGGCTCTTCGCCTTCAACTGGGCCAACTTCAACGCGGTCGCGAATGCCATCATCGGCGGGCTCGACTATGTGGCGGGCGCACTGATTTCATCAGTCGGGGGCGGCGGGGCGGGCGCTACCTATTTCGCAGCCGAATTCGACCGACTGATTACAGAGTTCAGCCAATACCTTAACGCTATCGGCAACAACCTCAACTGGATGACCGGAGCGATCCTCGGCGGCATTGGCCTGGTACTCCTCAGCCTTCTCGGCTTCATGACCGGCATCGTACTCATCTTCGCCAAAATGATGCTGACACTCATGCTTGGCCTCGCTCCGATCATGATCGCTCTGTCGCTCTTCGACGCGACCAAGGATTTCTTCCATAGGTGGGTCTCGACGACGGTCAGCTATGCTTTCTACCCCATCGTCATCGCCGCCATGTTTTCGACCGTCGTCGGCATGGCGAACTCGCTTCTGGCACAGCTTGGCGATCCTAACTCGACAACCAACATCGGATCGCTGGTGCCATTCTTCGTGATGGTCTTCCTCGCCAAGGGATTTGTGGCTGCAACGCCTCTGATTGTGCGGGGGATCTCGGGCAACTTGATGGTGGCGGCCGCACCCGCTGTGGTCTCTGGCTCGGCCGGGATCATGCGGGGGATCTTCAATCCCGACGGCGTGAAGGGCAGGGCGC
Organism: Celeribacter persicus; assembly: GCF_003050785.1. Classification (GTDB taxonomy): domain Bacteria; phylum Pseudomonadota; class Alphaproteobacteria; order Rhodobacterales; family Rhodobacteraceae; genus Celeribacter; species Celeribacter persicus. Next base: position 21,155 of record NZ_QAOH01000020.1, read on the forward strand.
GGATCGGTGCGCTCACGACAGGCGAAGTGATCGGACGAGGGGCTGTCCAGACCCCCGCCGCCGTGCGGAGCACCGCGGCAACGGCAAGCGCGCAGGTGGTACGGATGGCTGAGAGGGCGAAGCGGTTGGGTGGGTGAAGCCGGAAGCGATCAAAGCTCCCGTGATGGATGATGGCGATTAAGTCGAAATTTCCGATACTTGTGATATTCCGTGTGCATGTTGTGTTCATTTTTCAATCGCATTCTCTCGAGGTTTGTCACGCGATTTTCCACCAGATGCGTTCAGTCGCAGGTCATTCGGGGTTGCGATTGCCGCTGTTTTTCTGCCTTGCGACCGGTCAAGACTCGCCCGACCTCTGAAGAGGAACGAACGTGCGCAAGATGACTTGCTTGGGTCTCTACCGGTTCCAACTGTTTCTCTTTTTGGAGAGGCGGGGTGGGGTCAGCAACCTTCTGGAACAACAGAATGGTCCTGTTTCCTTGGTCGAATGTCCTCGAGCGCTGCATAAAATGCGGGCAACACCAACAGGATAAGAACCGTCGCTGCCAACAGCCCAAAGACGACCGAGATCACCAGTGGCTTGAGCGTCTGGGCCTGCGTCGAGGATTCCAGCAGCAAGGGTGCCATGCCCATGATCGTCGTCGAGACCGAGACGAAGATGGGACGGAACCGCGACCGCACAGCTTCGCCTGCGGCCAGCGCAGCTGACCGTCCGTCGGCACGGCGGGCGTTGATAACGCCGACCAGCAGGATCGCGTTGTTGACCACGATTCCCGCAAGCGACGCCGCGCCGACCAGCGACGGCATCGATATGTTGTAGCCCATCAGGACATGGCCCCAGATTACACCCAGAAATGCCAGCGGGATGGTGATCATCACAATCAACGGCTCGACATAGCTGCGGAACTGGAAGCTGAGCACGAGGTAGATGCCCACCAGCCCGATGAGGAACCCGCGCAGGATCGAAGCGACGGTTTCCGCGGAATTCGCGGCCTGTCCGCCGATCTCGAAGCCAAGGCCGGGGGTGGAGGCTACCAGATCGGGCAGGAAGCCCTCGGCCAGCCGTGCGGTAATCGCGTCGGCATTGCCGATGCGGCCGTCCACATCGGCCGAAACGGTCAGGGTGCGCAGACCATTGCGGCGTGTGATCGTGCCCCAGCCGCGCGCCTCGTCAATGGTGGCGACGCTGGAGAGCGGTACGGTGCCGCCACCGGGCAGGGCGACTTCGAAAAGGCTCAGGTCGGCGCGGGTGGCGCGGTCTGCATCGGCCAGCCGCACCTCAAGATCCCAGGCCAGATCTCCACGCCGGATTTCGGAAAGTTGCGTTCCAAGGAAGGCAGTACGGAGCTGGCCTGCCACATCCGTGGCGGTCAGCCCCAGCGCCTCGGCCCCCGGCGACAGGTTCAGCCGCAGTTCGGGCGCGCCTGGGCGTAGGTCGAGGATCGCGTTGCGCACACCGGCAAAGGTTTCGAGTTCCGCCAGCGTGGCGCGGCCCGCGGCCTCCAGCGTGGCGAGGTCTGGGTGGCTCAGGCGCAGCTCGACCGCGATGCCCTGCGGGCCGATCCCCGGCTCGGTCAGGATCAGCGAGGTGACGCCGGGCAACGGCCCGATCTCCGCGCGCCAGAGCGTGATGATGTCGTCCAGCGTGCTGGCACGGGTTTCCGCACCCAGAAGGTCCACCGCGACGGTGGCGACATGGGCGCCGGTCTCGCCCGCCGACAGGTTACGGCCCAGACGGGTGATGCGGCGGATCACAAGCGGTTGCGCCTCGGGCTGTTCCGGGGACAGGCGCGCGTTCACACGGTCCAGCGCTGCCTCGACCTGCGCGACCGCCTCGGTGGTGCGGACTAGCGGTGTGCCCGCAGGCAGCATCAGCCGAGCCTCCAGCACATCGCCGTCGATCTCGGGCATGGCCTCGCGCTTGACCACGCCGCCGCCCAAGGCGCCGATCGTCAGGATCAAGGCTCCGATGGCAAGCCCTGCGACCAGCCAACGCCAGCGGATCGCGGCATCCGCCAGACGGCCCACACCCCTCTCGCGCAGCGCGTCGAAGCCTGCATTGAACCGGATGCGAAACCGCGACGGGGTGGCTTTCTTCATCCCGACCTTCAGGTGATGGGGCAGGATCAGGAAGGCTTCGATCAGCGAGGCGGCCAGCGCCGCCAGTAAGACGACTGGCAGCACCTCGAGCACCGCGCCCAGTTCACCCGCAAGGAAGGCTAAAGGCAGGAATACCGCCAGCGTTGTCAGAAAGGATGAGATCACGCCGGGCGCCACGGCGGCGACGCCCGCCGCGACGGTTTCGACCGTCGCGCCCTTGGCGGCATGCACCGCGATGGAATCCGCGATCACGATGGAATCGTCCATCACGATCCCGATCGCCATCAGAAGCGCCACCAGCGTCATCATGTTGAGGCTGAGCCCTGTCAGCGCCATCCAGACGAAGGCGCCCGCAAAGGCCATGGGCAGGCCCATCGCTGCCCATATCGCGAAGCCAGGTCGGAAAAACAGACTCATGACGACGACCACCAGCACAAGGCCTATCACCCCGTTCTGAACCAGCATCACCAGCCGGTCGCGGATGATGGAGGTCACGTCCTGCACCACCTCCACCGTGATCGTGTCGGGCAGGCGGGCGGTTTCCTCGGCCACCAGCGCCGCGACGCCGTCGAGCACCCGCAGCGCGTCGGCATCGAGCGCCTTGGCGACATCGAGCACGATGGCGGGGATGCCATCGACAAAGGCGCGGTCTTGCGGCGGGTCGAAGCGTTCCTCGATCGCCGCCACGTCGCCCAGCGTCAGGGTCGCGCCATTGGGCAACACCAGAACCGGGATCGTGGCAAGCGTCCTGGCTGTATCGCGCTCGGCGGTGAAGCGCAGGGTCAGCTCCGCGCCCGGCCCCTCCAGTGTGCCTGCGGGCAGGTCGATGTTCTGCGCGGCGATGGCGGTGGCGAGCGTCGTGGGTGTCAGCCCGTGGCTGTCGAGCACGGCGCGCTCCGCGGTGATGGTCAGTGTCCGGGTGCCGAGGCCGCCGCGCGTGACGCCCGCGACACCTGGTAGGGCGGTCAGCCGGTCCAACAGCGCGTCAGCGTAGCGGTCCAGCTCGCCCAGAGGCAGATCGCCCGAGATGGCGACCGATGTGACAGGATCCGAGCGGTGCAATTCGCGCACCACGGCAGGATCGGCGCGGTCGGGGAAGGTGTCGATGGCCGACACCTCGGTGCGCAGCGAATTGACGAAGCGCAGCGCATCGTTACCGGGCGCCATGGTTGCCACGGCCCGCGCGCGGCCAGTCTGGGCCGTGCACGTGAAGGTTTCCAGCCCCTCGACACCCTGCACTCCGTCCCAGAGCGGCGCGCAGATCGCGGCTTCCACATCCTCGGCTGCAGCGCCCCGGTAGGGCACGGTGACCTCGGCCTCGACGGCGCGGAAATCGGGGAAGGTTTCGCGCAACAGGCCCGGCGCGGCAAAGATGCCCGCTGCAAGGAACAACAGAAGCAGCAGGTTGCCCGCCGTCGGGTGGCCGGTGAACCAGCGTATCATGGCTGGACCTCGACCGGGGTCAGGGCCATGCCGGCAATGGCCGGCGCGATGTCGTCGATCACCACGCGTTCGCCCGGCGACAGGCCAGCGGCGATAACGACGCGGCCATCCTGCGCGAAGGCGGCGGTGACGGGGCGCAATTCCAGCAAGTCTTCGGGGCCAAGGATACGCACCATGTCGCCATGCAACGCCGCCTCGGGGATCGCGATGAGGCCTGTCATGGAAGCGCCCGAAAAGGAAAGCTGCACCTGCATGTTGGGCACCAGCGGCAGGCGGCGGGGCGGGTCCGCGCCCTCATAGGGGTCGTCAACCCTGACCACCACCGGCACGGTGCGCGCACGGGCATCCAGCGCGCCCTCGATCCCGACAACACGGGCGCTCCAGATCTGCCTCGGGTCCGACAGAGGGCTAAGCGTCACTGCAATCCGCGTGGCGGGCATGTCGCGCATCATGTCGGCAAGGGTGATGCCCTCCGGTGCATCTCCCAGCAGCTGTCGAAAGCTGTCGATGGGCAGATGCGCCACGACCTCGGCCGCCGCGATCCCGTCGGCACGGATCACCACCTGACCGGGGGCGACGGTCTGAAAGAGCTCAGCATTCACCTCGGTTACGCGCAGGTCGAACGGCGTCGTCAGGGTCGTGCGGTCGAGCGAGCGGCGCGCCCGGTCGATGGCGGCCTCGCTGCGCGCGACCTGTGCCGCGATCCGCGCCTCGCGGGACGGGAGCAGGGCGAGCGTGTTCTCCAGCTCCGCCACCGTGCGGCGGGCCAGAAGGGTCGCGCGCTCAGCCTCGTCGGCGCGCGATTGCGGAACGGCACCTTGCGCGACGAGTGCGCGCGTGCGTTCCAGATCGGTCTCGGCCAGGGCCAGCCGGTTCTGTTCCAGCGAAAGGATTCGCCTCGTGTTGTCCGCCTCTGCCGCAAGCTGCACGCGCTCGGCCTCCAGCGCCGCGAGGTCGGCCTGCGATTGCGCCAGCGCCAACTCGTAGTCGGCGGGGTCGATCCTCAGCACTTCCGTCCCCGCCGGGATCAGGCGACCGGGCTCAAGGTCCGGATGGCGCCAGATCACCTCGCCCTGCACCTCGGCCACGGCGACCCAGGTGTCGGCGGCGCGCATGTTGCCCCAGACAGTGGCCATCGGGCGGATATCCTCCGCCATGATGGTCATGACCCGGACGGGTAGGGCGGGCGCCCCCTCGTCGATCTGGGCTGGCCCGGGGGCCGAGGCGATCATCCAGACAGCGGCGGCAATCCCGAGCGCAATGGGTGGCAGGGCGAGGAGGGGGGCGAGGCGCATGGGGTTCAGCCCTGCGCGCGGCGCATCCGCGCCACAGTGCCGTCGCGCAACACGAACTGATGGTAGAGCGCGCCGACCACATGCAGGGCGACCAAAGCCAGCAGGGCAATCTTCAACACATTGTGCCCCTGCGCAGCGGCTTCGACCCCGCCGAACCACGCGACGGACCCGCTGAGCGGCATCAGGATCATCAGCGCGTAAAGGCCCGCATGGGTAAGCTTGGCGAGAATGCCCTGAACCTTGCTGGCCTCGATCGCTGGGGGCACCCCGCACCGCGCGCGCAGGGTCAACCGCCACAGCGCGAAGATCATCACCAGCGCGCCGCCCGTCACATGGGCCAGCACGAGCGGGTCGAACCCAGCCTCCAGCCCATCGGTGATGCGGTCCCATGCGGCCGACATCGCGTCCTTGAAAAGGTATTGCTGCGCGATCAGTGCGAAGACGAGCCAATGCAGCGTGATCTGAAGGCGGGAATAGCCGGTGGGGGCGGTTTTGGCGGGCATGGCGAGGATCCTTTCGGTCAGGGTGCGCGACTCGGGATAGAGGTTGCGGTTGTCAACAGTATATGTTAGTGAGTTATAACTAACAAGAGGTGACGCATGTCGGGTCGTCAAAGTGCTGAAGAGAGAAAGGCGCAAATCGTGGCCGAGGTTCTGCGACTGGCCGATGAGATCGGACCCGACCGGCTGAGCACCACAGATGTCGCGCGTGCCATCGGCCTCAGTCAGCCTGCGATCTTCCGGCATTTCCCCACCAAGGGCGCGCTCTGGCTGGCGGTAGCCGACGATATCGCTGACCGGTTGCAGAGTTGCTGGGCTGTGGCCGAGGCGGGGGCCACCGGGCCGCACGCGCGCCTGAAAGCGCTGATCGGTGCGCAACTGACAGCCATTGCTGAAACGCCTGCCCTGCCGTCTATCCTGTTCTCGCGCGAGTTGCAGGTGGACAATCAAGCCCTGCGCGACGTGTTCCGGGGGCTTCTGGGCGCTTTTCAGGGCCGCCTTGTTGCCGTGATCCGTGATCTTCAGGCTGCGGACGATCTGAAGCGCGACGTCAGCCCGGAGGATGTCGCCATCCTGCTGACGTCGCTGGTGCAGGGTGTCGCCATCCGCTGGACGCTCGGCGCCCGGGGCTTTGCGCTCGTGCCTGAGGGGTTGCGGTTGTTTGACGTGCAGATGGAACTTCTATGCGCGAAGGAGGGCGCTTGCAATGCCTAGAACCAGTCTGACGCTCCGCATAGCGGGCGGTGTTGCGATTGCCTTTGGCGTGCTGACCGTTTTCTCTGGTGGCCGAACATTGCTCGGATCAGCCGACATGGGGGCAGTCGTACCCTTCGTGCTGTGGTTCAACACGCTGGCCGGGCTCGCCTATGTCGTCGCGGGCTTTAGCCTGTGGCTGGGCCGGCGATGGGCCTGGCCCCTGTCGCTGGCGATTTTCGCGGCAACGCTGTTGGTCTTCGCGGCGTTCGGTTTGCATGTGGCGCAGGGTGGAGCTTTCGAGATGCGCACCGTTTTCGCCATGACGCTGCGCAGCACGGTCTGGGGCTGGATCGCGTTGGTGGCGCGTCAGGCGTTTTCCGATCGGTAAACGCAATCGGCCAAGGTGCTGCGGTTGAGGTCGGCGACAAACGCCGCCTCGGCATGGGCTAGCCGCGCTTTCAACCGACATTGCGGAGTCAGGGTGCAGCTGTTGGTGCCGGCGGCGAAGCATTCCACCAGAGCCTGATCAGCTTCGAGGGTCGCCACCACATCGCCCAAGCGGATGTCCTCGGGCGCACGGGCCAGCATGGCGCCTCCCCCACCGCCGCGCCGGGTTTCCAGAAGACCTGCGGCGGCAAGCGCCGAGATCACCTTGGCTAGATGGTTGCGCGACACGCGGAATTCCACGGCGAGTTCCGCGGTGGTGAAGGCCCGGTCGGGTGCACCCGTCATCCGCATCAGGACGCGCAGGCCGTAATCGGTGAAGGAGGTGAGGCGCAAGGTCGCGCTCCTGATTTGGTAGTTGAAGTGCGTATTCGCAAGATGGTATGCGTATCTCAAATACCAATTCGCTACGGCCCACGCAAGGACCCGGTGATGCGCCAGTGAAAGGGCTCGCGATGAAAGACCTCCCCGAAACGGACGTGCCGCAGGACACCGACGCGCTGATCGACCATATCCTGACACGCTATCATGAGATGCACCGAGAGGATCTCGCCTCGCTCATGCCGCTGGCCGACCGAGTCGAGCGGGTGCACGCGGACGATCCCGCCGCGCCCACGGGGCTCGCCGCCGCCATCCGGACGCTCGCCGGCGAGATGGAGAATCACATGATGAAGGAGGAGATGATTTTGTTTTCGGCCATGCGCGCGAGCGGCGGTCCGGGCATCGAGCACCCCATCGCGGTGATGCGCGCCGACCACGAAGATCACGCCGAAAACATCGCGCTGATCCGTCGGCTCACCTGCGATCTGACGCCGCCTGAGCACGCCTGCGGCTCCTGGCGCTCGCTCTATGGCGGCCTGGCGGCGCTGTTCGACGACCTTGCCGCCCATATCGCGCTGGAGAACGATGTGCTGTTCCCGCGCTTCGAGTTGGCTTGAGGCGAAGATGCGGCTTGCGGGAGTGACAGTCGAGGGACGCGGCGGGACGGATCGTCTTCTGGACGCGGTGGCTGACCGGCTAACGCGGGACGGCGTCCGGCTGGTGGGCACGTTGCGCACGGCCTCGTCCGATGCCGGATCGGGGTCGTGCGACTGCGATCTCTGGCTTCTGCCCAACGGGCCGCGCTGGCGCATCACGCAGGATCTCGGACCCGGCGCCACCGCCTGCCGGATGGATGCGGGCGCCTTCGAGGAGGCCGTCGGGCTGGCGATGTCGCGGCTGCAGGCTGGCCGGACGGACCTTGTGATCCTCAACAAGTTCGGCCTGAGCGAGGCGGAGGGGCGCGGCTTCCGCGCGCTGATCTCCGAGGCGCTGGCCCGCGGCGTTCCCGTCCTGACTGGCCTCTCCGAAACCCACAGGGCCGCGTTCGACCGCTATGCCGATGGGATGGCGACGATTCTCGCACCGACCGAGGCTGCCGTCATGGACTGGTGCAACGCCGCCGTCGGAACCGTGGCCGAGGAGGGCGCGTCTCCATGAGCGGACAGGGAGCCTATGCCTCGCCCCCCTGCATGGCGGCGGAGGTGGACCCGACCTATTTCGATCCGCTTGGCACGGATGCGCAGCAGGCGCGCGACGTGGCGCGCTGGCGCCGGGCCGAACGTACAAGGCTGGCTGGCCTGAGGGAGGGGCTGGGCCAGACAGGACGGGCGCAGGTGAGCAATTCCATCTGCGGTCATCTCGAAACGGTCCTCGCCGCGCGCGGGACCCTCCGGGAGACCGTGCTCGCCGGCTACTGGCCGATCCGGGGCGAACCGGATCTGCGCCCGATCCTGTCCGACCTTCACGCGGCGGGCGTCTGTATCGCGCTGCCGGTGGTGGAGACCCCCGCCGCGCCGCTCGTGTTCCGACGATGGATGCCGGGCATGCGCATGCTGCGCGGCCATTGGAGCATCCCCGTTCCGCCGCCCGAGGCGGAGGTCCTGGTGCCCGATATCGCGCTTGCGCCCTGCCTCGGCTGGGATGCAGGCTGTTATCGGCTCGGCTGGGGCGGCGGCTATTACGACCGGACACTGGCCGCGCTCTCGCCGCGGCCCGTCACCATCGGCATCGCGCTGGCGGCAGCCCGACTGATCACAATCTACCCGCAGCCCCATGACATTCCCCTCAACAGGATCGTGACCGAGACGGGCGTATCGGGGGAGCGAAAGGACCCAACATGACCCCTACGAGCGAATCAAAGGTCCGGGTTCGGCCCGGCGAACGCGCGATCGCGCGGCTTGCCTGCCTTGCGGTGCAACCGCTCCTGACGCGCGTTGTCCGTCGGGTCGCGGCGCAGCACCCGTCTCTCTTCGCGCGGCTCGGGCCGCACCAGACGACCGACTTCCTGATCGATCCCGTTGAGCTGCCCTTTGCGCTGCATCTGCGCCCCGACCCGCAGGCGCTCGTCTTCCGCGCCGTGCCGCGCGATACGGCGCCGCAGGCCGGGGCCACGATCCGCGGGCGGTTCCTGCTGCTTCTGGAACTGATCGACGCCGAGCAGGACGGCGACGCGGCCTTCTTCTCGCGCGATCTGGAAGTCAGCGGGGACACCGAGGCCGTCGTGCGTCTTCGGAATGCGCTCGACGACATGGACGGCTCGCTGGCCGAGGAGACGTCGGCGATGTTCGGGACACCCGGACGGGCGGTTCTCGCACGGTTGCGGCGGGCCTATACGGATGCCACCAAACCGAGGGAATACGCATGAGCCTTGCCGAACTGATCTGCCCCGCGGGCACCCCTGCCGCCCTGCGCACCGCCGTCGATGCAGGCGCCGATGCGGTCTACTGCGGCTTCCAGGATGCGACCAATGCGCGGAACTTCCCGGGGCTGAACTTCACCCCTGATGAACTGGCCGAGGCGGTAGCCTATGCCCATGCGCGCGGCACCAAGGTGCTCTTGGCGCTGAACACCTATCCGCCCGCGGGCAAAGTGGACCTCTGGCGGCAAGCGGCTGACACCGGCGCGCGGCTGGGCGTGGATGCCTTCATAGTGGCCGACATGGGCGTGGCCGACTACATCGCCCGGACGTATCCGGGTATCCGGCTGCACCTGTCGGTACAGGCCGCGGCCTCATCGCCCGAGGCGATCCGCTACTATTGCGAGAATTTCGGTGTAAAGCGTGTGGTCCTGCCGCGCATCCTGACGATCCCCGAGATCCGCCAGATCCGCCGCGAAATCCCCTGCGAGATAGAAACCTTTATCTTCGGCAACCACGGGCTGATGGTGGAAGGCCGGTGCAGCCTGACCAACTACCTGACGGGTCAATCCACGAACATGGACGGGGTGTGCTCGCCCGCCTCGGACGTCGAGTATGTGCGCGATGCGGACGGGTCGATGTCGTCGCAGCTGGCGGGGTTCACCATCGACCGTTTCGGGCCCGAGGAGAAGGCCGGCTATCCCACGATCTGCAAGGGCCGCTACGCAGCGCCCCATCGCCCCGAGGGCTACTACGCCTTCGAGGAACCCGTCAGCCTGAATCTGTCGCGGCTGCTGCCGGACCTGATCGAGGCGGGCGTGCATGCCTTCAAGATCGAAGGGCGGCAGCGGTCTAAATCCTATGTGCGCGGCGTCGTGCGGGCCTTTCGCGCAGCGGTGGACGACATCAAGGCCGGCCGCGAGGCAAACATCGCCGATCTGATCGCCCTGACCGAGGGGCAGAAACAGACCCAGGGCGCCTTCGAGACAAAGAAATGGCGGTGAAGACCATGACCCAACTGACACTCGGCCCCATCGCCTACCACTGGCCCGCCGAGGCGCGGCGTGATTTCTATGCCCGCATCGCGGATGAGGCGCCCGTGGACGAGGTTTATCTGGGCGAGGTGATCTGCTCCAAGCGCGCGCCCTTCCACGAGGCAGACCTGCCCGCCACGATCGAGCGGCTGGAACGCGCAGGCAAGACCGTGATCCTGTCGACGCTGGCCGAGGTGATGTTGAAACGCGAGCGCAAGGCAACCGAGGACATCGCCGAGATGGACTCGCCCGAGATCGAGATCAACAATGCCGCTGGCCTCTTTGCGCGCGGTAAACGCCCGCACCGGATCGGCCCCTTCATGAACGCCTATAACGAGGCGACCATCGCCTGGATGGCCGGAAAGGGCGCGACCCATGTCTGCCTGCCAACCGAGATGCCGGCCCCGGCCATCGGCGCCGCAGCGCGGGCCGCGGGTGCGTTGGGCCTGGGTGTCGAGGTGCAGGTCTACGGCCGCGCCTCTCTGGCGGTGTCGGCGCGGTGCTATCACGCCCGCGCGCACGGCCGCACCAAGGACAACTGCCAATTCATCTGTGAAGATGACCCCGACGGCATGCCGCTCCGCACCCGCGACGACCGGCCGATCCTACGGGTGAACGGCATCCAGACCCTGTCGGAAAGCTATGTCGACCTGCTCCCCGAAGCGGACCGTCTGGTGGCCGATGGCGTCACGCACCTGCGGCTGATGCCACAGGCGGTGGACATGGTCGCGGTGGCGCAGGTGTTTCGTGATGTGCTCGATGGGCGCGTGGCGACAGGCGAGGCCGATTCTCGCCTTGCGACACTGAGCGGGGATGCGGGCCTGAGCAACGGTTTCTATCATGGCACGGCAGGCTACCGCCGCATTGCCGCCGCCGCGCCGACCTGAGCGCGCAAGGGACGCCACAAATGACCTCGACCGCCGAACAGATGCGCGCCTGGACCGGACCCGCGATCCTGACCTACGGGTTCCGCCCGTTCTTCTTCGGCGCGGCGGTCTGGGCTGCGCTGGCGATGGTGCTTTGGGTGCCGATGCTGTCAGGGCACCTGATGTTGCCCACAGCTTTCGACCCCGTGTCATGGCACGCGCACGAGTTCCTCTACGGTTATCTCGGTGCCGTCGTCGCGGGCTTTCTCCTGACTGCGGTGCCAAACTGGACGGGGCGCCTGCCAATCGTCGGCTGGCCGTTGGGCGGACTGGCGGCGCTGTGGTTCGTGGGGCGCGTGGTGGTGATCTTTTCGGCGGAGTTGCCGGCGCTGCTGGTGGCGGCGGTCGACCTTGCCTTCCCGGTGGTGCTGGCCACGGTGATCGGGCGCGAAATCGTGGCGGGCCGGAACTGGCGCAATCTGATCGTGATGGGGATGCTGGTCGTCTTTGCCCTCGGCAACGCGCAGTTTCATTGGGAGGCTGCGCGAGGCGAGTACGCCGCACAAGGCTATGGCCTGCGGTTGGGCCTCGGCGCGGGCATCTTGATGATCGCGGTCATTGGCGGCCGCATAGTGCCGTCCTTCACCCGCAACTGGCTGGTGAAACGGCGCAGCGCCGTCCTCCCCGTGGCGCCGATGCAGTCCTTCGACAAGGGGGCGCTCGCGGCTCTTCTGGTGGCGCTTGTGCTGTGGGTTGCGCTGCCTCTGGGGACGCTGACAGGGTTCGCGCTTGCGCTGGCAGGCGTGTTGCACGCTATGCGATTGGCCCGTTGGGCCGGGCACCGTACCTTTGCCGAGCCGCTGGTGACTGTGTTGCACGCAGGCTATGCCTTCGTGCCGTTGGGGGCTCTCGCATTGGCCGCAGAAATCTTGGCTCCCGGGTCCTTCGGAATGGCGGGCGCGCAGCATTTCTGGATGGCGGGGGCAATCGGCCTGATGACACTGGCCGTGATGACACGCGCCACGCTTGGTCATACCGGGCAGGACCTGAGGGCGGGAGCAGGGACCGTCGTGATCTATCTGGCCCTGATACTGTCAGTATTCGCGCGGGTCGCGGGGGGCGTATGGCCCGAATTTTCCAGCCCCTTGAACACTGTGGCAGGGCTATTCTGGACCCTTGCCTTCGGTGGCTTTGCGGTCATCTATGGCGCGCTCTTGCTCCGCCTGCCCGCCGGCAAGCGGATCTGAGGGGCGCATCCATGGGATGGTTCGAGTTCGCCCTCGCCTATGTCGTGTTCTTCCTGTCGCATTCATTGCCCGTGCGACCGCCGCTGCGGCCCTGGCTGCAGGCGCGACTTGGCGCTTCTGGCTTCACGCTGGCCTACTCCGCCCTGTCGCTCGCAGTGCTGGCATGGCTGATCGCGGCGGCAGGCCGCGCGCCGCATGTGACCCTTTGGGACTGGGCGCCGTGGCAGGTCCATGTCCCACTAACGGTCATGGGGCCTGTCTGCCTGATCCTTGCGCTCTCCATCGGCCGGCCCAACCCTTTCTCGTTCGGGGGTGCACACAACGACCAGTTCGACCCGGCACGGCCCGGCATCATTCGCTTGTCACGTCATCCGCTGCTTCTGGCGTTGGCGCTTTGGGCGGCGGCCCATGTCGTGCCCAACGGAGATCTGGCCCATGTGATCCTGTTCGGCACCTTCGCCGCCTTCGCGCTGCTGGGAAGCCGACTGGTCGACCGGCGCAAGCGCCGCGAGATGGGGCCAGAGTGGCAACGGATGCGTGATCGCGTGGCGGACGCGCCGCTCCTCTCGGCGGCACCGTCGGGGGGCACTCTCCTGCGGGTTGCGGCAGCCATTGCGCTTTACGGGACGTTGCTCTGGGCGCATCCATTTCTTTTTGGGGTCAGCCCGCTTCCCTGAACGTCAATCCTTGATGTCTTCGATCCAGGTCTTCGCAGCGACGGCACGAGGCAGGCCAAGCGGGCCGATGGCCAGCATCGCGACCTGCATGATCGCCTGAGCCTCAATCCCCTCCGATCTGGCGCGCCGGGTGTGGGAATGGACCGCGCCTTCCGAGCCCGCGCCAATGGCTAGCGCGAGTTTGACAAGGCGCTTTTCGCGGTCTGTCAGGGGGCCGCAATCGGCCGTTGCTTTGCCCAAGGCAGCATAGGCCTTCCAGACATCGGGGTGTTCCTCGGCGAGATCTCCGGCGGCGCCGGGCATGGATTTGGTCATCTGTCAGTCCCTCAGGTTGAAAAGTCATCGATCAGTGGATTTGGTTTCGCAAAGCGCTCAAGGTCCGCCTGATTGTCGATGGAGACGCGCGTGCCGGTCACGGAAACGCCATAGGGCTGCAGGCCCTTGAAGGCGCGGCTGAGATTTTCAGGGGTCATCCCCAGCACGGAGGCCAGCCGCCGCTTTTCGAAATCCAGCTCGAACGCGGCCCCGCCGCCGGCGTGCCTTTGTTGCCTGAGCAAGTAGTTCGCGAGCCGCTCGAGCGAGGTTCTTAGCTTGAGGTCCTTCTGGGACTTGATGACGGAGCGATAACATTGCGCCAGTTCCGTGACGATCGCACGGGCAAAGTTGTTGTCGGCGTCAAAGATCGCGCGAACGTCCTGACTGGGGATGAGCGCGATCCGGCTTTTCTCCAACGTGCGGGCCGACATCAGGTAGGGCGCATCCTTGATGGTCGCCGCAAGAATGAAGGTCGAGATCGGGCGGACCGTCGCCATGCTGGTCTCTCGGCCATTCCAGGTCGAAAACAGATCGACCGAACCCGAAATGACGATGTGAAGGAAATCGCTTGGTTCTCCTTCAGTGATCAATTCGATCTGTGCAGGGAAATTCTGCACATAAGCGCCGCGCATCAAGGATGTAAAATTATCATCCGCCATCTGCGCAAAGAGATCGAGTTTTCGAATATCCCGGTATTCGGAATCGGGCACGTCGTTCCTCCTTCTACATTGCGCGCTTAACAAATGTCACAAAATCAATTGATATATGTCAACCCGTCAGTTGACCTTCGCGACCGCAGCCTTGATCTGCGACCGCGCACCAGATGACATATTTCTGTAATCCATTTATTTTGTTAGCATTTTCTCGATTTTGTGATCTAGATCAAGTCATGAGCGTCGCTGTGGCGTCAGGTCTGGCACTGATCCCCACGCAGGGGTGAAAGACTTATTTGCCGGAGACCCGCCATGCAGACCGTTGCAACAGCCTCACGCGCCGATCAAACGCGCGCCTTGAGCCTGAGCACGATCGCCTTCACCGCCTGTTTCGCGGTCTGGACGATCTTTTCCATCATCGGTGTCGCCATCAAGGCCGAGCTTGGCCTGAATGACACCCAGTTCGGCCTGCTGGTCGCCACCCCGATCCTGACCGGATCGGTCACCCGCCTGTTTCTCGGCGTTTGGACCGAGAAATACGGCGGGCGACTGGTGTTCTCGAGCCAGATGATCCTGACGGCGCTGGCTACATGGGCGCTGACCCTGGCCGACAGCTACATCATGTATCTGATCGCGGCCCTCGGCATCGGCCTCGCGGGCGGATCGTTCATCATCGGCGTGGCCTATGTCAGCCGCTGGTATGACGCAGGCCACCAAGGGACCGCGCTCGGTATCTTCGGTGCGGGTAACGTGGGCGCAGCGGTTACCAAATTCGTCGCTCCCTTCGTCATGGTCGCCTATGGCTGGCATGGTGTGGCCTATGTCTGGGCAGCGGGGCTCGCCATAATCGGCGTTTTGTTCTTCCTTCTGGCCAAGGACGACCCCGAACTGGTCGAACGCCGCAAGACCGGCACCAAGGCACCTTCGCTGGCGCAGCAGTTCGCGCCGCTGAAGAACCTCCAGGTCTGGCGCTTCTCGCTCTACTATTTCTTCGTCTTCGGCGCCTTCGTGGCACTTGCGCTCTGGATGCCGCACTACCTGATCGACGTCTACGGCATCGACGTGCGCTTCGCGGGCATGGCGGCTGCGTCCTTCAGCCTCTCGGCTTCGCTGTTCCGCGCCTATGGCGGCGTGCTGTCGGACAAGTTCGGCGCGCGCAGGGTCATGTACTGGACCTTCGGCTTTTCGCTGCTGTTCCTGTTCATGCTGAGCTATCCGCCCACGGACTACGTCATCCAGGGCAAGGACGGCGCCATCGCCTTCTCAACTCAGATGGGTCTGTGGCCCTTCATCGTCACGCTCTTCGCTCTGGGCTTTTTCATGAGCCTCGGCAAAGCGGCCGTATTCAAGCACATCCCTGTCTACTACCCGAAACATGTGGGCGCTGTCGGCGGGCTTGTCGGCATGATCGGGGGCCTTGGCGGGTTCATCCTGCCGATCGCCTTCGGTGCGCTGCTGGACCTGACGGGCATCTACACGTCGTGCTTTGCGCTGCTCTTCGGACTGGTCGCCATCGCGCTGAGCTGGATGCACCTTTCGATCCGGGCGATGGAGCGTGCGGCGCATGGCGAAGTGCTCGACCAGCTGCCGCAATTGCCTGAGATGCAGGACATCCACCACCCGGAACGCACCGCCATGCCGCGCGTGCTGGAGGATTGGCGCCCGGAGGACCAACAATTCTGGGCCGAAAAGGGCCGCGCCGTCGCACGGCGCAACCTCTGGATCTCGATCCCGGCGCTTCTGCTGGCCTTCTCGGTCTGGATGGTGTGGTCGGTGGTCGTGGCACGTTTGCCCGCCATCGGGTTCGACTTCACCCCGGGACAGCTCTTCTGGCTGGCGGCCTTGCCGGGCCTGTCGGGCGCGACGCTGCGCATCTTCTACAGCTTCATGGTGCCGATCTTCGGCGGAAGGCTGTGGACGACGCTGTCGACCGCCTCGCTGCTGCTGCCTGCCATGGGCATCGGATATGCAGTGCAGAACCCCGAGACGCCTTACCTGATCTTCCTCGTCCTGGCCCTTCTGTGCGGGTTTGGCGGCGGCAACTTCGCCTCTTCGATGGCCAATATCGGCTACTTCTTCCCGAAGGCCGAAAAGGGCAACGCACTGGCGCTGAACGCGGGCCTTGGGAACCTCGGCGTGTCGGTCATGCAGTTCCTTGTGCCCATCGTCATCACGGCGGGTGTCTTCGGGGCCATCGGCGGCGAGCCCGTGACCCTGTCGGACGGTGGGCAGCTTTGGATGCAGAACGCCGGCTTCGTCTGGGTGCCCTTCATCCTCGCAGCGACCATCGCCGCCTGGCTGGGCATGAACGACATCGCCGATGCGCGCGCCAGCTTTGCCGACCAGGCGGTGATCTTCAGCCGCAAGCAGAACTGGTTGATGTGTATCCTCTACACCGGCACCTTCGGCAGCTTCATCGGTTATTCGGCCGGTTTCCCGCTGCTGACGCGGCTGGCCTTCCCGGATGTGAACGCTCTGAACTACGTGTTCCTTGGACCGCTGGTCGGTGCGCTGAGCCGCGCCGGAACCGGGTGGATTTCGGACAAGTTTGGCGGTGGGCGAGTGACCTTCTGGACCTTCGCGCTGATGATCGTAGCCACCTTCGGCGTGATCTCCTTCCTCGGGCTCGGCTCCTTCGTCGGCTTCTTCGCCTGCTTCATGGCCCTGTTTTTCCTGACCGGTGTCGGCAATGCCTCCACCTTCCAGATGATCCCGGTCATCATGGGCCGCGAAATTCCGCGCCTGATGCCGCACTTGGGTGCTGAAGAGCGCAAGCGGCAGATCGCGATGGAGTCCGGCGCGATCGTGGCCTTCACCTCGGCCATCGCGGCTTACGGCGCCTTCTTCATCCCCAAGGCCTACGGAACGTCAATCGCGATGACCGGATCTGCCGTTGGGGCGCTGTGGGGTTTCCTGATCTTCTACGTGATCTGCGTCGTCATCACCTGGGTGGTCTACACGCGCCCCGGCGGCCTTCTCCACGACATCGAACATGGCCGCACGCCGCAGGGCACCGCAGCCTAGCCCGCTGAATGATCCAGTTGATTTCCCGGGCGGCGGCGCTCGCCGCCCGGACCCAGACACCCGAAAGGACAGCCCAATGAGCCATCTGCTCGACAAACTGAACTTCTTCCAGAGCAAGGAACTGGAGCAATTCTCCGACGGTTGGGGTCAGACCACCCGCGAGGATCGCAGCTGGGAAGACACCTACCGGAACCGCTGGCGGCACGACAAGATCGTCCGTTCGACCCACGGGGTGAACTGCACCGGGTCGTGTTCGTGGAAAATCTACGTCAAGTCCGGAATCGTCACCTGGGAAACCCAGCAGACCGACTATCCGCGCACGCGCGCTGGCCTGCCCAATCACGAACCGCGCGGCTGCGCGCGGGGGGCGTCCTACAGCTGGTATCTCTATTCCGCCAACCGCGTGAAGAACCCGCTGATCCGTGGCGCGCTGATGCGGGCGTGGCGGAAGATGCGCGAGACCATGACACCGGTGGCCGCCTGGGCCGCGATCCAGGGCGATCCCGCCCTGCGCAACGCGATCAACAAGACCCGCGGCAAGGGCGGCTTCGTGCGGGCCAGCTGGGACGAAGCGACCGAGATCATCGCCGCCGCCAACGCCTACACGGCCAAGACCTACGGCCCCGACCGGGTGTTCGGCTTCTCGCCCATCCCGGCGATGTCGATGGTGAGCTATGCCGCCGGCTCGCGCTACCTGTCGCTTCTCGGTGGCACCTGCATGTCGTTCTACGACTGGTACTGCGACTTGCCGCCAGCTTCCCCCCAGACCTGGGGCGAACAGACCGACGTGCCGGAATCGGCCGACTGGTACAACGCGGGCTTCCTGATGCTCTGGGGCTCGAACGTGCCGCAGACCCGCACGCCTGACGCGCATTTCTACACCGAAGTGCGCTATCGTGGCACGAAGTCGGCCGTGGTCAGCCCCGACTATTCGGAAGCCGCCAAGTTCGGCGATATCTGGCTTAATCCGCAGGCGGGCACCGACGCGGCGCTGGCGATGGCCATGGGCCATGTGATCCTGCGCGAATACCATCTCGACCGGCAGGCCGAGTATTTCGAGGAGTATGCTCGCAAGTATACAGACATGCCGATGCTGGTGCGGCTGGATGAAAAGGACGGCCACCTGGTGCCGGGCCGGATGCTGCGCGCCGAAGATTTCGACGGCAAGCTGGGTGAGAAGAACAACCCCGACTGGAAGACCGTCGCCTATGACGAGACGTCTGACCAGATCGTGGCACCCAACGGGTCCATCGGCTTCCGCTGGGGCGAAGAAGGCAAGTGGAACCTCGAAGAGCGGGCGAAAGGGGCAGAGGCAAAGCTGCGCCTGAGCCAGATCATGGATGGCGACCACGATGAGGTTGTGGGCGTCGACTTCCCCTATTTCGGCGGTGCGGCCACGGGCGATTTCGTCAAGTGCGACCACCCCGAGGTGCTGACCCGGAACATTCCGGCGCGGCGCGTGAAATTGGCAGACGGCAAGGAGGTTCTGGTTGCCACCGTTTTCGACCTCTTCTGCGCCAATTACGGCCTCGACCGGGGTCTGGGCGGCGACTGGGTGTCGAAGGACTTCGACGACGACAGCCCCTACACCCCCGCATGGGCCGAAAAGATCACCGGCGTGGAGCGCGAAAAGATCATCGCGGTTGCGCGGGAATTCGCGGGTAACGCCGAAAAGACCCATGGCAAGTCCATGGTCATCCTCGGGGCCGGTCTGAACCACTGGTACCACATGGACATGAACTATCGCGGCATCATCAACATGCTGGTGATGTGCGGCTGCATCGGGCAAGAAGGCGGCGGCTGGTCGCATTACGTGGGTCAGGAGAAGCTGCGCCCGCAGACCGGATGGCAGCCCCTTGCCTTCGCGCTCGACTGGAACCGCCCGCCGCGGCACATGAACTCCACCTCCTGCTGGTACGCGCATACCGACCAGTGGCGCTATGAGACGCTGCGCGCCGGTGAAATCCTGTCGCCGACCGCACCCGAAGGCGACTGGGACATCTCCCTGATCGACTACAACATCCGGGCCGAACGGATGGGCTGGCTGCCCTCTGCTCCGCAGTTGAAGACGAACCCGCTGGAGGTGTCGAAGGCCGCCAAGAAGGCCGGCAAGGAGATCAAGGACTACGTCGCCGAACAGCTCAAATCCGGCGACCTGGAAATGTCCTGTCAGGATCCGGATGCCCCAGAGAACTGGCCGCGCAACCTGTTCGTCTGGCGGTCGAACCTTCTGGGGTCGTCCGGCAAGGGGCACGAATACTTCCTCAAGCACCTGCTGGGCACCGATCACGGGGTGATGGGCAAGGATCTGGGCGAGGAAGGCGGCGTGATGCCGAAGGAGGCCGTCTGGCATGACGAGGCGCCGAAGGGCAAGCTCGATCTTCTGGTCTGCATCGACTTCCGCATGTCCACGACGGCGGTGTATTCCGACATCGTCCTGCCCACCGCCAGCTGGTACGAAAAGGACGACCTCAACACCTCGGACATGCATCCGTTCATCCACCCGCTGCAGGCGGCGGTGGACCCGGCCTACGAGAGCAAATCGGACTGGGAGATCTTCAAGTCGATCGCCCGGAAATTCTCCGAAGTCGCGCCCGAGGTGCTGGGGGTCGAGACCGACATCGTCCAGCTTCCGCTGCTGCACGACACCCCCGGCGAACTGGCGCAGGCCCATGTCAAGGACTGGAAGAAGGGCGAATGCGACCTGATCCCCGGCAAGACCGCGCCGAACTACATCGCGGTCGAGCGGGATTATCCCAACCTCTACAAGAAGTTCACCTCGGTCGGGCCGCTACTGGAAAAGCTCGGCAACGGTGGCAAGGGGATCAACTGGGACACCAAGACCGAGGTCAAGCATCTGCGCGACCTGAACGGGGTCGTGCTGGACGAGGGCGTGTCCAAAGGCCAGCCGAAACTCGAAACCGCCATCGACGCGGCCGAGATGATCCTGATGCTCGCCCCGGAAACCAACGGCGAAGTGGCCGTGAAGGCCTGGGAAGAACTGGAGAAGCCCACGGGACAGCACCATGCCCACCTCGCGGAGGGCGCGCATCACACCAAGATCCGCTTCCGGGACATCGCCGCCCAGCCGCGCAAGATCATCTCATCGCCCACATGGTCAGGCATCGAGAGCGAGGAGGTCTGCTACAACGCTGGCTACACCAACGTCCACGAACTGATCCCGTGGCGCACCCTGACGGGCCGCCAGCAACTCTATCAGGATCACGAATGGATGCGCGCTTTCGGCGAGGGTTTCGTCAGCTATCGCCCGCCGGTGGACCTGAAGACCATCACCGCGGCCGTCAACAACGACGCGGCCGAGGGCAGCCCGCACGTGGTACTCAACTTCATCACGCCCCACCAGAAATGGGGCATCCATTCGACCTACACCGACAACCTGCTGATGCTGACGCTGAACAGGGGCGGCCCGGTTGTCTGGATGTCCGAAGTGGACGCCAAGAAGGCGGGGCTTGTCGATAACGACTGGGTCGAGGCCTACAACACGAACGGCGCGCTGACCGCGCGGGTGGTGGTGTCCCAGCGGATCAAACAGGGGACGCTGTTCATGTATCACGCTCAGGAAAAGATCGTGAACACGCCCGGTTCGGAAAAGACCGGCAATCGCGGCGGCATCCACAACTCGGTGACCCGCGCCACCCTGAAACCCACACACATGATCGGCGGCTACGCGCAGCTGTCCTACGGCTTCAACTACTACGGCACCGTGGGCAGCAACCGCGACGAGTTCGTGATCGTGCGGAAAATGAAGAAGATCGACTGGCTCGACAAACCCGCAAGCCGGTCCGCAACCCAGAACGTGGAGGCAGCGGAATGAGAGTTCGTGCGCAAATCGGCAAGGTCCTGAACCTCGACAAATGCATCGGGTGTCACACCTGCTCGGTCACCTGCAAGAACGTGTGGACGACGCGCGAAGGTGTCGAATACGCGTGGTTCAACAACGTCGAGACCAAGCCCGGCACCGGCTATCCGACGGACTGGGAGAACCAGAAGCGCTGGAACGGCGGCTGGGTCCGGTCGGCCTCGGGCAAGCTGCATCCCAAGCAGGGGTCTAAATGGCGGATCCTGGCGAACATCTTCGCCAATCCGTCGATGCCCGAGATCGATGACTACTACGAGCCGTTCGATTTCGACTACGACCACCTGAAGTCCGCGCCCGACATGACCGCGTTCCCCACCGCGCGGCCCCGCTCGAAGATCACCGGCGAGCGGATGGAGAGGATCGAGAAGGGTCCGAACTGGGAGGAAATCCTGGGCGGCGAGTTCTCGAAGCGCTCGCAGGATTACAACTTCGACCAGGTGCAGAAGGACATCTATGGAGAGTATGAAAACACCTTCATGATGTACCTGCCGCGCCTGTGCGAGCACTGCCTTAACCCCACCTGCTCCGCCTCCTGTCCCTCGGGCGCGATCTACAAGCGCGAAGAGGACGGCATCGTCCTGATCGACCAAGAGAAGTGCCGCGGCTGGCGGATGTGCATCTCGGGCTGCCCCTACAAGAAGGTCTATTACAACTGGGATACCGGCAAATCCGAGAAATGCACCTTCTGCTATCCGCGCATCGAGTCCGGCCAGCCGACGGTCTGTTCGGAAACCTGCGTCGGGCGCATTCGCTATCTGGGCGTGATCCTTTATGACGCAGACAAGATCGAAGCTGCGGCCAGCGCCGAGCGCGAGACCGATCTCTACGGCGCGCAGCTCGACGTGTTCCTCGACCCGAACGACCCCGAAGTGATCGCCGCGGCGCGCCGCGACGGCGTGCCCGAGGACTGGATCGAGGCGGCGAAGGTCAGCCCGGTCTGGAAGATGGCGATGGATTGGAAGGTCGCCTTCCCGCTGCACCCGGAATACCGGACGCTGCCGATGGTGTGGTACATCCCGCCGCTCAGCCCGATCCAGAACGCCGTTCAGGCGGGACAGATCGCGATGAGCGACCAGATGCCCGACGTGCGGTCGCTGCGCATCCCCGTGAAGTACCTCGCCAACATGCTGACGGCGGGTGACGAGGAGCCCATCGTTCACGCCCTCGAACGCATGTCCGCGATGCGGCTCTACATGCGGGCTCTGACAGTGGAGGGCGTGCGGGACGAGGCGATCGCCGCCCGGGTCGGCATGTCCGGCCGAGTGATCGAGGACATGTACAAGATCATGGCTATCGCCGATTACGAGGATCGTTTCGCGATCCCCACGACACACCGCGAACAGAACGAGCATGGCGCCGACATCCGCGGCGGCTGCGGCTTCACCGACGGCAACGGTTGTTCCACCGGCGAGACGGGCAAGACGACGCTCTTCGGCGGCAAGAAGAAGAAATTTGCCCTTCCGCAGGAGACCTTCTGATGATGGACCGTTCCCTCAAGGCGCTTTCGCTGGTCCTGAGCTATCCCTCTCGAGAGCTTCAGGAGGCGATGCCCGACATCGGCGCCGTTCTTGGCGGCGATCCCCGCATCGCCGCCGATACGCGGGCTGCACTGCGCACATTGGCCGATGGCTTTGCAACGGCCGACCTCTACGATCTGCAGGAGAGCTATGTGATGCTCTTTGATCGGTCGCGAACGCTATCGCTCAATCTCTTCGAGCACGTCCACGGCGAAAGCCGGGACCGGGGCGGCGCGATGGTCAGTCTGATCGAGACCTACCGGGAGGGCGGGTTCGAACCCGCCACCTCGGAACTTCCGGACCACCTGCCAGTGCTGCTAGAATTCCTGTCGACGCGTCCCTTCGCAGAAGTGCAGGAAACTTTGGCGGACGCGGCGCATATCCTCGACGCTCTCGCGGCCCGGCTTGTCCGGCGCGACAGCGGGTATGCCGCCGCGTTCGCCGCTCTTTCCCAGCTCGCCGACACGCAGGCCGACGCCGAAGCCGTGGCCGACATGCTGTCCCAGCCCGATGATGACCCGACCGATCTCGCGGCGCTCGATGCCGTTTGGGAGGAAACCGAGGTTACGTTCGGCCCCGATCCGAACGCAGGTTGCCCGCAAGTCCGCGACATGCTCGCGGCGATGGACAAACCGAGCCGCCGCGCGATGGATGCGCGGCCCGTGACCGAATAATGGAGGCAGACATGCACAATTTTCTTTTCGGGATTTATCCTTACATCGCGCTGTCCGTTCTTCTGATCGGATCGGTCGTGCGCTACGAACGTGACCCCTTTACGTGGAAATCCTCGTCGAGCCAGATGCTGCGCCGCAAGCAGTTGATCATCGGTTCGATCCTGTTTCATGTTGGTGTCCTGGTGATCTTTGTTGGACATCTCGTTGGCCTGCTGACCCCAATCGCAATCTTCGACGCCATCGGCATCAGCCACGGGGCAAAGCAGCTTCTGGCCGTGATCGCTGGCGGCATCGCCGGTGTCATGGCCCTCGTGGGCGGTGGGATGCTCATGCACCGCCGCTGGACCGATCCGCGCATTCGCAAGACGTCCAGCTTTGCTGACATCGCCATTCTGGCGCTGCTGCTGGCACAATTGGTGCTTGGTTTGGGGACGGTGTTCGTGTCGCTCCAGCATCTCGATGGTCACGAGATGACCAAGTTCATGTCTTGGGCACAAGGCATATTCACCTTCCGGTCCGGTGCTGCGGCGCAAATCGAGGATGTGGCCCTGATTTTCAAACTGCACCTGTTCCTGGGGCTGACGATCTTCCTGGTCTTCCCGTTTACAAGGCTGGTCCATATCGCTTCGGGTATCTTCGCCCCGCTGCGTTACCTGTTCTTGCGGGTAGGTTATCAGCTTGTCCGTTCGCGGCGGCATCGCCCGCTCGAAGAACGCCGCCGTGCCTTTGACAAGCTGCAAGCCAAGCGCGGCCCCTCGGCCACGACCCCGGCGGAGTGAGCGCGATGAACATCGCCCTGTTTCCCGATGTCGTAGTGAACGGCGAAACCATCCCCTCGGCGGCAATCGCTGCCGAGGCACAAAACCACGACGCACCGAAAGGAAAACCCGGCATTGCCTGGCGCAAAGCGGCCAATGCTGTGGCGGTGCGGACCCTGCTGTTACAGGAAGCGCGCCGATGCGACTTGCAGCCGATGCCTTTGGAGGTCGATCCGGGCCGGTTCGAGACAGACGAGGAGGCCCTTATACGGAGCCTCCTAGAAACTGCCCTGAGCGTTTCGCCGCCATCGGACGAATCTGTGTACACGGAATGGGCACGCGATCCCTCCCGCTTTCGGTCGCCGCCACTTTGGGAAGTTTCGCATATCCTGTGCGCCTGCGACCCTCGCGATGACAAACAAAAGAAAGCGGCCGAAGCCCGTGCGACCGATCTTGCCGCTCGCGCAAGCGCCAACCCGCACGACTTTGCGAAGCTCGCGAAGGACAATAGCGATTGCGGCTCGAAATCATCCGGCGGTGCCTTGGGTCAGGTGGGGCCCGGCGATACCGTGCCAGAATTTGAAGAGGCGTTGCGCAAACTCAATGAAGGGCAAATTACCGCCAAGCCCGTCCTCACTCGCCATGGCTGGCACATCATCCGCATGGACGCTGTCGCAGACGGTGCCGAACTGCCATTTGAAATCGTGCGTCCCAAACTCGCTGAGGCAATGGAAAAGGCGGCCTGGGCCCGTGAGGCCCGGTCCTTTGTCACTCGTCTGGTCGCGACGGCCACCATTTCCGGCGCGGACCTTCAATCAGTCTAGACCGGGAGGTCATAATGAAGAAAGAATTGTCGAATATCCGCCGAGGCGACGTCGATATTGAGCCGACCAACCTCGATCTGATGGAAAACCCTCTGGATTTCATCAAGGAAGACCATATGCACATGCGGTCGATCTGTGAGTCGATAAACCATCTCGCTCACGCAGAAGTGCCGGATCGAGCGCAGGTATCCAGGATCATCTCATTTCTGGACCATGAAATCGGCCTGCTCATTCACGATGAAGATGACGACCTTCGTGAACTGCTGCTCAAAAGATGCTTGCCAGAAGACGACGTCGCTTCGACTCTCGACCAGCTGAAAGACGAACACGTATTGCTCTCTGGCATGCTTCCACTCTTGAAGTCGCATTTGGCAAATATTCGGGACGGCGAGCGTGCAGCCACAGAGCCCGAGGCGGACGATCTTCGAGAATTTGCTGATCGCTTGCGCAGGCACCTCTTGGTCGAAAACGCAATCATTCTTCCCTTTGCACGGGTCCGGTTGACCAGTGATGACATCGTTCAGTTGCGGAACGCGATGATCAGGCGCCGCATCGAAGACATGCAGGCCTGAATAATGCTGGAAATGCTGATCAAAAATAACATAGCATGGTCCGGTGAACAGCATGAAGCTGATCCAGATTATTTTTCCCGTCTCGCAGAAATACAGAAGCCAGAATTTTTCTGGATTGGCTGTTCAGACAGCCGCGTTCCGGCAAATGTAGTCGCGGGCCTCGACCCAGGAGAGGTATTTGTCCACCGTAACGTCGCCAATGTGGTTCATTCCAGCGACATGAACCTCCTGTCAGCACTGGAATTCGCGGTCGATGCGTTGCATGTGCGCGAGATCATCGTTTGCGGCCACTATGGCTGCGGCGGGGTCAAGGCCGCGACCGAGGATCTGCCGCACGGTCTGGCCGATCACTGGCTCGAGCCGATCCGGCGCTTGGCCCGCGCTTACGCGGTCGATCTG
Organism: Celeribacter persicus; assembly: GCF_003050785.1. Taxonomy (GTDB): domain Bacteria; phylum Pseudomonadota; class Alphaproteobacteria; order Rhodobacterales; family Rhodobacteraceae; genus Celeribacter; species Celeribacter persicus. The sequence continues at coordinate 46,750 of NZ_QAOH01000020.1, forward strand.
GGGCGCGAATCCGACCTCGAAGGACAACGTGATCGGCTGGCCGAACTGAACGTCGTCGAGGGCGTTCGGCGTGTCTGCGAGACGCCGATCCTTCAGAGGGCATGGCGGCGCGGGGCTGATGTCCGGGTGCACGGCCTGATCTACGGGCTCAAGGACGGGCGCCTGCGTGATCTCGATTGCAGCATCGGGCCCGGGCATTTCCAGCCTACCCATTCCGCCGAGGAGGCAGCACAATGACCATCCATCAAGCCATCGCGTCACCGGGCTGCGGCTGTGACAGTCAGGACATGCTTCACGCGCTGATCAGCATCGATGAGGCGCTCGCCCGGATTGCAGGGTATGTAGTATCGGTCGGCCGGACCGAGGCCCTGTCGCTCGACCACGCCTTTGGCCGCATTCTCGCCCAGCCGGTCCGGTCCCGGTCCATCGCACCGGCTTTCGATAATGCGGCGATGGATGGCTATGCGATTGCGACATCGGCCCTGACTGGAGTCGGCCCCTGGGTGTTGCCGGTCGTTGCACGCGTGCCTGCCGGGCAGGCGGTGACGACACCGGTTGCCGGCGCCGTGGCGGTCCGGATCTTCACGGGCGCACCAATCCCGGATGGCGCGGACGCGGTCGTGATGCAGGAGGAGGTCCTGCGTGACGGGGACGTCATTCATCTGTCGCGCCGACCTGAACTGGGCAAGAACATCCGCCGTGCGGGCAGTGACATGGCCAGCGGCGCGACCGTCCTCGACAAGGGGCAGAGGCTCGGCCCGAGGGAGATCGCCGCCTGCGCCGCTGCCGGCGCGGGAATCCTGCGCGTTCGGCGCAAGCTGCGCGTGGCATTACTGGTCACCGGCGACGAGGTGCGCCGCGCCGGGGGCCCGCGCGAAGCCGCCCAGATCTGGGACGTCAACACACCGATGCTGACGGCAAGCCTTGCAACTGCGGATGTCGACATCATTGCCTCGGATCATGGTGCCGACAACCTTGCCGGTCTTGTCCGTCAATTGGGCGACATGGCGGCGCGGGCCGATCTGGTCATCACCACGGGCGGTATCTCGGTGGGCGAAGAAGACCATGTGAAGCCGGCCGTCACGGCTCTTGGCGGCGAAACCCTGTTCAGCGGCGTCGCGATCAAACCGGGAAAGCCGGTGTCGGTCGGGCGCATCGGCAAGGCGCATTGGCTAGGTTTGCCCGGCAATCCGGTATCGGCCTTCGTGACGTGGCAAGTCTTCGGACTGGCGCTGGTCCGTGCACTGAGCGGCGAGGGACTCGCCGCGACCCGGCGGCATGTCGTGACCGCAGGCCCGATCCGCCGCAAGCCCGGGCGCTGCGAACTCCGGCCCGCCACGCTGGCCGGTTTCGATGCCCATGGTCGCGAGATCGTCGGTTTCGAGGATGCCACCCATTCGGCCCGTGTTGGCCTGCTTTCCGCTGCGGATGGATTGATCTTCCTGCCCGCCGATGCTGAGAGCCTGCCTGCCGGTGCTCTGGTCGAATTCCAACCATTCTGCCAATCCTGAAGGAGCCCGGACATGAAACTTGCTTACACGATGGCGCCGGGACGCGGCGATACGGATCTGGTGCTTGAACGGCTGGCAGCGGATCTCGCGGCCAGGGGCCTCAGATGTCGCGGCACCGTCCAGATCAACAGCGAGCGCGCCGACGCCGGCCCTTGCGACATGGATGTGCGGGTGCTGCCCGCTGGTACCGTTCTGCGCATCAGCCAGGACCTCGGCCCGCAGGCGCGGGGGTGCCGCCTCGACCCGGCCGCTCTGGAAACGGCGGTCGCAATGGTTGCGGCCAGCCTGTCCTCCGGCGCCGACCTATTGATCGTCAACAAGTTCGGCAAACACGAGGCCGAGGGGCGGGGGTTCCGCAGCGTGATCGCCGAGGCTGTCGCGATGGATATCCCCGTTCTCGTCGGCCTCAACGCGCTCAACCGACCGGCCTTCGAGAGTTTCGCGGAAGGGATGGCAACCCAGTTGCCGCCCGAACCCGCAGCGCTTATCGCGTGGGTGAACGAGATGACCGCGTCGGCTGACATGCTGGTCTGATTTCGACCGATTGTCGGGATCTGCTTTTCATCTTTCCGAGTTGAAGGTCGGACGGTCACTGAAAAAGAGCATGTTCTGCCCGATTTCGGAATTGGGCCGAGCGCACGCCATGCCAATTGGCACGACAATATGCGACCAGGTCCACACGGGCGTCAGGCATCATCACCGGACCGGAATCATGGAGGGTCGGACCGACTCCATAGCAACATGAGGCGGTTAGGGAATTCCGATTTGCGATCCATCTGCACTTCTTCGAAAGCCGGGAAGAGACTGTCCGCGCTGCAGCGGCCATCAATTAACCATGAATGTTTATGATTGATCGCGTCGTCTGAACAGCTGCCGCCAAGACTGACCTGTCTGCTGCCTCTTGGATCCCCAGTTTAGCCAGATCGAATGACAGCTGATCTGACCCTGCGGCACCCGCTGCGGCCCGTGCGGCCCTCCCTCGCGCCCGACCCGACGACGCAGGCTTGGGATCGAGCGGTTCTTGCGAGGGAGTTCGGGAGGTTTTGGGCGGCGCAGTTGTCTCAGGCCCCTGCGCCCCTGCAGCCGCCCGCACTTCCTGAAGTTCCTGCTTCAACCTCTCCACCGTTTCCCGGGTCTCAGACATCTGCCGATCCCGCCGCAGCCCGTCCTCGTCCGGATACGGGAAACTCCCCGACTGCCCGGCGTGCAGCACCTTCAAAGCCGGGTCCTCGAAATACTTCACCCTTCTTGCCCGGATCGGCATCTGCGCGTCGATCACGAGGATGACCTCGTCGAGGTCCATGCGCCGGGCTTCATCCTCTGTCAGAAGCGGGGTATCTTCTGTCCTCTCCGAGACGCTGCGCCCTTCGAATGGATTGCGTCCAACAGCACGGGAGCGGGTCACCACGCGCTTGGTGGTCTTGCCGACGGCCTGGCTTAACTCCTCGATGGTCTTCTGCTCGGACGGGGTGAGGTAGAGCTTCACACCGGCGCCGCCCTGCAGGGACCGGCGGGTGTTCTCGCCATAGATCTCGTCCAGCGCCGGGATGGTCTGGGTGACAATGGCGAGGTTGCCGCCGAAGGAGCGCAGCGTCTTGATGCTTTCGGCGACGATCGGCATTTTCCCAAGGCGGTCGAATTCGTCGAGCATGATCATTACTGGCCAGGGCTCATCGTCCCCAGGCTCCTGCGCCTGCAGCGAGGCGATCAGGTCGGAGAAGAACAGCCGGATCAGCGGGGCGAGGGGGCGGATCATCTCGGACTCGACCACGAGATAGATCGCGTGGGGGCGACGCCGGATGTCCCGGAAGGAGAAATCCGAGGTCGCGGTGGCCGCGTCGATCGCACGGTTGTCCCAGGTGTCGAGACCCGAAGTCATCAGGAGCGACAGGTAAGAGGTCAGGGTGTCGTTGTTGGTCGAGGCCATGCGCTCGAAGATCAGCTTGGCCGACTTGTTCTTCACCTCCTGTGCGCGCTTGAGGTATTCCTTTTGCTTGTCGCCGCCCGAGGCGGTGATGCGATAGATCTCGCCGATGGTCGGCACGCCGCGCTCGAAGGCCAGAAGGCCAGCCGCCACGAAGAGGTCGATACCCCCGGCCAAAAGCCCGCTCAGCTTTTCATTGTCGGTCTGCAGGAAGAGCTTTGCGGTGAGTTTCAGCTCCATCTGCTGCCGGTCGGGATTGGTCATGGCCGCGATGCGCGCCAGCGGATTGTAGCGGTGGGTTGGGCGGTCCCAGTCGGTCGGCGCGAAGCGGAAGACTTTGTCGCCCATGCTGGCGCGGAAGCGCGAGGTCTCGCGGAAGTTCTCGCCTTTCACGTCGAGCACAACGGCCGAACCCTTGTAGGTCAGAAGGTTCGGGATCACGAACCCCACGCCCTTGCCCCGGCCTGTAGGCGCCACGATCAGCGCGTGGGGGAAGGTTTTTGAGACAAGGAACGGGCGACTGGATTTCGGGGAGCCAAGCTTGCCCAGAAGGAAGCCGCCGCCGGGCTTGGCAAAGAAACCGTTCCTCTTCATCTCGCTGCGGGTCTGCCAATGCGTCGTCCCGAAGCGAGTCAATGCATCCCCCAGAAGCGTGACACTCAGCATCAGCGATGCCAGGCCGAAGCCGCCAAGGATGAGGTTCACCCAGAGGAAGTCCTTCGGTGCAGACTGAGACAGACCCCGATATTCGCGGGCAAGCAGGGTGACGTCGAAACGCGTGGGTGAGAGCCCGTACCGGAACATGACAAAGCCGGTCGCCACGACATAGCCCATGGCGAGACCGACCAGCACGAGGCTCAACACACCGAGGGCAATCTTGCCTTTATCCATGGGTGATCCCCTTCTCACCATGTGCCGCGACGTGGCGCGCGCGCTGCGCCTCGATCTGCTCTTCGGCCAATGCATCGAGAACGCGCTCCATCGCCGGGCCGTGCGCAGTGACCTCGCTGCTCTGGAGATAGGTCTTGGCGAGTTCGAGCTGTCGCAGCGGATCCTCGGTGAATTTGTCCAGGACGTCCGCGTTACCGGCCCGCAGTGCGTCGATTGCGTCGGGGCTTAGCCGTTCGTTGACCTGCCGAACGATGTCATGTCGCTCTGCCTCGGATATCGGATCCCCGGCGTCGGCGTTTTGCACAAAGGCCATGACCGTTGGCGCGGTCTCTTCCAGATACCGGCGCTCGGCGTAGTCTTGTCGCGCCTGGTCCTCGATTATGAGGCTGCGTTCGCTGATATAGGCACGCGACGCGCCGAGCGAACGAAGGTGATTGATTTCGTCCTGGACGGCCTGCCCGAACTCATCATCCGGCATCTTCGTGCGATAGCGGGCGAGGGTGCGGAGCTCTTCGGTGATCGGACCGAGGTGATCCGAGGGATCCCGCAAGGCGAGGTCCATGTCGCCAGCATGCAGCGTGCGGTCCTGCTCCGATACCGCATATTGCGGCGGCATTCGACTGTCAGTCATCTGCTCCCAAGCCATTGAGGCCAGTTCGGCATGTTGCGGCGATTTCTGCGCGTAGGCGTCGAACGCGGCGCGGGCCTCTTCAACCTCCACGGCGCCCGCCCGCCGGACGGACGGGTCGTCGGAGAACGGATGATCGAAATCCGTCCGGCGGAACTGCGCCACCAGCGCCCTGAACGCCTGCCGCTCCGATGGGGCAAAAATGTCGGGCCCGTCCTTCTCGAGATCACCCCCCGGTGCCGCCAACCGCTCACCGAGCACTTCCTCAGCGTCATCCAGCTCGTCGACCTCGGTTGGCGCACGCAGGACGCGTACATCGGTCAGAACATCGCCCAACCGAACATGCACGGCTTCCAGCCGGTCGAGCGCGTCTTCCCGGTCAGCAGATTTCTCCAGATCGAGGTCGCTCGCTTTGGCAATCGCCTGCAGATCCTGTGCCAGCCACTGGCGTTCCAATGCGGCATTGCCTGCCCCTTCCCGCAGGCGCGCGGCCACTGCCTCGGCGTCGATGCCCGTGCCTTGCAACGCCTCGGCCAGCTTTGGCGCCACCTCGCCATCGTCAAGACGCGCGAGGTGATCTTCACTGGCGTTTGGCCTTGCATAGATGCCGTCCCGGGACGGGGCATCGATCAGGGCGGCGGAGCGATCCCCGAGCGGGTTCAAATGCGCGACCGAGGCCAGAACGTCGGTCAGCTTGCGCTCGATCACCGGCCTCTCGGCCGCCGGCGCCCTGTCGATCGCCGCCTCGATCTGGCGGATGTTCTGAGAAAACTCGGTGATCAACGTGTCGAACGCTGCTTCGTCTTGGGACATGTAGATGGCTCCGTCAGATTGAATCTGACCGCCACTGGCAAGGATGGTGCTGGCCCTCTCGAGCGCCTCGGCCACGTCGTCGAAATTCGAACGTGACGCCTCCGCCGCGAGCCCGCGGTAGATCAACGCGTTGCGCCTGACGGTTTCCAGAGCGGCCGCCAGGTCAGCGCCGGTTCTCTGGCGCTCGACAGGGGGACGGCCCTCGTCGCGGGCCTTGTAGATTTCATCGATCTCGGCGCGGTAGGTCGTGACGCCGCGATCCAGACGGCGCGTCGCCTCAAGGCGGATCCCATGAACTTGGGCCGCCTCGACCATCGCCTCGCGAAAAGCGTCGTAGTTGAAGTGGTGATCCTTCCCGAGAAAGAACATTTCGCCATCCTTGCTGCGGCGGTTCAGAACGATATGCGCATGTGGATGCGCGCGATCTTGGTGTATTGCAGC
>NZ_QAOH01000021.1 GCF_003050785.1 Celeribacter persicus
GAAAAATGCTCGCCAACTTGCTTCATTTCTATGATCTATATCCGAATATTCTGCTCCATTTAAAAAGCATTGATCGGGCTTCACTCGCTCCCGATTTACTCGAATCCCTTGAATTTCATGGGCAGAGACAACGTGAGATATTCGATATTGCGCAGGTCTACCAGATTGATGAAAGCGCCGAGATGATGCTGGGCAACCTTTCGGCTCAAATGCAAAGGGACGGTCTCGACAGCATGTTCAGCTCCGTCCGCCTGCCGTTTCCTGCGATGTTGCTGACCGTGCCAGAACCGAAAGTGGGCGATTGGCCTGCCGCGCTGATCACCCAAGATGAGGATACGCTTTATACTCAAATTTATCATGTAAACAAAGATGGCTTGTTTCCAAACCTGCTGATCTTCAGATCACGAGGAGCGTCGGTAGATATCTTGCATTCGCCGACATTTGCTCTGGCTCAGGCGAATGGGGATGGCGTTACCGAAGAAGCTGCCATTAAACAGGAAAAGCGTCTCTGCTTCGGTTTCCTGGCAATGGCTGTTGGCATGTCAATCCTGTTCGAGCACAAGGCCATGCTGGAAAAAGAGGAAGTGCCAGCCTATCCGCGCGCAGAGAGGCGAAGGGCACAAAAGTCAGGTCGAGCACTACCCAATAAATCCATTATCAAGGTCAGTCTAGGCGAGCTTGGAAAACGTCAGCTTGAAGCGACTTACAGTGAGAGCAAAGCAAACGAAGGGGAACGCTCCAAACGCAGAGCACATTGGGTACAGGGACATTTTATGCGCAACCGGGCGGGTGGCATCAGTTGGCGAAACCCACATATCCGGGGCGTAGGCCCGCTTCTTGAGCAAGAACGGCATATTTCCGTTGAAGAGGAGTGATGCAGACAGGTCTGAATGTCTCCCTGTGGACGCGAGGCATTGAGGCGCTAACGATCCATAGCCAGCGCCTCATTGATATGTTTCTTAAGTATCTGAATCTTCCCCTGTCGAGGACAACGCGTCCTGCAAGCCCTGCTCCAAGAGCTGGAGAATGTGCAGCGGCATTTCATCAACGCTCCACGCTCTGCGCGGATCGGGCCAGAGTTGGTCGAAGATGTCTTCTGTCATGACGACATAGGCAATCCTGCCATGATGACGCAAAAACGTCGGCCCCTTGTCGGCCTGTCGCGCCAATTTCAACGCGTCGTATTGCAGTGTCTCAACGTCGAAACGACGGCCTTGGAGTGGCGGAAGTTTAGAACGATCCATAGATTTTCCTTTCATCGGCGCACGACACTGGTCACGGAGAAGTCCGTGTTGGCGTGCGAGCGAGATGGAAAATCTAAGTCATGTGTCTGCGTACCATGTGTGCCGGAATGTGTCATCCCTGTTTGACGCTGAGCGTCATGCCGGACATCGCCTCCCAACTTAGGCCCAATTGCCGAATGCAGATGTTCCCATTACGTTCCATTCATGCGAGTCGATATTCACACCATCTTCCCCCTGCGCCGCGCGCGGGTGCATGAGGTCTATGGTCCCAGTTCCATGAGCTTCGCCGCCATGGCTGCGGCAGGCGCGTGCCTCTGGATCAGAGAAAGCTGGCACTCTGACACGATCACGCCTCAGGGGCTTTTGCCGATCTTCGATCCAGCGCGCCTGTTGCTGGCCCGCCCCAAGGATCAAACCGATGCGCTCGCCGTCGCCGAAGAGGTGCTAAAAGACGGTGCGCTCCCCTTTGTCGTCATCGAAATCACCCGTCCGCTAAACCTACGCGAGGGGCGGCGGTTGCAACTCGCGGCCAAGGCAGGCGGCTCCACGGGGCTTTGCATCATTCCCGAAGGCATGGGGTCGAACGCCGCCGAGACCCGTTGGCATGCCGCGCCGATCTTTGACACACAAAGCGAGGACTCGACTCTGATGCGATGGGAAATTAAAAAGAACAAATCGGGAACATGTGGTGCCTGGAATGTTCGATGGGATCAAAAAACGCGTCGTGTGCATGTGGTTTCCCCGGTTGGCGAGCGACCGGGTTCTGCGCGCACGTCTGGTTGATGGCCCCTTCGCGATCACGCTCAAGTCGAACAACACCGAACGGATTTATTGTCTGAACGAGACCGCCGAAGGCTTGGGCCTGACGCGCGGCATGAGCTTTGCCGACGCCCGCGCCTTTTGTCCCGACCTGATCAGCCAACCCGCGCGCCCCGATCTCGATGCCCGGTTCCTCGCCATGCTGCGCCGTTGGGCGACGCGCTATTGCCCTTGGGTGGGGCGTGATGGCGAAGATGGCTTGGTGCTGGATGTCACCGGATCGACGCATCTTTGGGGCGGGGAAGCGGAGATGCTGGCGGATATTCAAGATCGCGCGATGCGGGCGGGACTGACGCTCCGTTTGGGATGCGCGGGGACCCGTGGCGCGGCTTGGGCCTTTGCGCACTTTGGAACGAGAGAGGAAGCCCTCACCGATCTTCCAGTAACCGCGCTGCGTCTTGATGAAACGATGGTGACTGCCTTGCAACGCCTCGGCCTGCGCAGCATTGGCGATCTGGCGGACGTCGCCCGTGCGCCGCTGACCCGTCGCTTCGGCCCTGACCTGCTACTGCGCCTCGATCAAGCCATGGGTCACATCCCCGAACCCGTCACGCCCGAAAGCGAACCGCCAAGCTTTGCGACCCGCATGAGTCTACCGGAGCCCGTCGGCCTGACCGAAGATGTGATGGGCCTCACCGCCCGGCTTCTCTCCCCGCTCTGTGACACGCTCAACCGCCATGAAATGGGCGCGCGTCGCCTCACTCTGACCCTGCGCCGAGTCGATCAGGGCAGTCAACAGGTCGAGCTGCGCCTTGCCGCGCCGATGCGCGATCCGCAGCGGATTTTGCCTTTGTTCGAGCGCGGGGTGAGCGAGGTGGATGCGGGCTTTGGCATCGATCAGATTCGGCTGGAAGCCACACAGGTCGAACCGCTCCCCGTGCAGCAGATCGGCAATGCACAAACCTCCCCCGATCAGCTCAACGACCTGATCACCCGGATCGGCACGCGCATCGGGCTGGAAAACATTCAACGTTTCCTCCCCGCCGACAGCCACATCCCGGAGCGCAGCTTTGCCATCGCGCCCGCCGCCTTCAGTACGCCCGACAGCGCATGGTCCTGCCTGCGCCCGCGTCCCCTGCGCCTGTTTTCGCCCGAACCGATTGCCGGTCATAGCGCCGAGCCTCCCGCGCGGTTTCGTTGGCGCCGCATGTCGCTTACCACCGGGCGCGCCACCGGCCCCGAACGCATCGCGCCGGAATGGTGGCTGCCGAATGACGCATGGCGCTCGGGGGTACGCGACTATTGGCGGATCGAAACTCGCGAGGGACGCCGCCTTTGGCTTTATCACACGCCGCAAAACCCCGGCTGGTTCGTACAAGGAGAATTCGCATGAGTTTCCTTTGTGCCGAAAATACTCCACCCCAGCCCACCTCCTACGCCGAGCTGTGCGTCACCTCGAACTTTACCTTCCTTACAGGCGCTTCGCATCCCGAGGAGCTGATGCTGCGTGCCGCAGAGCTGGGGTTAGAGGCCATCGCGATCACCGACCGCAACACGCTTGCGGGCGTTGTGCGGGCTTATTCGGCGCTCAAGACACTCCGCGAAGAGGTCGCCGCACAGCTTCGCGTGCGCTCCTCGCATCAGGTCGATCCTTGTTCGCGACAAGAGATTGGGGCGCCGCAAGACTTCCCTGTTCCGCTGACTCCAAAGCTGCCGAAGCTCATCGTCGGCAGCCGCCTCGTCCTGCGCGATTGCCCTGTCGAATGGCTCGCACTGCCTACCGACCGTGCGGCCTATCACCGGCTGTCGCGGCTTTTGACCTTGGGCAAGCGGCGGGCGGAAAAAGCCGAATGCCATCTTGATCTGAGCGATCTTGAGACAGACTGTCAGGGGATGATCCTCATTGCCTTGCCCCCGAAGGACCTAACGCGTGCTCAACCCGCCCTTCAGCGCTTACAACGCCGTTACCCCGGCTACGTCTTTCTCGGCGCCGCCCCGCGCTATGATGGCTCCGATCAGAGATGGTTCGACGCCTGTGCCGCACTGGCGCTGCGGTGCTCGACCCCGATGGTCGCGGTGGGCGATGTGCTCATGCATCACGGACGGCGGCGCAGGCTCGCGGACGTGCTGACCTGTCTGCGCGAGGGGCTGACCATCGACCGGATCGGCACCAAGGCCCTGCCCAATGCCGAACGCCGTCTGAAGGGCGCCGCCGACATGGCGCGGCTCTATCGCAACCACCCGGCGGCGCTCAAACGCACCTTGGAGATCGCCGCGCGCTGTGGCTTTGATCTCTCGGAACTCAGTTACGAATACCCCGATGAGATGTCGGAGGGCGAAGCGCCGCAGGACCGGTTGGACCGGCTGGCGCGCGAGGGGCTGCGCCGCCGTTATCCGGAGGGCGCGACCGAGCGCGTACATCAGTTGATGCACAAGGAGCTGTCCCTGATCGGCGAACTCAACTACGCGCCCTATTTCCTCACCGTGCATGACATCGTGCAAGAAGCGCGGTCGCGCGGCATTCTTTGCCAGGGGCGCGGTTCGGCGGCCAATTCCATCCTCTGCTACCTTCTCGGTATCACCGATGTGTCGCCCGACATGATCGGCATGGTGTTCGAACGCTTCATCTCCCGGCACCGCGGCGAGCCGCCCGACATCGACGTGGATTTCGAACACGAGCGCCGCGAGGAAGTGATCCAGTGGATCTATGAGAAATACGGTCGCCACCGCGCCGGGCTTTGTGCGACCGTGATCCATTTCCGCACCCGCGCCGCGATCCGCGAGGTGGGCAAGGTTATGGGATTGTCCCAAGACCTCACCGCGCGACTGTCGGGCGACATCTGGGGGCTGACCAATTCCGGCGCGGATATGGAGCGGGCGATAGAACTGGGCCTCAATCCCAAGGACCGGCGGCTGGCGCAGACCATAGACCTCATCGGCGAGATCATTGGATTTCCGCGCCACCTCTCACAACATGTCGGCGGCTTCATCATCACGCGCGGGCGTCTCGACGAGCTTTGCCCCATCGAGAATGCGGCGATGGAAAACCGCACGGTGATCGAATGGGACAAGGACGACATCGACGCTTTGGGCATTCTCAAGGTCGATATTCTGAGCCTCGGGATGCTGACCTGCCTGCGCAAAAGCTTCGATCTTTTGGATGCGCATGAGAAGACGCGCCTCACCCTCGACACCGTGCCGCAAGAGGACCGCACAACCTATGAGATGTTGCAACGCGCCGATGCGGTGGGGGTGTTTCAGGTCGAAAGCCGGGCGCAGATGAACTTTCTGCCGCGCATGAAACCCGCCACGTTTTACGATCTGGTGATCGAGGTCGCAATCGTCCGCCCCGGTCCCATTCAGGGCGGCATGGTCAAACCCTACATTCGACGGCGGCAGGGATTGGAGGCCCCCGAACCCTTTGGTCCTGCGCTCGAAGAGGTCACGCGCAAAACGCTTGGCGTGCCGCTATTTCAGGAACAAGCCATGCAGATCGCCGTCGTCGGCGCGGGCTATTCGGCGGAAGAGGCCGACAAGCTACGGCGCTCGCTGGCCTCCTTCCGGCGCATGGGCACCATCGGCGAGCACCGCGACCGGTTTGTGCGCGGCATGATGGGGAATGGCTACAGCCAAGAGATCGCGGAGGCCTGTTTCGGCCAGATCGAAGGCTTCGCGGATTACGGCTTTCCCGAAAGCCACGCGGCGGCCTTTGCCATGCTGACCTATGTGTCGTCCTGGCTCAAATGCCATCACCCAGCTGTGTTCGCCTGCGCTTTGCTGAATTCCCAGCCAATGGGGTTCTACGCCCCGGCGCAGATCGTGCGGGATGTCCGCGAACATGGCGTCGAGGTGCGCCCCGTCTGCGTGAACCATTCCGAGTGGGACAACCTGTTGGAGCGTCGGGCCGACGGGGCGCTGGCGCTGCGCCTCGGGTTTCGCCAAATCAAAGGCTTTCGCGAAGAGGACGCCGGTTGGATCACAGCAGCGCGTGGCAACGGCTACCAAGACCCGGAAAGTGTTTGGCTCCGCGCAGGCGTCGCACCGCATGTGCTCGAACGGCTGGCAGAAGCCGACGCCTTTATGGGCATGGGACTAACGCGCCGCGATGCCCTGTGGCAGGTCCGCGCGATCCGGGCCCCGAAGCCGCTGCCGTTGTTTTCTGATCCGCTCGATGGTGAGGGCATTCGTGAACCCGAAGTCATCCTGCCCAACATGCATCTGGGCGAGGAAGTCGTGGAGGATTACGTCGCCTTGCGCCTGACGCTTCGCGCCCATCCGATGGAGCTTTTGCGCCCCTCGCTCCCAAACCTGACGCCGCACGACCGCCTGCCAACAGCGCCCCTCATCCGCACCACCGTCTGCGGTCTCGTCATCACCCGGCAACGCCCCGGCACGGCGTCGGGCGTGATCTTCCTGACGCTCGAAGACGAAACCGGCGTCTCCAACGTGGTGGTCTGGCCCAAGGTCTACGAGCGTTTCCGCCGCATCGTCATGGGCGGGCGTCTCTTGCGTGTCACCGGTCGGCTGGAGCGCGAAGGCATCGTCGTCCACCTCATCGCCGATCACATCGAAGACCTGTCGCACAAGCTCTCAGAGCTGGGCCATCCGCTCGACGACGCCATCGGCATCACCCAGCCACAAGCCGACGACGCCCCCCGCCCCCCACGCTACCCATCCCGTGCGCGTCACCCCAGGGAGCAGGCCAAGCGGTTGTTTCCAAGCCGGGATTTCCATTGAGAGTGGATGGGGAAGCGGCCCAAACCTGACATCATCCAGCATCACTCGGTTGACCAAGGACCGCGCCACTGATTTCCTTACCGTTCGCCGTAAGTGCTCATTCTACGCCGCAGACATTAGAACTTCTGAAAGGGCGGAGAGCGGCCGTTCGCAGCACTCGCAAGCTATCGAACTGCCTCGAACGTTAGCTGACATCGGCGTCGCGCATACATCCGCACGCAAAGGCTTCTTGCGCCTTTGACATTTTCAACAGCTAACTAAGGAATAGGCTTCCGTCATTGACACGGCACTTGTAGCCTTCTGATTTTGATAAGTATGTTTTGCGAGAGAGGGCAATACGGTGATGTCGGACAGTGCAAGTATTGAGAAAAGCGACGATACTGTCCCTCAACGAATTCTGGCGTGGTCGAAGAGCCGCCCGCTATGGCAACGCGATGCGCTGCGCCGCATTGTCCTGAACGGCTATCCGGACGAAGAGGCGTTCGAGGAATTATTGGCACTTTGCAAGAAAGAGCATGGCGATCAGACCGTGACGCTGGCAGCCAAGCCACTCTCGAAGGACCATTTGCCGGTTGATCCTGGTGCCGGCGAGTCGATTTCCCTGTCCGGCATCGCAAATGTATCTGGTGTCAACCAGCTCGCAACCGGCCAGACCCTGAACTTCGAAGAGTCCGGACTGACCATAGTTTACGGGCAGAACGGCACCGGAAAATCTGGCTATACGCGGATTCTCAAAAAGGCTTGTCGCTCACGACATGCTGGCGAGATCATACCTGATGTTTACAGCGTTTCACCGACGCGCACAGCAAAGGCCGATCTGAAAATAACCCGTACCAGCGGCGCAGCGGAAACGGTCGCATGGGAAGATGAGGGCGAGGCCGCAGAGATGCTTTCCGCCATCACGGTCTTCGACCGGGATGCGGCTTCGGTACATGTTCAGAAGAAGAACGAGGTTTGGTTTCGCCCCTTCGGCCTTGATATTCCGGATGACCTCGCCGGTGTCTGTCAGGAAATTAAGGCACGCCTGACAACCGAGAAAGAAACACTAGAGCAAAAGCGTAACTCTGTTTTCGTCAATCCGATCTGGTCAAGCCGCTCTGCCCTCGGCAAAGCCCTGTCTTCGCTTCGTCATGATACCGACATCGCTGCCCTAACGCCCAAGACAGCCTTTTCGGATGCGGACGAAGCGCGCCTTATCAAGCTTCAGGCCGATCTCGCTCAAGACCCCGCCGTGGCGGCGCAAGCGCAGCGCGACTACGCGGCTCAGCTCGATCAACTGGAATCCTATTTGAAGCGGATCGAGCAGGCGTTGAATAGCGAGGCCATTCAGGCGCTTCATGCGACGAAAAAAGGTGCTGACGACATGCGCATGGCCGCCAACACGGCAGCGCATGATGCATTTTCCGGATTGGCGCTTGAGGGCGTTGGTGAAACCGTCTGGCGGACTCTCTGGGAATCCGCCAGAGCATATTCGCAAGTGGCGAAGAGCGCCGGTACAGCGTTTCCACCATCGTCAGGAGATATCTGCGTTCTGTGCCATCAGGAGATCGACGAGCCCACTGCCGCGCGGATGCTTGGCTTTGAGGACTTCATCAAGGAGGACACTGAAACCAAAGCGGCAGAGGCCGAGCGTGTCTTCAAGGAAGCAGAGCAAAAATTCCGCGCTGTGGTCGTTCACGTAAACAAAGTCTCTGCGGCCTATCGGAGTTTGAAAGCCGGCAACTTCGCGCTCGCAAGGCAAGTACTGCGCTTCATCGCGCTTACGCGGCGTGTGCAGGTGCAAACGCTTGCGCGGCTCTCCGGCGAAGATGTTCCGACTCCGTTGGCTTTGCCTGAATCCGTCGCGGAGCCCGTAAACACGGAAGCCGCGCATACCCGCGCCTATGCGGCTTCTCTCAATGACGCATCCGGGGGCGAAGCACGAGAAGCCGTACTCAACGAACAGGCCAATCTGCAGGATCGGAAACAAAGTCACGAGCTTCTGGATATCGCAAAAACAGAGATCGCGAGGCTCTCAGAGCTAAAGCGCATTGAAGACTGCTTGCGCGACACTGCCACCACGGCGATCACGCGGCTCGGGAACGAAATCGCCGACAACTTGATCACGCCGCGTATGCGCGATCGGTTCCAACAAGAGATCGTCGCGCTGGCTGGCAATCGCGTACGGGTTGAGGTCGTGCGCTCGGGAGGCAAATTCGGTTCACCGCAATACGAGGTAAAGCTCTATGCCAACCCCAAGGCCAAGGTCCATGATGTGCTCAGTGAGGGCGAGCAGACCTGTGTGGCGTTGGCCTCATACCTCACCGAACTAGCCAATGCATCGCATACATCGGCGCTTGTGTTCGATGATCCGGTCTCATCACTCGATCATCGCTGGCGCTCAAAAGTCGCCAAGCGCCTGGCAAAGGAAGCCGGCGTGCGGCAGGTTATCGTGTTCACGCATGACATGATATTCGTAAACGATCTGGCGCAATTGGCTTCGGAGCGAAATACGCCGACTGCGCTGGCGCATCTCTCGCGCGGACAGGATGTCGTTGGCATCGTGAACAAGGATTTGCCGTGGACGGCCTCTAGTATTCCAGATCGGATTGACAAAATTGAAAAAGAAGCCCGCGCTGCAAAGCGCTTGTTCGAGGAGAACAACGACGAGGGCTACAAAACGGCAGTATCTTCGCTCTACAGTCGATTGCGGGCGACTTGGGAACGGGCGCTAGAAGACATCGTATTTGCCAATGTCGTGGTGCGTCACCGAGATTACATAAACACCAAGGATTTGAAGCGTGTAACAGCCCTGGAAGAGGGAGATGTCCAAACTTTCCAAAATGGATTCAAAAAGTGCTGTGACTTCGTCGATGCGCATGATCCTTCCCGCGGCCATGATCCCGAGCCACCGGAGCCATCCGAAGTCATGGCCGACATCAAGTCGTTGAAGGACTGGTCTGAAGGTTTGCGCACCAAGATGAAGCGCGTTTCTTGACGAAATAGTAACTACGTCATGGCTCTTTCTGAATGCCGTTCGCTTTGCCTTTGATATCAATACATCTTACTAAACAATCAACTAGTACCAACGCACTTGAAGGAGAGTCGAGCTATGAAACAGGCGACAAGGCAGTATGGCCCCCTCCAGCCCCTCGCCGAACAACACTGCATCACGACCAAGCTCGATGCTCTGATGGCCCTATGCGATCAGCCGGAGGCCAACTTCACCGCCATTACCCGCAGCAAACTCCTCGACTCCGCGCTGCACGAGGCCATGGAGCTTGCTGTAAAAGCAGTCAACGCATGACCAAAATTTGCGCGGTTCATCGGTTCTTTCCAGTCGGGCAAGGCTTGTTTGTCACCGGTTCGGTAGAGTTCTGGCCTCCCGCACGACGACCCCGCCGAATTGTAGATACTGGCGGACCGCCCAGGCCGGCTCCAGTGGGGCCATATCGCTGGGTCTATGACTGTGGTTCCAGTTCGGGAAAGCGGCTGGTCACCAACGCGATCGACGATCTGAAACGTGATTGCCAAGGTGAGAAAATCGACCTTCTCAACCTATCGCATTTCCACAATGACCACATCAGCGGTGTCGTTGAACTGCTGAATAAGATCGGCGCCAAGACGGTAATGCTACCGTGGGCACCCCTGTGGCACCGGCTGCTGATCGGGTTTGAACAAGGGCTGAGGGCAGAAGACCCCGAGATGTTGTTCTATGTCGACCCCGTGCGATACTTCATCCAGGAAGCGGGTGAAGGGTTTGAACAGGTCCTGTTCGTTATGCCCTCTAACGAAGATGGGCCGCCATTCTCGACGGAACCGACAGCAGCCCCCGAACCGCCCGAAGACTTAGATGACCCCGACAAGCCGTCCGGGCCCGGCGAACCCGTTTCGTACGGAGATTTGGAAGGGGCATATGGTCACTTGGACCATCGCGTTCGGATGCTGCGATCTGGTAAAACAATTGTCATCCATGGGGTTTGGGAATTTCTGCCCTACAATGATCCCGCTACAGTACCTGATGACCCATTCGGGTTTGCGTTAAAAGTGGAATCGTATCGAGGATCGCTGCTGAACGGAAACGAAGACAAACGGCAAAGCGCTCTTGATGAA
This sequence comes from Celeribacter persicus, assembly GCF_003050785.1. Classification (GTDB taxonomy): domain Bacteria; phylum Pseudomonadota; class Alphaproteobacteria; order Rhodobacterales; family Rhodobacteraceae; genus Celeribacter; species Celeribacter persicus. Next base: position 10,833 of record NZ_QAOH01000021.1, read on the forward strand.
CTGCGGACGCTCTATGAGGCGACCTTTGGTCGTGGGGCGGCCATGAACAATGTCAGTCTGATGCTTTATGGCGGTGCAGTTGGCCCTTGGGCGGGGCAGAGTATCTGTAATTGCGAATGTTTGTATCACCGACTTATCGGCGCTTGCGGCTGTTGGAAGGAACATGAAACGAGAGGTGCGATCCTGCTAACGGGCGATGGGAACCTGAATAGTGCCGCAAAGTGGGAAGATTTGGAGAGTTACCTTGATGCGCGCCGCGCAAGACGCGTTAGCGTATTTCAGGTTGCGCATCATGGTGCGAGGGTCAATTGGCACGACGGCCTTGCAGCACTTGTTGCGCCGAAGACAAGCGTATTCAGCTCTGAGCCACGCCGTAGTTACGGCCACCCGCATGCAGAAGTACTGCGAGATTTCTGGACGTTTGGACCGATCCAAGTGGATCAGCTGTCAGGGTATTCAGTTCGAATTCTTCTGGAGCGTTGATTTGGGTGTGTTGAGATAGACTGAGCATTAATGGGGGTGCAGCGACTATCCGAAACGGCCGCAGACCGTCGTTTGAGCTGGCAAAATGCTGCGCTCTGCATGAACGGCCGCAATGGCGGAGCGCAATGCAGCATTTTGACTTGATGGGCAAGGTCGGCTTTGGGCCGTCTGTTAAGACGGCCCTTTGCCTTCAGATTTCTACCGCCTCGGCGATGGTCAGCGCATCTTCGAGTTCAACACCGAGATAGCGCACCGTGCTATCCATTTTCGTATGGCCCAACAAAAGCTGAACCGCGCGTAGGTTGCCGGTCTTGCGGTATATCTGCGCGACCTTGGTGCGCCGCATAGAGTGGGTGCCATAGGCGCTCGGCTCTAGGCCGATTGAGCTCACCCATTCACGCACCAGGCGAGCGTATTGCCTCGTCGAAATATGCAGGCGCTCGTGGAAGCGGCCAGGCCACAAATGTTCCGATCCGATCATCAAGGGATCCTCGAGCCAAGCCGCGACAGCCTTTCGCGTTCCCTCGGTGATCTCGAAGCTGACCGGTTTACGCGTCTTGCTCTGGACGATTGAAGCGCGGTGCTTGACCTGTCCGGCAGCATAGACGTCAGCGACCTTGAGCTTTACTAGATCGCAGCCCCGCAACTTGCTGTCGATGGCGAGATTGAATAGCGCCAGCTCTCGGATTTTCTGCGCGATCTCAAGACGAACCCGGATCGCCCAGACGTGTTTCGGTGCAAGCGGTCGCTTCTGGCCGACGATCCGCCCCTTGTTCCAAGCTGGGCGACATGCACGAATTGCAGGCAGGTTTGTAGTTGGCATAGTGGTTGCTCCCATCCACCACGCCCACCACGTCCTCGGCAGCATGCCGACACCCGATCATACCACACTCGCCACGCTTAAAGGCGATCAAGTCGAACAAAGCATGCCGCGCCGCCGCAAGTCTGCTTCGAGCCCAAACTCGTCTCTCAATCACCTGCCTATCCACGCCAATCTCCACTACCGTCACCGGGCCATTCCAATGGCGCAACGTTGCCTTCCCTGTTCGTGTAGACGGGCAGCCCGTCCTTCTCGACGAGCGGGCTGAAGGCGCCTGGGTTGCGGGCGTACATACCCACCATCAAATCCACGGTCTTGTGGGGAGCTGACAACATACAATTCACCATATCAATCCCATCTTCTGTGCGTCGATAGGTGGAGTCGGTCCCGTTGGGCCAGTGTACTCTGAAGCCGCACATGAGGCCCTCACGGTCTGCAAGCACTTCCATCATTCCCTTGTAGTGGGCGTCATAGGGAATTGCCCTTCCTGCTTGGTCTCCCCATACACGTCGGGCGCTTTGTTCAATGCTGAAAAAAGCAGCAACGAATGCTTTTGCGGAAAGAAGGATCCGATCAAGTTCTTCGAACGAGATCTCGAAGCCTTTGTTTCCACTGATACCGCCGCGGCAACGGAAACCATTTTCGGTTAAAATGTAATCCGAGTGGCTGATAGCATTTCGCAGCTGGCTATTGTAAAATTCGTCGAAAATTGATCCCACCCCGAGACCAGCTTCTTCCGAAAGCGTTTTTATGATCTCGATTTTTCGGCCAGTCGGTACTCCGCGTTTTTTGAAGGCCTTTTGCTCCCGCTTCGACAGGTATTCGGAGTATGGGTTGGGGCTATACATGACCCTTCACTTCGGGTAGAGATCAGTACCGCAACCGCTTCCTGATCTTTGCCTCGTCGTCTTGCCAGTCGGCCTCGTGACGGTATCGATCAGCCATCTGGCGCAGCATGGCGGCGACCTTCGGATGCGTGTAGTCGGACGCCTTCGCCCAGGTCTCGTACCGTTCCGCCAGCTCGCGTTCCTGGGCGCCGCCCTCACCCCGAAAGTGCGCACCCCGTGCGTTGTATTTCCCAATAACCATTCCCTCTGCCATGCGCTTCGACATCACATGCTCCAGAACCGTTCTCACGGGTTCACATGGCCATGTACCATCCGCGTCGCTGGGAGCGTTGGAAAGTAGCTCTCCGATCTTGTAGTCGGCAATCTTCGAGCGTGACAGGTCGGCACAAATCTTCTGTGCCTTGGAAACCCATGCTTCGAGCAATTCAGCTTCAATCTCGCCCTCTTTGTTGCGTCCAGGAATCCCCTTGAGAAGATCAAGGAGGTGGTATGCGTTTTCGGCGAGGCGCTGGTCGTCAGGTGATACCTCTTGGCCTTTTGGAGCGTCATCGCTTTTGAATGCCAAGGCTATGGCCTCGCAGAAGATGGACGGATCACTGTTGACTTGCCGTTCAATGTTTTCCGCCCTTCCTTGGTCATATCGAAAGGCCCCAAGGTAACCGAACTCCAGCTGCGCGAGTTTTTCCGACCCAATCGTGCCCCGCGCGGTCAATATTTCAATTGCCTTGCGGATGGCGTAACCATCAAGTTTTTTTGCCAGGGTGGCCGCCTCGTTTGAGCGCGGCGCCTCTTCCAGCATTCTGTACAGCTGATCCGATCCTACGCGTTCTAGATCGAAGTGGACGAATTGGAAGGCCGTCAAAGGACGCCCGGCATCGAGGAGTTCCGAAAGGGCTCTGGCTAGATCGGCTTCTGTCTGTCGTTGCCATCTTGGAATGACAACCTTCCAATATTCGCGCGAAACCTCGTCGCCCCGTTCAGCCACTGCTTCCCAAATCTCGCGCGAAAAGGGAGCGAGACAAAGCAGTTGCACTTCCGTGCTCGGGTCCGAATTAACCGTCAGGGAATTGATCAGACTTCGACCGTCTCGCTCCGATGCGGCGAGGAAACCGGAAACAACTTCCCGACGCATCAATGAATCCGCTATGGAACCGTCGGCTAAAACGGCGCGTAGGAACACTTCCTGTTGGCTGACATCCGGCGTCTGTTGCGCGCAGAGGAACCCGATGACGTATGCGGCCTCTCCAGTGGCGGCAAGGCGCAGTATGCCACCGATACCGGCATGTGACGTGATCTCCTTCAACGCCTCAATCCGCTTCTTTTCGACCCAGGCCTCCCTTTCCTCAAAATCGGCGCCGTCATCGATGTCATCCCAGGATTCTTGCACCCAAGGCGACTTGAACAGCCAGGCATGTTTCCAAACGACGTCCTCTGGCTCTAGCGTTTCAAAGCACAGCCGCGCGGCGTCTATCTGTTCGCTTTCACCATTGTCAGGAGCATCGTCTTTTTTGTTTTTCACTCTTTTTTGAGTGCGACGAAACGAGACTCGAATTCTCTCACGGAACCATGCCTTGTCTTCATCGCTTGCGCCCGTTGCCCACTCATCGACCTTTGCCCAGATCGCCGCCCGTTGGTTCGGTGCGATGCCAAGTATGTTCGTTACAAGGTCGTTGAGCGTGTGTCGGTCGTGGGATTCCCAATTGATAGCAAGCTCAACACAATGCTCGGAGAAGTTCCAACTTTCACCATAGGTCACTGGCTCTCCATATCCAAATGCGTAGTCACGCCATCTCGGTTTATGATTGTAATCACCCGTTCGCGAACCTAGCGCAATCTGGTCGACAATCAGCGTCCAGGCCACGCGTGGGTGTGACTTTGCCAACCGGGACATGGCCGCTTTGCGTTGTTCGACATCGGCGCCGGTCTGAGGCATCCAGCTTCTAAAGATCGACTCAAGGGAGTGGATCGGCTTGTTCAGCCAATTGTCGTCGATCTCGACCTCACTGAGTTTGGCAAGTATGTCGATCACTCGTGCGAAGTAGGTCGGCGACCAGGCCAGGTTTTCGAGTGCCCACAAAAGCCCAGTGCGAGGATTCGAGCCAAACAAGCCCGCCTCGGCAGGACGGAGAATTCCGAGCGCTTTCGGTGAGGCTTCTGCGAGATCCTCCTCGACAATTTCCAAGAAGGTCTCGGGAGCAGCTTCGGCGTACAACGGAAGATCTGAGTTGTGCGATTCAAGCTTTTCATCGGAGAGTGGGTGAAGAAGGTTCTTCACCAGACGTGCAGCGACCGCATCCAACGAAATGCCAGTCCGCGCGGCTGAGAGGTTTGCGCCATGGATGGCCATGAGCACAAGGCTCTCGGCAATTCCATCACGAAGTGCCCCCGAGATTTCTCGTGTCTTACCATAGATGCCAGCCGCCCAGCGGTCCTTTTCGGGCAAGTCCAAGGACGGATCGCGCTCGGAAAGAACAAGCTCGGTCGCTTCCTCGAAACGCTTCAAACTGTCGGCGGTAACCCAGCGGGTTACCCCGTAGAGTGCGTCGATCTTCGAGATCACACCGCGAAAGCTGCCGACAGCCCACACCGGTGCCTCGTCCAATTGAAGTAGCGCCGAAAAAGCGTGCTCCAGTTCTGCGTATTCGGACTTGCCGGCAAGGTGACAAAGGATGAACTGGTCGGCAGGGTTTGACGCATTCCACGCGCCGGCTAACATCAACGGAAACAGCGTGGTCGCTAGATTCTGATCTTCGCTCCAGTCAGGCGTCTTCAGGGCAGAACTCTGAGACAGTCTTCGCCGCAGGACCGTCAATGAGTGCCCAGATTCATGGCCGAGTCGTTCTATCGCGTCCCTGCCCAATCCCATGTCGGACAACGCTTTGTCGAACGCGCTCCAGCTTAACGGGTCGATTGTTGCATCAGCATCCAATTGAACCATGTTGCGTGGGGAAATGATGATCCCACCTAGTCGAGTCCCTGTTTGGGAGAGTTCTTTTTCTAGATCCGACCGGCAAATCACAGGTAGGAATGTCGGCGCGTTCGTGGCGAGGGCTGAGATTGTTCCGGGTTCGGTGAAGACGACAGAGCGATCCCGAAGCGCAGCGGTCTTCTCGTCTGTTGCCTGCAAAAGGCAATGCACAAACGCCAGACCTTCCTGTTGAGAATCTGCCGCGATACGGATTGGCTTCGTTGGGTGTTTGGTCAAACGGTCGACGATCTTGCCTCTTTGGGTTGAGAGCACTTCGTCGAAGATCGACGCGGTGAACGAAGGATCGCAATCCGCGTTCCATTCACGCCAACATGTGTCGAGCGATTTGGTCCCGCGCGTGCTTCTCCCTAACTCGGAATCGAGCCAGGCCTGGGCGGCGATAGAGTTCTCCAGCCATTGCTCCAGATCACTAGAATCATACGCCCGGACGTCCTTCCAGAGACCTTCGTCCTGTTTGTCCCTGCACCAATTCGTTTTCTCAGACCACCGGCGAGGCGTGACAAACACGAAGGTTGTGTTCTTTCGTATCTCTTCCGGAGCGGCAGCGACGCTTTTCGCATAGTCCTTGTTGGCCTTTGGTGTGACTTTGGCGTTCGTTCCAAACTCCCACCCGGAAGTCCCGACAGGCACCCAAGGGTTCCCACTGTCGGAGCGTACCTCGCCGTCCCAGCCGGGACGTTCGGAATCGTCATTCCCTGGAAAATCAACAAATTCGGCATCGCCGAGGGTCGAATGAACAAGGGTTCGCAGAAAGACTGCGAGCCTAGCTCTCGAATTGTGTTGTGACGCCCATTGCTCTATTTCATTGGCCCGGAATTTCAGGAACGGCGGAACATAGGTGCGAGCCGATACCAACTCGTTGCTCGCCGCCGAGTTTTCATAATCGAAAGCACTTTGCATGGCCAACAGTTCGACGGCATTGGCGTTAAATGCGCGTTCAAGCCGAGCCGCCATGTCCGGGGACAATGCCGAGTGTCCATTCAGAAGGTTTGAAAGTGCCGGACGACCAACGTTGAGTGTCTTTGCTGCTTCCGAAACAGAGACTGCCTTTGGAATCACCTTTTCCCGAATGTAAGGCCCCGGGTGCCCGTTTTGTTGCTTGCTCATTGGCCACCTCCGATCTTGATGTAATGTGTAGCGCAATACGATACACATTGCAAGTGTGGGACCGTTTTCGCGAGTCTGGCTGTCCGAACGTGATCTCGTGAACCGAGCAGGAAGCCTGTCTCAGCCATTCGGCTCAGTGCCCTCACAGAAGAGCGTTGAGGCGGCCCACACATATGTAGTCCATAGGCCGCCACATTCCCTCCGCGTGTGCCCTGGCACACTTGGAGCCCTATCCAAAAGCTTGCATCAAACCCCGCGACGCCTCCGGCTGTGGATCAACCATCTTCCGCCGTAAAGCGGTCTCTCGAGAAACGAGTTGGCCCAGCTCCGAACCCTTGCTCCTCAACGTCGAGGGTTATGGCTGCTCTTCGCTTTGATAATGTTGACGTTTGCGCACGCAGCGAATGACGGCTTTCCGCCCTCCGCGTCTGATCATTTCCTCTCAGCCAACCATGTTTTCTGCCAGAGGTAATAGGCTGACTGACTGATCGGCGGGCCTTCAAGAACCGCGAGGGTTTTCCATATCTTTGTCCCTTTGTACCCTGCCTCGATCATTTGAATGGCGACGGCTTTTCGCAGATCTGTCATGCTCGGCTTACGTCCCAGACGTTGGCCTCGGGCTTTGGCTTCTTGCAGTGCGATCTTGGTGCGGTCGGAGAAACCTTTGCGGTCCAGACGGTTGAGGCCGGTCAGCAGAGTACCGATTTGGGATTGCCAATCGTTTCGGCTGTCGAATGCATCATCAAGGCAGCGGATATGAATGCTCAACTCCCGCGCTGCCTCGACCGTGGCGGCGATGCCTTGTGTTGAAAGGTTGAGGTCGCTCAGAGACGGGGCGATGAGTTCCGCGTCTGCACTCAGATCGTTAAGCCAGACGGGCGGTGCATTTGGCTCTTCTGGGTCGGCCCTAAGAATCCGGTCCGTCGGAATACCTTCAGATGCAAGCCGTGCAATCGCGAGCTGCCGATCTTTAGCACTTCGCACTCCAGAGATCACGCCATAGCGACTTTCGGACATCGGAGACCTTTCGGAGAGAGCTGAAAACGGAGCGCGTTTGTTTTGGACCTGCGAAACATCTACTATATCTTGTGTCTCAGAATTTTCTTGACACTGAGATGCACGTTTATGCTCCAAATATGCACTCTTATGGTCCAATGACAACAACAATTGGGAATTTTGGTGGAGTTGATCGGGATCGAACCGACGACCTCGTCATTGCGAACGACGCGCTCTCCCAACTGAGCTACAACCCCACACTGGCCGTTGATTTGGACTTTTTGTGCCGAGATGTCAAGCACTCCGGCACGGGAAATCCTCCCCTGTCAGGCCGGCAGTTTGCCGTTCTGTTTGACGAAGGCAACGATGTCACGGGCCGGGCGAGCGCCGGCGATGCGGGCCACTTCCTTGCCGCCCTGATAGAGGATCAGCGCGGGGATGCCACGGATGCCGTTCTTCATCGACACGGTCGGGTAGTCCTCCGTGTTGATCTTGGCAAAGCGGGCCTTGCCTTTGAGCGCCTCGGCGGCTTTGGCGAATTCCGGCGCCATCATACGGCACGGCCCACACCACGGCGCCCAGAAATCGACGATCACCGGAAGATCGTCCTTTTTCGACAGGGCGTTCAGCGTTTTGGGGTCCAGTTCAGAGACTTTGCCGGACATCAGAGGCTCGCCACAAGTGCCACATTTCGGCCCGGCGGTAAGTTTCGCCACAGGCACACGGTTGACCTGAGCGCAGGTCGGGCAAGCGAGTTTCACATCGGTCTTCTCAAGGGTTGCGGCCATGGCCTGCCTCCTCTTCATATTCATGTTAAAGAATATATGTACCCTGACGGAACCCGGTTCAAGAGGCCAAAATGACACCCTTCCGAGAGTTGACCCCCGTGGAGCAAGCCCGCTTGCGCGAAGCCTACGCCGATGAGATGGCGCGGCAAACCAACACCTGTTCGATGGACGAAAAGATTTCCCGCTTCAACGCATGGCTGGAGCCGCAGGGCATCTCGTTCACCGAGGATGACCTGCGGCTCCAAAAGCGCTGATCACTCCGCCGCTTCGATATAGCTTTCGGGCGGCGGGCAGAGGCAGATCAGGTTGCGGTCGCCATAGGCGTTATCGACACGCCCGACCGGCGGCCAGTATTTGTCCACCCGGAACGCGCCTGGCGGGAAACAGCCCTGTTCGCGCGGATAGGGACGATCCCATTCGGCGACCAGATCGTTGACCGTATGCGGCGCGTGTTTGAGCGGGTTGTTGTCCTGTGGCAGCTCGCCGTTTTCGATCTGTTCAATCTCGTGACGGATCGACAGCATCGCCTCGCAGAACCGGTCCAGTTCCGCCTTGGTCTCGCTCTCTGTCGGCTCGATCATCAGCGTGCCGGGCACCGGGAAGGACATGGTCGGCGCATGAAAACCGCTGTCGATCAGGCGTTTGGCAATGTCATCGACGGTCACGCCCGTGGATTTCTCGAAACCGCGCGGATCGACGATGCACTCATGCGCGACGCGCCCCTGTTTGCCCTTGTAGAGCACCGGGAAGGCTTCGTTCAGGCGCGCGGCGATATAGTTGGCGTTGAGGATCGCGACTTTCGTTGCCTGCGTGATCCCCTGCCCGCCCATGAGCATACAGTACGCCCAGGAAATCGGCAGGATGGAGGCCGAGCCGAAATTCGCCCCTGACACCGGCCCCATCTCACCGGAGCCGTCCGGCGCGCCGGGCAGGAAACGGGCGAGATGCGCCTTGACCCCGATCGGCCCCATGCCGGGACCGCCGCCGCCATGCGGGATGCAGAAGGTCTTGTGCAGGTTGAGGTGGCTCACGTCAGAGCCGATCTCACCGGGTTTCGCGAGCCCCACCAAAGCGTTGAGGTTCGCGCCATCGAGATAAACCTGACCACCATGATCATGGGTGATCTTGCAGACCTCTTTCACGGTTTCCTCGAACACGCCGTGCGTCGAGGGATAAGTGATCATGCAGGCGGCGAGCTTATCTCCCGCCGCTTCGGCCTTTGCGCGAAAATCATCTAGGTCGATATCACCATTCGAGGCGGTTTTCACCACGACGACCTTGAGACCGACCATCTGCGCGGAGGCCGGGTTGGTGCCGTGCGCGGACATCGGAATGAGGCAGATGTTGCGCCCGCCCTGCCCGTTCGCACGATGATACGCCTGAATGGTCAGAAGCCCGGCATATTCGCCCTGCGCACCTGAATTGGGCTGCATCGACATGGCGTCATAGCCGGTGATCTCGCAAAGCTTGGCCGACAGATCGTCGATCATGTAGCGATAGCCCTCGGACTGATCCTCCGGCGCGTAGGGGTGGATCGCGTTGAACTCAGGCCAGGTGATCGGCATCATTTCGACGGCGGCGTTCAGCTTCATCGTACAGGACCCGAGCGGGATCATCGCGCGGTCCAACGCCAGATCGCGGTCGGCGAGGCGGCGCATATAGCGCATCATTTCGCCCTCCGCCCGGTTCATGCCGAAAATCGGATGTTCGAGATAGGCGGTTTTGCGGACGAGAGCCTCCGGGAAACCAAGCCCCGAAAAGCCTTTCGGCACCTCCGCCTCATGACCGAAGGCGCGCCAGACCTTGGCGATCACCTCGTCATCGGCCATTTCGTCCATGGCGATGGCGATGCGATCCTTGCCCACTTTGCGCAGGTTCAGCCCCTCGGCCACGGCAGAGCGCAAGATCACGCCCTGCATCGCACCGACCTCGACCGTGATCGTGTCGTAAAAGGCATCCGGCGAGACTTTGAAGCCCTCGGCCTTGAGCCCTTCGGCGAGTTTCACCGCCTTCGCATGAATCTGTTCGCCAATGGCGCGCAACCCGGCGGGACCGTGGAACACGGCGTAGAAAGAGGCCATGACAGCGAGCAAAGCTTGCGCGGTGCAGACGTTCGAGGTCGCTTTTTCGCGGCGGATATGTTGTTCGCGGGTCTGGAGCGACAGACGATAGGCGCGGTTGCCGGCGGCGTCGACGGAAACCCCGACAATCCGCCCTGGCATGGCGCGTTTCATCTCGTCCTTGCAGGACATGAAGGCGGCATGCGGGCCGCCAAAGCCCATCGGTACACCAAAGCGCTGCGCAGAGCCGACGGCAATATCCGCATCCATCGCGCCCGGCTCTTTGAGCATGGTCAGTGCCATGAGATCGGTCGCCATGATCGCGACGGCCTTCGCCTCATGCAGCGCGGCAATCTGGTCGGTGAAGTCCGCGACCTCGCCGTAAGTGCCCGGATATTGGAAGATCGCGCCAAAGACTTTTCCGGCCTTCATATCTTCCGGCTTGCCCTTGATGATCTCGATCCCCAAGGGGGCTGCACGGGTTTCCATGACGGCGATATTTTGCGGATGACAGTTTTCATCTACAAAAAATGCACCCATTTTTGATTTCGCCACACGCTGCGCCATGGTCATCGCCTCAGCGCAGGCGGTCGCTTCATCAAGGAGGGAGGCATTGGCAACCGGAAGCCCCGTGAGGTCCGACACCATCGTCTGGAAATTCAGCAAAGCCTCCAGACGCCCTTGCGCGATCTCCGGCTGGTAGGGCGTATAGGCCGTGTACCAGGCCGGGTTCTCAAGGATATTGCGCTGGATCGCGGGCGGCGTGGCCGTCCCGTAAAACCCCTGCCCGATCAGCGAGGTCATCACGAGGTTCTTCCTGGCCACCTTGCGGATATGGCCCAGAACCTCATGCTCGGTCATCGGCGCCCAGTCGAGCGGGGCCATCTGGCGGATCGCCATCGGCACGGTTTCGTCGATCAAGGCATCGAGAGACCGCGCGCCGATCACCTTCAGCATCTCCTCCATCTCCGCAGGAGACGGGCCGATGTGACGGCGGTTGGCGAAATCATAGGGGTTATAACTCGACGGGGTATAGGCCACGCTCAAAATCCTCAGCCGATATAGTCTTTGTATTCCGCTTCCGACATGAAATCGTTCAGCGCGGACATATCCTCGATCTTCATTTTGAAGAACCACGCATCGCCCATCGGGTCTTCACCCACCTTGCCCGGATCGTCAGAGAGCGGCGAGTTGACTTCAACGATCTCACCATCCAGCGGCGCCAAAATGTCGGAGGCGGCTTTGACGCTTTCGATCACCACGACCTCGTCGTCTTTCGACACGGTGGTGCCTTCCTCCGGCAGTTCGACGAACACCACATCGCCCAGTTGCTCGGCGGCGTGCTCGGTGATGCCGACAACGATCAGATCGTCCTCGACGCGGAGCCATTCGTGTTCTTCGGTGAATTTGATATCAGCGGCCATGTGTTTACGGTCCCTTAAGTGTTCAACGTTTGTAAGTAGAGGTGCGGAACGGCATCGGCGCAACCGTCACGGGCAGACGCTTGCCGCGCAGTTCGGCGAAAACTTCCGTACCGTCCACGGAATAGGCAGAGGGCAGATAGCCCATGGCGACCGGCCTCTCGACCGAAGGACCGAACCCGCCGGAGGTGATCACGCCGATCTGATCCGCGCTCTCAGCAGAAGCAAAAAGGGGCGTGCCCTCGCGCATCGGCGCGCGACCCTGCGGCAACAGCCCCACGCGCTTGTTCGATACGCCGTTTTCAAGCTCGCTCAGGATGCGACCCGCACCGGGAAAACCACCCGCACGCGCACCACCCCAGCGACGTACCTTCTGGATCGCCCAGGCGATATTGCCTTCGACCGGCGAGGTCGTCGTGTCGATATCGTGACCATAGAGGCACAGCCCCGCCTCCAACCGCAAACTGTCACGCGCGCCAAGCCCGATGGGCTCGACCTCATCCATGGCCACGAGTTTCTCGGCCACGGTGACGGCCATATCCGCAGGGATCGAAATCTCGAACCCGTCCTCGCCGGTATAGCCAGAGCGCGAAATCCACCACTCGACGGCATCGACGGTGATCCGCACCGAATCCATGAATTTCAGCTCCCCCACCTGCGGCACCAGACGCGCCAAAACCGCCTCCGCCGCCGGGCCTTGCAGCGCCAAAAGCGCGCGGTCGGTCACTTCCGTCACCGTCACATGATCCGGCAAGGTCGCGTTCAGATGCGCGATGTCTTCCGCCTTGCAGGCCGCATTGACCACAAGGAAAAGCCCGTCGCCGGTGTTCGAAATCATCAGATCGTCGAGAATGCCGCCGGTCTCATTGGTGAAAATTCCATAGCGTTGCCGCGCCGGTTTCAGCCCCAAAACATCGACAGGAACAATGCTTTCCAGCGCCAGTGCCAGCGCCTCGATCCCCTCGGACGAGGTGAGCATCACCTGCCCCATATGCGACACATCGAACAGCCCGGCGGCCGCGCGGGTGTGCAGGTGTTCCTTCATCACGCCCAGCGGATATTGCACCGGCATCTCGTAGCCCGCAAAGGGCACCATTCTGGCCTCCTGCGCGACGTGAAAATCGTAGAGCGGCGTGCGGTTCAGAGCACTGGTTTGATCGGCCATAACATCCCCTTTGCATCCTGCCGACGCACCACGCCCGGCATCACTCTGGCAGGTTACCCTGCATGATGCCCCCTCTGTCTTGGTGCCTGAGATCGTTATCCCTTCGGCGGAGGCAAAACACCCCTCTCTCCAGAGTTTTGATCGCGCGAAGGTCCGTTTACCTGAGAGTTTCCCGGGGCGGTTGCTCCTTCGGTAGGGGTTCACCCCTTCTCCCGACGCACGATATTGTGGCGACGTTATGCGAGCCATGGATTCGGGGCAAGCCGGAAATGTTTCCGATAGGAAACTTACGACAAAAAGGCAGTAGAAAGCCGCCATGCGGAGATTTCCGTGGCGGCTTTTTGTGTGAAAGTGAACAGAAGAGCTTAAAGCGTCGGCTTTTTCTGCAAAAGCGGCATGACATTGGACATATCCGGGCCTCGCTCCATGCCGGTCACGGCTTTGCGCAGCGGCATGAACAGGCTCTTGCCCTTGCGGCCCGTCGCCTCTTTTACCGCCGTCGTCCACTCTTTCCAGCTCTCGGCCGTATAGGGCGGCTCGGGCAACATTTCGAAAGCCTGCCCGATGAACTCCTTATCCTCATCGGCGATCAGCGGCGTTGCCCCATCGCGGAACAACTCCCACCAACCGGCCATATCGGCTTTGACGGTGATGTTCTCCCGCACGACATTCCAAAACGGCTCCGCGATCTCGGCAGGCACGCCAAGCGCGGCCACATCATCCGCCACATCCGAGAAGGGACGGGCATGGTTGATCTGGGAGGTCAGCGCGAAGAGGTCTTGGCTGTCGAACTTGGTCGGGGCCGCCCCGAATTGCGACAGATCGAACCCTTCGATCAGCTCTTCCATGGAGGTCCTAAGCTCGACCGGTTGCGACGATCCGAGACGCGCCATCAACGACAAAAGCGCCATCGGCTCGACCCCTTGCGCCCGCAGGTCGCGCAGGGACAGTGTGCCGAGACGTTTCGACAAAGCCTCGCCATGCGGGCCGGTCAAAAGCGAGTGGTGCGCGAAAGACGGCACTTTGCCGCCCAGCGCCTCGATGATCTGAACCTGTGTCGCGGTGTTGGTGACGTGATCCGCACCGCGCACAATATTGGTCACACCAAAGTCGATATCGTCACAAACGGAGGCGAGCGTATAGAGGAACTGACCGTCGGCACGGATCAGCACCGGGTCGGAGACGGAGGCGGCGTCGATGGAAATCGGGCCGAGAATGCCGTCTTCCCACTCGATACGGGTCTGATCGAGTTTGAAGCGCCACACGCCATTACCACGCTCGGCACGCAGCTTGTCTTTCTCCTCATCCGAGAGCGCCAGAGCGGCGCGGTCATAGACCGGCGGCTTGCCCATGTTCAGGAGTTTCTTGCGCTTCAGATCCAGCTCGGTCGGCGTCTCAAAAGCCTCGTAAAACCGCCCCTTGTCACGCAATTCCTGGGCGGCTTCCTCGTACCGCCCAAGACGCTCCGACTGTTTCTCGAACCGGTCCCAGGTAAAGCCGAGCCATTCAAGATCTTCGAGCACACCATCGGCATATTCCTGTGTCGAGCGCACCTGATCGGTGTCGTCGAGACGCAGGATGAACTGGCCTCCTGCTTTCCGTGTCAGCAGGTAGTTGAACAGCGCAGAGCGCAGGTTGCCGATATGGATAAAGCCCGTGGGAGAGGGCGCGAAACGTGTGACGATCATTTTCTGTCTCCTGTTGCGCCCCCTCTTTCATATCACGCCTCAAGAGTCCATATCGGGTGCAGTTTCACAACGGATTTCATAGGGACAATCGCCATGACATCACCGCTTCTTGAGGCATCCGCGCCCGATCTCGACCTGATCGAGGATATCGCGCGGGCGACCATGGCCGAACTGCCCCCGGCATTCAAAGTTCTCGCCTCGAACGTGGCGCTCACCGTGATGGATTTCGCACCGGAGGAACTGCTCGCCGAGATCGGTATCGAAGACCCGTTCGAGCTGACCGGGCTTTATACCGGCATCCCGATGACCGAGAAATCCACGATGGATCAACCGATGTCGCCGGACACGATCTGGCTCTTCCGCCGCCCGATCCTCGACGAATGGTGCGCGCGAGGGAATGTGACACTGACGCAAATGGTGGCGCATGTCACCGTACATGAGTTGGCGCATCACTTCGGCTGGTCGGACGAGGATATCGCCACCATAGACAAATGGTGGGAATACGACTGATCCCTTCACCAGGGCCGCGCGCCTCCTGACGCAAATGTCATTCGCGCGGGCGTTGCCTGTGCTATTCTTCCCGGAAATGGTTTCAAAACATTCCGGGAGGACGCACACATGAAGACTTCTCACCTGACCACCCCTTTCCTGTCCCGTCGCCATCTCCTGCTCGGCGCGGCCAGCCTGCCCGTGGCCGCCAGCCTGCCCTTCGCCGCCCGTGCCGAAGCCCCGATGATGGGGGCTGCACTCGCCCCCTATCGTCGGTTCAAACTCGGCGCTTTCGAGGTCACAACCCTGCTCGCGGGCACCCGCACCGTGCCCGATCCGCATACGATCTTCGGCCTGAATGCGACGGATGAGGAGTTCACCGCCGCCTCGGAGGCGAATTTCATCCCTTCTGACGCCGCGCAATTCTTTTTCACCCCCACACTTGTGAACACCGGCTCCGAGTTGATCCTGTTCGACACCGGACTGGCCCCGGAGGGCATCGTCAGCGCGCTCTCTGCCGCAGGCTACGCCCCCGATCAGGTGGACCGCGTGGTGATCACCCATATGCATGGCGACCATATCGGCGGGATTTATGCCGACGCGCCCACCTTCGCCAATGCCGCCTATGCGACCGGCAGCGTCGAAATGGATCACTGGGATATGTCCGGAAATGACGGGTTCGAGGCCAAAATCCGCCCGCTTCAGGACCGCTTCGACCTACTCAAAGAAGGTTCTGAGGTCGCTTCCGGCATCACAGCTATGGAGGCCTTCGGACACACGCCGGGCCACATGGCCTTCCATCTCGAAAGCGAGGGCGAACGCCTGATCCTCGGCGCGGATTTTGCCAACCACTACATCTATTCGCTCGCCCATCCCGACTGGGAAGTGCTTTATGACGCGGACAAGGCCACCGCCGCCAAGACCCGGCGCAAAATGCTCGACATGATGGCCACGGACCGCGTGCCCTTCATCGGCTATCACATGCCCTTCCCGGCTCTGGGATACGTTCGCGCGACAGACAGCAGTTTCGAATATGTCCCCGCCAGTTATCAGACCATGATCGAGAGCTGATCAAAGCCTGAGCGTTCGGGTTCTGTGTTGCGCAAAAACCAGACGCGGAACCCGATATTGCTGACATGCATCAGGGCTGTTAACGCTATCCGGGGTAGGCTAGGGTCGGGAGGCATGTGAATCATGCCCCTGACACGCGCTTCGGGCAGATACGAAACGGTTGGCAAAAAATGGTCCAGATTCTGACAATTACCCTGAACCCGACGGTGGACCTGTCCACCACGACCGCCACCGTCAGCGCAGGTCCCAAGCTGCGGTGCACACACCCTGAGGCCGATCCGGGCGGAGGTGGCATCAACGTGTCCCGCGCGATCAAATTCCTCGGTGGCGAAAGCACGGCCTTCACCGCCGTGGGCGGCGAAACCGGCGCGCATCTGTTGCGGCTTCTGGCCGAGGAACATGTGCGGTTTACCGCCTTTTCCGTCACCGGCGGCGCCACCCGCCAATCCATCGCCGTGACCGAACAACAAACCGGCAAGCAATATCGTTTCGTCATGCCCGGGCCTTACTGGCATCACGAGATGGTCGATGAATCGCTCAACGCTATCGTGCAGGCCGCGCCGCTCGGCGGGGTCGTCGTGCTGTCCGGCTCGCAACCGCCGGGAGTGCCGATGGATTACCCCGCGCGCCTCTCGCGTCATCTGGCGGCAAAGGGCGTGCAATTGTTCGTGGACACCTCCGGCAAGCCACTGCACGAGCTGACGAAAAACCCGGCCAATCCCTATGTGCTGCGCATGGACGATGTCGAGGCAGAGGATCTCGCCGGGCGCAAACTTCCCACCCGCAAGGACACCGCCGATTTCGCCAGTGAACTGGTGGCACGCGGCGTGGCGGAAAATGTCATCGTCGCCCGCGGAGCCGACGGCTCGACGCTGGTCAACAAGGAGGGACGCTGGCACGCCTCCCGCGCCATCCCCGCCGAAGACGTGGTCTCTGCCGTGGGGGCGGGAGACAGTTTCGTCGGCGCATTTTCTCTCGCCCTCACCCGAGGCGACACGATGCAGCAGGCGCTGTGCTTTGGCACCTCGGCGGCCTCGTCCGCCGTCATGTCCCCCGGAACCCAGCTTTGCAACCGTGAACAGGTCGAGCAGCTTTTACCAGGCTGCGAACTGGTCGAGGTCTGAGCGCGTCACGCGCCCTCAGCCGAAGCCAGCGCCAGACCGTCGACCACCGCCGTGAACGCCTCACCGCGCAAGGGCCGCGCTGCGGGAAGCACGGCTTCACAGGCCTTCTCGACCACATGCATCAGGGACGAACCGCCGACATAGACGACCGCCCCAACCGCTTCCGGTGCCAGATCCGCCCGGAGCAGTGTTTCTAAAATCGCCTCTTCAAGCTCCACGCGATAAGGCGCAAGGTCCTCGGCTAATGCCGCCGGCGTCAGCGCCGCAGACAGCCCCTTTTCCACCAGCGACAGGTCGATCTCTGCGGCGTCCCCGCCATTGGCGACGATCTTCGCCGCCTCAACCGCGAATGCCACGTCATGACCAAGCTCGGCTTCGATCACCTCGACCAGACGCGCGAGCTTGTCCGGCTCAACCGCGTGGGCATAGAGATCGCGCACCTTCATCAGCGTCTCCCGCGTGTAAAGAAACGGAATTTTCTGCCAACTCGCCAGGTCGTTGAAAATCTGCGTCGGCATCGGCAAAAGCCCCTCACCCAGTGTGCGCCGGAGCTCGGTCCCCGCCCCGAAAAGCGGCATGGCATGGGCAAGGCTCAGCGTCCGGTCGAAATGCGTCCCCCCAAGGCGAATGCCGTGGGATGACAGGATGTCGACCTGCCCCTTGTCCTTGCGAAACAGGGTGAAATCCGAGGTGCCGCCGCCGATGTCGACGACGAGGCCGATTTCTCCCGGCCTCAGATCCTGCGACGCAAGCGCCGCCGCTTCCGGTTCGGCGAGGAACCGAATGCGCTTGAACCCGGCCATTTCATAGGCCTCGCGCAGATCGCGTTCGGCCTGCGCATCGCGTTCGGGGTCCTTTGAGTGAAAATGTACCGGACGACCGGAAACGACGCCCGTCACGGGTTGGCGAAGCTGATCTTCGGTGCGTTGTTTCAGCGTTGCGAGGAATTGCGCGATCACATCCAGAAGGCTCTGACGCTTGCCGCCAATGGGGCGCGTCTCGCGCAGGAGCGACGTGCCCAGAACGGATTTCAGCGCCCGCATATAACGGCCTTCCTCACCGTCAATCAGCGCCTTGTTCGCCGCCGATCCGAGCCGCATGTTTCCTCTGGGATCGAAAAACACCGCCGTGGGCAGGGTCTTTTCTCCCGGCTCCAGTTCGACAAGCCAGGGTGCGCCATTAACCGCAAGGCCAAGCGCAGAATTCGATGTGCCGAAGTCGATACCGACAGTAAGCTCCATGGCGTGCCTCCAGATGGAAAGCGCGCTGTCTAACGCTCTGCGACGCACAGAGCAAGAGAGATCGCCCCCTGAATCCCCCGCATTCCTTTCTCCGCGTTAAGGTTAATCAGATTAAGGTTAACGCGGGAAAAGAGAGATGCTCAGTGAGACGTCTTGAACCGACGACTTAGCTCGGATCGCGCCAGTGGCTTGCGATCGGATAGCGCCGGTCGAGCCAGAAGGCGCGCGGCGTCAGACGTGTGCCGGGTGCGGACTGGAAGCGTTTGTATTCAGAGATGTAGAGAAGATGTTCGACCTTTTTGACCGTCGCCCGGTCGAACCCGGCTTCGACCAGATCGGATACGCTTTCCTCGCGATCCACCAGCCCTGCGAGGATCGCATCGAGCACCTCGTAGGGCGGCAGGCTGTCCTCGTCTTTCTGATCGGGGCGCAACTCGGCCGAGGGCGGTTTGTCGATGATCGACACGGGGATGACCTCCCCTTCCGGCCCTTTCATCCAGTCGCGGTGATTGGCATTGCGCCAACGGCATTGCTCGAACACCCGCGTCTTGTAGAGATCCTTGATCGGATTATAGCCGCCGTTCATATCGCCATAGATCGTGCAATAGCCCACGGCCATTTCCGATTTGTTGCCGGTTGTCAGCAACATGGACCCGAACTTGTTCGACAGCGCCATGAGCAGCAGCCCACGCAGACGCGACTGGATGTTTTCCTCGGTCGTGTCGAAAGGCAGATCGCCGAAGATCGGCGCGAGCGTTTCTGTGATCGCATTGCGGCCCTGGCTGATCGGCACAAAATCATAACGGCATCCCAGACGGGTCGCGATGTCCTTGGCGTCGTCCAGCGAACTCTGCGAGGTGTATTCCGACGGCAGCATCACACAATGCACGTTCTCCGCGCCGATGGCATCGGTGGCAATCGTGGCGACAATCGCCGAGTCGATCCCTCCCGAAAGGCCAAGCACCACCTTTTTGAACCCGGTCTTCCCGAGATAATCGCGCAGGCTCTGGACCATAGCGCGATAGTCCTGCTCCCACTCGTCGGGCTGATGGGTGATCTCGCCTTCCGAGGCGACCCATTTGCCGCCCTCTTTCACGAAATCCACATGGCGCAGACAGGTCTCGAAAGCCGGAAGGATATGCGCGGGCTTGCCGTGACGATTGATCACGAAAGAGCCGCCATCGAACACCTGATCGTCCTGCCCTCCGACCATGTTGAGATAAACAAGAGGTACGTCATTCTCGATCACCCGCGACACCATGTGGGTGAGCCGGGTGTTGAATTTGTTGCGATAATAGGGCGAGCCATTGGGCACCAAAAGGATTTCCGCGCCGCTCTCCACCTGCGCCTCGGCAACGTCCTCGTACCACGCGTCTTCGCAGATCGGCGAGCCGATGCGCAGCGGGCCGATGGCATAGGGTCCTTCGAATGGGCCGGACGCAAAAAGACGTTTCTCGTCGAACACCTTGTAATTCGGCAGGTGATGTTTGCGCAGCACCTGTTTGACGCGCCCTCCGGCCAAAATCCAATAGCCGTTGTAAAGCGCATCGCCATAGAAATAGGGCGCGCCTACACCGATGGCCGGACCGTCCAAGGTCAACGCAGCCAGTTCTTCGGCCTTCGCCATGGCCGTATTGACCAGCGCGGGCTTCATCACAAGATCCTGCGGTTGATAGCCGATGAGGAACAATTCCGGGAAGACGATCATATCCGCCCCCGCCGCCTTCGCCGTGGCATGGGCCTCACGCACCTGCTGCGCATTGGCGTCGATCGCCCCCACGGTTGGATTGAGCTGGGCGAGGGTAAGGCGAAAATTTTCGGTCATGGCACTCGTGCGTCCTGATATCTTGTGGCAAGGTTTAGCAGAATGACGCCCAAGGGAAAGCCGGTCACGGGAAAAACATTTGAAGCCCGGAGACCAAGCCCCTAGTCTGGCGCACGACCGAAGCCGCCCACCCAAGCGCACAGCGCCCAAGGCAGGCACCGGACCGAACTATCTGGGATGGGACAGATTACAGTGACACGGATGCGCATTACGCTGACCGCGGCGACCCTGATCGGGCTGTCGCACCTGACCGCAACACCGCTCATGGCTCAGGACGACCGACCGGTGGAAACCCACCAGTTCGAAGAAGGTGGCATTTACGAAGGCACCTTCAAGGACGGGTTGCAGGACGGGGTCGGCACTTACCGGCTGCCCAACGGGTTCGAATACACCGGCGAATGGGTGATGGGCGAGATCAAGGGTCAGGGCATCGCACGGTTCACCGACGGATCGGTCTATGAAGGTGCCTTTGCCAAGGGCAAACCGGACGGATTCGGCAAGATCACCTATGCCGATGGCGGCACCTATGAGGGCGACTGGGTTGATGGCGAGGCCATCGGCTCCGGCGTCGCGGTCTATGCCAACGGCGTGAAATACGAGGGCGGCTTTCTCGCCGCCAAACACCATGGCCAAGGCCGGATGGAAAGCCCGACGGGCTATGTCTACGAAGGCGGTTGGGTCAATGGCGTCAAGGAAGGCAAGGGCAAGATCACCTATCCCGAGGGCGCGACCTATGACGGCGAAATGGCCCGCGACATGCGTCACGGTCAGGGCATCCTGACCACGGACGAGGGCATGGTGCTCGACTGCAACTGGGTGGACAACCAATGCAACGGCACAGGCAAGATCACCCAGCCCAATGGCGATGTCTACGAGGGCGAGCTTGTGGCCGGCAAACGTCAGGGCATGGGCAAAGTGACCTATGCCAACGGCGATATCTATGAAGGCCAGTTCGACGATGACAAGCGCCACGGGCAAGGCACGTTCACCGGTGCGGACGGCTATCTCTATACCGGTCAGTGGGTCGACGGGCGGATCGAAGGCGAGGGACAGGTCACCTACCCCGACGGCTCGGTCTATGTCGGTCAGTTCAAGGACGACCTTTCTCACGGCAAGGGCAAGATCACCTATCCGAACGGCACCACCTATGAGGGCGACTGGCTCTACGGTGTGCCGGAGGGCGAGGGGATCGTGCAATATACCGGCGGTCTGACCTACGAAGGCGGGTTCAAGAACGCGCAAAGCCATGGATTCGGCAAGATGACCTATGCCGATGGCTTCGTCTACGAGGGCGACTGGGTCGAGGGGCAGCGTCAGGGCAAGGGCAAGGGCACCTATCCCGACGGCACGGTCTATGAGGGCGATTACGTCGCGGGCAAGCGCGAGGGGATCGGCACCATCGTGATGCCTTCGGGCTTCACCTATACCGGCGAGTGGAAAGACGGTGAAATTCAGGGGCGCGGCAAGGCCACCTATGCCAATGGCGACAGCTATGAGGGGCTGTTCGTGGCGGGCAAGGCCAACGGGCGCGGCACGATCACCTACAAGGACGGACGCGTTGTCTCAGGCGACTGGGTCGATGGCGCGCTGGTGTCCGAGGATGCGGCTCCGGCAGAACCCGCCCCCGAAGACGCGCCCGCGGCCTCTGAGTAATCCGCACCGAAACACACAGCCTAAAGCGCCCCGCCTTTAACCTGAGCTATCAGATAAAGGTGGGGCCCGTACAACGCTCATATCTTGCACTGCGTTTCGCCAAAAGCTGTGTCTCAGTTTTTGTGGCAGAACGCTTTATCTCAAAAAGGCGGCTCATCCCGGCCGCCTTTTCCTTTGACCAAAACCCTCCCGACGACGTGCGCCGGGAGGGGGCCGATCCATGTGCGGATGGATCAGGACTTCAGCTTGTTGACCTTCATGATCTTCATGATCATGCGTTCGTAGAACGGCTCGGACACACCGCGTTTCACCTTGCGCATGAAATACCACTCGAAACCGAGCTTCGCCCAATGCACCCATTTGCCGTGGCCCGCCCAGTTGACGTTGCGCGGCGGATTCTGCGGCATGGCAAGAAAAGCTGCGCCCCCGTCACCGAAGTCGGCGAGGCAAAGCGCGTTCCAGGTGGCAAGATTCTTCGGCTCCTCGCCCTTCATGATCAGCGGAATGTTATGCGCCGTCGCGGTCACCATGCTTTCGATCATGAACCCGGTTTTCGGCACACCGGTCGGGATCACGGTCGGCTCTTTCGGCGCAATCGCGATACAAACGCCAATGCCGAAAATGTTCGGATAGGTCGGGTTGCGCTGGAACTCGTCGACGATGACGAAGCCGCGCGGGTTCACCAGCCCCTCGATGCCCATCAACGCCGGAATGCCGCGGAAAGCCGGAAGCAGCATGGAATAAGCAAACGGGATCTCATGTTCCTTCACCGGATTGCCATACTGGTCATGCTCGGTGACGAAGACCTTGCCGTCTTCGAACTTGTTGGTCTTGGCGTTGGTGATCCAGCGGATCGACCGGTCGCGCATGATGCTCTCCAGCATCCCCTTGGTGTCCCCCACTCCGCCAAGGCCGAGATGGCCGATATACGGCTCCGGGGTTACAAAGGTCATCGGCACCTTGTCGCGGATTTTCCGGCGGCGCAGATCGGTGTCGATGGTCATGGCATATTCATAGGCCGGGCCGAAACAGGACGCGCCCTGCACTGCTCCCACTACGATCGGCCCCGGATTGGCGCAGAAATCTTCCCATTTATCGCCCGACTCGGCGGCATGTTCGACATGGCAAACGGAATGGGTATAGCCTGCGGGGCCAAAGCCCTCGATCTCGTCAAAGGCCAGATCCGGTCCGGTCGCCAGCACGAGATAATCGTAGGTAACCTCACGCCCGGAGGCCAGAGTGATCTTGTTCTCTTTCGGATCGAGCGCCACCGCCCCGTCACAAATAAAGTCGATGCCCCGCCGTTTCATGATCGGTTCAAGCTCGATGGTCAGATCATCCTTTTTGCGCCAACCGACACCCGCCCAGGGGTTCGATGGCGTGAACTGGAAATAGCTCTTGTTGGAAATGACCGTAATCCTGTCATCCTTGCCCACGGTTTCCTTCAACTCATAGGCCTGAATGGTGCCGCCAAGACCTGCCCCGAGCACGACGATATGTGCCATTATAGTCTCCCTTCCTGAAAAGCCTCCGCCTGTCCGGGTCAGCATTCCCTGCGGAGTGAGATGCATTGATCATAACACAGCTTTTAAGAGTACCGGTTTGATTTCGGTCGCATTCGAGTCGGTATACAATCGTATTCAAGATTATGAATAAGTTAATGTTGGCATTTTGCAACGTGACGACATGCCGCAGAGGCAGCAGATCGGAAATAAGGGGTTTTCAACCGCCCCCCGCAGGGTATATTCCAGCCTCATGACGATGATGGCTCATATCCCTTCCCAAGCCCTGCGCCCCTGCGCAGCGCTGCGTCATGGCCTTCTTCTTAGCTGCCTCTGAGCGTGCCTTCGGCGCGAGGCTCAGAGGTGACCGTATGCGCCGACCCTGCACAGCACAAAAGCTAAGAACAACGAGAGAGATTTCAAAATGACCACGACTTCCAAACAGGATCGCGTCCTGATTTTCGACACGACTTTGCGCGACGGCGAACAGTCCCCCGGCGCCACCATGAGCCATAACGAGAAACTCGAAATCGCCGCCATGCTCGACGAAATGGGCGTCGACATCATCGAAGCCGGTTTCCCCATCGCCTCCGAGGGCGATTTCGAGGCGGTCTCCGACATCGCGAAAGCGTCGAAAAACTCCGTGATCTGCGGTTTGGCGCGCGCCAATTTCAAGGATATCGACCGCTGCTGGGAGGCCGTGAAACACGCAGCCCGTCCCCGCATCCACACCTTCATCGGCACCTCGCCGCTGCACCGCGACATCACCGCGCTCACGATGGATGCGATGGCGGATCAGATCCACGAGACCGTCAGCCACGCCCGCAACCTGACGGACAACGTGCAATGGTCGCCGATGGATGCGATCCGCACCGAACACGATTATCTCTGCCGCGTCGTCGAGATCGCAATCAAGGCCGGTGCGACCACGATCAACATCCCCGACACGGTGGGCTATACCATCCCGCGCGAAAGTGCCGACATCATCCACATGCTCTTGGAACGCGTGCCGGGCGCTGACGAGGTGGTTTTCGCGACTCACTGTCACAACGATCTTGGCATGGCGACCGCCAACAGCCTCGCCGCTGTCGAAGCGGGTGCGCGTCAGATCGAATGTACGATCAACGGCCTGGGCGAGCGCGCTGGCAACACGGCTCTGGAAGAAGTGGTGATGGCGCTGAAAGTCCGTCACGACGTCATGCCCTATGACACCGGCATCGACACCACCAAGATCATGGGTATTTCGCGCCGCGTGTCGCAGGTCTCCGGTTTCCCGGTGCAGTTCAACAAGGCAATCGTCGGCAAAAACGCCTTCGCGCACGAATCCGGCATCCACCAGGACGGCATGCTGAAGAACAAGGAAACCTTCGAGATTATGCGGCCGCAGGATGTGGGCCTGTCGGGCACGTCCCTGCCCTTGGGCAAACACTCGGGCCGCGCCGCTCTGCGCGCCAAGCTCGACGAACTGGGTTATCCGATGGCCGACAACCAACTCAAGGACGTGTTCGTCCGCTTCAAGGATCTGGCCGATCGCAAGAAGGAAGTCTTCGACGACGACCTGATCGCTTTGTTGCGTGATGCGGGTGCCGCCGAGCAGAACGAGCGCATCAAGGTCAAGTTTCTGCGCGTGATCTGTGGCACGGAAGCACCGCAGTCCGCCGATCTGATCCTCGAAGTCGATGGCGTCGAAAAACAGGTCACCTGTCAGGGCGACGGTCCCGTGGACGCGACCTTCAAGGCGATCAAGTCGATCTTCCCGACCACCGCACGCCTGCAACTTTATCAGGTGCATGCCGTGACCGAAGGTACCGACGCGCAGGCCACCGTTTCGGTGCGTCTCGAAGAGGATGGCAAGATCGTCACCGGTCAAAGTTCCGACACCGATACGGTCGTGGCCTCCGCCAAGGCCTATGTGAACGCGATGAACCGCCTTCTGGTGCGCCGCGAGAAATCGGCCCCGGATTCGGATGTGAAGACAGTTAAATACACCGACGCCGTCTGATCGTGACCCGTCAAAGCCGAAAAGGCGCTCTCAGGGGCGCCTTTTTGCTACGCAACACCCGTTTGTGAGCGGGTCTTTGCCATACACGCCACGCACGGCCCCTTTCCCATAGCCCCCGCGCCCCCTATAAGTCTGCCGATACGGGGGGATTCTCCCCATGGGCACAGTGCAGACATCGGGAATATTATGGCGGGACTTTCGGGTATCTTCTCCTCGGATATGGCAATCGACCTTGGGACAGCGAACACGCTGGTCTATGTCAAGGGGAAGGGGATCATTCTCAACGAACCCTCCGTGGTCGCCTACCACGTCAAGGACGGGCGCAAACAGGTGCTCGCCGTCGGTGAGGACGCCAAGCACATGCTCGGCAAGACCCCCGGCTCGATCGAAGCCATCCGCCCGATGCGTGAAGGCGTAATCGCCGACTTCGACACCGCAGAAGAGATGATCAAGCACTTCATCCGCAAAGTTCACAAACGCACGACCTTCTCCAAACCGAAGATCATCGTCTGCGTGCCGCAGGGCGCGACGCCCGTCGAAAAACGCGCCATCCGTCAATCCGTCCTTTCCGCCGGTGCCCGCAAGGCCGGTCTGATCGCCGAACCCATCGCCGCCGCCATCGGCGCGGGCATGCCGATCACCGACCCGACAGGCAACATGGTCGTCGACATCGGCGGCGGCACCACCGAGGTGGCCGTTTTATCTCTGGGCGACATCGTTTACGCGCGTTCCGTGCGTGTCGGTGGCGACCGCATGGACGAGGCGATCATCTCCTACCTGCGCCGCCAGCAGAACCTTCTGATCGGCGAAGGCACCGCCGAACGCATCAAGACCACCATCGGCACCGCGCGGATGCCCGACGACGGGCGCGGTGCCGTGCTCTCGATCCGGGGGCGTGACCTTTTGAACGGCGTGCCGAAAGAGATTGAGATCAATCAGGCGCAGGTCGCCGAAGCGCTCGCCGAACCCGTGCAGCAGATCTGCGAAGCGGTGATGCAAGCGCTGGAAACCACCCCGCCCGATCTCGCCGCCGACATCGTCGACCGGGGCGTCATGCTCACCGGCGGCGGCGCGTTGCTCGGCGAGTTGGATCTGGCACTGCGCGAACAGACGGGGCTTGCGATCTCGGTTGCCGACGAGTCACTCAATTGTGTGGCTCTGGGCACCGGCAAGGCGCTGGAATATGAAAAGCAACTCCGGCACGTTATTGATTACGACACCTGAGATACTGCGCCATTCAGGGCGCGGGTTGGTTGCCTGAGAGGACATCTTGGCCAGAGACAGGGGCACAGCGGATGAATACGTCCGCCCGATCCGGCGTTTGCTGATCGGGATCCTGCTGCTGTGTCTCACCGGCCTATTCATCCTCTGGCGGATCGACAGCCCGCGGGTCGAACGACTTCGCGCGGGGCTTGTCGACAAATTCGTTCCCTCAATGGAATGGGCACTTGTGCCGGTGACGAAAACTCTCGGCATGGTCGAGAATTTCCAAAGTTATCAACGGCTTTACGAACAAAATCAGGAGCTTCGCAACGAGTTGCGGCAAATGCAGGCCTGGAAAGAAGCCGCCCTTCAGCTCGAACAGAAGAACGCCAAACTCCTCGATCTCAACAATGTCCGCCTCGACCCGCGCTATACCTATGTCACCGGCGTGGTGATGGCCGACAGCGGCTCGCCGTTTCGCCAATCCGTACTTCTGAACGTCGGCGCGCGCGACGGGATCGTCGACGGCTGGGCAACGATGGACGGCATCGGTCTTGTTGGACGCATTTCCGGGGTGGGCCAGAACACCGCGCGGGTGATTCTCCTGACCGACAGCAATTCGCGCCTCCCGGTGACGATCCAACCCTCCGGCCAGCGCGCGATCCTCTCGGGCGACAATTCCATCCGCCCTTCGCTCGATTTCATCGAGACGCCTGAGCTTGTGCGCCCCGGCGACCGGGTGATTTCCTCAGGCGATGGGGGCGTTTTCCCGCCGGGCATTCTGATCGGTCAGGTCGCGAAAGGCCCGGATCGCCGCTTGCGCGTGATCCTTGCCGCCGATTACGAACGGCTCGACTATCTGCGCGTACTTCGCACCCATGAAAGCGAGCGGATCACCGACCCCGGTGGACTGATTGTCCCCGAAGACGCGACTCACCCGATGGGAGCAGAGCAGGCAGGGACAGGAACCGGGGCGCCGGAGGCCAGCGATGGTTGATCCCCGCACGGTCCGAACCCTGTCCTTTCGCGTGGGCTATCTGCTCATCGCCTTCACCGCCGCGTTCTTCTACCTTCTGCCAATCCAGGTTGGCGCAGGGCATTGGCCAGGTCCCGATCTGATCCTGTCGGTGGCCTTTGCCTGGGTGCTGCGCCGCCCGGATTACGTGCCGGTGTTTCTCTTCGCCCCCGTCATGCTGATCGCCGATTTCATCTTTCTGCGCCCACCGGGGCTTTGGACCCTGCTCAGCGTTCTGGGCCTCGAATTTCTGCGCGGGCGCGAGACCACCTCCCGCGATATGTCCTTTGCCATGGAATGGATGATGGTCGGGGGGGTGATGCTGGCCATGGGGTTGCTCTATCGTCTTGTGCTGGCGGTCTTCATGGTCGACCAGACATCCCTCGGCCTTGCACTCATGGCGCAGCTCTCGACCCTCCTGAGCTATCCTCTCGTCGTGCTGGTCTCGCGCTATCTGCTCGGCATGACCAAGATCAGCCCCTCCGAGGCCGATGAAATGAGATATGCGCGATGAAACGGACCCCCACGGAAACCGCAGCCTCGACCCGCAAGATCAGCCGTCGCGCATTGTTTCTGGGCGGCTCACAAGTTGCCTTCATGGGCGTTCTGGGCCTGCGCATGCGCTATATGCAGGTCGAACAGGCCGATGAATTCCGTCTTCTGGCCGAAGAAAACCGCATCCGCGATTTCCTTCTCCCGCCCGCACGCGGGCTGATCTACGATCGCAACGGCGCGCTTCTGGCCGAGAACGAACAGACCTTCCGCGTGGTGATCCGCAAGGAGGACGCCGCCGAACTGGACGCCGTTCTGATGAAGCTCGAAGAGCTGATCGGCATCACGCCGGAGGATCAGGCGCGCGTGCGCAAGGAGCTCAAGGACGCCGGCCCTTCCGCCCCGGTGATCATCGCGGATCGGTTGAGTTGGGAAGATTTCTCTCTGGTTTCCGCCAACGGCCCTGCTCTTCCGGGGGTGACGCCGGAGGTCGGACTGTCGCGCTATTATCCGCTGCACGAGGATTTCGCTCATCTCGTCGGCTATGTCGGCCCGGTGTCGAGCTATGACATTTCGAAGATGGAAACCGTCGATCCGATCTACACCATTCCGAAGTTCCAGCTCGGCAAATTCGGCGTCGAGGCCAAGCTCGAAGACGTGCTCAAAGGCAAGGCGGGGCTGCGCCGTGTCGAACAGAACGCCTATAGCCGGATCATTCGCGAATTGGACCGCAAGGAGGGCGAGTCGGGCGCGAATATCCAGCTCACCGTCGACCACAAGGTCCAGAATTTCATCCACGCGCGTTTGGGCGGGGAAAGTGCTGCCGCCGTGGTGATCGACGTGGAGACCGGCGACATCATCGCCGCCGCGTCCACCCCCGCCTTTGATCCGAATCTCTTCGTGCGCGGGATTTCCTCGGCCGCCTACTCGGCTTTGCTGGAAAACGACCATCGCCCCCTGCCCGCGAAATCGGTTCAAGGGTCCTATCCGCCCGGCTCCACCTTCAAGATGGTGACGGCGCTGGCCGCGCTGAACAGTGGCGCTGTAACACCGGAGGAAACCGTGCGCTGCCCCGGCTATGTCGAAGTCGGCGGGCGACGGTTCCACTGTTGGAAACGGGCGGGGCATGGCAATCTCAACCTCGTAGGCTCGCTACGCCATTCCTGCGACGTCTATTATTACGAGATGGCCCAGCGCACGGGCATCGACAAGATCGCCGAAATGGGCCGCAAACTCGGGCTCGGACAGGAATACGACCTGCCGCTTTCGGGGATCAATTCCGGGCTGATGCCGGACAAGCAATGGAAACTCGCGAAACGCGGGGCGGAATGGGTGGTGGGCGACAGTCTCAACGCCGCCATCGGGCAAGGTTTCGTGCTGGCGACCCCCTTACAACTTGCCGTGATGACTGCACGGATCGCGACCAACCGTGAGATCGTGCCCCGCATCGTGAAATCCATCGACGGTGTCGAACAACCGGTTCAGGGCGGCGCGCCTCTCGAACTCAATGAAAACATGCTGCGCGCGGTGCGTCAGGGCATGTATGAAGTGTTGAACTCCAACCGCGGCACGGCCTTTGCCTCACGGATTGCCGACGAAACCATGCGCATGGCGGGCAAGACCGGCACCTCGCAGGTGCGCTCTACCGTGGTGAACAACAAGGAAGTGCCCTGGGAGCAGCGCGACCACGCGCTGTTCGTCGCCTTCGCGCCCTATGACAAGCCACGCTATGCGGTCTCCGTCGTGGTTGAACATGGTGGCGGCGGTTCCTCCGTCGCAGCCCCGATCGCACGTGATGTCATGCTGTTCTCGCTCTATGGTGCGGTGCCGCCGCTGTCGGCCTACCCGTCCTCGCAACAGAACACGATCCGGGAACGCTTCCGCACTTTGCCGCTGATCGGCACCGAGGCAGAGCAGGTCGAGAGGAGCCAAGCGTGAGCTACCTCGAAAGCAATCTCAAGACCATCCCGACCGGCATTTCGAAAGTGCTCTATCTCAACTGGGCGTTGGTGCTTCTGCTCTCGGCGGTGGCCTCGGTCGGCTTTCTTATGCTCTATTCCAATGCCGGCGGTTCGTTTCAACCCTGGGCGGAACCGCAGATGAAACGCTTTGCCCTCGGCATGGTCGCCATGTTCATGATCGCCATGGTGCCGATCTGGTTCTGGCGCAACATCGCAGGTGTGGCCTATATCGCCTCGTTCATCCTCTTGATTTTCGTGGAATTTTTTGGACACGTCGGAATGGGTGCTCAACGCTGGATCGACCTCGGTTTTATGAAGCTTCAGCCCTCGGAACTGATGAAGATCGCCCTTGTGATGCTGCTTGCGGCCTATTACGACTGGCTCCCTCTGGAGAAAGTCTCCCGTCCGCTCTGGGTCGCCATCCCCGTCATCCTGATCCTCGTGCCGACCTTTCTTGTGCTCAAGCAGCCCGATCTCGGCACCTCGATCCTCCTGATTGCGGGCGGAGCCATCGTGATGTTCGCTGCCGGTGTAAGCTGGTGGTATTTCGGCGCTGTGGTGGCGATCTTCGCCGGGCTGATCAGTGCCGTCTTCATGTCCCGCGGCACCTCCTGGCAGCTTCTCAAGGATTATCAGTTCCGCCGCATCGACACGTTTCTCGACCCTTCGACAGACCCCTTGGGCGCGGGCTATCATATTACGCAGGCCAAGATCGCCCTGGGCTCCGGCGGCTGGACCGGGCGGGGCTTCATGCAAGGCACGCAGTCGCGTCTCAACTTCCTGCCGGAGAAACACACCGACTTCATTTTCACCACTCTGGCGGAGGAATTCGGTTTTATCGGCGGCTTCTCCCTTCTGGCGCTTTACGCCGGGATCATCGTTTTCTGCCTGATCTCCGCGATGAACAACAAGGACCGCTTCGGCGCGCTCGTCACCATCGGCATCGCCGCGACGTTCTTTTTCTTCTTCGCGGTGAACATGTCGATGGTCATGGGACTGATGCCTGTCGTCGGCGTGCCCCTTCCGCTCGTGTCCTATGGCGGCTCGGCGATGCTAGTTCTGCTCGCCGCTTTCGGCATCGTGCAATCCGCTCATATTCACCGTCCCAGAGGGAAGCGATGAGCCTGACCATCCTGTTTTCCGCCCCGGACCGGCTCTGGCCCGCCTACGCGACCGCCCTGCCCGAAGCCCTGCGCAAGGCCGGGATCAACGCACGACTGACGCGGGAGGCCGATCCCGCCGTCGTCGATTACATCGTTTACGCCCCAAATGAGATCCTGAGCGATTTCACGCCCTTCACCCGCGCCAAAGCGGTCCTGAGCCTTTGGGCCGGGGTCGAAAAGATCGCCCCCAACACCACCCTGACCCAGCCCTTGTGCCGTATGGTGGATGCGGGTCTGGCGCTCGGGATGCGCGACTACGTGGTGGGGCATGTGATGCGATATCATCTCGGCATGGATCGCCATATCCATGGCCTCAAAGGTGTCTGGGATCAGACCACCCCGCCGCTCGCCCGCGACCGCAAGGTGACGGTTCTGGGTCTCGGCGAACTGGGGCGCACCTGCGCCATAGCGCTATCCACCCTCGGCTTCGATGTCACCGGCTGGTCACGCCGCCCCAAAGAGGTCCCCGGCATCACCTGCCTCTCCGGGCCGCAAGGATTGAAAACAGCGCTGAGCACTGCCGAGATTCTCGTCCTGCTGTTGCCCGACACAGCTCAGACACAAGACATACTGAATACCGACAGCCTGAAACGCCTCCCCAAAGGCGCCATGCTCATTAATCCGGGGCGCGGTACGCTGATCGACGACGACGCGCTGCTCGCCGCCCTCGACAGCAGCCAGATCGGCCACGCAACCCTCGACGTGTTCCGCACCGAACCTCTGCCCGGGGACCATCCTTACTGGTTGCATCCCAAAGTCACCGTCACGCCCCACATCGCCGCCGAGACCCGCCCCGCGACCGCCTCGGAGGTGATCGCGGAAAACATCCGACGCGGCGAGACGGGCGAAGCTTTCCTGCATCTCGTGGATCGCGGCGCGGGATACTGACCCCATTCTGTCTTCATTGCAGGAAAAATATTCAGATCACCGCAGGATGGGCGGCGCGTTCGGGTCCATGCCGGGCGCGGACGGTCCGTTGGTTTCCAGCGGTTCCGGCTCCGGCAGATCGAAGCGCAACCCGAAGCGCGCCAGCGACGCACAGACCGGATCGGAGGATTTAAAGAAGGCAACATCAAGCGCGCCCGCCTCGATCCCGGAAAAGATCAGCGCTTCGGAGACGAGACGAGCCAGAGACGTTTCCGAACCGGGGATCTGATCCACGAAAGCCAGAAGGTGCGAACGTACCCCATCCTCGTATTTCACCCCGGCGAGATAGCAAAACTTCGCCAGACCACCCGCAATCGCAAGCTTGGCATCCAGCGCCGTGATCAACAGTTCCGGCAGGTCGGCGGGCGGGAAAACCTCTTCCGCCTTGCCATGAGTTTCGGTTGGCGCGTTGCCGAGCGTGGCGTGCAGCCAGTCGACCGCCGCGCCGGGAAGCAGCATCTCGGAAGGCGCGACAGTGAGATTCAGCCCAAGCCCGTATCCAGAACCGGCCAGCATTTCCGCCAGAACCCGCCCCGACATCGCCACATAGGGCGCATGCCCCGCGAATTCCGCCAAACGCTGTTCGCGGTCAAAGGCCAGAACGAAACTGTTTTCCTCCACCGGAAACACCCGCGGCGAGATCGGCCCCTCACCGTCATGCTCCTCTTCGAGCAGCAGGAACCATTCGCCGTCGGCCACCCGCTCGAAAAACCGCAGACGCGCGGTGTCGTCTTCGGGTGCGGCTTGCATCAAAGCATGGGCAAGGTCGATGGGCGTCTGTTCGGTCATGGCATGTCTCACAACAGGTCTCGGATACGGGCGCGCAACTCCGGCAAAAGCTCGGCCTCGAACCACGGGTTTTTCCTGAGCCAAGCCGTATTGCGCCAGGACGGATGAGGCAAGGGGTAGAGACGCGGCGCATGGGCGCGCCAGTTTTGCACCGCCTCGGTCAGAGCCCCCTTGTGACCCGTGTGGTAGCGGATCGCATGCAGCCCCACGGGCAGGATCAGTTCGAGTTCCCCGAGTTCTTCCATCACCCGGTCATGCCAAGTGTCGCGGCAAAGCGCAGGCGGCGGGATGTCCGATCCCTTCGCGTCATAACCCGGAAAACAGAACCCCATCGGCACGATGGCGATCCGGTCGCGGTCATAGAAGACCGCCTCATCCAACCCGAGCCACGCGCGCAACCGATCTCCCGAGGGATCGGTAAAAGGCCGCCCGCTCTCATGCACCCGCGCACCGGGGGCCTGCCCCGCGATCAGGATGCGTGCGGAAGGGCGAAACCACACCACCGGGCGCGGTGCGTGATGCGTCGCGGTGGCAGCAAACCGCTCGGCACAAAGGCGGCAGGATGTGATGTCCTCGATCAGGCTCATGGGATGGTTTTAGCGCGCGGAAACAGGAAAGGCCACTTGACTCATTTCTACATTTTTAGAAATATCGAATTAATGACAGGAGTCTCTCATGCGTATCCTTCCTCTTGACGACATTTCTCTGGCCGAGGCGGCCAGCACCTTTGCCGCCCTCGGCTCGGAACAACGCCTTCTGGTGCTGCGTGCGCTGGTCCGCGCGGGGCCAAAGGGGCTCACCATCGGCGAGTTGGGCGCGCGCACCGGCATCACGGGCGCAACGCTCACCCATCACATGAAAACCTTGGCCGCAACACGGCTCGCCAAGCAGGAAAAGCACGGGCGTTCGGTGATCTGCATCGCCGCCGATTACCGCGAGTTGGATACGCTGGTCTCAGCCCTCCTCTCCGAATGCTGTGCCGATTGCAAAGACGAGACCTGCACCCCGGACAGCCATTGCCACGGGGAAAATCATGGAGAACACCATGACTGACCTGACCCAGACCCCGCCCCGCCGCCTGCCCGTTCTCTGGAAGAAGATCGACAAGGCGCTTCTGCTCACCGCGTTCGTCTTGCTTGCGGTGGCTCTGTTCGATCCGGCGAACCTGTGGCCTACCCTGCGCTTTACCGCTGAGGCGCTCTGGAATGCCGCGCCGTTCCTTTTGTTCGCCATTATCGCCACCGCCTACGTACAGGCCTCCGGCGCGGAAACGCTTCTGTCGCGTGCTTTCGAAGGGCGTGAGATGCAGATGATCATGGTCGCGGCCCTCGTCGGCGGCATCTCTCCCTTCTGCTCCTGTCAGGTCATTCCCTTCATCGCCGCCTCACTGGCCGTCGGCGTGCCGCTTTCGGCGGTCATGGCTTTCTGGCTGGCCTCGCCCCTGATGGACCCGGCGATGTTCTTTGTCACTGCGGGCGAGCTGGGCATGGATTTCGCCGTAGCCAAGACAATCGCCGCCATCGGCATTGGCCTTCTGGGCGGCTTCGGGGTGAAACTTCTCGGTGGCACGGCGCTTTTCGCCGATCCGCTCAAGGCCTTTACCAAACCCTCCTGCTGCGCCACCTCCGGCCTGCGCGGCACACCTCTCTGGGCATTCTGGCGCGAGAGCTCGCGGATCGACACGTTCAAATCGAGCTTTCTCAAGAACCTGATGTTCCTCGGCAAATGGATGCTGGTGGCTTACGTGCTCGAAAGCGTGATGCTCTCCTACCTGCCCGCCGACATGATCGCCTCCGTCATGGGCGGCGATGGGATGCGCCCGATCCTGATCGGCGCGCTGATCGGCGCCCCTGCCTATCTCAACGGGTTCGCCGCCGTGCCATTGATGTCCGGACTGATCTCTCAGGGCATGGCCGAAGGGGCCGCGATGTCCTTCATGATCGCGGGTGGGATTTCCTGTATCCCTGCGGCGGTGGCGGTCTGGGCACTGGTGAAACCGCGTGTCTTTGTCGCCTATATCGGCTTCGCCCTTCTGGGCGCGGTTCTCGCGGGAACGATCTGGTCGATTTTCTGAGCAAACCTTTGTGAAAAGCCATCGGGAGCGTGTCCGGTGCCCCCGGTCACGCTTGCCCTGTTGCCGCAGTTGCACTATTCCCGACCCGAACAGGGCAAAGGGACCGGAGCGCACGGGCATGTACAGGGTCTGGAATTTCATCACCAACTATTCGCTGCTTTTGATCTTCGGGGCCATCACGGCACTGATCTGGGCGAATGTGGATGCGCATTCCTACCATACCTTCGTCGATTTCCCGATTGCCGAGAATTTTTTCATCGGCCATCCGCATATGGATGACGCGGGCCATGTCCACCGCACGCTGACGCTGCATTATCTGTTCAATGACGTACTCATGGCCTTCTTCTTCGCCATTGCCGCGAAGGAGGTCTGGGAGGCCGTGATCCTCAAGAACGGCTCTCTGCGCGGAAAAAAAGCCGCGACCCCGTTGATTGCAACCGCGGGCGGGATGCTCGGACCGATCGCCGTCTATCTCGGACTGGCGCTCCTGTTCGGCTCCGACACGTTCGATGCAGTGAAAAACGGCTGGGCGGTCCCGACCGCCACCGACATCGCCTTTTCCTATCTCGTCGGGCGTCTGGTGTTCGGCGCCGGTCACCCGGCGGTGCGCTTCCTTCTGCTTCTGGCGATTGCCGACGATGCGGCGGGGCTTGTGATCCTCGCAATCTTCTACCCGACCGGAGAACTGGCTGTTGAATGGCTCCTGCTTTCCGCCGCCGCCGCCGTGATCGTGTTTCTTGTCGCCAACTGGCTACCGCGCGTGCTCGACAAGCACAATCAGGTGCGCCCGAATTCGACCTGGGTGCGCAAGAACCTTAGCTTCTGGCCCTATCTGATCGCGGGCTGCATCTCCTGGTACGCTTTCATGCGCGCAGGCATTCACCCGGCGCTGGGTCTCTTGCCCATCGTGCCGACCATCCCGCATGCCGACCGCGCCTTCGGGATTTTCGCCGATGCCGAACAACACCTGCACGACCTGCTCAACGATATCGAACACAAGCTGAAAACCCCGGTCGAGGTCATCCTGTTCTTCTTCGGCCTGCTCAACGCAGGCGTCGAGTTCAACGCCATCGGCGAACCGACCTGGCTGGTGCTCGGGGGGCTTCTGATCGGCAAGCCGGTGGGCATCCTGATAATGGGCTCTCTGGCCGCGCATGTACTGCGGCTCGGGCTTCCTGCGGGGATGCGAACCATCGACCTTCTGGTGATCGGATGTGTCGCGGCGATCGGCTTCACAGTCTCGCTTTTCATCGCCTCCGTGGCTTTCGATGCACACACTCTGCTGGATGGCGCATCGGTTCAGGATGCCGCGAAGATGGGGGCGTTGTTCTCCTTTGCCGCCGCGATCATTTCCATCGTGGCCGGGAAACTGTGCAAAGTGAAGAAACAATACGTCTGAGCCACACTCTCCCAGACGGTACTGTTTCTCTCCTGAGGCCGAAATCCTGCATTTTGGCCTCATTCTTGCCACATTTGCGCGATCTGAGATGGATTTCCCGGGGTAAGACGACATAATATAGCCGAAATGGCTTGGTAGAACACTCTGCCAGAAAGCCCCGTGTAAACAGGGATGAGTTAAGCTAGTATCGTGGCGGGTGCCCATGCTCGAATTCGACAATGTCAGCAAGTCCTTCTGGACCGGAAAACAGCGCAAGGTGATCCTTGACCGCGCGTCTTTTCGTGTCGAGCTTGGCAATTCGCTTGGCATTCTTGCACCCAACGGCACCGGAAAGACCACCATCATCAACATGATGTCCGGGCTGGAAAAACCCGATGAAGGGGAGATCCGTCGCGGTTGTCGCGTGTCCTTTCCGCTCGGGTTCATGGGCGGGCTGATCGGCAAACATACGGCGCGCGAGAACGTGCGGTTCATCGCGCAGATTTACGATCTCGACCCCGATTACGTCGAGGCCTTTTGCCGCTGGCTTTGTGATCTGGACGAATACTTCGACATGCCGGTTTCGAAATATTCCTCCGGGATGCGTTCTCGCCTGTCCTTTGCGTTGTTGCTCGCGCTCGATTTCGACATGTACCTGATCGACGAGGGCATGCCCTCCACTGCGGATGTGAATTTCAACCGCAAGGCCGGGGGCATCCTGCGCGAACGCCTTGAGCGCACCACCATCATCGTGGTCTCTCACCAGGCCGCGACACTCGAAAAATTCTGTCGCTCCGCCGCCGTTCTGAGGAACGGTCGGCTGTATATGTTCGACACGCTGGAAGAGGCCAAGGCACTTTATGACTACCAAGGTTAAAGCCCAGAAATTCCGCGTACGCCGGACACCCCGCGCAGCCCAAAGTGCGGTCGCGCAACCGGATGCGGAGGTACTCTCCCCAGAAGAGGCGATTCAAGCCGACATCCGGGCCGAAGACGACAAGTTGTTCGACAATGGTGCGGCTGATGACGGGTTCGGCGACATGCCCTACCCCGGCTCTGCGGCAGCGGAAAGTAGTGTGACCCATCTTTCGCAAAACCCGACGGGGCGCAAACGCGTTCAGGGCGGCGTCGCGCGTACTCTGGCCTCCGGCACGAAAGACGAGGAGGGTGTCAGCGGCGAGGTCACGCCCGCGGACGAGGCCTCCATCGACGCCGAGATCGACGCCATCCGCCGCGAGGGCCTGAGCGGTCGGCAATTGCGCATGGCTCGCCGCGTGGCGCAAAAACACGGCATCGCCGCAACCTCCGATTTCGACGCGGTACGGTTGTTGCGCAAACAGGGGATCGACCCGTTCCAGCGCAGCACCATGCTCGAACTGGTGACCACAGACAAGGATGCCTCGCACGCACTGACCACGACCGAGGGGGCGAAACTGCCCAAGACCGTGGACAACACCCCCCAATTGCCCTCGCAGAACATGATGGACCGGCTGGGCCGCGAGGACGAGATTTCCCGCATTCAGCAAGACATCGCGAAACGCCGCCGACGCAAGATGTTGCTTCTGGCGGCACGGCTTCTGGTGTTTGTGGGCATCCCGACGCTTCTTGCGGGATTCTATTTCTACAAGATCGCGACCCCGATGTACGCGACCAAATCCGCCTTCGTCATCCAGCAGGCCGAGGCCGCATCCGCGGCGGGCAGCGGGTTGAGCAGCATGCTCAAAGGTACGTCTTTCGGCTCGTCGCAGGATTCCATTGCGGTGCAGGATTACCTGACCTCGCGCGATGCGATGTTGCGGCTTGATTCCGATGCTGGCTTCAAGGCCCATTTCGCCTCGAAGGCGATCGACCCGATCCAGCGCCTGCCGGAAAACCCGTCGAACGAGGCAGCCTACAAGGTCTATCTCGACCGTGTGAGCATCGGCTATGACCCAACCGAGGGCCTGCTCAGGATGGAGGTGGTCGCCGCCGATCCGCAAACTTCGCAGGAGTTTTCCGATCTTCTGGTGAAATATGCCGAGGAACAGGTGGATCACCTGACCCAGCGTCTGCGCGAAGACCAGATGAAAGGCGCGCGCGAAAGTCTCGCCGATGCCGAGAACAAGATGCAGGCAGCCCAGGAAAAGGTCGTTCTCTTGCAGGAGCAGCTCGGGATCATTTCGCCGGATGCAGAGACCGCCGCGATCATGTCGCAAATCTCTGGGTTCGACACCCAGTTGCAGCAAAAGAAACTGTCGCTGCAGCAATTGCTCGACAACCCGAGCCCGAACCAGGCCCGCGTCGATGGTACCCGTGGCGACATTCGGCGTCTCGAAGAGATCATCGCCGACCTGCGCAAACAGTTGACCGAGGCCTCGAACGGCGCGGGTTCTCTGGCCCGGATCACCGCCGAACAACGGATGGCGGAGGTCGATCTGGCAACACGTCAGGCGATGGTCGCACAGGCCATTCAGGCGCTCGAAGCCTCCCGGATCGAAGCAAACCGCCAGGTACGCTATCTCTCCCTGTCCTCGCGCCCCGTGGCCCCGGACGAACCGACCTACCCGCGCAAATTCGAAAACACGCTTCTGGCGCTTCTGGTCTTTTCCGGCATCTATCTGATGGCCTCTCTGACCGCTGCCGTGCTGCGCGAACAGGTTTCTGCCTGATCCGGTACGTCCTTGGCGGTTTACAGGGTGCGACATTCTGTTCAGACGGAATGCCGCCTCTGTCGCGTTCGATCTGGTATCGACACGCGGAACTGGAAAGGATCTGACGATGAGACGTTTTGCGCTTTTTCTCAGTCTGATGGCCGCTCTGCCCTTTGCCGCGACGGCGTGGTGACACTCGCCGATTTCGGCAATTGAGCTGCGATTCATACAAACGGATCGGTCTGACAAAGACACCCTGGAGCGTTTTCCGGGGTGTCTCCCATAGAAGCCGTTCCCGGATCGAAGCCGTAGAAAAATCTTTCCCCGGATGACACGAAATTGCCGAAAAAGGGGTTGCACCCGACGCGGGGACAGACTAATTAGCCCCCCACGTTGGGGTGTAGCCAAGTGGTAAGGCACCGGTTTTTGGTACCGCGCACCGTAGGTTCGAATCCTACCACCCCAGCCATATTCCTCTACATCAATGAAGCAAGGCCCGACGGACCAACTCCGCCGGAAAATGCCCCTGTTTTATGCCCCGGTTAGG
>NZ_QAOH01000022.1 GCF_003050785.1 Celeribacter persicus
AGGTAAGCTTCGCAAAAGGCCGGATAGATTCACGCATCCAATGCCGTTGGGACCGAAGTTGAAAAACACCTTGCGCAGGGGGCGTCCATAGATTCGCTCCTTAAAGGCTACGATGAACCAGAAACCCTCCGTTGTTCAAATCCTCAAATCTGTCCCAAACGTGCTGACGTCAGACAAAATCAGTCTCAAAGACGTAGTGGCTGGCCCCTCTCGGCAGAATTGCTTTGCAATTCGCCTGCCGGGCAATGCATGGCCTTGAACCGTGCATTGACATCGCGCTGTTTGCCCCGTCCCACGCGGTCCACTGCCGTCTTTGTTCGGCATGGCCTCGAACCAGTGGCGGCCAATGCCTCACTGTCGTAGATGCCCCGCCCCGGCACGCCACCAAAGACGCGGAAGGCGTGCCAATGGGCATCGAATAACATCTCGTGCGCCTGAAGCGGATAAGCCCGTAGCAGAAAGGCGCGGCTGTGCGAAGCCGATCCTCCCGTCATGCCCGGGCAAAAGCCGCCATACGTCCGTAGGACCCATCGTAACCCAGCTTGGCCAGATCCTCATGTATCTGCTTTACGGTTCGTCGGTCTTTGCGCGACTTGCGCGTGTGTGCCAAAAGCCAGGCCGACAATCGATCCGCATACGGATCCAACTTGCTCGGCCGGGCCGGCGTCTTGAACTTCGGCTCGACCGCGCCCTCGCGCAGATACTTTCTGATGGTGTTGCGAGACAGTCCCGTACGTCGGGAAATCTCGCGAATTGGCATTTTATCACGCAATGCCCAACGTCTAATGACACTCAAAAATCCCATGTCGATCACTCCATATCTCCCCGACTGAAACCGTCAGGGCAATGTGTTCACATGGGTCAATTCTCAGTGAAAATTTTGGGGCCTACCGGGTCACTTCTCAGCGGAAATCAACAGATTTGTGCCGTCATTTACTCTTAACTTCGCTTTTAACTTCGCTCTCGTAGTCGTGGAGGCAGATGCAGGGGCGGGGGATCGTTCAGGTGCAGGTGCTCGATCTGCCGCCGCCGATGCCTATGGGCGCGTTGCATTTGCATGACGCACCCTTGAACGATGTCATATTGAGCCTGATTGATGCGTCGGAAAAAATGGCGCGCAAACTCATCTAAGCTTAGGGATGTGCGATGTCCGTCGATATACTGGCGTTTTCGAAGAGGGGCGTATCGACATCTCCTGTCTCACCTGTCCCGTGCTGATCTTTGGACGTCAACGGGATTTCTCTTTTGAGCCAGCTCATCACTCGTGAACTCTGAGGATGTCGCGGCAAATGTGCCGAACTCAGCGCCCAAAAGCTCTCGATGCTGAGGCTTTTTCCTTTGAAAGGCTCATGTAAGAGCTCGTCTTCCAAGTCGCTTATCACATAGGTTCTGGGAACCAACGCCAGACCGAGCCCATGCCTAGCCGCCGTGATCAGGGCTGCGCTGTTGTCGAAACGGGGTCCCTTGATTGCCCCCTTGTAGGGAATATCCGCGCTCCGCAACCATGTCAGCCAAAGATCAGGCCGGGTGGCATTTTGTAAACTCGGCAGCCGTTCGAAATCCAATGTGCCCAGAGACTTCTGCAAATCGGCGAGCTCTTTCGATGCGACCACGGTTAGGTTTTCGGACGCAAGCGGCTCCGCC
The DNA here is from genome assembly GCF_003050785.1 of Celeribacter persicus. GTDB lineage: Bacteria > Pseudomonadota > Alphaproteobacteria > Rhodobacterales > Rhodobacteraceae > Celeribacter > Celeribacter persicus. The sequence continues at coordinate 1,645 of NZ_QAOH01000022.1, forward strand.
CGAACGCCGCGCCATGTGCCTGCGCCTCGGCGGATCATCAGATCGGCATGGCTTTCATGGGGTGGCAAGCTGTTGTCTTTCATGCAAATTTCGATCAACACGTCGGGCATCGTGTCCCGTAGGCGTGGCAGGCGCGGGATCAGCCAATGGAGCGCAAAGCCAGCCGGTGCCTCTATGGTGAAAGCGTCCGAGAGGCTCTGTCCGCGAACGGCGTCGATTGCCGAGGTCTCAAGCTCCGAGAGAAGCCGATGAGTGTCCCTGAGATAGGCCTCCCCCACCTCCGTTAGCACGAGACGTGATCCGATGCGTTCAAACAGTTTGAGGCCGAGAAAGTGTTCAAGGGCGGCGATTTGTCGGCTGACGCCACTTTGCGTGATGCCAAGGGTCAGTGCGGCATGGGTAAAGCTGAGATGCCGGGCGGCGGCTTCGAAACATTCGAGAGCTGCGAGAGAAGGGATAAAACGGCGCATCTGAGAGAGGACTTTCTAATGAGTAAAACTCATGAAGGAATGCTTTTTTGCATCCTTCCCTTTTTTTGCCGTTCTGGCAAAGTGTTTTCAGAATGTCTTCATAATAAATAAGCCCAACGAGTCTCGCGGGCCGTGCTTTATGCGCGTCGCTCTACCGTGTGAGGTTGTTTTTTCATCATGATCAATCTTCATGCCAAACAGATCGCCGTGATCGGGGCCGGTATCATCGGGCTCTGTGTGGCTGAGCGGCTCCTGTCCGAAGGTCACAGTGTTTGCCTTATTGATCCCGGTGTGCCGGGAGGCGCGCAGGCCGCAAGCTATGGCAATGGGGCGTTCATCAGCCCGGCCTCTGTTGTTCCGATGACCGGGCCGGGGCTTTGGCGGCAGGTGCCGAAGATGCTGCTTGATCCGACCGGCGCGCTCTCTGTGCGGCTGCGCGATCTGCCGAGATTGCTGCCCTGGCTTTTGGCTTTTCTGTGCGCCGGGAATCGGCCCGAAAAAGTATCTTGCATCGCGCATGAGCTGAACATTCTGCTCCGGGACGCCCCTTTGCGCCATGCCGATCTTGCCGCGCGCGCCGGGCTGCCGGAGCTCATCCGACAGACCGGCCTGCTTTACGCCTTTCAGGATCGCGCCGCATGGTTGGTCGAGCGGCAAAGCTGGGACCTTCGAGCCGACTGTGGCGTTGTCATGCAAGAGTGCGACAGCGCGCGTCTGCGCGACTTGGCCCCGGATCTGGCCCCGGAGTACCGGTTTGGCCTCCTGATCGGGGAGGGTGCCTATTGCGTGGATCCGGGTGGGTATGTGGCAGGTTTGGCGCATGATCTCACGCGCGCTGGTGCGCAGATCAGGCGGGATCGCGTTTTGGGGCTTGATCTGACAGCGGGACGTTTGCGCGGGCTGCGGTGCGAAGGCGGAGATGTGCCCTGCACGGATGTGGTGATTGCGGCGGGGATTGCCTCCGCGCCCTTTGCCCGACAGGCGGGCGACCGCGTGCCGCTTGCTGCCGAGCGTGGCTATCATGTGGAAATCGCCAATGCGCCCATTAATCTCGATGTTCCGGTAATGCCGCAGGACGGAAAGATGGCCAATGTGACGACGCGGGGGGGCTTGCGCGCGGCTGGGCAGGTCGAAATTGCGTCCCCCGATGCGCCGCCGAACTGGGCGCGAGCTGACGTCTTGCTGGCCCATCTCGAACGCAGCTACCCGGCGCTCAGGGGGCAGGCGCACGATCTTCGTCGCTGGATGGGCTGTCGCCCGTCATTGCCGGACGGCAAGCCGGTGATCGGCCGCGCCACCGGCAGTCCCAATGTATTCTATGCCTTCGGACACGGTCATATCGGGCTTGCGTCTGCGCCAGCGACGGCGGAGATCGTGGCCGATCTGATCGAGGGCCGCAGGCCACGGCGCGATGCTTTGCCGTTCTCGCCTGCGCGGTTCCGTTCGCCCAGGGGACCGACATAAGTCCAACAAAACTCCGACGCTTTACCGACCGTCTTGACCAGAAAGACCATACTATGACTTTACCGCCGCTGACCGCTTTCGGTCCCGATTTCACCTTTGCCCATGACGACTGGCTAGCCCATCCGGCGGGTCTTGGCTCTGTGCCGAAAGATGTTCTTGGGACCGAGGTGGCGGTGATCGGGGCGGGAGCGGCGGGCATTGTCGCCGCCTATGAGTTGATGAAAATCGGTTTGAAACCCGTGATTTACGAGGCTGCGCGATTTGGTGGACGCCTCCGCTCCGAAGTGTTCGATGGCACGGGGTTCGAAGGCCGTGCGCCGGTGATCGCGGAGATGGGGGGGATGCGGTTCCCGGTGTCTTCGGCAGGGTTTTACCACTACCTCGATCTGATGGGGCTTGAGACGCGCGCTTTTCCGAACCCATTGACCAAGGCGGCCGGATCGACCGTGGTCGATCTCGAAGGGGAGACTATTTTTGCACGTGAATTGAGTGACTTGCCAAGGCTGTATCAGGAAATTTCCGACGCCTATTTGCGTGCGTTGGATGAGGGGGGCGCCTTCACCGAGTTGCAAACCGCCATTCGGGCCAAGGACGCCGCGCGGGTCAAATCGCTGTGGAATCCCATTGTTGCCGCCTGGGATGAACGCACGTTTTACGATTTCGTTACGAGTTCCGAGGCCTTTCAGGCGCTTAGTTTTCGCCATCGCGAGGTGTTTGGTCAGGTGGGTTTTGGCACCGGGGGGTGGGATTCGGATTTCCCCAATTCGATGCTTGAAATTCTGCGGGTCAATCTGCTCGGCTTCGATGACGATCAGCGCTATGTCGTGGGCGGTGTCGAAAGCCTGCTGCGTCGGCTTTGGCTGGCGGAGCCGCCCTGTGCGCATTGGTCGGAGGGCACCTCGCTTGCCTCTTTGCATGGCGGCGCAACTCGTTCAAGAGTCACGAAAATTTCCCGGAAATCCACCGAGGGGTCGCTGAATATCTGCGATCAATGGGGTAACGAAGGAGCATACGACGCGGTTCTGGTGACCTGTCAAAGCCATCTTCTGACCACCGCCATGGATGTGGACGAAAACCTTTTTGCCCAACCGCTTTGGATGGCGCTGGATCGCACCCGCTACATGCAGGCGGCAAAGACCTTTGTCATGGTCGATCGCCCATTTTGGACCGACACGGACCCGCAAACCGGGCGGCCCGTTATGTCGATGACCCTGACCGACCGGATCACCCGTGGCACTTATTTTTTCGACAACGGCCCGGATCAACCCGCGGCGATCTGTCTGTCCTATTCCTGGATGACGGATGCGCTCAAGCTTCTGCCGTTGAGTGATGAAAAACGAGTGGACTTGGCTTTGAAATCATTGAAGAAAATCTATCCCAATGTGGATGTCGCGCGCCATATTCGTGGCGTGCCCAAATGTATCAGCTGGGAGGCGGATGAGAATTTCCTGGGCGCGTTCAAGGGTGCTTTGCCGGGCCATTATCGCTACAATCACCGGGTCTATAGCCATTTCATGCAACAGGACATGCCGCCGGAACAGCGTGGCATTTTCCTCGCGGGGGACAGTGTGAGTTGGACGCCTGCTTGGGTCGAGGGGGCTGTTCAAACCGGGTTGAACGCCGTCTGGGGCATTGTCGCGCATCTTGGCGGTGCTTCAGATCCGGCCAATCCGGGGCCGGGGGATGTCTATGACGTACAGGGACCTGTGGCCTTGGAGGGGTGACGCCTCAAATGTGAAAAGCAGAGGCTGGCGCCTAATAAGTGCCTCAAATAAGTGCAATATGAAATCTTCTAAAAGCTTTGTAATAATTGACAAAAATTGGTATTTTGTCATATTTTCAGCTGTAGATAAAAGATGAAAAGGCCCGCCCACCCATGACCTCTCATTCTCGAAAAATCGGCATTATTGGTGCCGGGAAAATCGGTGTCGCCATTCATGATGCGCTGGCTGATATGGCGGGGGTGGAGCTGGTTTATATGCTGGCCGACCGGACACGCCCCGAGGGGGTGCCGGAGGGTCTGATCCTCACTGACATGTCGGAAGCTCTGGCGCAGGAGGTTGATCTTGTGATCGAGGCGGCGGTGCCGGAGGTGATCCATGCCCATGGTGCTACGATCCTCGCCAAAGGCGATCTTTGCGCCTTCAGTTGCACGGCGCTTTCACGGCCGGAGACCGAACAGGCCGTGCGAGCGGCATGTGAGGCGGCGGGGACAAGGTTTTTCGTGCCGCATGGCGCGGTCATGGCGCTAGACGGTTTGGCTGACGGACGCGATGTGATCACGCAAGTGACCATCACGACGATCAAAAGTGGACCTAGCCTTGGGCTTGCCGAAGATGCGCAGGGGGCGCTGTTCGAAGGATCGGCGCGGGAGGCCTGTTTGCAATTCCCACGCAACGTCAACGTTCATGCCGCCATTGCGCTGGCCGGGATCGGGTTTGATCGGACGCAAAGTCGTGTGGTCGCGGAGCCGGGTAAGGCGACGATGGAACATGTGATCCATGTCGAAGGCCAGGGTCTTGAATGGGATATTCGTGTGGCGTCCCAAGCGCTTGGCGGGGTGAGCGGCGCCTATACGCCGCGCTCTGCCGTGGGTTCGGTGCGCCGCCTTTTGGGAGGATCGGGCGTTAGCATCGCGTGAGGCCCGGTACCGTTTCTAAAGTCCGAAAGCTTTCATCAACATGCGCGCGGCCGTAAGGAACAGAAACACGGCGAAGATGCGTTTGAGTTTTTTTGCCGGTAGGCGATGCGCCAGCGCGACCCCCATGGGGGCCGAAATCAAGGTCATCGCGATGGTGGCGGCAAAGGCTGGTATGTTGATCAACCCGAGCGAAAACGGCGGCTTGTCGGTCAGGGTCCAGCCATGCAGCGCGAAACTAACGGTCGAGGGCAGGGCGATCAAAAGACCGAATCCCGCCGCCGTGCCGACGGCGCGATGCATCGACAGGCCGGAAAGGGTCAGAACCGGAACGCCGAAAGAGCCGCCGCCGATCCCCATCAGAACGGACAAAAAACCGATGCCGGAGCTGAGCGCAGAGCGCACAGGTTCGCCCGGCAGGCGATGGCTGTCCGGGGCTTCTTTCGGACCGCCAAAGGCCATTTGCGCGGAGACCACCATGCCGAGAACGCCGAAAATCGCCAGCAAGACATGGGAGGACAGGCGTGTGGCCACCAAAGTTCCGATCACCGCACCGATGACAATGCCCGGTGCCCATGTGCGCAGGATCTCCATGTCGACTGTGCCGCGTTTGCGATGCGATTGCACGGAGCGCAGGGAGGTGACGACGATGGTGGCCAAAGAGGTGGCGACACAGACCTGCATCAGATGAGCGCTCTCATAGCCCATGGTGGAAAACAGGAAGTAAAATGCGGGGACAAGGACAATGCCGCCGCCGAGGCCCAGAAGGCCCGCGATGATTCCTGCGACAAACCCGGTCGCGATAAGCACCGCGCCCAGTTGCAGGTAAAGCGTTAGATCGGTCATCAGCTCGTCCGCCCTTAGCCCAAGGTCAAGCCGCCGTCGACATGAAGGGTTGCGCCGGTGATCTGGGCGGCCTCATGCGACAAAAGAAAGGCGACGGTGGCGGCGATGTCATCGGGTTCGGTCAGCCGACCTGTGGGGGTGGCGTTCATCGCGGCGGAGAGCGTATCGGTGCTGACGGCAAGATGTCCGCCGCCCTGTTTTCGAGTGAAGCCGGGGACAACGGAGTTGACGGTTGTGCCGGTCGGGGCGAGTTGCAGGGCGAGCGCATCGACAAGCGCCTCTATCGCGGCTTTGGCGGCGGAGGTGGTCGGGAAACTCGTGCCCGCCTTGCCATGAACATGCGCAACGAAAGAGCTGATCGCGACGACGCGGCCCCAGGGCGAGGCCTCGAGATCCGGCAGGGCGGCGGTGACAAGCCCGGCGAAAGCACCCGGCATCATGGCGAAATCGCGCATCAGATCGTCATGGCTGAACTGGCCGAAGGGCGTTTTGGAGGCTTTGCCAGCATTGCTGACGATCTGGTCGATCTGGCCAAAGCTGTTTCGGGCCTGTGAGACCAATTGCGCCGGGATCGCAGGATCGGCCAGATCGCCGATTGCGGTGGTAACCTTGGCGCCTTTGCTGGTGCAGTCTTGCGCGACGGCTGTCAGGGCCTCAGCGTTTTTGCCGGTGTGCAGCATCAGGTTTGTCTCTGGACCTGCGCATCTGCGTGCGATGGCTGCGCCGATGCCGCTGGCTGCGCCAGTGATGATCAGGGTGCGTTTCTTGGTGTCGATCATGATGTCTTTGTTCCGTTCTTGGCCCGTGTCAGGGCGCACGCCGCGCGCAGGGCAGGGAGGGGCAGACCCCGTTTTCGTACCTTGCAATACGCGCGGCGTGACTTTGAGTATGAGTTTGGGAATGTCTCAACTCAAAATTTGTATATGGTATACTAAAGTGATCTGCAAGTACCTCTGACGCTTGGCGGCGTTTCTGTGTGGAATCTGTAGAGTGAATGCCTAATTCTCAATAAATATAGGCTAAAATTCATTTTTGACCTATCGAGCTGCGATTCTATTTGGGCTGGAATTGAGTGAGATGACTGCGTCTCATGAGACGTTTTTAAAAATTCAGAATACCAAAATATGAATTCAGCTTCAGTAATGCGTCCATAAAACAGGCGAGGTGCGATCAATTATTGTGCGAATAGGTCTCGTTTGACTGTGGTTGGCCGAGATTGACGAGATAAGCTCTGCCGGGCGTTGACATGGTTTTCGCCCGCTCCATAGGCTGAGATCAGGGAATGTCGACACTCATTGAGAAGAACCCGAAAAATCGGGACAGACGCCTTAGCCAACGGGAAAATAAATGAACGCACTTCATCGTACTGCACTTCGTGCCGCGCTCTCGCGCGCGCTCGTCTCTACGCTCTTGCTTGGAGCGGCTTTGCCCGCCCATGCCGCGGGCATCACGATCGCGATCGGATCCGAGCCAACCACCCTTGACCCGCAACAGCGCGATGACGGCGCAGAGCGCGCGGTCACGGACAATATTTTTGAAACTCTTCTCGAACGCACGCAGGACGGGACCCTCGTTCCGGGGCTCGCCGCCGAGATGCCGACGCAGATCGACGATCTGACCTGGGAGTTCAAGCTGACCCCGGATGTGAGCTTTACCAACGGTGAGCCGTTCAACGCGGCCTCTGTCGTCGCCTCTGTGGCGCGCATTATCGACCCCGACTACAATTCGGAACAAATCGCCTATCTCGGCACCATCGAGGGCGCTGAAGCGGTGGACGATCTGACTGTGCATATCAAAACAACCGCGCCTGACCCCGTGCTGCCCGCGCGTATGTATTGGATGAAAATGGTGCCCGCGACCTATGCGGAGGACGAAAGCTTTGGCCGGGAACCTGTGGGCACCGGGCCGTATATGTTCTCGGAATGGGCGCCGGGTGAGGGGATCACCCTGGTGCGCAACGATGCCTATTGGGGTGAGGCGCCCGAGATCGACGACGTGACCTATCGGTTCATCGGCGAGGCGGGGACACGGCTTTCGGGGCTGATGGCCGGTGAGTTGGATGTGATCCGCAACCTCTACCCCGAATTTGCCGCAGCCGTCCCGCAAGCGATTACCACGCAGGGGCTTGAAACCTCGACGCTCATTTTGTCGACGGCCAACCCGGTGATGGAAGACCCGAAAGTGCGCAAGGCGCTGAACCTCGCGATTGACCGCAAGGCTCTGGCCGAAAGTCTGTTCGTCGGCAATGCGGTCCCGGTCTATGGCCAGATCGTGAACCCGAAAAGCTTTGGCTTCAACGACAGCCTGCCGCAATACGACTATGACCCTGAGGCCGCCAAGGCGCTGATCGAAGAGGCCGGGGCTACGGGCAAGACCATCACGCTTGTGGGAGAATCCGGGCGCTGGCTCAAGGACCGCGAGCTGATCGAGGCGGTCGGGGCCTATTGGTCTGAGATCGGGCTGACGGTGGACATTCGCATCGAGGAATTCGGCGAATATCTCAATCAGCTCTTCGACAAGGAAAACCGTCCCGACGCGATTTTCGTGACCAACTCGGACGAGCTTCTGGATGCGGACCGTCCGATGACCGCAACGCTCGAATATAACGCCAGCTATGCTTCCAATGTCGACGAAGAGATGGCGGCGCAAATTCAGGCGGCACGCTCTGAAACCGATGTCGAGGCGCGCAAGGCGCTTTATGCCGAGATCACGCAGAAAGCCTATGATCTCGACTATCTCGCCCCGCTTCTCAACCAGGAAGACATCTACGGGTTGAGCGAACGGCTTGAGTGGACCCCGCGTATCGACGCGAAGCTTCTCGTCAAGGAAATGTCCGTCTCCGAGTGATCCTTCACGCATTTTGAGACGCATATCTTTCGCAGGCAGAGCGGCACGTCCGCTCTGTCCCACGCAAATACAGACGATATGGGGCGGACTTATGGGGACGTTCATTTTGAGAAGAGCTTTTCAGGGCCTTCTCGTGGTGCTTGGTGTAACGATTGTGGTGTTTATTGCCACGCGGCTGATTGGAGACCCGGCCAAGGTCATGTTGCCGCTCTCCGCCACTGACGCGCAGCGCGCGGCGTTTGAGGCACAATTCGGGCTGGACAAGCCGCTCGACCAACAATTCTTCGCCTTCATCGGCGATCTGATGTCTTTCGACTTTGGCGAAAGCATCTGGCAACGCAAGCCCGCGCTTGATGTGGTGCTGGGCAAGCTTCCGAAGACACTTGAACTGATCGGGGCCGGTATGTTTCTGGCCGTGGCGATCGGCATTCCTCTGGGGGCCATCGCGGCGGTGCGACCGGACGGGCTTTTCGATCGTCTGATCGTCGGGCTGAGCCTGACCGGCCTGTCGATCCCGCAATTCTGGCTCGGGCTTTTGCTGATCATGATCTTCGCGGTGGGGCTTGGCTGGGTGCCGACCTCGGGGACGGGGACGCTGGCGCATCTGATCCTACCTGCGGTGACGCTTGCCGTTCCTGCGATGGCGCGGATCATGATGCTGGTGCGCTCATCGGTGATCAACGAGCTTAATCAGCAATATGTCCGCACCGCCAAGGCGCGTGGCCTGCCTTTTGTTCGGGTGCTGTTCCAACATGCCATGCGCAATGCGCTTGTGCCGGTTCTGACCCTTGCGGGCTGGGAAGTGATCAGCGCCTGGGCGGGGTATACGGTTGTCGTTGAGACGGTCTTCGCCTGGCCGGGGCTGGGGTTCACCGCCATGAAAGCCATCGGTCAAAGCGATCTCTTCCTGCTTCAGGCCATCGTCTTCGTCGTCGCGGTCGGCATCGTGATCGTCAATATCCTGCTCGATGTGCTGTTCAAGCTGATCGACCCGCGCATCAAGGACGCCTGAGCCATGACCGTGACTTCGACCTCCTCTCTTCCTGACACATCCCTGAAACAAGGCCTGCTCATGTCCCTCGCTCCTGTCGGGCGCTTTCTCTCCGAATTATGGCGTGACAAGGCCGGGTTCGCGGGCTTCGCCTTTCTTGTCCTTCTGGTGCTCGTTGCGCTCTTCGCGCCGCTGATCGCGCCGCATGATCCGGCCGCGCAATCCGTCATGGCGCGGCTCAAACCGCCGATCTGGATGGACGGCAGCGCGCCGGGGCACCTTTTGGGCACCGATATGCTGGGCCGGGACATTCTTTCACGGCTTCTGTACGGTGCGCGATCCTCGCTTTTGGTGTCGGTCTCTGTCGTTGCTCTTGCGGGCAGTTTCGGCGTCATGGCCGGACTGATTGCGGGCTATAAGGGCGGCCTGACCGATGCCGTGATCATGCGCATCGTCGATGTTCAGGTGGCCTTTCCGGGTCTCTTGCTGACGCTCTTGCTTGTGGCCGTGATCGGCCCGTCAACCACGACAATCATCGTGGTTTTGGCCTTCTCGAACTGGATGATCTACACCCGCGTCGTGCGCGGTATCGTGATGTCGCTGCGCCAGACGCCCTTTATCGAAGCCGCCGAAGTTATCGGCTGCAAAAGCTCGCGGATCATCGTCAAACACATCCTGCCGAACCTGATCGCACCGCTTCTGACATTGGGCATTCTGGAATTCACCAATATCATCCTCGCCGAAGCGGCGCTCTCTTTTCTTGGCCTCGGGGTGCAACCTCCGGCGACCAGCTGGGGCCTCGATGTGGCGGGCGGCAAGAATTACATGATGATCGCCTGGTGGCCGATCACCTTCCCGGGCCTCGCCATCGCGCTGACGGTGCTCTCCATCAATCTTTTCGCCAACTGGCTGCGTGTCACCACCGAGCCTGCCGAGCGCGAAAAACGCTACGCCCGGGGCCGCGCCGCCAAGATGCGCCGCACCAAAGCCTGACGGGTAGAGAAGGACGATAACAATGGCAAACGCACATCCGACACCGATCCTCGAAGTCCGTGATCTTTGCGTCGAATTCGACACGATGGCAGGGCTCGTTCAGGGGCTTCGCGGGGTCTCCTTCTCCGTCATGCCCGGCGAGACCATGGCGCTCGTGGGCGAAAGCGGCTCCGGTAAAAGCGTGACCGCGCAGGCGATCATGGGGCTCATCGGTCTTCCGGGGCGGATTTCCTCGGGCGACATCCTTTGGAAGGGCCAGTCGCTTTTGACCCGTGAGGGGCAGAAGGCTGCGGGCAAGCTCAGGGGCAAATCCGTCTCCATGGTGTTTCAGGATCCAATGACCTCGCTCAACCCTCTGATGACCATCGGGGCGCATCTCATCGAGGTCTTGCGCCGTCACATGGGGCTTTCGAAAGACAAGGCCTTCGCGCGCGGGGTCGAGTTGCTCGACGCTGTGGGCATCACAGAACCCAAACGGCGCATGGGGCAATATCCGCATGAATTTTCCGGCGGGATGCGCCAGCGCGTGATGATCGCGCTCGCCATCGCCTGTGAGCCAGAGCTTTTGATCGCGGATGAGCCGACGACGGCACTGGACGTGACCATTCAGGCGCAGGTGCTCGATCTTCTGGCCGATCTTCAGAAATCCATGGGGCTGTCCATCGTTTTGATCACCCATGATCTGGGCATCGTCGCCGGGCTTTGTGAAAAGGTCGCGGTGATGTACGCAGGCTCTATCGTGGAGGCGGGCACGGCGAAAACCGTGTTCGACCATGCCGAGCACCCCTATACGCAGGGGCTGATCCGCTCGACGCCGCGGCTCGATGACCGGCGCGCGCGTTTGATTTCCATCGATGGGGCGCCGCCCAGCCTGTTGCACCCGCCGAAAGGCTGTGCCTTCCAATCCCGTTGTCCGGTGTCCTCGCGTCAATGCGATGAAAAACCGGCGCGTCAAGCCACGCCCGAAGGCGGCTCGGTCTCTTGCTGGACACCTTCTGTGGCGGCCTGGAGCGAGCCGTCCGAAAGCCCGACAGGAGGGCAGGCGCGATGACCGATCAATCCAATCGTTTCGAGGCGGATCATGCCGTCGCAGCCGACATGCCGATCCTGTCTGTGCGCGGTCTGGGCGTCACCTTCGATGGGGAGCGCGAACGGCCCTTTGGCCCGCCAAAGAAAATCCAGGCGCTCGACAATATCACCTTTGATCTGGAGCGGGGTAAGACGCTTGGCCTTGTGGGAGAATCCGGCTCTGGCAAATCGACCCTCGGGCGCGCCATCCTGCGGCGGTTGCCGATCTCCGAGGGGCGAGTGATTTTCGACGGTCGGGATATTTCCAATGTCAAAGGCGAGGCGCTGCGCCGTCTCACCCGTGACATTCAACTGATCTTTCAGGACCCCTACACAAGCCTCAACCCGCGCATGAAAGTGCTCGAACTCATCGCTGAGCCTTTGCTGGTGCATGGGCTGGTCTCCTCTTTGGAAGAAGCCCGTGATCAGGTCGGCGAGCTGATGCGTCTGGTGAACCTGCCGCTCGATGCGCTGGATCGTTTCCCGCATGGCTTCTCTGGCGGTCAGCGTCAGAGGATCGGCATCGCCCGTGCGCTGGCGCTCAAACCACGGCTCATCATCGCCGACGAGCCGGTCTCGGCGCTCGATGTGTCGGTGCGGGCGCAGGTGGTGAACCTGATGCAGGATCTGCAACAGGAGCTTGGCCTGACCTATGTGTTCATCGCCCACGATCTTTCTGTCGTGCGTCATATTTCCCATGACATCGCGATCCTGCATCGCGGGCATATGGTCGAAATGGCGGAGCGCGATGCGCTTTATGACACGCCCGAGCATCCCTATACCAAAGTGCTTTTGTCCGCCGTGCCGGAACCCGATCCGGCGCTGCGACGCAATGGCGATTGCGCGCTTGAGGCGCATCGTCCACCGGAGTTGAACCTGTCCGGGCCGGGATGCCGATATCGCGATTGTTGTGACAAATCCGGCGGGCATTGCCAGAGGGAGGCGCCGCCCTTCGCCAAGCATCGCGGTGGGCATTGGGCGGCCTGTTGGCATGTCTCCACAGATTGATTTCCATTGATCTCCGAAGTGAAAGCCGGACGGAGAAGGGGCGCTTATGGCGCCCCTTTTTATCACGCCCCTATTTTACCGGCCCAGTTTCGTGCCGTCCTTGCGCGGGTCCGAACCGGCGATCAGCCCACCGTCTGGTCCGCGCATCACGCATTGCGCGCCCCCGAAATCGCTGCGCCCGCCCAACTCGCCCGCACCGTTGGCATCTTCGAATCCGGCAGCTTTGAGCGCTACGGCAAAGGCCGGATCGCTGCCGCTCTCCAACGCAATCTGGGTGTCGCTTTCAAGCCGCCAGCGCGGGGCGTTCATCGCCTCTTGGACATCCTGACCCCAGGCGGCGAGGCGCATCATCATCTGGATATGGCCCTGAGGCTGCATCAATCCGCCCACCACACCAAAGACGGCATGAAACCGACCGTCTTTCAACGCGGCAGCCGGGATCACTGTATGATAGGGCCGTTTGCCGCCCGCGACGCCGTTGATGTGACCGGGGGCGGAAAATCCGTGGCCACGGTTTTGCAGACAAATCCCAAGTTCCGGCACACCGATCCCCGATCCGAAGCGTTTGAACACGCTGCTCATGAGCGTCACGGCAAAGCCCTCGCGGTCGACAATGGCGGTGCAGACCGTGTTGCCGGACGGGTCCGCCACGGTTTTGCGCGCGTATTTCATCCCTTCGCGGGTGGCTTTGACGACCTCGACCATGCTCATCGGATCAGAGATCGGTAGATCCATCGTATTGAGAACCTCCAGCGCCTTCAGCACCCCGATCCCATGGGTGTTGGGCGGACATTCGAGCACTTCGATGCCTTTGAACATGCGCCGCACCGGGCGGTCGTAAAAACCTTGATGGGATGCGAGGTCTTCTGTCGTCAACAAAGCACCGCGCGCCTTTGCGGCACGCTCAATCGCCTCTGCTCTTTCTCCTTTGTAAAACGCATCTGGCCCGTCTTTGGCGAGGGCGTCCAAAAGATCGGCAAGGGCCGGGTTTTGGAAGAGATCACCCGCCTTGGGAATGGCGTCGCCTTTGTAGATGGCATTTGAGGCCGGGTCGTTTTGAATAACCTGCGCGAAGATGCGCCATTCACGGGCACAAATCGGTGCGACCGCAAACCCCTCTCTGGCGAGTTTGGCGGCAGGCGCCAGAAGATCGGCAAAGGGCAGGCGGCCGAAACGCGCATGAAGATCGGCCCAGCCACGGGCCAGCCCGGGGACTGTGACGGAATAGGGGTGGCGTTCGGGGATTTTTTGCCCGGGCAGATCGGCGACGTGCTCTGCGGTGAGCGCGATGGGGCTTTTGCCGGTGCCATTATAGGTGAGAGGCGGCTCTCCCGGAGGCAATAGCATGGCAAGACTGTCGCCGCCCAGTCCAGTGGCCATGGGTTCGACCACGCCAAGGATTGCGTCTGCGGCGATGGCGGCATCCACTGCTGTGCCGCCTCGGCCGAGCATCTCCATGGCGGTCTGTGCGGCAAGAGGGTGGCCGGTCGCGACAGCTTCCGTCTTTGCACTCAGGCTTTTGCCAGAAACGGAGCGGTCGGGAGAGGGGGGCGAGGAGAACTCAGTTGAAGTCACTGGCGAAGTTACGGGGGGCGTCACGGGTGTGCGGTCCTTATTTTGGGCGTTTGTTTTGATCTTTTCTGACTCATTTTGCAGGGTTGCAGAGGAAAAGTCAGTATTTAGTATTTTTAAATGTGACCGAATATTTTGCATAATTTTAAAAAATCATTAAATACCAGTATGATGCAATATTTTTTGAGTTTTTATATTTTTGCCCAGAAGAGTGGACGCTCTATTTGGTATACAGTATGGTGAATTGAGGCCCAAAGAATCTCGCATTCCCCTAACGCCGACAGGGTCTCACCAAGACGCATAACATTTGACGCAAAACCAACACGGAGACGGAAATGGGCAAGGTCCTTAATCCCGACGAACTTCGCACAGCACTTGAAACCGCCATTCGCGGCAACACCGCCAACGCTTCGCCGTTCAGCCTGGCCTGGGCCAGTGGCAAGCTGTCGCGCGCACATCTCGCGCGCTGGTGTGAGAACCATTATCACTATGTCGGCCCCTTCGCCGAATACCTCGCCTATGTCTACGCGCGTCTGCCCGCAGAGATGGAGGAGGCCAAGGATTTCATGTTGCAAAACATGTATGAAGAAGAGCTGGCCGCCGACCGCCACACCGATCTTCTGATCCGCTTTGGTGAGGCTTGCGGCACCACCGGCGAGCGCATGAAGAACATCGAGAATGCCAATGCGACCACCCGCGCGCTTCAGGCATGGTGCTATTCAACCGCGATGCGCGAAGACCCGATCGTCGCCATCGCCGGTCTTGTGGTCGGTCTCGAAAGCCAGGTGCCGTCGATCTACCGCAAACAGACCCCGACACTGCGTGAGAAATACGGGTTCACCGATGAAGAGGTCGAATTCTTTGATCTGCACATCGTCTCTGACGAAATTCACGGTGAACGTGGCTATCAGATCGTTCTGGAACATGCCCGCACCTATGAGCTTCAGCAGAAATGTCTGAAAATCTGTGAGGTCGGTGCCCAGATGCGTCTGCTCTACACGACGTCGCTCTACAACGATTACGTCGGTTCCGAGATCCCGCTCACCGAGCTGGGTCTGGCGGCCTGATCCTGTCACGAGAGGGCGGGGGCACCCGTCCTCTCCAAACCGGAAGAACCCATGCCAAAAGTCACACTGCACAAGGGCGGTGAGGTGTTTGTCGACGACGTCGATCCGAACACCAACCTCGTCGTCCGCGCCGGGATCAAGAAATTTCCCTATCCCAATCTCGATTACAAATGCGGCATGGGGAAATGTTCGACCTGCACCTGCCGTATCATCAGCGGCGGCGAGCATCTCGAAGCGCCGAACTGGAAGGAAAAACGCCAGTTGGGCGACAAGCTCGACGAAGGGTATCGCCTCGCCTGCCAGCTTTGGGTGTCCGAGGACATCGAGTTGACACAAGAGGTCTGAGCCTGCCGGACCCGCCGCATCAGGCGGGCCTTTCCCCGATCACACCCATTTCTATGAGACAAAGACGAGGGACAGCCATGTTCGTCATTCTGACCACGAAACCTGAAGAATTCCACACTGTCATGGGCGAGGGAGTCACCTCCGTCGAATCCTATGACTATATTTTCTACGGCCGCAAACGGGCCAATTTCACCATCGCCGAACTGGATGGCGTGGACCGGATCACCATCGTCGAAGATGCGCCGCCTCATATCACCAACAAAGTGCCGAGCAAGCTGTTCGAGAGCTTCGACACGCTCGAAGAGGCGCGCGACGAACTCAACACGCTGACCCATTACGGCAGCATGGATATCGAGCTGCGCCTCGTCTGAGGCGCGCCGAGCTGACCGATAGAAACACAAAGCCGCGAGCCCATGGACAAGATCAGCATTACATTCATCCCGAACGAGAACAAAACAATCTCCGTTGACAGCGGCAGCAATCTGTTGCGGGCCTCGCTGCGCGAAAAGGGAGGCATCCCCTTCAAATGCGGCGGTGGGTTCTGTGGCACATGTCGCTGCAAAATTGTCGAGGGGCTGGAGCATACTGACGATGTGAAAGCCAAGGAGCGCAAGCATCTGAGCGACGAGGATGTGGAGAACGGCTTTCGCATGGCCTGCCAGACCTTTGTCAGTGGCGATGTGAAAATCTCCTGGGGGTGATGGCCGGGCTGATGGTCCTCCTGCTCCGACGTCACAGAAACGCAAAAAGATCAAAGGGACAGATATGTCTTACATGAATTTCATCGGCGGGGATTGGGTTCCTGCCTCCTCGGGCGCGACGTTCGAGAACCGCAATCCGGCGGATCAGGGGGATCTCATCGGTCTGTTTCCCGATGGCGGTGAGGCAGATGTGGCCGCCGCCGTTGAAACGGTGTCGAATGCCTGGCCTGCATGGGCGGCAAAGGGCCCCGAGGCGCGCGCCGATGTGCTTTACAAGGCCGCCGATATCATTTCCTCGCGGATCGACAGCATCGCGGCAGAGCTGACCCGCGAAGAGGGTAAAACGCTGACCGAAGCGCGCAATGAGACCAGCCGGATTGCCGCGAATTTCCGGTTCTACGCGGGCGAGGCGCTTCGGCTCAAAGGAGAAAGTTTTCCGATGCCTGAGGGGCAGATTGCGCTGACGCTGCGCTCGCCCGTTGGCGTTGTCGCGGTGATCACGCCGTGGAATTTTCCGCTCTCTATGGCTGCGCGCAAGATCGCGCCGGCTCTGGCGGCGGGCAATGGTGTCATTTTCAAACCCTCCGAAATGACGCCGCTGATGGGGCAGCGCTTGGTCGAAGTGCTGCTTGATGCCGGTCTGCCGAAAGGGCTGATCGCGCTCATTCATGGGCGCGGGCCGACCGTGGGCAAGGCGATCACCTCGACGCCGGGGATTGATGCGCTCACCTTCACCGGCTCTTACGCGGTGGGGATGCAGATTGCGCAGGCGCTCACCACGGACACGCGCTGTCAGCTTGAGATGGGCGGCAAGAACGCCACCATCGTGTTGCAGGACGCCGATCTCGACCGGGCCGCCGCGATCATTCAGCGCGGGGCCTTCGGGTTGACGGGGCAGGCCTGTACCGGCACCAGCCGGGTTCTGGTGGCGCGCAAACACTATGATGCGTTGATCGAGAAACTTACCGGCGTGGCCGAGGGGATCACGATTGGCGCAGGCACGCGTGAGGGGGTCAACATGGGGCCACTGGCGACCGAAGCGCAGCTCGACAAGGTCAAAGCCTATCTCGGTATCGCCACGCAGGAGGGGGGGCGGATCACCACGGGCGGCCTGCCGGAGACCTCCGCCGATCTGTCGAACGGGTTCTTTGTGCGCCCGACCGTGATTGCCGATGTGCCGACGGACAGTCGTCTTTTGCGTGACGAAATCTTCGCGCCCGTGGTCGCCGTCCGCGCCATCGAAGACGTGGAGGAGGCCATCGAGATTGCGGATGACACGGAATACGGGCTTGCTGTCTCCGTTGTGTCCAATGACATGTCTTCCGTTTTGAAGATTGCGCAAAAAACCCAGCACGGCGTCGTGAAGGTCAACAGCCCGACCACTGGCGTCGCCTTGAATGCGCCCTTCGGCGGCTTTAAACATTCCTCCAACCAAAGCGCGAAAGAGCAGGGCGGTGCGAATGTCATGGATTTCTATAGCCGTATCAAAGCCGTGTACTTGGGGGGCTGAATGGATCTGATCCACGATCTGATCGGTGGCGATCTATTGACGCTGCATTTTCTTGGGATGGTCGCCATGGTGTTTGTGGCGGCCATTCTACAGGGCGTCGGCGGGCTTGGCTTCGCCATGTTCTCCGCGCCGATCTCGGCACTGTTTTTCCCGGAAATGGCGCCCGGTCCTTTGCTGGTGCTTGGCGGCTGCCTCTCTGTCATGGTGGTGCTGCGCGAACGCTCTGCGATTGATTTCAAATCCGCAGGGACGATGATTTCGGGCCGTGTGATCGGCAATTTCATTGCGGTTTTCATCATGGCGATGCTCAGTGCCAACAGTTTCTATATCCTCTTTGCCGTGCTGATTCTGATCGGGGTGGCTTTGAGCTATAGCGGCTGGCGGATTGTCGCGAATTGGCGCACTTTGGGTTTTGCCGGGATCATGTCCGGCATCATGGGGACGATCACCTCTTCGGGCGCGCCGCCCTATGCCATCGTGATGCAGAATACACCGCCTGCGACCCTGCGCTCGACGCTGAATTTCACATTCTTTTTCGGGGCGACGACGTCCTTGATCCTGCTGGCCTCGATCGGGCGGTTTGAACTGCGCCAACTCATGCTGGGGCTCTTGCTCTTTCCGGCCCTTGTGTTGGGATTCACGGTCTCAACCCCTCTGGCCCGCCATGTCCCTAAAGAGATGATCCGCCATGTGCTTTTGGGCCTGTCTGCGCTCAGTGCCGTGGGGCTGCTTCTGCGAGCGCTTCTCTGAGAGATCAGTCGGTTGCGGCCTCTGGCTCCACCGCATTATACACATGCCGAGAGGCCAGAATGGCGGCAAGCTCTTCGTCGCCCGCGATCACCGCGCGTAGGATATCCGCATGTTCGCGCCAGGTTTCGCGCACTTTCACCGGGTCGTCCTGTTTGAACAGCATCGACGTTTGGTCACGCAGGGTGCGGATCAGGTCCTGAAGCGTCACATTGCCCGATACCTCGCCCAGGGCTGTGTGAAAAGCGTCATTATGGGCGCGCATTTCGCTAAAGTCGCCTTTCTCAATATCGGCTTCGCCTGCGGCAAGAACACGTTGCAGCGCCGTGATCCGGTCAGGATCCTTGCGACGCGCGGCGAGGCGGGCGTTGAGGGCTTCAAGTGTGGCGCGCACCTCGATCAGGTCCATCTTCTGATCCGCTGCGGGCATGGAGACCGTCGCGCCGCGGCGTGGAATGATCTTGACCAGCCCTTCGGCGGCGAGCTCACGCAGCGCCTCGCGCACGGGCATGCGTGACACGCCCATTTCCTCTGAAATCCGGCCTTCGACAAGGCGGGTGCCCTGTTCGAACTCGCCATTCAGAATACGCTGTCTGAGCGCATCTTTGACCATCTTCGTCAAAGGTGTGTGTGCGTCGCCGATTGCCAAACTCATTATTTTGTCCTGTGTCTGCTCTTCTGCGCGTCTGCGTGTCGTGTTGTGGTTGTCGGTGAGGGCGCTTCATTCTGTATACCAGAGTCTCTTTAGCTTTGCCAAGCCCGGTGCGCGCATGGGTCATCTGGCCCTGTCTCACCGATGAAGACCGCGTGCAAGGTGCTGAATTTAAGGGGGTGGGTAGGCGGTGGGCTGTGCGGTTTGGTTATAGGGAGGTCGGTAAGGTTGTCGGACTCTGGCCGGTTTGCGTATTGGTTACGGGAAGGCTTTAAACGGTATACTAAAATTTAAGCACAACTGTTGATTTTATAGAAAAAAGCGCAATTTCGATTGAATTTGACAGCTCGGCTCTTGGATATTTTGAGATATGGTATACTAAAAAAGACAACAACAAACGCACAACAAAAGAGATAGACCTTTGAAAACAGTTCTCAGACTGCAATCCGAAGAGGCGCGCGTCATGATGGCCGCGGCTGTTGAAAAATCCAAAGAAATCGGCGTTTTGGAGACCATCTGCATCGCAGATGACGGTGGTTTTCCGATTCTGATTGAGCGTATGGATGGGGCGCGGGTGACCGGGCCGCAAATCGCTTGGAACAAGGCGTTTACAGCGGCCACACATAAGCGCTCGACCCATCTGTTCAACAAGGCCCCCAATGGTCCGGCCCTGCCGGGAAACGAGGCCTTTGGTATCCAATTGTCCTTTGAAGGCAGGTTTGCGGTTTTTGTCGGCGGTTTTCCGATCGTTGTGGATGGTGAAGTGATCGGCGGCGTCGGACTTTCCGGCGGCAATGGCGATCAGGACACGGCTGCAGGTGTGGCAGCGCTTCAGGCTTTGGCGGATTTGCTCGCACCGCAGGGTCATGACGTCGTGGTTGCCGCCGATATCAAGAAGTGAGGCGGCCATGACCATCATTCGTGCCCTTCATAAAATCGAAAACGAAGATCAGGCCGCTCTGGCACAGGTGACATTGGCCGAGACCGGTGACGCGTTCAGCGTCGAGCCCCATGAAACCATTTTGGCCGCAGCATTGAACGCAGGCGTGGATCTGGCGCATGACTGCAAGACCGGGTTTTGCGGGTCCTGTCGCATTCGTCTGCTGGACGGAGAGGTCGTCTATGATGAGGAGCCTCTCGGTTTGAGTGAAGAAGAGCGGGGTTGTGGCTTTGCTCTGGCGTGCCAGGCGCGTGCGCGGATGAACCTGAAAATCTCGGCGGAGTTGATGCCGACGGACCGGGTGGAGCCGGTGGAGATTCTGTCCGAAGTGATCTCCGTGACGCAGGTCTGCGATGACATCATCCGGTTGCGGTTGCGCCCTGAGGGCGAGATGCCTGCTTTTCAGCCCGGCCAATATATCAATGTGGTGACCGAAAGCGGGGCGACGCGGTCGTTTTCCATTGCGTCGTCCCCCTCCGAGGCTGAGATCGACCTGCACATCCGGGTGATCCCCGGCGGGATGTATACCGATGGTGTGCTCAAGGGGCTGATCCCTGGCGCGAAGGTCCATCTGCATGGGCCGCATGGGCTGTTTTGCCTACATGCCGAGGATTTTCGCCCTCTGCTTTTGGTGGCGACCGGGACGGGAATTGCGCCACTGCGCGCGATGCTGGCCGCTTTGAAGGAAGACCGCGATGGACCGCCGGTGGCACTCTATTGGGGGATGCGCGAGGAACGCGAACTCTATCTCGCCGAAGAGATTGCCGCTTTGGGGGCGGAGCTGGAGGATTTCAGCTTTGTGCCTGTGCTGTCACGTGCGCCAGAGGGCGTGCATCGCCGGGGCTATGTCCAAGACGCGGTGCTGGCCGATCTGCCGGATCTGTCGGAACATGCGATCTATCTGTGCGGCTCGCCGGAGATGATTGCTGAGGCGCGTGGGCGCTTTTTGGAAGCCGGGGCAAGCGTCAACCACATCTACGCCGATAGCTTTCACTTCGCGCATAATCTCTAACCACCCCAAAAGGGTCAAAAAATAGGGAGGCCGGGGTCCATGTCCTCGTCCGTATGGAAGTATTTTCACTGGAGTTTCGCGATCACGACCGTCGGCATCGCGCTCTGTTTCTGGCTTGGCTGGGTCTATACCGGACAGATGTCAGGCATGATGGCCTTTGCGCTGATCGGGCTAATCCTGACCGTGCTGGAAATCTCGCTGAGTTTCGACAATGCCATCGTCAACGCCAATAAGCTCGAAGAGATGGATGATGTCTGGCGGCGGCGCTTTCTGACCTGGGGCATTCTGATCGCGGTCTTCGGAATGCGCATCATCTTTCCGCTCGCGGTGGTCTCCATCGCGGCTCATATCGGCCCCATCGAGGCGGTCAAACTCGCCGCAGGCCACCCCGCCGAATACGCCCGGCTGATCGGTGAGGCGCATTTGTCGATCTCGGCTTTCGGGGGGACGTTTTTGATGATGGTGGCGCTGAATTATTTCATCGACCCCGAAAAGGAGGTCGACTGGCTGCGCCCGCTGGAAGATTTGTTGCGCAAATGGGCCTCTGTGCGGGGTCTTGCCATCGGCCTGGTGCTTTTGATCGTGCTGGTCTTTTCCAGCCTGATCGACGCGCCGGAGCGCGGCACCTTCATGTATGCCGCCATGGCAGGTCTCGTGACCTTCATTGCCGTGGAAACGCTCGGCCATATTCTCGACAGCGGTGCCGCTTTGGCAAAAGGCGGATTGGGCGCTTTTCTCTATCTCGAAGTGCTCGATGCGTCGTTCAGTTTCGATGGGGTGATCGGGGCCTTTGCCTTGACCCAGAACCTGTTCCTGATTGCCATCGGGCTTGGCATCGGCGCGATGTATGTGCGCTCGATGACGATCATGCTGGTCGAAAAGCAAACCCTGACCGAGTTTCGCTATCTCGAACACGGGGCCTTCTATTCGATCCTTGTCCTGTCTTGCGTGATGTTTGCCCAAAGCCTTGTGCATATCCCGGAGGTGATCACCGGGCTCATCGGCGCGACATTTATTGCGCTCTCTCTGGTCTCCTCGGTGCGCTACAACCGCAGACGCCGTGAGGAGGCCGTCACCGCTTAGGCCGGCCCTCTTCCCGGTCTTGATCTGAGGCGCTTTCTCGGTTTTTCCCTTGGCCGGCGAAGCGCCTCATTTTTTTGTTTGAAATGGATGTCGCGACATCTGCGGGGCGAAAATCCGCCCCTTTTTCTGAGCGCGCCTCGGGCGGATAGTCGGACAGCTCCGGCAGATCGACGATCAGCAGAGCTTCCACCGTGTCCGCCCGCTCAATTGCGCCCCCGTCCGGCCCTGCCACGGTCGAGCCGCCGCCAAAGTCCAAGCCATTGTCCGCACCGCAATAATTCGCATAGGCGACAAATCCCCTGATTTCATGGGCGCGGGCAGGCACCAGTATGTTTTGCACATGCTCATAGCCTTTGGGATTGGCGGTCGGGACAAAAATCACTTCGGCCCCGGCCTGTGCGAGGCTGGCCGCATGTCCGGGGAACTCGATGTCATAGCAAATCAGCAAGCCGCATCTGCGCCCGCAGAGATCAAAGGGCGGGGCAAGCTCTGTCCCATGAGAAAAGCTCGCGTGCTCCATCTCGCCGAAAAGCTGAACCTTGCGGTAATGCGACACAATCGTGCCAAAACGGTCCAGACATGTGGCGGCGTTATAAACGTCCGACCCGTCGCGTTCCGCCCAGCCGAGAACCAGGGCGCAGCCGATCTCCTTGATCATGGCGCGAAGGGACTGCATCCGGGGGCCGTCCAAGGCCTCTGCCTCGCTGCGATGTCTTTGCGGCTGGTTGTAGCCGGGGAAGAACAGCTCAGGCGTGATCAGCACATCGACCCCGGCCTTGCTGGCGGCCAGAAGCGCCTTGCGTAGTGAGGCAAGTCCGTTGGACGAGGGCGACGTCTGATATAAGGCGATGCGCATGGACGTTCCTGACCCTAGGTCCGGGACTGGCGCCAGCTGCGTGCCGCCATGCCAAAATGTTCCCGAAACCGTGTGCTCAGATGGGCCGGGCTGGAATAGCCGCAGTCATAGGAAATCTCTGCCAAGCTGCGATCCGTATGTGTGATGAGGCAGACCGCCTGTTCAAACCGCATCTGCCGGAGACAGTCGAACACGGTCATGCCGGTTTCCTCGCGAAAGGCCTTTGTCAGGGTCACATGGCTGACATTGAGCTCATACGAGATTTGCGACAGTGACAGCCGTTCCGAAAGGTGTTCGGCCATGTAGGCCCGGGCCTGCGAGACAAGGGTGCTGCGGTCGGACGAATAGGACGTGAAGCGTTTGGCGTCGATTTCCTCAAGCACATGACCGATGAGGGCGTGGCATTGACCCTCCTTGCGGATCATGGATCGGGAACTGCCGCCCGTGTCGAAAAGTGAGCCAAGCGCGTATTGCGCGGGGGTCGACAGGTGCAGACGGTAAAATCGACCGGATTGAGAGAAGCTTTCCTCAAGGCAGAGGCTCATCTGACGGGGCAGGTTCTCGGGGCAAAGGGTGAAGACGATATTCGTACAGCCCGTCTCCTGGGACACAACGCGATGGAGTGGACGTACGCCCGGTCTGTAGGCCCAGATCTGCCCGCGCTTTATGGTATGTGTTGCCACCTTGTTTTGCGGCGCAAGTGTCATGCTGCCGGAGAGATTTATGACGAAAATGATCTGATCTTCGGGGCGTCGAATATCCGCGATATGATCGCGCTCTGGCGGAAAGAGACTGTGCGCTGCCGTGATCCCATGTGAAATCCTGAGGATGTTGACGCGCTGCGCATCACGGCCATTGGTCATCGCGATATTAGCAAGCGTTCCGGTGTCTCTGGGCCAGAGCTGGGTAGGTTCGATGAACATGGTGATATGACGTCCGGCGCTGGGATTTCCTTCCATCGTGACGGCCTGGGCGAGCCTGTCAAGCGCAGGGGAGACCTCTCTCCTGCGCGCCATGTTTTCTTATGGTTTTTAAGGCTTTTGCGGTGAATTTCTATGCGGTTTCCAAATGCGATTTGACCGCGTCTGTGACCGCTTCGGGATGCGAGATATGCATCCCATGACCCGCACCGCCGATCCGGCGGATGACTGCATTGGGCAGGCGTTCTGAGATCTGTTGGATGACGGCCGTATAGGCCGGAAGCGTGGCGTCCCCGGTCATGAGTGTGATCTGACCGGGAAACCCCGACAGCGCGCTGACGTTGACCGCCAGGCGATCCGGGTCACGAAACTGATCGAGCCAGGTATGCGCATTGGCAAGGATTGTCGCGCGGGCCTCGGCGTCGAATACCTTGTGCCAGGCATTCTCCCCAAAGGCGACCTGTTCGATGAACAGCTTCGCGCCCTCCTCGATATGACCCTCTTCGATCAATGCGGCGGCCTGTTTCATCAGACCGCCTGCCTCGCGTTTGAGGGCTTCGTTTTCGTCTGTCAAAAGACCAAAAACCGGCGGCTCCAAAAGCACAAGCGAGCGCACCCGGTCCGGGTAGCGGCTGGCGAGCACTATGGATACGTTGGCGCCGTAGGAATGGCCGACGACATGGGCCGTTTCAATATCGAGATGGTCAAGAAGCGCTATGACATCCGCGACATCCTCGCTCAGACGACCCTGGCCTTCGGGGGCAGAGCTTTGGCTGTGTCCGCGGCGGTCATAACGCAGAAGGGGCCGGTCTGTGAGGCCTTTTGCAAGCCCGTCCCAGCTTCGGTGATCGTCCCATGACCCGTGTATACAAATAAGCGGAATGTCGTCATTCTGGGCTGGGGGGAGATAGGCAAGGCTGAAATCCTCAAAGTCGATTTTATCCATTATATTCTGCATGTTGAGATTCCTTTTTCTCTCATTTCATGCTGTGAGAATAATGTATTGCGAGAGGTGTGAAATAAAACAGTATACCAAAATTGGTGTGATGACCGTGAATGCGTTTGGGAAGCTGAGAGCTTTATTAAATATCTTTATTTTTCATGTGGTTGTGATGATTTTCAGATTTGCGGAAAAAACTCTCGTACGTGATGTGAGGGGCTGGAATTTGATGTGACGCGCGGCAAAACCGCCAAAATGCGGTTTTGGAGGTCACGTCGAATGGATTTTGCGAAAATCTAATAAAATATTGATTTTCAAAATAAAAAATGAAACTTCCTGCGTCGCACCTTGCCGATCAGAAGGGGGGTGGAGCGCAGCGCGCCCAGCTCTTTAGGTTTTCGGAGAAACAGGCTCTTTCTGACCATCAAGCCGATGCTGTTTTCTGCACTCTTTCCGGACATGAAACTCCCGTGCCTTACGGTGCGGCAGATGAATGTTGTCTGTGGGTTTTTTCGCCGGTTTTTGGGCAATTTCTTAGGTCGCGGGACGGGTGTTTCTTACCCTGATGACAGAGCGCGCGACGCTTGAGGTCAGGATAAAACCCGGACCGCAATGGCAATTATCGCGCCTTTCAAAAACGACGCACATACCACCGCACACACCAAAGACAGGGTCATCATGACGATAAAACGCACATTCGCAGGCGTAAAACATCTGTTTCAAACCGAATTTCTCAAACCGCTTCTGATCGGGTTTGCCATGTCTGCCGGGGCATGGCCGATTGTTGCGGGCGACATGACCATAGCCATCAGTGGCGAACCGACAACGCTCGATCCGCAAAAACGCGATGACGGCTCTGAGCGCGCCGTGAATGACAATATTTACGAAACATTGATGCGGCGCGAGGCCGACGGGATGTTGGTTCCGGGACTGGCTGCCGCGATGCCAGAGCAGATTGATGATCTGACATGGCAGTTTGTGTTGCGTCCGGGGATCACGTTTCACAACGGTCAGCCGTTGGTCGCAGAGGACGTGGTGGCCTCGGTTCTGCGCATCATCGACCCGGACTATAATTCAGAACAGGTCTCGTATTTCTCGACCATTGTCTCCGCCGAGGCGGTTGATCCGCTGACGGTTCAGATCAAAACCGCCACGCCCGATCCGATCCTTCCGGCGCGGATGTATTGGATGAAAATCCTGTCTGCGACTTATATGCAGGACGCGGCGTTTGACACGATGCCGATGGGGACGGGGCCCTATAAATTGACGGGCTGGACCCATGGCGAAAGCATCACCTTAGCCCGCAATGAGACCTATTGGGGCGCGCCGCCGCAGATCGACAGCGTGACCTATCGCTTCATCCCGGAGCCGGGCACGCAATTGTCGGGCCTGATGGCGGGGGAGCTGGATCTGATCTCCAATCTCTATCCCGAATTTGCAGAAGCCGTTCCACAAGCCATCACCAGCGCCGGGATGGAGGCGCCGCTTGTGGTGCTCTCAACAGAAAACCCGGTGATGAATGATCCGCGTGTGCGCCGTGCACTCAATCTGGCGGTGGATCGTGCGACACTGGCTGACAGCCTGTTTGTAGGCCATGCGGTTCCGGCCAAAGGGCAGGTGGTGAACCCGAAAAGCTTTGGTTTCAACGCGGCCCTACCGGGGTACAGCTATGACCCGGAGCAGGCCAAAGCGCTGATCGAAGAGGCTGGCGCGGTCGGGCAAACCATCACCTTTGTCGGTGAGAGCGGACGTTGGCTCAAGGATCGCGAGTTGATCGAGGCGGTCGGCGCCTATTGGAGTGAGGCGGGGCTTACGGTCGATATCCAGATCGAGGAATTCGGCGAATATCTCAACCGGCTCTTCGACAAGGAGACCCGCCCGGATGCGATTTTCGTCTCCACCTCGGATGAGCTTTTCGATGCGGACCGACCTTTGAGCGCCATTCTCGAATATGGCGCGAGCTATGCCTCGAACGCGGATGAGGAGATGGCGGCACAGATACGGGCGGGACGATCGGAGACCGATATGGAGAAACGCCACGCGATCTATGACGCGGTGACACAAAAGGCTTTCAATCTCGATTACCTCGTGCCGCTTCTCAATCTGGAAAACATCTATGGCGTGTCCAGCCGTCTCGACTGGTCCCCGCGCATCGACGGAAAACTGATCGTTCAGGACATGAGCCTCTCCGAGTGAGCGGAGCGGGCAAAAAGAAAAAGGATGAAGATATGACACATTTTGCACTGACACGGCGGCAGGGTCTCATCGGGCTGGCGGGCTTGGCCGCCTCTCTATCTGTGACCGTTTCCGCCACAGGAACGATGGCACAAAGCGCGGCGTCCAAGACCTTTGTTCTGGTCCATGGCGCCTGGCATGGCGGATGGTGCTGGCACAAAGTTATTCCACAGCTTTTGGCGCAGGGTCACAGGGTTTATGCGCCCAGCCTGACGGGTCTGGGTGACCGCAGCCACTTGATCACACCCGAGACGGACCTTGGGACTCATGTCTCTGATATCGTGAACCTTTTGGAGTTCAACGATCTGAAAAACGTGATCTTGGTGGGGCACAGCTACGCGGGGATGGTGATTACAGGCGTGGCGGCAAAGGCGGCTGTGCGGATCGGACATCTGGTCTATCTCGATGCCTTCCTGCCCGAGGATGGGATGTCTTTGAACGACTACATGTCGGACAAGGGCCGAGAGATTTTCGCGGCCAACGCCAGAGATCACGGCGACGGCTGGCGCTTGCCCTTTGATGGCTCTTTCACGCTGGAGGGGCTTGGGGTGAGTGATCCGACCGATCAGGACTGGATGCGGCCCCGGTTGACCGATCAGCCCTATGCGAGCTTCACGCAGGCGGTCGAGGTGCCCGAGGGGCTGTGGGATGCTGTGCGGGGGAGCTATGTGCTCTGTTCGCGGCGACCGCATTATATCGCGATGGCTGAACGTGCCGTGGCGATGGGGTTTGCGCGGGCGGGTTTGCAGGACAAGGGACATGACGCGATGGTGACCCAGCCGGATGAGGTTGCGGAGGTCTTGCTCAAGCTGGCTTCCGCTTGAGACGAAAAGCTGTTCCGCGCCGCCACGTTCTCCGAGTGGCATTATCTCTAAGGTTGTAGCGGTGGGCAAGAGGCGGCTGAGGCGATGTCGAAGCATGCGAAGTTCCCTTGTTTTACTGAAGATCTATAAGGACTGGTGCCCGACTTGGGGCGCGGTCTGCAACACGAATGTCCGGAGCAAAAACAGGCGTACCCGCCAGCCGGGATCGGATCCGATGGATGCGCGCCGTGTTCGGCATCAGCTGACCCAAACCATAAGCACCCTTGGGGCTGACGGCGGTCGGGTTATAGCTGCTTTCAGCCTCGGCCAGGGCGCGGAACAAGACCTGCCAGTCCTGCGCGTCGAGACCGATGCGACCCAAGGCGCGATTGCCCGCATTGCGATCTGCTGTGGCGTGGATCAGGGAGTGTAGATATGCCCATGAAATTCAAGGGATTCGAGCAGATCGGGAGCGAGTGAAGCCCGATCAATGCTTTTTAAATGGAGCAGAATATTCGGATATAGATCATAGAAATGAAGCAAGTTGGCGAGCATTTTTCGGACCTTCAAGTTTAATCAGTCAACCCTATGACCTTAAATTGCACCGTTTCAAGCTCATCGCCGAATTCAAATTCGTTGCGCTTGGCGCAAAACATCGTCTCTGATGTGCTCAGGCAAGTCGCGGGGCGTTTTAACATCAACCCTTATGGCAAGGGCCTCTTCCAGAGCTTCCTGCAAACCTCCCAGATCGAATAGAGTGGTGCCCGGCAACGGGTCCACCAAAACATCAAGGTCGCTTTGCATGGTGTCTTTTCCCGTAAGCGCAGAGCCATAGATGCGAGGATTTTCGACGCGATACTGTGCCACCAGAAGACGTATGATTTCTCGTTTCTGCCTGAAAACCTGTGAGGGTCTTGTTTGGGTCATAGCGCTTTCCTCAACCTCTTCAGC
This sequence comes from Celeribacter persicus, assembly GCF_003050785.1. GTDB lineage: Bacteria > Pseudomonadota > Alphaproteobacteria > Rhodobacterales > Rhodobacteraceae > Celeribacter > Celeribacter persicus. Next base: position 30,304 of record NZ_QAOH01000022.1, read on the forward strand.
CCCTCGGTAACTGAGCACGATAGTGGTGAAATCTGAAACGTCGATCCTCTTTGACTCAATGACGCTGGTTTTCTGAATCTTGCAAGTGGACGACGTCATGCAGTCCTGAGCCTAAATTCAGAATTTGGTTTTGAGGTGATATCTTTGTTTTGAGATGAAACTGAGTCTGGCTCAATAAATGAGTCTTGATTTGAAAACTGATTATTAAATCAAGACTTAGTTTTGCGTTTAAAAACATAATCTTGAGTGATTTTTAGGGGCTTGACGGGCGGCTTGCATTAAGTGATTCTCTTCACCGATAAAACACGGTGTGAAAGGGGATAGCATGCGCGTCGACAGGGTGCGGCATGAGCGGATCAAGTGCGCCTTGCGCATTTCTGGCTCTAGCTTTTCTGACATCGCGGCAGAACTGGGGATCAAGCCCCATTCCGTCTCTGAAGTCAGTTTGGGCACGTCGCGCTCGCGGCGTGTCGAGCGCGCACTTGCCACGGCTTTGTCCACCCCCGTCGAGACACTGTTTGATGACAGGTATGGAGATCAACATGATCTAGAGACGTAAGATATTAATCATCCAAAAGCATCGAGAGCAATCCCCTGTCGTTACGATAGAGCGAGTGTTTTTGTGCATGTGGTTTGGATAGGATGAAGCCTTGGGTCTTGCAAACCCAAGGCCTCTTGAAATCGATTGGTGCCGATTTCCCTAAACATCTCCCACATCCAGCGAATTGTCAACCTTTCGACGGCGTCTGCGTCGCCGGAAGGCCTGTCTGAAACGGAATGAAGGGGCTGCAGAGTTCGGCGCGGCATAGTACGCGCGCTTGACATGACTGCTCATCAAAAATGGAAAATATCAGTAAATCCCCCGCGCGAGGCGGGCGGGATGCGGTTGTGCACGGGTGTCGAGCGCCCCTGCCGATTGCGACGAGACTGGCGGATGGCGAAGCGGCCACATCGCGGGCCAGTCGTGCCGCCCAAAACAACGGCTATGCATCTTTGCAAGCCCTGTGCAGCGACCAACGTATCCATGTTTTGAAGTTATGTAATGGACGTGACGCTGAGATCAGACACATCGCCGAGCTTACTGGCGTTGCGTTCGACACACTTCGCTTCAATACGCCGCGCCTTGATCAGCAAGGTTGGTTCCGGCTTGGGGCAGAGCGGATCAAAGCCACGGCTTTCACCCGTTCTGGCGGGCAGGTCTGTCCCGCTTGCGTGCTCGAAGGCCGCACGGATGATGCTCGGAATGGCGCTTTTCAAAAGGGCATCTGGCAGGTCTCGAGCCTGCATTGCTGTCTAAAACATAAGGTGGCGCTTGTCCCATTGGAGGTCTCGGGCAATAGCAAGTCCGTCCATGACTTTGCACAGCATGTTAAAAGCTGGGTGCCGGGCGAAATCACCGAGGTGGCAGATGAAGACCTTGGCTTAGCGGTCTACCTCACAGATCGGATCAGGCTGGGTCGCGGACAGGCTTGGCTCGACGGCTTTGAGTTTCACGTTGTCTCTTCGTTTGTCGAAGCACTCGGCACCCTGTTGAAATTCGGGTCAAAAGCGCGCCCGCATCTACTCTCTGCTCCCGAGCTGATCAAGGCTGGTGCGGCAGGATACGCCGTTGCAAGACACGGGCCGGACGCCATTCGGAATGCGCTCGATACCATCCGGACGTCGGCGCCCAAATCCCAGAAACCAGATTATTCGAAAATCTATGGCCCGGTGATCGCGGAACTGCGGGCACGGCGAAACGATCCGGACTTCGACGTGTTGCGACACCTCATACGTGAGTACGTTTTAGATTATTTTTATGTGCCCGAAGGTACTTCGCTCCTGGGCGAAACCTGCGGGGCGCCGCGTCTGCTCACCGTGGGTGTGGCCTCAAAGCGCTCAGGCATTCCGATTTCCACGCTTACGCGCCAGCTCAAGCGCGATGGTGAGCTGACGTCGGAGATGAAGAATGGCTTGAGTGACCGGGCGATGCTTGTGTCAGCCACGGTGATGGATGCTGCCATTGGTGAGGCGGAAAAGCTCACTTCTCTCAAGATCGCTCGGGAGGTGCTTGGTTGCGACCGTTACACGATGGAACGCCTCATTGAGAGCGGGATGATGCCCCTGCATTTCCCGGCGGGTGAGGGCAGTTTGCCGATGCTTCACAGCGACGAAATCTTAAACTTTGTCTCGCGTCTGCAAGCGGTAACCGAAGTGCGGTCGGATCTCGGGGCGGATGATCTGCTGCTGGCAGAGGTCGCACGTCAGTGTCACTGCACGATGCATTGGCTGCTGTTGACGGCGCTCTCTGGTAACCTGCGACTGGTTTCAAAGCTCAAAGAACCGTTTCGACTGACCGAGTTCTATGTGTCGCTGTCAGAGGTCCGGGACCAACTGGAGCTGGTCCCCGAAGGGCATGTAACGGTGGCTCAGGCCGCGAAGCTGCTGGGATGCAATGTGGCGACAATTCATGCCCTCGCGGAGGGCGGCTTTGTTGGGTCTCAGTTTCAGGATGCGCGACTGTCGAACCGCAAACGGCGCGTGGTTTCTCTCGCGGATCTCGAGGCCTTTGAGCGCGACTACATCTTGCTGCGCGCTCTGAGCGGGACGCGGCGCGCTGATTTTGAAGCTCTTCAGCTCCAGCTTTCAGAGCAGGGTGTCGAGCCGCTTCAGCTCGGTGAAACTGCCAGAAAATTCTTCAAACGCGTTGAGATCGAGCGACTTGCCTACCGCCCCGGAGGCCACGCGCTGGCACGCCTTCTGGCCGCTGACGAGATGCACCCGCGCCTCTCGGATGGCGTCTTTTAATCCAAAAAAATGAACAGGGCCGAGAGGCCCAAACGACGAGCAAAATAATGACAGATAAAATCGAAATCATCGACCACGATAGTTGGGCCTACAACCTGCCCAAAACCCGAACTGCGGGCAAAATCACCATAGGAGATATTCCGGGGGTCCTTCCGTTCACCGGCGTGCGCAATCCGCTGACCACCAGTAGCACGAGCCAGAAAGTTGCCCTGACGTATCGGACGGCTGCGAATAATTTTGTCCCGAAAGTCGGGGCGGCAGAAAGCTTGGCTGAGGCCGCAGTTGCGCATGAAGCCTTGAGCAGCGGAAAATTCTACGACGTGGAATTCCAGCCTGTGCGTTTTCAATATGAACATTCTGCTGGAGGGGTGCACTGGCATACGATTGATCTCAGACTCACGCTGAGAAATGGTCTGGCGTGCTTCGTTTTCGTGCGCAACGCGACCAGCCTGTCGAAGCCGCAGACCATCGCTGAGATCACGGCAATCCGTCAAGCTGCACCACGGGCCGAGGCGCATAAGTTCATTGTCATAGATGCCGACGGCTACAATCGCGCGCGCCGGGACAACCTGCGCCGTATGCATCATTTTACCTGTTTTGAACCCGATCCTCAGTCGGACGCTCTTGTGGAGGCGGCGGCTTACGATCTCAAGACGCTCTGGCGGATCTCTGATTTGTTCAATGTAATCGACTTGCCCAACGGTCACATCATGAAATCCTGTCTCCGCCTCATCGCGCGCGGTGCATTAAAAGCAAACCTGAATGCTGTGATCGGGGCGCACTCTCGTCTCTGGAGGGCTGCAAAATGAGCGTGCGTCTGAATTATCATGTGCCCGCTGGTACTCAACTGACCAGCGGCGGCAGCTCCTTTTTTCTCTACCCGCAAAAAGGTGGAGTATACCGTGCGGAAGACGTTGTAACGGGGCGGTCTGAGATGTGGACGGCAGATCAGTTTCTGGACCGCTCAAGCCGACCGGACGCGTCGCGCTCGTACCATAATGTGCGCGGGAACCTGGCGTCCGCACGCATCCAAGCGGGTGGGCTTTTCCATCGGGATCAGTTGAACGCGAAAGGGCGTGACACAGTCAAACTGCGCAAAGCATTGATGGTTGGTATCGAAGCTCTTGAGGTTGAGGGACTGAAGATCACGGGACCCGCTCTTGCCAAATTGCAGAACCGCAGAAAGATCCGTGATCTCGCGCAGCCACATTATCCGGATCGACCGATCTGGATCACACCACGCGGTGGGAGTACGCGAGAGTGTGCAATTATGCCAATGGGCCGCACCTTAAATGGCTATTGGACGCGCTACGTCGATGCGGGCTTTGATGAAATGGCGCTGGCCGATCAAAATTGGCTGAAAGGGAATCGCACCCCACGTATCCATTGGCGTGTCCGGGAGCTGATTGATCAGGCGATTGATGAGGTGCATCTCGATCTGAGAGAGCCGCAGATCTCTGTGGCGCTAAGTCGGCTAGAGACGCTCATAGCCTTGGAAAACGAACGGCGCGCTGTGCGCGAACAAAGTGAGCTGAATTGCGTTACACACAAAACGGTTTCCGACCATGTCACAATGATCAACGCGACGGCGCGAGCCATTGGCAGAGATGGAGAGCGTGCGGCAACGAACGCGCGCACGCGGGGCAGCACCGATACCCGCGCTCTCATGATTGGCGAAAACGTTGAAGTTGATGAGTGTAAATTGTCCGTACTTACCCCGGTGCGTAAAACCGGATTTTGGGAGGCGCTGAGTGCGGAGGACAAAGAGGCGCTCGAAGAATTAGAGGAATATGTGACGTCACGGCTATGGCTGGTGCTTGTGCTGGATGTTGCGACGCGCATGCCACTCGGCTGGACGCTGACCGATGCCCCGAACCATGAG
>NZ_QAOH01000023.1 GCF_003050785.1 Celeribacter persicus
AAGGGTCAGGCGCAAAACCTATCGGACCAGAAGACAGGCTCGCGCCGATGTGTTCGATTACATTGAGAGGTTCTACAATCCAACGCGTCGCCACTCGACCATCGGCTATCTAAGCCCTATGACCTTCGAGGAGCGAGCTATGAAAGCTTAAGTTGCCGTCCACGAAACCGGCAGCAGCTCAACGAGGCCATTCACAAGTTCGGTCCGCCCGTGATCATGAACACCGATAGTCATACGATTGATACCAGTTCTCGGGTGGTTTGACTCAAACACTGATCGACCATTCTCTGGGTTGGTGCCGCATGGCTTCCCGGTGTGATCGAAGCGATGAAAGCTGCGGGCAATGGGGAGTGATCCAACAGGCTGTCGCAGAAGCACTGGAGAAACTGCAATTCTGTGTGGCTAAGATTGCAGGCTGTGAACGTCGATTGGATGTTTGGAACTCAGCGATTACGTCGCATGCACAGGACGGAATCCATTTCCGTTTTCGGAAATGCTCTACAAGCAGGCGGAAGAGCGGTACTCCTCGGGGTGTCTGGGGGGTAAGCAACATCGCCGTGCAGCCAGAGTTTATCCCTGCTGGTGCGGGGAACCCTATATAGGGTGACCGGAGAGCAAACTAATTCGAAGAAGGGCATGCTACATTTCGGGCAACATACGCTGCCTTAATGCTCGCCCTTAGGGGGCGCTCTGTCACGAACCTAATTTTTGCTCCATCCTTGGCGGGACGGTTGAACTGTCGGATTAAAATTAAAATAATGTATAATAAATACATTTGATGCCGACAGAGCAGTCTGACATAGGTGAAGAAAAGGGAAGTGTGGACATGTCCGGGAACCCAGAGACGAAAATACGCCGCAAGCCAGGGCGCCCGAAAGAAGGTGTCGAACTGCGCGATGTCATTCTCGACAAGGCGGAACTGATCTTTTCCGAGGTCGGTTTCAATGGTGCCAAGGTGCGTGACATCGCCACCGAGGCGGGCGTCAATCAGGCTCTGGTGCGCTATTATTTCGGTTCCAAACAAGACCTGTTCGACGAGGTCGTGCGGCGGCGTGGTTCTGCCATTTCCGGTGCGCGCCATGTGCTTTTGGATCAGCTTCTGGCGGGTCGAGGTGCGCCGACAGTTGAGGAAATTATCAAAAATTACCTGAAACCTCAATGGGATATGAAATATTCCGGCCCGAATGGCGCGGCTTTTGTGCGGCTTCAGGCGCGGCTGCATTCCGAGCTGGATGAACATGCGCTGCACCTGCGCAGCGAGGTCTATGACGCTTCGGTCAAACGTTACATCGCAGTGCTTTGCGATGTGCTGCCGGAGATCCCGAAAGACGTCATCTCGATCCGCATGGCTTTTCTTGTTGGTACTTACATGTTCATGCTGAATGATCTCGGGCGGCTCAACGATCTGACCGACGGCCAGATCGGCGAAGTTGGGCAGGGCGACATGCTCGACCATCTGACAGTCTTTCTATCTGCGGGTCTGCGCGCGCCGCTTCCTTAAGCAGTTTCCTGATTTATGCGGTTTCTGCTTTGTCAGAATAATTAATCAAACTTGTAATTATACAGAATTGGAATTATGCCTTGAGGCAACGCACTCTCAAGGACGAGAATCATGAAGACTTTTCGCATCGGGCAAATCGTGCCCAGTTCCAACATCACCATGGAAACGGAGATTCCTGCGCTTTTGAAAGCGCGCGAGACCGTGTCGCCGGAGCGTTTCACGTTTCACTCCGCGCGGATGCGGATGAAACATGTGACCAAGGAGGAGCTGGAAAAGATGGACGCCGACAGCGACCGCTGCGCGCTGGAATTGTCCGACGCGAAGGTCGATGTGATGGGTTACGCCTGCCTCGTGGCGATCATGTCGATGGGCAAGGGTTATCACTGCGTCTCCGGCCCGCGACTTGCCGGTGTGGCAGCTGAGAATGGCGGACCCGCCCCGGTCGTGACCTCCGCCGGGGCGCTCGTTGAGGGCATCCGGGCGCTCGGCGCCAAAAAGATCGCCCTTGTTGCGCCCTATATGAAGCCCCTGACCGAGATGGTTGTCGAATATATCCGCAACGAAGGCATTGAAGTCAGCGATTACATCGCGCTCGAAATTCAGGATAACCTCGATGTGGCTGCTCACAATCCGATGAACCTGCCGGAGATCGTCAAAGGGCTGAAGACCGATGATGTGGACGCGGTGGTGCTTTCTGCCTGTGTGCAGATGCCCTCTCTGCCCGCTGTGCCAATGGCCGAGGCGATCACCGGCAAGCCGGTTCTGACTGCCGCCATTGCTACGACGTGGCAGATGCTCAAAGCGCTCGATCTCGACACCCGCGTGCCCGGGGGCGGTACGCTTTTGTCCGGCGCGTATTGAGGAGGCTCCCATGTCCTACGGGTATAACGTTCAGGCCAACGGCATTCGCAATCACCTGATCCGCTATGAGGGGAAGGGGCCGCAAATGCTCCTGATCCCCGGCATCACCTCGCCTGCGATCACTTGGGGCTTTGTGGCCGAACGTCTGGCGGAGGCGTTTGACGTCCATGTGCTTGACGTGCGCGGGCGGGGACTGAGCGAAACGGGTGATCTGGATTACACGCTCGACGCCATGGCCGCCGATGCGGTGGCGCTGGCCGAACAGATGGATCAGCCGATTGTGCTTGGGCACTCCATGGGAGCACGCACGGCGATCCGGGCGGTGGCCAGCACGCCCAATGTGTTCAAAGGCGCCATTCTGGTCGATCCGCCGGTCTCCGGGCCGAACCGTCGGCCGTACCCGTCGCCGTGGGACTGGTACGGGGACTCGATCAGGATGGCGGCGAAAGGCTGTTCTGCCGAGGACATGAAGGCCTATTGCCCGACATGGACCGAGGAGCAGCGCGCGCTTCGTGCCGAGTGGCTGCACACCTGTCACTGGGGCGCGATCCGCACCGCCTATGACGGGTTTCACACCGACGACATCCACGCAGATGTGCCGAAGCTCACCGTGCCGACCCGGCTGGTGATCGCGGGCGGTGCTCCGGTCATTCTGGACGAGGATGAGGCCGAGTTGAAAGCGCTTTTACCCTCAATGGAGGTCCGCACGGTCGACGGTGCGGGACACATGATCCCATGGGACAATCTGGAGGGTTTCCTCGCCGCCGTCATGGACTTCAAAGCATAACAACAGGGAAAACAGATATGGATCACGCAAGCTTCACGGAAATCTGCCTGCATCAGCTGAAGATGTCGGGCGTGCAGAAAGACGAACGTCTCATCGTTCTGACACAGGGCAATGAGCGCCTTAACTATGCCGACGCCTTCATGGCCGCAGGTCGGATGCTCGGCGCCAACATGTATCACATGCGTCTGCCCGCGCCCGCAATCATCGGCGAATGGGCCGTGGGGCAGACGGGGCTTGCCGCTATGCCCGACGCGGTCGAGGCGCTGAAGAACTGCGACATGCTGATCGACTGCATCTTCCTGCTGTTCTCGCCGGAACAATTCGCGATTCAGGCCGCGGGTACGCGCATCCTGACCGCCGTGGAGCCGCCGGAGCTGTTGGCGCGGATGCTGCCGACGCAGGAGATCCGCGAAAAGGTGACGATTGCGGGCGAGATGCTCGGCAAGGCCAAAGTCATGCGCATCACCTCGCCGCATGGCACCGATGTGAGCTACAAGCTCAGCACCTATCCGGCGGTCACCGAATATGCCTGTACCGATGAGCCCGGGCGCTGGGATCACTGGCCGTCGGGCTTTGTGTTCACCGGCGGCGATGACGACGGGGTGGATGGGACCATCGTCGTGGCGCCGGGCGATGTTCTGTTGCCGCAGAACATGTATGTCAGCTCACCGATCACCTACACGATCGAAAAAGGCTGGATCACCGACATTCGCGGCGGTCTCGATGCCGAGCTGGTAAAATCCTATATGGATGCCTTCAACGATCCGCGCGGTATGGGCATGAGTCATGTCGGCTGGGGTATGAATCCGAATGCGAAATGGCACAACATGGTGCCGGGCGCCTTCCCGGGCGGCATGGGCATGGAGCCGCGCGCTTTCTACGGCAACGTGATGTTCTCCACCGGCCCAAACAACGAACTTGGCGGGCCGAACGACACCGCCTGTCACCTCGACATCCCGATGCGGGGCTGCTCGCTCTTCCTTGATGACGAGGCTATCGTGATCGACGGCGATATTGTGGTCAAAGAGATCCAGATGGAACGCAGCTGAGGCGTCCCCTGCCTTAATCTGCCGGGCGGCTCTCTCTTACCTCGGAGCCGCCCATCTATACAAAGGACAGATCATGTCTCAGTCAGACACCTACAAGGCTGCGGGTTTTGGCGTTTCCGTGCCGCGTGGCACGATTCCAGGCATCGTGATCGTGGATTTCTCTTACGGGTTTACCGATCTGCAATACCCGACGGCTTCCGATGCAGCGGCTCAAATGGCGCGGACCAAAGAGATTTGCGATGCGGCACGGACCAAGGGCTTTCCGGTGATCTTCACCACCATCGCTTATCATCCCGGCGAGCTCGAAAAACTGCCTTGGCTCAAGAAGGCCACCGGGATGCGGGCGCTTCTTGAGGGCACGCGTTTGGTCAAGATCGACGCCGCGACAGGCATCCAGCCCGAAGACGCGATCGTGACCAAGAAAGGCGCATCGTCTTTCTTTGGCTCGACCTTGAATGCGCTTTTGACGGGAGCAGGGGTTGATACGGTCGTTGTGACCGGCGCGACCACCTCCGGCTGTGTGCGCGCGACCGTAGTTGATGCGGTGCAGTCGGGCTACAACGTGCTCATTCCCCGCGATTGCTGCGCCGACCGGGCCGAAGCGCCGCATGAGGCGAACCTTTACGACATGGATCAGAAATACGGCGATGTCACCGACAGTGCCGATATTCTGAGCTGGATCGAGAGCCTTTGACCGCGCCCGATAGCGGGAAATGACTGGGGAGGGCCATGGCCTTCCCCTTTGTGCATAGGAGACAGCGATGTTCTATCTGACCAAAGAGGGCTCCGGCCTGCCGCGCGATCCGTTTGCTGCGATTGTTTCACCGCGCCCCATTGCGTGGATTTCGACGCGTAGCGCGACGGGCGCGACGAACCTTGCGCCGTATTCCTTTTTCAACGCTGTGGCCTATACCCCGCCGCAGGTGATCGTGTCTTCCATCGGCGGCAAGCCGGATCGGGCAAAAGGTAAGGACAGTTATAGCCATATCCTTGAGACCGGTGTGTTCTGTATCAACATCGCGGGATTTGAGGATCGCGATGCGCTTAATGCGTCTTCTGCGGGCTATCCGGCGGATCAGAGCGAGTTCGAGGCGCTGGGGCTGAAAGCGGCGGAATGCGAGAGCATCGACTGTCCGCGATTGGCGGATGCTCCGGCGGCGCTGGAATGTCGGTTGACGCAGACGATTGATCTTGAGGGGGCGGGCAATCTGATGGTTCTTGCCCGGGTCGAGGCGATCCATTTGCGCGACGATTGCCTGACCGAGGAGGGGCGGTTCGATGTCTTGCGCTACAAGCCCCTGACGCGGCTCGGCTATCAGGATTTCGCCAGCATCGACAAGCTGTTCCAGATGCGCCGCCCAAAGCTTTGAGCGGGATCAGGTGGCCAGAAAACCACCCACGGAAAACGCGACCGTGGTTTCCAGAAGATCGTCTGTGGCATCCTCCGACATGGCCAGTTCCTTGAGCCGGTTCGTGTCGGAGAACGCATAGAGATAAGCACCGACCATCAAGGACATTTTCTGATAGATCAGTTTTTCCGGTTGCTCCGGAAGCAAGGCGACGAGGGCCTCGACATAGGCGCGGGTGGACTCGTCGTAAACTTCGCGGCGCAGTGAAAAGGACAGGGGTTCCGGTTCCATGTGCAAACGCCCGTGCAGCCGCAAAAACGCGCGTCCCTGATCGGTGTGCCGCAGATCGGAAGAGGGCTGGAGGAAGGCACGCACAAGCGTTTCCAGGGTCAGGCCGCCCTCGTTTTGCAGGATGGTCAGCCGGTCCATCCGTTGCTTGGCGATGTCGAGCCCGCGACGTGTGAATACTTCACGAAACAGGTTTTCCTTATTTTTGAAATAATAGGCCGTCATCGCGGAGGTCACGTCGGCGGCGTCAGCCACCTGGCGCAGGGTCGTGCCGGAATAGCCCTGTTCCGCGAACAGAATCTCTGCCTTGTCGAGGATTTTATCGGCCAGATTCCTTTGGCCTTCCGGGCGTCCGACGCGCTTTTGTTTCGAGTGTGCCATGCAGTGTCGTTATCCCGTTCGTGCCTGTTGGGCAATGCTGCGCGGGAGGTCTCTCTTCAATCGGCTTAAAGACTGATCATCTCAGCGCATACAATGCTTTATAATGCACCTCTTTTAAAACGACATATTCGGTTTTTCCATAAAAATGAGCGAGATAAAAATTAATTACTTGATTAATTAATTGATGCGCACCTATGGTTGTCCCATAAGCACAAACAACAGGGAACGCCCAATGAAACGCTTTATCCTTGGCGGTATGACTGCAACCGCTTTGACCTGCCTCTCTGCGCAGGTCTCCGCCCAAGATCTGCCCGAAGTCACCCTTCAGGCCGTCGCCGGAAGTCTCGGCGGTGTGCCCATGATGATCATCGAAGGCGAGGGCCTCGATGAGAAATACGGCTTTGACGGCACATTCGAATACCTGCCGCACGAAGGCATTTTTCAGAATTTTCTGATCGGCAATGCCGACGTGTCGATGGACAACGACCTTCTCGGTGTGGCTTTCGCCCGCGAGGAAGGCTTTGATATCACATCCTTCTATCCGGTCGGTAACCTTTATCTCGGCATCGTCGTGCCGGGAGACTCGGAGGCGAAGACGCCCGAAGATTTGAAAGGCAAGAAGGTTGGCCATTTCGGTGCGGACAGCGGCACGACCATGTTCATCCGTCTGATCGTCGAGGAGATGTACGGTTTCGACGTGCTTGAAGAGTATGAAATGTCTCAGGTCGGGCCGGCAGCCCTCGTGTCGCTGCTGAAAGAGGGGGAGGTCGAGGCGATCTTCGACTTTGAAAGCTTCGTCTCCGAGGCCATCGTCGCCACCGACGGGCGTTACCTGCTTCAGGCTTACTCCGATTACGCTGATTTCAATGGCGGCTTTGCGCCCTGGATCACCAATATGGTTGCTCATGGCGATTGGCTGAAGGACAATCCGGAGCTGGCCTACGGCGTGCGTGATGCCTATGACGAGGCGGTCGCGATGCTCGAAGAGACCAATTACGAGATTCTGCGCAAACCTTACATCCGTGAGAAACTCGGAATCACCAGCGACGAAGTGCTTGATGTGCTGATCGGAAATGGCGCCTCGCACCACTATTTCACCACCGACTGGTCCGACGACAAACGCGCGGCGGCGATGGAGTTTCTCGGTAAGCTGGCCGAGGATGGTGAGGTGCTGACGAATGTGCCGGACGGCATGATGGTCACCCTCGAAGATTATATCGGTCCGCGGCCGTAACGCAGGGGCCGTGAAATGACCGCACTACAAAAGCAGGTTTGGGCCTATCTGGCCCTCCTGCTCCTCATCCCCGCATGGTTTCTGGCCCATCAGAACACCACATTCATCGAAAGCCCCGTGACGGTGGCCAAGGCGCTACCGCATTTCCTGTCCGATCCTGCGACCTGGACGAACATCGGCATCACACTTGCGCGTGTCGTGTTCGGCTTGCTTATGGGAGTTGCGTCCGGGTTCGTGGCGGCTTTCGCGATGACCCGTTCGCGCCTTTTGGGCGATGTTCTGAGCTATTATGTGACTGCCGCGCTGCGCACGCCAAGCGCCATTGCCGCCATTCTGGCTCTGGCGATCTTCAAAGGCTCCGAGGCGGGCTATGTGCTTGTCGTCGCCTTCATCACCTTTCCCTATATGGCTGTCGGCCTGCGGGACGGGTTGGCCAGCGCCGATCATGATCTCGATGAGATGGCACAGGTGTATCACCTCGGACTTTTGACCCGCATCCGTCATATCTGGGCTCCTTTCGTAGCCCCCTATATCTTTGCGGCTTTGCGCAATGCTCATGCGCTGGCGTGGAAGGTGATTGTCGTGGCCGAGATTTTCGGAGCTGCAAAGACCGGTTTTGGCGCGCAGTTCGAACATGCCTGGAGCTACATGATCATGATTGAGGTCCACCTGTGGCTGCTCGTCTTCATGGTCATCGTGCTTTTTGCCGAATACGGCCTGATCCGCACTGCCGAAAAATATGTCTTCCGCTGGCGCTGACAGGCGCCCGCGTGACCAGAGACTTTCAAGGAAAGACCATGACCCAAGAAACCCGCCCCTCGGTACTCAAGGCCGTCAATCTCGGCGTGTCCTATGGCCAAAGCGAGGCCGTCGCCCAGCTCGATTTCGACATCAAGCGCGGTGAATTCGTCGCCATTCTCGGCCCCTCCGGCTGTGGAAAATCCTCCATGCTCAATGTCATCTCCGGCCTGCGCGCACCCTCGAAGGGCCGCGTTCTCGTCGAGGGCGACGAGCTGTTTACCGCCCGTTCGAAACCGCCGCGTCTCGGCTATGTGTTCCAGTCGCACCGCCTCTTGCCATGGCGCACAGTGCGTCAGAATCTTGAAATCGCGCTGGCCGCGTCCGAGGTGCCGCGCGCGACATGGGAAGCACGGATCGACGAAATCCTCGCGATCCTGCACATCTCCCAGTTCAAGGATGCCTGGCCTATGCGCCTCTCGGGTGGCCAGCGCCAGCGCGTCTCCATCGCCCGCGCGCTTTTGGTCGATCCGTCCTACATCCTGATGGACGAACCGCTCTCCACCCTCGACGAGGTGACAGCGCGCTCGTTGCGTCAGGAGCTCACCGGGATTTGCCAGCGCACCAATGCCACCGTCGTGTTCGTGACACACTCCATTCGCGAGGCGGTCTATCTCGCCGACCGTATCCTGATCCTGACCAAGGGCCCGGCCCGGATTTTCGAGGATTACAAAGTGCCGCTTGAGCGTCCGCGTGATTATGACGATGCCCGCATCGCCGAGGTCGAGGCCGACATCATTCGTCGGGTGCAAGCGCCCTGGGGCCTTGCCGTGCGAGAGGAGACAGCCGTTGCCTGATCTTCCTCTTTCGAACCCCATCGAATTTGTGCGCAAACGCGACTGGATCGCCATGGTGCCCGCGCGCCTGCTCAGTGGCGCAATCGCCCTGCTTTCCATCCTTGTGCTCTGGCACATCATGTCGATTGCCTTTCGGCCCTGGGTGCCGACGATTGAAGCCACCGTCATGGCCATGGGGCGCGCATTTCAAACCCCCGCCTTCTGGGATGACTTCTTTCTCACCCTCGGGCGGGTGTTGGCTTCCTTTGCCGCAGCGTCGATTGCCGGGGCCATTCTCGGGCTGGTCATCGGGCTGAATGAAAAGGCAGAAGCGTTCTTTCAACCGCTTCTGGCTCTGGCTTTAGCGGTGCCGGATCCGGTTTACATCATCTTCGCCATTTTGGCCGTCGGCACGGGTGAAATGGCTGGGTTCCTCGCGCTCACCATCGCCGTTGCGCCCTTTGTCACCAATATCGTGCGCTCCAACGTGCATGCCCGTGACAAGAGCCTCGACGAGATGGCGCAGATCTATCATCTGCCGCGCAATGTCCGGCTGCGGGCGGTTCTGATCCCGCAACTCATGCCCGCGCTTTTGACCGCGATGCGCTTTTCCTTCGCCCTGTCATGGAAGCTCGTCGTCGTGGTCGAGGCCATCGGCCAGCCCGACGGCATCGGGGCCTCGATTTTCAACAGCTTCCGCCTGTTGCGTATGCGCGAGGTGGCCGCCGTAGCGATCATTTTCATCATCGCGATGCAGCTTTTGGAGCGCGGTGTTTTGGGCCGGGTGGAAAAGAAACTCTTGCGCTGGCGCGAATGAGCGCCCGCAACTTACGATAAGAAAAGGAAAAACCATGAAGATCGGTATTATCGGCGGTGGCATTGGTGGCACCGCAGCGGCTTATGCTTTGCTCTCGAAAGGTCACGACGTCACCATTTTCGAACAGGCCCCCGCCTTTGGTGAGGTCGGCGCCGGGGTTCAGATGACCCCCAACGCAGTGAAGGCGATCAAGGGGCTCGGGCTCTATGAGACCTTCCTTGAGAGCGGCTTTTTCCCAAAGGCGATTGTCGGGCGCAACTGGCAGACCGCCCGGGAAAACTTCCGCATCGACCTTGGGGCGGAATTCCAGACCCATTACGATGCGCCCTATATCCATATTCACCGCGCCGATCTGCTCGACCTGTTTGCCACGCAACTGCCACTCGAATGTTGTCGCTTTGGGGTGAAATGCACCGGTGCCGAACTGACCGAAGGCGGCGCGCGGGCGTTGTTCGATGATGGCAGCACGTTTGAGGCGGATTTGATTGTCGGTGCCGACGGGGTGCGCTCGGCCGTGCGCGGGTCACTCTTTGGCTCCGGCGATCTGCGTTGGACCGGGCATCAGTGTTATCGTGCCTTGGTGCCGACGGGCGGCGTGGTGGATTACGTCAATCCCGACAGCACTTTCTGGATGGGGCCGAATGCCCATGTGGTGACTTATTATGTCAAGGGCGGCGAGATGGTGAACATCGTGGCTGTGACCGAGGCCTCCGAATGGGTCGAGGAAAGCTGGAGCACACGGGCCTCCCATGAGGACATGCTCGCAGATTTCGCAGGCTGGCATCCGGATCTGGCCAAGCTGTTCTCGAAAGTGGAGGAGGTCTACAACTGGGGCCTCTTCGACCGCGATCCGATGGAGAGCTGGACGAAAGGCGCAGTGACGCTTTTGGGCGATGCCTGCCACCCGATGCTGCCGTTTTTGTCGCAGGGCGCGGCGATGGCCATTGAGGACGGCTATATCCTCGGTGAGGCGTTGGGGCTTTATCCCGATGATCTGGCGTCGGCTCTTGCGGCCTATGAGGCGGAACGCCGTCCACGCACCTCGAAGGTGCAGCTCGAAGCCCGCGAGCGAGGCCGCACCTATCACTTGCCGACCGAAGAGGAAATGGCTGCCCGCGATGCCGAATATGCCCGGCGCGCCAAGGAAGACCCGCGCACGACCGGGATCAATACCGATTGGGTTTATGATTACGATCCGCGCTGCTTTGCCACCCGCATGCGCGAGTTGATCGAGTGACTGGCGAAGACTTGGAACGGCCACGGTGAAAATGAGAACCTACCCCATATTATGCGGGGTAGGTTCTTCATATTATTAATTACATAATCCCAATTTTTCGTTGGCGTATTGCTGCGGGGCCAAGCCAAATGTTGGCGTTGGAAATCGTCTGCAATTTGGTGGTGCAGGAACCCGAAGGCTTGGAGTGTGTAGGTGAGGAAGGTGCCGACAACGACGCGGCCGTGGGTCATTTAGCTGACCGTGGTCTGCTTTGTCAGAGGGACTTTTCTTGAGGAGAGAAGGGTGGTCTCGTAGCCTCTGATTATGACCAAACGCGCGCGCCTGCGCTATTTCAAAATCGGCCCTGAGGTCATTCGCTTCTGGTGCAACCGTTTCGGGCCGATTTTTGCGGCTGAAATCCGTAGAATCCGCTTTAGTCGGGTCTGTGTATACTCGAATTGGAAGTGGCATCTGGGCGAGGTGTTTGTAAAGGTCACCGGTGAAACGCGCCATTTATGGCGTGCGGTGATCACGAGGGTGAGGTCCTGGAAGGCTACGTTTCGAACAGGGCGTGATCCTAAAGAAGTATTGAAATTATTGAGAAAATCCATGAATCGCCACGGTCAGCGTGTGCCGAAATTCGCTGTCATTTGTTCTTCCGTTTCCAGCCATTCAACCGCGAACGCTATTCTATAGCAGAGAGAATCTCACGCTGAACCGTACTGTCGCTCTCGACGATCCGACTGGTTTCGCGGCGGGGGCATGAACCTCTACGCTAATATTTGGAACGATCCCTGCAACTGGACCGATCCAAGTGGGTTGGCGAGTTACCAGATCTGTCTGGCATAACAGGCAGCCTCACAGTTCTTTGGTGACGGTTTCGAATTTGTTTGGAGTACCAATTTACTAGCCGATATTTGCATTGCGCTACAAAAACGATATCTACCCTGAAAGCCATAAATCTCGTTTTTTATCAATTTTAACGTTGTTTTTTTAATGGTCTCTCGGATAGCCTCCTCCTTGGGGAGAACCGGGGGGAATATGTCTTTTTCAGGAAATATCAATGAAATAGCATCAGAATCGGGGGCGCGGACGGCCATCGAGCAGGTTTATCGTGATCTGCACAAAGCGATTTTGCTCGGTGACATCGCGCCGGAGACGCGGCTGCGTGTCGAGGATTTGCGTCAGAAGCTTGGTGTGGGGGCCTCGACCGTAAGAGAAGCGCTTTCGCGGCTTTTGGTCGAGAACCTTGTCACCACGGAGGGCCAGCGCGGGTTTCGCTCGGCCGCTGCGTCATTGAAAGATTTCAAGTCCATCGTGGAAATGCGCGCCATGCTCGAAGCCCGCGCGGTACGCGCCTCGATCGAACTGGGCGATGACGCCTGGGAGAATGCCTTTGTGGCGGCGCATCATCATCTGGCCAAGATCGAAACGGACATGCCCATCCGCGACAAACAGCTTGTTGCAGAATGGGAGATGCGCAACCGCGCTTTTCACAACGCCATGATCGCCGCCTGCGAGAATGATTGGCTGCTGAATTTCCGGGGCATTCTTTACAATCATTCTGTGCGCTACCTGCGCATTTCCATCGCGGACCGGACCATTCCGCGCGATGTGCGTGGCGAGCATCAGGCCATTTTCGATGCCGTGGTGAGCCGCGATGCCGATCTCGCGGAAAAACTGACCATCGAGCACATTCACCGCACGGTTCCGGTGATCGAAGCCAGCCTGTCGGCGAAAGCATGCGAGCGGCAATCGGTTTGATTCGAACGCCAAAGTGAAGACATGCGGGAAGAGGAGCCCGCAAGGAAGAAGAGGACCCAAGAGCAAACGGATCACCATCCGTTCAAAAGAAAAACGACAGCGATTTGGAAGGCCCAAGGTCTTCCACAATGGAGGAGGAAAATCTATGTCGAACACGAACCTGTCCCGCCGGGGCTTTTTGAGAACCTCGGGGGCTGCCGGCCTTGTGACAGCTGCTGGCGGTCTTGCCAGCCCCGCAATCGCATCTCCGAAACCGATCAGGATTGGCTTTGTCAGCCCCCAGACCGGACCGCTTGCGATTTTTGCGGAAAGCGATCGCTACACGCTGGAGACCTATGCCAAAGCCATTGGCGACGGGCTGATGATCAACGGCACGAAACACCCGGTTGAGTTTGTCGTGAAAGACAGTCAGTCAAGCTCCAACCGCGCGTCTTCCGCCGCTCAGGAACTGATCTTCGATGACGAAGTCACGATCCTGACCGCCACCTCGACGCCTGACACCACCAATCCGGTGGCCGATCAGGCGGAACTCAACGGTGTTCCCTGTGTCACCAACGACACGCCCTGGCAGCCGCATTTCTTTGGACGTGGGGGCAACCCCGAGAAAGGGTTCCAGTACACCTATCACTTCTTCTGGGGGCTTGAGGACGTTATTTCCACGTTCATCAATCAATGGGACATGCTCGACACCAACAAAGTCGTCGGTGCGCTCTGGCCCAACGACCCCGATGGCAACGGCTGGTCCGATCCCAAACTCGGCTTCCCGCCGGTGGTGACGGAACGGGGCTATCAGCTTGTCGATACGGGCCGTTACCAGAATATGTCAGATGATTTCTCCGCCCAGATCGCAGCCTTCAAGGATGCAGGTGTCGAGATCGTCACCGGCGTGATGATCCCGCCGGATTTTGTGACCTTCTGGACGCAGGCCGCGCAGCAAGGGTTCAACCCGAAGGTCATGCAAGCCGCGAAAGCCACGGAATTCCCGCAGGCCGTGGCGCCGCTGGGCGATCGTGGGGATGGGTTGTCGGTCGAGGTCTGGTGGTCGCCGGAACATCCGTTCTCCTCGACCTTTACGGGCCAAAGCTCCGCGGATCTGGCCGCCGATTACGAGGCGCAGACCGGCAACGCCTGGACCATGCCTTTGGGCTTCAAACATTCGCTCTTCGAAGTGACGCTCAATGCGCTCCAACGCTCTGAGGACCCGACCGATCCCGACAGCATTGCCGCCGCTCTGGCCGCGACCGATGTCGAAACCGTTGTGGGGCATATCAACTTTGCCAACGGCCCGGTGCCGAATGTCGCAAAAACGCCGCTCGTTGGCGGGCAGTGGCACATGGAAGGCGGCAAGCCGGTGCTCAAGATCGTCGAAAACGGCGATCATCCGGAGATCCCGCTCACCGGTGAGATGAAGCCCATCGGCTGAGAGTAAAGGGAGAGGGGTGACCCTCTCCCGATCCGGCCCTGCGGGCTGATACGGAGAGCGATATGTCTACAATTCTGGCTCTGGACGGTGTCCAGAAGAGCTTCGGCGCGCTGAAAGTGGCCGACAACATAAATTTCGAACTCGCAGATGGCGAAGCGCTCGGCATCATCGGGCCGAACGGGGCGGGCAAATCCACGCTGTTTAACCTGATCGGTGGGACACTTCCGGTTTCGGCTGGCACAATCACGTTCCGGGGCGAAGGTGTGACGCGCAAATCGGCGGCCGAGCGGTGTCGCATGGGTGTAGCACGCTCGTTCCAGATCCCGCACCCGTTCATCGGGATGACGGTCTATGAGAATCTTCTCGTCGCGTCGAATTTCGGCAATTCCGGCCATCATGATGCGGAAAAGGAATGCCGTGAGATTCTCGCGCGGACCGGCCTGTTGCCCAAAGCCAATCGTCCCGCAGGCACGCTCACGCTCTTAGAGCGCAAGCGGCTCGAACTGGCGCGCGCACTTGCCTCGGGTCCGAAGCTTTTGTTGCTTGACGAGATTGCAGGCGGGCTGACGGAGGCCGAATGCGAAAGCCTCGTGGACACGATCAAGGACATTCGCGACGCGGGGGTCTCGATCATCTGGATCGAGCATATCGTCCACGCGCTCACCGCCGTGGTCAGCCGTCTGATCGTGATTGATTTCGGCAGAATCGTCGCCGAAGGCGTGCCCGATCGGGTCATGAAAGACCCGCTCGTTCAGGAAATTTACATGGGGATTTCGGTCGATGACGACGCTGCTTGAAACCCGCAACCTCACCGCCTTCTACGGCGATTTTCAGGCGCTGTTCGGCGTCGACATTACGGTCGGCCAGGGCGAAACCGTTGCGCTGATCGGCTCGAACGGGGCCGGAAAATCGACCTTTCTGCGCACCTTGACCGGGCTTTTGCCGGCCAAAGGTCAGGACATTCGTTTTGAAGGCCAGAACATCGCCGGGTGGGCGGCGGATCGCATTCACAAGGCCGGGATCGCCATGGTACCCGAGGGGCGTAGGCTTTTCGCCTCGCTCACGGTCGAGGAAAACCTCCTCATCGGGGCCTCCGGCAAACGCGCGGGGCCATGGTCGCTTGAGAAAGTCTATGAGATTTTCCCGGACCTGATCGCCAAGAAAAACAACCCCGGCACGGCGCTTTCGGGCGGGCAACAGCAGATGGTGGCCATTGGCCGTGCGCTGATGTCCAATCCGACGCTTTTGCTGTGCGATGAAATCAGCCTTGGTCTCGCGCCGAAAGTGATCAAGGATATTTACGAGGCCGTGCCGCTCATTCGCGAAGGCGGCACTTCGATCCTCGTGGTCGAGCAGGACGTGGGACAGGCGATGGCGGTCGCCGATCGGGTCTATTGCTTTATGGAAGGGCGCGTGACGCTTTCCGGCAAGCCCGCAGATCTCACGAAACATCAAATTGCGGCGGCCTATTTTGGCGCGAAAAACGAAGGGGAGGCTGCCTGATGGTCTGGATTAATGCTGTTTTGCAGGGCGTTTTGCTCGGCGGGCTCTATGCGCTTTTTGCCGCGGGTTTGAGCCTTATGTTTGGGGTAATGCGCTTTATCAACATGGCGCACGGGGATTTTATCATCACCGCCGCCTATCTGCTTCTCGCCCTGGTGACCGGGTTTGCGATCCACCCGGCACTTGCCGTGCCTTTGGTGATCGTCGCCCTTGCCGCCGCCGGCTATCTGAACCAGCGCATCTTGCTCAACCGGGTCTTGGGCAAAGATATTCTGCCGCCGGTGCTGGTTACTTTCGGCCTCTCGATCATCATCCAGAACGCGTTGCTCGAAGTGTTTTCCGCCGATAGCCAAAAACTTCAGGCAGGCTGGCTCGACACGGCGTCTTTCAAACTGAGCGAAGATCTTGCCATCGGGGCCTTGCCGCTTTTGATGTTCCTCGCCGCCGTGGCGGTGATCGCGGGGCTGCAATTCGTGTTTTATAAAACCCCGCTCGGGCGCATGTTGCGGGCCACGTCGGATGACCCGGAGATCGTTCCGCTCATGGGGGGCAGCAATGCGCATATCTTCGCGATTGCGACGGCGCTGGCCTCCGTCGTCGTGGCGATTGCCGGGATTTTCCTTGCGATGAAGACCAATTTCGACCCTGCTGCGGGGCCTGCACGGCTTTTGTTTGCCTTTGAAGTCGTGATCATCGGTGGGCTTGGCTCTCTTTGGGGGACGCTGATCGGCGGCATCATCCTCGGGGTTGCACAAACCGTTGGCGCGCAGATCGACACAGGCTCGCAAGTCCTTGCGGGCCATCTGGTCTTCCTCGCCCTTCTCGTCGTGCGCCCGCGCGGCCTGTTTCCCAAGACGTGAGCTTTGATATGACTGTGACTGATATTTCTCCGGCCAACACTGCGCGCAACATCTCTTATGCTCTGCGTGGGATCATCCTCATTGCCGTGCTGGCTCTGGCCTTGGCGCCCATGTGGGCGAGCCGGGCGGATTTGCGGCTTTTTATGGAGGCGCTGTCCTTCCTCGCGCTTGCGCAGATGTGGAATCTGCTTGCGGGGTACACCGGGTTGATTTCCGTGGGCCAACAGGCCTGGGTCGGCCTTGGGGGCTATTTTTTCTTTGCTCTTGCCATGTTTGCGGGGATGCCGGTTTTGCTTGCGATCCCGCTGGCCGCGATTGCCGCCGCGCTTGTCGCCCTGCCAACGGCCTGGGTCGCCTTTCGTCTTCAGGGCGCGTATTTTGCGATCGGCACATGGGTCATCGCGGAAGTGTTCCGCCTGATCGCCGCGCAAAACGGCGCCTTGGGCGGTGGTTCGGGCATTTCCCTGCCGGTCGAGATAGCAAAATCCCTGGCCGAAAGCCGTAACGGGCGCGAAATGGTCATGTACTATCTGGCCTTCGGGATTGGCATTGCGAGCGTCGTCTTGGTCTGGCTTTTGCTGCGCTCGAAATGGGGACTCGCGCTCACCGCGATCCGGGACAGCGAACCGGCTGCCGAGGCCATGGGGGTCGTGACGCGCCGGGTGAAATTCCTGATTTACATCCTGACCGCAGGGGTGACGGCGCTCACCGGGGCTTTCATCTTTCTGCAAAAGCTGCGGATCACACCGGACGCGGCGTTCTCCGTCAATGAATGGACCGCATTTGTGATCTTCATCGTGGTGATCGGGGGACTCGGTTCCATCGAGGGGCCGATCATCGGCGTGCTCGTCTTTTTTGCGCTGCGCGAGATCGCCGCGGATTGGGGGAGCTGGTATCTGATCCTGATGGGCGCGATTGCAATCGCTGTCATGCTGATCAACAAACGCGGCATCTGGGGTGCCGTTCAGGTGCGCTGGGATGTCGCCGCTTTCCCGGTCCGAAAAATTCTGCCGGAGCGCTCGCGGGATTAGGGCGCAGGTTCAACAGAACCGGGTGGTGGGATGCAATACCAACTGCAAGGCGTAAATGTTCAGCAGATGATTGATGACGGATACTTGAAGGTGGTGGCTTAAAGTGAGGTGCCCCTAGTTTTCTAGACATCCGCCTTTTCCAGTTCGAGCTGTCTTTCTTCGAAGTCAACGGGCGACAGCATGCCGTTGTTCGTGTGCTGGCGTTTCGGGTTAGAAGCCGCTCGGGTGGACGCCAAGCATCCGGCACATCGGCCTCCTGATCGCTGACACGTCGCGGCTTCGAGAACTTGGCCATCCAAGTGTACAGCGACTTCGTACTAATCCCGAGCCGTTCGGCCCCCTCCTTGACCGAATAGACTCGCGCTGTGACCTGAGCCACCGCGTCGATCTTGAACTCATCCGAGTAGCGAATTTGCCCTGACATTTGCATCGTCCTTTGCTTCCAAAATTACCAAGCAAAGCGTCTATAAATCTAGGGGCACCGCATATCGTCAAGACAGGCAGGAAACTTATCTCTGACTAAACAATCGCACTAAGAATTTCGGACGAAAGCGCGTCCAAAACCGCACTCGCTTCGGACACATCCTCGGATTGCGTGTAGGTCGATGGGGTTGCGATGACCCGCAGGCCTGCCCGAACTGCGGATATCACGCCGTTTCGACTATCTTCGAAGGCGACGCATTCCTCTGCCGACAACTTTAATCTTTGAAGCGCGAGTAGGAAGACGTCTGGGGCAGGTTTCTTTCGGGACACTTCATCGCCTGCCGCGAGAACATCAAAAACCTCTGCGGCAGGAACGCCCCAGCAGCAGCGGCACAGGGCATCGACATTCGGGCGATTGGTCGTCGTAGCCACCGCGAGTCGCAGGCCGCGGGTCCTCGCCTCGGCGATCAATTCGCGGACGCCGGGTCGGAGACTAAGCCCGCCTTCTGCGACGATATCGGCGAAACGTCGTGTTTTTTCTGCATGCAAGGCTGCGATGGTTTCGACCGAAGGAACCGACTGCTTAAGGCTGTCGCGCCAGACTTTCATGCGTTCTTTGCCGCCTGTTGTGCGCAGAAGCCACGCATAATCTTCGCGGCTCCAATACCAGTCGATGCCATGTTCCGCGAAGGTTTCGTTAAAGGCCTGCCGGTGCACGTCCTCGGTTTCTGACAGCGTGCCATCGACGTCGAAAATGAGGGCTTTCAGTGCCATGCCGCTCGCGTCCGTATCGAAGAGATCAGCTCGGGCAACGCTTTGAAATGTGAAAAATTTCCCTGAAAATTCAGATCACTCATCGGGGATTTTCGGTAGCCTTCGGTGAACAGCAGGAACGGCACATGCGCGCGGGCGGCGGTTTCGGCGTCTACTTCGCTGTCGCCCACATAGAGGCGCGGGCCTGCACCCAATGCCTCGAACGCCGCATGTAGTGGGGTGGGGTCAGGCTTGTGCACCGAAAGGCTGTCGCCTCCGATCACCGCATCGAAAAAGTCCCCGAGTTCGAAGTGATCGAGCACCGCATGTGCTGCCTTTAGCGGCTTGTTCGTGCAGATCCCCATCGCATACCCTTGTGCCTGTAGCGTTGAGAGTGCCTCGACGAGACCGGGATAGGGTGCTGTGAGTGTGAGGTCCAACGCCGCATAGAGGGTGAGGTAACTGCAAAGCAGCGCGTCGTGATCCGTATCGGGAATGTCCCGTGATTTGCGCAGTTTTTCGACGAAGACTGACGCGCCGTTCCCGATGAATTCGCGGGCTTGAACCAGAGAGATTGGTTCCAATGCACGCGCGGCCAGCAGAGTGTTGGCAATTGCGCAGAGATCGGGGGCACTGTCGATGAGTGTGCCGTCCAGGTCGAAGACGATCCTTAAACTCACTCCGCTGCCTCCTGACGCGTCACAGCCGCCCGGAGTGCACGTATATTCTCGCCATAGGGATCTGGATTGGCACGGGAGCCACCTTTGAACACGGCCGAGCCTGCGACCAGAACGTCGGCGCCGGCTTCGACCACCATCGGTGCGGTTTCGGGGGTCACGCCACCGTCGATCTCGATATGGATGGGGCGGTCGCCGATCATGTTGCGCAACTGGCGGATCTTGCCGGTCATATTGATGAATTTCTGCCCTCCGAATCCGGGATTCACCGTCATCACGCAGATCAGGTCGGCAAGGTCGAGCACATGCGCCACGGCCTCAGCCGGCGTGCCGGGGTTCAGCGCGACCCCCGCTTTCATCCCCGCGCCGCGAATGGCCTGAAGTGTGCGATGGATGTGCGGCCCGGCCTCGACATGGGCGGTCAGGATATCGGCGCCAGCGTCGGCATAGGCGTCGATATACGGATCGACCGGCGCAATCATCAGGTGCACATCCATCACGGTCTTGACGTGTTTGCGAAAGGCTTTCACGGCGGGCGGACCGAAGGTCAAATTGGGCACGAAATGGCCGTCCATGACATCGACGTGTATCCAGTCCGCGCCTTGAGCCTCGACCGCTTCGATCTCGCGCCCGAAATCGGCGAAATCGGCGGAAAGGATCGACGGAGCGATCTTGATGGAACGGTCCCGGGTCATTCTGCGGCCTCCTTGAGTGGCGGGCGGTCTACGTCGAGCCCCCCGGAAAAGACGCGGCTGGCGCGGATATCCGCCTCACCGATGGTCGAGAGCGCCTTTGCGTCGATCGGACCATTGGCCTCGGAAAACAGCCGGTTGGCTTGGCGCAGGCGCGCACGGTCGAGCGCATTGCGGATCGAGCGTGCATTTGCGAAATGCGGCTGAACTCGGCGCAGGGAAATGTATTCCGCCATGGCCCGCTCCGCCGGATCGTCGAATTCATAGTTCTGGGTTGTGAGCATCAGCTCTGAAATGCGCAGCAATTCATCATCGGAGTAGTCGGGGAAATCTATGTGATGGGCAATGCGGGAGCGAAACCCGGGATTGGCTGAGAAAAACCTGTCCATTCGGTCGGCATACCCCGCCATGATGACGACGAGATCATCACGGTTGTTCTCCATCACCTGTAACAGGATTTCGATGGCTTCCTGACCGTAATCTCGCTCGTTGTCGGGTTTGTAGAGGTAATAGGCCTCGTCGATGAAGAGCACGCCGCCCATGGCTTTCTTGAGCACTTCCTTGGTCTTGGGGGCTGTGTGTCCGATGTACTGACCGACGAGGTCGTCGCGGGTCACCGACACGAGATGGCCCTTGCGGACATAGCCAAGCCGGTGCAGCAACCCTGACATCATCCGCGCCACGGTTGTCTTGCCGGTGCCCGGATTGCCGGTGAACGACATATGCAGGGTAGGAGTCTCGGTGGCGAGCCCCATGTCGCGCCGCGCCTTGTCGACCAACAACAACGCGGCGGTTTCTCGGATGCGCGCCTTGACGGGTTCAAGTCCGATCAACTCTTCGTCCAACTCGCGCAGGACGTCTGCCACACCGGAGGACTCGTATTCTGCGGCGAGGTCAATATGGGTCGGGCGCGGGGTGTCTTCGGTGTCAGTCATGGCGATGGCTCATACATACGAGGGCAGGGTGCGCGCCCCAAAATATGGAAGAAGGGGCGCGCGTGGAGGATCAACGACAGTCCCAGGCGTATGTCTGGGAGCGACCGCCAACATCGGTGCGCTGCATATGGATGCGTGGCTCTTCCGGTGGACGGTTGACGATGAAGGACATCATCACCGTTTCAAAGCCACGTGTATCGTCGAAGGCCTGAATGCGGATATAGGCGTCGGGATGCGCCTTGCGACACTCGTCCAGCTCGATCATCGCGCCTTTGGCGTCCTGAAGATCGAACATGGGCTGGCCCCACATCTCCCAGTAAGTGTTCCGTGGATGTGGATCATAGGTATATTCGAGGCTAACCGCCCATCCCTTATCGAGGATGTATTGGACCTGCGCGGTGATCTGGGTGTCGTCGAGATCGGGCAGGAAGGAAAAGCACCCTTGTGTGATACGCATGTTCTTTCTCCTTATATTGCGGGCGTTTCGAGCGGCACAAAGTCGGATGTATCGGTCGATGTGTAGTTGAAGGTGATGTTGCCCCAGGTGTCGAGCGCAGCTTCGAGCGGTTTGCACCACTTGGCGGCCTCGCGCAGGATTTCGGGCCCTTCGTTCTTGATGTCGCGGCCCTCGTTGCGGGCGAGGATAATCGTCTCCAGCGCCACGCGGTTTGCAGTCGCGCCGGCCTGAATGCCCATCGGGTGCCCGATGGTACCGCCGCCGAACTGGAGCACCACATCGTCGCCGAACAGTTCGATGAGCTGGTGCATCTGACCCGCGTGGATGCCGCCCGAGGCGACCGGCATGACCTTTTTGATGTCGGCCCAGTCCTGTTCGAAGAAGATGCCACGGGGCAGGTCGACCTCGTTGTGGGCCTCACGGCAGACATTGTAGTAGCCCTGTACGGTTAGCGGGTCTCCTTCGAGTTTACCCACGGCGGTGCCGCAATGCAGGTGATCGACGCCTGCCAGACGCAGCCATTTGGCAATCACACGGAACGAAATGCCGTGGTTTTTCTGACGGGTGTAGGTGCCGTGACCTGCGCGGTGCATATGCAGGATCATGTCATTCTCGCGACACCATTTGGAGATCGACTGGATCGCGGTCCAGCCGATGATCAGGTCGACCATGACGATCACCGATCCAAGCTGTTTCGCGAACTCGGCTCGGGCGTACATTTCCTCCATCGTTCCGGCGGTGATGTTGAGGTAGTGGCCCTTCACTTCGCCGCTCTCGGCGGATGCCTTGTTCACGGCTTCCATGCAATAGAGGAAGCGGTCACGCCAGTGCATGAAGGGCTGCGAGTTTATGTTCTCGTCATCCTTCATGAAATCGAGCCCGCCTTTGAGGCCCTCATAAACCACGCGGCCATAATTTTTACCCGAGAGGCCAAGCTTGGGTTTGGTCGTGGCGCCCAGAAGTGGCTTGCCGAACTTGTCGAGGCGCTCGCGCTCGACCACGAGACCCGTCGGTGGACCGGCGAAGGTTTTGCAATATGCGACGGGGAAGCGCATATCTTCAAGGCGCGCGGCCTTGAGTGGCTTGAATGAGAACACATTGCCGATGATCGAGGCGGTGAGATTCGCGATGGAGCCTTCTTCGAAGAGGATCAGGTCGTAGGCGACGTAGCAGAAATACTGTCCCTCCTGGCCCGGTACGGGTTCGACCTTGTAGGCCTTGGCGCGGTAGCTGTCGCAGGCCGTCAGGCGGTCTGTCCAGACCACGGTCCAGGTCGCTGTGGAGCTTTCGCCAGCCACCGCAGCGGCCGCTTCGATCGGGTCCACGCCTTCTTGCGGGGTAATGCGAAAGAGGGCGAGGACGTCTGTGTCCTTTGGCTCATAATCGCCGTCCCAGTAGCCCATCTGAGCGTATTTCAGCACGCCAGCGGAATACCGCTTTTTCTTGTCCGTGATTTCGGTGGATTTGCTCATCTCGTTCACTTGGAAACCTCCTCTCGTTTCCGGATTACGCGGCCTGGTTGGCGGCAAGTTGGGGGTCAAGCGCGCCCGAGGCGTAACGCTTGGCCATGTCGTCCATTGAGACGGGGGTGATCTTTCCGGCCCGACCTGCCGTTCCGAACCGCTCGAACCGGTCGCGGCAGAGCGCTTCGATTTCGTCCATCGCGGGGATCATGAATTTGCGCGGGTCGAACTCGTCGGGCTTCGATTGTGCCACCTTGCGAAACTGGCCGGTCATGGCCATACGGCAGTCGGTGTCGATATTGACCTTGCGGACGCCCATGCGGATGCCCTTTTCGATCTCTTCGACGGGCACGCCATAGGTCTGAGGCATCTCGCCGCCGTTCGCGTTGATGAGGTCTTGCAGGTATTGCGGGACGCTCGACGAGCCGTGCATCACGAGGTGCGTGTTGGGCAACTTGTCGTGAATGGCCGCAATCGTGTCCATCGACAGGATGTCGCCGTCGGGCTTGCGCGTGAATTTGTAGGCACCGTGGCTCGTGCCGCAGGCAATGGCCAGCGCGTCACATTTGGTACGCATCACGAAATCGACCGCCTCGTCGGGGTCAGTCAAAAGCTGGTCGTGGCTGAGTTTGCCCTCGGCACCCGAACCGTCTTCTGCGGCGGCTTCGCCGGTCTCAAGTGAGCCAAGCACACCCAGCTCACCCTCGACCGACGCACCGACCGCATGTGCGGCCCGAGTGACACGGGCGGTGATTTCGATGTTGTAATCGTAGGAGGCGGGCGTCTTCATGTCCTCCTCAAGCGAGCCGTCCATCATAACAGAGGTGAATCCGTGACGGATGGCCGACAGGCAGGTCGCGTCGTTGTTGCCGTGATCCTGATGCAGAACCACATGGTTGCGCGGGAACATTTCCGACAGAGCCTCGACCATATGGCGCAGCATGATGTCGCCCGCATATGACCGCGCACCGCGCGACGCCTGCAGGATCACCGGGCTGTCGGTGGCCGCGGCCGCGCGCATGATCGCGAGGCCTTGCTCCATGTTGTTGATATTGAAAGCTGGAACGCCGTAGCCGTTTTCGGCGGCGTGATCTAACAATTGTCTGAGTGTTATCAGGGCCATGGGGCTATCTCCTCAGGCGGTTTCAAGCGATTTGGATGCGGGTGTGTCGATGAGGCGTCCCATCGCGACAGCGGTATCGGCCATGCGGTTGGAAAACCCCCATTCATTGTCATACCAGCTGAGGATGCGGACCATGCGTCCGTCCATCACCTTGGTCTGGTCCGTGTGGAACACAGAACTGTGCGGGTCGTGGTTGAAATCCGAAGACACATTCGCCCGGTCGGTGAAGTTAAGCACGCCCTTGAGCGGGCCGGCTGCTGCGGCGCGGATGGCTGCGTTGACTTCCTCGACCGTAGTGTCACGGGCGGCCTCAAAAACGAGATCGACAACCGAAACGTTCGGGGTTGGCACACGGATGGCCACACCGTCGAGTTTGCCGTTCAGTTCCGGCAAGACGAGACCCACGGCCTTGGCTGCACCCGTTGAGGTTGGGATCATCGACAATGCGGCTGCCCGAGATCGGTACAGATCAGAGTGCATCGTATCGAGCGTCGGCTGGTCGCCCGTGTAGCTATGGATCGTGGTCATGAATCCCTTTTTGATCCCGATAGCGTCGTTGAGGGTCTTGGCCACGGGTGACAGACAATTCGTTGTGCAGGACGCGTTCGAGACAATGAGATCCTCGCTGGTGAGCGCTTCGTGGTTCACGCCGTAAACGATGGTCTTGTCCGCGCCCGAGGCGGGGGCGGAGACCAGCACGCGCTTGGACCCGTTTTCCAGATGCAGAGCTGCCTTGTCGCGGACCGTGAAAATGCCGGTGCATTCGAGTGCAACATCCACGCCATCCCAGGGCAACTTCGCCGGATCGCGCTCGGCGGTGACTTCTATGGGGCCGAAGCCCGCGTCAATGGCGTTGCCTTTGACGGTTACCTCACGCGGATAGCGACCGTGTACACTGTCGAATTGCAAAAGATGCGCATTCGTTTCCACAGGGCCGAGGTCGTTGATCGCGACCACTTCTATATCGGTGCGTCCGCTTTCGGCGATGGCCCGCAGCACGTTGCGGCCAATCCGTCCGAACCCATTGATGGCGACTTTGACGGTCATGAATGTTTCCTTTTCTCGATTTTGTCTTTGGCGGATGCGACAACTGCCTCGGCGGTAATGCCGAAATGGCGGTAGAGGGCTGCGGCGGGGGCGGAGGCGCCGAAGGAAGACATGCCGACAAACCCATCTCCGCGCTCAAGAAAGAGTTCCCATCCTTGGCGCACGGCAGCTTCGATGCCGACGCGTGGAGCACAACCTCGCACCATGCAGCGGTAATCGGCGGATTGCCGGGCAAAGAGCTCAAAGGAGGGGGCGGAGACGACAGCAGCGCGGATTCCGTCCTCAGCGAGGGCTTCTGCGGCTTCCTGTGCAATCTCGACCTCGGAGCCGGTAGCAATCAATGTTATGTCGCGACCACTCTTCGGCTCCCGGATCACGTAAGCGCCTCGTGCGGTCATGTTGGCGTCGGTGTGCTTGGTGCGAAACGTCGGTAGGTCTTGGCGTGAGAGCACAAGCAGCGTAGGTGTGTCCGTGGCGGTCGCTGCGATTTCCCAGGCTTCTGCGGTTTCCACCGCATCGGCAGGGCGAATGACGGTGAGGTTCGGCATGGCGCGCAGGCTCGCAATGGTCTCGACCGGCTGGTGTGTCGGGCCATCTTCGCCCAGACCGATGCTGTCATGTGTCATGACATAGGTGACCGGTACGCCCATCAACGCTGAAAGCCGGATGGAGGGGCGGCAGTAATCCGCGAAAGCGAGAAAGGTGCCACCATAGGGCCGCAAACCGCCGTGAAGCGCGATCCCGTTCATCGCGGCGGCCATGCCATGTTCGCGGATGCCGTAGTGGATGTAATCACCCGAGAAATCGTCGGGGGTAATGGACCTCTGTGTCTTGCTTTTGGTGTTGTTTGACCCGGTCAGATCCGCAGATCCTCCGACCGAGTTCGGCAGGGTGCCATTGACGATCTCAAGCGCCATTTCAGAGGCTTTTCGCGTCGCCACTTTCGGTGCGTCATGGCTTAGCCGATGTTTATAAGCGGTGATCGCGGCATTGAGCGCCCGCGCGTCAACGGCTTCGTGAAACGCGTTGAACGCGCCGCCCTTAGGCGAGGCCATCTTGCGCCCGGCCCAAGACCTACGCGCGTCGGCGCCGCGTTGCGCGACCTGCCTCCAGGCCGCATAGACAGCTTCGGGGATATCGAAAGGCTCATGCAGCCAGCCGAGCGCTTCGCGGGTCGCCGCGACCTCCATCTTACCCAACGGTGCGCCGTGAACCTTGTGCGAGCCGCCCATATTCGGGGCACCTTTGCCGATCACCGTTCGGCATGCGATCATGGAAGGACGGTCGTCCGCGCGTGCGGCCTCGATCGCTTTTGCAATGGCTTCGTTGTTGTGCCCATCTACGGATTGTACATGCCACCCCGCAGCCTCGAAGCGTTTGACCTGATCCATCGAGGTGGAGAGGTCTGTGGACCCGTCAATGGTGATCCGGTTGTCGTCCCAAAACAGGATGAGACGCCCGAGGCCCAGATGACCGGCAAGGTCGATGGCCTCATGGCTGATCCCCTCCATGAGGCAGCCATCGCCGGCGAGCACATAGGTGTGGTGATCGACAAGATCGTCGCCAAAGCGCGCATTCATCATCCGTTCAGCCAAGGCCATGCCGACAGCCGTGGCGATGCCCTGACCGAGCGGGCCGGTGGTGGTCTCAATCCCCATGGCGTGGCCGTATTCCGGGTGACCTGCCGTGCGGCTGCCGAGTTGGCGGAAGTTGCGCAGTTGTCCCACGTCCATATCCTCATAGCCTAGCAGGTGATGGATCGCATAAACCAACATCGACCCATGACCTGCGCTCATCACGAACCGGTCGCGGTCCGGCCAAAGGTGGTCTTTCGGGTCGATTTTCATGAAGCGGTTGAACAGAACAGTTGCCACATCAGCGAGTCCCATCGGCGCGCCCGGATGGCCGGATTTGGCGGCCTCGACCGCATCCATGGTCAACGCGCGAATGGCATTGGCCATCTGGGTTTCGTCCACTTGGACAGGGGGCTGGACATTCATGTTCATTCTCCTCAGGCGCGTTTCGATTGGGACACGAGACGGTCAATCATTGGGGTGAAGATGAGCTGCATCGCGAGGTCCATCTTGCCGCCGGGAATGACAAGCGAGTTGGCGCGGGTCATCCAGCTGCCTTCGATCATCGACATCAGGTAAGGGAAATCTATGCCGCGCGGGTTCTTGAAGCGGATCACGACGAGGCTTTCGTCGGCGGTCGGAATCCAGCGCGCGATGAAGGGGTTCGAGGTATCTACGACAGGTACCCTCTGGAAATTGATATCGGTCTCGGAGAACTGTGGGCAGATGCAATGCACATAGGCGTGCATCCGGCGCAGGATCGTGTCGGTGACCGCCTCGGTGGTGTAACCGCGAGACGCCTTGTCGCGATGGATTTTTTGGGTCCATTCGAGATTGATGACCGGCACGACGCCAATTTTCAGATCAGCATGCGCGGCAATGTTTACCTCGTCGTTGACAACCGCCCCGTGCAGACCTTCGTAGAACAAAAGGTCCGAACCGTCCTCGAAGGGGGCCCAGTCGGTGAAGGTGCCGGGGGCCGCCCCCCATTTCTCAGCTTCTTTGTCGTCGTGGACATAGTGGCGCGTTTCGCCCGTCCCGGTTTCGCCATAGGTACGGAAAATTTCTTCGAGTTTGCCAAGCTCGTTCGCATCATAGCTGAAATGGCTGAATGTCTCGTCACCGGCAGCTTTGCGAACATCAAGTTCGGCTTTCATCGCGGCGCGGTCATACCGATGGAAGGCATCGCCTTCGATGGAGACGGTTTTGACCCCTTCGCGGCGAAAGATTTGGTCAAAGGTCGTTTTTACGGTCGTGGTGCCTGCACCGGACGAGCCTGTGACGGATATAATCGGGTGTTTCTTGGACATATCGCTACTTTCGGGGCTCAGGCGCGGAACAGGCCGCGATCGCCAAAGAGGGCGGAGACTTCCTGATCGGGCAGATCATGATAGACGCTGACCCGATCAACCTTCTCGGCTGTGCCGAAAACGAAAGGCACGCGGGCGTGCAGGCTATCGGGAGTGATGTCGAGGATGCGATGGATGCCGGTCGTGGCCTTGCCGCCCGCCTGTTCGACGAGAAACGCAATCGGCGCGCATTCGTAAACCAGCCTGAGCCGACCATGCTGATACCCATCGCGACCGTCAGACGGGTAGAGGAATATCCCCCCGCGCGACATGATCCGGTGGGTTTCGGCGACCAGAGAGGCAACCCACCGCATGTTGAAATTGCGACCGCGCGGCCCCTCGGCCCCTGCAATACAGTCGTCGATGTAAGCTCGAATAGGACGCGACCAGTGGCGGTAGTTCGATGCATTGATCGCGAATTCGCTGGCCGTTTCGGGAATGGCATCGGGGCGGGGCGCCTCGATGAAAGTGTTTGTGTCCGGGCTCAAAACAAAGTGTCGAACTCCCGCGCCGAACGTCACCGCCAAAAGCGTCTGCGGACCGTAGATGAAATAACCTGATGCGATCAGGTGCGTTCCGTCGCGCAGAAAGGTCTCCTCGCCGGTGTCCGCGGCCGGTTGAATGCCGAAGATCGTGCCAATCGAGACATTCGCGTCGATGTTCGACGATCCGTCGAGCGGATCAATCGCAAGCGCCAGCGTGCCATCGCCGTTGATCTCGATCACGTCGTCTTTTTCCTCGGACGCATACCAGCGCACGCCTGTGTCCTTCAACGCGGTCACGAAAGAAGCGTCAGCGATCACATCGAGGGCTTTCTGAATGTCTCCGTCCGTGTTCGATCCGACGTTCGCGTCAAGTGCACCGCCGAGCGGTCCGAGAGCGATCATGCGGCTCAACTGTGCCGCCACTTCGCAAAGCGCGGCCAATGTTGGCCGTAGATCGTGTGGTATCTCGTGGCTTGGTGAAATGATCTCTGGGGTCATCTGGAGAGGCCTCCCTTCCTCGTCCGGGGTGGCCTCAACAAAGCGACAAAAAGATGAATAAAAAAATTTAAAAAAATATTGGTATGTGTAAAATAAATTTATGAAACGACTGGATCAGCTTACTTTGAAGCAATTACGGACCCTGCAAACCGTGGTCCATGAGGGCAATATTTCTGCGGCCGCAGAAATCCTCGGATTGACTGCGCCTGCGGTGCATAGCCAATTGAAATTACTTGAGGAATTTGTGGGCGCTCCGTTGCTCCTCAAGCAGGGGCGTGCGCGGAATATCGTCACGGCGCAAGGGCAGGTGCTGCTCAACGCCTGTGACGAGATCGATGCGACACTAGAGCGCACATTGGCCACCATTCAAGCGCTCGAAACGGGCCACTCGGGACGGGTCGTCCTGGGTGTGGTCTCGACCGGCAAGTATTTCGCGCCGAGAATCGTTGCCCTATGTCGCCAGGCTTTTCCCGATATCGAGATTTCTTTGAGGATCGCAAATCGCCGTGACACGATTGCAGCGCTGAAATCGGGCGTTTTCGATCTTTGCATCATGGGCCGACCACCGCGCGAACCTTTGACCGATGAGATCGTGCTCGCCGAGCATCCTCACATCGTGATTGCAGCCTCCGATCATCCATTGGCTCACCTTGAGACGGTGCCGAGAGATGCGCTTTTGAACGAAGTTTTCGTCATGCGTGAACAGGGATCGGGAACACGTATTTTGGCGGCTCGTTTCCTTGACGAAATCGGGCATGGCCATCAGGCAACGACGATTGAAATGGACAGCAACGAAACGATCAAGCAGGCAGTTCTGAACGGGCTCGGTCTTGCGATGATTTCTGCCCATACTGTGGCTGAAGAACTTTCCTCCGGCCGACTGGTTGCTTTGCCGGTTAAGGGTTTGCCGATCAACCGCCGCTGGTATCTCCTTTCGGAGCAGGGCCGCACCATGTCTGCGGCTTCTCGAAAGGTTCGCGACTGGATCGCTGCCAACACAGACGAGATATTTCCAACCCTTCCATTTTAAAGGATCAGCATTTCGGATGCGTGACCGGGGCTGGGCCCAGCGGCTCTATCTGATGCGTACCATGGGCAACTGTCAAGGTGGCGCAAAAGGCGCAAAATTGGTCCATTAGGGCAGCGTAAAAGTAGGCCACTTTGGATTGAGCCGTTTGTTTGATTTTAGAGGCGCGCCCGGGGACCGGCGGCTCCTCACACAGCAAGCGGGGTCCCGGGCGCATTGCCCCGTAAGGGGCAATTCCTGATCAGTTGTTCTGAGTTGGTTTCAATTCGCAATACAGCGTCGCCTTCGAGCGCCTCAACACACGCGCCATCTCTCGGACAGGAACCTTGGCACTCAGTCAGCACTCGATTTTACACTGTTCTTCGATGTTCAATTGCTTGTAGGAGCCACTCATGGCACAATTTCCTTATTAGATAACCCATTGGTTTCTAATAGGAGTTGCAGTTCATGGTAGCGCGCACCCTGCGGTGAGATCGGAACCGGAATACGACATTGCGATTGTCGGAAGCGGTCCGGTTGGCGTCGCGCTCGCGCGTCGTCTGGTCGGATCGGGGCGGCGGATCGCCCTGATCGAGGCCGGTGATGCGCGCCATCGTCCCGAAGATGAGGCCGGGGTTCAGGCCGCAGCGCGTCTGACGCCCCAAAGCCATCCGGCCGGGCATCTGTATCGCCGACGCATGCTTGGCGGCGCCTCCAGCGTCTGGGGCGGGCGGTGTCTTCCGTTCGCAACCGAAGATTTTGCGCAACACCCGGCGCGTTCAGGATGGCCGATCGGCTATGAGGACGTCAGCCCCTATTGGGCGGAAGCGCTCGACTTTCTCGAGGCGGGCGAGCCGGTTTTCGACGAGGCGGCCTTTGCCGTGCCCCGGCCCTGGGCGGGGGGGCGGGACGTTATCGATTTCGACCAGATCGAGCGGTTTTCAAAGCCGACGGATGTGTGGAAGCGCTATGGCGCCGAGTTGGCGGCGTCGGATGGTATTGACGTCCTGAGCAACAGTCTGGTTCGTGAAGTCCTGCTCGACCGCGAGAGCGGCAGGGTCCGGGCGCTCGATCTGCGTGACACACGGACGGGCGCGGCGCGGCAGCTGACGGCCCGGCGGGTCATCCTTGCCGGGGGCGGGATCGAGACGGCCCGTCTGCTGCTCGCATCGCGCAGTCTTTTGCCCGGCGGCATCGGCAACCAGAACGATCTTGTCGGGCGTAGCTACATGACTCACCTGATCGGGGACGTGGGCACACTAACCTATTCCGGCGCTGTGCCCTTCGAACGGCTCGACTACCGGCTGACGCGGGATGGCATTTACGGGCGCACGATCATGCGCCTGCCTGCGTCCTTGCGCGCGGCGGAGGGCTTGCCCAATGTGTTATGGCGCCCTAACATCGCCCCGATATGGGATCCGGCGCATGGCAGCAGTGTGCTGTCCGCCATGCATTTTGCCAAGCACCTAGTGGCCCCTCGAGAATATGCGGACCGGCTGGCGGCGCAGGGGCGCCTTGGTGAGCCCCAAAGCTTTTCGAAGGGTTTTGGGGGGCATGTCATGAACCTGGTGCGCCATCCCTTTGCCCTCGTTGCTTTCGCAGCGGACTGGACCAGACGGCGGACGCTGGCCGAGCGCAAACTGCCTTCGGTGTTTCTCAGATCACGCAACGCCTCCTACGCTTTGGAACTCAACGCAGAACAATACCCGGATGCCGGTTCGCGCATCGGCCTGTCCGACCAGGTCGACAGGCTGGGTATGCCCCTGGTCACGATCGACTGGCAGGCGGGGGAGGCGACGCTGACCGGCCTGAAACGCAGTCTGGTCTTGCTGCAAGATGGGCTGGCCCGGGCGGGGATCGGCAGGTTTCAGTATGATCCTGAACTGGTCGAAGGGCAGATCGCGCCTCAGGGGGGGCATCACATGGGGACGGTGCGGATGGCGCGGACCCCGTCCGAGGGGGTTGTCGATACCACGTCGACGGTCTTCGGCCATCCTAACCTGCATGTTGCCGGAGCTGCCGTCTTTGCCACGAGCTCAAGCGTTAACCCGACGCTTCTGGCCGTGGCTCTGGCCATGCGGCTTGGCAATTACATCAAATCTCAGGAGCGCTGGACATGAGGGAGTGTCTTCCAGTCTGCGCCGTAATGATGACGTTGTATCGCACGGATTCGCTGCCATTGATGGAACGCGCGCTCGGATCTCTGGAAGCATAGGACTACGCGGGGGAAATCCGGATCTGTCTCTGCGTCGACGGGTCGATCCCGCAGACCCATGCGACCTGGCTGTTGGCCAATCGCGCCCGTTTCTGCCGTGTTGTCGAGAATGACGTGAATATCGATCTTGCCATGTCGCTCAACCGGCTGATCGACGTCCTGCACCTGCGCCAGTTTCCGGTGGATTCCGCTCAGGTTCGAAGGACGCTTACCCGGCTCACCGCGATTTTGCATCCGATCTTCTGCATCCGGCGTGCGCTGTGGCGGAATCCGAATGCACCACTTCCCATATCACCGTGCGGACGATGCGCTTTTTAAGCCTGGCATCGGTGGACGGCGCAAACCAGACGCGTTCGAGATTGGTCCCCAAGACGGCCAGGTCTTCCGCCGGCAGTACTGTTCCGTCCGGGCTGGCCGGGTCGTACTGCGCGAGCTTGTGCTCGATCTCCTGAACCCGCTGAAGCGCCCGGTTCCACCGGGTTTCCAGTTCGGCGGTCACGAGGCGGTTCTCCGGGTCGGACGCATCATACTGCCGGAAGGCCCGGTCAGCTGCGTATTGAGCCGCCTCCAGGTCACGGCAAAGCGCATCGCGGACTTGATCCCGCTGGTTCAATGCTTGTCTGGCGGCCGCCTCTGCGGCGGCGATGGCTCCGGGACTGACCACCTGCAGGAGCGCGTGTTCAATGACATCATCGACCCGCAAGCCACCGAAAGAGATGCAGCGCGCTTCGCCGTTGTCCAGGAGGCCGCGCCAGCAGGAGTAACGCGGGATGTCGTGCTTCTTGCCGGTGTAGCGAACCGTCAGCTTGCGGTCGCAGCGTTGGCAGCGCAGCAGTCCGGCAAGAAGGGCAGAGCCGTGTTTGGCTGCACCATGATGTCGGCTCTGAGGGACGTTGTTGCTGACCATTTTACGGATCGCCTCTACCCGCTCCCAACTCACGTAGCCTTCATGTGCGCCCGGCTTCAATGCAAGCCATTCCTCGCGGTCTTTCCTGCGAACGGCCGATGTCCCGACCCCTGGCGATGCCTGGGTTTTGCCATAGGCACAAGCCCCGCCGTAGGCCGGATTGACGATCATGCGGTGGATGGTGGCATAGGTCGGGCGGCGCCAGACCACCTCACCCTGTTTGCGCAAGCTGGGCAGTTCAAGGCCATGTTCGAGGAACCACAGGAGGGCCTGCCGTGCGCTCCCGCATGGCATATTGCAGGGCGCTGCTTTCCCGGTTGTGCAGGACCTGGTGGGCCGATGACTGGCGGACATATAGGATCGCCTTGCGTTTCAAATGCTGCGGACCAATCTTCTCATGCTTCATGATCGCTCCCCCTGTCCGCCGCGCCGGCGTGCTCTGCAATCAGGCGTGCCATCAACCGTGTCAGCGTTTGCTGCGTGTCGCCGGGAAGGCTTTGCCAAGGCGGTGTCTGTGTCACGGGCGCGGACTGGGTGTCCGGGAACAGCTCGAGTTGCGTCGTCGTCATTTTGCGCGGCATGGGCCAACCTCCGAATCTCGTGTTCAGAGTCCGATGCTGCGTCATCGCGTGATCGGGAGCGGGATTTATTGAGCGGAATACAAGCGGCATCGGAAATCAGCCCCGCGAGAGCACTTAGAGCCTCCAAGCCGCAGAACCAGAACGGCGGCAGGAAGCACATGCGGCCCGGACAAACATCCATACGGGGACTTCCAGAAGCCTGTCCAACCGACGGCCAGTGAGGTTGCGCCGCAACATAGCATCGCCGGGCTTGTCGATCACAGAATGGACATAAACCGATCTGCCGAACCAGGGATGCCATGGATAAAGAACCTCGCGCCGGTCGGTAATGTGGGTGTTCTGGCGTTCAGTTGTATAACACGGTCAGGCCGCACAGCGCTCTGGGCTACCGCCCGCCTGCGCCCGAAAGCATCGTTCAAATGGACCACGGGTCCACAATGCACTAACAATTAAAATGGACCACCTGATGGGGGCACGCCAAGTGCAAATGGGAATTCTAATTGTCTACGGGCCCTAGAAAGAATAGTCCGCCATAAGTACACTCTTCCTAGATTTCATAAGCAGTTCACATTTGTCAGGAAGATATAAAAACGCTGGCTCTATCTAAGAGGACGAACGAATGTCATTGCTCACCCCAGTCATATTATGCGGCGGTTCCGGGACGCGGCTTTGGCCGTTGTCTCGGAGGTCCTATCCCAAGCAATTCGTGCCTTTGATGGGG
>NZ_QAOH01000024.1 GCF_003050785.1 Celeribacter persicus
TCATGATTATCCAAAGCGGAAACCTGAAAATGAATCACCAGAACAACAGCTTGAAGCCCCGAACTCAGCATAATGCTGACGCGGCATATTATGTTGGCTCGTACTTGCAGCATTCCTTCCCGGTGCAACTCTATGAGCCCTTCACCGACAGCGAGGGCAATCTCTCCTCGCGCCCGGTGTTCCGGGACGGTCAGCCGGTCGAGAGCCGCGAGGCCGTCGCCCGGCGGGACGAGATGCTCCAACAGCTCGGCTCGCTGCCGCCGGTTCCGGGCGCGCTCGACCAGATCGTGCAGCGTTTCGGCACGGATGTGGTGGCGGAGGTCACGGGGCGGTCCCGCCGCATCGTGCGCAAGGGCGATGGCGCATTGGCCCGCCTGGCCGTCGAGAACCGCGCGCCCTCCGCGAACCTTGCCGAGACTTCGGCTTTCATGGATGACCAGAAGCGCATCCTCATCTTCTCTGATGCCGGGGGCACGGGGCGCAGCTATCACGCGGACCTCTCGGTGCGGAACCAGCGCCTGCGGGTGCACTACCTGCTGGAGCCGGGCTGGAAGGCCGATGCCGCCATTCAGGGGCTCGGGCGCACTAACCGCACCAATCAGGCGCAACCGCCGCTCTTCCGGCCCATCGCCACGGATGTGAAGGCCGAGAAGCGGTTCCTCAGCACGATCGCCCGTCGTCTCGACACGCTGGGTGCGATCACGCGCGGGCAGCGCCAGACCGGCGGCCAAGGCCTGTTCCGGCCCGAGGACAATCTGGAATCCGCCTATGCCCGCGATGCCTTGCGCCAGCTCTATTTGGCTGTAGTGCGTAGCAAGGTTGAGGGCTGCTCGCTGGAGAGGTTTGAATCCGCCACCGGCCTGAAGCTGATGGACGCGAACGGCATCAAGGACGACCTGCCGCCGATCACCACCTTCCTCAACCGTCTGCTGGCGCTGACCATTGAGTTGCAGGGCATCCTGTTCTCGGCCTTTGAGCAGCTTCTGCAGGCCCGGATCGACGGGGCGATTGCATCGGGCACCTATGACAAGGGGCTGGAGACGCTGCGCGCAGAGAGCTTTGTTGTCACCGACCGGCAGGTGATCCACACCCATCCCGGCACCGGCGCGGAAACCCGGATCCTGACCCTGACCGAACGCAAGCGCAATCAGCCGGTCACGCTCGATGCAGCCTTGGCGGAACTGGATGATCCCCGCGCAAGATTGCTCATCAACGAGCGATCCGGACGGGCTGCTGTGCTGGTCCCGACCACCAGCGTCATGCTGGATGATGGTGAGATCGAAGGGCGCGTGCGGCTGATCCGGCCGATGGAGGCGATGAACATGCCGGTGCGGGCGATGGGCGAGACCCACTGGGTCGAGGCCGAGCGCGCTGCCTTCGCCTCGGCCTGGCAGGCCGAGTTGGACGAAGTGCCGGAGTTCACCGACAGCATCCTGCATATGGTGACCGGGCTGCTGCTGCCGATCTGGAAGCGCCTGCCGCAGGACTCCTCCCGCGTCTATCGGCTCCAGACCGACGAGGGCGAGCGCATCATCGGTCGCCGGGTCTCGCCCGCATGGGCGGCGAATGCCGCCACCAGCGGAGTTGCGACCAGCATCACGCCGGACGAGGCCTATGCCGCGCTGATCGAGGGCCGGACGATCTTCGATCTCGCCGAAGGGCTCCAACTGCGCCGGTCCCGCGTCATGGCCGCGAACCGGATCGAACTCACCGGCTTCACCGAGACCATGCGCGATCGGCTGCGAACCTATGGTCTCTTCAGGGAGATCATCTCCTGGAAACTCCGCTTCTTCGTGCCGGTGGGCACATCGGGGCCGGAGATCATCGGCAAACTGCTTGACCGCTTCCCGGTCGAGCGCATCTCCGAGCGGGGAGCTGCGTGATGGCACGTCTCAACGCTTCCGAGCTGGCGCAGCGTCTTGGTCGCCAAGCCGAGGCGGTGTGCCGCCGCTATCTCTCGAATGGGCGCAAACAGGGCAATTACTGGCAGGTTGGGGATGTGCGAAACACGCCCGGTCGTTCGATGTTCGTTCGCCTGACCGGGCCGGAGTCCGGCAAGGGCGCGGCCGGCAAATGGACCGATGCGCAGAGCGGGGAACATGGCGATCTGCTCGACGTGATCGGCGAAAGCCTCGGCCTCATCGATTTCGCGGATGTCGCCGAAGAAGCCCGCCGCTTCCTAAGCCTGCCGCATCCCGAACTGGAGCCAAAGTCCCACCGATCCCGAACACCGCCAGCACCATCCGGATCGTCCGAAGCGGCCCGTCGCCTCTGGCGCATGACGCAGCCGCTCGCCGGCAGTCTCGCAGAGACGTACTTACGGCAACGCGGCATTGCGGATTTACGCGGAACCGCAAATCTGCGCTTCCATCCGACCTGCTACTGGCGACCCGAGGGCGATGGGCCGACAGAAACCTGGCCCGCCATAATCGCCGCCGTCACCGATCTCGACGGCAGGATCACCGGCGCACATCGCACCTGGATTCAACGTGACGGTTCCGGGAAAGCGTCGGTCGATCCACCGAGAAAGGCGATGGGAGACCTGCTCGGAAACGCCGTCCGGTATGGCAAGGCGCAGGATGTCATGGCGGCAGGCGAGGGGATCGAAACCATTCTCTCGCTGCGCCAGGCATTGCCGATCATGCCGATGGTCTCCGCACTTTCAGCCGGGCATCTCTCCGCCATCCAGTTCTCCCCGCATCTGCGCAGGCTCTACATCGTCCGCGACAACGATCCGGCAGGCGACGCCGCACGGGACAGTCTGGTGGACCGGGCCATCGAGGCCGGGATCGAGGCCATCACGCTTTCCCCCATGCTGGGAGATTTCAACGACGATCTCGTCAGCTTCGGCCTGGAGGCGCTTCGGGCGCAGATTCGGGTGCAGATTGCCCCTGAGGACGTCAGCCGTTTCATGTCGTGCGCGCCATAGCCAGAGAGGGCCGTGATCGAGGATAACCGATCCCGCCATGGGCAAGGGGTGTAGCACCTCGGCAAAAGACCCGCGCCTTGGCCTTCTTGAGAGGGCGAGCGGCCCACAAACGCTCCGGCCCGGCAATGGCGGCGCCCGACTGATTTCCGTCGGCGGCCCGCCACCCCACGCGACAGGTCGCGTGGGGACCCCGTCTCCCCCGCCTTTACAGCGCGAAACAAATCAGCCGGGCTTTGCCATCAAGGCCCTGAGCCAAAGGGCTCGGGCTGCCCGGCCGGAACGCCCGTGGGCTTGTCGTCGCCATGAAGGCCGCGACGGTCGCGGTCCAGCCGAAGGACTCATCCCATGTATGCCCATGACGAATACGAACCCGATCACGGCATGTCCCCGACCGGCCATGTCATCGAAGACCTCGAACTCTATGGCTACCGTCCCGCCGAGGACGAGGCCGATCCCCGGATCACACCCGAAGACGACGCGATCCGGGGCGCAGTCTCCGACATCTTCGACGCCCTGATCTCCACCATGGCCGACACGAGCCTCGATTCCGACCTCGACGAGATCCTGTGGTCCACCGTCAACACCTTCCATCGTGCCGTCGAGCGGACCGAACGCAAACTCGACGACAACGAGCAGGCGCAGAGGCGCCTTCAGCGGGAACAGGACGGCAGCGAGGTCAAATCCGTCCAGCTCGAAACCCTGATCGGTATCGGCCAGAGCCTGATCGAGCGCCGCGACAGCATGGAGACCTTCCGCGAGACCGCCGCCGACCTCTACCTGCGCAGCACCGGCACGCCCTGGTCGCCGCGCTCCGGCTCACGGGTCAACCATCGCCAGATGACCTCGGCCATGATCGACAGCCGTGACTTCATCGCCGCAAAACGCCGGGCCGACAACGAGGTGCTGCTGCCCGCCGGACCGAAGATTGCCTTCTCGGGCGGGGATACCACCGATCACCGGCTGATCTGGGACAGGCTCGATCAGGTCCACGCCAAGCATCCCGACATGGTGCTCCTGCACGGTGGATCGCCGAAGGGTGCCGAACGTATCGCGGCCACCTGGGCCGACAATCGCAAGGTACCGCAGATTGCCTTCAAGCCTGACTGGACCAAACACGCCAAGGCCGCGCCGTTCAAGCGCAACGACCGGATGCTCGATACCATGCCGATCGGGGTCATCGTCTTCCCGGGTACCGGCATTCAGGAAAACTTGGCCGACAAGGCCCGCAAGATGGGTATCCCGGTCTACCGCCTCGCGGAGGGCAGCGCGTGAGCGCTGCCAGCAATCCATCGACACCATGCCCGGCAGAACTCTCGCCATGCCGGGCGATTTCATGCTATGTTCGCCTTGCGCCATGGTGGTGGTGGAAGGCGCGACCGTTCCAAGTCAAATCGGAGACTCCACCATGATCGTTCTCGGAATCCTTACATCTTTCGCGGCCATTGCGGGCCTGTGCTGGTTGGTGTTCAACCTCGCGCTCTTCGCCCTGCCGTTTCTCGTCGGACTTCATACCGGCATTTGGGCCTATGGAACCGGCGCAGGCTGGTTCGGTGCAATCCTCGTCGGCGGCTTCGCCGCAGGGTTGACGCTTGCCATCGGTCAGGTGCTGATCATGCTCGTGCGCCCGCTCTGGGCGCGGTTTGTCATCGCGCTGATCTTCGTGGTGCCGGCGGTGCTCGCTGGCTTCCACGCAACCCTCGGGATCGCCAGGGCCATGATGCCCTCGGAGACCTGGCAGATGATCTTCGCCGTCATCGGCGCTGGCGCTGTAGGCGTTTCCGCCTTTCTCCGCATTGCCTGTTCGGCAGCCGAGCTTTCGGACAGCTCTCCCGTGAGCGCCTGACACTGCAGGCGATCCGATGAGGCGGGGCCTGATCAGTGCTGGACTGTCATCCTAATCGTCAGATTGCCGGTATGGGGCGGTGTGCGGATCGGCATGAGGCCCGCGTCGCGACCGGTGGCCGTGCGGTGGGAATGGCGGACCGTTCGAGCGGCAAATCGCACCTGCGATCGCGGGGAGGGACGCCGGGCGGGGCGCCTGGAGAGTGATGCGTATGGCCTGTCGCGGGTGAGCCAATTCGCCGGTGAAAAGCCGGTCAGGTTGAGGGGCATCCACGGTTGCCAGCGTCTCCGTTCTGACCCGTCCCATGTCCGCTCCATACGGCCCTTTCAATGGCCTGATCTGGCCGAAGACCGGCTGTGCCTCGACCGGCTTGGCGCAACAGCGCCGCCATAACTTTCTTCCCCTGGGCTGCGCCCATTCCGCGCGGAACAAGAAAGTTCTGCCTGTGCTGTCCAGCCCCCAGCACGCCGGGGGTGCGCCGCCGGTCGTCTCCGGCCTGTCGATCGCCATCGGGCCGCAATGGTGCGGACCCGGAAACGGAAAACGGAGACTTAAAATGGCAACCATCGGCACCTTCAAGAAGACCGGCAACGAATTCACCGGCGAAATCGTCACCCTCAGCGTCCAGGTCCAGGGCGTGCGCATCGTTCCCGACACCCGCGCCACCGGCGAGAACGCCCCCAGCCACCGGGTCCTGGTCGGCCGCGCCGAGATCGGCGCCGCCTGGTCCAAGCGGTCCAATGAGGGCCGCGACTATCTGGGCCTCAAGCTGGACGATCCGAGCTTC
Source organism: Celeribacter persicus (assembly GCF_003050785.1). GTDB lineage: Bacteria > Pseudomonadota > Alphaproteobacteria > Rhodobacterales > Rhodobacteraceae > Celeribacter > Celeribacter persicus. The sequence continues at coordinate 5,560 of NZ_QAOH01000024.1, forward strand.
ACCGCCCCGATCTACGCCAACCTCTTCGACGACGAGGACGGCGAGAGCTACGCTCTGATCTGGTCCCGCCCCAACGGTCGCCGCGGCGAATAACGCCGTCGCGAGGCCCCGGTCGAAAGGCCGGGGCCGACCGCCAAGCCGGGCAACCGAATCGGTTCCCGAAATATGCGACGCCAAAGCGAAAACGCGATGTAAACACGTCAGAATTTTGGTGGTGAAATTCTGATAAGCGACTATAATAGTCGTAGTTCTGGCGTTTGCGCCGGGCCGGATGGGAGGTGATCTGCATGATCACCGCCCGACAATCACGGGCCGCGCGGGCGCTTCTTGGCTGGACACAGGAGCAGCTGGCGGATGAGGCCCGGGTATCTTTGACCGCGCTCAAGCGCCTCGAGTCCGAAAGCGGGCTCGAGGTCTATGAGACCACGCGCGATCAGGTCCGACGGGCTTTCGAGGCGAATGGCATTCTGCTCCTGAACTCCGACCAGGGGATAGGAGTGATGCATGTTCAGGCGAAGGCTGCCTCGAAGGCCTGACCTTTCCGGCAGGTTTTGCAGAGAGCCGGATTGCGCTATTGCCGTGCTCACAAAACTGTCAACTGGCTGTGCTAAGGATGTGCAGCAAACGCCGTGGGGATGCGCGTGACGATCAGCAGCTTGCAGGATGTACCGCCGCAGGGGGACGTGGTGACTGAGTATGACCGTCATCACATGGCGCAGTATATGCGTTTGCTCGATGCTGCAGGCGAGGGCGCGAGCTGGCAGGAGGCCGCGCAGATCATTCTAGGTCTCGATGCGCAGACAGAGCCAGAGCGGGTGCGTCTGGTCCATGACGCACATCTTGAACGCGCGCGTTGGTTGAGCTCGGAAGGGTATCGGCAGTTGGCGGCGGGGCGAACCGCCTGAGGAGGTGATGCGTGCCACGCATCACCTGATGCCTTGGGGCGGGCTTCCCAAGTGATTGATCTCTTGGAATCCTTTCTTGTGATCAACCCAGGGGAGAGGCGATGCCATGCAACCTGATCGCTCGAATTGGCGTGACCAGGCCGCCTACGACTATCTTGATGATCTGGCTGCGCCGGACCTCGGCTGGGAATGCCTGCGCCGCAATCCCGAATATCAGCATGACTACGCGAAGCTCGCAGGAGAACCCCCGGAGAGGGTTGATCTGATGGATCAGGTCGGCCGTCGATGGGGGTTGTGCTTTCCCGATCCGGCCCGGGCTGCCCGCCTCCGTTGCGGAGGTGTTCTGGTGTCCGGCGGTCGATACAGGTGTCGTGGTGCTCGTTGCCGCCCCCGAGGCACTGGCCGAAGAGTCAGACGCCCCCGGTAGTGAAATAGTCGCCCCGACGGGCAGGGCGTCCCCCATTGGCAAGCACCTGCGCCACAGGCTGCCGGACGGGACATACCTGCATCTCGTCGCTCCCCTGAAAGACCGTGGTCGGCTTGTCGCCACCGTTCCTCTCGGCCTCGAGGGTCTCGATCGCATCGAAGCAATCCAGCGGCTCCTGGCGGATCAGCATCGACGTCGATCCATCCCCCGCGACACCCGCCTGACCGCGCAGCAGAAAGCGCGCCTGCGGCGTGTCCTTCAAGCCTCCGACGCAGCCTTCCATGGCGCGACCCAGAAGCAGATCGCCGAGGTCTTGTTCCGTACCGGTCACCTGGACCGCGATGAATGGCAGGTGTCCTCGGCCCGTTTTGCCGTCTCCAGCCTCCTTCGCGAGGGACGTGACCTGATCGCAGGCGGCTATCGCAAGCTCCTGCGTCACCAGCGCCGCCTTTAGGTCGGGGATCCCGCGCCGCGGTGTGCGGATTTACCCCTGCCAACTCCCCACTGCATCTGACCGGACGCGCTTCGCCATCGTGACCGTCATCAGCCGCTGTTTCGCGGCACTGGTCACACACAGTAGGGAGACGCCCGATGTCCGCCATCTCAACCGAACTTCCCCCGCGCTATCTGCGCACCAAGGAAGCCGCCCAGTTCCTGAGCCTGTCGGCTCGGACGCTGGAGAAGCACCGGACCTATGGCACCGGTCCCGCCTACCACAAGCTGGGCGGACGCGTGGTCTATGCGATCGAGGACCTGCAGGCCTGGGTCGGACGCGGCGCTGTCACCTCGACTTCCGACCCGCGCGGGCAGGTGCTGCCAGCGAAACGCCACACGCTCCCCAACCTCCCGCAGCCCGGCCGCTTCGTGCGCTGACGTGGGGGTGACACCTTCATGACTGATGGACGCAGACCCCGTTCCGAGCGTGGACAGCTCGATCTGTTCCGCGCGCTGCCCGGGGATTTCGCCCCAAGAGATGCGCAAGACCTCATGGCCTATCCCTTTTTCTCCCTCGCCAAATCCAAACGGGTCGCACCGATCGACTTTGCCGCTGGTAGCGTCAGCATCCGGGTCGAGGCGGTTCCCGATCACGGTATGGCCACAATCTGGGATGCCGACATCCTGATCTGGGCGGCGAGCCAGATCGTCGAGGCGCGTGACGCGGGGCTGCGCACCTCCCGGCTGATGGCCGCCACCCCTTACGAGATCCTCACCTATGTCGGTCGCGGAACCGGTGCGCGGGACTATCAGCGCCTGAAGGCGGCGTTGGATCGTCTCCAGTCGACGACGATCTCCACCTCGATCCGGCAGCCGGCGGAAGGACGTCGCCATCGCTTCTCCTGGATCAACGAATGGCAGGAGCGCAGCGACAGGGAGGGGCGCCCGGACGGCATCGAGTTGATCGTGCCCGACTGGTTCTACCAGGCCGTGCTCGACAATGCACTCATCCTCACCATTGATCGGGCGTATTTCGACCTGACTGGCGGGCTCGACCGTTGGCTCTATCGCCTGGTGCGCAAGCATGGTGGCAGGCAACGTGAAGGTTGGCGTTTCGACTTCCATCATCTTCACCAGAAGTCCGGGGCGCTGTCCCCCTTCAAGCGCTTCGCCTTCGAGCTTCGCGACATCATCCGGCGGCAGCCGCTGCCGGGTTATACGCTCTTTCTCGAGACAGAGGTTGGTGGCCGCAAGCTGCTGGCTTTCGAGCCTGCTCCGGGCTGTGGAAAACCTGTGAATGGGCTCGTGCTATCGGGAACCCGGGCTATCGTGCTATCAGGAACCGAAGGCTCGTGCTATCAGGAACCCAAACAGGGGGTAACGCACGGAAGCAAAAGCGGAAATCGCCCCCTTAACTTAGAGTCTAACAAAGAGTCTAACTTTGAAGAGCGCGCGCGTGATGTGGAAAACCTCATCCGTGCCACCGCAAAGAGCCTCAGCCAGGCCGGTAAGACGAAGGCAGCCGTCGCCCCATCGGTGCCGCGAACGGCTTCCGATCAGGGTGTCGCAGCAGCCTCCGATCATCCAGATACGCCCCGCCTTCCTCTCGAATTGCCGGGAGGTGGCGAATGATCGTCGCTCTGCTCAATCAGAAGGGTGGCGTCGGCAAGACGACGCTGGCGCTCCATATTGCTGGCGAATTGGCGATACAGGGCAAGCGCGTCACCCTGATCGATGCCGACCCGCAAGGCTCCGCCCTGGACTGGTCGCAGCAACGCGCCCGCGAAGGTCTGCCGCGGCTCTTCGGCACCCTCGGCCTGGCCCGTGACACCCTGCACCGCGAAGTCCCCGAACTTGCCCGCACAGTCGATCATGTCGTTATTGATGGCCCACCGCGTGTTGCGGGGCTCATGCGCTCAGCGCTGCTCACCGCCGATCTGGTGCTGATCCCGGTACAGCCCTCGCCATTCGATGGCTGGGCCTCTGCCGAGATGCTGTCCCTCCTTGGGGAGGCCCGCATTTATCGGCCGGAACTTGTCGCCCGCTTCCTGCTCAACCGCTGCGGCGCGCGCACCGTTATCGCCCGGGACACCGCCGAGGCGCTGGCGGATCACAATCCTCCTGTGCTTGCCAGCACGATTGGTCAGCGCGTCGTCTTTGCAGATGCGGCGCAAACCGGTCGCCTCGCCAGTGACATCGACCGTCAATCGCCTGCTGCCCGAGAGATCGCGGCGCTGACGTCTGAGATCGGGCGCCTCGGTCTTGGGAAGGTGGCGGTATGACCGGGCGCAATGACAAGCGTGGTTTCGCCGCGCGGCCAGTCGATGCCGAGACCTGGATCAAGGCTGGCGAGGCGCCATCCGCACACGGTCGCGCGGCGGCGATCTATACGGCCCGGCTTACCATCGACATCACCCCGGACCTGCGCGGTCGCATCAAGGTCGCAGCTTTCAGCCGAGGCGTCACTGTCGCTGACATGCTGCGCGAGTTGCTCGGGCGCGAATATCCGAAACCCGAAGGAGAACCTCAATGACCGGCTTTGTGATCCCCGGCGTGACCGGAGACGGATCGTTCGACGCCCATTCCGGCGGCGAGCTGACGCGCGTGGAACTGACCTGGGTGGAGAAGCGGATCGAGTTCTGGATCAGGTTCGGCCAGGAGGCCGGAACGCAGATCCTCGACCGCAGCCGCCGCATCGTCTTCTTCCGTCCCGGCGCCGTGTTTGGCTTCGTCCGCTGGGCGGCGAATGACTATGGAACCGTCGTCTCGCGCATCGACATCGTGCGCTCAATCGCGCCTGGGAGCGCCTGTCAGACGCTGCCCTTCGTGCGCCCCGGTGGCGAGATTTTGTTGAAGATCGAAGGCTGGCCCAAGGTCGAAGAGGTCCTGCGCCATGTCGATGCTATCGAGGGTCTCGGGATCGACCCTGCCGAGGTCGATCCCGACCACTGGCGCCATGTCGCCCACTGGATGAAGGCGGGCGAAGCGCCGCGCGCCTATACGGCGGAACGCCATGCCGCATGGCTCCGGCGCCGGGAGATCGGAAAATGACCCGTGCCCGCTACATCAGGGCGACGGTCGCGGCGCTCACCACCGTCATCGCCGGCAGCATTCCGGCTGCGCCACGGCTGGTCTGGAACGCCTCGGCCAGCGTGCCGATTGGTTTCTACACCATCGCTCCGGTGGACCGGCTCGCGGTGCCAGATCTGGTCGCGGTCATGCCACCCGAACCCTTTGCAGGCTTCATGGTCGCGCGCGGCTATGTCGGTCGCGATGTGCCGATCCTGAAGCACGTCATCGGGCTGCCGGGACAACGGGTCTGCCGTGACGGCGCCGCGATCACCGTCGATGGCAGACACCTGGGGGAGGCGCGAGAGCGCGACAGCCAGGGCCGCGATCTTCCCGTCTGGCAGGGCTGCCGCACCATCGTAGAGGGCGAGGTCTTCCTGATGAATCCGGCGGTCTCTGACAGCTTCGATGGCCGCTACTTCGGTCCGTTCCCCACCTCGGCAGTGATCGGCCGGGCCAGTCCACTGTTCACCGACGAGGGTGGCGATGGCCGCCTCGTCTGGCACGCGCCGGATGGGTGACGGCGCGTCCATCGCGGGCGCGCAAGCGACCCGCCTCCCATTCACCGCATGAGGAAGGAGCCTCCAATGCCACAGATCGGTCAATTCACACGCACCCCATCCGGCTATTCCGGACAGCTTCGCACGCTCTCGCTCGACCTGGAACTGACCTTTGTTCCCACCGACAATGTCGATTCCGAGAAAGCTCCCGCTTATCGCATCCACCTCGGTGACGAGGAGGGTCCGGAGGTTGGCGCGGGCTGGAAACACATAGGCGAAACCGCAGGCGAGTTCGTTTCGGTCCTGCTCGATGATCCGGTTTTCCGGCATCCGATCCGCGCCCGCCTGTTCCAGTCGGATGAGGAGGGCAGGGCGTGGGGGCTGCACTGGACACGCCCGAAGAAGCACGATGAGCAGGACTGACCATGATCATGTCCTGCACCCGTCCCGCCTCGGGGAGCGGTGGCATCTGCCACCGCATGCTCCTCCTTCTTCTTTCCGGCCTCCTCATCCCTGTCGTCGCCACCCAGCCGCTTATGGCGCAAACCGATGTGCCCGAACACGCAATCGCCGCGCATCCCTACGCCGCCCAGGTCACCGAGGCATCGCAGCGCTTCGGCATTCCGACGACATGGATCATGGCCGTGATGCGGGCAGAGAGCGCGGGCGATCTGCGCGCGGTGTCTTCTGCTGGCGCGATGGGGCTGATGCAGGTCATGCCCGACACCTGGGCCGGGCTGCGCATCCGTCATGGCCTCGGCCATGATCCTTTCGAGCCGCGTGACAACATCCTCGCTGGCACGGCCTATCTGCGCGAGATGTGGGACCGCTATGGCAATGTCGCGGCGATGCTGGCGGCCTATAATGCCGGTCCCGCCCGCTACGACGAATACCGCTTGGCTGTTCGTCCTCTGCCCGCCGAGACACGCGCCTATGTCGCTGCGCTTGCGCCCGCTCTGCTTGGTGAGCGACCATCGGGCGGCACTGTTGCTGCAGCCCGGCCGCTCGATTGGCGTGAGGCGGCGATCTTCATCAGCCGCGACGACGGAACGTCTGCGACCGATCCTGTGTTGTCTCACCCGACGGTCGGCGCCGCCCCTTCACCCGTCCCGGCGGCGCAACAGGCGGGAATGGCCCCGCAGCCTGAGGGCCTCTTCGTCCGGCGGGAGACTGGTGAGGTCCGGCCATGACCCACGAGCTCACACTTCGCGTTCCATCGTGCTCTGGCGTGCGTTTGAGGGGACGGCCGGTGGTGGCGGGCACCACGACCGAAGGATGGCAGGATAAAAGGGCGCACGGTGCGCGTCGGTTGGGCGGTTGTTTTTGTTCATGTTTTTACCGCGTTCCGCACCGTGTGGCGCGTGTTCGCACCGTGCGAGATGTGCCTAACACTCTGATCTTTTGCGTTGTTTCGCACTGTGCGGGGATTTCTTATGCCCGATGATCGCGAGTTCCGCATCCGCCCGGGGCGTATCCGTTCGACAAAGGCGCAGCAGGCCCGTTCCTTTGTCGCACAGGCCCTGGCTGCCGCGAAAAAGGCCGGTGGTGGTGTCTCGCGGGCCGGCCGCGTCAGCCCGGGCAATCGGTCCCGCTTCGGGCGCGGTCAGCGTGCCAGCATTCAGGCCAACCGCCTCATCACCGCCCGCACACGCGGCGCGGTGGTCAAGGCGCGTGTGGTCCGGCACAGTGGGAAACCCGCGCCTCTCGGAGCCCACCTCGATTACCTGCGCCGGGATGGTGTGACCCGGGACGGGGAGAAGGCCAGGCTCTTCGGGCCCGGAACGGAGGATGCCGATGGCCGGGCCTTTGCCGAGCGGTGTCGCGATGACCGTCATCATTTCCGGTTCATCGTCTCGCCCGACGACGCGCCGGACATGTCTGACCTGCAAACCTTTACCCGCGATCTCGTCGGGCGGATGGAACAGGATCTCGGCACGTCGCTTGACTGGGTCGGCGTCGATCACTGGAACACCGCCCATCCGCACGTCCATCTGATCGTTCGGGGTGTGCGCAACGACGGCCAGGATCTCGTAATCTCACGGGACTACATCAAGGAGGGGATGCGGGACAGGGCACGGGCTCTCGTCACCCAGGAACTGGGCCCGCGCAGCGATCTCGACATCCGCCGGACACTTGAACGCCAGTTCGGGGCGGAGCGTTGGACGCAGCTCGACCGTCAGTTGCTGCGGGACGCGGGGCGTTCGCGCATCCTCGACATGGCGCCGGATACGGATCGGCAGCCGGATGTGTTTCACGCGCTGAAGGTCGGGCGGTTGCGAAAGCTGGAAATCCTCGGCGTCGCCGACCAGATCGGACAGTCGCAATGGCACATCAGGGACGATGCCGAAGTGGTCCTGCGCGAGATGGGGGAGCGTGGCGACATCATCAAGCGGATGCATCGTGCCCTGACGGACCGGGGGATCGAGCGCGGGTCCTCGAGTTACGTCCTTGCCGCGGAGAGCCTCGATGCTCCCGTCATCGGTCGTCTGGTCCAGCGGGGCCTCGATGACGAGCTGAAGGGGACAGCCTATGCCGTCGTCGATGGTGTCGATGGCCGGAGCCACCATATCCGTCTGCCCCATCTCGACGCCGCCGGCGACAGTGCACCAGGCTCGATCGTGGAACTCCGCACCTATGACGATGCGCGCGGCCAGCGTCGTGTCGCACTGGCGGTTCGGTCAGACCTGGACCTCGCTGCGCAGGTGACCGCGCCCGGGGCGACCTGGCTCGACCGGCAGGCCATCGCGCGGGAACCGCTTGCGCTGTCGGACCAGGGCTTTGGTGCCGAGGTCCGGCAGGCTCTGGACGCGCGCGCCGATCATCTGACCTCGGAGGGGCTGGCCGAGCAGCGGGGCGGCAGGGTCGTCTTTGCCCGGCGCCTGCTCGGAACCTTGCGCGACCGGGAGTTGCAGGCAGTTGGCGCGCAGCTCTCGGGAGAAACCGGGTTGCCGTTCGGCAAGGCGGGGGCGGGCGACTACGTCAGCGGCCTCTATCGCCAGCGTCTCGCACTCGCTTCGGGCCGCTTTGCCATGATCGAGGGCTATGGAGCTGACGGCGCGTTCGGCTTCCAACTCGTGCCCTGGTCCCCCTCCCTCGAAAAGCACCTCGGCCGGAATGTCGCCGGCGTCGCCCGCGGGGACGGCGGGGTCGATTGGGACTTCGGCCGCAAGCGCGGTCTTGGCCTCTGATCAAAACACAGGAAAGGAGCGACAGTCATGTCCGCAACAAAAATCCTTTGGGGGCAGATCTCCATCGTCTTCCTCATCATTCTGGCCACCACCTGGGGCGCGACGCAATACGTGGCCGCGAGCCTCGGCTATCAGGCACAGCTGGGCCCGCCCTGGTTCGTGCTGTTCGGGACGCCCGTCTACTATCCTCCCGCCATCTTCTGGTGGTGGTATTTCTATGAGGCCTACGCGCCACCGGTCTTTGCGACAGGTGGGATCATCGCCGCCTCGGGGGGCTTCATTGCTATCGGGGTGGCCATCGCTATGTCGGTCTGGCGCGCCCGCGAGGCCCGCAACGTCGCGACCTATGGATCTGCCCGATGGGCGGAGATGGGCGAGGTGAAGGCGGCCGGACTGCTTGACCCAGATGGTGTTGTCCTCGGTCGCTATGAGCGGCAATATCTGCGCCACGATGGGCCGGAGCATGTGCTCTGTTTTGCGCCGACACGATCCGGCAAGGGGGTAGGGCTCGTCGTGCCCTCGCTTCTCACTTGGCCCGGCTCGGCCATCGTTCATGACATCAAGGGCGAGAACTGGCAACTGACCGCCGGGTTCCGCGCTCTACACGGTCGGGTCCTGCTGTTCGATCCGACCAATCCGAACTCTTCGGCCTACAACCCCCTGCTGGAAGTCCGTCGTGGGGAGTGGGAGGTTCGCGATGTCCAGAACATCGCCGACATCCTCGTCGACCCCGAGGGGAGCCTGGAGAGGCGAAACCACTGGGAGAAGACCAGCCACAGCCTGCTCGTCGGGGCGATCCTGCATGTCCTTTATGCCGAGAAGGACAAGACGCTGGCCGGCGTCGCCAACTTCCTGTCCGACCCGCGGCGTCCCGTGGAGTCCACGCTCCGCGCGATGATGCGGACGCCGCACCTGGGCGAGGCGGGGCCGCATCCCGTGGTCGCCAGTGCCGCTCGCGAGTTGCTCAACAAGTCCGAGAATGAACGCTCGGGTGTGCTTTCGACGGCAATGTCTTTCCTTGGCCTCTATCGCGACCCTGTCGTCGCTCAGGTCACGCGCCGCTGCGACTGGCGGATCGGTGACATTGTCGGGGAAGTGCGTCCCGTCACGCTCTATCTCGTAGTGCCGCCATCTGACATCAATCGCACCAAGCCGCTCATCCGCCTGATCCTCAACCAGGTCGGCCGACGCCTGACCGAAGACCTGCAGGGCAAGGATGATCGTCATCGGCTACTTCTGATGCTCGACGAGTTCCCGGCGCTCGGTCGCCTCGACTTCTTCGAGAGTGCGCTGGCCTTCATGGCGGGCTACGGGTTGAAGAGCTTCCTCATCGCCCAGTCGCTGAACCAGATCGAGAAGGCCTATGGTCCGAACAACTCGATCCTCGACAATTGCCACGTCCGGGTGAGTTTCGCGACCAATGATGAGCGTACGGCCAAGCGGGTGTCCGACGCTCTCGGCACCGCCACCGAGATGAAGGCGATGAAGAACTATGCCGGGCATCGTCTGGCGCCCTGGCTCAGCCATCTCATGGTGTCCCGGTCGGAAACTGCGCGGGCGTTGCTCACCCCCGGAGAAATTATGCAGCTGCCGCCCTCAGACGAGATCGTCATGGTGGCTGGCACACCACCGATCCGGGCGACAAAAGCACGGTATTACGAAGATGCGCGGTTCACCGAGCGGGTCTTGCCGCCACCCGACTTAGTGGAAGTGGGCGTCTCGGGAGAGGATGACTGGAGCAGTCTGGCAGTCCCCACGCAAGAGGACGAGCCCGAGTGGCTTTCCGAGACAGCATCGGAGGACAACGATCCGACCGGCTCGGAGCGCCGTCTTCAGCCGGAGTTGGCGCAGCCTCAACCGGTCGACAGGCAGTCCCCCATTGAGAACGAGTTTGAATTCGACCCACCCGAGGATGAGGAGGATGGTGCCATCCGCAATCGCCGCATCATGCAGCAGATGCGCGGTGTCGCGCGGCAGGTCTCCCTCAATCCCGATGACGGCATGGAGCTTTGATCATGACCACCAGCCGCAAGAAGACGAAGATTTCGGTCTACCTCGATCCTGAGGTCATGAAGATGCTGGCAGACTTCGCCGCCCGGCGTGATCGATCCCAATCGATGGTGGCCGAGGCCGCGATCGCATCCTTCCTCTCTCCGGATGACGCAGAGCGCCGCGACGCGGTTCTGGCCCGACGCCTGGATCAGATCGACAGGCGGATCACCCGGCTGGAACGCGATGTCGGGATCTCCGTCGAAAGCCTGGCTGTGTTCATCCGTTTCTGGCTTGCGACAACACCGGCTCTGCCGGAACCCGCGGCCAAGGCGGCTCGGGCCAAGGCAGGGGAGCGCTACGAGGCGTTTATCTCGGCTCTCGGTCGGCGCCTCGCGCAGGGCCCGAAGCTGCGGCAGGAGGTGTCGGAGGATGTGGACGGCGGCGGGGCAGCAGGTGGCTGAAACGATGTCACCTGCCTCAGCCGCAAAGGTCGGGGCTGTAGAAGTGATCTTGATACCTGGGATGACGGCTGCGGTCGATGCAGAAGCGTCACCGCACTCATCATCGGGCCGCGTTTCATCGATCGTCGCCAGTGAATCCCATTCTTTGTTGGCGAAAGTGCCCTCATGGCGCCTGAAACACGACTGAGGCCAAGGCCCTCCAGTCCCTGGTTGCGGCCTACAACACAATTTCCTCGGGACTGGGGGACACGCCTGAGACTTGGCGCCCGCGGCTGGCAGCGCACGGCAATGCGGCCGCTGCGCCCCACCTGTGGGCAGGTGGCTTCCTGCTCGGGACGAAGTTCGCGCCCAAGCTCTGGAAACCGGTATTGCAGGCAGCAGAGAGCGACCTGAGAGGACCGATCAGATGGAGTGGTTGCCGCCCTCCCCAGACGGCATCGCAATGTGCCAAGGTCGTGGTGTTCAACGCCACGCGAAGAGGAGGACGGCGAGATGAAGGAGATGATGATTGGGATCGATCTGACAAAGGCAGTTTTCCAGGTCCACGGTGCCCTTCGGACAGGGGAGGTCCGTTTCCGCAAGAAGCTCACGCGCAAGCAGTTGTCAGAGTTCATGGCACAGCAGGCGCCCAGTCTGGTCATCTTCGAAGCGTGCGGCAGCGCACATTATTGGGCGCGCGAGATGGAGGGGCTTGGGCACGAGGTGAAGCTGATCGCGCCGCAATATGTGCGCCCCTTCGTCAAGCGCCAGAAGAATGATGCTGCCGATGCCGAGGCGATCGTCATCGCAGCCCGTCAGCCTGAGATGAGTTTTGTAGAGCCCAAGACAGTTCAGCAGCAGTCCCGCGCGGCGGTTTTTCGTGGCCGCGAGCGTCTGGTACATCAGCGGACCGCTGACGTGAACGCGTTGCGGGCGCTCCTGTATGAGCACGGCTATGTATTCCCCGCCGGGATACGCCATCTCAATCGCATAGCAGCGCTTGTGGAGGATGAAGCTTCAAAGTTGCCAGCGCTGATCCGGGAGGAGAGCCAGGACCTGCTGACGCAGATTTCAGAGAAAACGGCGCGTATCATCGAGCGCACCATGAAACTCAAGACGCTGGCCGCCGCTTCAGACAGGGTGCGCCGGCTTCAGAGCATGCCAGGTGTGGGGCCGCTGACGGCTATTGCGGTAGAAGCGTTTGGCCCAGACATGGCACAGTTCAAAGCTGGGCGCGGCTTTGCGGCTTGGTTGGGCCTTGTTCCCAAGCAGCATTCCTCTGGAGGCAAGGAGCGTTTGGGGCGGATGACCAAGGCCGGTCAAGCCGACATCCGACGCCTCCTGATCATTGGGGCAATGTCACGACTGAGCTGGCTTGGGCAGCGTACCATTACGGAGGGGAGCTGGCTGTCACGGATGTTGGCGCGCAAACCCAAGATGCTGGTTGCGATTGCGCTGGCTAACAAGATGGCCCGCCAGATATGGGCGATGCTGACGAAGAACGAAGATTACAGGGATCCGGCGCTGGCAGGCGCGGCATGATGCTCATGTCGAACTGCTAGCGACGGTGCCGAGGGGAGTGTGAGAAGACGGCGACCTGAATGGGCAAAACGATCGAACAGATCCGGATCGGGAAAACCAGTCGTTCTCTGCGAGCAGAAAGCTCGGCGATTAGATTTGGACCCGATCCGCTGATCACCATCCCGGCCCGCGGCTTTTGAGAATGCCGCATCATGAAGGCCTGACAAAAGTGCGCACTCGATCACACGCCAACAGGGTCACAAACTTCTTGCATTACGGGCGGCAACCACAAAAGAGAAATGGCCGACCCCCGCGCCAACCTTGATACCGCCACTGTCGCGAAGGTAGCCAGGGCTGTCGCCGCCATCCGCGCGCACTTCATGCCGCGCAGGGCAGAGTCCTTCCGCAGATAGCGACCCGCTCGTCAAGCATGGCCTACAACGACCAACTCGTGTCGTTCACGGTTCTTCAAGTACGGCTTGACGAACTTTGGCGCGATCAGGCACACCTCATGGCCGATCGCGGCCAGTGAAGGGCCGTGCACCGCAACAATGCATCCGGGATGCATCAGCATGAACGCCAGGAACTGCTTTCGCGACAGTTTATTGCGAAACACGATCTCGCCGTCTGCTGTCGCTCCGTGCAGTTGGAAGACCTGTTTCGCCAAGTCAACGCCGATGATTAGAGACTTCCTTCATAGCCTTTTCCTCCTGATCCTTCATGGATCATTCTGACACAAGTACCGTCAGGAAGGGCTACCTAACCCATCATCAGAGCCGTGCGCCCCACTTCCTGTCATCAGTGCACTCAAGAAACCGAAGGTTCTTGGCGGGAGCGAAAACGCGGCAGGCAGCTTAGGCCTTTTGGGGAACGGCTGTTTGTACCAGATGGTCAAAGCTCTTGCGTGCCATATCTTGCCAGTATTGCGCGAGCAGGGCGGCAGCGGTGAGCGGCGTGTCTGCCTTAGCAAGTTCGTGCAGCATTCTAGCGTTATCCTCGGCAACTGAGGCAAGAAGATCGCAGCCTTCGCGCCACGCCTCGGGAGAGGCCTGAGCGGAACGCGTCATCAAGTCAACGAATTGGGCCGGAAACGCAACTGCCGCGGCAGCTTGAAAGGGCGCGGTTTGAGCTGTGGTCGGTTTCGTTGTCATTTTTAGACTTCCTTTGCGAAGGATTGGGACCGGAGGTTACCATCTGTGCCTGCATTCCTACTTCGTCCATTGACATTAGTCAACGACCGATGATTAAGCTTCCGCAGGCTTATTTTCAACGATTGAGGAACCCTCATATGGCGCAGGATTCGAAGAATTCCGACCCACGCAAGCCTTCGGAAGCAGGCGCCGACAACAAGTCCTTCATGCGGTCGATGCGAAGGCTACCTTCAACTCAGGGCGAGAGTGAGCCGCTGGGGATCGAGGCATTTCAGGCCTATGATAAAATGCGCGAGGCTCTCTCCGGCCAGTTTACCGGCGGCGCGTCGCCCGGCTCGGCGGCAATGGCTTATTTCGACTGGGCCTTCCATCTGGCCTCTGCGCCTGGCAAGCGAATGGAGTTGGCCGTCAAAGCCGATCGCAAATGGAAACGGCTTTCGGCGTGGCTCTGGTCGTCGACATTTGATCCGCAAACACCACCGGCGATCGAGCCCCTTCCTGGCGATAACCGCTTCTCCGACGAGGCCTGGAGCAAGCCACCATTCAGTTGGATGGCTCAGGCTTTCCTTCTTGAGCAACAATGGCTTCACAACGTCACGCATGAAGTGCCGGGCATGACGAAGCACCACGAAGAGGTCGGCTCATTCGCGGCGAAACAGATGCTGGACGTGTTCGCTCCGTCAAGCAATCCCTTCACCAATCCGGAAGTTATCGCTCGCACCTGGGCCACAGGTGGCATGAATTTTGTCAAAGGCTTCCAGAACCTCATGGAGGACCAAGCGCGCAAGATGACCGACCGCCCCGCAGTAGGGACAGAGGCCTTCTTGCCTGGTGAGACTGTCGCAGTTTCGCCGGGTAACGTCGTGTACCGCAACCATCTGATCGAGTTGATCCAATACAGCCCGACAACCGATAAAGTGCACCCCGAACCAGTTCTGGTCGTTCCTGCCTGGATCATGAAATACTATATTCTCGACCTCTCCCCAGAAAATTCGCTGATCCGCTGGCTGGTGGCGCAGGGCCATACCGTCTTTGCGATTTCTTGGCGAAATCCAGATGTCTCCGACCGTGATCTGGAAATGGAAGACTATCTTGAGCTTGGGGTCATGGCCGCATTATCAAAAATCAATACTCTGGTTCCAAAGACCAAAGTGCATGGCGTGGGCTATTGTCTCGGCGGTACGCTGCTCTCGATCGCGGCGGCAGCGATGGGTGGGCAGGCTGACGACCGGCTCAGCTCGGTCACGCTGCTTGCGGCGCAGGTGGATTTTACAGAGCCTGGAGAACTGGCTCTTTTTATCGACCCGAGCCAACTGCATTTTTTGGACAGCATGATGTGGAACCGCGGCTACCTCTCGGCGGACCAAATGTCTGGAGCGTTCCAGCTATTGCGCTCGAACGATCTGGTCTGGTCGCGCATGGTACGTGAGTACATGATGGGCGAACGCACACCGATGAATGACCTGATGGCCTGGAACGCGGACAGCACGCGCATGCCATACCGGATGCACTCGGAATATCTTCGCAAACTCTACCTGAACAATGAACTCTCCTCGGGCCGCTTCATTGCGGATGGACAGACGGTCCTCTTGCAGAACATTCAGGTACCGCTCTTCGCTGTCGGCACCGAGCGCGATCACGTGGCGCCTTGGAAATCGGTCTACAAGATCCACCAGTTCACCGACTGCGAAGTGACTTTCACGCTTACTTCAGGCGGACACAACGCCGGGATCGTCAGCCCACCGGACCATCCGCGTCGCCATTATCGTTTGGGGACTCACAAACACGGCATACCGCTGCTGTCGGCTGAAGACTGGCAGGCCAAACATGAGCAGGTGAAAGGATCGTGGTGGTTAGTCTGGCAAAAATGGCTGGCTGCACATTCGAGCGCGATGGCTGCCCCACCAGCCATGGGCACGGCGCTTGCCAAAGCTCCCGGCACTTATGTGTTCCAGAAGTGACCATCATGACCGATGCTTTGACCAACCGAACCTTCGATCAGTTGCAGCCCGGCGACCGGGCAGCCCTGACGCGTGCCGTGGGTGTTGACGACGTCGCGCTTTTTGCCGCGGTATCGGGGGACAACAATCCCGCGCATATGGATGCCGGTTTTGCCGCTCACGGCCCATTTGGCCATGTCGTCATTCACGGAATGTGGACCGCGGCGCTGGTGTCTGCCGTTCTGGGCACCCGCTTGCCGGGACCTGGCACCATCTATCTGGGTCAACAAATCCGCTTTCTGAAACCAGTCTCACCGGGCGACACCATTACCGCCACCGTCGAGGTAATAGAGCTCATCACCGGTCAAAATCGGGTACGGCTTTCGACGATCTGCGCCAACCAACAGGGTGAAACCGTGCTTTCGGGCGAGGCACTCGTCATTGCCCCGACATCGCAGGTGATGTGGACGCCTGACAACATGCCGGAAGCGATGATCCGCTATAAGAGCCGCTATCAGAACTTTGTCGATGAGGCGCGGGGGCTGGCCGCCGTTTCGGCGGGAATCGTGCATCCCTGCTCCAAAGCGGCAATCCTTGGCGCGATTGAGGTACGAGATGAGGGGATTTTTGAGCCCTTGCTGATCGGCCCCGAACCAAAGATCCGTGCCGCCGCCGAGGCAGCGGGCGTGGCACTTGACGACATGGTGATCGAAGACACCCCGCACAGCCACGCCGCCGCTGCCCGTGCAGTCGAACTGGCGGCGGCCGGGCGCATTTCGACTCTTGTCAAGGGCAGCCTGCATTCGGATGAGCTCTTGGCGGCTGTGGTCTCGAAAACCGGTGGTCTGCGTACCGAACGGCGGATAAGCCACGTCTACGGAATGGATGTGCCAGCCTATGGCAAGCCTGTGATCGTCACCGATGCCGCGATCAATATTGCGCCCACGCTGGAGCAGAAACGCGACATCTGCCAGAACGCAGTCGATCTTATGCATCTTCTCGGTTTGGAGCGACCCAAAGTTGCTGTGCTGGCCGCGGTTGAAACTGTAAACCCGGCTATGCCCGCGACGCTAGATGCAGCGGCCTTGACCGTGATGGCGGCACGCGGACAGATTACGGGGGCGATGGTCGATGGCCCGCTGGCTTTTGATAATGCCATCAGCCCTGAAGCGGCGGCTACGAAGGGCATCATCTCGCCGGTAGCGGGCGAG
This sequence comes from Celeribacter persicus, assembly GCF_003050785.1. GTDB lineage: Bacteria > Pseudomonadota > Alphaproteobacteria > Rhodobacterales > Rhodobacteraceae > Celeribacter > Celeribacter persicus. The sequence goes on from NZ_QAOH01000024.1 coordinate 22,339, forward strand.
GCTGATATCTTGCTCGTTCCGGACCTTGAGGCCGGGAACATGCTGGCAAAGCAGTTGATCTATTTTGCCGGAGCCACCGCTGCGGGCCTCGTGCTGGGCGCTCGGGTTCCCATCGTGCTGACAAGCCGCGCCGACCCGCTGTCGGCGCGCATTGCCTCGGCAGCGTTGGCCAAGCTCGCGGTAAGCCGCAAGACCGAAGTGGTCGCGTGATGGAGCGAGATCTGATCCTGACGTTCAATGCCGGATCATCGACTATCAAGTTGGGGTTCTTTGCACTGACGCAGACGGGACCCAGCCGGCTGGCAACTGGTGTGATCGATTTTCGTGATGAACCGTTCGAGCTCCGCCTGAAACGGAAGGGCGCGACCTTTTCGCAAGTGCTGAAAGCAGAGGTTGATGATTTGAGGGGAGTGCTTAATCATGCCTTTGGCTGGCTGGCGGGGCAATTCGATCTATCGCGTTTGGCGATGGTCGGGCACCGAGTGGTTCACGGCGGCGATATATTCACAAGCCCCACCCTCATCACCGACAAGGTGATTTCCCAGATCGACGACTTGGCTCGCCTGGCCCCGCTGCATCAGCCGCAAAGTCTGCGGTTGATCCAGGCGATGCGCGGTCTCTACCCAGGTCTGCCGCAGACCTCTTCCTTCGATACCGCTTTCCACGCGACACAGAAACCGCTGACCCGCCGTTTCGCGATTCCCCGCGCGCTGCATGATCAAGGCATCAAGCGCTACGGCTTCCACGGGCTCTCCTACAGTTTTATCGCGCGAGAGCTTGCTGAAATCGTGCCCGGCGCCAAGGCGGTGGTTGCCCATCTGGGCAGCGGTGCCAGCCTTTGCGCGATGGAAAATGGCATGAGCGTGGACAGCTCGATGGGCTTTTCCACCCTTGACGGAGTCCCAATGGCCACACGTTCAGGCGCTCTGGACCCGGGCGTGATTCTTTATCTGATGGGAGAGCTGGATTGGGATCTGAAACGCGTTGAAACAATGTTGTACCACGAAAGCGGGCTCCTTGGCGTTTCGGGTTTCGAAGCCGACAGCCGGGAGCTCATGACGAGTGCCCGCCCCGAGGCCGTCGAAGCAATCGATCTTTTTTGCCAGCGGATTGCGGGCGAGGTGGGACGGCTGACGACCAGTCTTGGCGGCATCGACGCATTGGTCTTCACTGCTGGGGTCGGCGAACACCAACCCGGCATCCGAGAAAACGTGGCGAACCGGTTGGCGTGGCTAGGGCTGGAGCTTGATCACCTGGCCAATGTCAGAAACGCCCGTGAAATCAGTTCACAGAAAAGCCGGATCCGAGCCTTTGTCATCGCTACGGATGAAGAGAGCATCATCGCATCCGAGGCTGTCAGCTTGATGGGATTATGATGAGTGGAGTGATTGATTTGAACGGCAAACGCGGGCTTGTCGTGGGTGTTGCGAATAGGGCAAGTATCGCTGCTGGCTGTGCGCATGCTTTCCGCGCGGCTGGGGCAGAGCTTGCGCTGACCTATCTGAACGACAAAGCGCATCAATGGGTTGCGCCGGTCTCTGAAGAAGTAGACGCAAAACTACTGCTGCCCTGCGATGTGCGCGAGCCCGGCCAATTGGAAGCCGTGTTCGATCGTATAGGTTCGGAATGGGGGCAGCTGGATTTTCTCCTTCATGCGATTGCTTTTGCCCCCCGCGAGGATCTGCATACCAGCGTGGTCAACTCCACGGCTGAGGGGTTTGCACTGGCCATAGACGTTTCCTGCCATTCTTTCCTGCGTATGACGCGATTGGCCCGGCCTTTAATGAAGTCGGGTGGGTCGCTGATTACCGTCAGCTTCTATGGCGCTGACAGGGTGGTCGAGAATTACAATCTGATGGGACCGGTCAAGGCCGCCCTTGAGGCTTCGGTTCGCTATGTCGCCGCCGATCTTGCAGAGGAAGGCATCCGTGCTTTTGCGCTCTCCGCCGGACCAGTAAAGACGCGTGCCGCCTCGGGAATTGACCGCTTCGATGCGTTGTTGGATGAGGTGCGTGCGCGCACTCCTTCTGGCAAGCTGGTTGATATCGAGGAAATAGGCAGACTCGCAGCCTTTCTAGCCAGTCCCGTCGCCGCACCGATGAGTGGCTCGGTCGTCTATGCCGACAACGGATATCACACCACGGCCTGATATGGGCCGTCTTGGCAACACGAGAGGCAATTCGCTCAGCGAAGGTTCACGATAATCGTGGTGAAGCAGGGTTAACAGCTCGCAAATGCAAATCGTGCCGCAATGTGTTTGTCACAAGGATCCTGATTCTGGCAAAAGCCCGGGCCAACGCCCGCAGGTAGCTGAACTTCGTGCCTGAAGAGCCGGCGACCGGTAGGAAGCCACGCTCCCACAATACCATTTGCGCGGATCAGGGCACCGAGTTCGTGTCGCGCGACATGGCCCTCTGGGACTATTAGCGCGGCCTCGCTCTGGGCTTATCGCGCCCGAAATAGCTGACGGACACCGCTTTCATCAAAGCATTCAGCGGCCAGTTCCGGACGAAATGTCTGGACCAGCATTGATTCATAACCCGTGCAGATGCCGCCGAAAAGTTAAAGGCCTGGCGCATATACTACAATGAGGAACAGCCCCAGTCATGCTGACGAAATCCGGGGGCATCACCAGCCTGTCACCCTCTTCAAAATCCGATGGTGCCCCTCCCTAATCAAGTTTATTATTGTCGTTCAAAATACTCTGTAACAGAGAGGCGGAGACAGATCGAAGTTCATCGTCGGATATCGATCTGATCGGCTCGATCTCCAAGATATTCCGAGAAAGAATCGCGCCGAAAAGAAATGAGGTGGCGAACATCACCGCCATCTTCTCATGCTCACCGAATGTACGGGTGAGTAGTGCCACGAAGTTCTGCTCCAAGATCTCACGGATGATCTCCCTTGGTTCCGCGCTTGTGCAGGATCGCAGGACGATGTCCAACACCCTGCCTTCGTTCACATCGGTTGACGCGTCATCGGTGATGACGTTGCAGATTCTCTCGATGAGAGCACCGGAAGATATGGGTTCGTCGAACAAGTCATCGATCTTCATGACTGCGAGGATTGCCGCCCTGAACAACTCGGCTTTGGATCCGAAGGCTCGATTAACGTATGCGACATCCACGCCGGCCCACGCCGGCTCTCGCAGCAAGATCGCGGACGCCGACTTCGGAGTAGGGAGATCGAGAAAACAGGACGACCGCCGCCTCCAGAACGCGTTGGCGTCCCGAGATCTGTCGAGGTTCAGAGTTCGAACTGCTGCGCATGTGCTCATTGCCCTCCCTAGCGGCGATATCATCGACCGTTGACTTTGCAGTAATTGCTGCGCAAATAGACACAAAAGGCCATTTTGCCTAGCCTGAAATTTCTTCTCTTGCCCGGATCGCCGTCATGAAAAAATCGAATAAGAAATACCTTCTTGCCGCCCTCGTAGCGCTTGCAGGTGCCGTTGGCTATCTTGTCTGGACTGAAATGCGCGATCCAGGTCTGCCGACTGGGCTCGCGGCGGCGAATGGCCGCATAGAAGCTACGGAGTTCGATATTTCTGCACTGACTGGCGGACGCATCGCAAGTATCCTGCCGGCTGAGGGCGATTTCGTCCATACAGGGGACGTTCTCGTGCAGATGGATGTGGTGCAGCTGAACGCCCAAAAACGCCAAGCGGAAGCACAGCTGCGCCGCGCTGAGATTGGTGTTGAAACCGCGAAGGCTCTCGTAGCACAGGCCGAAGCGCAGAAACGCGCGGCGGAGGCGGCCGTGAGTCAAGCCCAAGCCGTCGCGGATGCGACCGCCCTGCGTCTTGCCCGCTCGGAGCGGCTGGTCGAGAGCAATGCAGTGTCACAGCAGGTACTGGATGACGACCGCTCGAATAATGCCCAAGCTCTCGCGGGCGTTGCCTCGGCTGAAGCAAGCTATGCCGCAGCCCAAGCCGGCGTGAGCAGCGCCCTCGCTCAGGTGGTAGATGCAGAGGCCGCCGTCGATGCGGCGAAAGCCTCCATCGATTCCATTCAGGCCTCGCTGAACGATGCCACGCTCAAGGCGCCGCGCGATGGCCGAATTCAATATCGCGTCACCCAGGAGGGTGAAATTGTAAGCTCTGGCGGACGTATCCTGAGTTTGGTCGACCTTGCCGATGTCTACATGACGGTCTTCCTCCCAACCTCTCAGGTCGGCAGGGTTCAGGTCGGCTCCGAAGTTCGCCTTGTCATGGATGCGGCACCGGACATCGTGATCCCTGCAGCGGTCTCCTATGTGGCCGATGTTGCGCAGTTTACACCCAAAACGGTCGAAACCGCGGATGAGCGCGAAAAGCTGATGTTCAGGGTGCGGGCACGCATCGATCCGGACCTTTTGGTTCAGCATATCGAATATGTAAAAACCGGTCTTCCCGGCATGGCCTATCTGCGGCTCGATCCAGATGCTGCATGGCCTGACTTCCTTGCAAATGTCGTGAAATGAACGGGGTCGCCGCCGGGGTGTCCGGCCTGACACTGCGCTATGGCGCGGTTATAGCACTGAATGATGTGACCTTGGACATCCCGTCAGGCTGCATGGTCGGACTGATCGGACCGGATGGGGTTGGCAAATCGAGCCTGCTCTCTCTGCTGGCTGGAGCGCGTGTCGTTCAGGAAGGCGATGTCAATGTCCTTGGCGGGGACATGCGGAACCTCAAGCACCGAAACCGCATCTGCCCGCGCATCGCATATATGCCACAGGGGCTCGGCAAAAATCTTTACCCGACGCTTTCAGTCGAGGAGAACCTGGATTTCTTCGGCAGCCTCTTCGGCCATGACAAAGCCGAGCGTGAGCGTCGTATTGTAGATCTGCTCGCCGCCACTGGCATGTCTCCTTTCCGTGACCGCCCCGCGGCCAAGCTTTCGGGTGGTATGAAGCAAAAGTTGGGGCTGTGCTGTGCGCTGATTCACGATCCAGACTTTCTCATCCTCGACGAGCCGACGACGGGCGTCGATCCGCTGTCGCGTCGTCAGTTTTGGGATCTGATTGATCGAATTCGCGGTGAACGGCCCGAAATGAGCGTGATCACCGCCACTGCTTATATGGAGGAAGCGGCGCGCTTTGATTGGATTGTCGCGATGAACGCCGGTCGTGTTCTCGCATCTGGGACCAAACAGGAGCTTCTGGAACGCACCGGCGCGAGCGATCTCGATACAGCCTTCATCTCACTATTGCCCGAAGAGGATCGCGACGGAGATGCTACAGTAGTGATCCCGCCACGGGCAGATGAAATGACAGACGTCGCCATCGAAGCAGAGGGGCTGACCCAACGCTTCGGAGACTTCGTCGCTGTGGACAATGTCAGTTTCCGCATTTCTCGTGGCGAGATTTTTGGCTTTCTGGGATCGAATGGCTGCGGCAAAACCACGACGATGAAGATGCTGACAGGCCTTCTGGAGCCAAGTGAGGGCCGCGCACGACTCTTTGGCCATGAGGTCGATGCCTCTGACCTGGGCGTACGGCGCAGGGTCGGCTTCATGTCGCAGGCCTTCTCCCTATATTCCGAATTGACGGTAAGGCAGAATCTTGAACTGCATGCCAAGCTCTTTGCCATGAAGCCCGAAAAAATACCTAGTCGTGTCGCGGAAATGATCGCGCGTTTCGACCTTGCGGATGTCATCAATAATCTGCCCGATGCGCTGCCGCTGGGTATTCGTCAGCGGTTGTCTCTGGCTGTTGCGATGATCCACGGACCCGAGATCCTGATTCTGGACGAGCCAACCTCGGGCGTGGATCCGGTGGCTCGCAACGCCTTCTGGAGGATTCTGGCGGAGTTGTCGCGACAGGATGGGGTGACAATTTTCGTCTCTACCCATTTCATGAACGAAGCGGAATGGTGCGACCGCATCAGTCTGATGCATGCCGGGAAGGTGCTGGTCTCGGACACCGCCGCCGAAATCACCCGCAACAAGGCCTGCGATACGCTGGAAGATGCATTTGTAGCCTATCTGCAAGACGCAATCGGTGAGACACCTGAAGTACTTGAGCCAATGGAGACTAACGCGATAGCGCCCGTTTCAGGGGCAGGCGGAGCTTCGGAGGCTGCAAGGCAGAAGGGGTTTAGCCTGCAGCGCCTGTTAAGTTATTCGAGGCTCGAAAGCTTGCAACTGCAGCGCGACCCTATTCGCCTCGCCATGGCTCTGGTTGGCACCCTGCTCTTGATGATCGTGATCGGACTGGGCATTAACATGGATGTCGAGGATCTGAGTTTTGCAGTCCTTGACAGAGACCAGACCACGACAAGCCGCTCGTACGTTGCCGACATTTCCGGTTCACGATATTTCATCGAACAGGATCCACTGTCCAGCTACGATGAACTGGATGCGAGGATGCGTTCGGGCGATCTGTCGTTGGCAATTGAGATCCCGCCCGGCTTTGCCGCAGATATCGCCGCGGGACGAGATGTATCCGTGGGAGCCTGGTTCGATGGCGCCAACACCACCCGCGCCAATACCGTCCAAGGTTACGTACAAGGTATGCACTCTGCCTGGCTCAGCGCACAAGCCCGCCAAATCTACGGAGATGCCGCACTGACAGGCAATTTTGAACTGGTCACACGCTATCGATACAATCCGGACGTGCGAAGCCTTGATGCAATGGTCCCCGCGATCATCCCTCTTCTCTTGCTGATGATCCCCGCAATTCTGACCACCCTCTCCGTGGCGCGTGAGCGCGAGCTTGGCTCGATCATCAATTTCTATGTGACCCCAGTCACACGGCTAGAATTTCTGATCGGCAAACAGTTGCCTTATATCGCGCTCGCCATGCTGAACTTCCTGCTCATGATGGCCATAGCGGTTACGTTCTTCGCGGTGCCGTTCAACGGCGATTTCGTCGGCTTTGCACTGGCAGCATTGATCTATGTCGTCGCGACCACGGCTCTCGGGCTTCTGGTCTCGGTGTTCATCGCGAGCCAGGTAGCGGCTTTGTTTGCGACCGCTATGCTGACCATGATCCCCGCGGTCAGCTATTCAGGCCTGATCGACCCGGTGTCTTCGCTGTCCGGATTTGGACGCGTCGTCGGAGAAATATATCCGACAACATGGTTCGTCACCGCGGCGCGCGGCGCATTTTCCAAGGCCTTTGGCATGGCAGAATTGGCCGGTCCGATGCTGGCCATGGGAATTTCCGTTCCGGTCATTCTAGGGTTGGCAGCGTTTTTCCTGTCGAAGCAGGCGAAGTGAGGGCGGGATGAACCTGAAGAATACCTTTAACCTCGGCGTAAAAGAGCTTCGCGGGCTTTGGCGGGATCCGGTTATGCTGGCCCTCATTGTTTACGCGTTTTCACTTTCTGTCTGGACCACGGCGAACTCTTCCCCCGATGCTCTGAGCAATGCCGCCATCGCCATCGTCGACGAGGATCAGTCACACCTTTCCACCCGGATTTCCTCGGCCTTCTATCCGCCGTATTTCGTTTCTCCCCGAATGATCACTGCGGCCGAAATGGATGACCGCATGGACCAGGGACTGGACACTTTCGCGGTGAACATCCCCCCCGATTTTGAGCGCGACGTGTTGGGAGGCAGAAGCCCTGCGATTCAGCTCAACGTCGACGCCACCCGTATGAGCCAAGCCTTTACCGGCGGTGGATATATTCAGCAAATCGTCTCCGCCGAAGTATCTGAATTCGTCTCTGGTCACCGCTCCGAAACGGAACTGCCGGTGGATCTGGCATTGCGCGCGCGTTACAATCCGTCCCTTGACCCGAAATGGTTCGGAGCGATTTCGAGCGTGATCCAGTCAATTACGATGCTGTCGCTGGTGCTGACAGGATCCGCACTGATCCGCGAAAAGGAACATGGAACGGTTGAACACCTTTTGGTCATGCCAGTTACCGCAACCGAGATCATGGTCTCGAAAATCTGGTCTATGGGGTTGGTGGTGCTCTTGGGCTCTAGTTTCTCACTGCTTGTCGTTGTGCAGGCCTTGATGGATGTACCCGTACAAGGCTCAGTTGCTCTTTTTCTCGCGGGTACGGCGTTGATGATCTTTGCGATGACCGGCCTAGGCATCTTCCTGGCCACCATTGCCGGATCAATGCCGCAATTTGCTTTGCTGCTGATGCTGGCGCTCCTGCCGCTGCAGGTGCTGTCGGGTGCAATGACGCCGAGAGAGTCGATGCCAGAGATTATTCAAAACCTTATGCTTGCGGCACCGAATACCCATTTCATTATTCTGTCGCAGGGGATTCTATTTCGAGGGGCAGGGTTCGATGTCGTTTGGCCGCAGTTTTTGGCGCTCGCGCTGATTGGCTTTGTTCTGTTCCAGCTCGCCCTGGTCCGTTTTCGCGCTTTCCTTAGGTAGGACATGGTTTTGCGGCAAGCTCTTTTCCTGATGTTTCTATTGCTTGCGGGTTGTGCGTCGCGGCCTGGACCGGAAGTGTTGGTCCCGGATACGACGACCCTTCCGGACGGGGCTCGTAATATCAGGGTGCTTGCGATGACTACCCGCGCGCAAGTGACAGACTATCCAGAAACCTTTGGGGGCAATCGCGCAGACAAAACAACTTTTCTAGAGTATATTGTCTCGGTTCCACCGAACCATCAGCCTGGAAAGATCGAATGGCCAGATCTTGAAATCGACGCAGCGAGACATTTCGCAGTCCGAAATGACACAATCCTGAGCGCGGAAGCATTCTCCCGCAAAGCCTCACAGCGTCATGTCGGAGTGTATATTCACGGATTTAACACCAACTATCAGGAGGCGCTTTTCCGCGGTGTCCAACTCGCTGCTGATGCGCAGATCGACGGAGAACCCATAGTATTTTCATGGCCATCCGAGGGGAGCGCGACAGCTTATCTGGCTGATCGCGATGCTTCCGATTTTTCGCGTGCAGCTTTGGCAGATCTTCTGACAATGTTGACAAAAGGGCGTAGCGTTTCAGATCCGCTACCCGTTTTGGCTCATAGTATGGGTGCCCGTATGACGATGGAAGCGCTGGTCCATCTAAGCCTCGCCGGACGGAGCGATGTTCTGGATCGCACAGTTCTAGTACTCGCCGCGCCAGACATAGACATTGATCTATTCCGCAAGCAGATGGCGTCCATCGGAAAAACGAAACATCCCATTACTATTCTTGTTTCTTCAGACGATCGCGCGTTGAAAATTTCTGCACGACTCGCCGCCGATCGGACGCGACTTGGGGCCGTCGATGTTAACGATCCGGCAATTCAGCAACTCATAGTTGATACGGGAGTTCGTATTGTGGATGTTACCCAGATCGAATCCACCGACTCGACGCATAGTCGCTACATCGGATTGTTTTCAGGAGTATCTTCAGTCAACGTAAACGCTAATCCATTTGGAGGAGTGCGCCATGCCGGTGCCTTTGTTTTTAACAATGTCGGCGACGTATTTCAGGTGATAGGCGGAGCTTTAAGCGAGTAATACCAACTTTCAATAATTCTGACTCTCGGGCTTCCCAAAAGCCGATGAATCTGAATCTCTGTTGCGGCTTTGTTGCACAAATCGCCTGAAGGATTCATCTTATGAATCCAGCATGATAGCTGGGAGGCATGAGCAGTTGGTCCCCTACGAAGTACAAGACCAGGAACTGGCCTGCGTACAACACGGCGCTGAAGGAGCGCGGTTCGTTATCGATCTGGTTTGATCCTGAGATGTCTTGGTACGCGCATCGGACAGGCAAGCGCGGGCGTCAGCCTGAGTTCAGCGACGCGGCGATCCAGGTTTGCCTGACGATGAAGGTGCTTTTTGGCATGCCCCTTCGTCAGACGACCGGTTTTGTCGAAAGTCTGCTGCGTCTGGCAGGGCTCGACTGGAAAGTCCCGGACTTCAGCACTCTGTGCCGCCGACAGAAGACGTTGAATGCCTCCATCCCTTACCGCGGGGGAACTGAACCGCTGCATCTTCTGATCGATGCGACAGGGATCAAAGCCGAGGGCGAAGGGGAGTGGAACGCACGCAAGAATGGCGGGAGCAAGAAACGCCTGTGGCGCAAGCTTCACCTTGGTATGGACGAGGAAACGCTGGAGATCCGCGCGGTCGGCGTCACGACCAGCAATGTCGGTGATGCACCTATGCTGCCTGACCTGCTGGAACAGATCCCACGCGACCTAGAAATTGCGACCGTCACCGCTGATGGCGCCTATGATACTCGAAGATGTCACAATGTGATCGCGGCTCGGGGAGCCGCCGCCATTATCCTTCCGCGTAAAAATGCCCAACCCTGGAAGCCAACCACAGCGGGCGCTATCGCGCGAAACGAAGCTGTGAGAGCCTGCAAATATCTCGGATGAGCACTCTGGCGAAAGCTGACCGGATATCACCGCCGGAGCCGCGCAGAGACAAAGATGAACTGCGTCAAACTACTCGGCCAAGGCCTCATGGCGAGGGACTTCGACCGGCAGGTCGCTGAGTTGCAGGTCCGGATCGCGGTGCTCAACCGCTACACGGCCCTCGGCATACCCGTAACTGAGCCCGTAGGATAGGTATGTCTCGGGAAAGGGGACCTCCGTTCACACCCAAATTTGTGCAACAGTGCCACTCAACGCTCTGAAAGCCGGATAGTGACCGGGCCGCGCTGGTGCGCACGAAAATGGGTGCCGATCCACTCTCGGCACGGTCTATGTGTTCCGAGCTAATCGTCCTGATCGGGAAAGGTTTCGCCTTTACTGATCACGCATTTGAAACGCACTTTGAGTTGATCTCGCCGAAAAGTCAACAAGCATTGACTTATGTCGGGATGCCGTTATAGTTTCAAGTAAACCTGAAAGGACTAATCATGGGGAGCCGGCCGCCGCGCGGAGAAGGTGTTACACGCCGCAAGATTCTTGAAGCCGCGATAAAACGATTTGGCGAGCATTCTTACGAGGAAACCAGTCTTCGCGACATCGCTGGCGATGTTGGGGTTGACGTTGCCTATGCTCATCGATCCTTTGGATCTAAGAAAATGCTTTTTATTGAAGCGCTTGAAGCTTCATCAGAACGGCTTGATCTAAGTGTTCTAGAGCCTGATAAGATTGCAATTTACTTGGTGGAACGGCTACTTGCAGAGCCTCGTGGCAGGGTCCTCCCTAATATTAGCGCATTTGATATCCTCATCCATTCCGTTCATAGTGCGCAGTTATCGCCTCTCCTTAAGGAGCGATTTGAAAGCCTGTTCCTTCGCCCGCTTTCCTCTAAATTCGAAGGTGTTGCTGAGGAGAGAATCTACGTCGTCATTTCACTCCTACTAGGTTTTGGAATACTGCGTGATTTTCTAAAGCCCCCAACTGTTACCGCGTTAGGGCGTGATAAAGTCACTGCGATGTTGACCTGCCTAATTCACCAAATCCTGAGCGAGAGCCCTCTTTTGCAAAGAGGAAACAACCCCGATTGAGCGCAACCTCTGTATGGGCGTGTTGGATGCATTTTGGATTCGCGGTTGGCGAGTTCCACTTGCCGAATACATAGTGTTTGACCGACGCAAAAGGCCCTTGCTTGCCCCCTCCGGCGCTAAAAATACTTCTATCTCGATCGGGCCGAATGGCTATTCTCATGTGAAAAACGTCCGCTACGCAAACTATGGCTCGGATTGAAGCGAATTTATTGCGATGACCTTGCAGTATTGGAAAGTTTAAGCTTGAAAGTCAACGAGTGTTGATTTAGATTGAGAGTGCTAAGCTGCACCAAGGAAAGGAAGGTGGCAGTGCGGGGCGCGTTTGCGTTTATTGTTGGGTTCACAACTCCGTGATCGCTGTGGTGCTCAGCCTAAAAACTGGGGCGACAGTCAGCCCCATTGAGTTTGCCAATAAGCGGCGTGCAGGAAGTCTTGCCATTGATTGTTTCTCGGCAGCAAAGCCGCGGTAAAAAAAGAGTCGCCGCGTCTCAACTTAAGTGTCGGCTGTTTATGCGGAGGCGGCTTCATGATCGAACTGCGTCAACTACACTATTTGATTACTATCGCCGAATTTCGGAGTATACGTGCAGCTGCCGAAGCCCTGAATATACAACAATCAACACTGAGTCGCACGATCCGCGCCATTGAGGATGATTTGGGTGCGATGCTATTTGAGAGGCACCATAACGGTGTCGAATTTACTGAAGCTGGGCAGGTGTCAACGGCGGAGTAAAAACCTACCAAAGGGCGGCGCAAAAGTAGACCACTTGTGGGTTTAGCGTGACGGGCGCACAGAGCGCTGGCGGCCAGT
>NZ_QAOH01000025.1 GCF_003050785.1 Celeribacter persicus
ACTGAGTCGCACGATCCGCGCCATTGAGGATGATTTGGGTGCGATGCTATTTGAGAGGCACCATAACGGTGTCGAATTTACTGAAGCTGGGCAGGCTTTCATTCAGGAAATCAAGACAGTGATCAAGCTGCTCGACCGCGCAAAACGATATGCAAGGCTGGCTGGTCGTGGAAAGACTGGAAGCCTAACGATCGGAATCCAGACCTCCTTGGGTACAGGCTTCCTGAAGGAACTGCTTAGGCGATACTCGATCGTCCATCCCAAGGTTCAACTGAGCGTGCTTGATGGCACAACAAAAGAGCATGTTAAATTGGTGGCTGCGGGCTCTTTGGATATTGCCTTTATCACCGACTGCGAAGTTCCTTCCAGCTGTGATTATGCACAGCTCTGGCAAGAAGAGGTCTTTGTTGTCACCTCAAAAGACCACGCCTTGTCGTGCCAGCCATCGGTCGGTTGGTCGTCCATGCAGAACGAACGAGTTCTAGTTACCGTCGCAGCGCCTGGACCCGAGGTTGAAGCTTTCATTCGTAAAGCTATGGTTGTCGACGATGGGTGCAGCCTTAAGATCGATCGGATTGATTCCACGCAAGAGATGCTTCTGGATCTGGTCGCCTTGAATCAGGGTATTACGGTTGCAGTCTCATCTTGGCAAAGACCGGATGAGCGAGAACTTGCCTATCTTCCGTTTAACGAAGCGAAAAAAAGTGTACCGTTCAATGCCATTTGGAAAAGGACGAACAGCAATCCTGCGCTTCGGCGGCTCATAAGTGCCGCACATATATGCGCTGGACGGCATCGCAAGGGCACGTCCGATTGGACGTATTCCCAGAGCTATCCTGACCACAGCGATATCTCCATTCTGCAAGTGGCGCTTCCTTCTACATGATCATCGGGTGATGGAGGAGTTGGTCGGAAGGCCCAAGACATAGTCGATGCCATGCTCCTCGCAGAAGGCCGTAACCTCGGGTTTGCAGTAGTGTCCATCGCTGCGGATAGTAATGTGGGTTTCTGGCCAGTGGTGTCGCAGTTGGCGAACGAGACGCCGGATGTGTCCGGCTGCCTCCGCACCCGTCGGCGTCCTGCCAGTGCCCACAGCATGGCGATCGGCTGGCCCGTGGCCGTGTCGTAAACGTGGATCGGCAAGAAACAGCGTTCGCCGTGATGATCATTCCAGAACGACAGCTGCTGGTAGCCGTGCACGACACACAGGTGTCATCGATATCCAGCTTCATCGCCTCGGGGGGGGCTTGGATAACTGGCTCCGTAGATGCCGATCATCGCTTCCATCAAACGCACCAGCTCGCGTGTAGTCGGTGCGTTCTCCCAGTGTCTCATGATCATCTGGCTGGCAAGGCCCGCGCCCGATCCCGGCAGCTTGCCCAGTGCCAGGCGGAAGCCAGGATCATCGCGCAGAGCATCAAGGTCATCGGCATTCTTATAGCTGCAGCCGATCACCAAGACCCGCGCCCGCAGTATGTCATCGAGTTGGTGGATCACCCGAAACTGATCGCGCGGATCGGCAATGCAGGCGGCGAACCGTGCACAGAGTCCCATTTCGCGCTCGGCCTACGCCAGCAGCAGAACGCCTCCATTCGACGTGATCCTACCACCGTCGAAGGCCACTGTTACCGACCGCTGGAAACGTAATCAGCAGCGCGCTATCCCCCCCCTCCGAGTATGACTCGTGGCATTTCTTGCCCCGTTGCATGTTTGGTCTAAGCACTTAATTTCCTACAACAGGACAATGGTTTACGCTACTACCGCCAACCCTCTCGTGCGCTCCGGTGAATAAGAGAGGTCAGTTCGGAACGACCTCGGCTCCCTTTGCATTTCGCCGATCACCTGTCTTTACACGCCACACTACTACGCCCCTCAGAAACCTGTTGAGCCTTAGGCTTTTACGGCTTTCTTAATCGACCCCGATCCAGGGCGGCCGGTTGGAGGCGCCCGCAAGGGAACGGGGCCGGCATGGCGAAGACCGATCAGAGACCAGAGGTGATCCGGAGAGGCGCGCGGATGCTGCGCACCGCGCTCGGGCCGGCGATCGCCGGGTTTCTGGACGACCCCATGACCGTCGAGGTGATGCTCAACCCCGATGGGCGGCTCTGGGTCGACCGACTTTCCGAAGGATTGGCCGATAGTGGTAAGACGCTCAGCGCAGCCGATGGTGAACGCATCGTACGACTGGTCGCGCACCACGTCGGCGTCGAAGTTCATGGTCTGTCCCCACGCGTCTCTGCGGAGCTCCCGGAAACCGGCGAGCGCTTCGAGGGGCTGCTGCCTCCCGTGGTCTCAGCCCCGGCCTTTGCCATCCGTAAGCCAGCCGTAGCCGTCTTCACGCTCGACGATTACTCCGCCGCCGGGATCATGACCCCTGCGCAGGCCGAGGCGCTGCGGCAGGCGGTTGCGTCACGTGCCAATATCCTGGTGGCGGGGGGCACCTCGACCGGCAAGACCACGCTGACCAATGCGCTGCTCGCCGAGGTGGCCAAGACCTCCGATCGCGTCGTGATCATCGAAGACACCCGAGAACTGCAATGCGCCGCGCCGAACCTCGTGGCGATGCGCACCAAGGACGGTGTTGCCAGCCTGTCCGATCTGGTGCGGTCCTCGCTGCGTCTGCGCCCCGATCGTATTCCGATCGGTGAGGTGCGTGGCGCCGAGGCACTGGACCTGCTCAAGGCCTGGGGCACCGGCCATCCGGGCGGGATCGGCACCATCCATGCCGGTTCCGGGATTGGCGCGCTGCGCCGTCTCGAGCAGCTCATCCAGGAAGCCGTCGTTACCGTGCCCCGCGCCATGATCGCGGAGACCATCAACATCGTGGCCGTCCTGGCCGGTCGAGGGTCCGCGCGTCGTCTGGTCGAACTCGCCTGCGTCGAGGGCCTCGGGCCGGAGGGCGACTACCGGATTTCCCCTGCCATTTCAGACCCCGCCATCCCTCACGAACAAGGAGATCCCGAATGATCCGTCACGCCCTGCGCATCCGCCAGCACATCGCCACCGCGGCCGCCGCCACCTATGTCAGCCTGTTCATCGCCCCGGCTGCTCATGCCTCCGGGTCTTCCATGCCCTGGGAAGCACCGCTGCAATCCATCCTCGACTCCGTCGAGGGGCCGGTGGCCAAGATCGTGGCGGTGATCATCATCATCGTCACCGGTCTGACGCTGGCCTTCGGCGATACCGGCGGCGGTTTCCGGCGGCTGATCCAGATCGTCTTCGGGATTTCCATCGCCTTTGCGGCCTCGTCCTTCTTCCTGAGCTTCTTCAGCTTTGGTGGCGGGGCGCTGATCTGATGGGTGGCGACCGGTGGCCCGCAGGGACAGGACACTCTCCGGTGGAGAGTGTCCAGGGAGGAACGCCATGAGCGCAAGCGAATGGCAGGGCTTCGAAGCCCTCGACGCGGTGCCGGGATACAGCGTTCCGGTCCACCGCGCGCTGACCGAGCCGATCCTGCTCGGCGGAGCCCCGCGCTCAGTCGCCATTCTGAATGGCACACTCGCGGGTGCGGTCGGCCTCGGACTTCAGCTCTGGCTGGTCGGGATCCTGATCTGGGCCGTCGGCCACATCGCCGCCGTCTGGGTGGCAAGGCGCGATCCGCTCTTCGTCGAGGTCGCCCGCCGCCATTTGCGCATTCCCGGTCATCTCTCGGTGTGAACCCACATGATGAATCTCGCAGAATACCGTCGCAACGCCTCGCGCCTCGCCGACTACCTGCCCTGGGTGGCGCTGGTTGGGGAAGGTGTGGTCCTCAACAAGGACGGCTCGTTCCAGAGAACGGCGAAGTTTCGGGGTCCCGATCTGGACAGCGCCGTCGCGGCCGAACTGGTCGCGGTCGCCGGACGGTTGAACAACGCATTCCGCCGCCTCGGTTCGGGTTGGGCGATCTTCGTGGAAGCGCAGCGCTCTGAGGCCGCGACCTATCCTGCAAGCACCTTCCCGGATGCGGCATCGGCGCTGGTCGATGCCGAGCGCAAGGCCGATTTCGAGGAGGAGGGGAGCCATTTCGTATCCGGCTATTTCCTGACCCTCCTCTGGCTTCCGCCGGCGGAGGACGCGGCACGCTCAGAATCCTGGCTCTACGAGGGCCGCGAGACCTCAGGTGTGAACCCCTGGGATCAGGTGCGCGGCTTCATCGATCGTACCGATCGCGTGTTGGCGCTGCTCGACGGCTTCATGCCGGACTGCCACTGGCTCGATGACGCCGATACGCTCACCTACCTGCATTCGACGATTTCGACCAACCGGCACCGCGTGCGCGTGCCCGAGGTGCCGGTCTATCTCGACGCGCTCTTGCCCGACCAGCCGCTGGCCGGCGGGCTGGAGCCGCGCCTGGGCAATCAGCATTTCCGCGTCCTGACGATCACCGGCTTTCCCGGCGCCACGACCCCGGGCCTGCTCGACGATTTGAACCGGCTGGCCTTTCCCTATCGCTGGTCGACCAGGGCCATTCTCATGGACAAGCTGGATGCGACGAAGCTGCTGACCCGGATACGCCGTCAGTGGTTTGCCAAGCGTAAGTCCATCGCCGCGATCCTCAAGGAGGTGATGACCAACGAGCAATCCGCGCTGGTCGATACAGATGCCGCGAACAAGGCCGCCGACGCGGACATGGCCCTGCAGGAACTCGGCGCGGATCTGGCTGGCATGGCCTATGTCACTGCGACGATCACGGTCTGGGACGAGGACGTTCGCCGCGCCGACGAGAAGCTGCGGCTGGTCGAGAAGATCGTCCAGTCCCGCGATTTCAGCGTCATGGTCGAAACGGTCAACGCCGTCGATGCCTGGCTCGGAAGTCTGCCCGGGCATGCCTATGCCAATGTCCGGCAGCCACCGATCAGCACATTGAATCTTGCCCATATGATCCCGCTCTCGGCGGTCTGGGCGGGGCCAGAAGAGGATGAGCATTTCGGCGACGCTCCGTTGCTCTACGCCAGGACCGAAGGCTCCACCCCGTTCCGGTTTTCTCTTCATGTCGGGGATGTCGGTCACACCCTCGTCGTCGGCCCGACCGGCGCGGGCAAGTCTGTGTTGCTGGCGCTGATGGCGCTGCAGTTCCGGCGGTATCCGCGCAGCCAGGTCTTCGCTTTCGACTTCGGCGGTTCTATCCGCGCCGCTTCGCTCGCGATGGGCGGCGACTGGCATGACCTCGGCGGAGAGCTGACCGACGCTGCCGAGAGCTCTGTCTCGCTACAACCGCTGGCCCGCATTCACGAGACCTCCGAGCGCGCCTGGGCGGCCGACTGGATCGTCGCCATCCTGACGCGCGAGAACATCCAGATCACCCCGGATGTGAAGGAGCATATCTGGACGGCACTGACTTCGTTGGCCTCGGCCCCTGTGGGCGAGCGGACCATGACCGGGCTTGCGGTCCTGCTGCAATCCAACGATTTGAAGCAGGCGCTCCGCGCATACTGCGTGGGTGGACCCTATGGCAGGCTGCTCGACGCCGAGACCGAACAGCTGGGATCGGCGGATGTGCAGGCCTTCGAGATCGAGGGGCTGGTGGGAACCGGCGCGGCGCCCGCCGTCCTCTCATACCTGTTCCACCGGATCGGTGATCGGCTCGATGGACGCCCCACGCTGCTCATCATCGACGAGGGCTGGCTCGCACTTGATGACGATGCCTTCGCGGAGCAGCTCCGCGAATGGCTGAAGACGCTGAGGAAGAAGAACGCCTCGGTGATCTTCGCGACGCAGAGCCTCAGCGACATCGACGGCAGCGCCATCGCGCCGGCGATCATCGAAAGCTGCCCGACGCGGCTCCTGCTGCCGAACGAGCGGGCGATCGAGCCGCAGATCACCGCGATCTATCGTCGCTTCGGCCTCAATGACCGGCAGATCGAGATCCTCGCGCGAGCCACGCCCAAGCGCGACTACTATTGTCAGTCGCGGCGTGGCAACCGGCTGTTCGAACTGGGCCTCAGCGAGGTCGGTCTGGCCCTCTGCGCGGCGTCGTCCAAATCGGATCAGGCGCTGATTGCTGAGATCTGCGCCGAGCACGGCCAAGACGGCTTCCTCGCCGCCTGGCTGAAGGCGCATGGCCTCGATTGGGCCGCCGATCTGATCCCCGACCTCACCAATCTCGCCTTGGACGCGGACGGGGCCTCTCCGGCCACCGCTGTTGTTGAGGACGCCGACATCGACCTTGAAGAAGAGGAGATCACACCATGACTCGCAAGATCACGTTTCGGTTCGCCGGCCCGTCGCTGCTCGCCCTCGCGCTGGCGATGCCCATGGCGATGTCGCCCATCGCAGCGCCGCCCGCGCACGCGCTCTTCGGCATCGGCGGGGGGCCGTTCATCGTCTATGACCCGACCAACCATGCCGAAAATCTCCTGACCGCGGCGCGCGCTCTGGAGCAGATCAACAACCAGATCGCACAGCTCCAGAACGAAGCGCAGATGCTGATCAACCAGGCGCGCAATCTCGCCAACCTGCCGTATTCCGCGCTCCAGCAGATCCAGCAGAACGTCAGCCGCACGCAGCAGCTCCTGGCGCAGGCGCAGAACATCGCCTTCGACGTGCAGAGCATCGACCAGATGTTCCAGCAGGACTATGGCAACCTTTCCCTGACGGCGACCGACCAGCAACTGATCGCCGAAGCCCGGTCCCGTTGGGAGAACACCGTCGTTGGCCTGCAGGATGCCATGCGCGTGCAGGCCGGAGTCGTTGGCAATATCGAAGCCAATCGCGCCGAGATGTCCGCGCTCGTAGGGCAGAGCCAGAACGCGGTCGGTGCTCTGCAGGCCACGCAGGCGGGCAACCAGCTCCTCGCGCTGCAATCGCAGCAGCTCTCAGATCTGATCGCGGTGATCTCGGCAAACGGCCGCGCCAACGCGCTGACTGAGGCCGAGCGCGCCACCGCTGCTGAACAGGGCCGCATCCAGCGCGAGCGCTTCCTGACGCCGGGCTCGGGCTACCAGCCCGGCAACGCGCAAATGTTCAACTGAGGCCGGGAGGGGAGACGATGGAGGGGAAGGTGCTGGCCCGGATCGCAGCCATCGTATTCGTGGCGATCGCGATCACAGCCACGGTGATCGAGATGACACGCGAGGAAGCTCCCGTGCCGGCCAGCAGTGCGCCCGCGCTCCAGCCGTCTGCCGATCCTCTCCGCGCGACGCTGCGCCGGTGCCAGCAGCTTGGCGAGGCCGCTGCCAGCGATGCCGATTGCCTCGCCGCCTGGGCTGAGAACCGCGACCGGTTCCTCGGCCGGACGCCTGCATCTGAAGCGCCGCAGCGTCCGGGAGACCAATGAGCCATGGGTGGAACCGGCGTCATCGACAACTTTCTGGGCATCTTCACCAGCTATATCGACAGCGGGTTCGGTCTGCTCGGGGGCGAGGTGGCTTTCATCGCCACCACGCTGATCGTCATCGACGTGACGCTGGCGGCGCTGTTCTGGGCCTGGGGCGCCGATGACGACATCATCGCCCGACTGGTGAAGAAGACACTCTTCGTCGGGGTCTTCGCCTATATCATCTCCAACTGGAACAACCTCGCCCGGATCGTCTTCGAGAGTTTCGCAGGCCTCGGTCTGATGGCCTCGGGCACCGGGTTTTCCGCCGCCGATCTTCTGCGCCCCGGCCGCGTCGCCCAGACCGGGCTCGAGGCCGGACGACCGCTGCTCGAAAGCATCTCCGATCTGATGGGCTGGGTCGCGGTCTTCGAGAACCTCGTCCAGATCCTCTGCCTGTTCTTCGCCTGGGCGCTGGTGATCCTCGCCTTCTTCATCCTCGCGGTGCAGCTCTTCGTCACCCTGATCGAGTTCAAGCTCACGACCCTCGCGGGCTTCGTGCTGATCCCCTTCGGCCTCTTCGGCAAGACCGCCTTCATGGCCGAGCGCGTGCTGGGCAACGTGATTTCCTCCGGCATCAAGGTTCTGGTGCTGGCCGTGATCATCGGCATCGGATCGACGCTCTTCGGTCAGTTCACAGCCGGCTTCGGAGGCGTGACGCCGACCATCGATGACGCCATGGCGATTGTGCTGGCCGCCCTGTCTCTGCTGGGCCTCGGCATCTTCGGCCCCGGCATCGCCTCGGGTCTGGTGTCCGGCGGGCCGCAACTCAGCGCGGGGGCGGCCATAGGCACCGGCCTTGCCGTTGGTGGCGCTGCGATCGGGGCCGGAGGGGCGAGCATGCTGGCGGCACGCGGCGCGGGATCTGCGCTCTCCGGTGGCGCCGCCCTGGCACGCGGCGGCGCGGGCGCGGCGGGCGCTGCCTCGAGCGTCTACACGCTCGGCTCGATGGGCGGAGGTGGTCTCGCCGGCGGGATGGCTGGTGTAGCGCGCGCCGGGGCCGCCGCCTCGGCATCACCGCTCAAGAAGGCGTCCTCTCGCGCGGCTGGCGGCATCCAGTCCAGCTACGCCGAGGGCGTCAAGGGCGGTGTTGCGGCGACGGGCGGAACCACCTCGATGGGCACGGTCGGCGGAGCGGCGCCCGTGCCTTCTTCCAGCCCGTCCGCCTCCGATGGCCCGCCAGCCTGGGCGAAGCGCATGCGCCATAGCCAGGCCGTGAGCCATGGCGTGCGCGCTGCCGCCCATGCCGTCCGGTCTGGTGACAGCCACGGCTCTGGCACCTCCGTCAATCTCTCCGAAAGGGATCGCTCATGAACCTCTTCAGGCGCTCCGCCACTCATTATGGCAAGACACTTCAGCCAGAGACGCCTTACCAGAGGGCCGCGCAGGTCTGGGATGAGCGTATCGGCTCCGCCCGTGTTCAGGCCCGCAACTGGCGCTACATGGCCTTCGGCAGCCTGATCCTTGCGGCGGGATTTGCAGGCGCCCTTGTCTGGCAATCCGCGCGTGGCACGGTAGTGCCCTGGGTCGTTCAGGTCGACGCGCTCGGCGAGGCTCAGGCGGTCGCCCCGGCTTCCGCCGACTACGAGCCGACCGATCCGCAGATCGCCTTCCATCTTGGTCGTTTCATCGAACAGGTTCGTTCCATCCCCGCCGACCCGATCATCGTGCGGCAAAACTGGCTGCGCGCCTATGAGTTCACCACGGACCGTGGTGCGGCTGCGCTGAACGACTTCGCCCGCGCCAACGACCCGTTCACCCGCGTCGGTCGTCAACAGATCGCCGTCGAGGTGTCCTCGGTCATCCGGGCCTCGCCGGGATCGTTCCGCGTTGCCTGGACCGAGCGCCGCTACGAGAACGGCCAGCTTTCCACGACCGAGCGCTGGACCGCGATCCTGACCGTCGTGATCCAGACCCCGCGCAGCGCCGAGCGCCTGCGCGCCAATCCCCTCGGTATCTACGTCAATGCGATCTCCTGGTCGCGGGAGATGAGCCAATGACTGAACAGCATCTTCATGCAACCAGGTCTCCGGGTGTCAATAAGCCCACCTTGGTGGCCTTGCTGCTTTGCGCATCCTTTCTGGCGGGATGTGCCAGTAACCGGGTGCCGGAATTCAGTTACGACGAGTCCGTGCCGCCGCTGTCCACTCCGCCCGCCTCAACGGCCGAGGAACGCCCTCGGCCCTTGCACACGCCGCCAGTCTGGACAGTGGCCCATGGCGGAGCGGTGGCAGGCACACCGACTGGTCGTGTCGAAAACGCCAATGCCGCCGCCCGGGTCGAACCGCGCCGCGAGGGCTATTACAATGCGATCCAGATCTATCCCTGGTCGGAAGGAGCCCTGTATCAGGTCTATGCCGCGCCGGGTCAGATCACCAACATCGCACTCGAGCCGGGCGAGCGCCTGACCGGCGCAGGCCCGATCGCCGCGGGAGATACCACGCGCTGGATCATCGGCGACACGGAGAGTGGGACCGGATCCACCGCCCGCGTCCACATCCTCGTCAAACCGACGCGGGACGACATCTCGACCAATCTGGTGATCAGCACTGACAGGCGGGTGTACACGATCGAGCTGCGTGCGCGCGAGGCGCTTTACATGCCCTCGGTTGCCTGGGCTTATCCGGCAGCGCCGCGTGGTAGGCGACAGGCCGTGGTAACCGCGCCGAACATCCCGGCACCGTCGGCCCGCAATCATCGGTACGGCTTGCAGATTCAGGGTGAGAGTCCGCCCTGGCGCCCGGTTTCCGTGTTCGATGATGGCCGCCGCGTCTATGTCGTCTTCCCGGCGGGCATCGCCCAAGGCGAAATGCCGCCGCTCTTCGTGCTCGGCGCCGATGGAGAGCCGCAGATCGTCAACAGCCGTATCCACCGCAACGTGCTGATCGTGGATCGCCTCTTCGGTGCGGCGGAGCTCCGGCTGGGCGCAGGAGACCGCCAGCAGGTGGTCCGGATCCTGCGCATGGAGGAGCGCGAGGCGGATGCGCGGACGGCGGGGGATACTCGAAGGGGAGGGGCGTCATGAGTGACACAGATCCTGCAGCTCCGATGCGTCTGCGCCCCGATCCGCCGCGCGTGACGAGGCTGTCGCGCAAGGTTCTGGCCGGTGTCGGAGCGGTCGCGTTGTTCGGCTTTGGAGGCGCGCTGATCTATGCGCTCCAGACCCGTGAGGCTGGGCCGGGAGGTGGAGAACTCTATTCCATAGACAACCGACCGGCCGCGGACGGCCTGGAAGGATTGCCGTCCGACTATACCGGGCCGGTTCTGGGACCTGCACTGCCCGGTGACCTCGGGCGGCCGATCCTCGATGCGCAGGAGCGCGGAGTGCCCGTGACCCCTCCGCCGATTGTGGGCCCGACCGTCGATCCGGAAGCGGAGCGCCGCAGGGCAGAGGAGGAAACCGCGCGTCTGAGCGGGGTCTTCTTTCAGGCGGCGTCTGGCAGGGCGACGACGGCCGGGGGCGGCGGGAACCTTCCGGGCCTGGGTGGCTCCGGGCAACCTGAGGGGAGCCGGCATACGGCTTTCCTCAACGGTCCGGTGGATCGGCAGACCGTCGCATCGGATCGCATTCAGCCGCCAGCCTCGCCGTACATCCTTCAGGCCGGAGCAGTGATCCCGGCCGCGCTGATCACCGGCATTCGCTCCGATCTCCCAGGCCAGATCACCGCGCAGGTCACCGAGAACGTCTATGACAGCCCGACCGGGTCGCTGCTGTTGATCCCACAGGGAACCCGTATCATCGGCCAATACGATGACGGTGTGACGTTCGGCCAGAGACGCGTGCTGCTGGTCTGGAACCGCCTGATCCTTCCCGGAGGCCGGTCCATCGTTCTCGAACGTCTGCCGGGGGCGGATGCGAGCGGCTATGCCGGCCTCGAGGATGGCGTTGACTACCACTGGTGGGATCTTATGCGCGCAGCGGGTCTGTCCACGCTGCTCGCGATCGGCGCGGACCTCGCCACCGATGACGTAGACCGCCTGGTCCAGGCGATCCGCGATGGCGCTGTGGATACGATCAACCAGGCCGGTCAGCAGATCATCCAGCGTCAGCTGCAGGTCGCGCCAACGCTGACCATCCGTCCGGGTTTCCCGGTCAGGATCATCGTCACCCGCGATCTGGTATTCGAACCGGCAGGAGGGTGATCATGTCGAAACTGAAGCTGGGGCCGCTGCCCGATGACAAGCCGGTGAAGGTGACAGTGGAATTGCCCGCGTCCGTTCATCGCGATCTTGTGGCGTATGCAGAGGTGTTAGGGCGGGAGACCGGCCAAGCTGTTGCCGATCCTGTCCGGCTGATCGTTCCGATGCTGGAGCGGTTCATGGCGACGGATCGCGGGTTTGCGAAGGCGCGGCGTGCGGCTCAAATCCACAGAGGTGCTCACTGATAGCCGCGCTTCTTTCCCACCCTGCTTTTGTCCTCGCCATGCTCAGAAGACGCCTGAACGCGGGGTTGTCGTTATTCGGCGACCAGATTGCAGAAAATGGAAGGCGCTCGCCCTTGATCGGTCGAAAGACCACTCCCGGATGGGTCGTCACTGTCATTGCCTCGCTGACCACGGTCAAACCTCGCCCAATGGCAACCAATGACAGCAGGTTATCTCGACTTACGGACTGCACATGTATGTCAGGGTGCCAACTGAGCTCTGCCAGCTTCCTCACCAGATAGTCATAGATCTCTTGGCCCGGCGCTGTTTCGCTGACCATGAAAGCCTCGCCGCTAAGCTCGCGCCAGTCGACTGCTGTCCGGATGGCTAACTCATGGCGTTCGGGCAGGACAACGAAAACACCTTCCGACCACATCAATGCGCTGTCGCAATCTTGCCAGGTTCGGGTTCCGGTTAGGAAAGCGACGTCGAGTTTGAGCCCGCGAATGGCAGCGACGTGTTCTTCCGGGTTTCCATCGATCAATTCGATCTGCACATGATTTTGCTGCTCCCCGAAGGAGCGCAGCAATTCGGCCAGAAAGCCCGAGGCAATCGATGAATAAATGCCGACTCTTATACGGCCGTTTTCCGATCTGCCAAGTGCCGCCATCGCGTACAAGCTCTCATCAAGCCCGCGAATTATCTGACGTGCGCGAGGTAGAAATTGTTGCCCGGCGCGGTTTAGGGTCACACCGCTTCGATGACGGTGGAACAAGGATGTTCCGAGGCGATCTTCGAGATCGCAGATGCATCGACTGATTGATGACTGCTGGACACCCATCGTGCTTCCAGCCTTTCGGAAACTGCCATGATCGGCTGCATTAACGAAGCACCGCAGGTGCCGAAACTCAATGTCACGTGCTCTCCTTTTCATCGTGTGTCAACCGCTCGATGCCCCCATAGGTGGGTCTCGCACTCGATCGTGCAGGGTTCTGGTGCCGTGCTTTTGACGAGATCGTTCGTCCATTTTAGCTATGTGAACTGCTAGGAAGTACTTTTGCGGAAGACCAGTCCCGGGCAACTGCCTTAAGTTCCAACCGGACCTGCATCGCTCTCTCCCGATTGGATTTAGCCGTCCAAGACTGGAGAAGTGCAGGTCGTCGTGCCGACAGCACGGTGCCGCCGGCACGCCATTTGGCATCAGGCGTTTTTCACCTTGATGCGCTTGACCTTGGCCTGCGCCTCCGGTGTCTGCGGCAGCTTGATCGTCAGCACGCCGTTCTTGAAGCTGGCATCCGCCTTCTCACCGTCGACTCCCGGCGGTAGCGGGATCGTGCGATAGATCGCGCCATAGCTGCGTTCGGAGAGATAATAACCCTTCTTCTCCTCCTGCCGCTCGATCTTCTTCTCGCCCTTGATGGTCAGTATGTCATCGGTCACGGTGACCTCGATGTCTTTCATTTCCATGCCGGGCAGTTCGATCGACACCTCGACGTGATCTGCGGTCTCGACCACGTCGGATTTCGCTTCGCCACCGCCCCAGGGCCAATCGAAATCGCCGACGCGGTTCCAGAAGCCTTCGAACACACGGTTCATGTCGCGTTGAAGGGTGGCGATGGGGTTCTGGTCATCACTTTTCGGGTCGGGCGCATGATCCTTCCGCGCCCAAGGGATCAGGTCCTTGATCTGCATGTGAGTTCTCCTTTCTTCTTTTGGGTGCAAAGTGCCCGGCTTACGACGCCTTTACCGTGATTTTTTTGGGTTGTGCTTCCGCTGCGCGCGGCAACGTCAGGGTCAGGACACCATTCGAGAGCTGGGCGCCGATCTTGTCGGGATCGAAGTCGTCGGACATGGTGAAAGCCCGCTCGAAATCGCCTTCGCCATATTCGGCATAGGCCAATTGCAGCTTCTCGGGCTGTGTAGTGTGAACCTTGCCGCGGATCGTCAGCACGCGCTTTTCAAGCGTGATGTCCACGTCCTCAGCGGTGACACCAGGCATCTCAAGCATCAGTGTCATTCCGTCGGCTGTTTCGACGATATCAGTCAGAGGTCGGTAGATGCGACGCCCGGTGGTGGTTTCCGGCGTCTCGGTCGAAGTCTTGTCCGCAGTATGGGTCATGTCGTTGGTCATGGGTCTGCCCTCCTCTTACGCAGCCTTGATCTCGATCTTCCGCGGCTTGTCTTCTTCGGGGCGGCCGACCACGATACGCAGCACGCCGTTGGTCATCCGCGCCTCGACTTTGTCGTCTGCGGCCACAAAAGGCAGCCGAACCGAACGGGCGAACCGGCCGAAGCCGCGTTCGTTGCGGTGCCAGCGGGCGCCTTCCGGAACTTCGGGCGCCTTGCGCTCGCCAGAGAGCGTCAGGACATTTTCCTTCACGGAAATGTCGATGTCGGCCGGGTCAACGCCAGGGAGTTCTGCAGTGATCGCGACCGCCTCGTCGCTCTGCCAGACATTCACGGCCGGGAAGACGGGCTGCGCCAAGCGGCTTGGCGAGACCCTGTCGAAGTCGCGCAGCATCGAGCGCATCAGCGCAAACGGATCGCTGCGACGTGTGTAGGTGGGATAGAGCATGTTTCGCCTCCGTCGTTACAGATGACGGCGTGGATTTGCCACCACGCCACTGAACGCCCGCGGAGAACGGACATGCCTCAAGTTTCGCCATTTCGGCGGCGGTCTGGAGCGTTCGCGTCTGCCATACGTTCCCGTCGGGCGAACGTCAGGCGGCCCGCTTATTCAGCCGAACCTATCGCGTATCCGTGAAACCCCAACTGGGCGTTCCGCAGTAAATAAAGTGTTGCCAATTTACAACTTCAAGACCTCGACGCAAAAAATGTTCTCATCGATAGACGCCCCAAGGCCCGTAACGCGGCGTGGAAACGCGCACAGCCCGCGGTGCGTTCAGGGGAACGGACGGTGGGACCGGTCGGCGGGGTCCGGAAAGTTTGCGCAGCCGTCGGATTCGATCGGCGGTGGGCGGGTGCGTGCGCAGGAGCGAGGGTTCGGGGATGCGGCGTCCGGGCAGGAATATCTCTTCCCAGACGCGCCCGACGCGGCGTTCCAGCTTGAGGAGGGCCGAAGCGAGGCCATCGGGATCGCCGGTCAGCTCGGCGCCGCCCCTGTCGGCATCGTATTCCCGGGCCCGCGACAGCGCGAGCTGAAGAAGGGCCATGATCGTGGGTGAAAAGATCAGGACAAGTGGTACCTGCCAGGGCACATAAGCCGCGCCGGCCAGGATGAGCGGCAGGTTCAGCAGCAGGATGAGTTGCCCAACCCAGGATGCGAGCGACACTGCGCGCGACATCGCGTCGGCCAGCCCCATGATCCAGAGATCGCAGTTGGCGATGTGAGCGACCTCGTGCGCCAGAACCCCGGCCAGTTCGCGCTGGTTCATCAATCGAAGAAGACCATCGCTGACGCAGACGGCGCTTTCATCCGGAGAGCCCATAGCGAAGGCGTTCGGCATCTGGCTCGGTACATAGTAGAGTTCCGGTACACGCGGCAGCCCGGCGCGGCGTGCGAGTTCGGCCAGTATCGCCATGCCCTCTGGAAATTCCCGCCCGCTGAGCCTGCGTGCGCCGTAGGCGTTCAGCAACAGACGTTTCGGGATGCCGGGTGACAGCAGCAATCCCAGCAAGGATCCGATGACGATTGCAATTGCCAAGCCCTGTCCCGCAATCGCCGAAACGATGAACCAGGCGATAGCGGCCATACCTGCCAAAAGCAGGATGGATTGGAGCAGGTTCAGGAATTGGTGGCGCGGCGTCGCAATCATGATCGCAATAAATTTCACTTACGGCTAACGGGAAGTGGCACGCCACGGGATGTAAGAACTTTGGGCGTGGTTGCCAACTTCGATCTTCATGGCGGAACTCTCTTGAACTCTGATCAGGCAATACCAATCTAGCTATGCGTGACAAATCAGCAACATCTCTACGGGTTGGCGCCGAGGAGAGAAGGGGATGGAAAAGAGAACCGAATTTAACATCTGGTACTGGATCTTCGCGTTTTTTGCGGTGATCTTTATTCAGGATCTGATCGCCAGCTACCGCAGCATCGCGCCGATCAGCTACAGCCAATTCGAACAGTATCTGGCCGACGGCGACATCGCTTCGGTTGCGGTCGGGTCCGATACGATCACCGGCACCTTCGGGACTCCCATCGACGGCCGCTCTGGCTTCGTCACCACGATCGTCGATCCCGCAATTCTTGAGCGGTTGGACGATGCGGATGTCGAGATCACCGGCGTTCCGCAAAACACCTGGATCGGGGCGCTTCTCTCCTGGGTGGTGCCTGCCGTGGTCTTTTTCGGTCTCTGGATGTTTGTCTTTCGCAAGTTCGCCGAGCGTCAGGGCTTTGGGGGTTTCCTGCAGGTCGGCAAGAGCAAGGCCAAGGTCTACATGGAGAAAGAAACCGGTGTCAGCTTTGCCGATGTGGCCGGGGTCGACGAGGCCAAGGTCGAGTTGGAGGAAGTGGTCGATTTCCTGAAGACGCCCGAGGAATACGGCAAGCTCGGCGCCCGGATCCCGAAAGGCATCCTGCTGGTCGGCCCGCCGGGTACCGGCAAGACGCTTCTGGCGCGGGCCGTGGCGGGCGAGGCGGGCGTGACCTTCTTCTCGATCTCCGGCTCTGAATTCGTCGAGATGTTTGTGGGCGTCGGCGCCGCAAGGGTGCGCGACCTGTTCGAACAGGCCCGCAAGAACGCACCCGCGATCATCTTCATCGACGAGCTCGACGCGCTTGGTCGCGCCCGCGCCTCCGGTCAGATGGCCGGCGGGCATGATGAGCGCGAGCAGACGCTGAACCAGCTTCTCACTGAGCTGGACGGGTTCGACCCGTCGTCGGGGATCGTGCTGCTGGCGGCCACCAACCGGCCGGAAATCCTCGACCCGGCGCTGCTCAGGGCCGGGCGCTTCGACCGGCAGGTGCTGGTGGACAAGCCCGATAAGAAGGGCCGCATCCAGATCCTCGGGGTACACATGAAGAAGGTGACACTCGCCCCGGACGTGGATGCCGAGAAAGTCGCCGCGCTGACCCCGGGCTTTTCCGGAGCGGACCTGGCAAATCTGGTCAATGAGGCGGCGCTATTGGCAACCCGCCGAAAGGCCGATGCGGTGACCATGGAAGACTTCAGCAACGCGGTAGAGCGTATCGTCGCCGGGCTGGAAAAGCGCAATCGTGTTCTGAACGCGCGCGAGCGGGAAATCGTGGCGCATCACGAAATGGGGCATGCGCTGGTCGCGATGGCGCTGCCCGGGGTCGATCCGGTGCACAAGGTCTCGATCATCCCGCGCGGGATCGGTGCGCTTGGCTATACGATCCAGCGCCCGACCGAGGACCGCTTTCTGATGACCCGCGAGGAACTGGAGAACAAGATCGCCGGTCTTCTGGGCGGGCGTGCGGCCGAGAAGGTCATATACGATCACCTTTCGACCGGTGCCGCCGACGACCTGGTGAAGGCAACCGACATCGCCAGGGCCATGGTCGCGCGGTACGGCATGGACCCCGATCTGGGCCATGTCAGCTACGACACCGAGCGGCCCGGCTTCCTTGGCACGGGGGATCAATCCGCCTGGCTCAACCGCCGCCACAGCGAGGCAACGGCCGAGCGGATGGATACCGCTGTCAAGGCGATCATCGACGACATCTTCGCGCGTACGGTCGCGCTTCTCGACGCGAACCGGGCGCTGCTGGAGGAAACGTCCCGCGATCTGCTCGACCGCGAGACGCTGGACGAGTCCGACCTTCGGGCCATCGCAGAAAAGGTCCGCGCTCAGGAGGTCGAAGCGGCCTGAACACAGAGGCCCAGTCCGGACGTTCCGGCTGGGAGCATGACGGAGGTGAAAAATGGCAAACGGCATCTGTGATATCTGCAAATCCCGACCTGCCAGCTTTCGTGCGCAGGTCTCTGTCAACGGTGAGCGCAAAGTGATGGAGCTTTGCGACGAGGACTACCGTAGGATCGCCCGACGGCAGGGGCGTAGCGCATCGCCACTGGAATCGCTTTTCGGAGGGCGCTCGCTCTTCGATGAATTCTTTGGCGAAGCCGGTGGCCTTTTCGATCGGCTTGGCGAAGATCAGGGGCAACCCGTCCCTATCCGACAGGCGGGGCGCACCGCGCGGCGCGGCGGCATCAATATCGCTGACCGCCTGAGCGAACAGGCCAACCGGCTTTTGCAGGAGGCGGGCCAGAAGGCGCATGAATTCGGCCGGACCGAGGTTGATACGGAACACCTTCTGCTGGCGCTTACCGGCTCGGATGTTGTCCGCACGGTGCTGGGGCAGGTCAAGATCGACGCCGACGATCTGCGCCGCCAGATCGAGAGCGAAGCGAAGAAGGGCGACGCAACGGGGGAGGACCGTGAGATCGGCGTCAGCCCGCGGGTGAAGGATGCGCTGAACCGCGCCTTCATCGCCTCGAACGAGCTGGGCCATTCCTATGTCGGCCCCGAACACCTTCTGATCGGTCTCGCCGAAGAGGGCGAGGGCGTGGCGTCGAGCATCTTGAACCGGCTGGGCCTGACGCCGCAGGCGCTACGCCAGCAGGTGACAAAGGTCGTCGGTCAGGGGGCCGAGGAAGGCCGCGTCGAAACCCCGTCGAGCACGCCTGATCTGGATGGATATAGCCGCGATTTGACCAAGCTGGCGCGCGAGGGCAGGCTCGACCCGGTGATCGGCCGGGCGCGTGAAATCGAGACGACGATCGAGGTTCTGGCGCGGCGCAAGAAGAACAACCCGGTGCTGATCGGCGAACCGGGCGTCGGCAAGACCGCGATCATCGAGGGGCTGGCGCAGCGCATCGTCGCGGGCGAGGTGCCCGAGGCGCTGCGCGACAAACGGCTGGTCGAACTCAACATCAACTCAATGGTGGCCGGATCGAAATATCGCGGTGAGTTCGAGGAGCGGGTCCAGAAGATCCTCAAGGAGATCGTGGCCAACAAGACCGACATGATCCTGTTCATCGACGAGATCCACACCATCGTCGGAGCCGGACAGGGCGGCGGCGAAGGCGGGCTCGACATCGCCAATACGTTCAAGCCGGCGCTGGCCCGCGGCGAGTTGAACCTGATCGGCGCGACCACCCTGAACGAATACCAGAAATACATTGAGAAGGACGCCGCGCTGGAGCGCCGCTTCCAGCCGGTCTATGTCGATGAGCCGACGGTGGCGCAGACGATCATGATCCTGCGCGGCCTGCGCGACACGCTGGAAAGCCACCACAAGGTGACGATCACCGACGAGGCCATCGTCGCGGCGGCCGAGCTTTCCGACCGTTACGTCACCGGCCGCTTCATGCCCGATAAGGCCATCGACCTGATCGACCAGGCTGCCGCGCGCGTGAAGATCAGCGCTACCGCGCGTCCCGTCGATGTCCAGGAGCTCGAGGCTGAGGTCGCCCAGATCCGGCGCGAGCAGGACTACGCTGCGGGGAGGAAGCAGTTCGACCGTGCTGCTGAACTCAAGAAAGAGCTTGAAGCCAAACAGGTCGAGCTTGACGAGTTGATGGAAACCTGGAAGCGCGACCGGGCCTCTGCGACGGCTGAAGTGCGCGCCGACCACGTGGCGCAGATCGTCTCGAAACTGACCGGCGTGCCGGTGAGCGAGCTGACGACAGAAGAGCGCGAAAAACTGCTGAGACTCGAGGACAAGTTGCATGAGCGGGTAATCGGCCAGGAGGAGGCGATTCATGCCGTTGCCGATGCCGTGCGACTGGCGCGTGCCGGGCTGCGCGAGGGCTCCGGCCCGACCGCGACCTTCCTGTTCCTCGGCCCGACCGGCGTCGGCAAGACCGAGCTGGCCAAGACTCTGGCGGAGACGATCTTCGGTGATCAGGATGCGATGATCCGCATCGACATGTCCGAATATGGCGAACGTCACGCGGTCGCGCGGCTGGTTGGCGCCCCGCCGGGCTATGTCGGCTACGACGAGGGCGGCCAGTTGACGGAACGGGTCCGGCGCCGGCCCTATTCTGTCGTGCTGCTCGACGAGATCGAGAAGGCGCATACAGATGTCTATAACATCCTGCTGCAGGTCTTCGACGATGGCCGCCTGACCGACGGCAAGGGCCGCGTGGTGGATTTCACCAACACCATCATTATCGCCACGTCGAACCTCGGCTCCGATATCATCCAGCGCAACCTTCGCAAGCGCGGAACCAAGGAGTTCGACGAGGCAGGGCAGAAGGCCGAACTGATGGACGTGTTGCGTGCCCATTTCCGGCCCGAGTTCATCAACCGGATCGACGAAATCATCGTCTTCCATTCGCTGAATCAGTCGGAAATCCGGCAGATCGTCGAGTTGCAGCTGGCCCGCGTCGCCCGCACGGCGCTGACCCAGGGGGTCGAGCTCGACTATGACGGAAGCGTTGCGGAGCATTTCGGAGCGGTGGGTTTCCGGCCAGAGTTCGGCGCCCGCGAGTTGCGACGGCTAATCCGGTCGGAACTGGAAACCGAGCTCGCCCGCGAGATGCTTTCCGGTCGGATCGAGGACGGCGACAAGGTGCGCGTCGTCTGGACCGCGGATGATCAGAAGATCACGTTCCAAAAGCTGGAGAGCGCACCAGAAACCGAGGCCCTCGGCGAGCCCGGCAATGGCGATAGCGAAGAGGCCGAGCCTGCCGCCGAATGACGGCCCGTGCACCGGCGACGGTAACGCCGCCGGTGCCGCAATCCGAAGAGAGGTAAATCATGATGAAAGGACACAACCGCCCACCGTTTCGACCGAAGATCCCCGGAACTGACCTGACATCTCCAGACCTGCCGACAGCGTTGATCTACAGGCCAGCTCGCTCGTCCCACACCTCCGCTCCAATCAGGCGGCAGCATTGGATACTCGAGTTTGAGCCGGCCCGGGCGCCGGTCATCGAGCCTCTTATGGGCTGGACCGCAACCGAAGATCCCTATCGTCCGATCCGCCTGACATTCCCTGATCTCGACAGCGCCATCGCCTTCGCGGAACGAAACGACTGGCGTTATATCGTGCGCCACGAGCCGGACAAACGTCGATCCGTGCCACCGCGCCGCTTCTGGTGGGAGACAGCGCCAACCAGCAAGGGAGCCGATGCTCCTGGCGCCCACCGCATCGAGACCGGCCACCGACCGAGTTCCCGGCACCGGCTTCACCGAGGCATCGACGCGGCCAGCGTTCGTGATCTCTCAGCGGAACTCGCGACGGCTGCAGACCCGGTCTGTGAAGCGAGTGCTGAATCCTTCCCCGCGTCCGACCCACCGGCGTGGATCGGGGCAACTGTTTATGGACGCGGGCGACGTTGATGCACGCCGACCAGGGGCTGTTGGAGGCCGCCGCGTTGCTCGCCATGATGGCTTTTTGCCATGTCGCGATCTGCGCACGGCTTGGCATCCCCGCACTGGTCGGTTTCCTGCTGTCCGGCATTGTGATCGGGCCGACCGGTCTGGGGCTCATCGCCGAGGGTGCCACACTGACGCTTATCGGTGAGGTCGGGGTGATCCTGCTTCTCTTTGCGCTTGGTCTGGAATTCTCCCTCGACAAGCTCGTGTCGCTCCGTCGGCTGATCTTCGGACTCGGTCTGGCACAGGTGCTCGTAACCGGAGGGTTGGTCACCGTGGGGCTGCTCGTCTTTACCGAGATCGCGCCGGCGGCGGCGGTCCTGATCGCTGGCGCGGTCGCGATGTCGTCGACCGCGCTTTGCCTCAAGGTCCTGGCGGGCGGCGATGCGCTCGGAACGCCTCAGGGACGGGTCGCGATCGCTGTTCTGCTGTTTCAGGATCTGGCGGCCGTCGGCTTTCTGGCCTTTCACGATGTCATCGCCGCGGCAGGAGTCATGGAAAGCGCGCACGACGTCCTGAAGATGGTCGGGGGCATGGGCGTGCTCGTCGGGGCGCTTTTCATCGCCCGGTCTATGCTTCAGCGGCTTGCCGGATGGGTCGCAACCCAGGGCGAGGCTGAACTCGCACAGCTTCTGGCCCTGACCGTTGCCTTGCTCGCGGCCATTATTGCGCAGGCTGCGGGTCTTTCGCCGGCGCTCGGTGCCTTCGCTGCCGGCATGATGATCGCTGAGGGCGACGCCCGCCAATTCGTTGAACGGGAAATCAGGCCGTTCCGGGATCTGTTCGTCGGGGTGTTCTTCATCGGTATCGGAACTCAACTCCATATAGATGCGGTTTGGTCGACATGGCCAAGGGTGTTGGCATGGCTTTTTGTGCTCATGGTGGTGAAACTCGCGCTTGTTGTTGCCCTGACCCGCATGTTCGGAGAACAGCTCGAGACTGCGCTTCGCGCGGGCGCCATCCTGGCCCATGGCGGCGAATTCAGCTTGATGCTCATCTCTGTCACGACTGCCTCCGGCCTGTTACAAGCCAAGATCGCCGACCCTCTGTTCCTTGCGTTGGGGCTGAGCATGCTGATTGGAGCGGTTGTGGTTCGTCGCGCAGCGTGAATGCGGCCAACGCACACTCAGCACCTGCCTGCTTCGCGCCATATTTTTTGCGCGCGGGAGGGGGTTGAAACTCCAAAGTCGATTTCTAACTGAACTTTTCGCAGGGGTTCCCTGCTATCTGACATCGCTGTTTTGCGCAGGAGGTTTTGCCGGGCAAGGCCATCTCGCGTTCCGGAACCATGGTCCGGCGGATGGCAGTGATCTTGTATCACGACTGTCCGAATTCGAGATGCCACATCCGGCGGTCATGCCCAGGCGGGGTGATCGTAGACGACCTTCTCGCATCCATTGTTGAGGCTTCGCTCAGAAGAGGAGGTTTTGCCGATGAAGATCGCACAGATCGCACCGCTGGAAGAAAGTTGCCCGCCGCGTCTCTATGGGGGAACAGAAAGGATCGTCTCCTATCTCACCGAAGAACTGGTCAGGCAGGGCCATGAAGTCACGCTGTTCGCCAGCGGCGACAGCCGGACCAAGGCCCACCTGGTCCCGTGCAGCAAGGAAGCGCTCCGGCTCGATCCGAACGTGAAGAACTCGCTGCCTTGGCATGTCGCCATGCTGGAGGAAGTCCGCTTGCGGGCCGATGAATTCGACGTGCTGCATTTTCACATCGACTTCCTGCACTATCCCATGGCGCAGGCGTTTGCCGACCGTATGGTGACGACGATGCACGGGCGGCTGGACGGGCCTGATCTGCGTCCCTTCTATGCGACCTTTCCGAACTATCCTCTTGTGTCGATCTCGGACGACCAGCGCCGTCCGTTGCCCTTCGTGAACTGGGCGGGAACGGTCTATCACGGTCTGCCCAAAAATCTGTTGCCCTTCACGGAGAGCCCGAAGGGAGACTATCTTGCCTTCCTTGGGCGGATTTCGCCGGAGAAACGCCCGGACCGCGCCATCGAAATTGCGGCGCGGGCGGGGATGCCATTGAAGATCGCCGCCAAGATCGGCGATGCGGACCGCAAGTATTGGGAAGAGATCATAGCGCCGATGATCGACGCTCATGACGATGTCGAGTTCATCGGTGAGATCAACGAAATGCAAAAGGCGGAATTTCTCGGGAACGCGCGAGCGCTGCTGTTCCCGGTCGACTGGCCCGAACCTTTCGGTCTGGTGATGATCGAGGCCATGGCCTGCGGCACGCCTGTAATCGCATGGGCGAATGGTTCGGTGCCGGAGATCGTGGAGCCCGGGTTGACGGGGTATGTCGTGCGGTCCCTTGAAGATGCCACCGCAGCCGTGGGTAAGCTGGACCGTATCAGCAGAAGGATCGTACGCGCGACATTTGAGGAACGTTTCACTGCGGATCGCATGGCGCGCGATTATGTCGAGATTTATCGCGGACTTCCGGGTGTCGAGGCCGTTGCAATGCCGCTCCCGCATATGCTTGGCGGCCAAAGCGCCCAGCTTCTGCATGCGGCGGAGTGATGCGGAAGGAGACCGAGATGACCGAGGCGCTGCAACAAACGGCTTTGTCTGTGTCCCAAGTGGGCAGTCCGCCGGCGCAATTCTTCATCCCGACGGCGGCGTCCCTGCAGGAACGGCGGCCACGAACCCTGAAGCACGGCGATACCTTCGCTGTGTTCGATCACAATGGCGATGTGCTCTCGGGACCCGGCAGCCCCGAGGGCCTGTTCCATCGCGACACTCGGTATCTCTCGCATTACTATCTGACCATCGGGGGAGAGCGGCCCATGCTGCTCTCGTCCACATTGCGCGACGATAACGCCACGCTGACCTGCGATTTGACGAATCCCGATCTTTATGACGAAACCGGTCGCTGTCTGATTGCGCATGATCGCATCCACATGCGCCGGACGCGGTTTCTCTGGCAGGGCACCTGTTATGAGCGTCTTGCGGTGCGCAACTTCGATGAAACGGCCCATGAGATCAGTCTGGAAGTCTCTTTCGAAGGCGACTTCGCGGATCTCTTCGAAGTGCGCGGGCGGGTTCGGCCCGAGCGCGGACAACGACTTTTACCGGAGGTCGGAAAGGCGCATGTGCTGCTGTCCTATCGGGGCCTCGACCTCAACCCGCGCAGCACCGCGCTTCGCTTCGATCCCGCTCCGGTACAACTCGACGCGGGCAGGGCGGTGTATCGTCTGAGCCTCACCCCCGGCGAGACGCGCTCGCTGTTCATCGAGATCGGTTGCGATGTAAACGGTGCCGAAGAGCCGCCGTCGCGCCTGTTCTTCCGGTCTTTGCGTGAGGCACGGCACGCCCTCAGGCGTTCATCCTCCCGTGCGGCCACGGTGCAAAGCTCTAACGAGATATTCAACGAAACCATACGCCGTTCGGTCTCGGACCTCTACATGCTCATGACCGATACGGAGGAGGGGCCCTATCCCTATGCGGGCGTGCCTTGGTTCAGCACCGTGTTCGGGCGTGACGCGCTGATCACCGCCTGGGAAATGCTCTGGCTCGACCCGGCAGTCGCGCGGGGCGTTCTGCTGCATCTTGCGGCCAACCAGGCGACGGAATTCGATCCGGCCACCGATGCCGAGCCGGGCAAGATCCTTCATGAGGTGCGTTATGGCGAAATGGCGGAAACCGGCGAAGTTCCGTTCCGGCGCTATTACGGCAGCGTGGATTCGACACCGCTGTTCGTCATGCTCGCCGGGGCGTATTTCGAACGCACCGGCAATCGGGTGGTGCTGGAAACACTCTGGCCGCATGTCCGTGCGGCGCTCGACTGGATCGAGACCTATGGCGATCGGGACGGCGACGGTTTCGTGGAATACGGGAGGCGCAGCGACAAGGGGCTCGCCAACCAGGGGTGGAAGGACAGTCATGATGCGGTGTTTCACGCCGATGGGACGCTGGCCAAGGGGCCGATCGCGCTTTGCGAGGTGCAGGGCTACGTCTATGCTGCACGGCTGGCTGCGTCCGAGATCGCACAGGAACTCGGTCATGACGGGATCGCGCAGGAACAGGTGCAAAAGGCCTCGGAATTGAAGTCCCGTTTTGACGCGGCGTTCTGGGACGATGAGCTTGGAACCTATGTGCTCGCGCTCGATGGTGACAAACAGCCCTGCCGGGTGCGCAGTTCGAACGCGGGCCACCTGCTCTGGACGGGGATCGTCCCGGAGGAACGCGCCGAAACGGTCGTCGGAGCCCTGATGGGGCCGTCGTCTTTCTGTGGATGGGGAGTGCGGACCATTGCCGCGGGCCAGGCGCGATACAATCCGATGAGCTATCACAACGGGTCGGTCTGGCCGCATGACAATGCGCTGATCGGGGCGGGGCTGGCGCGCTACGGGTTCCGTGAACAGGCCGCACGGATTTTCGAGGGCATCTTCTCTGCGGCCACCTACATCGACCTGCGACGGTTGCCGGAGTTGTTCTGCGGCTTCCCGCGCCGTGAGACGCAAGGTCCCACCTTCTACCCGGTGGCCTGTACGCCGCAGGCCTGGGCGGCGGGAGCGCCGCTGTTGCTGCTTCAGGCCTGTCTCGGGCTGCGCTTCGACGCCGAGGCGCGGCAGGTGATCTTCGAGCAACCGATCCTTCCGGAGTTCCTGGGAGAGGTCGTCCTGCGCAATCTGCGCCTTGACGGTGGAACTGTCGATGTGGCTCTGCGCCGGTCCGGCACTCACGTGGTTGCCGATGTTCTGCGCCGCGACGGGCCGGTTCGGGTGATCGTGACCACCTGAAGAGACGGGCTGGCACCGTCCTGAATGCCAGCCCGATTTCTGTTATAGCAGATCGTCTTCTTCCTGATCGGCTTCGAGCAATTCGACCAGCCGGGCGATGCGGCCCGATGGGAAGGGGCTATGGGCATCGACCTGCGCCTCGTCCGCCTCGACCCAGGCCTTGGCACGGGCAAGCTCGGAGGCGTCGGCGCCGGTGCGCAGAATATCAGACAGAAGCGTGGGGTCCGTGCCGGGTCCCAGAATTCTTTTCACGTCGTTCCCGGTCATGATCTCCTCCTTTCGAATGTCACAGGGACACGGAAGAAATATAGGGAAACGAGTTGCGAAAAAAAGCGTTCAACACCCTCTTGAAACCGTAAGGTGCTGTTCCAAATCAATTTATGCTGATCGCCCAGATGGGGATCGGTGACAAGGCGGGACGCCGTTCCTGCGGTGCTTCCGACGTCTGTACCCATGTTGCTCAAAGGAGGATATGGCTATGGCAACGAGACTTGATTTTGCACCTCTGTTCCGTTCGAGTATCGGTTTCGACCGTATGCTCGACGCGCTTGAGGCTGCCCGTCGGGTGGAAACGCTCGACAACTGGCCGCCCTACGACATCGTCAAGACCGGCGAGGACGACTATCGCATCGACATGGCGGTGGCGGGCTTTGCCGAAGACGATCTGACCCTGACCCAGGACAAGAACATGTTGATCGTGTCGGGCCACAAGGAGACACCCGATGGTGACGACGGTGCCAGCTATCTCTATCGCGGCATCGCCGGTCGGTCGTTTGAACGTCGGTTCGAACTGGCCGATCACGTTCGTGTCGAAGGGGCCACCCTGTCGAACGGCCTGCTGACTGTCCAGCTCAAGCGCGAGGTCCCCGAGGAACTCAAGCCGCGTCGGATCGAGATCGCGTCTCCTGCGGCGGTCGAAGGTCACGAGACCAAGCAGATTGAGACAACCCGAGAGTCGGAACCGGTCGCGGCCTGAAACATCTCGGGCCCAGAACGGGATGCTCCGGTCGCTCGGGTGGCGGCCGGACGCTCTTCCTGAAATCTGGAGGTTAGGCAATGAACGTGATCAGAGGAGATTTCACAGCACAATCACATGCCTCACCCATTCCGAGCCTGGCCGGTTCGCGACCCGACTGGGACTCTTCTCTGCCGGACGATGCGGTCGCCCGGATCTGGAAGCCGTCGAAATCGGCGATGACCTCGGGGCGAGCGCGTACGAAGGGCTGGAAGATGAGCTTTCCGCGCCGGACCGGTCCTTGGTTGGAGCCTTTGATGGGCTGGACGGGTAGCGACGATGCGATCCAGAAGATCGAGCTGAGCTTTCCGACGCTGGAAGCCGCCATTCGCCATGCAAGGCGTCTGGGGGTGCCCTATGAGGTCCAGCTCCCGGCGGGCGAGGCGGAGCACCGAGACGCCTGGACGCGGGACAGACAGGCCGGGCTGTGGTCCGATGCCACGCTCTCTCGGCTCGGACTGTCGGAGATGCGGCAAACCTATCGTGACGCGATGGCCGGCGCAAAACGGCGGGGCGATCCGAAAGGCGGCGATGATGGGCGTTCTCCCATGGAAGTTGCTTCGGACGCCAGCCTGTCGTTGGAGGCTCGCCGTTCTATCCTGATGAACTGGGCCTACACGGAGTATCTTCAGGATGTCGCCAGCACGGAAGGCATGCCGGAAAACCAGCGTGAATCTCAGCTTGCCGAGGTTGAACGGGCGCTGTTGGCACTTGAAGCGGCGGTGGCCGCCGACGGCATGTATCTGTCCGTTGAGGAAGAGAGGGCGGCATGAATCCCTTCGTCGCAATTGATGCCCAGCAGGCGGTGCCCGATCGTTTCGCTCTGGTTCTCGCCGCGAGCGCCCGCAGCCGGGCGTTGAGGGCCGGTGCAGAACCTCGGGTCGAACCTAAACGGCAAGCCACCGAAGAGCTTGCCTTGGAAGAGATCGCGACCGGCGCGATTTCGCAGGAGGAGCTGTTGCCCTTCCTGCCTGCGCCGGCGCCCAAGCGGCTGGCTCAGCCGCATTGAATCCTTGGTGAAGAGAAAGGAGGTAACACCATGAGCAAGACCTGGACTACGAACTATGACAAGCTTGGCGACGGCATCAGCCTTCTCGCGGGCCTCGCCCTCGCTGGGTTGCCCTTCGTCATCACGATGACCGATATTGCCTTCTGGAGCGCCCTGCTGACAGGCGGACTGATCGCAGTGCTTTCCGCAATTGCGCTTTGGCGACCGCATGAAGGGCTTGACTGGGCACGTATGGTTGCGGGGGTCTGGGCTGCGATCAGCCCATGGGCTCTCGTAGCCGGCTTCACGCTCAGTATCGCGCTTGCCCATGTGGCTCTCGGCGTGCTCGCGCTGGCCTTTCCCGCCTGGCGGCGCTGGAAGAACGACGGTGGGAATTCTGCACTGACAGCCTGATACGATTGTCGGCCCCACGCGCGGGGCCGACAATTTGTGATTTCGGTTCAAGGAGACGCATTGTTCTCCGATTTCACATTGAGGGGCTTATGGCGTTGCAGTCCTATCCCCGTTGTCTGTTGCCGCGGAATGCTGATGGGGTATTGTGGCTCAGTGCAAATCGCTCTAGGGTTTACCTTTCGCCCGTGTTTGAGAGTGCACACTTCTTGCTCCAGCACCCGGCACAGACGGCATGGAACCACATCATAGCCTTCGCCGGTGCAAAGTTCCGACTTGGCGCGGGCTATCGGGCCTTAGATGGAAAAAGATCAGGAGAGGCGCGAAATCCCAGGGTCATGATCCTGGTGTCATTGGACCATAAGAGTGCATTTTTGGAGCATAAACGTGCATCTCAGTGTCAAGAAAATTATGAGACACAAGATATAGTAGCTGTTTCGCAGGTCCAAAACAAACGCGCTCCGTTTTCAGCTCTTTCCGAAAGGTCTCCAATGTCCGAAAATCGCTATGGCGTGATCTCTGGAATGCGAAGCGCGGAGGATCGACAACTCGCGATTGCACGGCTTGAAGCAGAAGGCATTCCGGCAGAACGGATTCTCGCGACCGATCCCGAAGAGCCAAATGCACCGCCCGTCTGGCTTAACGATCTGAGTGCAGACGCGAAACTCATCGCCCCGTCTCTGAGCGACCTCAACCTTTCAACACAAGGCATCGCCGCCACGGTCGAGGCAGCGCGGGAGTTGGGCATTCATATCCGCTGCCTTGATGAAAAGTTTGACAGCCGAAACGATTGGCAATCCCAAATCGGCACTCTGCTGACCGCCCTCAACCGCCTCGACCGCAAAGGCTTCTCGGACCGGACCAAGATCGCACTGCAAGAAGCCAAAGCCCGAGGCCAACGTCTGGGACGTAAGCCGAGCATGACAGACCTGCGAAAAGCCGTCGCCATTCAAATGATCGAGGCAGGGTGCAAAGGGACAAAGATATGGAAAACCCTCGCGGTTCTTGAAGGGCCGCCGATCAGCCAATCGGCCTATTACCTCTGGCAGAAAACATGGTTGGCTGAGAGGAAGTGATCAGACGCGAAGGGCGGTTTCCGGAAGTTCGCCGCAGGTGCGAACGCACGCCAGCCCCACTACGGAAGCTGACATTCAACAAAATACCGGAGTCGATCGACACTAAATCGATTATTGGCCGAACGCGTTGCGCCGCACGCCCATACGCAGGAGCCTCTCTGGATTAGCCAATTTGCAGCACGCTACTAACACAACAGATCCGAAAGCGCACCAAGCTGCTCGATCGTTCCCGTCCATAGCTGTTCGCGCATACGATCGACCGCGAATTGCATCGGCACGGTGTTCGAGAATACTAAGCCAGCTCCGATTTTCGGATCCTTCAGCCGAGTGAAATTTGAAAACGCGTCAATGTTTTGCCGAGCTAAAGCCCAACGTCTCAAGTGTTTTGCGAGGTGATCAGGCCTCCCCTTGTCATCAACTTCACCTCTGAACTTGGAGAGTTGCTTTGCAATCTCGCTTGCCGTTTTGGCGAACTGGAGGTGCTTGCATTCCAGAAGCATAACGCAGCCTGCTTCATTCCATGCAAGCACATCAAGGGTCTTCTTGGTTGGCAAATGCGACCCTTCAACTGTGCGAATGATCTCCAGTTTCTCGGTTGCTGGATACCTCATTCCTCGAATTCCCCAGCCCCTGTCATGCTTTTTTTGAGCAGACGGTTTTCAAGGGTGAGATCGGCCACGCATTCCTTCAGAGCCATGGCTTCTGATCGCAATTCCTTCACCTCAGGCGATGTCGCTTGGCGCGCCGTATCGCCAGACAGGCGACGTTTTCCCGCCTCCAGGAACTCCTTCGACCAGCTGTAATATAGGCTCTCCGAGATCCCCTCGCGGCGACACAGCGCCGAGATGCTTTCCTCGCCACGAAGACCAGCCAAAACAAGGCGGATCTTCTCCTCCGCCGAGTAGGTTTGGCGGGTCTTGCGGCGGATGTTTTTGACCAGCTTGTCAGCTGCATCTTTCGATGTTCCGGGCTTCTTGTCCATCTTATGGAATGGACGCCCTTTGCACCCAAGCCGATAGTTTCGGTACAAATGGCAAGCAAAAGGAGTTCATAAAATGCAGTTGCTCGCGATCG
>NZ_QAOH01000026.1 GCF_003050785.1 Celeribacter persicus
ACTGGCCGCCAGCGCTCTGTGCGCCCGTCACGCTAAACCCACAAGTGGTCTACTTTTGCGCCGCCCTTTGGTAGGTTTTTACTCCGCCGTTGACAATCAGCAGGATCATCAGAAGGGCCACGCCCAGAAACGGCATGATCCCGCCATAGAGATCGCGCAGCGACAACTCCGGCAATTGCGAGTGGATGACATAGATGTTCATCCCGACGGGTGGGGTGATCAATCCGATCTCGGCCACGATGACGACGTAAATGCCGAACCAGATCGGGTCGAACCCGAGCGACTGCACGATGGGAAGGAAAATCGGCACGGTGATCAGCATCATGGAGATGGAGTCGAGGAACAGTCCGAGGATCAGGTAAATCAGCGTGATGAACAGGATCACGACGATGCCGGGCAGGTTATTCGCCACAAGAAGATCGGCCAGTGCGCTGGGAATTTGCGAGATGGTAATGAAGTAAGAGAACATGTATCCCCCAAGCATGACCAGTACAAGCTCCGCCGTTGTCAGGACCGTTTCCCGCAGGCAGGGGATCAGGTCGCGCAGTCTCAGCGCCCGGGTGAGCAGCGCGATCAGGATGGCGC
This sequence comes from Celeribacter persicus, assembly GCF_003050785.1. GTDB lineage: Bacteria > Pseudomonadota > Alphaproteobacteria > Rhodobacterales > Rhodobacteraceae > Celeribacter > Celeribacter persicus. The sequence goes on from NZ_QAOH01000026.1 coordinate 586, forward strand.
CGAGCGCACCGATGGCAGCCGCTTCTGTCGGGCTGAACCAGCCATTGTAAATGCCGCCCACGGCAAGCAGGAAGAGCACTCCGATTTTCCAAAACCCCAGAACGGCCTTGAGCCTCTCCAGCATGGCGGCGCCGGGGGCACGCGGCACGGCATCCGGGCGGCGCCAGCCGATGAAGACGATGAGGGCGATCTGCATCAGCCCGTAGAGGATGCCGGGGAGAACACCGGCGGCGAACAGGGTAGGGACGCTTTGTTCCGCAAGGATGGCATAGACCACAAGGATGATTGAGGGCGGGATCAGAATGCCAAGGGTGCCTGCCGAGGCGATGGTCCCGGTTGCAAGGCGGGTGTCGTAACCATGGCGTTGCATCTCGGGGATGGCGATGCTTGCGATGGAGGCGGCAGTGGCCACGGAGGAGCCGGAGATCGCACCAAAGCCTGCGCATGTGCCGACGCTGGCCATTGCCAGAGAACCGCGCACACCGGAGAACAATGTATTCGCGGCGTCGAACAATTCACGCGCCATCCCGGCGCGTGCGGCGACGACACCCATCAGGATGAACAGGGGCAATACCGAAAGCGAATAGTTGCGGGCCATGGCAAAGGGTAGGTCGCCCAAGGCGATGGACGCTCGGGTCCAGCCGTCGATGACCGTATAGCCAATAACCCCGACCATGCCCAAGGCCACCACGATGGGAATGCGGATCAGAACAAGCAGGATCAGCCCGATAAAGCCGATAAGCCCGACGATTTCAGGTGCAAAAGACATTTCAGATCCCCGGGTTTTCAAGGATGTCGGAGCCATCTCCGTCATGTTGGGGTGTGGGCCGGAACACCGACCAGATAGCCCCGATCAAAGTTCCGGTGAGGCCGATGAAAATGGGTAGCCAATAGAGAAAGATCGGCAGCGCCAGATCCTGTGTCTCGTCCTCATACCTGAGGCTGTCGAGCCCCGGGATGAGAGATTGCCAGAGCAGAAGGGCGTCAAATCCGAGCTGGACCAACTCGACGATGCCGAAAATACGCCATTCGGGGTTGATCGCCCGCAACACAACATCCGTCACGGTTACACGTTTTTCGCCATGCTAGACAATCCGGTGTTGTGCGATGCCATTCAAGGTGTCGGCGAGGCAATCCGCTATAAAACGGAGATGAGCGACCGTCTGCGTGAGATCGCGATCTGAGCTGCGGCATCGACCTATGGGTCAGGTTATGAATGGGGCTATCACGATGCTTTGGCGATCAAATGCGGTATGACCGTGGAAGAACGCGCCTCCGTGCTCGACGGCACCGATATTGGGGGCCTCGGGGTCCCAAACGCCCCCCTGATATTTCTACTTTGATGCTTTTTCGACGGATTTGAGGTAGCGGTTTTACGAGGAGCTTCGCAACCTGGGTTATGACGGCAGCTACGATGCGGTGCGGCGTTATGCGGTCAGTTGGTCGAAAGCGCGCGGGAAGCCTCGTCGGCGGCCTATGTGCCGCCACGTTGGAAGCGTGCCTTTGGCACGACGCTTCGATCCGGGCGAAGCGTATCAGTTCGACTGGAGCCATGAAGTTGCTTTGATCGACGGCATGACCACGACCGTCAAGGTTGCCCATGGCTTCCTGCGCTTGCGATAGCGTGGGGCATTCTCTGTCAGCACGACCGACTTGATGTAGGTCGCCAGAGGCATCGCCCCGGCCTGCGATTCGAGCCGGGTGCGTTCCTCTTTGGACAGTCTCAGTGAAAACGGGGAAGCACGGCTCATGGCGTGTGGGGGAGGTGGTACTTGGCCTGTGGCTCCGCCCTCAGAGCCAATCTCTTCCGCCTCACGCAGCCACTGATAAAACGCAGGGTCCGCCCGAATTTGGGCTTCCCAATCCTCCAGCATTTGCAGCACAGCTTCGACGTCAATCGGTTCTACGGGGCTCCGCTGCGGTGCACCACTCTCCCGAGGCCGCTCGGAAGAGGTCAGAAAAAGCCCTGCCGGTTCGGCGATGGTTTTTCTTATGAGTTGGTGTACTGCGGAGCTGTGGTCGCGAAAATTCACAGGTCATGCATTCAGGTGAAAGCGGGTTTGCATTTTAGATCAGGGGGTTGAGGCCTCGCTTTTGGCGTGTCATCTGAGGGAAGATGCAGAAGGAATGGAAGTCAGAAAATGTCAGACGCACATACTCCCGAAGGCATGGAACTCACGCTGCGCACGCTTGCCATGCCCGCCGACACCAATGCCGCTGGCGATATTTTCGGCGGCTGGGTGATGAGCCAGATGGACCTTGCTGCCGCGATCCGCGCCAATGAGCGCTGCAACGGGCGTACGGTGACCATCGCGGCCAATGAGATCGTCTTCAAGCAACCGGTGAAAGTAGGTGACACGCTTTGCGTTTACACCGCCGTCGATCAGGTCGGGCGGACCTCCATGGTGATCCGGATCGAAGTCTGGGCGCGTCGGGCCTACACCGCGCAACGCGATCCCGTTACGGAGGCGCGTTTTACCATGGTGGCGGTCGATGAAAACGGTAAGCCGCGTCCGGTGGACGCGGGCTGAGACACCGGTTCAGACCGTGGCGAGGACAGGGCGGAGCGTATCCAATCCCTCCACCGCCTCACGAAACAGTACCGCTTCCGGTCCCGGACGACGGCTCAGACGGGTCAGCGCACGACGGACCTGTTTCGGCTCCGGACCGAGCTGCGCCAGACGGGCAAGAGCCACACGGGCGGCGCGCCGATCGGGAAGGCTTTGCGCGGGATCGCCTGCGACCCGATGACACCACATTGCCGCGTGGCCGAGGTTTAACACCGCAAGCCCCGCATCCAGCGCCGCCAGATGTGCCCGGTTCGAGCGTTCGGACAGGCGTACAAGGCGCAGGGTGCGGTGGTACAGCCGGGCCTGCCAGTGCGACCGGGCTTTGAGCGCTTTCGGATCGGCGGAAAGATCGCGCACATCATGGACCATCGCCCGCATCACCGTGTCGATCCGGCGCTTGAGATTGGCGGGATAGACCGTGAGATAGGCGATCATCGCGGCAATCGGTGCGGCAATCACCGCAAGCCCTGCCGCGACAGACCCGCCGAAGGTCCCGGTCAGCGGCCAGTGCGGCTGCGACATCAGCATCAGCACCATGTTGTAATCGAAACTCATCGCGACGGTGCGGCGGTGCCCGACAAAGAGCGGGCCGATCAGAATGAAGGGCAGGGTGAGCAGGATCATCTGCATTTCGTTCTGTGCCAGCGGCCAAGCCAGCCAGCGCAAGGCGAGTGCGCCGGTGACGCCAAGGATTTGGCCATAGAACACGGATTTCATCATCTGCGCCGGGTTCTCGAAGGTCGAGAACAGCGAGATCATCACCGAGAGCCCCAGAAGCATGAAGGGGCCGACGCTCCAGCCCGTCACAAGCCAGAGCCCGCCAAAGAGCAGGAGTGCTCCGAGGGCCCGCAGTCCCGCCTCGCGCGCACCGACCCAGTCGCGATGGAGCACCACGGGCGGAGCGATCTCGCTCAGGTTGCGACGCTTGTGCGATTGCGCATCCCATTCGCCGAGTGCGACCTCGACCGCGTTTAAGGTCTCGGAAAGCCGGGGCGAAAGATTTTCAGTGGTGGAGGCTTGGGTGAGGGCGGCGCGGGCGGCAGGAATATCCTGATCGGCCAGCGCTTTCGAGGCCCCGGCCAGACCCGCGCGAAAGGCAGGGGCCTGTGCGGGACCGTGTTTCCAAAGCAGAAGTGGCGTCGCGGCGATCAGCAGCGCACGGGTGGCACGGATGGTCTGGCGAGAGCGGATGGAGCCGGCGGCATGAGGGTCAAGTCCCTCTTCGATGGCGGCCAGTTCATTGAGAAGCGCACGTTTCTCGGCCTCCGTCGGGATCGCGCTCGCGGCCTTATCGAGCATGTCCGCCAAGAGCCGCCGCACCCGCTCGCGCAGCTCTCCGCTGGCTGCGGTCGGGGCAAAGATGGACCCGACGATGGTGGCCACGACTACCCCGGTGAGCACGGTGGTGAGCCGGTCGGCCCCGAGGTGGAACACCTGATCCGGATGGGCGGCATCGAGAAGCGAGACCATCGCCGCGGTGTAACCAGCGAGCACCGTGCCATAGGCGACGAAGCCGCGCTGAAGATTTCCGATCCAGGTGCATGCGCTGACCCAGAGCGCCAGCCCGACGACCAGAAGCGTGGGGTGGATTTGCATCGCCAGCACCAGAAGCACACCGACAACCGTACCGCTCACCGAGCCGAGCAGGCGAAACAGACTTTTCTCCCAAAGCTGGCCGCGGGTGGGTTGTGAGGCGGCCCAGACCGTCATTGCCGACCATTGCGGATGTTCCAGCCCAATGGCCCAGGCAAGGACGAAGGCGACACAGGCCGCCAAGGCGGTGCGGAAGGCAAAACCCATTCGGGCCGTGTCGAATCCGCGAGCGCTCAACCAGGCGTTCATGAGGGTTTTCGCTCCAGAGTGGTCTCAATTGTGGCCGAAATTTTCGCGAAACCGGCGAGCAGGACGGCGACTTCCGTTTCGCTTAACCCGCTGAGGAGACTGGCCTCGACCTCGGACAGGTGATGCTTGATACGCTGCACTTCGATATGGCCTTGCGACGTCAGGACGATCAGCCGCGCGCGTCGGTCGCGGGGGTTCACCTGCCGCTCGATCAACCCGCGCTTTGACAGAATGTCGAGAAGCCTGACCAGCGTCGAGGTGTCGAGCGCCACGCGGTCCGCAAGCTCGGTCTGGCTGATGCCATCGCCCCCTGCATCAAGGTGTACGAGTGGTGCCCATGTGGCGTCGGTCAGCCCGGCTCGGGCAATCTCGGCATGGATCACCTTGCGCCAGCGTCGCGACAGCATGACGAACTGAAACCCGAAGAGGGTTTTGGGGGAGGTTTCATTTTGTGACATGATTTACATGTGCATCAAAATGATTTGTCACTCAAACTAATTTCTCACAGAGCAGGGTTGCGCGCATTGCATGGTTGTGCGCACCCCTCGCATCCGGTCCGGTTCAGGCCACGAAAAGTTCCGCCTCATGCGCCTTGAGACACTTGCGGGCGGTATCGCCATGTTGTCCGGGCAAGGCGCGCAACTCCGGGAAAAGTGTGAAAAGCTCATCGCGTGCTGCATCGGTGACACCGGTCAGCGAATGGTCGGAGACGTGAAAGCTTTCGGTTGCGGCCCCTTCGGCAAAGATCACTTCGTGGCGGTCGAACATCAGGTGATAATAGCTGACCATCCCGCCGGAACGCTCACGGATGGTGGTGCCATTGACAAGATGCTTGGCGGCGGAGAAGACCTCGGAGGTGCCGAACAGCATTTCCGAATGCCACCCACGCAACAGCATGCGGTGTTGCGGCGAAACAATGAGATCGGTTTCGTTGCCAAGTGTGCCTTTTGCGATCTCGATCGGGGCAAACCGGCCCATGGCGGGCACGGTGCGCGCGCCGACCCAGCGCAGAGGTTGCAACCCGTTGTCCATGGTGATCACAAGATCGCCGGGGCGCAATTCCTCGACCCGTCGTGCGCCATAGGGCGTGGCGATCCGTGTGCCTTTGGCGAAACAGATGATCGTCTCGATGTTGGAGAAGGTGATCACCGTGCCATCGGACAGTGTCAGCGTGCCGCTTTCCGGATCGTTCTCGTCATAGACGATGGAACCGCGATGGTAGAGATCTTCGCTCAGACCCGACAGGTCGAGCACATCGCCCGTCTCGTCGCCGGTCTCAGAACCGATGACGGTGATCGCATTGCCGTCGAGTTGCGAGGGGTCGATGATGATGGTGTCGTTGCCCTCGCCGCCGGTGACCGAGTCGCCACCGCCTGCGTAGATCGTATCGTCGCCTTCGCCACCGTCGATGACATCTGCGCCGGCTCCGCCAGTGATCGTATCATCGCCCCGTCCGCCGATCAGAGTGTCGTCGCCCTCGCCACCATCGAGCGTGTCGTCATCAATCCCGCCATCGAGTGTGTCATCACCCTCGCCACCGTAAAGCGTGTCGGCATCGTCCTGACCGTAGATCGTATCGTTGCCCGCCCCGCCGTAGATCACGTCCGAGTTGTCTGTCGGATCGCTGTCGACCGAGGTCGCCACGCCATCGTCATCCAGCTCATAATAGCTGTAGGCCGCGTAGTCGGAACTGTCGGGAGAGACATCGCCGTAGATGATGTCGTCGTCGTCACCGCCGTCGATCGTGTCATTGCCGACGTTGCCCTGGATCGTGTCGGCCCCCGCATCGCCGTAAATCACGTCGTCGTCAAAGCCTGCGTCGATGTCGTCGTCGCCCGAGCCACCTTCGATATAGTCGTCGTCATCGCCGGTGAGGATGGTGTCATTGCCCGCGCCGCCATAGACCGTGTCCATATCATTGGTCGGGTCGCTGTCGGCACCGTAATCGAGCAGGGAGCTGTCCGGGTGATCATAGGCCGTGTCGGGCAGGCCGGTGCCGGTCGAAGTGCGGGTATTGATGTAATCGTCGCCATCGCCGCCATCGACCGTATCAGAGCCTTCATAGCCGTAGATCGTATCGTTGCCGTCGCCGCCCGTGACTGTGTCGTCGCCCGCGCCGGCATAAATCTCGTCATTGCCCACACCACCGTCGATGGTGTCGTTGCCGTCACCGCCATAGACCAGATCGTCGCCGAGGCCTGCGTCCACAATGTCGTCGCCGTCGCCCGCCTCGATTGTGTCATCGTAATCGGTGGTCAGGGACTCGAATTGAATGTCGGACAGCCAGACGCCCTGAGTGTTCACGCCTTCGTTGTCGTAATCAATGACGATGCTGGAGACCGGTCCGGCGATCTCGACCAGAAGCGAGCCGGACTGGTCCGTGCTGGCGGTTGCCGTGACGCCGGTGACGGTGTTGCCGTCGATGGTCATGGCGCTGCCGCCGGTGAGCGTGACCGAGACCTCGTTGCCCTCGGCGTCATAGGCGGTGATGGTGATCACATCGACGAACCCGCCGTCGGCGAGGTCGAGGTCGTTGATCCGGAAGGAGACGTTATAAACCTCGTCGCTCACCCCGCTTGCGCTTTCTGTGGCGGCGAAATCCATGGTCATGGTCATGGTGTCGCTGCCAAGCTCGCCGCGGCCGTCATTGTTGGCATCGTTGTCGCCGAAGAGGAAGAAAGAGCTGTCGGCGTCGAAGCTCTCGCCATTCGCAACATAGGTGCCATAGTTATAGCTTGTGCCGGTCGGATCATAGGCATTCCCGCCTCCACCGTCATTGGTGACGGAGAAGGTCATGGTCACACCCGCATCTTCGAGTGTGCCGGAGCCGTCCATGTAATCCTGACCGTTGCTCAGCTCGGCCCAGTGCATCGTACCGGAGGTGTAGGTCTCGGTGTCGATCGTATCGCCATCCGTATCGGTATAGCTGCTGTCGAGCGTGTCGTCGCCCGAGGTGCCCGAAACGATCCCGTCGGCGATCTCGGCGGTCGAGACATAATCGGCATAGGTGAAGGCCTCGTCGGAGGTGCCGTTACGATAGCTCTGCCCCGGTGTGCTGCTATAGGCGGTGACCTGATAGTCATGGCCGTCGATCAGCGGTTGTTCCGACAGGGTATAAGAGCCGGCGGCCGATCCAGTATCGACCACGAACTGTACGACTTGAAATGTTTCTCCGGTGGACAGATCGGTCACGGTCCAGACCGCATCGGCATCGACGCTCGACCCGGTAGAACTGACCCCGTTGACGCTTACGTTCGCCGTCGCGGTTTCGGGGCCGCGGCGCAACGTGTCGTCGGTCAGAGTTGCGGTGGCATCGGTGACAGAGGCCGTACCCGTCGGGCTGCCACCGGAATAGGTAAACGTGGACCCCGTCGTGGTGCCAATGACCGACGATGGGTTGAAATCGTAAAGTTCGAGATCGTAAACGGCCATGGTACCTGTACTCGTTGGTCCGGATCTGCGGCTTTGAAACAGGTACAGTCCGGGCGTCGGTTTTCTCGATTAACGATTTGCCCGAGCTTTGTGGCGCGATTACGGCAAGAGCGGGTTAAACCTGTGAAATCTGCGGGTAGAGCCGTAAGGTCAGACGCATGTTGGATGGGCTTTCAGGCTCGTCCTTGTCAGGGCAGGATTGTGAGCCAGCACCAGATCGTGAGGATCGAAAGCCCGGTGCCGATTAGCACGGAAGAGGCGGCGACACGCTTGGCGACCCCGTACATATTAGCGAAGAGATAGGCATTTATCCCCGGTGCCATAGCAGCCGTCAGAGTGGCGGAGCGCAGAGAGCCGATTTCCAGACCGAAGACGAAATGACCGAGGCCGTAGGCAATCGCAGGATGCAGCACCAGAGAGGCGAAGACCGCCCAGCCGATGATCCGCATGTCGCCCTCCGGCTTGTAGCGCAAAAGCACCCCGCCGAGGCCGAATAGAGCCGCCGGGATTGCCGCCTTGGTCATCAGGCTGATTGCATCCCACACGGGCGCGGGCAGGGGAATATGGGCAAGGTTGACGATCCAGCCCGCCGCGATCCCGAGGATCAGCGGATTGCGCAGCACCGAACGTGCAATCTGCCGCATCAGGCCAAAGCCCGACAAGCCCAGCCCGCGCGTGCGTGCGATCTCCATCGCGGCGATGCCGATGGCGTAAAGCATGGGAGAATGGATCGAGATGATTGCGAAGTTCCCCGCCAGAGCCGCCTCGCCATAAGCGCGTTCGGTGATCGGAATGCCTAGGAGAAGCGAGTTGGAAAACAATCCGATGAAACCGATCGCCACAGCGTCGGTCAGGTCCCGGTCAAAGAGATACCGCGCGCCCAGAAAACAGAAGAGCCCGCCGGATAGCGCGCCCGCATAGAAGGAGATCAGGATCGGCGGGTGAAAATTCTGCCCAAGATCCATTCTGGCGATGCCGGTGAACAGCAAAAGCGGAACGGCGAAATTCTGGGCGAATTTCATCACGTTCTCGACGAGTTCGTCGCTGACCCAGCCTTGACGACGCGCCAGATAGCCGTAGCCGATGACCAGAAAAACCGGAAGGATGACCTCGATCAGCGACTGCATCAGAGCGGTCCTGCGATCTCGATCACCATCCCGTCATGGGCGGGAGTGACGTGATCCGGGGTTTCCGCATCCACGGTCGCGTAATCAATGTCGATATGCATGTTGGTGAGCACACCTTGCCGGGGGGCGGCGCGTTCGATCCACGAAAGCGCCAATTCCAGATGGGCGTGGCTGGGGTGCGGTTTGTAGCGCAACGCGTCGATCACGAAGGTGTCGAGCCCCTCCAGATGCGCCCATGTCGGTTCGTAAATCTCCAGCACGTCGGGGATATAGGCGAGATCGCCGACGCGAAAACCTTTGGCGTCGACCTGACCGTGATTGACCTGTAACGGCGTCAGTGTCACCGGCCCGCCGGGACCGTCGATGGTGACGGGACCGCGAATGGCATGCAGGTCGAGAATAGGCGGGTAGTTCGACCCTTCGGGCTGAACAAAGGCATAGCCGAACCGGGCGATCAGATCGTTTTCCGTCTCGCTGTCGGCATAGACCCTGACCCGTTCGCGCATGTTGAACACGATCTGGCGCAAATCGTCGAGACCGTGCATGTGATCGGCATGGGAATGGGTGAAGACCACCCCGTCGAGCCGGGATACGCCGGCGTTCAGGAGTTGCTGGCGCATGTCCGGCCCGGTGTCGATCAGCACGGTGGTGGTACCGTCCGGCCCCTCGCGCTCAATGAGTGCAGAACAGCGCAGCCGCCGGTTCTTCGGGTTTTCCGGGTCGCAGACGCCCCAAAGATTGCCGATCCGCGGCACGCCGCCCGAAGAGCCGCAGCCCAGAATGGTGAACCGTGCGCTCATGGCCTGGCCTTCGTGAAAAGACGTTCGAAATTCGCCTCGGTCAGCGCCGCGAACTCCGCGTAATCCATGCCGAATGTTTCTGCGGCGCGCTGGGCGGTTTTGGCGGTGTAGGCGGGTTCGTTGCGTTTGCCGCGATGGGGCGGGGGGGCAAGGTAGGGGCTGTCGGTTTCGACGAGGATGCGATCACGCGGCACCTCGCGGAAAATCTCCCGAAGGTCTTCGGATTTCGGAAAGGCCGTGATGCCGGACATCGACAGGTAGAATCCGAGATCGAGAGAGGCTTTCGCAAGCTCTTTCGATGAGGAAAAACAATGCATCACACAGGGATAGGTGCCGTTCTTGTATTCCTCTGCGAGGATCGTGGCCATGTCGTCATCGGCGGCACGGGCGTGGATGATCAGCGGCAACTGCGTCTCGCGCGCCGCTGCGATATGCACGCGCAGGCTCTCTTTCTGCACCTCGGCGCTCTCCGCCGTATAATGGTAATCGAGCCCGGTCTCGCCGATGCCGACGAATTTCGGATGTCGGGCCAGTGTGACCAACTCATCCACCGTTGCCATGGGTTCTTCTGCCGCCGACATCGGATGCGTGCCTGCCGCCCAGAACACCGGATCGAAACGCTCGGAAATCGCCTTCACCTGATCGACCTGCCGCAGGCGGGTGCAGATCGTCACCATGCGATGCACCCCCGCCTCGACTGCACGGTTCACCACCTCGGGCAGTTCGTCGGCGAAATCGGGGAAATCCAAATGACAATGACTGTCGGTGATCTTGGGGAGGCTCATGGTCTGCTCTGGTCGTTCGTGTCTGGACCGGAGCATATCGGCTTTAGCGGGCGATGCGGCTGGCGGTCTCGTTGATCTTGAATACCATATCAAGGATCAGCGCCGCAGGGTCAAGGTTGACGGCCCTGGCGTGCTGTGCGCGTGCCGACAATTCCTGTTGCAGAACCGCCCAATCGCGGGCGGCATAGCTGTCGGGCGAGAGTCGCTGCATGAGGGCGGCTTCGCCGGGCGCGGCCTCGACAATCGGCGGGCGGCCCGCGCCGGTGCGCGCCAGACGGGCGAGGAAGCGGTCGATCAGGCCAAGGGTCAACTCGTAGCGGTCGGCATTCGCCGCACCGACACAGGCTTCTGCGAGGTGCAATGCCCGCCCCCGGTCCAGCCGGGGCAGGGTGGCGAACAACGCCACGATGTCATGATAGGCTTCCAACCCGCCCAAATTCGTCAAACGCAGTGCCTCTCCCACGGACCCGGCGGACAATTCCGCCAAGGCGTCCGAGCGATCTGCCGCATCCGACCCCGCCGCGTCAAGGGCCCGGCCCAGATCTTCGGGTGAAAGCGGTCCGAGACGCAGTTCCCGGCAGCGGCTTCGGATCGTCGGCAAAAGCCGGGAGGGCTGGTGCGAGACCAGCAGGAGAAAGGCGTGCTTTGGCGGTTCTTCGAGGGTTTTCAAAAGCGCGTTGGCGGCGGAGACGTTCATCTCGTCGGCACTGTCGACGATCACCACGCGCCGCCCGCCATCGGTGGCGGACATATGGAAGAAGCTGTTGAGCTTGCGCACCTCCTCGACGGAAATCACCGTGCCGAAGCGGGATTTCTTGTCGTCCCATTCGCGACGGATGAGACAGAGCCGTGGTTCGGCCAGTTGCGCGGAGCGGCGATAGACCGGGTGCTCGTGCCCCAGTTCCAGCGTGTCGGGTGTGGGAGGGGCGTCCCCGAACAACCCGCTGCCTTCCTCCTCAACCGGCTGAGCCAGCAGAAACCTTGCGATGCGCCAGGCGAGTGTGGCCTTGCCCACGCCGCGCGGGCCGGTGATCAGCCAGGCGTGATGCATCCGGTGCGATTTGAACGCGTCGAGGAAATCCGCCTCCGCATGGGACTGGCCGAACAGCGTGGCGGTCTGGCGCGGATGCGGGGCGCCCGGCGCGCAATCGGCCTCCGGTGCCATGTCCATTTCGCCGAGCGTCTGATTTGCCCGCCCGTTCATGCGCCGAGCCGTGTCTTGACCAAGGTTGCGACCTCTTCGGCCACCAACTCGATGTCGCGCGCCGCGTCGATCACGGTGAAACGCGGGTATTGGCGGGCGAGGGCGAGAAAGGCGGCACGGCATTTTTCCTGAAATTCCAGTCCGAAATCCTCGAACCGCTCTTCCGAGGTCTGTCGCCCCTTGGCGCGGCTCAGGCCGATCTCCGGGTCCATGTCGAAAAGAAGCGTCAGATCGGGTTCGACCCCGATCATCTCGTCATGCAGCCGGTTCACCTTGTCCTGCAAATCGCCGCGGGTGACGCCTTGGAACACGCGGGTTGAATCGGCGAACCGGTCGCAGATCACCACTTTGCCGCTGGCCAGCGCTGGACGGATGGTCTTTTCGAGATGATCGCGCCGTGCGGCGGTGAACAGGAGGATTTCGGTTTCCGCCGACCAGCGGTCAGGATCGCCTTCAAGCACGAGGGCACGGATTTCCTCTGCACCCGGCGATCCGCCCGGCTCGCGGGTGTGGATCACGTCGATGCCTGCCGCGTGCAGGGCCTCGGCCAGAAGCCGCGCCTGCGTGGATTTCCCGGACCCGTCGATGCCCTCGAAACTGATGAACATGGCGCACCCCGTGTTCGCTGTCGGTTATTCGGACACGGCCAGCCCCGTTTGTCCCTCCAGCTTGTCCTTAAGCACCACGAAGGCCGTGCGCAACCTCGGAGCGATACCGCCTCGGGCGATCGAGCGGTCGGCGACCAGCGGAATATGCGCATCGGGAAGGTCTTCACGCGGGATCACCAGTTCGGCCAGAGTGTCACCTTGGGTGATCGGCGCTTCGAAAGGGCCGGTGTAGACGACCTCGCCATTCAAAGCTTCAAGCTGCGCGCCGGGCAGCAGGAGGGAGATGTCTTCGGGGGCGACAAGACCGACCTCCGTCTGATCGCCCATCCAGACCTGCGCCCGGGCGAACTCATGGCCTTTCTCGGCGACGGTTTTCTCGGCGAACTGGCGAAAGGCCCAGTTGACGATGCGTTCGCTTTCCTGCGCCCGGTCGGCCTCGCTCGCCAGCCCGGAGATCACGAAGACGATGCGGCGGCTGCCCTGCGTGGCGGAGCCGACAAGCCCATAACCCGCCTCTTGGGTATGGCCGGTCTTCAGCCCGTCCGCACCGATCCCGAGTTTCAGGAGCGGGTTGCGGTTAAAGCGGTTCTGTGGCGCACGATTGTCATAGGGAAATTCGTGCTGGCCGAAATAGCCATAATATTCCGGGAATTCCGTGATGAAACGGATCGCCAGCTTGCCGAGGTCCTCGACAGACATGCGCTGTCCGGGGTTGGGCCAGCCGGACGCATTGGCAAAGGTCGAATTTTCGAGCCCAAGCGTCTTGGCGCGGTCGTTCATCAGACGGGCGAAATTGTCCTCGGTGCCCGCGAGCCCTTCGGCAACGACGACACAGGCGTCATTGCCGGAAAGCACGATGATGCCCTGAATGAGCTCTTCGACCGTGGGGCGGTCGGTCTCGTTGAGGAACATGGTCGAGCCGCCCATGCTTTTCGCCCGTGTCGAAACGGAGAAACGCGTGTCCAGCGTCACCCGCCCGTCGCGCAGAGCCTCGAACAGCATGTTGAGAGTCATCAGCTTGGACATCGACGCCGGTGGCAGCGGGGTCTGTGCATCCTTGTTCATCAGAACCGTGTTCGTGGTCAGGTCATAGACCCAGGCGGCGCGGGCACGGGTTTCGAACGCGCTTGCGGGCAGGGCGAATCCGGTCAGCAGAACGAGGAAGGCGAGGGTGGTTGCGAGACGGCGCAGCATGGAAACAGGCATGTCCTTTTTCGGCGGTATTGATGAAAGGGGCATGTTGCCCCCTCCCTTAATGCGTGACGGCATAGGCGTCCGTGAAGCCCGCCTTTTTCACTTTTTCGAGAAGCGTTTTGCGCTCGGCGCTCGATCCGGCAGGGCCGACGACGACGCGCCAGAAGGATTTGCCATTCGATGTGCCGGGTTTGAGGGTGGCGACGATGCCTTGCGAGCCGAGCATGTCGACCGTGCGCTTGGCATTGGCTTCGACCGAGAAGATGCCGATTTGCAGGAACGGCTTGTCGAGCGATGAGGCCGCTTTCGGGGCGGCGGAAGCCGTCACAGGTGTCGCTGCGGGGGGCGTGGCCGGAGCGGCGGAAGGCGCATCGAGCGCATCCAGTGTGGCGGCGGCATCGGCGATCGGATCGTCGAGCGGGGCTGCGGCAATGGTTTCGGCCTCGGCGATGGTTGCCACGGTTTCCGGCTCCTGCGTCACTTCCTCGCGACGCAGCGCGGTGATGTTCAGTTCGGCGGGCGATCCCGCCAGCATGCCGAGCGCCTCGGCGGCATCGGAAGACACCTGAATGCCCGGCCCCGGTGCGGTGGCTTCGCGTTTGAACAGGGCGCCGATGACGAATTTGCCGTTGGCCTCGTTGCGGATGATCACCCGCTCGGGGTCGGTCACATCGGAATGCGCGACCCAGACGCCGCCCAGCGAGGGACGCCCGTCCCAAAGACCCTTGTCCGTGACCTGAAACACGTCCGGCGCCTCGATATCGCGCTCCACCAGCTTGGTGGAGGTCGACGTCGTTTCACCGCTCGGACTCTTGAGTTTTTCGAGAAAGGACGGTCCGTCCTGACATGCGCTGAGCGCGAGTGTGGCGATCAGGAAAAGCGCGAGGCGCTGTCCGGTCCCTGTCTGTCGCATGATCTTGCCCCTTCGTCGTGCCGATCTGGTGCAGCACGAATTTTATCTGTGGTTTTATTGGTCTGCTCATCGTCACGCAGGGCGGCGGGGCCACAAGGGACACACCTTCCCCGGCGTCTTGCGGGCAGTCTAACCTTTAGGCGGGTCACAGGAAAGCCCCGCGTGCGCCCTGTGGCGAAAAACGGCAAACCATGCACGCCAGATAATCCGCGCACATCACAACGCGGGTTTCAGAATCGTGACAAGCGCGTTAAGGCTCTGCGGATCGCATCCCATGCGCTCGCGGAGGAGTGGCAGAGTGGTCGAATGCACCGGTCTTGAAAACCGGCGATGTGCAAGCATCCGTGGGTTCGAATCCCACCTCCTCCGCCACCCACCCGGGTCTCACATTCCCATACGATTTGGCTTTGATTTTTCCCGACTTTTCCGTCGGTTGCAAAGCCGCGTCTGGGCCTGAGACGCTGAACTGACCTGAACATTCCGAACAATTCCCATCCGTCTCGGTCGGCCGTTTTCGCCGGTGGGGTTTGGTGCAGGATGACCCTGATATCAGGCAATTTACAGGCAATTTTGCACGAATTTGTTCTTTTGGCGCGTTTTGTTCGGAAATTCCGCATGCAATAACAATGGCTTGCGGGAGAATTCCTAAGGTTCGGAACAGGGAAGATATTTTCCTGATCAGGGATCAGCTGTTTTGGGCGAGTTCGAGGATCTGTTCCTGAGCAGCCCAAGACATCGAAATCTTGGTATGCACGAGTTTCTCCAGTGTCAGATCGACTGTGGCGTGATGCAAATATTGCTGTCACTGACTGCAAAAATTCGTGTCACGCCACAGGGGCCAGGTTGATTGTTCGTGCCTTGTCGGCCATTGGGCCTGGGGATAACGGCCTCAGATGCTGGCGGGCGTGTCGGGTCTCGGAAATTCCTTTGGAGTTAGCATCGTCTCAAGCGGGCGAGGGATGGGTGAACCGATCTTGAAGTTTTGTCAAGTTTGACCGGATCAGTTGTGCCAATCGCCGCCCTTTCGGCGTTCTGCGCCATGTGAGGTAGATGATCTGATCGAAACTGTCGGGAAGCGGCATGATGTTATGGATGTCTTGCGTGGTCGCGTGGCGTGGCAAAATGCTGTTGGCGGCGCCGGAATGCGCCATGTTGACGATGATCGGCAAAGAATCGATTTCGACCAGAGAGGTCAGGTTGCGCCAATCCGGTCCGGCATAGGTATCAAAGAACCGTTCCGCCAGTTGGCGCAGGCCGCTGCGCCGGGATTGCAGCGCCAAAGGCTGGCGTCGCAAGGCCGCCCGCAGCCCTTCCTCATCGCGATAATCCTTGGGCAAATTCAGCCCCGCCATCGCTACGCCGCCACGCAGCACGGGTGTTTGCGCATAGGTCGGATCATTCAGAGCGGCATCGAGCAGGATGCAATCGAAGCGCCCTGTGTCGAGCCCCATGAGCAAATCTTCCGCGAGCGTCGAGGCGATGGAGACGCGCAGCCCCTGTCGATTGTGCATCTCCGTATTGAGCCCGGCCAAAAGCGTGGCCAGCTCCCCGAAGGGCGTGGCGGGAATGATCGAACCCAAACTGTACCGCCGGGACACCTGACTATGCTGCGGCTCCGACACCCGGGACAAGGCCCGCCATTCGGCCTCGAGCTGGCCTGTCAGGTTGACCAGTCTGAGGCCTTCGGGTGTCGGGTCGATACCCTTGGGTCCGCGCAGGATCAGCGTGGTGTCGAGCGTGCGCTCCAAAAGGCTGATCTGTCGTGTGAGCTGCGGTTGTGCCAGATTCATCTGTTCGGCCGCGCGGCGGATGGAGCCGACGCGTAACGCTTCGGCCAGTCGGAACAAGGCCGCGAAACTGATGGAGGTGTCCGGCACGAGATCGGCCTCACATGTCAGGATCTGACGGCACAGGGCGGCGAGGCGCGCGATGGCGGGCGCCCGTCGTTGCGCGTCGATCGTCAGGGAAATGCCGTCTTCGCCGCGTCGTACCAGTGGAAATCCCAAATCGTCCTCAAGCCGCGTCAAGGAGGCCCCGATGCTGGACACCGGCTGGCCACTGGCGCGAGAGGCAGCGCGGACCCCGCCATGCCGCAAGGCCAGATCCGCCAAAATGATCGTGGAACTTCTCATGTCTTTGCGTATCCCGTGTCCATATTTTGACATATGCCATAAAAAAATATCCCGCGCTATGTTGATCGAAAGAGATGACAGGGACGGGGCCAGCGGCGTTTCCGCCGCGGCGGGCGCCGCTGAAAGGAGACGGAATGTCGGATTTCGATTTGGTTCTGACGGGGCATGTCGTTCTGTGCGACCGCGAAGTGGAGAATGGGTTCGTGGCCGTCCGCGATGGCAAAATCGCTCTTTTGGGTGAAGGCTCGGCCCCCTTTGCGCGTGAGCGCCACGATCTCGGCGCGGCCATGATCCTGCCCGGCGCCGTCGATGCTCAGGTGCATTCCCTGTCGCAAAAGGGCGCCGAAGGCTTTGCCGCATCGACTGCCGCCGCCGCGGCAGGTGGGGTCACGACCATCGTGGATATGCCCTATGACGAGGGCAATCTCGTCTGTTCTGCCAAAGCTGTCCGCCTCAAGGCGGAAGAGGCTGAAGCCGAGGCCCGCGTGGATGTGGCGCTTTATGGCACGATTGACCCGACAGAGGGCGCAGCCCGGATCTCGGAACAGGCCGAGGCCGGTGTCTGCGGTTTCAAATTCTCGACCTTCGGCACCGATCCGAAACGATTCCCGCGCATCTCTCCGGCGCTCTTGATGACCTGTTTCGCCGAGGTCGCGAAAACCGGGCTGGCCGCCGGGGTTCATAACGAGGACGACGCCTTCGTGCGCGAGGCGATTGCTGCTGTCGAGGCCGCAGGCATCACCGATTGGCGCGCTCATGGGCTCTCGCGTCCGCCGATGACGGAGATTCTGGCGGCGTTGCAGATCTATGAAACCGGCGTGGTCACCGGCTGTCCGGCGCATGTGGTGCATTGCTCGCTTGGGCGCGGCTATGAGATCGCCAAACGCTATCGCGACGAGGGGCATCACGCCACGGTCGAATGCTGTATCCATTACCTTACGCTCGACGAGGAAAACGATGTCGCCCGGTTGGGCGGCAAGGCCAAGATCAACCCACCGATCCGCCCGCGCGAAGAGGTGGAGCGGCTCTGGCGGCACGTCGCGGCGGGTAATGTCTCCATGGTCTCGACCGATCATGTGAGTTGGTCCGAGGACCGCAAAACCGATCCGGTGATGTTGAAAAACGCCTCCGGGGTGCCGGGGCTGGAAGTGATGATCCCGCTCTTCGTCAAAGGCGCGCTGGCGCGGGGCATTCCCCTGACCTGGGCGGCGCGGCTTTTGGCCGAGAACCCGGCACGTTATTTCCGTATTGATCACGCCAAGGGCGGTCTCGCCGTCGGACGAGACGCCGATCTGACGGTGTTGGAACCGGTTGCGAAAACCTATGACGCGCGCGCCAGCACGGTCTCGGTTGCGGGCTGGTCGCCTTATGATGGGATCGAACTGCCTTGGACGACGGCGGGCACATGGCTGCGCGGGGCGCAGATATTTGACGGGACGACGGTTCTGGCGGCTCCTGGCAATGGTGCATTCGTGCGACCCCAGCGTCCGCTGGGCCTGCGCAAGACGGTGCACGCATGAGCAATCTGCGCGTTCGCACCGACCGGATCGCCGCCGATCTGACGGCGCTGTCACAGATCACCGACCCGGATCGCCCTTGGACCCGTCGTGCCTTTTCGCCACGTTTCGACGAAGGGCGCAATTGGTTGGCCGCGCGTTTTGCTGAAGCCGGTCTGACGGTCACGACGGATGCCGGGGGCAATCTGATCGGGACGCGGAGGGGCACAGAAAGCCTTGGCACCATCATGCTGGGCTCGCATTCCGACACTGTCCCGGACGGTGGCCGGTTTGATGGGGTTGCCGGTGTTCTTGTGGCGCTGGAAGTGGCCCGAAGCCTTGCTGAACGTGGCATCGAGTTGCGGCACGATCTGGCGGTCACGGATTTTCTGGCCGAGGAAGTTTCCGTCTTCGGTGTGTCCTGTATTGGCTCGCGCGCCATGGCGGGTGTGCTGCCCGACAGCTGGATGCCGTTGCAGCATGAGGGCCGCTCGCTCGATCAGGCGATGCGCGATGTCGGCGGCGATCCCGCCTTGCTTACGGCGCGCAGCGACATCCGCGCCTTTCTCGAACTGCACATCGAACAGGGTCCGGTGTTGGAAAGCTCCGGCACGGATCTCGGGCTGGTCACCACGATTGCCGGCATCACCCGTGTCGAGGTCATCCTCACGGGCCGCCCGGATCACGCCGGGACGACCCCGATGGGCCATCGCGCGGATGCGCTCGTGGCGGCCTCGGGGCTGATCGCCGCGATTGATGCCGAAGCCATCACGCGCAGCGAGCAAGGCTCGCATTTCACCGCAACCGTGGGCGAATTTTCCATCGAACCGGGGGCGGCGAATGTGGTGCCCGGGCGAGTGCGGATGCTGATTGATGCGCGCTCTGAGGAGCGAGCGCAGATGCTCGGGTTCCTCGACTGGCTGGACAGGTCCACAGAAAGTTTGCCGAAGGGGATTTCCGCCGAGGTGACGCGGCTCTCCGACAACCCGCCGACGGGAATGGACCGTGCACTTGTCGATCATCTCGAAAGCGCCTCGGCGCGGGTCGGCGCCTCTGTCACCCGCATGGTGTCGGGTGCCGGGCATGATGCGGCCTTCATGGCGCGGATCGCGCCTGCGGCCATGGTGTTTGTGCCCTGTCTCAGAGGGCGTTCTCATTGCTCCGAAGAATGGGCGGAGGCGACCGATATTGCCTTAGGGGCGGAGGTCTTGGTGGAAACCGTCATTGCCGTGGATCAGACTTAAAGGAAGGAACATAAATGCGTCGTATTTTGACCGAAAAAGACGTCGAACCTGCCGTGCGCGGTGGCTCGGTCTATGCCGCCGGGGGCGGTGGCTGGGCCGATCACGGGCGCCAGCTTGGCTATGCTGCCGTTGGGGCTGGCCAACCGGAACTCGTCAGCATAGACGAATTGAACGAAGAGGATTGGGTCGCGACTGCGGCCGCCATCGGCGCACCGGCCTCGACCACGCCCTGGGAAATGCGCGGTGTCGATTACATCAAGGCCGTCGAGCTGTTGAATGAGGCGCTGGGCACCCCCGTAGCCGGGCTGATGGTCGGACAGAATGGCAAAAGCTCCACCCTGAATGGCTGGCTTCCGGCCTCCATCCTTGGCTGCAAGGTGATTGACGCCGTGGGCGATATCCGGGCGCATCCGACGGGTGACATGGGCTCCATCGGCATGGCCGGATCGGACGAACAGATGATCCAGACCGCCGTCGGCGGCAACCGCGATCAGAACCGCTACATCGAACTGGTGACCCGGGGCGCGACGGCCAAGGTCTCGCCGATCCTGCGCACGGCCTCCGATATGTCGGGCGGTTTCATTGCCTCGGCGCGCAATCCTCTGCGGGCGAGCTACGTGGCGCGCAATGCGGCGCTGGGCGGGATCTCGATGGCGCTCGATCTCGGACATGCGATCCTTTCTGCCGAACCGAAAGGCAGTGCTGCGGTCATCGACGCCATTGTCGAAAAGACGCAAGGCACGATCCTGATCGAGGGCAAGATCACGGCCAAGGATGTGCGTTACACGAATGAAGCCTTCGACATCGGCACCGTCACGGTGGGGCAGGGCGACCAAGCGATGACGTTGCATGTGATGAACGAATATATGGCCGTGGACGATGCCGGTGGCGCGCGTCTTGCCAGTTTCCCGGATGTGATCACCACGCTGTCGAGCGAGGCCGAGCCGCTCTCCGTGGGTCAATTGGAGGTGGGCATGACCGTGCATGTGTTGCATGTGCCGCGTCAGGTGATCCCGCTGGGCGCCGGGGTGTTGGACCCCGCCGTCTACCCGCCGGTCGAACGGGCCATGGGGATCGAATTGGCGCGCTATGTTCTGGAGGGTCACAATGCCTAAAGACAACCCGCGTCACCCCGATTTCCCGATCCCCGGCGGGCCTGAACGGCGGGCAAAGACTTGGCGGGCCGAAGGGCTTTTGCGGCTCATGGAGAATGTGCTGGCAGTTGGCGAAGCGCCGGAGAAACTCATCGTCTATGCGGCCCTTGGCCGGGCGGCGCGCAACTGGCCGGCGCATGATGCCATCGTCAAAACGCTCTGCGAGATGGAGGAGGATCAGACATTGGTGATCCAGTCTGGCAAGCCGGTGGGGCTTTTGCGCACACATAAGGGCGCGCCGATGGTGGTCATGGCAAATTGCAACATCGTGGGGCAATGGGCCAAGCCCGAAGTGTTCTATGATTTTGAGCGCAAGGGTTTGATTTGTTGGGGCGGTCTGACGGCGGGCGCCTGGCAATACATCGGCAGCCAGGGCGTCATTCAGGGCACCTATGAAATCTTCATGCGGATCGCGGAGCGGCGGTTCAATGGTTCTCTGGCCGGGCGTTTCATTCTGACCGCCGGTCTCGGCGGCATGGGCGGTGCGCAGCCTTTGGCCGGGCGCATGGCCGGTGCGGCTATTCTCTGTCTCGATGTCGATGCGGAGCGGGCTAAGAAACGTCAGGAGATCGGGTATCTCGATGAGATCGCCCCGGACCTCGACACCGCTCTGGCGATGATCAAGGCGGCGACTGACGAAGGCCGCGCCGTTTCGGTGGCTCTGGTCGCGAATGCGGCAGAGGTCTATCCCGAGATTTTGGCACGCGGGATCGTCCCGGATATCGTCAGCGATCAGACCTCTGCGCATGATCTGGTCTATGGCTATGTGCCGGAGGGCTATGACCTCGCCCGTGTGCAGCGGCTGCGCGATCAAAACCCGGAGGAGCTAATCGAAGCCGGGCGCGAAAGCATCGCGCATCAGGTGACAGCGATGCTCGGGTTTCAAAGGGCGGGCGCCGAAGTCTTTGACAACGGCAACCTGATCCGCACACAGGCCAAGGCTGCCGGGATCGAAGACGCCTTCGACATTCCAATTTTCACCGAAGCCTATCTGCGTCCGCTGTTTGCGCGTGCGATTGGGCCGTTCCGCTGGATGGCGCTGTCGGGCGAAGAATCCGACATTGCCAAGATCGACGACGTGTTGCTGGAGATGTTCCCGGACAATAAGATTGTCACCAACTGGATCAAACTGGCGCGCGCGCATGTGCCCTTCGAGGGCCTGCCGGCGCGCATCGCATGGCTCGGGCATGGCGAACGGACGGCTTTGGCGCGTCGGGTGAACGACATGGTTGCCGCTGGCGAACTGGCCGGACCCGTCGCCTTTTCCCGCGATCACCTCGATGCCGGGGGCATGGCCCATCCGAACATCATGACCGAAGGGATGCGGGACGGCTCCGACGCGATTGCAGACTGGCCGTTGCTTGATGCGATGACGCTCTGTTCTTCGGGCGCCGATCTCGTTGCGATCCACTCGGGCGGCGGCGGCTATGCCGGGTTCATGACCTCCGCAGGTGTGACCGTGGTGGCGGATGGCACCAAAGACGCCGACACCCGGATCGACCTGTCTTTGACCAATGATACCGCGCTGGGCGTGATCCGATATGCCGATGCCGGCTACCCGGACGCGCTCGATGAGGCGCGGGTCGGAAAGGTCGGTCACATCGCTCTCTGACCGATCCTGCCGGGAGCGACAGCTGTGTGGCTCCCGGTCCTCTTAAAAAAACTTTAAAGACCTCTCAACAACAGGGAAACCATCATGAAACAACTGAAATCACTTCTCGCTGCGACCGTCTTTCTGGCTGCTCCGGCCTTTGCACAGGAGAGCGTGACGCTCAAATACTCGTCCTTCCTTCCGGCGACGACGGTCAACAACGCCTTGTCGGCCCCCGCTCTGGCTGCACGTCTGGACGAGTTGACGGACGGCGCGTTGAAAGTCGAGCTTTACCCCGGCGGCTCTTTGGTGTCCGGCGGTGAGGTGCAGATGAAACTAGTGCTCGACGGGGTGGCCGATATCGCGGAGATTCCGCTGCCCTACACGCCGGGCCGGGTCACCGGGCTCGATGTCTTCGAATTGCCGAACATGGCGCAGAGCAATTCCGATGGCGCGCTGGCGAGCATTGCCCTGATCGACCAAGGGTTGATCGGCGGCATGGACGATCTGATCGCTCTGGGCATGTTGCAATCCGGTCCCTACTATATCCATACCAAGGATGAGATCAGCAGCTTGGACGATCTGCGCGGCAAGAAGCTGCGCGTTTCGGGGCAGACACAGGCCCAGATCGTCAGCCGCCTCGGCGCCGTGCCGGTCTCCAACATCCCGGCCACCGCGATGGCGGAAAACGTCAGCCGAGGCCTGATCGACGGCGCTTTGGTCGACACCGGGAACCTCTATAACTTCGGGGTCGGAGATCTTTTGACCTATCACGTCACCAATCTGCCGCTTGGCTCCTTTGCCGTGCTGTTCGGCCTGTCCAAAGCGAAATACGACACGCTTCCGCCCGCCTCTCAAGCCGCAATCGACAGCGTGAAGGGCGATTGGTACACCACAGTTCTGGGTGGCAATATGGACAAGCAGACACAGGATGTCGTGGCCCGGCTGGAGGCTTCCGAAGCGCATCATTTCGTCACCCTGAGCGACGACGATTTGGCGCGTGCCGATAAGGTCCTGTCGCAGGTCACCGATAAATGGGTCGAGAAAGCCCCGGAAAACGCCGGCATTCTCGAAGCTGCGCGCACGGCACTCGGCCAGTAAACCACAAGAGGTGAGGTCATGTTGAAACTGGCAAATGCAATTGCCGTCATCGGCCTCACCGCCTTGCTGGCGGTGACGGGGCTGGTGTTGTTCGAAGTGGCGCTGCGCTCCGAAGCCATGCTGGCGCTCAGAGATGTCTGGCCCTGGCTGGATGACGCCTTGTTCGATCTCGGTTTGGATGGGATCAGCGATCTCTACGCCCCCCTGGGCATCGTGGCCGTGGCCGCCTGTTTTCCGGCGATGGTCTCGACCCGCTCCGCCATCACTGTGCGCTTCGTCACGCAAACTCTGTCCTGGCGTCTGCGTGAAGGCTTCGAGGCCATGGGCTCCCTCTGCCTGTCCGCCATGTTCGCGCTCATGGCATGGTGGGTCACGGGCTACACCCTCGATCTCTGGCGCAGTGGCGAAACCACCTGGCTCATGGAACTGCCGCGCTGGCATGCCTGGGCCGTGGCCTGCTTCTGTCTGTGGGTGGCCGTGGGCATTCAGGCGATCATCAGCCTCAGACAGGTTTTGCGGGCCTGTGCCAGTCACGAACCCGAGCCCCTCCCGCAACCCATTTCTGATCTGGAGTAAGTCATGTCCCCCATTCTCATTGGAGGTCTCGGACTTCTGTGCCTTCTCGGCGTGATCCTCCTTAATGTTCCGATCGCGACCGCCATGGCGCTTGTCGGTGTCATCGGCACCTTGGTGCTCGACCCGCTGGCTTCTGTGTTTTCGCTCTTTGGCACCTCGACCGTGCAAGCCCTGTCGTCTCAGGATCTGATCGTTATTCCGCTGTTCATTCTGATGGGCGGTTTCGCCATCGTCTCCGGGCTTTCGACAGAAATCTACCGGCTGGCCTATGCCTGGGGCGGTCATCTGCGGGGTGGTCTTGCGATCACCACCGTGGGCACCAGCGCGATCTTTGGCGCGATCTGCGGCTCCTCCGTGGCAACCACCGCGACCATGGTGCAGGTGGCCCTGCCTGAAATGCGCCGCCGCGGTTATTCCGATGCGCTTATCGCGGGCTCCATCGCCGGGGGCGGCACGCTCGGCTCGCTGATCCCGCCTTCGGTGATCATGGTCGTCTACGCCATCCTGACCCAGCAAAGCGTGCTCGATCTGTTTCGCGCGGCGGTCATTCCCGGTCTGGTCGCGATTGCGCTCTATTTTCTCGCCATTCGGCTGTTCCTGATGCGCCACCCCGGCGATGGTCAGCCTGCGCCGCGCGCCAACTGGGGCGAGCGAGTGCGTGCCACGACACAGGCGAGGCTGACCTTGCTTGTCGCCGGTGTCATGCTGGGCGGGATTTACAGTGGCATCTTTACTGTCACGGAAGGTGCGGCCATCGGCGTCCTTCTGGTGCTCGCGGCGAGCCTGTTGCGCAAAAAGCTGACGCGGGAAAACTTTGCCGCGACCCTCATTCGGGCGGCGTCGAATATCGGCATGATCTACCTGATCCTGATCGGTGCGGAGATCTACAAAAGCTTCCTGACGCTCTCCGGTCTGCCTGCGGCCACCGTGGCCTGGGTCGGGGGGCTCGATCTTCCGCCGATGGTGATCATTTCGGTGGTGATCCTGCTCTATCTCGCCCTCGGCTGCGTGTTCGATGCGATGGCAGCGATGATCCTGACGATGCCTTTCGTCTTTCCGCTCGTGGTCGGTCAACTCGGCTTCGATCCCGTGTGGTGGGGCATCATGAACGTGATGATCATCGAGATCGGCATGATCACGCCCCCCGTCGGGATCAATATTTTCGTGCTGAACGGCATGCGGCCTGACCTTGCGATCAAGGATATCTATCGTGGCATAACGCCCTTCGTGGCTGTCGATCTGATCCGCATCCTGATCTTTTTGCTGTTCCCCGGGCTGATGCTGGTTCTGGTGTAAAGGAGGCTGTGATGACACAGACGATCAACCGCCCTCTGGAGGGGGTCCGTATCCTCGATTTCACTCGTGTGCTTTCCGGGCCGTTTTGCACCGCCATGCTGGCCGATATCGGCGCCGAGGTGATCAAGATCGAAAGCCCGACCGGCGACGATCAACGCCACATGGGGGCGATGCGCGATGGGCAGTCCGTTAGTTTCGAACTGATCAACCGCAACAAGAAAAGCCTGTGCCTCGATCTGAAATCCCCGGAGGCGCGGAAGGTGATCATGGAGCTGGTGGCGTCCTGCGATGTGGTGGTCGAAAATTTCCGCCCCGGCGTCGCGTCGCGTCTGGGCGTGGATTACGACACACTGCGCGTGGTGCGCCAAGATTTGATCCATTGCGCGATTTCCGGCTTCGGGCAGGAGGGTCCTCTGACCAAACGCCCAGCCTATGATGTGGTGGCGCAGGCGATGAGCGGGTTCATGAGCCTCACCGGCGAGCCGGGGCGCCCGCCCGTTCTGGCGGGGGATTCGATCGGCGACACGGTGCCCGGCATTTATGCCGCCTGGGCGATCTGTGCAGCTTTGTTCCGGCGGGAACGCACGGGGCAGGGCGGGCAGATCGACGTCGCCATGTTCGACTGTCTGTTCTCGCTCCTGCCGACTGCATTGGCGCAATTCCAAACCACCGGCACGGCGCCGGAGCGCACCGGATCGACGCATCCCCTGTCCGCCCCCTTTGGCGCGTTTCAGGCACAGGACGGGCATTTCGTGCTCGCCGTCGCCAATGCGCCGCTTTTTGCGCGACTGTCCGAGGCGATGGGGCTGCCCGATCTGCCCGCCGATACGCGGTTTGCCGACGATCAGAAACGCCGCGCGCATGAGGGCGATTTGCGCGCCATCATCGAGGGCTGGAGCGCCGACAAACCGGTTGCGGAGGTGATTGATCTCTTCGAAGCCAACGGCATTCCCGCCGCGCCGATCTGGAACATGGCCGACGCCGCCGCCAGCCCGCAGGTCGTGGTGCGCGATCTGCTCTCACGTCAGGTCGAGACGGCAGCAGGCCCGCTCGATTTGCCGGAGCAACCGGTGCAATTCGTCGGCTGCCCGCGCGGTGAGCAAAACCCGGCCCCGCGCCTTGGGGCGGATGAGGCGCTCCGGGCCGCTCTGGACATCTGAATTACCTATCAGGAGACTTCCATGAATCTTGACTTTTCCCCCGAGGATCGGGCTTTTTTCGCGCGCGTAAAGGACAGGTTGTCCGGCGCTCTGCCCGAGGATATCGCGGCCACTATTCGCACCAACCAGCCGCCCTCGAAAGAGGAGATGCTGCGCTGGCAGGAGGTGTTGGCGGCAGAGAACTGGCTGGCGGCCGGGTGGCCCACCGAATTCGGTGGGCCGGGGCTGACCCCGACCCAGCGCTATCTGTTCGAACAGGCCTATGGGGCGCTCTATGCGCCGCCGCCGGTGCAATTCGGCATCACGATGGTCGGTCCGATCCTCTACACCTATGGCTCGGAGGAGCAGAAACAGCGCTTCCTGCCGCCGATCCGTGAAAACCGGACCTGGTGGTGTCAGGGTTATTCCGAACCGGGTGCGGGCTCCGATCTTGCCAGCCTGCGCACCACGGCGGTGCTGGACGGCGACAGTTACGTCGTCAACGGTCAAAAGACCTGGACGACCTGGGCGCAATGGGCGGACTGGATGTTTTGTCTGGTCAAAACCGACCTGACGGTCAAACCGCAGGCGGGTATCAGCTTCCTGTTGATCGACATGAAAAGCGCCGGCATCACGGTGCGTCCGATCCGTACCATCGACGGTGACACCGAAATCAACGAGGTGTTCCTAGACAATGTGCGGGTGCCTGTCGAGAACCGTATCGGGGGCGAAGGGCAGGGCTGGACCTATGCCAAGGTGCTTCTTGAACACGAACGTTTCATCATGTCGGGGGCGGCTCGGTCGCGGCGCGATCTCACGGCGCTTCGGGCGCTGGACCGGGGCGGGTTCACCGCACGGATCGAGGCGCTCGATACGGAACTTCTGGCGCTGGAATATCTCGAATTGCGTCTGCTGTCGGCGATGAATGCCGGGGGCAATCCGGGGCCACGCACATCGGCGCTGAAAATTCGCGGCACGGAGATCACGCAGGCGATTTCGAAACTTCGTCTCGACATGGCGCGTGATTGGGGGGACGAGAAACCGGAGGTTTTGCAGAACGCCGAAAGCAATTGGCTCAACCTGCGCAAGCTGACCATCTGGGGCGGATCGAACGAGATTCAGCGCAATGTGATGGCCAAGGTCGTATTGGGGATTTGAAGGGGTAGAATGATGGATTTTGAACTGAATGACACCGAGCGCATGCTCTGCGACACTCTGGATCGGTTCGCGATGACCGCGCCCTCAGAGACCGGCACGCATTGGCAACACTGCGTCGACATGGGCTGGCACATCGCCTCTGTGTCTGAAGAGCTTGGGGGCTTCGATCTTGGGCTCAACGGGCCGGTTCTTGTGGCGCGCAGCCTAGGAGGGATGTTGTCGCCTGTGGACTGGGCGCGGGAGGCGGTGCTCCCGGCCCTGTTGCTGACGGGACTGTCGCTGAAAGAGCCGCGTGCGGTGCAGGCGCTCGAAGGCTTTCTGACGGGCACGTTGAGGGTCGTTGTTGCGGTTGCCGATGCGAAAAACCGGGTCGTTCTGCCCGCGGCTTTGCCCGTCGATCTGTTGCTGGTGCTGACAGAGGAGGGGACCCGCGTGCTCTGGCAGGAACAGCCCGAGATGACGGGGGTGGAAAAGAAGTCCGTCGACGGGGAACAGACGGTGTCGATCCGGCTGTCCGAGGCGTCGGGGCAGGCTTTGTCCAAAGACCTCACCGACCGTCTGCGGACTGCCGCCCATGTGGTCGCCGCGGCGGATCGTTTGGGCGCCATGGAGAAAGCCTTTGCCATGACGCTGGACTATTGCCGGACACGGCATCAGTTCGGGCGGCCCTTGAGCGGGTTTCAGGCGTTGCAGCATCGTCTCGTCGACATGTTCATCGCCTGTGACGAGACGGAGGCGCTTGTTCTGGCCGCCGCCATGGCCGCGACCGGAGAACGGTCTGACGCGATGCGATTGGCGACGGCGGCCTGGACTCGGGCGTGCGATCTTGGACAGAGTCTCGGCGAAGAGGCGATCCAGCTGCACGGTGGCATCGGCATGACCGAAGAATGTGATGTCGGGCGCTATGTGAAACGCATGATGGCGCGACGGCCGGTCTTGTAGGCACTCATGCTGGCGATGTTCTTTGGCTTGCTGCCGGTTTCGTGGACTGGCAGCTTAAGCTTTCATAGCTCTCTCCTCGAATGTCATAGGGTTTAGATGGCCTTGTCAAAAGACCGAGCAGAACCCCGATCTGATGCGGCGGATCGACCATTTTGTGAACCAGAAACGGATACACCGGCTGATGCGCCTGATGGGGTTGATGCCGATCTATCAAATGCCCAATACCAAGCAGGCCGGCGAAAGGGCACAAGACCTATCCCTACCTGTTGAGAGGTCTGCGGGTGGATCGTCCGAACCAGGTCTGGTGCTTGGACATTACTTATCTGCCTCCTCTCGGCAGATTTGCGTTGCAAATCGCCTGCCGGACAATGGATACGCCGCATTCGCCATCGGGCTCGAATCGATGGCGCCTCGATGGCTCATCCCTGTATCTGGTCACCATTATAGACTGGCACACCCGCGAGGTTCTGCTCTGGCGGATATCGAACACGCTAGAAGTCGTTGTTCACTACAATCGCCCCCCCGGGACCGATTGATTAACGCTCCAACTCTGCGTTGAGGCGCTAAACGTGAGCTGCTGCCGGTTTCGTGGACACCGAGATAAGGTGTTAATGAAACTGGAGAATCTACATGACAAGAAGGATGTTCAGCCGCGAGTTCAAACA
>NZ_QAOH01000027.1 GCF_003050785.1 Celeribacter persicus
TCGGCGACTGCGCGAAGAAAATCGCCGCCGTCCTGCTTGGCCAGAAGTTCGGAAAGGTCCATGTTGGTCTTGGTCATCGGGGTCTCCGTGTGGTTCGTGGTTGAAGCGTTGAAACTCCACCCGACCATACACCTCGATGGCCACCCGGCATTACACCGTTGAAGGCGCAGAAATTACACCACGTCCGCGGACACTAACCCGATGCAGCCGTTTGATGATCGACGCCCGATTTTCCGCGTGTCTTGGGTTCCGTGGATCCGGTAGTATTGCCACGACAGATAGAGCGCACGCGTTCCCAGAGGATTGGAGGGATCTCCTCCAGGCACATAGGCTGGCCATTCCGGATTGCGTTCCCGCATTGAAGGGGTCGGCGCCCAACTTGGATTTTCCCGTTTCTCGACAACTTCTGTATACCCGCGCTTCGTCAATTCATCAGTCAAGGGAACAGAGGTCGGGTAAATCCGCATCTCTTCATCCTCTGTCCAGTGTTGGAGCACCTTTGTGACAGTATCCGAAATGATGATGCCCTTCCCGAGACGGTCAAAGTGATCACGCCAATTGTGGAGAACGAACGACGAGATATTGCGTCTTACCACACCAGCCTCTTCCGCCCGAAGAGTGTGGGGGGTCATCAAGAATGCGCCTGAAATTGCAATCAGGCTCCGCCTGTTCAAACTCGGTCTCTCTGCCATTTGTTCGTCCTTGGTTACTCAATTGGACGAGACAGGCATTGCTCAGATGGGGCTGAATCTCAACCGCAACAGGCCGCAAGATTTGTATCGAAGTGTATCCTTGACCTTCCAGCGGGAGATCAAGCTAAACAGGATGCGTTGACCAAAATCAGAGGTGGATTCCATGCAAGAGGATAGCGAGTCAGGTGGCAATCGCCACGGAAAGTTGATGCACTGGGGCATGATGGCTTGCTGTGCTGTCATGCTTCTACCCATCGCAGCTTTCCTGATTGGCGGAGGCACCGTCGCAGGCCTTTGGGCAAACGCTACCGTCTTTGCGCCTCTGGTGCTCTGCGTTGGCGCCCATTTTGTGATGCACAAGATGATGGGGCGTTCATGCCATGGAAGCAAAGAGCACAAGCAGACCGCCCCCCAGCCAGTGCCGATTGAAGATATGACCGACAGCGCCGTCCGGCGGTAAGTCGAAATGAGAACAAGAGCGCGGCTGGCGACTGTCTTCTTGGGAGCGATTTTCGTGAGCGCTTGTTCCGGCGGACCAGTCCTGTGCCCGACAAACCCGCCGCCAACTTTGTCGACAAAGTCACCAGAGCTGGAGCTGCCCAATGGATGTCGTCTGGCAGGGCCTATCTCCAACGGTGTGGGCCAGTTGGATTGTGTAAACGGCCGATCAGGCTTTGTTGCCACTCAAGTTCAAAGCCTGGAGATAGTGCGATGACCATCTGGCGCTCGCCAATCCGTCTTGCTTTCTGCGGTACCCTCGCTGCCGCAATGTTCTGGCTCTTGATCCCCTTTGCTGCAACGGCCGAGGTATCAGTCGCCCACAAGGTCACTGCGGTGGAAGCGCGGCTGATCTCCGCCGAGGATGCCGTTTCCGCCGAAGCTCAAACGCTCTCCGCCGGTCTGGATCTGAACCTTGCTGACGGATGGAAAACCTATTGGCGTTCGCCTGGCGAGGTTGGCATTCCGCCACAGATCGACTGGAGCGGGTCGACGAATGTCGCGGGCGTTGATTTCCTATGGCCTGCGCCCGAGCGGTTCACTGCCTTTGGCATCGAAAACTTCGGCTATCATGATGAGGTTGTCTTTCCACTTCAGATCACCCTGAAGGATCCTGGGGAACCTGTCGAACTCAGAGCAAACGTCAAGCTCTTGACCTGCTCAGCAGTTTGTGTCCCCCAGGATTTTGACTTGGCACTTTCGTTGCCTCAGGGGAACTCAATCGATCAAGTCTCGGCTAATCGTATCGGGGCATTTCTCGCACGCGTTCCGGCGGAAGGAGGAGCGGCAGGCGTGACCGCCGCCACATCCCATATAAACGATGATTTCACCCGCCTAACGATAGAAATAGCTGCCACGACTGCCTTCAAAACCCCGGACGTCTTTCCTGAAATTGGTGATGGCAACACGTTGGGGAAGCCCGACATTCGCCTTGGGGCAAGCGGGCGAACGCTTTGGGCTGAATTCCCAATTCTTGCCTACATGGCAGATACAGACGCGCCGCCACGGGTAACCGTGACGGACGGGCCGGATCACGCCCTCACCGTCACGCCAGATCGGGCAACAACCGCCCCAACTCCCCCTTTCAGTATTGATCGGGTGGTCCCCGGCATTGATCAAGTGATCTGGATCGCCATCATCGCTTTTCTTGGGGGCTTGATCCTGAACGCCATGCCTTGCGTGCTTCCTGTTCTGTCGATCAAGTTATCTTCTGCCCTGAAATCCGAAGGACGCGGCAATGCCCAAGTCAGGGCAGGCTTCTTGGCCGCCGCCGCCGGAGTCATGGTCTTTATGTGGGCACTCGCGGCTGTTCTCTTCGCATTGCAAAAGATTGGCGTTGCCGTCGGTTGGGGGCTCCAGTTCCAGAGCCCAACGTTCCTGGTTCTGATGCTCCTGATCCTTGGTCTGTTCACCGCAAACCTGTTTGGACTGTTCGAATTCTCTTTGCCAGCCGCCCTGACAACGCGGTTGATGAAAGCAGGAGGTACGGCCGGTTATGGAGCGGATTTTGCCACCGGATTTTTCGGGGCGGTCATGGCTACTCCCTGCTCCGCGCCGTTTCTTGGAACAGCTATCGCATTCGCACTTGCGGGGCGGGTGATAGACATCGCTGTCGTTTTCACCTTTCTCGGGTTAGGTCTGGCCAGCCCATATCTGTTGGTGGCCATCGTGCCGAACGTTGTTCGGTTCGTGCCCAAGCCCGGCCGCTGGATGATCGCCTTGAAAGCCGGCCTTGGCATCCTCCTGATGGGTACCGCGGCATGGCTGTTCTATGTTCTGCTCGGCGTTGCTGGATCGCGCGCGGCCCTAACAGTTGCATCTCTCGGTGCGGTTATGCTCTTCATAGCGGCATCGCCCTGGGTGCCAAGATCTCTTCGCTGGCCCTTTGGGCTGGCGCTGGCGGCACTCGCGGTCGCGGCCGCGCCATTCTTGGCAACACCCGCCGCACCCGATGCCCAAGCAGGAAAAATTGCCTGGGTCACATTTGACCGCGGCGATATTGCCCGTCGGGTTTCACGCGGAGAGGTCGTTTTTGTCGATGTAACCGCCGATTGGTGTTTGACCTGCAAAGCCAACAAGGCGCTCGTTCTTGAACGCGACCCGGTTCTTTCGGCATTGAACAGCTCTGGTGTCACGCCGATGCTGGCCGACTGGACCCGCCCAGATGACGCGATCACCCGTTTTTTGGAGACCAACAACCGTTACGGCATTCCATTCAACGCGGTTTATGGGCCGTCTGCTCCCGAAGGAATTATCCTGTCTGAAATATTGTCGACTCAGGATGTTCTTGCTGCTCTGCACGCGGCGCGTCCGGGGGCCGCTCAAGCAACGCTCATCGAGGACGATGTGAAGGTTTCCAGATTTGGAAACACTTTGGAGCAAAGTGCCGACTGAGTAATTTCGCCTAAGCTGCGCATCAAGGACGCCGAGTCAGGCAGCATTTAACGCCCTGATTTAGATCAACCACACCATCTGGATAGCGTGTTATAATCACCTAGGAAGGACTCAAATCATGCGATCAAGGCCACATATCGATGTCAGAAGAGTGTCGCGTATTCGCGTCAGCTTCGTCCTGATATTGATCGGAGCCTTGTTTTTCGGTCTCATTGCCGATGGTTTGCATGCGCATGAGGGCGAGCCTGCCGGGTTAGAGACGCAGATTGTTCAGGTCACCGACGCAAATTCCTCCGTCCACGTTATTCTGGACGCGGATTGCGGAATTCATCCCGGTTGCGCCGCTGCTCTGATCCCTAACGGGCTTGTCAGCGCAGTAGTTTCGAACCGTAGCACGCGAATGGTAATGTCGTGGCGGCAATCGGCGTCTTTCGCCGATGACGAATTCATACACGTCCCCATTCTCTTCTGAGCATTCCAGTCAGCGAGGTAGCGAAGCGCCTCCCTTTCGGCTTTTACGCCAATCGTGACGCTTAGGTTTTTCGACAGGCTCGTAGTCTGGATGTCCGGATTCTGCCTGACCGCGCTCCTCACTTCATTCGCTCCTATTAACCGTGGATCCGCCGGTTTTCTGCCCTCGCCACGGCCACCGCATGATCTCGACCAGATAAAGGTTCCAAAAATGAACATGTCGCCCCGCATCGCCTATACGCTCGCCACTTTGTTCGTGTCAGCACCAGCTTTGGCCGCTCCGCCTACGGTCTTCATTCCAGAGGGCAGCGCCAATTCAGTCCTGATGGTTCAGGCGGAGACTGGAAAAGTCCTGCGTCGGATCAATGATGTCGAGGCGGTCCACGGTCTCGCAGGCGCACCCGGCGTGCCGTATCTGGTCGCCGGCAGCTATTCGGAGATCCCGCGCGAGGATGTCGCGGCGCTAGAAAAGCCCTCCACCGTGTCTGCAGACGATCACGCCGCGCACCACGCACCAAAGGCCGCGCCAATGGGGCCACCCGATGCCGGGATCAGTCTTCTCTCGATTCTGGACGCAAAAAGTGGCGATATCCTGCGTCGGATAGAGGTGCCGGGTGCCGTACATCATACGGCAGTTTCCCCTGATGGACGCTTTGCCGTTGCGACCCATCCGGCAGGTGACGGAATATCGGTGATTGACCTGGCGACTTTCGGCATGACGGCATTTGTCCCGACTGGATCGATGCCGAACTATGCAGCGTTCGGAACTGATCCCAATCTCGTCTACGTCTCCAACACCGGTAACGGAACGATCAGCGAAGTAGACCTGTCGCGGGGTATCGTTCGTCGCAACTTCATTGCAGGTGACACCCCGGAACATACGGCGGTTTCGCCCGAAACTGATCGACTCTTTGTGGCAGACGCGGACGCAGGTCAGGTTCTGGAACTGTCTTTGAGTACCGGTGAAAAGCTGCGGACCTTCGAAATTGGCGGCGAGATTCATGGACTGGGGCTGTCAAATGATGGGGCAACTTTGTTCGTCGCGGGTAGGGGAGAGGACAAACTCGCCTCAGTTGCACTCGCTACCGGGGAAGTGCGCACAGCCACGCTTGCACCAGAACCCTACCACCTGACGGTAATTCCAGGCTCCGACATCCTTTATGTCTCAAGCCGTGCAGAGCCCGTGGTTTGGCTCATCGATACCAGCTCACTGCAAACGCGTGAAACAGTTTCTGTCGAAGGAGAAGGACATCAGATGGTGGCGCTTCCCTGAAGGGCTGCCGATGGGAATGAAAGGCACAGGATCATGGCACAGGACACTCGCCCAACACTTCGTTTTCTGGGAGCCGCCGGAACAGTAACCGGATCGCGCTATCTGATTGAAACCGGGGATCGCCGCATTCTAGTTGATTGTGGCTTGTTTCAAGGCTTCAAATCGCTGCGGGACCGCAACCGCAAGGCGTTTCCGGTACGCCCCTCCACCATTGACACCGTACTTCTGACGCACGCGCATCTCGATCACTCAGGCTATCTGCCTGCGCTGATCCGCGGCGGGTATCGAGGGAAGGTGATGTGTACCGAAGCGACGGAGGAACTCTGCGGCCTGATCCTGCCGGACAGCGGCCATATCCAGGAAGAGGAGGCACGTTTTGCCAAAAGGCACCGATACTCCAAGCACAAGAACCCCAAGCCGCTCTACACGTTGAAAGATGCTCAGGCGGCGCTTGAGCATTTGCACAGAGTTCCCTTCAACAGCACAATCGATGTTGGTGACGGAATATCCGCAGAGTTCATCCCGGCGGGCCATTTGCTCGGTGCGGCGCAGATCCGTATCAGACTGCCGGGAAGGACAATCCACTTCAGTGGCGACCTCGGCCGACAGAACGACGCACTGATGCGACCACCACAACCGTTCTCAGGTGCGGACGTGTTGGTTTGTGAATCCACCTATGGCAATCGCCATCACGCAGCCATCGACGCGGAGGAAGAGCTTCTGCCAATCCTGAAACGTGTTTTCGGGCGGGGCGGTACGGTTCTCATCCCCTCATTCGCGGTTGGGCGCGCGCAGGGGCTTATGTATCACATTGCACGCCTGCAAAACCGCGGCGAGATCCCATATGTGCCGGTTTATCTCAACTCGCCAATGGCGATCGACGCGACCGAAATCTACCACGGCCATCACGAAGAACATCACGTTGCCTGGGAGGATTGCCTTGCGATGTTCCAGATCGCCAAGCGGGTCACTTCGGTCGAGGAGTCGAAGAAGCTGAACACGCAGCATGGCCCGATGATCATCATTTCGGCGAGCGGCATGTTGACCGGCGGGCGGATCCTGCATCACCTCGCCAGCTTCGGCGGCGACCCGCGCAACGCAATCCTGCTGTCGGGCTTTCAGGCTGGCGGTACCCGCGGGGCGGCACTGGCCGCTGGCGCGGACAGTCTGCGCATGTTCGGTCGAGATTTCCCGATCAGGGCAGAGGTGATCCAGCTCGAAGCCTTTTCCGGACATGCCGATGCCGAAGAGTTGCTGGCCTGGATGCGCGCGTCGGATCGCGCGCCGCGCATGACCTATGTGACTCACGGCGAACCTTCTGCCTCGGACCGGCTGCGCTGGCGGATCGAACATGAACTCGGCTGGCCTGCCCGCGCCCCCGAACACCTCGAAACGATCCGGCTGGACAATCCAAAATGACAGAAATCGACAATACGCTCGCCCTGTCCCGCGCGGGGATCGACACTTACCGGCAACCCGTTGTCTTCATGCGCGAAGACTGCCACGTCTGCCGCGCCGAAGGCTTCGCAGCCCTGACCCGGATCGAGGTCACGCTCGGCGACAGGTCGGTGATTGCCACGCTGAACGTGTTGACCAATGGCGACTGGCTGCCCGACGACACTGCCGCCTTGTCGGAAGAAGCCTGGGCCGCCCTGAAGCCCCAACCGGGGGACCGGGCAAGTTTTACGCACCCGGAGCCACCGGACTCCGTCTCAGCGATCCGCGCCAAGGTCTATGGAGAAACCCTTGAGCAGCAAAGGTTCGACGCAATCATTCGTGACGTCCTCGATCATCGTCTCTCCGATCTCGATCTGGCAGCCTTCATCACCGCCTGCGCGGGCGACCGGCTTTCGATTGCGGAAACCATCGCACTGACCCGATCCATGCAGGCGGCGGGCGAAACGCTGGATTGGGGCGGCGCCGAGATCTACGACAAGCATTGCGTCGGGGGGCTTCCAGGAAACCGCACCACGCCGATCATCGTTTCGATCATCGCGGCGGCGGGGCTGATGATCCCCAAGACCTCTTCTCGCGCGATCACTTCCCCCGCAGGCACGGCCGACACGATGGAGGTCATGGCTCCCGTCTCGCTCGACATCCCCGCGTTGAGACGCGTCGTCGAGGCTGAGGGCGGGTGCATCGTTTGGGGGGGCAACCTCGCTCTCAGCCCTGCGGACGATGTTCTGATCCGGATTGAACGGCCACTCGATTTCGACAGCGACGGACAGCTGGTGGCGAGCGTCTTGTCGAAGAAGGCTGCGGTCGGTGCGAAGCGCGTGCTGATCGATGTGCCCGTCGGACCAACGGCCAAGGTCCGCTCGGCGGAAACCGCCGCTGCGCTGGCAGAGCGGCTCCGCGCCGTTGGCAAGGCCATCGGCCTGACGCTCTCGATCCATCAAAGCGACGGGACTGCACCTGTCGGCCGCGGAATTGGACCCGCACTTGAAGCCCAAGATGTCCTTGCCGTGCTACGCCGCAACGAGAACTTCCCTGTCGACCTGCGCGACCGTGCACTCGACATCGCTGGAGCGCTGCTGGACCTTGTCCCCGAGACGGGCAGCGCGGGCGGGCGAAAGGTGGCCGCACAGCTGCTCGACAGCGGCGCTGCCGAGGCGAAGTTCATGGCGATTTGCGATGCACAAGGCGGTTTCACTGAGCCCGGTGAGGCGCGTTATCATGCGGTGATCACCTCCCGCACGGCGGGGCGCCTCATTGCGATTGACAATCGTCGCATCGCGCGCACAGCGAAACTCGCCGGCGCACCGCGGCAGCAGCTCGCAGGGCTGCGCCTTCTGGTCCAGATCGGTGACCATATCGAATTTGGCAAGCCGCTGTTCGAGATCCACGCCGAAACGCTGGGAGAACTGGAATACGCCCGCTCCTATGCCGAGGCGCAATTGGGACTTTGCACAATTGAGGAGGCAAACTGATGACCATTATCGCCCCCTTTCCCGGCATGGAGCCATTGGCGCGCAGAATGGCGGCGACATCCGGTGCCGAAATCCAGCCGGTGGACTTGCACCATTTTCCCGATGGTGAAACCCTCGTGAAGCTCGGCGGCGATCCTGCAGGACGCGAAATCGCCTTCCTCGCCACGTTGCGCGATCCTGATCGGCTGGCGTTGCCTCTGCGTTTCGCAGCTCTGACGGCGCGCGAACTTGGGGCCGCGCGTGTGGGGCTGGTCGCGCCCTATCTTGGCTACATGCGCCAGGACAAGCGGTTTCATCCACGCGAAGCTGTGAGCGCCCCGATCTTCGCGGGATTTCTTGATGAATGTTTCGACTGGGTGATGACCGCTGACCCCCATCTGCATCGCAACCCGAGCCTTTCAGCGCTGTTCCGCATTCCCGCATATCGTGTCGCCACAGCCCCTCTGCTGGCCGACTGGATTGCGGCGAACGTTCCAGAGGCCGTGCTCCTTGGGCCTGACAGCGAAAGCCAGCAATGGGTGGCTGAAGTCGCCAGGCTCGCCGGACGCCCCTACGAAGTGCTGACAAAACATCGCTCCGGGGATCGGCAGGTCGAGATCAGCCTGCCGGGCAGCGCCGTTTTCCGACAGGGGACACCCGTGATCCTCGATGATATCGCCTCGTCCGGACACACGCTGATCCGAACGCTCGAACAACTCGAGCAGGCCGGTGCCCGACCTGCGACTTGCGTAATTATCCACGCGGTTTTCGCACACGGCGCAGAGGAAGCAATCCGCCATGCCGGTGCCGCGCGGATCGTCAGTACCGATACGATTCCACACTCAACGAACGCAGTCTGCGTCGGCGAGCTGTTAGCGACAGAAATGAAAGTTGCTCAATGCGCCACTTGACCTTCCAGTTACTGGAAGAATTAGGTTTGAGGCAATGAGCTAGAAATACGGGAAAGGATCCCCGAATGAACAACCATCACGAACATGCCAACGGATCTGACGATCAAGTTCCTTCTGGCTACGCGGGCACGGTCTTCACTTGCCCGATGCACCCCGAGGTACGCCGCGCCGAACCGGGAGATTGCCCGAAATGCCAGATGCATCTGGTGCCGGAGGGCGAGCCCTCGCAACACCACGCCCATCATCAGCACACGGGCGACGCGGTGGAGCCAAACCACTTGGACTCGGTTCCCAACGACTACACTGGCCCGGTTTATACCTGTCCGATGCACCCTCAGGTGCGCCAGACGCATCCCGGGTCTTGTCCGATCTGCGGTATGGGGCTGGAACTGGAATCGGCCGCCATGGAAGCGGAAGGCCCGAACCCGGAGCTTGTGGATTTCAGCCGTCGTTTCTGGGTGGGGGCCATTTTGACCGTACCGCTCCTTGTGCTGACCATGGGCCCCTATCTTGGCCTGAGCGGGGTGCGCGAGATATTCGGAGAACGCGTCACCCTCTGGGTCGAACTCGCGCTCGGGACACCCGTTGTCTTTTGGTCCGGCTGGCCTTTCCTTGTTCGTGGCTGGAACTCGTTCCGGACAAGGAACCTCAATATGTTCAGTCTCATTGCCATGGGTGTAAGCGCCGCATGGCTGTTCAGCATCATCGCCGTCCTGGCACCGGGCATATTCCCCGATGGGTTCCGGGATGCCGAAGGGCATGTCGGCGTCTATTTCGAGGCGGCGGCTGTGATCGTCACGCTGGTCCTTGTGGGACAGGTGATGGAGCTGCGCGCTCGCGAAGGCACTGGCAAGGCGATCCGTGCTCTTCTGGATATGGCCGCCAAGACGGCACGTATTATCCGCGACGACGGAAGCGAGGAAGAGGTTCCATTGGAACAGGTCCAGGTCGGCGACCGACTACGTGTGCGACCCGGTGACAAGGTGCCGGTCGATGGTATGGTCGTCGAAGGCAGGTCCTCAGTTGACGAAAGCATGATCACGGGCGAGCCGGTACCTGTAGAAAAGGTCGGAGGAGACCCTGTAACGGGCGCCACGATCAACGGAACCGGCAGCCTGATCATGGAGGCGACGCGCGTCGGCGCCGACACGATGCTGAGCCAAATCGTCGAGATGGTGGCCAATGCGCAGCGGTCTCGCGCGCCGATCCAGAAATACGCCGACAAGGTCTCCGGATATTTCGTGCCTGCAGTTATTGGCATCGCCGTGCTGGCCTTCATTGGCTGGGCCATTTGGGGCCCGGTCCCGGCCCTTTCCTATGCTCTTATTGCGGCCGTTGCCGTTCTCATCATCGCTTGTCCCTGTGCCCTCGGCCTTGCGACACCGATGTCTATCATGACGGCGACGGGGCGCGGCGCGCAGGCGGGTGTCCTGATCAGGAATGCAGAGGCACTGGAACGGTTCGAGAAGGTCGATACCCTGATCGTCGACAAGACCGGCACGCTGACGGAAGGCAAGCCGAAACTTGTCGGCGTCTACCCTGAACCGGGTCACGATGAGGTAGAAGTGCTTCGGCTTGCCGCATCGCTGGAACGCGGCTCCGAGCATCCTCTCGCGGAAGCCATCGTACGCGGTGCTGAAGAGCGTGGCGTCGACCTGGCAAAAGCCGACGCCTTCGAGGCGGTCACCGGCAAGGGCGTCAAAGGCACGGTGGACGGGCGGGTAGTGGCGCTCGGCAACGTGAAACTCCTGACTGACCTCGGACTTGATGCAGCAGAGCTTCGGGACAAGGCGGATGCCCGTCGGGATAATGGCGAAACGGTTATGTTTGTCGTCGTCGAGAATGACGTTGCCGGTCTTGTCAGCGTCGCAGACCCGGTAAAGGCGACCACACCGGCCGCCCTGAAGGAACTGCACGCACTTGGGTTCCGTATTATCATGGCGACGGGAGACAATGAGCGTACCGCTAGGGCCGTCGCGTCCAGTCTAGGCATCGACGAGATCCGCGCCGATGTGATGCCGGAAGACAAAGCGAAGATCATCAAGGAACTTCAGGCCAAGGGGCACAAGGTTGCCATGGCCGGCGACGGTGTCAACGATGCACCTGCCCTGGCTCAGGCCGATGTCGGGATTGCCATGGGCACCGGCGCCGATGTGGCCATTGAGAGCGCAGGGTTCACGCTCGTCAAAGGGAACCTCGACGGTATCGTGCGTGCGCGCAAACTCGCCCGCGCGACCATGCGGAACATACGCCAGAACCTGTTCTTTGCTCTGATCTACAACACTGCGGGCGTGCCCGTCGCTGCGGGGATCTTGTTCCCATTCCTCGGGATCTTGATCAGTCCGATGTTTGCGGCCTTTGCCATGAGCGCTTCCTCAATCTCGGTCGTCCTAAACTCCCTTCGGCTACGGCGCGCGCAGATTTGAGGGGAAACAAGAACGATCGCGAGGTCCATCAGACCGTTCAATAAACAGTATTGGGTACAATCCATCGCCGGAGAAGGGGCAACAGCGTTCAGACAATCACCTGCAAACCAAGGAGACCAAAATGACCTACATTTCCAGACAGATGATCTTAGCCATTGCTGTGGTGTGGGCGCTGCCAGTCGGCGCCCAAGACAGCGGGCATATGACAGATAATGGGGCGATGAGTCAGATGATGAGCTCCGGACTGTTCCTGCCAAACATGGATGCAGCCAAGGGGCGTGCGCTGTTCGCCTCGAAAGGCTGTGTCGTTTGTCATTCTATCAACGGGGTCGGAGGCGAGGATGCCCCCGCCCTTGATGCAGCGTATATGGACCTGCCAATGAACCCGTTTGAATTTGCCGCCCGAATGTGGCGCGGCGCGCCGGCGATGGTCGCTGCCCAAGAGGATGAGCTCGGCGGGCAAATTGAATTCACAGGTCAGGAGCTTGCCGATATCATCGCGTTCGTTCACGATTCCGAAGAACAGAAGGCATTCTCTGCCGGCGACATCCCCGAAAAGATTGAAGAAATGATGCACCAAATGGGTGAGGAGGATCACGACTGAAGCGTCAGGGGATATCGCAGTAGAATAAGGCAATGCGTCGAAAGTTTCATTTGCGCCCTAAGATGCCGATCCTATGGCGGACCGCTTCTGCGCCAGCCAAAGTAATCCAAATCCCGCGGCTAACATCGGCAAGGAAAGGAATTGCCCCATCGTAAGCCCCCAGTCACCAAACTGCACAACATACCCAATCGGATTGTTCACGTCTGCGAATTGAGCGTCGGGCTGGCGAAACAACTCTACAAAACTTCTCGCAAAACCATATCCGGCCAGGAAGAGCCCGCAAATTGCCCCTGGTGTCCTAAGCCATCCGCGCCGCCACGCAAGGAATAGGAGAGCGAAGCCAAGCAACAGGCCTTCCAAAAGGGCTTCGTACAGTTGCGAAGGATGCCGTGCGCAAATGTCGGTTATTCCCGGGCATGATTGCGCTGCGTCACCGGGAAATATGACGGCCCAGGGCATGTCCGATGGGCGGCCCCATAGTTCATTGTTTATGAAATTTGCGATCCGGCCCAAGAACAAGCCCGGAGGCGTTGCCAGAGCGAGAAGGTCAGCCATGCTCAGGAGCGGCATACGCTGACGGATGCCATAAACAAGCGCGGCAATGGTTACGCCAGCAAACCCACCATGAAATGACATTCCCCCTTGCCAGACCTTCAGAATTTCTAA
Organism: Celeribacter persicus; assembly: GCF_003050785.1. Taxonomy (GTDB): domain Bacteria; phylum Pseudomonadota; class Alphaproteobacteria; order Rhodobacterales; family Rhodobacteraceae; genus Celeribacter; species Celeribacter persicus. The sequence continues at coordinate 12,845 of NZ_QAOH01000027.1, forward strand.
CGGATTGGCAAGATAGAACCCGCGCTGATAGAACATCACGAACCCTAACCGCCCGCCAACGATCACCCCGATGATAATCCAGGTCAAAAGATCCTCAATTTGGCGCGGTGTTAGCGGGGCGCCCGATGCAGGCCACAGAGCGGCGCGTTTGACCGTGGCAACACAAATTCTCCAGCCGACGAGAAGGCCGATGATATAGGCCAACGCATACCAGCGGAGAGTCAACGTAAACGTGCCGATCTCAACCGAAAATATATCCGGCCCGATATTTGGGAACGGAAGTGCGGACAAAGGCATGGACATTCTTTCTAGTCATTCGGGTGAGGTCGGATCGTGCACATACGCCGTTCGTGCTCTCTCATGGTTTGTTCATCGCGAGTGAAGCTTCCGCGGGCTATTGGCCCGACTGGAGTTCTTCCAAGGACTGCAAAATGACACTTTGGCGCGGGTCTTCGGAGGAAACGGGCACCAATAGCTCTTTGGCTCGACTGTACGCGTTCAAGGCGAGGTCAGTTTCGCCGAGCACCCTGTAGGCCCTGCCAAGACGCATCCATCCATCGATATCGTCTGGTTCAGCCTCAAGGCGTGTTGCCAAACGTTCCACCATGGATCGGATAAATGCATCTCGATCGACATCATCCATCTGGCTGGCCGCTTCGACATCTGCAGCAGTGGGGCCGGGCGAATTGCCTGACATTACTGGAGCATAATCCGACAAACTGATAGGCGCTCGGCCCAGTGCCGCACCTATCCGGTTTGCTTCCGCGACAAATGTTTCCATCCAGGGTGCGAACCCATCCACTTCGTCCAATCGCGTGAGAAGACGATTGTAGGCCTGCTCATTCGCACCCGCTTGCGCAAGCCCGACAGCATCGTAAAAAGTTCCAGCAGGATTGGTCGGATCGAGCTCAAGTGCTCTTGCAATGGCCCGCTTCGCTTGGGGTGTCACGATCCCCTGTTCGGAAACGATGAGAGCTTCCGCATAGATCGAAAACACAGCAGAATCGGCATTCATGGATTGTGTTGCACGCTCGTAGGCCGATGCGGCATCCGAAGCGCGGCCCAATTTCATGAAGGTCTGTCCAAGGAGCATCCAGCCCTCCAAGGCTCCGCCTTCTGAATCCGCCTGCAACCGCTGCAATAGCTTCTGCGCCAACGCTTCGATTTCACGATTTTGCGCGACCTCTGCCTGGCGATCCTCGAAAGCGATGCTGGATAGGTTTGGCGCTCCAGCAAAACTGTAATACCCCGCCGCGAACAGCGGCACAAAGACCGCAGCAGCCATGAGTATGACCCTGCCGCCGCCGTTGGATTCCCCGGTGTTTTTTACTCTCCCCACGGAGAGAACCCGCCGCTTGATTTCCTGTCGCGCCGCATGCGCCTCTGCGACAGAAAGCAGGCCGCGTTCAGCATCCCGATCGACTTCAGACAACTGGTCCTTCAAAACTGCGAGAGTCCTGTCTTCGGCCGGACCTTGCACCAAGGCAGGCTTCCACGCCGAAGCCGCAACAATACCTGAGGCAGTCAAGGCGAGGACTGCCATTGCAATCCATATCATCGGTGGTCCCCTTCGCTGGATGAAGTGAAAATGCGTGCGACCTCGGCCTCCTCGTCATCGCTCAGGTCTGCGATTTTTTTTCTTTTTCGAGAGCCCATCAGGATGCCGCCACCGATCCCCAGAGCCAAGAGCCCAAGGAGTGGGGGGGTAAACCAGAGAGCGTAGGTCTCGGGTTTAAACGGAGGCTTCAGTAGAACGTAATCGCCGTATCTCGCTTGGATGAAAGCAATTGCATCTTCGTTCGTGTCACCCGCAACCAACCGTTCCCGGACCAAAAGTCGTAGGTCGCGCGCAACGCCGGCGTTCGAGCTGTCAATATCCTGATTTTGGCAAACTACGCAGCGAAGCTGCCTGGAAACCTCCCGTGCCCGAGCCTCGAGGATTGGATCGGAGAGGATTTCGTCGGGCTCAACAGCCTGCGCAGACATTGGCATGATGAGTGCCAACACAAGGAAAAAACGACGCATGTCAGCTCCTCTCCTCTAACACACCCGCTTGTCGGAGAGCCTGGCGAAAGGTTGATACAGCCTCTTCACCGACGATCGGGCCGACGTATCGGTAGAGCACCGTTCCATCGCCTCCGACAATGAATGTCTCGGGCACACCCGAAATCCCCCACTCGATCCCGGCACGACCTGACAGATCCAAGCCAATACGTTCGTACGGGTTCCCGAGATTTTGAAGCCAATTGACCGCGTCTACCGGTTGATCCTTGTAGTTGATCCCGAACAAACGCACGCCATCGCGCTCAACCAAAGCGCTCAGAACCGCGTGTTCGGCACGACAGGGAACGCACCAGGAAGCGAACACATTAACGACGACTGGCGTTGGGTTTCCGAGCAGGTTTTCCCGAGACAGTCCCTGTACATCAAGACCCGGCACCGGCCCGAGAATGAACGAGGGAGCTGGCTGAGAAATGAGAACCGAAGGAATCTCGCTTGGGTCACGATTGGGATTCAGGCCCCACAAGAAAAATCCGCCGACAATCACTGCCAGTACCAAGGGAATAATCGCTACAGCTCGTTTCATTGCTCACTCCGCTGCGACCGGTTTCGTGGATCGTGCCTTGGAGCTTTGGGGTGCCCCGACCCGGAAGCGGCGATCGGACAAGGACAGACTGCCGCCTATGACAAGCATGGCCGCACCCAACCAAAGCAAGCCGACGAATGGCTCATAGAGAATACGCAGAGTCCAGGCACCGCTCTCTTCGGCTTTGTCCAGAGAGGGTTCCGTGATCGAAGCGTATAGGTCTCCCGCCAGGGTTGACCGTATCGCCGATTCTGTTGTCGTACTTTGTGCGACCGGATAGCTGCGCCGTTCAGGTTTGAGAGCCGTCACGAAAGAGCCGCCCCTTTCGACGCGCAGGGTTCCCTGATCCGCAATATAGTTCGGGCCACGAACGCGCTGCACACCTTCAAATGTGACATCAAATCCCGCAATGTTGACACTCGTGCCGGGCTCTACAAATGCGATCTCTTCAGATTTCCAAACCGAAGAGCCAATCATGCCGATCATCAAGACCGCAACTCCCGCATGAGCGAGCGTCATTCCATGCGCCGCGCGGGGCAAATTGCGGGCACGCCGGATGCTTTCCTGGAGCGGAACCTCGAACAAACGAACCCGCAGCGCCCATTCACGTAAGGAAGCAAAAAACAACCAAAGCGCGATGAGGATCGAAAGATATGCCAACACGGGCCCGCCTTTGGCGAAATACCAAATTGCGAGCGTTGCCAGCACCGCCAGCACCACCACGAAGCGGACACGTTGAAGCACTCCGACGAGATCGGCTCGTTTCCAGGACAAAAACGGCCCCAGACCCATGACAAAAACCAAGGGGAGCATCATTGGTACGAACGCGCCATTGAAGAACGGCGGACCGACGGAAATCTTGTCACCAGAAACGGCTTCGAGAAACAGCGGATAAAGCGTACCGAACAGAACCGTGCCAGTCGCTGTAGCCAGGATCAGGTTGTTTAGCAACAACCCTGCCTCTCGACTAATCGGCTTAAACAACCCGCCACCTTCCATCATTGGCGCCCGCCACGCATAGAGTGCAAGTGAGCCACCAATTGAAATCGCAAGCAGGCCAAGAATGTATAGGCCTCGCTCCGGATCCACGGCAAAAGCATGCACAGAGGTCAGCAAGCCAGACCGAACCACAAATGTGCCGAGGAGTGACAGCGAAAACGTCAAGATCGCGAGTAGGATTGTCCAGCTTTTGAACGCGTCACGCTTTTCAGTGACAATCGCCGAATGGAGAAGTGCTGTCCCGAGAAGCCAGGGCATAAAACTGACATTTTCAACCGGGTCCCAGAACCACCATCCACCCCAACCCAGTTCGTAATATGCCCACCACGATCCCAGAGCTATCCCCGCAGTCAGGCTGATCCACGCGGCCAGTGTCCAGGGTCGAACCCATCTTGCCCAGGCTGTGTCGATCCGTCCCTCGATCAAGGCTGCGGCTGCAAACGAAAAGACGATCGAGAAACCGACATATCCAAAATACAGCAGAGGCGGGTGCATCGCGAGGCCGATATCCTGGAGCAGAGGATTGAGGTCAGCGCCATCAAGCGGCGGAGGAAAGACGCGCTCGAACGGATTGGATGTGAAGAGAAGGAAGGACAGGAACCCGACGCTGATCCATGCCTGCATTGCCAAAGTTCGCGCTCGAAGTGTTTCCGGTAGGTTTGAGCCGAAAGCAGCAACCGCAGCACCGAAGATGGTCAGAATGAAGACCCAGAGAAGCAACGATCCTTCATGACTTCCCCAAGTCGCCGCGACTTTGAAGATCATTGGTTTCAGCGAATGCGAATTGTTCGCAACGTTCAAAACAGTGAAATCAGAGACAACAAAAGCGCGCATCAAGGCTGCAAAGGCAAGTCCGACGAAGACGACCTGCCCAAAAGCAGTCGACCGGGCCGAACGCATCCAGAGAAGATTGCCCCGGGCCGCGCCGAAAAGAGGAATAGTCGATTGGACGAGGGCCAACGCCAATGCGAGGGCCAGCACAAAATGGCCGAGTTCCGGGGTCATAGGAGCCTCACGATCTTTAGCAGTGGGGTCGACTGGTGATCACTTTCTCAGTCGTCTAGAGCGGCTTTGCGCTTGCGATACTCGTCTTCATCAATCTCACCGCGCGCGAAGCGATCCCTGAGAATGTCATGCGCGCTCGACCCGGAGGCACGGCCCTTTTCGCTGAACCAGCGAACGGCGAAGAATATCAGCGCAATAATCACGCCCCAGAACACGATCATCATCAGCCCTCCCAGCATTCCAAATCCACCGCCCCACATGTGGCCGTAATAATCTCCGCCGGGGTCCGCCATGGCGGTCGTCGCTAACAGTGTGAATGCTGCGGTTGTGTTGGTAAGTCTAAGCATGTCGGTTTCCTTTTCTGTCATTTCATGTTTCAGCAACTGGCAATCGAATTGTCGCGATAAGCCCCCCGTCCGGGTGGTTCGCCAGACTGATCTCCCCACCCTGCGCACGAAGAATGGACCTTGCGATCGACAGGCCCAGCCCATGCCCGCCGGTTTCCAGAGATCGGCTTTCTTCAAGCCTGAAGAATGGGTCAAATATGCGTTCCAATTCTGCGGTTGGAATCCCCGGCCCTCTGTCAGTGACGGAAATTTCTATTTCCCCCTCGGCTGATATCCAGCCCAGGGTTGCGGACCCGCCGTAGCGCACCGCGTTCTCGATCACGTTTCGCAATGCGCGTCGAATGGCATTGGGGCGCAATCGAACCGTGACTTCGGGGCCGTCAGAGAGCACAAACGGTACGACCATATCCCCCCGCAGAGCTTCTAGGAACGATTGCAGGTCAACATCCTGCATTGGTTCGTTCCCTGAGAGACCTTTCGCGAAGGTAAGGGTTGCTTCCACCATCGACTGCATTTCTTCGACGGTTGCGACGAGACTCTCTCGGGTTTCGTCTTCCTCTACCATTTCTGAATGTACTCTCATTGCGGTGAGCGGAGATCGAAGATCATGTCCAAGGGCCGCCAGAACCCTCGTTCTGTCGGCAACGAACCGTGTCAGCCTGTCCTGCATACGGTTGAAACCAGCGGTCAGCTCCCGAACCTCCTGGGGTCCCCGTTCTGGCAACGCGTCTATGTCTTCTCCACGCCCCAATCGTTCCGACGCCCAGGCCAATCGCCGCAGAGGGCCCAGCAGTCCGGTCATGACAAACCAGCTCACTGCGACCAACAGGGCCATTGCCGTCAGACCAAATGTCAGCATGGAATAAAGCGGCCACTGGATCGGCGGACGCTCAAAGCGCGTACTTACGTTCAACCACTGGCCGCCGGCGATCGAAATTGAAAGGTTCATCTCGATTGCGGACAGTTCACCTCGCATCATGGCCAAGTGCATCTCGGTCATTTCGTGCGAAAGGTTCGGTAGCGGCAGGATCGCGCCTTGGATCTGGTGAAGCTCCACACGAATGTCGCGACTGTAGCTGTCGTTCAGGAGTGCGCGGACGCGGGTTTCAACCAACCCGCCATCCGAATGGTCGCTATGTTGCACAAGCGGCTTCGTCCCGAGGTCAAAGCGAACAAGGGGCGAGTTCGCCGCGCGGATAATTGATGGGCGCAGGTCAGCGGGTGCCTCTTCAATCAAGCGCGCAACATTTGCCGCTCGTCCAGCTGCCTCAAACCCAAGAGCAGCCCGTATGGCGAGGCTTCGTTCATCGGCGAAGAGCCACAGGCTGACAAACTGTGCGATCCCCAACGCGATAATGATGAGAAGAACGAGTTGGACCCGGAGAGATCGTAGGAGCCGCCAGATCATTCGGACACCTCGACGTCGACCGACAGGCAGTAGCCGCCGCTTCTGATCGTCTTGATAATACGTGGACGGAGAATGTCGGGCTCGAGCTTTCGCCGAAGGCGCGAAATCTGGTTGTCAATTTTCCTGTCCAACGGACCAGCGGAAATGCCCTGAGAAAGATCTAGCAACTGATCGCGGCTCAACACCATCCGAGGGCGCTCCAGAAGGACCGTCAGCAGTTTGAATTCTGCGACCGTAAGAGCGGTCTCTTGTCCCGCGTCGTCGAGAAGCACCTGCCGGTCTACATCCAAGGTAAGGTGTGCAAAGCGGACTTTGCGGCCGCTCAGAGATCCGGTGAAGGCCTCTTTGTGCTCGCTTCTTCGCAGGACGGCTTTGATCCTCGCAAGGAGTTCGCGTGGATTAAACGGCTTGGGAAGATAATCGTCCGCACCGATCTCCAAACCGACAATACGGTCCGCATCTTCACCGAGCGCGGTTAACATGATGATCGGCAGTCGCCCTTCGCTTGACAGACGTTGGCAAACGGAAAGGCCATCCTCGCCAGGCATCATGATATCCAGGACCAGTAGGTCGAAGCTTCCGACAGCCAGCTTCGCGTCCATCTCCGCCGCATCCTTGGCAGCGGTTGCTCGCATGCCATTCTTTTCCAGATAGCGGGTTACACTTTTCCGGATCTGTTCATGGTCATCCACGACGAGAATATGTGGCGCGTGTTGCATGGGGCCCTTCTAAAGCATTGGAAATCAGACGGTCAGGTTCCTTTTTGTCGCCAATTGTATCAGCCCCTGTCCATTGCGACAGACGGATACAAATCCACGGGTGTACGTCCTTACATTCAAATGTTTGATGCCAAGTTGTATGAGGTCAAAAGAAGGAAAGGCTTCAAAATGTCCTACTCAACAAAAGTTTCTACCGGTCTTCTGGTTGCCGTTCTCACAGCAGGTGCTGCGCTCGCCGATGACAGCCATCACCAAGCTGCGGGCGCTGAAAGCGTCTCTCCCAATGTACTTGCTCAACCGATGGCAGGGACGGGCGGGCCCGGAATGATGATGGGTGGCGGCATGATGGATCCCAGTCAGATGGCCGAGCATCTTCAGATGATGCACGGCATGATGCGCATGATGATGCAAATGCATTCGGGCATGATGAGCGGAAACGGCAGCATGATGGGACCAAGCACAACCGGTCAAGGTATGTTCCCGATGATGGGGGGCAACATGATGTCAATGTTCGATATGGATGGAAACGGCGCGGTGTCTCCCGAAGAGGCGCATGAGGGCCTTCAGTCGATGCTGTCGGACTATGACGCCGACGGTAATGGCACGCTCTCGATTGACGAATTCGCGTCGCTTCACGCCAAGGCGATGCGCGAGACCATGGTCGATCGTTTCCAGATGCTTGATGCTGATGGCGACGGCCAGATTTCTCAAGGCGAAATGGTCGCCCCTGCCGACAACATGGCACAGGGTATGGCCGCAAATCCCGGAATGATGACGGACGAAGACAACTGAACCCCGTCGTTCAGAAATTCCCCATTCAGGTAAGCCCGTCAACGGTTCGGTGCTTTGGGTTTGCCTGAACAAGATCGAGAGGGCTCAAAATGAGTTATACCTACAACAGACATCTGCCCAATACGGCGATTGATGATGCGGAGATGCGCCTGCGCGAAGCCCTGAAAGAAAAGGGATTTGGTGTACTGACCGAAATCGACGTACAGGCAACAATGAAGAAAAAGATTGACCGCGACATGGATGGATACCGCATTCTGGGTGCGTGCAACCCTCATATGGCATGGGAGGCCATTGGGCTGGAGCCCCGTATAGGATCGATGCTGCCTTGCAATGTGATCTTGCGGACGGTCGAAAACGGCACTGAAATCAGCGCTGTTGATCCAGTGGCTTCGATGGCCGCTGTCGAGAATGAGAAGCTGCACGAAGTCGCCGCGCAGGTGCGCGATATGCTGCGATCTGCGGTTGATAATGCATAAACTAAACTGAGGAGGCAGACCATGCTGAGCCGCCGTCAAACTTTTGGCCTGTTCGCATCGAGCACCTTGCTTGCCTATTCGCCAGCTTGGGCTGACAACCATGACGTATGGGCGCTCGATACTCTCCATGATGCGCTGAAAAGCGATTTGGCAAGGCTTGTGGACATCCGCAGACCCGAGGAATGGCAAGATACCGGCGTCGCGGAGGGGGCGTGGCCAATCGACATGACCCATCCGCGGTTCGGGGAGCGCCTCTTCGACGCCCGCGATCTTGCTGCGGGACGCCCGGTCGCCCTGATTTGTCGGACCGGCCATCGCTCAGGTCTCGTAATGAGCAAGTTGCGTGAAGCGAAAGCTGCCGGCTTTGTTGACGCCGTAGGCGGGATGCTTGGCGCCCCGGGGAGATCCGGCTGGATCGAGCAAGGTCTGCCGACAGTAACAAGAGAAGCCGCACTGGCCGCCCTCCCAAGTGAGCTAGCGTGAGACACAAGCTATACCATGACAAATCGTAGAGCCTTCATCGCCGGCTTGGCTGGCCTGCCGTTCGCCACAGGTCCGCTGGCGGCCATCGCACAGGGGAGTGTCAGGGCGTTGGCTATGCCACCATTGCTCGACGCAACCCGCGATCGGCATTTCCGTCTGACTGCCCAAAAGGGCAAGACCGATTTTACAGGACTGGGCGGCGGTGAGACCTGGGGGTTCAACCAATCCTTTTTGGGGCCTACGCTACGTCTTCCCGCAGGAGCTTCGACGCAAGCACAGATCGACAATACGCTGTCAGAGAAAATCTCGGTGCACTGGCACGGTATGCTGATACCCGGCGAAGTTGACGGCGGCCCACACCAGACCATTGAACCGGGCACGACTTGGTTTCCCGAACTGGATCTGACACAACCACCCGCTACTCTTTGGTACCACTCGCACGTTCATGGTGACACCGGACGACAAGTTCAAAGGGGATTGGCCGGTGTGATCCACGTTGATGACGGTCGGGACGATGCTCGGGGTCTCCCGATCTCATACGGCGTCGATGATTTGACCTTGGTTCTGCAAGACCGCCGGTTCGACCGGCAGGGCCGCATCGATTATGGCCTGTCTATGCCAGATCAGATGATGGGTTTCATGGGCAATGTCATTCTTGTTAACGGTCAGCTAGGCACCCAGGCTGTCGTCCCTCGCGGTATTGTCCGTTTGCGCTTGCTCAACGGCTCGAACGCGAGGATTTATCCCCTATCGTTTTCTGACCGTCGCGAGATGCACCTCATCGCGACGGACAGTGGCTATCTCAATCAACCTGTCGCCATTGAGTCCCTCGTGATCGCTCCCGGCGAACGATACGAAGTCCTCGTCGATTTTTCGGGAGGAGAGGCTGGCACGCTGGTATCCTCTGCAAATCCCAATCAGATGATGGGTGGGATGATGGGCGGCGCGAGCACTGCTGGGGGGAGCTTCGTAGTTGTACCCTTTGGTGTGGATGCGAGACTTCCTGCCCGCATTCTGGAAATACCCGCCGACTTGGGCGGCGTCCTGCCTGACGGTGAGGCCCGATCAGTCAATACACGTCAGATCACACTCGATATGCCAATGGGGATGGGCATGATGATGCGTAGGTCGAATGATCGGTTTGCGATCAATGGGCAGTCCTTCGACATGGGGAGGATAGACTTGTCTCTTTCGAAGGGGGCGACCGAGATTTGGCAAGTCTCCTCAAACATGATGATGCACCCGTTTCATGTTCATGGCGTGAGGTTTCAGGTGCTCGCCGAAAACGGAAAGAAACCAAGCATACAAAATTCTGGCTGGAAGGATACCGTGCTCGTAAATGGCCGAGTCGATATCCTGGTCAGCTTTGAGCAGACGGCAGATCGCGCCAATCCCTTCATGTATCACTGTCACATCCTTGAACACGAAGATGGAGGAATGATGGCGCAGTTCACGGTCACATGATCGTGCAAGCATGGGGATATGGTCGCCTGATTGGTTGTTTGGCGATAGCAACAGTTCTGTCTCTTGCAGCTTTCGGTTTTTTTTCGGGCACGGTTTCTCTGAGCAATCTTGGGGTCGCCTTTTCACAGGCTGAAGTGCAGCGCCATATTGAAAATGCCGGAGCCGTTGGCCCCCTCGCGGTTATTGCACTCATGGCCCTCGCGATTGTCGCAAGCCCCATACCGAGCGCACCAATCGCACTTGCCGCCGGGGCTGCATTTGGTCACTATCTCGGAGCCGCCTACGTAGCCATAGGCTCGGAGCTCGGTGCTACAATCGCATTTGTCTTCGCGCGAAAACTCGGTCGAAGCACAGTTCGGCGTTTTTTGGGTAAGTATTCAGAGTTCGGGCTGTTGGGGTCGCAAAAGGCTCTGATGTTATCAGTGTTTGCGTCCCGCCTGCTTCCATTCGTTTCTTTCGATGCAATCAGCTATGTTGCGGGCTTGAGCCAACTTCATCTATGGCGCTTCATGCTGGCAACTTTTGCCGGGATTTTGCCGGCGAGTTTTGTTCTTGCCCATTTTGGAGCTGTGGCCATGTCAGGGGATTGGGGAACGGCTGAATGGATCACGATAGGACTTGGGGTTGTGACAGCACTGCCTTTTGTCTTTTTGACCCTCAAAAATAGAAAGCAGATCGACGATGAATAGCGACTATAAAGCGGGCAGCATTTCTCTTTGGGATGCCGTCGCCATGGGGACTGGTGTCATGATTGGCGCCGGAATTCTGGCACTCACAGGCCAAATTGCGGAACTGGCCGGCCCTACCTTTCCACTTGTGTTCATCGTTGGAGCCATCGTTACAGCCTTCAGCGCTTACACTTACATAAGAATGTCCAATGCCTACCCGTCAGCTGGCGGAATTGGAATGATCCTGCAAAAGGCCTATGGACCAACCGCCGTAGCCGCTGCAGCGGCTTTGCTTATGGCTCTGTCAATGGTCATTAACGAAAGCCTAGTCGCACGGACCTTCGCAAACTATTTGCTCCGTGGACTGGGCATTGCACCAGATGGCTTACTGGTTCCGGCAATAGGCGTTGCTCTCATTATCGCAGCCTATGTCGTCAACATCTCGGGCAACCGCTCTGTAGGCTGGATTTCCCAGTTGCTCGCGGTACTGAAGGTTGGCGGTATCACTCTGTTTGGGATCTCTGCGCTTTGGGCCGGCGGGTTTACTTTTGGCACAACAGGAGATGGAACAGCTTCACAGGGTCTCAGCGGATTTGTTGGTGCCACAGCGTTGGCAATTCTGGCATTCAAAGGGTTCACGACAATCACCAACAGCGGCGCCGAGATAGTGGACCCACACCGCAACATCGGACGCGCGATCATCATTTCATTGGCGGTCTGCGTAGTGGTGTATCTCTTGGTAGCATTTGCGGTGGGAAGCAGCTTGCCGCTTGGCAAGATCGTCGAAGCAAAAGACTATGCGCTCGCGGAAGCGGCAGCACCGTCCCTTGGGGAAACGGGCTTCTATCTGACCGTCGCGCTCGCTTTGATCGCAACTGCATCAGGCGTGATTGCCAGCATCTTTGCGGTATCTCGTATGTTGGCAATGCTGACAGAGATGAAATTGATCCCGCACAGTCATTTTGGGATGTCAGGCGGAGTCCGCGACCATACACTGATCTACACAGTAGTGATTGCGAGCCTGCTGACCATTCTCTTCGACGTTAGCCGAATAGCGTCGATGGGGGCCTTCTTTTACCTTGTAATGGATATGGTTATTCACTGGGGAGTGTACCGAAACCTTAGGGCCGAGCTTTCTGCGCATGGATGGATCATGTTGACTGCAATCGGTCTCGACGCGATCGTGCTTGCCGTATTCGCTTCACTAAAGTGGCAGAGCGATCCAATGATTGTAGTGGTCGCATTCGCGATCATGGCTTGTGTATTGATCTTTGAGCATTGGTTTCTTCAGCGCACAAAAACCGAGCCACATCAACATGATCACAATGGGCATTGAGTGCTCGCGTGATGACCAGGTATCGAAGCAGTAATTCTTAGCGCTTCCAACATTCAAATTGGTCGGGTTTGAGCGATTTTGAGACCCACTTTGCCGATGTGTAGGACTACTTTCGTTGCCTCGATGGCGGGCGCCAACGCGCGTTTCACGAGGTCAGTGAAGACTATGGAAGACTGGTCGAGCCATTGAAATGAGGAAACGCAAGGGCTTAACCGCCGTCGAGATCCTCGTAGTAGACGAGCGCGGGCATGTTGCGGCGCTGATGCACGATGCGCAGGATGACTGCCGCCCCATCCGCCGCATCTAGCCGCTTGTAGAAGATCACGTGACGTTGGCAGTTGACGGACCGCAACCCCGGAACGAAGAGACTCCTGTCCCGACCCCGGTCGGGATCCCCGGTGATCTGCTCGAAGGCGTTGACCAACTGGCGGTAATAGACGAGCCATTGGTCCCTACCCCAAGTTTCGACGGTGTAGGCACGGATCTCTTCAAGGTCGGCCCTGGCCCGACCGGAAAGTCGAATAATCATATGGGTCAGCGATCAAATGCATCCGGTTCGAAGGCATGAGCATCGAACTCGGCGAAATCCCCATTTTCGGCCAGGGAGGCTGCTTCCTCTAGGTCGGCCTTGAGGGCATAGAACTGCCGGGCGCCATCCTTCTCCATCAGCATCCTTACGCCGGCGCGCACGACTTCGCTCAGATTGGCGTAGGCGCCGGACTCGATCTGCGCCTGCACATATTTCTGCATCGGTTCGGTCAGGTGGACGTTTGGCATCAGACTCTCCTATCCATGCTCAATCGTATCAGATACTGACATAGATATTCAAGCTCATGCTCGATCCCAACTTGGGCCCCAAATCGGCTCGCTGGCTGCTCCCGCCCTTCTGCTCCCGGATTCCATGCGGAGAGCCGGGCCGGGCAGTTTCCCGATACAGCCCTTCCCGAGGCCAGGAGCGCTGCGCCACGCGGTTTGGAGGGCTCATTCGATCTGTCCTTCCGTGACCACTTTCGCGGCCACATTGGAACACCCAATTTCCCCTTTGTAACAGACGTTTGTTTAGCAGCTAACATGAAAGGGGTCCGCAATTTTGGCCACTTTCAAGACGCAGAAGCAGCCAGAACCGGCGTCAGATCTTGGAAGCGGTCAAGCGACACAAGCGAACAGTCGCAAGCAACCATCAATCAAATCTCCTTGCTATCATTAATGTTGTTTCGTATCGCTGCACCATTATAGATGGAGTCGGCATCATGAAGCACGTGATCCACAGCGTGGCAACAGCCACGGCACTAACCATATCCGGACTAATGGCCTCGTCAGGTCCGGCTCAGGCCTATCAGGTGGACTGTGCAATCCTCCTCTGCCTTGCGGGCGGCTGGCCTGCCTCCGCGCCCTGCGCGCATGCCAGAGCGGTCTTCATTCGGCGGATCACACCATGGCCGATCGAGCCGCCCTTACAAATCTGGCGGTGTCCGATGGGTGTGTCGTTCAACGATCCCAGCCCGATGTCGCCTATGGAACGCCTTTATGACACCACGTTCCGCGATCCGCCCGAACCGCAGGAATCGACTTCGAAACCCCTTGTTCGCGTCCAAGCAGATGAGCAAGCTGACATCGACATTTCGGGCGACGCCTTTGATTTCGTGCGCAGCATACGGGTCTATCACATCCAGTATCGCCAGCACGAAAACCGAGATGGCGACTGCAATCGCAGCGACTCGACGCGATTGGGGTCCTACGGCGTGCAGGGCGACTACCGATGGACAAGATCCACCGTGGGCCAGGTGCCAGCCGCATCCGGCCTGAGCATCCCGAATGGATGCGGCAGCTACTTTTACCGTTCCGTCTTCGTCGACTGGCGTGATCACGCCGGGAACTATGGCTCTGAAGAGGTTCGCTACTGACAAAATCTGCGCGCGGTATTACCGCGCGCGTCCTGACAACCCCGCACGGAAGGCTGTGCAAAACCCCCGAAAAGGAGACGACGCCAGACCGTGAAGCCTGACGCCGTGCTAGAAAACTCCGTGAACAAGAGTTTCCTAGCGCACCGCTAAAACACCCGCAACCAGCAAAGTTGTTTTGCTGGCAAGAATGTTGTTGTCTCACGACATGGCGTCGGTTCTCCAAGGAGACCTCGACCATGGAACCTACGACCGGCCTGATCCTGCGACGGATCACACAGACAAATCTCTCTGTTGCTGCGCACAAGCTTGCTACCCTCATCCTCGATGCCATCGCCTGGAAGGATGGCTACAACGGTTTGTCGCGCGGAACGGCAGCCTTCACCCTCTCGGCCCTGGCGGAGAAGATGGGTGTTTCACGACAATATCTTTCGGTTCTATTGAGCGAACTTGAGACGTCGAAGTTGCAGCTCGAGCGGGCAAAGCCGAATGGAAAGTTCGCGCCCTGGATCTTTCGGTTTTCCGCCTTCGACGAGGAGAGTGAAACCCATGATCTCGTGTCAGGTGAAGGTGACACATCACTATCTAGAGATAATAATAACAAAACTATCTTCTCAGGACTGATCGACATCACCGCGAGTTCGAACGTTTTTCAGACCAGTTGGGCAGAGCTCATCAAAGCAGCGAAGGCCACGTTGCCCTGCTGGAACATCGACACCCAGGTCATCTGGGATCGCTTCCTCGCCTTCAATCGGTCCCGAGGCAACGGCAGGGTGCCGGCCGGCTTCCTGCTTGGCTTCATGCGCCGGTGGCGAAATTCGTCGGGAACTCCAACTCGTCCCGCGGTCAAGCCGCCCGCGAGACCAATAACGGACCCCAAAGAGCGCGAATTGCTGAGACAGATGCAAGCCGCACCAACTTCGAACCGCCAGTTCCACGCGTCCGACTTGTGTCGCTTGATCGGATACACTGCCTACGAAGCGCGTGTACTCGATGTGATCCACGAGTTTGGGTGCCAGAGGTTTTCAGCGACGTTGGCGGTGCACGGACGAGCGGTGCTGGCAGGGGAGATATCCAGGTAGATTCACCTGCCAAGCTTTGGATCCGGGAAGGCTCTGCCCCCGCGTACAGAAAATCGGCAGATAATGAAGTTTATGTTAAATTTCGAAGAATTCAGCGCGTAGGGACTTATTTTGCAGCCTAAAGTCGACATCAAACTTCATCGGATTTTTTCATCCGAGCAGACAAATGTTGCTGACTACATTTAGATCGTTCCGATCCTCCATTAATCGTGAAGCATCTGATGTGATGTCAATTTCCAGGCCAGAATCCTTTTCTTGCAGAATCGCTGGCTACCCGTCACGCGCCCACGCAATTGCGGACTCGGTATCGCTGGATTCGAACCACTGCATCTCGGAGCCCGTCAGTAGGTTGACCACCCGTGCGCCCCATTCCATCCATCTGCGTTCTCCGACAACCGCTATGCGACCGAAATCGTTCACGTGGGCGGTGTCGACCTTCAGATCTTCCAGCATCGCCGAAGGCTCTTCGTAGCCCTCGAAACTTGTAAGGTCGAGAACCAGACCCGGATTATCGGTTGTTCCAAGACGCTCATGAAGCAGCGCGTGCATTTGCTTGAATTCTGTCTCCGTCAACTTGCCTTCGCAGACGAGCCCGATGACATCATCACGCTCGGTCAGCGTTTCCTTGAACATTGGTCTTCTCCTTTTCACTTGCGTTGCCGTGACAGTAGAGATCGGCGTTCTGATGAGCGCGATCCTCGTGCTCGAATTCGAGGCTGGAATGGCTGATGCCGAATTCTTCCTTCAGCCGCTTCTTGATCGCGCTCTTGATCTCTTCAATCTTCGACCACCCTTCGGCTGCCACGACGACATGGCAGTCGAGCGCAGCCTCGTGCTCTTGCATTTGCCAGAGATGGACGTGGTGGACGTCGGCGACGCCTTCGACTTTCCGCATCGCTTCGACGACGGCCTCGTTGTCGATGTCCGGCGGGCTCCCGAGCATCAGGGTTCGGATTGGGCCGCCTATTTCAGTGAAAGACAGATACAGGATGTAGATCGCGATGCCGATGGTGATGGTAGGATCGACCAAACGCATGTCGTAAAGGATGATCATCGACCCAGCGACGATAACCGCGACCGAAGCAAGCGCGTCCGACAGGTTATGCAGGAAAAGCGCGCGGATGTTCACGCTCCCCTTCTGCATCGAATAGGTCAGCATTGCGGTCAGCGTGTCGACCACAAGCGCGATTCCACCGAGAATGACGACGGTCCACCCCATGACTTCGGGTGGATCAATCATGCGCATGCCACCTTCGTAGATCAGATAGAAGCCGATCACGATGAGGGTGGTGTAGTTGATCAG
>NZ_QAOH01000028.1 GCF_003050785.1 Celeribacter persicus
AAGGGTCAGGCGCAAAACCTATCGGACCAGAAGACAGGCTCGCGCCGATGTGTTCGATTACATTGAGAGGTTCTACAATCCAACGCGTCGCCACTCGACCATCGGCTATCTAAGCCCTATGACCTTCGAGGAGCGAGCTATGAAAGCTTAAGTTGCCGTCCACGAAACCGGCAGCAGCTCAGGATACCATGTCCCGATGGTGGTTTCGAAACAGCTCAGCGTTCCAGTGAGCAATAAAAACAGCCATGACTGACCTCTGCCAATATAACGATTTCGTCTGATGGGCTGACAGTCATGCAACTCCCATAGGAGCGGTCTGACGTGACCTCAGCGATCACATGGAGCGTGAACGCGACAGGCGGCTGACAGAAGCTTAGTGGCATATATCTTAGAAGAAAAGTTAATTCTTGAGCGCGGATTTGCTTTGCTGCTCAGCAGGGCGATCCGCTCAGCCAGGCCTGCGGTCGTCCGCGCAGGGCAGGCCACGCCCAGTTGAGCGGGGTCCAGAGTGACCGGCGTTTTATCATCAGCAGCGCCGAGCGTACTCACATCGCATCATGTGGATTCGGGGTTACCCCTTCTCAACTCTGTGTCCGTATTTTCGCGTGACCTATGAATTTTCCGGGGTTCATCAGACCGGCCGGATCGAGCGTGGCTTTGAGGCGATGGTTCAGCTCGGTTTCGACCTCGGAACGATAGTTTGAAATCTCATCCGCCTTCAAAAGGCCCACACCATGTTCCGCCGAGATCGAGCCGTTGAAGGACATGGCGATCGGGTAGACAATCTCGTTGATCCGGTCCCAATGCGCCAGAAAGGCCTGCTTCTCCATCCCGTCACCGGCGCTTGGCGTACGCTGGAGACCCTGAAAAAGTTCTACGTCGCCGTGACGCTGGAAGACTGATGGAAGATATGTTCAGGGGCGCAAGGCCTGTCTCCCCCTGAACATACTGAAGAGGGTCATTTAAATGGTATGGGGACGTTGATTGTCGTCGAGATGCGGTTTTCCTTATTTTGAAAGTCCATGTGGAGCTATAGCGTAGATGTAGTTCTCAGTTTCGCCGTCTTCGGCCCGCCATAACACCCCCCTATTATCTGTCGTCACATCTTGCTTTTCACGTTTTTCGGGCGGCATCTGTCGGCTCTGTCAGAGAAACTGTCTTTGGGGAGAAAAGGGTGGTCTCGTAGCCTTCTGGCATGACCAAAGGCTTGCCATTCTGCTACTTTCAAACCTGACCTGAAATCATTCGCCTGACGGTGATGCTCTACATCCAGTTTCCGCTTGTGCTTAGGAATGTGGAGTATCTTCTGCACGAACGTGGCATCGGCGGACGTTACGACACCATTTGTTTCTTCTGGAACGGTTTTGGGACGGTTTTTGCGGCTGAAATCCGCAGAAAACGGTTCATTCCGCCGTTGGCACATAGTCCGTCTTCTTCATTGCAGTAATGCTAGCACAGAGACAGTATTATACCATGAGAAGTCCGCTGTCTGTGAGTGTCATCGACTTGCCCGCCGACAGGTTAGCTTACTGCGACGATGGCCTCGATCTCCACGGAGATATTCCCCGGAAGCGATGCCACGCCGACGGCCGTCCGGGCATGTTCTCCGGCTTCTCCGAAAGCTTCGATGAATACGTCGGAACAGCCGTTGATGATTTGCGGATGGTCGGTGAAACCGGCAGGCGCGTTGACATAGCCGTTCACCTTGATCACGGCAGTGACGCGTGAGAGGTCGCCGATTGTGGCGCGCAGATTCGATAAGAGCGCCAGACCGACCAGACGCGCCCGGCGCTGACCTTCGGCAAGGTCGATCTCGGTGCCGATCTGACCGGTGAGGGGGGCGCCGTTCTCAAGCGGCGCAAGGCCGGAAAGATAGACCAGACCGTTGATCTCCCGCGCCGGGCGGAAACAGGCCACTGGTGCGGGGGGCGGAGGCAGGCTCTCCAGAAGAGCCTGCGGGATCTGATGTCGGGCGTTCATTTGAGACCCGAAACGGCGGTCGCCACGGTGAGTTCCGAGGTCAGGGACGTAAGTTGGTTCGAGCCTCCGGGCGGGGGCCAGATACCGACTTTGGACGCCTGGGCACGGGCTTTCATGCGCTCTTCAATGCTTTTGTAGGGCCAGATATGCACCATTTTCTTCGGCGCACCTTCAAGGGAGCCCATGATGCCGAGAAGCGGCGACATGGTTTCGCGTTCGGTAATGACCTTGGCCCAGGCTTCTTCGGTTTCGGCAAGACCGTTCGGCGCAATCGTATAGGTGCGGAATTCATAGAACGGGCCGAAATCTCCGGTCGTGATGTCATGGGAGAAAGACAGGGGCTTATAGGCCGTGCGGGCGACGTTGCCGAGATGTTCGGTAATGCCATAAGGATCGCTGTCTTCCAGACGCTTGGCGCGGTCGGCGAAGAGGGCCTCGGTGTTTTCGTATTTCGCCAGAAGATAGAAGCGGTTCAGGGCCCCGAATTCGACGGAGAAACAGCCAAGCATCTCGCCTGAGGGCGCAGCTTTGCCATAGACGTCGCCGAGCGCAGGCATAACCGCGCCAAGCCGGTTGGGGAGCAAGGCCAGGGTGGTGATTTCATAGATCATGTCATCTGTCCAGAAAGTTTTGGTGTGCGTTTGGTATGCCAAATGTGTTCCACATAATTCGCCGCTGCGCAAGGGCCGCGCCGTTTTTATGGAACGGGCGGGGGACAGAAAGACAAACAGCCCCTTTAGGGGCTGCGCGCTGCGATCAGATTGTTCGGGCAGACTGGCGTTCAGAGAGAGACGCCGGTGAGTCGGTTGATGATGGCGATTTTCACGGAATTGATATGGTCATACATCGCCGAGCGGGCCTTTTCGGCGTCGCCACTGGCCACCATATCGAGCACAAACAGGTTTTCCTTGGCGTCGAAGCGCGAGTCATGCGGGTTGCGATAGGCGTTGAACACATGGGTGCGCCGCCGCAGGTCGCGGATCAGCCCGGCCATGAGCGAATTGCCCGAAGCTTCCGCGATTGCGGAGTGGAGCTGGTCATCGACCTCCCAGGTTTCGGCCAGGCTAACCGAAGATTTTTCGCTGAGTTCCATCATACGGGCGCGAATTTTCTCGATTTTATCCGCGGGGATGCGCCCCGCGGCCAGACGTGCGGCTTCGGATTCAAGCAATTGGCGCACATTGAGAATCTCGATCAGCGCTTCGGTCGAGAAAGGGCTGACCGTGACGCCGCGATTGGGTTGCTTGAACACGAGACGTTCGGCTTCCAGCCGTCCGAGTGCTTCGCGCACCGGGGTTCGGGATGCATTCAGCCTGTCCGCGATCTTGCGTTCGACGATGACATCGCCGGGGCGCAGTTCGCCGCTGATCAGAATCTGTATGAGTTGCTCATAGACCTGTTCCGTCAGGTTGGGTTTTGCACTCTGGTCGTGGGCGGAAATCGGTGAGGCTTCGGTCATAACATTCTCTGTGTGGTCCCTTATGGGACGCGCTTTCTCTGGCAACATGACACCTGGTTTCTGGTTTTTACACAGTATTCCGCCTGTATGTCACGCGACAATGCCAAGTTTTTGCGCAAACTTTGCATAAGATCCTCAGCAACGCCGATTTCACAACTTGTCTCTTGAAATCTTATACGTCTTCGTAAAATGTAATTGGTATACCAATGGTCGGCAATTTGGGAAGCAATGACCGGACCAAGGCCAAAGACAAATGAAAGACGCACATGACACTCAAGACACAGTCCCCGCAGCCCTGGCGTGCGACCTGTATCCAGATGATCGGCGAACGCGCCTCACAGGCGCCCGATTTCGACAGCGCCCGCGCCGCCATCGCGCGCAATCAGGCAAGGCTGGTCGGGATGATCGAGGCGGCCTGCGCCTCCGACGCCAAACCCGATCTGGTGGTTTTCCCCGAATTCGCCATGCAGGGGCCGCCCCTTGGCATGGCGGTGGAAACATGGATAGAGCGGGCCTGTTCACCCGTACTGGGCTGGCTTACGCAGCCGTTACAGGACCTCGCGGCGCGTGAAGGCATTTATATTGCCGGCAATGCTTTTGAGGCGCCGCCCGAATGGCCGGGACGCTATTTCAACACCTCTTTCATCATCGGCCCGACAGGGGAGGTGATCCTGCGTTACCGGCGTGTGAACGTGGCGGCTTTCCCTTCGGTGCATGATTTCATGACCGACTATCTGGCCAAGACCCCGCAAGAGGAGGTGTTTCCCGTGGTGGACACCCCGCTCGGCAAGCTCTGCGTCATCGCCTGTGGCGAGATCATGGTGCCGGAAGTGGCTCGCGTGATGATGATGCAAGGGGCGGAGGTGATCCTGCATCCGACCAATTCGCGTTTCTCGGAGGCACAGGAAGCGGCCAAGCTCGCGCGAATCTCCGAGAACATGACCTGCATGGTCTCCGCCAATATTGCGGGGGCCATCGGGTTTTCTCCGGACGGCCTGTTTCAGGGCGGCCGGTCCCATATTCTCGACCATCTGGGCAATACGCTGGCGTTTCAGGAGAATGCAGAGGAGAGCATCGGCGTTTCGGCCATGATCGACATTGCAAAACTGCGTCGCGATCGCCGCGCCGATACCGGGCTGAGTAACCCGCTTCTGCGGGCGCGCTACGAGATGTACGTGCCCTTCTATGAGGCGGCGAAATTCTATCCCCCGGATATGTTTCTCAACACACCAATGACCGATGTGCGCCAGACCAGAGCCGCCATCGCCAAAGCCCGTGAAAATCTCGAACAGGCCGGAGTTCTCATGCCGCTTCCCGCAGGAGCGCAAGAGCCGGTGTCCACAGTTGAACTATAGGAGTAACGCATGATCACCGCAGAAGAAAATATCGACCTTTGCCGGGTGGGCAAAGGCACGTTGATGGGGGAATTCTTCCGTCAGTTCTGGATTCCCGTTTGCATGTCTTCCGAACTGGTTGCCGATGGCGATCCGGTGCGGCTGATGATCCTCGGCGAAAAGCTGATCGGGTTCCGCGACACCGAAGGGCGCGTGGGGGTGATGGATCACCGCTGCCCGCACCGCTGTGCCTCGCTGTTCTTCGGACGTAATGAGCATGGCGGCATTCGCTGCGCTTATCACGGCTGGAAATTCGATGTGAACGGCAAATGTCTCGACCAGCCGAACCTGGAAGACAAGACGAAGTATCCGGCGGGCACTCCGGCCATGGCCTACAAAACCTGTGAATCCGGGGGGCTGGTCTTTGCCTATTTCGGTGAGCGGCAGGACAACCCGCCGCCGCTGCCGGAAATCGAGGCGATCATGGGCGAGGGCGATGACCGCAACATCGCGCTGACCCATCGGGACTGCAATTACATGCAGGCGCTCGAAGGCGACATCGACACCTCGCACCTCGGTTTTCTGCACATGGGGGGGATCGACGGCGAGCAACTCGATATGTCCGATCCCGAGACCTATACGGTCACCGAGAAAGCCCCCAAGATCAACGTATCCGTCATGCCCTTCGGCACGATGTATTCGGCGCAGCGCGATGCGATGGAAGGCCATGAGCACCAACGCTATGCCTCCTATCTCTTCCCGTTCTGGGTCACCTATCCGGGCGGTGGCGAGCTGGGCGAGGCGAAGACCGCAAATGCCTGGGTGCCGATCGACGATGACAGTTGCATGATCTTCAACATCGACCTGTCGCGCGCGGCGGGCGGTGGCAAGAAAAAGCTCAAGTACAAGGATGGCTCCCCGGTCAAAGGGCTGGAACGTCCGCTCGAATATCTGCCGACCACGCCGGACTGGAAAGGCCGCTGGCGCCCGACCAAGGATGCCTCCAATGACTATGGCATCGACCGCGAATGGCAGCGCTCTGGCGACAGCTACACCGGCATCGTCGGTGTGCCGCTTCAGGATCAGGCGATTCAGGAAAGCATGGGGCATATCGTGGACCGCACGCTTGAGCATCTTGCCGCCTCCGACCGCATGGTGATCCTGACCCGTCGCGTCATGCTCGACGCCGCAATCGCATGGCGTAACAACAAGGAACTGCCCGATTTCGTCGATCACCCGGAATATGCGCAACAGGCGCATGGCGGCGATATTGTGGTTCCGAAAGGCACCGACTGGCTTGAAGGCTACGAGGAACATATGGCCAGGGTGAAAGGCTATATCCCGCCGAAAGACGCGGCGGAATGAGCATGACTTTCGTCCCCCCGACTTCGGAAGCACAGACGGGTTCAGAGCGGATGGAGATGCGTGTGCATGCGATCCGCTGGCTGGCCCCGGCGATCCGGGAGATCGAGTTGCGGGCGACGGATGGTTCGGAAATCCTGCCCGGCATTGCGCCGGGCGGGCATATCGACCTGTCTCTGCCAGGCGATCTGACGCGCAGCTATTCGCTGACCAACGGGCCGGAGACCTGCGATTGTTATCGCGTGGCGGTGCATCGTACGCCCGACAGTTCGGGTGGGTCAGCCTATATCTGTGACACGCTGCGGGTGGGGGAGGTCCTTTCGGTCACCCCCGCACGCAACACGTTCGAGATGGCGCAAAGCGATGCCCCTGCGGCGTTCATCGCAGGCGGGATCGGGATCACGCCGATCCTCTCGATGATCCGCCATGTGGCGGCAAAGGGTGGTGACTGGCGCCTGCTTTACGCCGCGCGGAGCCGCGAAGATGCCGCATTCCTGCCGGAGCTTGCCGTTCTGGACGGCGGTCAGGGGCGTGTGACGCTGCATTTCGATGATCAGGTCGGTGGGGCGCACCCGGATCTTGTGGCGTTTCTGGCGCAAGCACCCGAAGCGGCGCATCTCTATGCCTGCGGTCCGGCCCCCATGCTCGATGCCTATGAGGCGGCTGCGGCGCAATGGCCTCAGGATCAGGTCCATCTCGAACGGTTCGCGGGCGAGGCGGATATGTCCGGTGGCGGTTTTACTGTCGAGCTGCGCCGTTCAGGCCGCGAATTTTTCATCCCCGAGGGCAAAAGCATCATGGAGGTGCTACGCGAGGAAGGGGTGCGTGTCGCCTATTCCTGCCAGTCCGGTGTCTGTGGCACCTGCGAAACTCGCGTGCTCAGCGGCATCCCGGATCATCGCGATATGATCCTCTCGGAACGTGAACGCGAAAGCGGCAAGACCATGCTGATCTGTTGCTCTCGGTCGTTGTCGGAGCGTCTCGTGCTCGATCTCTGATCCTCTTCAACCTTCCCCTTGACTGTATCCCTCGCCTTGTGCGGGGGATTTTTTGTTGTGTCGCCAAAGGCATGAAAATACCCCCGACTGTTACCAGCCGGGGGCGAAGGGGGCGTGTGGGACAGCTCAGCCTTTGCCGTCAAGCTGGGGTTGCTCCTGCCAAGGGATCAGGCGGCGTTCGAGCCAGGAGATGATCCCGAAAAAGCTCATGCCGATGACGGTGATCAGGATAATCGCGGCGAACTGGCGGGCGATGTCGAAATTGGCGCCTGCGATGAGGATCAGATAGCCGAGACCTTTGTCCGCGCCGATGAACTCCGCGATGATCGCGCCGATGACGGAGAGTACCGTGGCCAGCCGCAACCCGGCAAAGACCGAGGGCAGGGCTTTCGGCAGGCGGAATTTCCAGAAAACCTGCCAGCCGTTCGCACCCATGGAGCGTGCCAGATAGAGCATTTCCGGCGTGGTCGCCCGAAGTCCCATGACCGAGTTGATGACGATGGGGAAGAAGGACATCATGATCACGATGACGATCTTCGGCGTCATGCCATAGCCGAACCATGTCAGCAAAAGCGGGGCGACGGCGACTTTGGGGACGGTCTGGCTGAGCACGATCAGCGGGTAAACCGCCCGTTGCATCACTTGCGAATAGACGATGGAGACGGCCAGAGGCACGGCAATCAGAACTGCCAGAGAATAGCCCAGAGCGATTTCGCTCAGCGTCACCAGAGCATTGGGCAGAAGCCGGTGCCAGTAATTGCCGATTTCTCCGGCGATCTGACTCGGGGCGGGCAGGATATATTCCGGGATGTTTCTGAGCGTGACGATGGCCTGCCAGAAAATCACCAGAAGCAGAAGGGTCCAGAGGGCTGGGGGGACAATCGCGCCGATCCGGCGGAAGATGTCGTTGCGGATACGGGGGGAATGATCGGGCACGGATGTCATCTCAATATTCCTCCCGGAAGACGCCGAGTGTTTTGAAGGTCTCGGTCAGGCTGCGCACATAGGAGGTGAATTTCGGGTCCTCGCGCATGGCAAGCCGGCGCGGTCGGGGCAGGTCGATCTCGACAATGTCTTCGATCCGACCGGGGCGTGGGGTCATCACCACCACACGGTCGGAAAGAAAGACCGCTTCGGGGATCGAGTGGGTGATGAAAAACACGGTCATGTCGCGTTCTGCACAAAGCTTCATCAGGTCGATCTGAAGCTGATCGCGGGTCATGGCGTCGAGAGCGCCGAAGGGTTCGTCCATGAGAAGAAGCGGCGGCTCATGCAAGAGCGCCCGGCAGATCGACACGCGCTGGCGCATGCCGCCTGACAGCTCGCGCGGATAGGCGTCCTCGAACCCGGTCAGCGAAACCATGGACAAAAGCGAACGGGCTTTCGCCTCGGCCTCTTTCATATCCGCGCCGCGAATTTCCGCCTGAAGCAGCACGTTGTCGAGCGCCCCGCGCCATTCCAGCAGGACGTCCTGTTGAAAGACGATGCCGAGGTCTGAGTTCGGGCCGTCGACCTTCTTGCCGTCGATCCTGATATTGCCTGCCGAGGGGCCGAGGAGCCCGGAGAGCAACATCAGAAGGGTGGATTTGCCGCAGCCGGACGGGCCGAGGATGGAGACGAATTCGCCGCGTTTGATGTCGAGGCTGACCGGGCGCAGGGCTTCGACGTCCCCTTTGCGCCCGCCGTGAAATACCTTGCTGACATTCTCGATACGGACATGTGCGGTACTCTCGGGCGTGAGAGATTGCGTATCTGTCATGATGTTCATTGTGCATTCCGGCCCTGTCGGCCGGTCCCTGTGTGGTGTTGTCTGAATCCCGTGGCCGGGGTTCAGATCGAGCGGATCGCTCCGCCATCGACCCGGATGATGCTTCCGGTGACGTAACTGGCCTGTGTGCTGGCCAGAAAGGCCGCCACGGCGCCAAATTCTTCCGGTGTGCCATAGCGTCCGGCCGGGATGGAGGCGGCGGAGGCTGTGGCGATCTCGGCAACGGATTTCCCGGCCTTCGTGGCAGCATTCTGGTCGAGCTGCTCGGTTCGGGCGGTGGAAATCCGGCCCGGGGCGATGATGTTGACGGTGACCCCGTCTTTCGCCACCTCGCCAGCGAGCGTTTTCATGTAGGCAGTGACCGAGGCGCGCAGCGCGTTCGACATCGGCAGGTGCGGGATCGGCTGCACCACGCCCGAAGAGGTCACGGTCAGAATGCGGCCCCAGCTGCGTTCGCGCATGCCGGGCAGCACCATGAGCGTCATGCGCAGGATCGGATCGACCATCGCACGATATTGCTCTTCCATCACCAGAGGGTCGATGCCGCTCGGCTGTCCCGGAGGCGGGCCACCCGTGTTGCCGACCAGAATGTCGATCTGTCCGGTCCGCTTTGTCGCCCCCGCGATCAGGGTTTCCACCGCATCGGGGGCGGTGAAATCGGCCACCACATAATCGGCGCGCGCGGCAAGCTCCGGAGGCAGGGCGGCAATCGCCGCTTCGAGTTTTTCCTTCGAGCGTCCGCCCAGCGTGACGCTTGCATTCTCGGCCAGAAGCGCTGTGGCAATGGCAAGCCCGAGCCCGGAACTCGCCCCGGTCACGAGCGCATGTTTGCCGGAAAGTCCAAAATCCATAAGTCGTCTTTCGTATCTCGTCTTCTCTGTTGTCTCCGGGCCATTGCGGACCCGGAGACAGCTGTCCGAAGATCAGTCTTCGACCGGCAGATAAGCGTCGGTATAGATGTCGTCGGGAGTGAGGCCCGGTGCCATGCCACTGTATTTCTCCAGCAGGGAAATGGTCAGTTCGATGTCCTCAGGGGCAACCACACCGTAGGGTTTGCCTTCGGTTGCGGCGGTGTGTTCGTATTTTGCCATGGTTTTGATCTGCATGAGAATGGCTTCGGGGTCGGCATCCGGGCGATGTTTTATAAAGATGTCGCGCGCGGCCTCCGGATCGGCATCGACCTCGATCTTCGCTTTGGCGATGGCGGACAGAAAGCCCTTCATTTCCTCTCCGTGGTCGGCGAGGAAATCCTTGGTCACGATGACGGAAGATCCGAGAATGTTGACGCCGTAATCGGCGAAGAGCAGAGGCGGTTCAATCGGTTTGATCGCAGCGACTTTATCACCGTCGGGGTTGGCCCAGCCGTTGATGAAATCCACATCCCCCTTCAACAGCGCAACGCGGTCGGCGCCGCCGTTGATGATGACCACTTCGACCTTGTCCATATCGACCCCGTTCGCTTCCGCGAAGGCTTTGATCATGCCGTCTTCGAAGTTGCCCGCATCTGTCCCGAGACGCTTGCCCTCGATGTCTTTCGGGGCCTTGATGCCGGAGCCTTCAAGGCTGATGATCGAGGTCGGATCTTTTTGGATGAGCCCTGCGACGGCGATGAGGTTCGTTGCGCCGGATGCCTGACGCGCCTGTGCCAGTGCTCCGAGACCTGCGATCCCGATGTCGAAGTCGCCGTTGCCTACGGCCTGAATCGTGCCCGTGGAGCCGTTGCCGTCGACGATCTCGATGTCGAGGCCCGCGTCTGCGAAATAGCCTTTCTCATCTGCGACGAAAAAGGCTGCGTCGACCCCGCCTGCGATCCAGGCGAGACGCAGGCGCAGATCTTCGAGGTCTTGGGCGGAGAGAGGGGTGACGGCCATGGTCGTACCAACGAGCATGGCGCCGAGAGCTGTGCTGAGATTGAAGTTGAGCTTCATTTGTAACCCTGTTGGTTGTTGGTTTGTCTGTTTTGGCATTCCTATGGTATGCCAATGGTGTTCTTCGGTCAAAGCCGGGAGGCCTGTACAAGGAGGAACCCTCGAAATTTCCCGGTGCTGCCGCATTTTTTTGCACACGTGTCGTCTGAAGGGGGCAGCGTATCCACGTCAGGCAAGCCTCAAAGCGTCAGGATATGCCGAAGATTGGAACGAAACTGACGCAACATGAAACCGGCGAATCTGTCGATAGAGGTGTGACTGGAATGGCCCCGAGGGGCCAGCCCGCGGAGCGCAGGGCTCAGGAGGGACGCAACACGCCGGCGGCTTCGAGATTGTGAAGCGCTTGCTCATGCAGGTCTTTGAAATCGTCGGCGGTCTTGATGGGCTTGTCCGCCAGCCCGTTGGCCGGGTAGAAATCGGCTTCTTTGTAAGCGCTCCGGTACATCTCCCAACGCGACCGCATCAGCCCGTTGCCCATGCCGGTGTCGCGACGGGCAGCTTGAAGCGCCTCGATGTCGATCATCGCCGTGCAGCCCAGTGTTTCTTCCGGGCCTTCAACGAAAGACAGGGCTTGTCCCCGGTAGTCGAGGATTTGCGAATGTCCGCCGCTCAACGTATCCGAAAAGCCGGCGGTGCCTGCGACATTGGCGGAAATCAGATAGCACATATTCTCGGCTGCCCGGCAGATTTTCGCGGCATCGGCCGTCGGGTTGAGAGGTTCGTTATTGGGGTGCAAAAGCACCTCCGCGCCCCGCATCATGAACATGCGGCTGATTTCCGGGACGGCGATTTCGCCGCAGGGAAAGATGGCGAGGCGCCCGATGTCCGTGTCGGCCACCGGATAGATGCCCTCGTCCCCATAGCAAGCACGATATTCGTCGAGAATGTCATGCGGCGAGGTCCAGCTTGCCGTATTGATCCGGCGATAGCGCAGGATCATCTCACCTTTCGGGTCGAGGCAGAACGAAGAGTTGAAATACCGATCAGGCCATTTCGGGTCCACTTCGAAATGGTTTCCTGCGATAAAGATGCCATACGTCTGCGCTACCTTCGCCAACTGATCGGTGATCGGCCCCGGCATGGTCGTGCAGGCGCGCTCGATCCAGTCCGCGACGGGCATGGCGCGAGGCGGTCCCTGAAAGGCGAATTCCGGGATCACAACCAGCTTCGGTGGAGTGTCGCTTTCGCAGGCTTCGACGATCATCTCTATGGCGCGCTCCAGATTGCCGGTGATGATCTCCCAGGCTTCCTCTTTGGTCTGTGCGTGGCATGCGAGCTTGCTTTCAACCTGAATGCATGTGGCGCGCCAGGGGGCAATTGTCATTGCGTTCTCCTTGGGAAACTTCTGTTGTTTTCTGTGTGGACATTAGGTGTTCCTGTGGTATACCAAGGTTGTTCCCACGGGAGGCGTCAAGCCGAAATCTGTGTCTCGGCCCGGTTTTTTCTTGCGGGGAATGAAAGTGCTAACGGATTGGGCACATGGTCGAACGAGGGCGACCATGCTTTTTCTGTCGCTTAAGCATATGAAGTAAAAGAGATAACTGTTGTCGGTGAGATATGCCGGTCGGCAGGGTAAGAGAGGATACGACGCATGGAGAAGAGTATGACCCTTCCCGAATCTGGTCCGGTGGTACGGCGCAAACCGCCTGAAGCCGCCACAGAAGGGCATCTCTCCGAATTTGCTTATAACAATCTGCTCGACCTGATGCTGGCAGGAGAACTCAAGCCCGGTGCTGCGCTTCAGGAGCGCAAGATCGCCCAGATGCTGGACATCTCGCGTACTCCCGTGCGTGAAGCGCTTTTTCGTCTGGAAGCCGAAGCGCTCATCGTCCGCCGTCCTGAACGTCAGCTTGTTGTCGCCGACATCGGTCTGGAGAATTATGTACGCCTGCTCGATCTGCGGCGTATTCTCGAAGTGGAGGCGGCGGGACGGGCCACGGGCCATGTCAGTGCGGAGACATGTGCCGAGGTCGAAGCCGCCATCGACGCGCTTTTGAACGCCAACCATGTCACGTCTGCTCAACACTGGGCGGTCGACGATCTGGTGCATCAGAGCATTGCGGATGCGGCGGGAAACCCGATGCTGGCGCAATCCATCCTCGATCTTCGCCGTCGGACACATATTTTCAACACCAACCGGATTTCGCATCGTATGGAGCCGGGCTGTGCCGAACACCGGGCGATGATCCGGGCAACGGCGGGCAACGATCCCGAACTCTCGCAGCGTCTGATGGGCGAACATCTCGATCATGTGCGCGATGCGATCGTGGATTACCTTTTGGGCATCCGGCGCTGAAGGCCGTCCATGACCAATCCTCCCCGTGATCGCCCCGGTTTTTCCCGACTGTTCGAACGTGGCACGCCGCGTCTACTGGCTGCGGCTCTGCTGGCCATTTTCATGGCGGCTCTGGAACAGACCATCATGGGGCCGGTGCTCGGTCGGATCATTGCCGAACTCGGGGACGGGGGGCTGGTGCCCTGGCTGACCACCGGATATCTTCTTGCGGCCACGGTCTCGGCCCCGCTTTATGGGGCAATCGCGGATATTCGTGGGCGGCGCAGCGCCTTGTTGTTGGCCAGTGCAGCCTTTCTTCTGGGCTCCTTGCTTTGTGCGCTGTCCTTTCGTCTCGACATGTTGCTCATCGCCCGGATCATCCAGGGCGCCGGGGCGGGCGGATTGATTTCCCTGCCGTTCACCGTCGTTGCCGACCGTGTGCCCATGCAGACCCGCGCGGTGTTCAGTGCCTATATCTCGACGATTTTCGCCGTTGCCGGACTTATGGGGCCGGTGGTGGGAGGTGCGGTTGCCGAATGGCTCGACTGGCGCTGGGTGTTCTGGTTCAATCTGCTGCCCGGTGCGCTGGTGATCTATTGGGTGCGCACCGCGATCACGCCGCGCGCGCCTCTGAAAGGCCGAAGGATCGACCTGAAAGGCGGGGTTTATCTGCTCTGCGCGGCGACCCCCACGATCCTTTTCCTCGAACGTGTCGGGGCGGAAGGTGCCATGACCTTCGCCGGGCTGGCGGTTGTGTTCTGGGCGATTTTCCTGCGCCATCTTCTGCGCTCCAGAGACCCGCTTGTCCCTCTTGCGGTCATGCGCAATCCCTCGATCTTTTTCGCAGCCTTCGGACTGGCCATGACACAGGGGACGAATCTCGGTCTGGCGGTCTACCTGCCGATCTATTTTCAGAAAATCCATGGTCTCGATGCGGGCGCGGCGGGGCTTGCGCTTCTCGCTTTCGTCGGGGCGATCATGCTCGGGGCCTATGTGCCGCCGCGATTGTTGCGTCGCAATCCGGCCTATAAACCGCTCATGCTGATCAGCGCTCTGACCACCTTCGTCTTCGCGCTCGGGTTCTGGCTTTGCACCCTGTTCGATCTGCCTTTCGTCGTGGTGATCCTGTCGAATATCGGTCTGGGTGTGGGGATCGGTCTGCTGTATCCGGTTTATACGCTGATCGTGCAGAATGCCGCGCCGCAGGGGCAAATGGGGGCGGCGATCGGGGTTCTTGCATTCCTGCGCTCGCTCGGGGGGACGTTGGGCGTGTCCATCGCCGGGATCGCGGCGCTGCGCGCGGGGCTTCTGACTGAGTCCGCTGCGCAGGACGGAGCCGGGCAAGGGCTTTTCGGTCTGACCGCGCCGCTGTTGATGGGGCTTTGTCTGGTCGCCGTGGCTCTGCTCCCGGCTCGCCGCCTCGAAGGCTTCGGTCGGGAGCGCTGAGCGAAGGGGTCAGGACAGCTCCGCGAGACGTCGGGCCTGACGTGTCAGAAGACGCTCGACTTCGGCCATCGCCGGGGCCGTCAGGCGGCCGCCGGGTTTGCGCAACGCGTCAGAGGCAATCGCACCGCGTTTTGCCAGAACGTATTTGCGCAGGCTGAGACCCAACCCCGGTTGTTGTTCATAGCGCACGAGCGGCAGATAGGCGTCGAAAATATCCTGTGCCCGGTCCATTTCCCCCTTCTGGCAAAGCGCCACCACGTCGCGCATCATTTCCGGGAAACCGAACCCCGTCATCGCGCCATCCGCGCCGCGGGCCATTTCTTCGGGGAGGAAAATTCCGCCATTGCCGCACAGTATCGAGGTCCGTCTGCGTCCTGCCGTCTCGGCATTCCGTAAGGCGGTGATCTTTTCAAGCCCCGGCCAGTCCTCATGTTTCACCATGACCACGGAGGGGTGAGATTCCAGAATGGCGCCAAGGGTGGCGTTGGAAATTCGCACCTTGGTCGAGAGCGGGAAATCCTGCAACACCACGGGCACATCCGTGCCGATGGCATCCACGACATTGCCGTAATAGGCGATGATCTGTTCATTGGTTTCAAGCGTCGAGGGCGGTGCGACCATGACCCCTCCGGCCCCGGCATCCATGGCAAAGGCGGACAGATCGCGCATGGCGGCAAGACCGGGGGCGGAAATGCCGACCACCACGGGGGCGCTGCCGGCGCGCGATAGGGTACGGCGTACGATCTCGCGGTTTTCCTCGGCGGACAGTTTGGGCGCTTCGCCCATCATGCCAAGGACGGTGAGCCCGTCCGCACCATGGTCGAGGTAGAAATCTGTAACCCGGTCAAGGCTTGCGAGATCGAGGGCTCCGTCATCCGTGAAAGGGGTGACGCTGATGACGAAAACGCCGCGGGTCGCGGAATGTATCAATGGCATTTAGAAGTCCTGATGTGGAGAAACCGACCGCGGGAGCGGTCGGCTGAAAGGAGATTATTCGGGGAGAACATAGACGACATCGTCCGCGCTGACGGGGCGCGTGAGCGGGGTCACTTTGTCGACCATCTCGATGGTGTGGGTGACGCGATCCATATCGAACCTGTACCCATTGGTTTCGAACACCTCCGTGTCGAAAGCGAAGGACAGGGAATTCGGCACCATGTCGGTCTGGCTTTCCCGCAGGATGCCGTCCACCTGATCGACCAGCGCGTCGATCGCAGCTTCGGGGTTGGCTCGGGCCTTCTCGTAGGAACAGGTCACGGCAGCGGCAAACCGTGCCACCAGATCGGGATTCTCGGCGATCATGGCATCGGAGGTGAAAACCGACGCGTTATACATATCGAGACTGTCGCCGTAATAGACCGCACGCACGGATTTGCCCGCGCCTTGCGCCACGGCGTTGATGCCGACGACCGAGGTGACATAGCTCGCAAGTGCGTCGATTTTTCCCTGAAGCAGCAGGCCGGTGAGGGCGGAGCGTTCTGCGGTAACCTCTTCGACCTTGGTGATGTCCGCTCCGGCCAGTTCCATGCCAAGGGGCAGGTAGGCCATGGCCGCATTGCCCACGGAGGAGCCGATGGAATGGCCTTCCAGATCCTTGAGGCTGTGGATCGGGCTGTCTTCGAGCACGGCAACGGCCATGGGTGAGGCGCTGACGATCGGCAGGATGGCTTTCACGGGGGCTTGGGTTTCTGCATAGGTGCCGATGATGGTGCCGAGATCGGTGACTGAGAAATCGGCAACCCCCGTGGCGACTTTGGTCACGGCATCGGCGGCGCCATATCCGCGCGAAATCTCGACGTCGATGCCCTGATCCGTGAAGCAACCTTCTGCTTTGCCCAGATAATAGGCTGCGGAGATGCCGCCGGGGGTCCAGTCGAGCTGAAAGGCAACCTTATCCGCCGCATGGGCGCTGAGTGGCAGGGCGAGCAGCGATGCGAGCGCAAGCGGGTGTGCGATATCTCTGTGTTTCATGCGTTTACTCCCGTTGAAATTTATGGTCTTGTTTTGGCATACCATTAGAATGCCAATAGAATACATGTCTAGAGAAAAGAGTCCCGCAAGCATTTAATCCGTTCGGATGAGCAATCGGGGTGCAGGAGTTGTGCAGATGCAGACAGAACAGGTCATGGCCGAACTGGCCACGTATCACGACGAGATGGTGGCGATTCGTCATGACATCCATCGTCACCCGGAAACCTGCTACGAAGAACATCGGACCTCGGCGCTGGTGTGCGAGCGCTTGGCGGAATGGGGGATCGAGGCGCATAACGGGCTTGGCGGCACAGGCGTGGTCGCCGTCATTCGGGGGAAGGTGCCTGGCAACCGGGCGGTTGGATTGCGGGCGGATATGGATGCGCTCAACATGGATGAGGCGAACGGTTTCGCACATCGCTCGACCATCCCCGGAAAATTCCACGGCTGTGGTCACGACGGTCACACAACCATGTTGCTTGCCGCCGCACGCTATCTGTCGCAGCACAATGATTTCGCGGGCACGGTGCATTGTATCTTTCAGCCGGCAGAGGAGGGCGGCGCCGGAGCGCTGGCCATGATTCGGGATGGATTGTTCGATCGTTTCCCCTGCGATGCCGTCTATTCGCTGCACAACAAACCGGGCCTGCCGGTCGGGTCGTTCATCACCCGGCCCGGACCGCAACTGGCCTGTGCGGATGAATGGACCGTGACGATCCGCGGCACCGGCGGCCATGCCGGGGCACCGGACAAGGCGACGGATGCGACCATTGCGCTGGCGCATTTCATTCTGGGCGTTCAGTCGATCATCTCGCGCAATGTGCCCGCGCTGGATGCGGCTGTGTTGTCCATCGGGGTGATCCGCGCCGGGTCGAGCCACAATGTCCTGCCGTCCGAGATCACCGTAAATGGCACGGCCCGCTGTCACGACCCGCGGGTACGCGATCTTCTTGAAACGCGGCTGGGAGAGGTGGCACATGCGGCGGCGGCGATGAGCGGCTGTACCGCCGAGCTTGATTATGCACGGGGCTACCCGCCTTTGGTGAATGCGCCGGAGCAGACGGATGTTGCCATTGCGGCGGCGGTAGCCGTTTCCGGGGCGGATAAAGTGGACGGAATGAGCCCGCCGATCAATGCGGCGGATGATTTCGCCTATTTTGCGTTGGAACGCCCAGGCTGCAATGTGATGCTGGGCAATGGTGACGGTCCGGAATGGAAAAACAATCATCGTCCCGACTATGACTTCAACGATGCGATTATCCCTTATGGCGCGGCCTACTGGATCTCGGTCGTCGAACAGGAACTGGGGCTTAGCCCAAAGGGCTGAACCCCAGTCGGAGGGGAGCATCAGGGCTTGTCATCGTGGCGGACCGACCAGTTGAAGAACAGTTTGTGAGTCCAGTTCACGGCTTCGTAGAGAGCAACCGAAAGCAGCGCGAGCACCACCACGCAGGCGGTCGCTGTCGGGATCGCAAACTGCGCGGTTGCAGAGGTGACAAGATAGCCCAGCCCTTTGTCCGCATTGACGAATTCGGCCACAACCGCACCGATGACGGCCACCGTCACACCGATCCTCAGACCGGAAAAGATAAACGGAATGGCATAGGGCAGGCGGACGGAGAAAATCTCCGTCAGGCGCGATGCCCCGGCG
Organism: Celeribacter persicus; assembly: GCF_003050785.1. Lineage (GTDB taxonomy): Bacteria > Pseudomonadota > Alphaproteobacteria > Rhodobacterales > Rhodobacteraceae > Celeribacter > Celeribacter persicus. Next base: position 18,173 of record NZ_QAOH01000028.1, read on the forward strand.
ACTTTTGAGAGATCGAGCATCTCGGCGGGGGTTTCCATGATGCCGCTCGCGGTTGCGACCATGATCGGGAAAAAACAGGTCAGCGTGACGATGATCAGCCGTGTTGTCATGTCCGTGCCGAAGATTACGACCAAAATCGGTGCGATGGCGATGATCGGAATGGCGTTGAGAAAGACGATGAGCGGATAAACCGCCTCGGAAACCGTGCGATTGACGGCGACCAACACCCCAAGCGGAATGCCGACAGCACAAGCACAGGCAAAACCGATGAGGATGGTGCGCAGAGTTTCGAGAGTGTGCGTCCAGAGGACAGGGCCGAGTTTTACCCCGCCGATCCAGATGTCGATGGGCGAGGGCAAGAGATAAACCGGCACATCGAACGCGTTGCTGGCCCATTGCCAGATCAAGAGAAAGGCGCAGAAGGTGCCCAGCGGCAGCAAAATGCGCCTGAGGACCGGGGGGAAGGGCGTGGGCGAACTCATGCATGTGCCTCCTTTCTGTATCGTGGGCCGAAGATGTCGGTGCGGATGTGGGCGGCGTATTTTTGAAAGTCGGGGTCGGCGATGCAATCGGGGCCACGCGGACGGGGTATGTCGATCTCGATCAGATTCTGAAGTCTGCCAGGTCGCGCAGACATCACCGCCACGCGGTCAGACAGGAGCACCGCTTCGTTGATGGAATGGGTGACAAGCAGGATCGTCTTGCGCGTGCGGGCATGCAGGTCGAGCAGATCGAGTTGTAAATCTTCACGCGTCAAGGCGTCGAGTGCCCCGAAAGGTTCGTCCATCAGAAGGATTTTAGGGTCGAGGATCAGACTGCGGGCGATGGAGGCCCGTTGCTGCATGCCACCCGACAGTTCATGCGGCATCCGGTCGGCCATTTCGCTGAGGCCGACGATGTCGAGCAATTCATCGCAGCGCTCGTTCAGTGTCCGGTCAGGGCGTCGGCGCAGGGCGCGCACCGGATAGAAAATATTCTGGCGGACGGTCAGCCAGGGCAACAACGTTGGTTTCTGAAATACAATCGCGACTTCGGCAAAGCCCGGTTTGCGTGTGCCGCCGCCAATCCAGACATCGCCGGAGGTCAAAGGTTGCAGTCCTGCCAGCACCCGCAACACAGTCGATTTTCCACAACCGGACGGGCCGACGAGGGAGACGATCTCCTCGCTGTTGACCGTGAGATTCATATCTTCGACGGCAATGACATCCTTGCCCTTGCGACTTGTGAAGGTGACGCCCGCATGGGCCAGTTCAAAAATCGGCTGTGGGCGGGGGTGTGGTCCTGTCGGGGGGCGGGGAGTGGTTGAGTTGTGCGTATTCATAAAGGCTCCTGAGTTTCAAATATGGCATACCAATGGTGTTCCTTTGTCCAGCGTGTATGTGAGGCGAGGATGCGTATGGGTATAAATGTACAAAGCATGACCCGAATTTGTGCGGTTCTGATATAAAAATGGCTGCCTGTCCTTAAAAATTGCAGAGAGATAAACCGTTGAGTTGCGACTTGAATATTCAATTGGTATTCCAAATGTAGACCAAAAAGAATCTTTCTGAGGTAAGGAGGCCATATGCCGAGGATTTTGATTTCCGGGGCAAATCGGGGCATTGGCCTTGAACTGGCCCGTCAGTTTTCATCTGCGGGCTGGCATGTGATCGCCACCACGCGCCGTCCCGAAGGCGCAGAGACACTACGGGCGCTTGGTGTGCGGATCGAAACGCTTGAAGCCAGCGATCCGGCCTCGATCCGGGGACTGGCCGAACGTTTGGAAGGGGTGCCGATCGACGTGGTTTTGGCCAATGCCGGGATTGCCCGAAACCTCGACGCCAATGCAGCCGAGGTCACGACCGCGGAAATGCGCGAGGTTCTTCAGACCAATCTTTGGGGCCCTCTGGGGCTTGCCGTGGCGCTCAAGGAAAATGTGCTGGCCAGCGAGCGCAAGGTGGTGATGGCCATGTCTTCCCTGATGTCGTCCATTTCCGCCAATGACTGGGGCACGCAATACAGCTACCGCGCCTCGAAAGCGGCGCTGAACGCGCTCTGGTCCGCCTTGGCGCGGGAGTGGACGGCAGAGGGGATCAGCTGCACCCTGCTGCGCCCCGGCATGGTGGCGACCGATATGACCGGGCATCGCGGTATCGCCGTCGAAGACAGCGTGGCGGGTATGCGCCATGTGGTCGAACACCTCTGCCTCGCCGACAGCGGACGGATCATCGGCTATGATGGGCTGGATGTGCCGTGGTGAGGACAAAACCGAAGGAGGGCGAAATGCCGACCGTATTAATCACCGGCGTGGACAAAGCACCGGGACAGGCCTTTGCCGAAGGGTTCCGCGCCGCGGGCTGGCGCGTGCTGGGGACGGGCGCCGATCCGGTGCATGCGGGCGCGTTGTTGCCCTATGACCCGGCACAAGAGAATGCGGCGGCGGAGCTTGTGGCGCAACTCGGTGATATCGCGCTTGATGCGGTGATTTTTGCAGACGACAGCACGGCAGGCAATGCGCTCCGTCCGGAAGAGATCGGGCCGAATGTCCTGATCGACGTGATGATGGTGAATACCTATGCCCCGCTCGATCTGGCCGCACGGCTCATCCCCAACCTGAAGGTTGCAAACCACCCCGCTGTGGTGGCGATTTCCGGCAATGCCGGGATGACGGGCACAAGTGTCGCGCCGCTCTCCCTGCCGCTCAAGGCCTCGAAAGCCGCGCTGCGTCAGATGTGGCGCAATCTTGCGGTGGAATGGGCGGATTGGGGCTGTCGGTGCCTCGTGATCGCCTCGGAGGACGAGGCTCGGGCCGAGGCGCTGATCGCGGCGCTCGCTGCTCCATCATCCGCTCCCTGTCTGGAAATCTGAGCCCCATAAAAAACACCATGCCGAAACGCAACGGAGATCACGCATGAGCGAGCCATTCGATACCGTCATTCATTCCGGTCTGATCGCCACAGCGGATCAGCAATTCAAGGGCGATCTGGCTATCAAGGACGGGCGGATCGTCGCCGTGGCGGAACAGATCGCGGGGGGCGCACGCCGGATCGACGCGGGCGGGCGGATCGTCATGCCCGGCGGGATCGAGGCCCATGCTCACATCGCCCAGGAAAGTGCGGCGGGGGTGATGACGGCGGATGATTATTACTCCGGTTCGGTGTCTGCGGCCTTTGGCGGCAATTCCTCCTTCATCCCCTTCGCGGCCCAGCATCGCGGCCAGTCAATCGACGAGGTGCTGGCGAATTACGATGTCCGTGGCGCGCGCTCCGTGATCGACTATTCCTATCATCTGATCGTGTCCGATCCGACCGAAGATGTGCTGTACGATCAGCTTCCCCGCGCCTTTGCTCGCGGGATCACCTCGTTCAAGGTATTCACCACCTACGATTTGCTCAATCTGGGTGACGCGGGGATGCTCGACATTCTCACCGTGGCGCGTGAGCACGGGGCGATCACCATGGTGCATTGCGAAAACGATGCCATGGTCAAATGGATGAACCGCCAGCTTGCCGTGCGCGGTCTCACCGCCCCGAAGTACCACGCCGTCTCCCGCCCGGCTCTGGCCGAGGAGGAAGCGATCAACCGCGCGATCCAGCTTGCCAAGCTGGTCGATACGCCGCTGTTCATTGTGCATGTCTCGACGCCGGGCGGCGCGGAGATCGTGCGGCGGGAAAAATTCAATGGTGCCAAACTCTTTGCCGAAACCTGTCCGCAATATCTGGCGCTGACCCGTGAAGCGCTCGACCGTCCGGGGATGGAGGGGGCGAAATTTATCTGTTCTCCGCCGGTGCGCGACCACGAGACACAGGACGCGCTCTGGCATCATGTGGCTCAGGGCACGTTCGAGAGCGTGTCCTCCGACCATGCGCCCTATCGAGCCGATGAGAGTGGCAAATTCGGGGCGGGGCTGGATGCGCCTTACCCGAAAATCGCCAACGGCATGCCGGGGATCGCCATGCGTCTGCCTTACCTTTTCTCCGAAGGGGTCGTCGCAGGGCGGATCACGCTGGAGCAATTCGTGGCGCTGAGTGCGACGAATGCGGCCAAGACCTTTGGCTGCACCGCCAAGGGTCGGATCGCGCCGGGGATGGACGCGGATCTGGCGATCTGGGATCCGGAAGAGGGCTGGACTGCGACTCTCGCCGATCAGCACGACAACATGGATTACACGCCTTTCGAGGGGATGCGCATCACCGGGAAACCGAAACTGGTCCTCAATCGGGGGGCGGTGATCGTCGAAGAAGGGGCGTTGAAAGCTCTCGAAGGGCAGGGGCGTTTCTTTGGCCGTGCCCCGGCGGATTTGCGGGTGCGCAAAGGCGTGGCTCTGCCGGAGTTCGATCCGGCGCGGAATTTCGGGGTCGAGTTGCGTCGGTGACCTGCATCCTCGTGATCCGACGTTTTCGGAGCTACAGCGGGAACCGGACGCAGAACATGATAGTCAGCCGGATGACCTCCGTCAGGCGCTCCGAAAACGTCGGATCACGAGGGTGAGGTGCTTGAGAGCTTTGTCTCGAAAACATGCGACAAGTAGGCTGTGCTGACAATTTACACTTACCATTCGAAGCCGGAAACGGGCGATGCTCCGTTTTCGGCGGATGCGATGTTTACAGAAGCTTTCCGCCGTACAGATTATAACCTGTTCACCTCTGAGTGCGGTCTCACCTTGCATGCGGGCTCTCAGGTCTTATTCAAAAATATGCTGTTGTGTGTGACGCATGATAGTCATGCGGTCGCAATAGCGGTTAGCCTGGGGCAGCTCAGAAACGTATTGAGGTCAATGAGCCTAGGCACAAGGTCAAGATTTTGTTTTTGGTGCCACAACAGACGAAGGCGCTGCGTTATCGTTGTGATGCTCCGCGATCCCCAGAAAGTGTGCGACAAGGTTCAGCACCATGGGGTCGTTTGAAACTGCCAATACTTTCATTGTCATACCGAGTTTGTGTTGTCTGTAAAACCGACTTCCTTTTCGGTGAAAATTTGGGCCGATTTGAGGCTGATTTGGGAAATCTTTTGCCTAAATTCCACGCCGTCGCGGTTTGGGGTTATATTTATGGCATATACCGGTGATTGCAGGGCCGATTTCATATCGGCCTCTAAGGGCTCTCCCTCAGACCGTTTCAGAGAGATGTGGAGGCTGACCGGAACTGTCAGCGTCTCTCAACGGATCGAAGTCCAGATAGAATGTTGTGCCGACACCCAATTCGCTGACGTAGTCCAGAGTTGCGTTGTGACTCTCGACAATCTGCTTCGAGATGTAGAGCCCGAGGCCGGTGCCGCCCACTTTGCGGATATCGGAAGAATCCACTTGGGTGAACTTGCCAAAAACCCGGTCCTTGACGCCTTCCGGGATGCCCGATCCTTCATCCTGGATAGAGATGCGGATACGGTCGCCGACACGTTCCACGCGTGCTGTCACCGTTCCGCCTTCGATTGAAAATTTAAGGGCGTTCGAGAGAATGTTGCCTAATACTTGATTGAGCCGGTTGCGGTCCCCTGAGATGTAACATGCCTCTGCGCTCAGGTGGAGCGTGACGCGGACGCCCAGTTTGCTGGCATAGCCAGAGACGGAGTCCACCGCTTCGGAGAGCAAATGATTTACATCCAGCGGCTTGAAAGAGAATACCATCTCGCCAGCCTCGACTCTTTGCACATCAAGGATATCTTCAATCAGGGCAGCGAGGCGTTGCCCATTCCGGGATGCAATGTCCAGCACTGGCTCGACCGTGTCGGGTAGCGTACCGATTTTTCCGCTTCTAATGAGTTCGAGCGACCCGATGATCGACGTCAGTGGCGTGCGAAGCTCATGACTCACGGTCGCCAAGAACCGTGATTTCGCCTCCAGGGCGGATTTCGAGCGCTCGTTTTCTTCTTTGATCTGGTCCATCTGCCTGAGCCGCTCTTGGTAGTTGAGATAGAACTTCGCGGCGATGTCTCCGATGAAGTAGAGCACGAAGATGATCGTGAAGAATTCCAGCCAGATGCGGGACCCAAGCGGTGGTTGGAAACGGAACACATCGAGAAACGCCATGAACAAAAACGCGAAGCTGTAGATGGACAGGCGCAGAATCAGGATGCCCATCATCTGGCTGTTGTACATCGCCGCAAATATGGATGCAGAGAACAGGAAGAAGAGCGGTGTGAAATGCCCCGATGACGTTTGTTGAAGCGCGATGTTCATTATAAAAACACTGATCGCAACCGCACTTATGACGGTGTTTAAGACTATGCGCCTAAAAATCTGTTCACCAAAGGCAGTGTCCTCGCCATCCCAACCCTGAGCTTCGCGCGCGAGTTTCAGGTCGAGCACTTCGGTAAGCGCTACAACCAGATAGAACGCAAAGATTGAGAGTGCATCGAAGTAGATCGCCGAGAGAATGGCCGCTGCCAACATGCTCGCTTGCCGCTTCCGGACAAGCTGGTTGGAGAGAGCGATGTAATCCTTGATATTTTGTTCTTGGCCAGCAGAGCTGAACCAGTCGACCCGGCTCGCCCACAGTGCTTTTAGGTTCATCATCCTGCCCCCCGACACTACTCGGACCTACAATCTTAAAGCCGAATTAAGCCAAAAGTATCCCATTTCAGGGAGAATTGTGGCTTTTCCGTGGTTTTGAGGAGGTGAAATTTTGGCAAATGGCCACGGTGGCGTTTGCATTGTAGCCCGCGCACAGTCTTCGTTGAGGAGTGGCTGTGTGCCGCTGAACGTAAGGGCGAAATGTTAAGGCAAGGTATGATGGCCAGTCATACGTTTCCCAAAACGCGGGGACCGCAGTCTTGAGAAACGTGTTCGCTCCAAACGGGGCCGGTCAGGCGGCGGCAGCCGCACCATCGCGCGAAGCTTGGTAAATGCCCGACATATCAGGGAAGGCAATGTTGGATTGCGGGATGTCATCAAGCGGGCCGAACACAGGTGTGCGCTTCAGAACTGCATCACGCTGCTCCCTTACGTTCGCGGTGAGAAGCTGAACCGGTTTTTCCAGCAGCGGAAAGCTGCGTGGTTCTGTCACCAGATCATAGCCGAGGTAGCGGCGGTAGAATGCGGTATGCTCGGGGCGCACTGCCGCAAGGGCCAGATCGATATCGTAGAACATGGTGGCGAGAAACGGGATGCGCAGCGCCAGGAAATGAAGGGGTACACGCTGTTTGCGGATGGAAGGGGCGGTCACAAAGCGGGTTGAATCGAGCGCAGTCTGTCCACGTTTCAGATTGTCGAGAACTTCTGGAAAGACCTCCAGTGTCGGTGAGATATGCGAAAGCTTCGACAACAGGTGCAGCCGGACTGAGGCCGCAAGCTGTCCGTCTATCTCGACCCCGACGTGAAGGCAGTTCTCGGCATCGTCGAATGGGTCATGCATGATGCCGCGCTCGTTCTGGGCGATTGATCGTTCGGCGCGGTAGCAGTTGTAGCGTAAGCGATAGACGCTTTCGAGTTCCTCACCAGTGGTGAGCACCTTGTACCGGGAGCGCTTCAGCACTTCGGTGACTTGCTTGTTCATTTTCTGTCCTTCCAAGTGTGACTACGGCTTTGCTCGGCACACAAGGAGGTCACTGTAACCACGATAGACGGACTGTTGCCGGAGAACTTCGAACCCGGCTTCTGTCACCGCCGATGTGATCTCTTCCTCAGTGTGCGTCCAGTAGACGCCTTTCTTTTGTGCGGAGAAGATGGCCTTGTTTTGTTTCGCGACTTCTCTGCCGTGCCAGAAGATCTGGAGCGCGCGGGTCAGGCCGTATTTATTTTTTATATTTATAAACATATATTTACGCCAATCTTCTACATCCAGTGGCCGTCCGAGATCGACAAGATAAAGCATGCCGCCGGGACGGAGGAGACGACGGAGATCAGCGAGCCGCTGTTTTTGTCCGGGCATGGCGTAGAGCGCGTGAACGCAGATGATAAGGTCCGCGGTGTCCTTTACATCAAAGCTTTCGAGCGTGACGGTGTCATATTTGATCGCGTCGTAGCCTGCCAATTTCGATTGCGCGGCCTCGCGCATGCCAACGTCGGGTTCTACGAAATGAATCTCGCTGTCAGGAAAGGCGCGGGCTGCAATCTGTGTGTAGTTGCCGGTGCCGCCACCAATGTCATAGATCCGTTTCGGTGCCTCGATCGTCGACAGGAAAGCCTCGAAGTCATCTAGCAGCGCCTGATATGCAGGATTGTTGTCCGACATCAGATCATAGGCCTTCGCATAGGCACTCCAATCCGCACATGCTGAGCGATCAACGGTTTCTAGCCTGTCATTTTCTGCGGGCGGGAACCTCTCGGCATGGGCGTATGACGACATAAGGAAAGCCTCCACGGTTTGATTCAGAATTGCGTGTGCTGTGGGTTGGTTCAGTCACAAGTTTTGCTGCGTTCCACTCTAAGTTGCAAGCTAATATGGAAACAATGACAATAATTAATAATTATTGTTTCGATTAGATTTACAGTTTGCACATCCATTGGTCACCTGTACTGTGTGACGCGTTGCGGGTTTGTTGGGTCTGAAACGTGCTTTGCTTGGTGTGACCTGCACACAGCAGAGAAACCATGCCGAAGAAACGACTCGCTTGCCGGTCGCTTGATGAGAACGGCGGTGCAAAATTAGACCACGGTAGCGCCGTCGTATTGACGGTGCGGGCGGCGTAAAAGTCGTCCACTTTTTCCCTTCTTGCGGCAG
>NZ_QAOH01000029.1 GCF_003050785.1 Celeribacter persicus
TTGAGCTTGCCGTGATCAGCCTCAACGACGTTGTTCAGATACTTGACCTGACGGTGCTGAACGTCGCTTGCGCACTTACCCTCTTGCTTGAGTTCAGCCAGCGCAGCGCCATAGGTCGGCGCCTTGTCGGTGTTGATCACGCGCGGTTGCTCCCAACTTTTCAAGCCTTTCAGCGCCTTGCCAAGAAAGCGCTTCGCAGCTTTCGTATTGCGCGTCGACGAAAGATAGAAATCGATCGTGTCCCCGAATTTGTCGACAGCCCGGTAGAGATAAGCCCATTTCCCGCGAACCTTGATATAGGTCTCATCCACTCGCCAGCTATTCGATCGAGGGTGCCGCCATTGCCAACGCATGCGCCTTTCGATCTCGGGGGAATAATGTTGAACCCAGCGATAGATCGTAGAGTGGTCAACCCGATGACCCCGTTCGGCCATCATCTCTTCCAGGTCACGATAGCTAACCCCATAGCGGCAGTACCAACGCACAGCCCAAAGCACGATTTCACCCCGGAAATGACGGCCTTTGAAGTCGCTCATGCTACACCCCTTATCTCAGCAATGACCCACAAAATGCTTGCCGCTGAAAAAGTTTGCAACAGAGCCTCGCGCAGCTCTCCGACCGTGAAATCGCCGATATCAAGTTCGCGCAGGAACAGGTGCGCAACTTTGCCCAAGCACAGCGTGATACTATGCTGGACCTCGAAATCGAGACCTTGCCAGGGGTGATCCTGGGACACAAGAACATTCCCGTTCAATCCGTGGGTTGCTATGTGCCGGGCGGCAAGTTCCCGATGGTGGCCTCTGCGCATATGTCCGTCGCGACGGCGTCTGTCGCCGGTGTGCCGCGCATCATCGCCTGTACCCCGCCGTTTCAGGGCAAACCCAATCCGGCGGTCATCGCGGCAATGCATTTCGGTGGTGCGCATGAGATTTACGTGCTCGGGGGCATTCAGGCGATCGGGGCCATGGCGATCGGCACGGAAACCATCGAGCCGGTTCACATGCTGGTCGGTCCGGGCAACGCATTTGTCGCGGAAGCCAAGCGGCAACTTTTCGGGCGTGTCGGCATTGATCTGTTCGCGGGGCCGACCGAGACCATGGTGATCGCCGATGAGACCGTGGATGCGGAGCTTTGCGCCACCGATCTTCTGGGGCAGGCGGAACACGGCTATAATTCCCCGGCTGTTCTGGTCACCAATTCGATTGCGCTGGCAGAGGCGACGCTCAAGGAAATCGACCGCTTGCTTGAAATCATCCCGACCGCCGGGACAGCGAAGGTGAGCTGGGCCGATTACGGTGAGGTGATCGTCTGTGATACTTATGAGGAAATGCTTGATGTCGCCAATGATATCGCCTCCGAACATGTTCAGGTGATGACCGATTGCGATGACTGGTTTCTCGAAAACATGCATTCCTATGGGGCGCTGTTTCTTGGACCTCGCACCAATGTGGCCAATGGCGACAAGGTGATTGGAACGAACCACACTTTGCCGACGAAAAAGGCGGGTCGCTACACGGGCGGACTCTGGGTGGGTAAATTCCTCAAGACCCACAGCTATCAAAAGGTGACGACGGATGCAGCTGCCACGCTGATAGGGGAATACGGTTCGCGCCTTTGCATGTTGGAAGGCTTCGTTGGACATGCCGAGCAATGCAACATCCGGGTGCGCCGCTATGGGGGCATCAATGTCCCTTATGGTGAAGCCGCGCCCTATCGCGAGGCGGCCGAATGAGTGTCGTACTGCCTGATTTCCGTCTCGACGGGAAACGCGCACTCGTGACCGGGGCAGGGCGGGGCATCGGCCTCGCCATCGCTCAGGCCTATGCGAAAGCGGGGGCGGAGGTGACACTCTGCGCCCGGACCAAAGCCGAGATTTCCGAAGCGGCCGCCGAATTGCGGGCGGAAGGCTGTCGGGCCGAGCCCCTGGCGCTCGATGTGACGGATATTGCGGCATTTGAACACGCAATCAAGACACAGCCCGCCTTCGATGTGTTCGTCAACAATGCGGGGACCAACCGTCCCAAACCGCTCTCCGAGGTGACCGAGGAGGATTACGACGCGGTCATGGATCTTAATCTCAAGGCCGCGGTCTTCTGTGCACGTGCGGTGACGAGCCGGATGGTGGCTGCAGGGCGTTCCGGTTCAGTCATCAACATGTCATCGCAAATGGGACATGTTGGTGCGCGCGACCGGACGCTTTATTGCGCGTCAAAATGGGCGCTGGAAGGGTTTACCAAGGCGCTGGCGGTCGAACTGGGCAGCTTCGGTATAAGAGTCAACACGATATGTCCGACCTTCATCGAGACACCGATGACCAGGCCGTTCTTTGAAAATCCGGAGTTTCGTGCTTCCGTCCTGTCGAAGATCAAGCTCGGTCGGCTGGGTCTGGTCGAGGATGTCATTGGTGGCGCTTTGTTTTTGGCGTCAGATGCCGCAGTGCTGATGACCGGAAGTGCGTTGCTTTTGGACGGAGGATGGACGGCGGATTAGACCGACACCTTGGCCGCGCCCGCAACGCTGCCATGGTGTGCATTCATGAAACAGGATCGAGAAGAGAAGTCGGGCGAACGTAGGAGCCGCTCTGTGTGTAGGCGCTTGAAGAGCGAAGCCTCCGGCTGTGGCAGGATGACTTTCTGTCATCGGTCGGTGACCATAAGGGACTGGCCTTTCCGGCTCAGGTATTTAGCGGAACAGATACGATGAAATGATTTTCGATATATCTTGATTTACGATATATCTAGATTTATATCGGGATCATGAAGCAGAAAAGACATATGGATATGGCCCGTCCCGAAGGGCTGATGAAACACCACCGTGGTGGAGAAGGCGGCAGGATGCGCGGCCGTCGCGGAGGTGGAAAACGCCTGTTCGATTATGGCGAGTTGCGCCTGCTCATGTTGGCGATGATCGTGGACAAACCGCGTCATGGTTATGAGTTGATCAAGGAAATCTCCGAGCGGTTCGAAGGCCGCTACAGCCCCAGTCCGGGGGTGGTCTACCCGACCCTCTCCTGGCTTGAAGACATGGGCTACATTACCCTGACCGCCGAAGAGGGTGGGCGGAAACTGTCGCGGATCACGACGGAGGGAGAGGCCTTTCTCGCCGCCAACCGGCAAGCCGCCGACGAGCTTCTGACCCGTAAACCGCCGAAGAAACCGCGTGGCGATGTGCCGGAAGCTGTGGCCGAGGCGATGGATCGGCTTAAATCAGTCCTGCGCCATCGGCTTGAAAACGAGACACCGAGCGAGGAGGAGCTGTCCGCCATCGCCTGGCGGATCGAAGAGGCCGCAGAGGCGATCGCAAAGCTGGCCTGATCGGCTGCGATCCCCGCACGCGGCAGAAATGCCGCGCGTTTGACAACAGTCGCCAGAGGTCACGAAGGCGTCGCGGGAGGACTTTCTCTCTTACAGCGGCCCATTGGACATCGAGCCAGCTTCGAGACATCCGCAAAGGAATGCACATGGAACAAATCATCACCCGCCACCGTCAGGAGCCGAAGCGTCGTGCCCTGAATGTGACCGAAGTTTCCCACCTCACCCCGCATATGATCCGGGTCCAGCTTTCAGGCGAGGAACTCAAGGATTTCAAAAGCCTGTCGCCCGACGATCACATCAAGCTGTTTTTCGAAACCGGTGCGGGCAAACCCGAGATGCGCGATTACACCCCGCGCGCTTATGACAACGATGCCTGTACCCTGACGCTGGATTTCGCGGTGCACGAGGCCGGGCCTGCCACCGCATGGGCGCTTTCTGCCAAGCCGGGCGATACGCTCAATATTGGCGGGCCGCGCGGCTCTGCCGTGGTGGCGCCGGTGTTCGACTGGTATCTGCTGATCGGTGACGAAACCGCGCTGCCCGCCATCGGACGCCGGGTCGAGGAACTGCCCGCAGGGGTTGAGGTCATCACGCTCACGGGCGTGCCTGAAGCCGCCGACGAACAGGTTTTCGAGACTGCCGCCACGCACCACGCCCATTGGATTCACCGCCCGGTCGAGGAGGCGACCGATCCCGAACCGATGCTTGAGGCCCTCAAGGGCATCACCTGGCCGGCGGGCAAAGGCTTTGTCTGGATCGCGGCCGAAGCGAAGGTGGCGCGGGTGCTGCGAGACTATGTCACCGGTGAAATCGGCCACCCGTCGCACTGGATGAAGGCCTCCGGGTACTGGACCCAGGGCGTCGCGGACGGCAGCGACAAGCACCTCGCATAAAATCCCGTTTTCAAAATGGTCATGGAGGTATTGCACGCCGTTGCAATGCCTCTTTTCATATTCGGCGACCTGGCCGGAATCCAACTGAATCCGGTAAATCTTATGTTATTTGTCGGGTATTTGTTGACAGCCTTGAAAAATCCCAGCAAAACCACCGCGACAGCCGTGGCCTGACGCCATTAGCCAACCGGCATTCGAAGACTGAAAAGGTATCTTTATGATCCATTCGATGCGTTTTGGGCGTCGCCTCTGTGTTGTCGCCGTGCTGCTTGCTTCTACTCAAATGGCTTTTGCTCAGGACGCTTTTGACGCGCCTGCGATGTTCACCGGCAAAGTAGGCGTTTCCGGCGCCGATCGCAGTCCGATCTATCCGGGCACTACGGCTACTGTCTCCGGCGAGGGCTTTGCCGTCGGGCAAACCGTCACCGTCGAGCGCGGCGATACCGTGCTGGTCGATGCGATCAAGGCCGACGGAGAAGGCAAATTCACCGCGACGTTTGATGTGCCCGCCGATGCTGTGATCGGGGTGCATCCGGTCATCGTTAAAACCGACGCGCCTGACAGCGCCGAAGTGATCCAGGTGAAGGTCTCCCCGGACCTTGAGACTTTCGGCGAGGACAAGTTCGACATTGTGAAAAGCGCCTCTCTTGCAGGCAATCTTTACCAAGTGGCGATTTCCGAAAAAAACGGCACGATTTTTGCGACCTCTGCCGTGGGGCGCCCTCCGGTGAAGGAGTCGACACTTTACAAACTTGATGCCGAAACGCTCGAAGTGTTGGCTGAGGCCACGCCTGAAATCGCCGATGAGCGCGGTGGGCGTTACGCGGTTTACGGCGTGGCCGTCGATGATACCCATGGCAATGTTTGGGTGACGAACAGCCGTCAGAACACGGTCGCGGTCTATGCCCAGGACGATCTCGCTCTGGTCAAGCAATTTGCAGACGGCGCAGCCAATCATGCCCGTGACGTGGTGGTGGATCATACCCGGGGGCGTGCCTATGTGAGCACTTCAACCGATGGGATTGAAGTGTTCGATACGGGAACACTGGAGCTCATCGACACCATTGAGGTGCCCTCGAAACAGCGCGGACAGAGGTTCTTCACTACCAGTCTCGCGCTGGATGAGGATGCGGCCATTCTCTACACGCCCTCTCTGACCACCCCGGAGACCGCTTTCATAAACGTAGAGACCGGCGAAGTCACCGTGTCGCCACTAACCGCAACCGACCGTGCCATCGGTGTGGATGTCTCCGAGGATGGTTCCAGAATCTTTTACGTTTCTCAGGGTGGCGATGATCTCGTGATCACAGATGCCGAGGGTACCGTTCTGTCCGACACACCGATCGGTGTGCAGCCGCTCAATGTGGTTTATGACGATGCTGATGGTCTTGTGTTTGTCGTCAATCGTGGGTCCGACAGTCTTGCGGTGACCGATGTCAATGGTGAGATGGTGGCCAACCTGCGTGTGGGGCCGCAACCGAATTTTGTCGAGGAGACGGAAGACGGTGCGATCTATGTCGTGAACAAACGCCGCGAAGGCAATGACGACAGCAATACGATCTGGCGGCTCGACCTGAAATAACAGGGAATTATATCAGGCAGGCAGCCGCGTCTTCGGGCGCGGCTGCTTTTTCATGTCTTGAGAGATTTGATAAGACGCCTCAGGTCGCGGGACCATCGACACAAATCAGTGTTTCGCCTCGGCTGTCCCGCTCGACACGGGCGTTGACGTGATAGACCTCGCCTAGCAGCTCCGGCGTCAGGATTTCGGAGGGCGCCCCGTCGGCGGTGACCGCCCCTTGCGACAAGACCACAAGACGGTCCGCCCACCGCGCTGCTTGTGTCAGATCGTGCAGCACGGCGATGACGATCCGGCCTTCACGGGACAGGGCTTTCATCTCCGCCAGAATGCGAAACTGCATCGACAGGTCGAGTGCGGCGGTGGGTTCATCGAGTAAAAGCAGTTCCGGATCGCGCGCCAGCGCCTGCGCCAGCCCGACCGATTGTCGCTGCCCGCCGGAAAGCCCGGAGAGCGCGCGGGTGGCGAGATGAACACATCCGACCCGTGCCAAAAGCTCCTCGGCGCAGGTGATTTGCGCGCCATGGCTCAGGGTCGAAGCCCCGCCCGCATTCATTGCCACCCGCAAACTGTCGAGCACCGTCAGATCCGAGTGGCTTTCGAGATGCTGCGGCATATAGCCGATCCGGGCGGCACGCTCGCGCCGTTTCATGGCCTTCAAGTTCTGCCCGGCAAGAGTGATCTGCCCCTCGTAAGGCAGGGTCTGGGCGATGGCGCGCAACAGGCTCGATTTCCCGGCGCCGTTCGGTCCGGCCAACACGATGAACTGCCCCGGCTCGAAAGCGGCCGTGCTCAGATCGGTCAGGATCGCCTTGCGCCCGCGCGACAGATGCAGGCCGGAGAGGGACAGGCTCATGACAGGTTGCCTTTCTTGCGCAGGATCAGGGCGAAGAACACCGGCAGACCGACCAGAGAGGTGACGATGCCGATGGGCAAGAGGATGCCTGGCACCAGAAGTTTCGACAGGATCGAGGCAAAGGACATCAGCACTGCGCCGGTCAGCACGGAGGCGGGGAGGAGAAAACGGTGATCCTCGCCCACGGTGATCCGCGCGATATGCGGTCCGGCGAGTCCGACAAAGCCGATGACGCCGACGATGGATACCGCACAGGCGGCAAGCACGCTGACCCGCACCAGAGCCCACCGGCGCAACCGGGTGACATCGACCCCGAAACTCTGTGCCTGTGTGGTTCCCATGCGCAGCGCGGTAAGCTGCCACGAGGCTTTGAGGCTGAAGGGCAGGGTGATCGCCAGCACAAGCGCCATCAACACGATGCTCTCCCACCGCACACCCGCAAGGCTGCCCATGGTCCAGAACACAAGCTGTTGCAGTGCATCGGCGGAGGCCACGAATTGCAACAGCGCCAAAAGCGCGCCGGCGGTGAAATTCAATGCGATGCCGAACAGAATGACCACGGTCGGCCCGCCACCGCGCAGTTGCGAGACGAGCTGGAGGATGAACATCGACATCAAGGCAAAGACCAGAGCATTGGCCGAGACCGCCCAGATCGGTGGTAGAACCGGGAGGCTGATCCCAAGAATGATCGCCACCCCGGCGCCCAATGCCGCAGAGGACGAGACCCCAAGCGTGAAGGGTTCGGCGAGCGGGTTTTCCAAAACTGTTTGCATCTCGGTTCCGGCAAGCGACAACGCTGCCCCGACCAGAAGCGCCATCAGCGCCACCGGCAGACGCACCTTCCACACAATGACCTCCGCCCCGCGCGAGGCTTCTTCTCCGCCAGTCAGGACATTCAGCACTTCGGAAAGCGGCAGGCCCGAGGGGCCGGAGACGATATCGGCCAGCAAACCGCCAAGCGCCAAGAATGCCAGAATCGCCACAAGCAGGATGCGGCGGGCCTGGCGGCGGGTTTCAAACTGGCTCAGGGTCGTCGTGTCGGTCATGGTGTCCGTCATGGCATCGGGCTGGGCGGGTGTCGTCATTGTCAGGGAGCCGGAAGCCACCAGGTGCCATCGACAGAAATGGGGGAAAACCGGGTCTGGAGCGTCTGCATTGTCGCTTCCGGGTCGAGATCGGTGAAAAGATCGGGGTGGAAGGCTTTGGCGAGATATTCGATCAGCGCGATATGGATAGGAGAGTCGTTGAACAGGTGCCAGATCGCCAGCGCGTGCCCGTTCTCAACGGCGTGCAGATCGGCGATCCCCGGTGTGGCAAGAAGTGTTGCGAAACTGTTCTCCGCTTCGTCTTGCGTCACACCTGCGCCCAGAACCAGCCCGCCACGTGTGCGCATGTGCTGGCCACCAGTGGCAACGAAATAATCCGGATCGAGCGCGATCAGGTTCTCAAGTCCCACCGTGCCCATCATCCCGGGCACGACATCTCGCGCGGCATTGACACCGCCCGCCCCGGCGATGACATCATCGAATACGCCCGCACCCACGGTGGCGCAACAACGCTCGCCGTTGGCGTGTACCTGAATGAACACGCGTGGGCGGTCCGGATTGGCCTCTGCCAGGCGGGAGGTGATCAGATCGCGTTTCTCGGTGTAAAAGGCGTTGAACTCCGCTGCGCGGTCTTCCGTGCCGATCAGGGCGCCGAGGATGGTCATGCTGTGGGTCGTATTGGTGAGAGGATTGGTGAAGAAATCGACGAACACCACAGGAATTCCCGCTGCGGCAAGCTGCGACAGCGGCACCTCCATTTGCGGATCTTCGGCGTCGACCAGCGACAACACGACAAGATCGGGGGCAAGCGCAATGGTCTTTTCGACCGAAAGCTGGCGGTTGCCGGCACCGACGGTGGCAATGTTTGCGATCTCCGGGAAGGCCTTGGTAAAGGCGTCGAGCCGTGCGGGATCGAGCCCCTTCGCCTCGCGCCAGCCGACGATGCGATGCACCGGATCGTCTTCAAGCATCCCGAGCACCACCAGATGCCGCCCGTCGCCCAGGACGATGCGTTCGGCCGGGGCGGGCAGGGTTACACTGCGCCCGATGATGTCGGTGACGGTGATGTCAGCCATCGCGGGCAGGGCAGTCCAGAACAGACAGAGACAGGCGGCCAGCAGCCAGCCGAGAAAATTGCGCAAAATGCGGTACATGGGGAACTCTCGCGGTTGCGGTGCGGTGTTTGACGCCTTATCCGTTTGCGGCACCTAAACAAATCCGACAAAATAGATCAAGTAAAATGCCTGTAATCGCACCACCGATTACGCCACTGTTGGAAATTATCTGATGTCTCAGCCCCTTGCCGCATCTCTTGCCGCCCGTCTTGCTTTGCCGTCGGTGATTCCCGCCGCCGTGCTCGATCTGCCGCCGCATAAAGGGCGCGAAAGCCGGCATCTGGTCCTCAAGGCGCCCTGCGACAGCCATCGGATCGAGATTCTCGACCTGCCGGAAGTGCGTCATCCCCTCGCGGCACCTGATGCAGCACCCTACAGGATTTTTCGCGCCGTGCCGCGCGGGATGCCTCCCGCGAGCGGCTGGCCGGTGCTTTATCTGCTTGATGGCAATGCGGCGTTCGATTTCCTCTCTGCGGCGGATTTGGCGCAGGTGCCGGGGCTGGTGTTGATCGGGATCGGACAGGACACGCGAGGCCAGTTCGAACGCTTGTCGCGTGCCCGCGATCTGACCTTTCCAAAACCGGGGCAGGTAGGGCTGATCCCGGATGCAGGCTATGGCGACCGGCCGAGCGGAGGCGCGCCGGAGTTTTTGCCATTGTTGACCGGAGTCCTGCGAGAACACAGTGAAGACGGGATCAGAATCGACGCGACACGGCGCACGCTCTGGGGGCATTCTCTGGGCGGGTTGTTCGTTTTGAACGTGATGCTCCGCGCACCCGAAAGTTTTGCACGTTATGCTGCGATCAGCCCTTCTTTGTGGTGGAACCCGGAACGTTTCACCCCGGTGCTGGAGGCGGCGCTCTCCATGCCGATGCCCGAAACGGCGCTGCCGCTCTACATGGGGGTTGGCAGCCGCGAACAGCGCACCGGAAGCGACGGTCCGCCACCCGACGGCCCGCCGGAAGCCTTCATGGCGCTGGTGTCGCGTCTGGCTGAAACCGGGCGGTTCGATCTGATGACGCAGATTTACGAAGGCGCGATGCATATCGCCAGCCTGCCGAGTTCATTGCCCGCAACCCTGAGTCTGGCCGCCGCCTAAAGCCGTTCCGCGATCAGTCCCGCAATCGTGCCGACCTGGTTTGGGGCGACCATGTCTTTGTGCAGACAGGGCAGATCGCGCGCCTCCAGATGCGCCACATGTGGCTCCCACATCGCGGCGGTCAGATCGCGATCCCGATGATCGAGGCCTGCCCGCAGGTGCAGCATCTCGCCGGCATAAAACCGGTGATCGTGTCGCCGCATCAGCCCATTGGTGCCTGTCACCAGACGCACCACCGCGTCGAGCACTTCGGTCGGTAAAGCGCCCAGAAGACTGGTTTCGCTTTTCAGAAAGGTCACGACCTTGGTTCGGGTGTCGAGATCGCCATGCGCTTCCGGGTCATGTCCGGCAATTGCCAGAAGCGCACGCAGGGCCGTGACCGGATCGGGTTCCGGTTCGCTGCGCCAGGCTTCTGAGGGATAGGCATCAAGTGCGGCCAGAACGCCGATTTTGCGCCCGCGTGCGGTAAGTTCAACGGCCAGTTCCTGCGCGAGAATGCCGCCAAGAGACCAGCCCACGAGATGCAGGGTTTCATTGTCGCTCTCTGCTTCGATCAGATCGGCATAGCGGGCACAGAGCGTGGTAAGGCTTTCGGGCATCTCTGCCCCGCTCAACACCGGCGATTGCAGCCCGATGACCGGAAGTCCCGTGCGAGCGGTGATCGCCTGCGCAAGCGCGCGATAGCCCCACACCAGCCCGCCTGCGGGGTGCAGCAGGAAGACCGGCGGCTGCCTCTCGTTGGTGCCTTTTGTCAGCGGAAAGACCGGGTTGAGACCGGCGCGGGCATTTTCGCCCTGTTCAAGCGCGCGGGCGAGACCTGCAACGGTCGGGGTTTCAAACAACTGTCCAAGTGGCACTTCTCGCCCCACGCTCTCTTCGAGTCGCAGCAAAAGTGTCAGCGCAGAGAGGGAATCGCCACCGAGCATAAAGAAATTCCCCTCGCGCACGGGCAGGGTGGCAAGGTTCAACACCTTTTGGACCAGTTCCGCGATTTGAACCTCGTGCGGGGTTTGCGGCGGGGTGCCTTGGACGGTATGGTTTTGCGGCTCGGGCAGGGCCTTGCGGTCGAGTTTACCATTCGCCGTGGTGGGGAAGGCATCAAGCGTCACGATATGCTGCGGCACCATATGGGCGGGCAGTCTGGCGCCAAGCGTCTGAACCATTTCGGCTTCGCTCTGCGTTGCGCCAAGCACATAGCCGATGAGACGGGTCGCACCTTGATCCGTGCGCGCCAGCACCACCACCTCGCGCACGCCGGGCAGGGTGCCAAGCGCATGTTCGATCTCGCCAAGCTCGACTCGCATTCCGCGGATTTTCACCTGATAGTCGTTGCGCCCGAGATAGACGATGGCCCCGTCGGGTCGCAGACGCGCCAGATCGCCGGTGGCATAAATCCGCTCTCCGGGACGGAACGGATCGGGGCGAAACCGCTCCGCCGTCAGATCGGGACGGCCCAGATAGCCGCGCGCCAATTGTCGCCCGCCCAGATAAAGTTCGCCCGACACGCCCTGCGGCACCACGCGACCGGCGGGGTCGAGCAGATAACAGCGGGTGTTCCAGACCGGAAAACCGATGGGGAGGGGGCTGCTTTTGTCCTCTGGAGCGGCATTCCAACAGGTCACATCCACGGCCGCCTCGGTCGGGCCGTAGAGGTTGTGCAGTTCGGATGTGAGGCGGGCATGGAACCGGTTGCGATGAGCGGCGGTCAGGGCTTCGCCGGAACAGAAGACCTGTCGCATTGCGATCCCTGCGCTGGCCGGATGATCGAGGAAGGCCGCCAGCATCGAGGGCACGAAGTGGCACACAGTGATGGCATGATCGCGGATCGTGCGCGCAATCGCGGCAGGGTCGCGATGCGCTTCGGGGGCTGCAAAAACCAGCGTGCCGCCGCAAAGATAGGGCAGGAACAACTCCCAGACCGACACATCGAAGGTCGTGGGGGTCTTTTGCAGGATGCGATCCTTGGGTGAAAACCCGTAATGATCACGCATCCACAACAGCCGGTTCACGATGGCCCGATGTTCGATCATCACACCTTTTGGTGCTCCGGTGGAGCCGGATGTGAACAGAACATAGGCCAGATCGTCTGGCTGCGGCATTGACCGGGGCTGCCCCGTGAGCCTGTCGGGCCAGTTTTCAGGGGGTAACGGCGCCATCGCACTGGCGACATCCAGATCGGCCTGCGCCAAAAACGCAACAGGCTCGGTCTGGTCGATCAGCCCGGCGAGACGGTCGGCGGGCTGCGTCGGATCGAGCGGAACATAGGCCGCACCCGCGCGCAGGATTGCGACGAGCGCGACGGCGAGATGTTCGGACCGCTCCAGCGCGACAGCGACACAGCGGTCCCGACCCGCACCGAGTCCCACGAGATGATCGGCCAGCGCCGCCGAACGCCGGTCGAGTGCGCCATAACTCAGCACTGTATCGCCAAAGATCACGGCGGGCGCTTCCGGCGTGGCGCGCATCTGTGCTTCGATCAGGGCGGTCAGTGTGGTGTCGAGAAGGTCGTGATCGGTGGCGTTCAGATCGAAGATCAATCTGGAGGCTTCCCGGTCGGTGACCGTCGGCACCGGCACAAGCCTGTCGGCATCCAGCGCCCGGTCGAGAAACTGCACCAACCGCTCCAGATGAGCGGCGATGTCCTCAGAAGTGTAGAGCGCAGGGTTGGCGTCGATCTCAACCGTCAGCGCAGTCTTGCCGTCACCACGATAGCTCACGGTCAGATCGTCCACCGGACCGGCGCTCAGGATATGGAGCTGGCTCTCAAGCCCGTGAAAGCGCGGCGCAATATCGAAGGGCTGAATATTGATCAAAGGCCCGTAAAGTCGGTCTTCCGCGCCCGTACGTCCGAGATCGCGACGCAGGGTTTCCGAACGATAGCGACCCGATTTGCGCAGACGGGCCAACTGCGCGGCTTCGCGTGTCAGTTCCGCGTCGAGCGATGCATCTTCATCAAGCACCAGACGATAGGGCAGCACGTTCATCCACATGCAGGGTACGCGTGCCGCCTTGGTCCCGAACCGGGCCATGAAGGGCAGGCCATAGACCGGATCGCCATCGGGAGAAACCCGACGTAGATATGCGGCGCTCAGGAGTGTCAGCACATCCGGCCAAGTCAGCCGAAGCTTCTGCGCGCGGGTTTGCAGCCGGGTGAAGATCGCCTGTGGTACGTCGATCTGATGGCGCAGGAACCGATCACTCGAACGCAGAGCCTTGGCTTGTCCAGAGGGCGAAGCGGGGGTGTCGAGCGACTGGCCGTAGTCGCGCCAGAACGCGGCATCCGCGCTATGCTGCACACTTTCGCGATAGGTGCTGTCGGCCTCGAATGCCTGAGACAACGGGGCAAGGGTGGGGCCGGCTGTCTGGCCGAACTCGGCGCCATAAAGCGCGCCGACACGGTTGGTGAGAAGGACAAAGCCAAAGCCGTCGATGGCCAGATGGTGAATGCGTTCATACCACAGGTGATGGCCGTCGGAGAGGCGAAACAGGATAAACCGCGCGAGCGGATCGCGGGACGGATCAATCGGCGTTTCCGTGTCGCGATCCATTACTGCAAGGGCCACGGCAAAACCGTCCGGATCGTCCCGCAGATCGACGATTTCCAACTCCGGCACATCAGCGGTCAGGACCTGACGCGGGCTGCCGTTTTCCGTCAGGAACCTGAGGCGCAGAGCCACGGACTCCGCCATAGCCTGCGTGTGTGCGCGGCGGAACGCCTCAAGATCAAGCGGGCCGATGAGTTCGATGAACTGGCCGGTGTTGAACAGCGGATTCCCGGGGTCGAGCGTTTGCGCCAGCCAAAGACCCTCCTGCGCCTCGCAGAGCGCAACAGGCGGCAGGGCCGAGTCCGAAGTCGGCGGTTCAGGTCTGATGTGCCTCAAGAGCGGCCTTCCACGCGTTCAGGGTCTGATCTTCGGCAAAGGTCAGGAAATCCATTTCCATGCCGCGTTCCTGCCAGGTCGTTACAAGAACCATAATCCGCATGGAATCGAGCCCCATATCGGTCAGGTTGTCATCCATGCCGATCTGGTCGGGCGTTGTGTAGAGTGCTTCGGCAACATCCTTGCGGATGATTTCGAAATCAATGCTCATGCGGGTTCCTTGTTGAAATGTTTGTCTTTTAGGATCTGGCGCAGAGATTTGCGGTCCACCTTGCCAACCGCCGTGGTCTCGAAGGCCTCGGTAAAGATGATCTGGTCCGGGACCTTGAATTCGGCGATGCCACGGGCGCGGATGAATGCCTTGAGCGCAGGAGGGGTAACGCTTTTGCCCTCTTCGGTGACCACGAAGGCACAACTGCGTTCGCCAAGAAACGGATCGGGGACCGCCACCACGGCAGCATCGAATACCGCCTCATGGGCGAGCAAGTGATCTTCGATCTCCTCGGCGGAGACCTTTTCCCCGGCGCGATTGATGTGATCGCCAGACCGCCCCTGCACCTCAAGATAGCCGTCGGGACGGCGTTTGACGATATCGCCGGTACAATAATAGCCGCCTTCGATAAAGGAACGCCGGTTGGCCTCGGGGGCATTGTAATAGGCGCGGATCGTATAGGGGCCGCGGGTATGGAGGATGCCCGGTTCGCCTTCGGAAACGGGGGTTCCGTCTTCGCGCAGCAGCAGAATTTCGTCATCCGGGCTGATCGGGCGGCCTTGGGTATTTACGATGACCTCATCGGGATCGTCGAGGCGGGTGTAATTCACCAGACCTTCGGCCATGCCGAACACCTGTTGCAGGGTGCAGCCCAGCGTCGGGCGCACGCGGGCGGCGCTTTCGGGGGTGAATTTGGCTCCGCCAACGCCGAGAACCTGGAGAGAGGACAGGTCGTGTCCGGTTTTCGCGGCGGCCTGCATCCACAAAAGCGCCAGTGGCGGCACCAGCCCGGTATGGGTGACGCGTTCGGCTTCGATCAGGGCGAAACAGGCGTCGGGTGCGGGCGAGAGGCTCATCACCACGGTGGCACCGACCGAGAGTGCCCCGAAATAGCCGGGGCTCGACATCGGGAAGTTATGCGCGGCGGGCAGGGCAGTCAAAAAGACGGAGTCCTGTGTGACGCCGCAAATCCCGGCTGAGGCTTCGAAACTGTAGATGTAATCGTTGTGCGTGCGGGGGATCAGTTTGGGGAAACCCGTCGTGCCGCCGGAGATTTGCAGGAACGCGACATCACAGGGATCGACAGGCGTCGGGGTGGCAAGCGGCGCGCTCAGAAGGCTGTCGAGCGCTGCCACGCCGTCACAGGCCGGGCCATCGTGATAGGCGGTCTTGAGCGCGGGACAGGCGGCCAGCGCCTGACGCGCCAGCGGAGCATATTCAAACCCTTCGTGACGCGCAGCACAAATCATCGCCCTGGCGTCCGAACCGCTCGCCAGATGCACGACCTCGCGTTCGCGATGCGCGGGCAGGGCGTAGACCGGGATCAGGCCGGCATACATAATGCCCAGCACCACGGGCAGGAAGCGCGCCGAGTTCGGCAGTTGCACTAGGACACGATCACAGGGCTCCAGACCGGAGGCCAGAAGTCCACCGGCGTAACGTTGCGCCTCTGTGCGCAGCTCCGCGTAGGTCATCCGGCTGTCGCCCGCGACCATGGCGAGGCGGGGGCCGAACCGTCCGGCGATTTCATCGAGCCACATGCCAAACGTGACGTTCCGCCAATAGCCCTTTGCACGATAGGTTGCGGCCAGATCGTCAGGCCAGATTTGGGTGGGTTTCGTCATGATCTTTGCCATCTCCAAGGTCCATCGGATCGCAGGCCCCGGTGAGAGACCATTGATCGGCGTGCCTGGTGATGAACAGCCCGCAGGCGCGTCATCGACTTGGGTGCGCAGTCAGGCTTTGAAATAGGGGAATTGGTGCATGCTCGCAAGCCCGTGTCATCCCGGCTCCAGCGCCGGATTTGTGCGGAAATCCTGTAGACCGGGATATTGGTGCGACATTTTTGCCCATTCCTTACTATTTTTATCGGAGAATGCGTTGCAATTTTTTGTAACGAATGATTGAAGGGCGCAAAGCCAGCCTTTGCCAGCGTGAGTCTTCCCTTTCTATGGATAAAGGAACGAATCATGCGAAAAGGTGGATATGCTTTGCGCGCAGGCACGGCTTTGGGACTGCTGTTGTCTTTGAATGTGGCCTCCGGTTTTGCTCAGGATACCGGGGCTGACGATGTGATCGTACTCGATCCGATCGTCATCAGCTCCTATGAGGAAGAAGTTCTCCAGTCCCTCGGTGTGTCCGTCATCAGTTCGGAGGAAATTTCCGAACGCGCGGTCGCCAACGACATTTCCGAAATCGTGCGCAAAATGCCGGGTGTGAACCTCACGGGGGCGTCTTCGTCGGGTCAGCGCGGCAACCAGCGTCAGATCGACATTCGCGGTATGGGGCCGGAAAACGTTCTGATTCTGATCGACGGCAAGCCGGTTCTGTCCCGGACCGCGATCAAGATGGGCCGTGGCGGTGAACGCGACACTCGCGGCGACAGTAACTGGGTTCCCGCCGAAATGATCGAACGGATTGAAGTGATCCGTGGCCCGGCAGCGGCGCGTTACGGCTCCGGTGCCGCCGGTGGTGTGGTCAACATCATTACCAAACAACCCGAAGACGAAACCTTTAACATCAACCTGCGTTACAACCAGCCGGAAAGTAACCTCGAAGGTGGCGATGCAAGGGTCAACTTCCTTTGGGCCAAGCCTCTCAACGAAAATGTCACGCTGCGCCTGACTGGGAACTACAACAAATCCGAAGCCGATGATCCCGACATCAACGACGACACTCAGGATTGTGATGCAAGCACCAGCGCCGAAGATTGCGCATCGCCTGCTGGCGTAGAGGGCGTGGTTAACAAAGACCTGACAGCGGCGCTCGACTGGCGTCCAAATGCCGACAACAAGTTTGTCTTTGAACTCGGATACTCGCGTCAGGGCAACATCTATACCGCAGACAGCCAGCTAAGCCGCGAGACTGATACCACCCTGTCTCTGGTTGGTGAAGAGACCAACACAGTGAAGCGTGCCAATGCGTCGATCTCGCACGAAGGCCGCTATGCCTGGGGTGATATCGACAGCTATATCCAGTATGAACATACGGATAACCGCCGTCTCTCCGAAGGGACTGCTGGTGGTGTTGAAGGTACGATCAATACAACCACCGAATATGATGAATCCAAGCTGGATGTTCTGAGCGCGAAGTCCGAGGCCGATATTGAGACCAAGTTCTTCGGCAAAGATATGGCGCTGACCGTCGGGACCGAGTTCCGGTATGAAAAACTCGACATGTCGGAAATCAGCTTTTCCTCGGTCGCGCTCGATATCGGCGACACCTCTGCGGACAGCTCGGAAAACGATTTGACGCCGGATCAGTCCACTCTGGGTCTCTATGCCGAGGGCAACATTCTTGCTACAGATCGCTTGACGATCTCTCCGGCTATCCGTTTGGATGTCGCGGATACATTCGGGACCAACCTCTCGGGCGGTCTGAATGCAACCTATGAGTTTGACAGCGGATGGTCCGTCAAAGGTGGTGTCGGTCGTGCGTTCAAAGCGCCGAACCTTTATCAGCTCTCCGAAGGCTATGTCTATACGACCCGCGGCAACGGCTGCCCCTATCCGTATAAGGGCGATGGCCCATGCTATGTGCTTGGAAACTCGGATCTCGATGCCGAGACCTCGTGGAACAAGGAAATCGGTTTTGCTTACGCAGGGGCCGAAGGTATCAACGCGACGTTGACCTACTTCCATAACGATTACAAAGACAAGATTCAGTCGGGCACAACGCAAGTCGGCACCTACACTGTCGGCAGTTCAACCTATCGTGTCTATCAGTGGGAAAATATCCCGGATTCGGAAACTTCCGGTCTCGAAGGCAGCTTCCAGGCACCTTTGGGTGATCGTCTGAACATGTCGGTCAATGCGACTTACATGCTGACCTCCAAACAGACGCTGCATATAGATGGCGGGACCACCAGCGGCGGGGTGGCTTACGATGCCATAACAGTTGAAGCACCTCTATCTCTTGTGCCAGATTACACGATCAACGCCTCTTTTGAATGGCAGGCCACTGATCGCCTGACTGTGATTCCGGCTCTGACCCATTATGGTGAAGTCGACGTGACAGACTATTCCGCACACACCGGTGAGGCTACAGGCGATACCGAAACGGTTGATCCCTATACCCTTGTCGATTTGTCTCTGAAATACGAGCTGAACGACACGGTGACGCTCACCGGCGGTGTGACGAACCTGTTCGACACTTCGATCAAACGCTCGGGGAATGGTTCGCAAACCTATAACGAGCCGGGTCGGGCCTTCTATGTCGGTCTGAGCGCCACTTTCTGAGCGGCGGTGCCGTGAAATCTTGCGAGTGCCTTTGAAAAAGGGCGCTCGCATTCCCGCTAAGGGGCTTCTCGCATATGTTAAGAGCACCATGGCATAACATCAGAAACCGTTGATGAGCATTTCAATGCCTTGTTCCTCTTCCCAGAGTTTGCTCTCCCGGATCGACCGGGCCGTGTTGCGTTTTGAGCTGGGGCTGGCCGGGATATGTGTGGCGGGGATCGGTCTTTTGATGCTTGCCAATGTGGTGTTGAGGGGGATTGGGCGACCGCTTATCTGGGGGGACGAACTGGCCGTCAATCTCATGGTCTGGTCCGCCCTTCTCGGGGCCTCCATCGCCATCGCCACGCGGCGGCAGGTGGCCGTCGATCTTTTGAGCGAGAGTCTGAAGCCCCGGGCGCGTGTCTGGCTTGGGTTGGGTGTGGACGCTTTGGTGTGTGTGGCGGTGCTTTTGATCGGGCTGTTCGTTTGGCGCTGGTTCGATCTGCCAGGGCTGATCCGTGCCGGGTCCCCCTCGGAACTTTCAATGAAGACTTTTAATTTCATCTATCAGGAGCCGACGCTCACGCTTGGGGTGCCCAAGGTCGTTTTCTGGTCGGTTCTGCCGCTTTTCTGCCTCTGTGCCGCGTGTCATGCCCTCTCTGCATTGTACGAAGATATCGCGTGCCTTGTTGCGGAGCGCCGGGCGTGATTGCGGCACTGGCTTTCGTTGTGCTTCTGGCGTTGGGCGTGCCCATCGGCTGGGTATTGATCCTCACGGCGCTTGCGATCATTGCGCAAGGCGGAGACTGGATTCTGCTCCAAAGCCTGCCGCAGCAGCTTTATGGAGGGATTGAGAGCTATGCGCTTCTGGCGCTGCCTCTGTTCACCCTGCTGGGGGAGCTGATGGGGGCGGGCGGTATCGGGCGGCGGTTATTCGCACTGGCCGGCGCGCTTTTGCCCCCTCTCAAGGGGGGGCTGGCCTATGTCAATCTTCTTGCCAATATGCTGATGGCCTCGGTACTTGGGTCAACCACGGCCCAGATCACCGTCATGTCCCGGCTTGCCGTGCCCGAAATGGAACGAGCCGGGCATCCGCGCGATCTTTCGGCAACGATCACGGCGGCGGGCGGGCTGCTGGCACCGATCCTGCCACCTTCGATGAATTTTATCGTGTTTGCCGCCATTGCGCAGCTACCTGTGGCGGATCTGTTTCTGGCGGGCGTGGTGCCGGGGCTGGCTATGGCCGGGCTGTTTGTTGTGGTCATTGCGCGTTATGCGCGCCGTCACGACCTTCCAAGCGTTGCGCCGCAGCCGTTTCGGGGGCGCGCGCTTGCCATTCTCGATGCGCTGCCGGCGCTGCTCGTGCCGATGATTGCGGTCGGTTCGATTCTGGCCGGTATCGCAACACCGACGGAGGCGGCGGCAGTATCGTCCTTTGCTGCCATTGTCATCGGGGCGGGGGTTTATCGGGAATTGCGTTTTCGCGACATTCCCGCCGCGCTGTTGCGGGCCGCGCGGGGAGCGGGGCAGGTGTTGTTCCTTGTCGCCTGCGCCCAGCTCCTTGGCTGGGTGCTGACCTATTCGAATCTGCCCGCGCTGACTGCCGCGACACTTCAGGACCTGACCTCGTCGCCTTTGGGCTTTCTCTTGCTGCTCAATATTCTGTTGCTCTTGCTCGGGATGATCATGGAGCCGATCCCGGCCATCATTCTCACAGCCCCGGTGCTTTTGCCCGTCGCGACGGATGTTTACGGCATCGACCCGGTCGCCTTTGGTGTCATCTGCTGTGTCAATCTCACGTTGGGCCTGCTCACACCGCCGGTGGGGGCCGGGCTCTATACCACCGCGCTCCTGACCGAGACGCGACCTTTGCGGCTGGCGCGTCTGTTGCTGCCGTTTTTTGCCGCCGTTCTCGTCATTCTTTTGGGGATGACCCTGTTCACCGCATTTCAATCCTGAGGACAATCCATGCGTATCCGACATATCATCACTGCCGCCACGCTCATGCTTGGGCTGGGGACTTCCGCTTCGGCCGAAACGCTGAAAATGGGGCTGATCACGCCGCCACCGCATCAATGGACGAAATCCGCAAATGCGCTGGCCGACGCCATTGCCATGGAAACCGGGGGGCGTATCACCGTCGAAGTGTTCCCGGCGGGCCAGCTTGGCAACGAGGCGCAGATGCTGCAACAGCTCCAGACCGGTGCGCTCGATCTCGCCTTTCTGACCGTGGGGGAACTCACCAATCGCGACCCGAATTTCGGTGCGCTGACCGCGCCCTATCTGGTGGCGAATGGGGAAGAGGCGGCGAAACTGCTCGAAGGTCCGACCGCCACGGGATTGCTCGACCGACTCGCTCCGCTGGGATTGAAAGGTCTTGGCTACGGCATGGCGGGGATGCGGATCGTGCTTGTGTCGAAAGACGCGCCGCTTGCCGAAGGCGGCACCGTGGCCGGACGCAAGATCCGCACCGTGCCGCTCGCTCAGGAGCTCGATTTCTGGCGTATGGCCGGTGCGACGCCGACGCCTTTGCCGCTGACCGAGTTGTACGATGCCTATGCCAATGGTCAGATCGACGGGATGCAGATCGACTTCGAAGGCACCTACAACACCCGGTTCTATGAGCTGTCCTCGGCCGTGCTCGACACCGAGCACATGATTTTCCCGATGGTGGCCGTGACCTCCGCGCGTAAATGGCAAGGCTGGTCTGAGGAAGATCAGGCGTTGATCGCGCGTTTCGTGGCCGAAGAAACCGCGCGGTTGCGTGCGCTCTATCCGCAGATCGACGCGGAGTATCGGGCGAAACTCGGAGAGGCCGGTGTGCCAATCCTTACTCCGGGCCCCGAAGTCTTCGGTTCGGCTGTCGAAGAATGGAACCGGGTTTGGGAAGATAAAACGCCGATCCTGATGGACCTGCGTCAGGAGGCGGCTCAGTATTGAGCGAAAACGGATTGAGTTGAAACGGGCGGCCAGCGAGCCGTCCGTTTTCGCGATCAGGGAGCCGCAGCCCCCAGGCAGGGTTCGGGAAAAGGGGGAACTTCACTCGTGGGTTCGATCCGATTATGGGGTGGATTGCAATTTCTGTTCCGTTCCGGCGGTCAGAGGCGGTATCCGCCCTTTGTCGAACAGGGTGTTAAAGCGTTTCGCATAAAATCTGAATCACAGATTTAATGTGAAGCGCTCGCAACGCTCATACGAGGCACTGCGTTTTGCTTTTTCCCTGTTTCAGACAAAAAGCAAAACGCTTTAAATAGGCAGAACTCGCCACTCTGGCCTTGTTCCGTTCCTCGCAGGCATGTTCATTCCGGCGTTCACGGAAGTTTTATTCGAAATACGCGACGGAAATTCACGTTATGCGCGAACAATTGTATATATGTGAGTTTTCCAAGCCTGGATGAGAATATGCGCGCCTTTCTGACTGCTGTGGCATCACTTGTGATTGTGGGTGGGGCATACAGCTTGACCTTTGGCGTGCCTGCCCAACTGAAATCCTTGCTGGGCATGGAGAATGCCCAGAACCTGTCAGGGGTTCCGAGCGGATCGTTTATGAGGGTAGGCAAGGGCGAGGCGACGGTTGTCGTCACGGAACCTCTCTCGCTTCGACCCTATAATGATGTCATTCGCGCCGTCGGAAGTGGACGTGCGATCCACCGTGCGAATGTCACGACCGAAGGATCCGGAGAGGTGATCGCGACCTATGTGGCTGCGAACCGTCTGGTCGAGGCCGGGGATCTTTTGGTTGAATTGGATGCGCGCTCACAACAGCTTGCACTGGAACTTGCCGAAGCCAATCTCAAACAGGCAGAGCAAACGGTGGAGCGCTATACCCAATTGCGCGCCAACGGAAATCTCACCTTATCGGCAGTCACCCTGTCAGAGGCGCAAACTGCTCTGGAGCAAAACAGGATTGCCGTCGAAATGGCGAAAATCACACTGGATGCACAAACGGTGCGGGCGCCGATTTCCGGACGTCTGGGGCTGAGCGAAGTCGAAACCGGTGATATCCTGTCGGTCAATGACCCGATCGTTTCCATTGACGATCTGAGCGCCCTGCTCGTGCAGTTCGAAGTGCCGGAGCGGGCCATTGGTCTGCTGCAAAAGGAAACCACCATTCTGGCCAGCACGCCGAGCTTCGTCGGCAAGGTGTTCGAAGGGGAAATCGAAAGCTTTGACAGCCGTTTGGACAGTGTCACGCGAAGCCTGACGGTTCGCGCCCGCGTCGAGAATCCTGAAGGGTTGCTCTGGTCTGGTATGACGTTTTCGGTCCAGTTGATCCACGAAAGCGAACCATTGCCCGCAGTTCCGGCCACAGCGATTACATGGAGCCGGGATGGATCGAAAATCTGGATTGTCGAAGAGGGAAAAGCCGTTTCCATTCCCGTTGTCATTCTGCATCGGCAGGACGAAACCGTATGGCTCGATACGGACATCGCGCCTGGAGTGCAGGTGGTGACGGAAGGGGCCCAAAAGCTGCATGAGGGGGGCGCGGTTGCCTCTCGCAATCTGCAAGATTCATCCGGTTCTGCCGGTTTCTCGAAGGCAAAAGATGAGGTGCCTTCATGAACGCTCTGCCAGAACGAGATACAACGGAAGACGATCTGAGTTCGTCAAAGCAATCGGGCCTCGCCAATCTGTTCATTGCGCGGCCGGTCTTCGCAATCGTCATCAATCTTCTGGTTTTGATTGCGGGTCTGGCTGCGCTTTCGGCTGTCGATGTGCGTGAAATGCCCGATGTGGACCAGCCGGTCTTGTCGGTGCGGACGAGCTATGAGGGGGCGGTTCCTGAAACCGTCGACCGCGAGGTCACTCAGGTGCTGGAAGATGCGTTGAGCGGTCTGGATGGCATGGCCTATATCGAAAGCAGTTCAAGCAGTGAAAGCAGCCGGATCACCATTGATCTGTCCGATGGGACGGATATCGACGTCGCCGCGAATGAAGCCCGTGAAATCGTGTCGGAAACCATGCGACAGTTGCCAGACGATGTCGACGATCCGACGGTGTCGAAAGCCGACAGCAACGGGGATGCGATCATCCGTCTTGCTGTTGTGGGCGATGTGCCGCTCGCAGAGCTGACCGATATTGCGGAGACCACGGTGTTCGACAGGCTGTCGCTGATCGACGGCATTGCCGAAGTCACGGTGCGAGGGGATCGCGCCAATGAATTCCGCGTCAGTGTCGATATGCCATCTCTGCTGAGCCGTGGTCTGACCATGTTCGATGTGTCGGATGCGTTGCTTTCCCTGCGGGATGACACGCCGCTCGGCTCTCTCGACACATCGGTGCAAAGCTTGTCTCTGAGGGTCGGCAATCCCGTGGTTACACCGGAAACGATCGGGAATTTGCCGATCAATGCCGACACCCGTATCCGTGATGTCGCCTTTATCCAATATGGGGCCTCTGATCGGGAAACCTCAGCGCGTGTGAATGGCAAGACCGCAATCGGCATCGACATCACGCGCCAGTCGGTTGGCAACACGCTGACGATTTCAAGGGACGTTCGTGCGGCCGTTGCCGATCTGGCGCAGGAAATGCCCGAGGGTGTCGAGCTTCTGATCACGTCTGACGATGGTGTCTTTATCGAAAGCTCGATCCACGAGGTGGTCAATTCCATCGGGCTGGCGACCTTGATCGTGATTTTGGTCATCTTTGCCTTTTTGCGTTCTGTGCGGGCGACGGTTATTCCGGCTCTGACCATACCCGTGGCTCTGGTTGGGACGGTTGCCGCGATCTGGATCACCGGATTTTCCGTGAATACGATCAGCCTTCTGGCTCTGGTTCTCGCCACGGGTATGGTTGTCGAT
Source organism: Celeribacter persicus (assembly GCF_003050785.1). Taxonomy (GTDB): domain Bacteria; phylum Pseudomonadota; class Alphaproteobacteria; order Rhodobacterales; family Rhodobacteraceae; genus Celeribacter; species Celeribacter persicus. The sequence continues at coordinate 24,013 of NZ_QAOH01000029.1, forward strand.
GACGCAATTGTCGTGATTGAAAATATCGTGCGCAAACGCAGGGACGGAATGGGGCCTTTCGCGGCTGCGGCAGCCGGCACCAATGAAGTGTTCTTCGCGGTGATCTCGACCACTGCCACATTGGCTGCGGTCTTTATCCCGATCTCCTTTTTGCCTGGGCAGGCTGGCGGTGTGTTCAGCGAATTCGGATTTGTTCTGGCGTTCGCGGTCACCCTGTCGTCGATCACGGCCCTGACGCTCGCCCCGGTCTTGTCGGCCTTTCTCGATCCGGGAAAAGCCGAAGGCGTTCTGGACCAAGAAAAGAATGAAGCCGCAGCTCGGACATGGGGTATGCGGACCTTCGATCACGTCATGGATCTCGCCCTCCGCAATCCTCTCCCTGTGCTGTCCATTGCCGGTGCCCTCGTCATCGTTGCGCTCGGGGCTGCCAGTACCCTGTCCTCAAGCCTCACCCCATCCGAGGATCGTGGGTTTTTCCTGATCTTCGCCCGCGGACCGGGAGATGCGACAATCGACTATGTGGAAAAGCAGGTACTTGAGATTGAAGATATTCTTGAACCTTACCGCGCATCGGGCGAGGTGAACACGGTTCAAAGTCTGATCGGAGTCGGTGGTGGCAGTGCGCTTGTTATTGTCCGTCTTGTCGATTGGGCAGAACGCGCCCGGAGCCAGCAGGAGATCGCGTCTGAACTGAACCGGGCCGTTTCGCAGATTCCGGGTTTGCAAGCCTCGGTCCGCTCATCGAACAGTCTCAATATTCGCGGAGCGGGGCAGGGTATCACCTTTGTGGTTTCAGGCGATAATCTCGAAGAGATGACTGATGCGGCAAACGGGCTGATCGAGGTGATGAGTGCAGATGAGACATTTATCAATCCGCAACTGTCGGATGATGATGTTTCTGTAGAGATGGAAGTGCTTATTGACGACCAGATGGCGGGCGCGTTTGGATTGACCAAATCGGAAGTGACCGAACTTGTGAGTATGATGGTGCAAGGGGCCGTGCCGGTCAGTGTCTTCCTTGACGATACCGAGGTTGATGTCTCCCTTATGTCCGGCGGACATCCGATCGACGATCCGACGGATATTGAATCGATCTATCTTCAACTGGACGATGGCAGCTTTGTTCCTCTTTCCGCAGTCGCCCATCTGGATATGTCGATCAGCCAGTCAACCATTTCACGTCAGGCGGGCTCTCTGGCGGTCGGTATCCGTGCCAATCTTGGCAACGGTGTAGATCTGGGCTCGGCGGTCACGCGTGTTCAAAGCCTCGCAAAGGAAACGCTTCCGGAGGGCATGAGTGTTGTCCTGACCGGTGAAGCGGCAAGCCTGAGTTCAAGCCAGCAGGCCATGTACATGGTGTTCGCCGTTGCGGTTCTTGTCGTATTCCTGGTGCTGGCGGCCCAGTTCGAAAGCCTGACCAGTGCAGCGGTCATCATGCTCACAGTGCCCTTCGGTATCGCAGCCGCCCTGCTGGCCATCAAACTGAGCGGGGGCTCGCTCAATTATTACAGCCAGATCGGTCTCGTGATGCTGATCGGTGTCATGGCGAAAAACGGCATTCTGATCGTTGAGTTCGCCAATCAACTGCGTGAAACGGGAGAGGATATTGATACTGCGATCCGCAATGCATTGCGGTTGCGAATCCGTCCGGTCATGATGACCATGGTTTCAACTGTTTTCGGAGGTTTGCCTCTCGTGCTGACCTCTGGTGCGGGGGCGGAGGCTCGTATCGCAGTGGGCTGGGTGATTGTCGGTGGTCTGGGGTTTGCAACCGTCTTTACCCTGTTTCTGACGCCGGTATTTTATCGTTTGCTGGCAGGATATGGCGGTCTGCCAGGCGGAGCGGCTCAGCGATTGCTCGCGGAGCGGCGTCATTTCAGGTCCATGGTTTCCGCAGGGAAATCCCCGTAACGGTTTGACTTGCCAATCTGAAGTCCCTCAACGTAACGAAAGGCGTGCGGCGGCATCGTGTTCTTTCGTCGCGATCTTTCGGTTCCCTGTGAAAGGCTGCCTGGGGAAATAAAGCTCCAGTGACTCCAGAGGCGTCTTTTGTGTTGCCATTCTGGAGGATGAGTGTTGGCCGAAGCATGTGCTGCGTAACCGGTGTTCCGCTCAAGCCCGGACAGGGCCTCAAAGGGCCTTGCTTCCTGAACCGGACAAAGTTGCGTTTTGCGGGAGGAGGCCGATCAGGTGCGTCCCGCCATCCGGCGCAATGTGCCATCCCGCCAGAGGATTTCATGTAGCACAGCCATGGCGACATGGCCGACGATGAGAACGGCCATGAGCCATCCCAGTTCGCCATGAAAACCGTCACCGATGAGAACGGCGGTGCAAAATTAGACCACGGTAGCGCCGTCGTATTGACGGTGCGGGCGGCGTAAAAGTCGTCCACTTTTTCCCTTCTTGCGGCAG
>NZ_QAOH01000030.1 GCF_003050785.1 Celeribacter persicus
CGCTAGCAGGGACAGCCGGCTCACCTGATCGAGGGAAGCCAGGTAGTCCCAGAGAGCGACATCGTCGCCGAGCGGCAAGTCGGCCTCCCACTCCGTGTGGCGGTCGTCCACCAGCTTGGCCACCACGCTATCCTTCAGATCGCTCGCCTGCGCCGACATGTAGACGTGACGGACCGAAGCCTCGAGGCAGCTGCCGGCCGAACTGGACGTCCGGAAGGTATCGTTGACGAGCTTCAGGAGCAGCAGCGTCAACGCGACGTCAGGGGAGCGACCGACAGCTTCGCGCAGTGCCAATGTCCGGTGCGCCGTCAGCTCCATGATCAGCCGCTCGGGCAAGGGCTTCAGTGCACCATCGTCCTCGTCGTCAGGCACGTTGGCACCAAGCGCCTGACCGGCAGAGGTGATCACCGTGCCGTGGCCGATACCATCCACATTGCTCCCCGCTGAAAGCTCACCGCCCTGCCCGTCTGCCGCCTGTTCACCGCTGTGGACGTCGGCATCTTCCCGAGGCTCATCCTCGGGCCGCACGAAGCCCCGATAAACGGCAAGCTCGCCATAGCGGTCAAGCGTCACGAACGCCCCTGCCCGTGCGATCTCCTCCTCGTCGAAGATCAGCGGCCGGGCCTCGAGCTTCTCCATCGCGACTTCCAACTCGCCAAGTCGCGCGTCGATCTCTTCGGGGAATTCATCCTGGCCCTCGTATTGCTCTTCGAGCGCCCGGTACTCGGCAAGCAGCTTGGCATGGGCCGCGCCTTCGTCATCCGTCATCGGCGCCGGGTCTCCGCTTAGCCGCCGCAAACCGTGGCTGTAGCCATAGGGCAGGTCGAGCGAGACCTCGATCCATTTCCAACCTTCGGTCGCAATCGCTTCGGCTTCAGCCTGAAGCTTTTCGCTGACCAGACGATCGAGCAGGGCAGGATCTTCTAGCCAACCGCCGTCATCGCCTTGGAAGAGGTCATGCAACATAGTGCCGCCCGCCGCCTCGTACGCCTCGACGCCGACAAAGACGGCGCGCCGGTCCGATGCCCGCACCGAGGTTTCCGTCAGCATCCGCCGGATCTGATAAGGCTCCTTGTTCCACGAAGACTTGATCGCCTCCCAGACTTGAATCTGACGCTCGTGATCCGGATTGACCGTGAAGGCCATCAGCTGCTCCAGCGTCATCTCGTCCTCGGCGTAGAGCTCGAGCAGGGCAGGGGCCACGGCGGCGAGTTTCAGGCGCTGTTTCACCACCTGCGGCGTGACGAAGAAGGCGGCTGCGATCTCTTCATCGCCTTGACCCTTCTCCCGAAGCGCCACGAAGGCGCGGAACTGGTCGAGCGGATGCAGGGCTGCGCGCTGCATGTTCTCAGCGAGCGAGTCGTCTTCGGCGAGGATCGCGGAAGTGGCATCCCGCACGATGCAGGGGATGGGCGTCGTCTTGGCCAAGCGTTTCTGCTTCACCAGGAGAGACAGGGCCTGGAAGCGCCGACCGCCAGCGGGGATTTCGAACTTGCCGGTCTCGGACCCGTCATCCGCCAGAACGGGTCGAACGCTCAGGCTCTGCAGCAACCCGCGGCGGGCGATGTCTTCGGCCAGTTCCTCGATGGAGATGCCGGCCTTGATGCGCCGGACGTTGGACTGGCTCAGCATGAGTTTGTCGAAGGGAATGTCCCGGGACGGGGACAGGGTGACTTTCTGGGCAGATTTCGCCATCAGATCTTCTCCGCGACGGGCGCCGGAAGCCACTCTCCCGATCTCACTTCCCGTCACCCCTTTCACAGCCCATCTCTACCTCTCGACATGTCCACCGCGGTGGACATCACGCAGTTGCTGCCCCAGAACGAGAAAGCCTTTCCAACAACAGTGATGGGTTGAAGTCAGTTTCTCTGCGACCGAGCGTGATGCTGTGGAAATACGCTCCAAAGTCTCGGATGCGATTGCTCATCTGGAGAATTATGAAGATGGCGCATGATGCTTTTTGAGAGCCTATCTTCTTAGCAGCCTTTTCGAAGGTGCTTTCGTGGATTCCCATCATTGGAGCGAGCGTTCTCGCGTGGCTTTCGACATCGTGCCAGTTCCTAAGTGAGTTCGTTGCGAACGATGTAGCCTGGTCACAAACGGTTGTGAGCGTTTGCAGGGGAGGTGTTTGGCTGTTGGTCCCGCTTTCTAAATCTTTTTGTTCTTTTTTAGACTTAGAATGGTGGCGGACAGTTTGCCCGTCATTGGCGGGCAGTTTCATTGTTTCTGGTGCGTCCACCGCGGTGGACATCTGTTTGCATTGAGCCTCCAGTTCGCCGAGCAAAGTACGATACTCCGCGATCGAGAGCTTCCTCCGAAGAACTCGGCGTACCTGATGAGTGAGTTCGTTCTCGGGGTCAGCTTCGTCGATCTGAGCAAGTTTGGTTAGGATTTGCTTTCGCAAAAACACGCGATCCCGACGAGCGTTTTCCATCGCTTGGGCTGTCGCAAGTAGTTCGCCGGCACGCGCGAGCAACGGAGCCAGCGACAACCCATAGCTAATGGACTGACCTTCGGAGGACTTCACTCGGTATCTCTTGCGATTTGGGCTGTCGTGGCGCTTCATGAAACCGAGTTCAACAAAGCGATCGATGTGCCTACGGAGGGTTCGTTCATCGATCCCGCCAACTCGACGGCAGATCTCGTCGTTGGAAGCGAAGACTGTGTCTCCATGCCGAGGCTTGAGAAAGCTCAGCATCGCTTGGAGCGTTTGAACATGTCCTGGACGGAGACCGAACAGGCTGCGAGTATCTCTGAGCGCGCGGAAGACTGCCCAGATGTCGGTTTCAGGTGTTGACGTGGCGGGGGTGCCCTTGCCGACGCCAAAGGTCTGAACGGAAAGCTTTGTGAATGCCATGTTTGTTGAACGACGACCGTTGCGGCCCACAACTTCCCCGGCTCTTCCCGCTGTTTTTGGCGAGAAAAGGCAACAAAAAGACGTCCACCGAATCGGTGACTCTTGACCGGTATGTCGGAGATTGCTACATCACAGGTGCTAATCAGATGATGAGGGCTCTCCGGGGGAAACCTTGGGGGGCTCTTTTCTTTTTGGTCTTCGCCTTTCTCCTCTGCTCGTGTTTTTGGTTATGACCGGGGATCAGCTCCCCGAGCCTCTCTCATTCTGCCATTGTTCAAAAAGCTGTCGCAGCGTGGTTTCCGCGCGCTCTTCGAGCCATTGGCCGAATTCCGGGTTGTCCTTGCGGGTGATCTTGATAGCGATCGACTTGCCATCGACTGAAAGTGTGCCGACAGGGCTACCACTATTGTCCTTTACCACGGTCGTTTGGCCACGGGCGCTTTGGTCGGCTGCGCCACGCGCCTTGCTGGAGCAAGCAACATAGACGGCTTGAAACTTGTCCGAGCTTGGAGTGGTGTCAGGCAGAGAGGCAAGTGTCTCACGCGCAATGTCGACAAGCGGAACCTTCTCTGAAAGTGCAGCAAGATCACCCCATTGGCGTCGACCTACGCCATGAGCCGGGCCGATAAGCCGGACAAGTTCGTCAGGCAGCTGCTCGATGACTACACGATGGTTCGACACACCTTGCCGGGTGAGGCCTAGGGCGTCCTGAATGACGCCAGGCTTGTAACCGGCCTCCTGCATCTCTTTGATAAAAAGAGATTTTTCAATGAAGGACGGATCCAGCCGCAGGTTGTTTTCCTGACCTTGCGCGATCAGAGAAGCATCATCATCGAGCGTTCGAACGATCGCTTTGACGGTTCCACCAACTCTTCGAATGGCTGCAAGTCTGCGACGCCCGTAGATGATGCGGTATCGATCCGGTTGGTCAGAGGGGCGAACCATGATCGGCACTTGCTGACCATGCTTGCGAATGCTTTCGGCGAGATCTTCAATGCTACTATCTTCCAGGATCAGGCGATCCCGGAGGCCATCCATATCGATCCGGTCGGGTTCGATATCTCGGATTGAGTTGGCAGTGATTTCCCGGAGAGAGTCCCGCAATCCGCCAACCGAGCCAGGTAGCTTCGAGGATTTGACCGGGGCAGGGGAGGGGGCTGCCGACTCTTTCTCGTCTTTCGGTGGCTGGTTGAAGATATTTCGAGCCATCAGCGACGCCCCCATGCCATTTGGATTGTCTGCTCCAGCTCATCGGCAACGCTGTTCACGCTGGTCAAAGCCCGATCAATGGTCTTCCGAATGAGCTGGCTCGGGTCTACCTCATAGATGGTTTGCTGAGTCATGCCGGCGTCAGAAATGGCTGTCGACTTCAGCATCGGTTCAGTCATGACTTGGCCCGCAAGGATTGAACGTAGGTACCCGGCCATTTGCGTTTGTGGTCCGTCCGACGGCTCGTAGCGTGTGATCAGGAACTTTACGAAGTCCCAAGTGACATGTCGTCCAATCGCCTCTTCGACGGCTTTGACCGTTTCCGAAGCGAGTTTGAGGAACTGGCTCATCGAAGCGATGTCGAGCATGCCGGGGACGACCGTCACAAGTAAGCCCGTGGACGCTGCCAATGCTGTCAATGTCAGGAAGCCCAACTGCGGAGGGCAATCGATCAGCACGATGTCATAGTCTGAGTCGACTTCCTCTAGCGCCAGAGCAAGACGCTCTGCAAAAATCGGCTGAACCCTGCGCGCAAGGGCATTCGCTGTCTCGGTTTCGTACTCGGACAACATCAAGCCAGCCGGGACCATGTCGAGCTTGTGGAAGTATGTTTTCTGGATGACCTCCGAGAGCGGAACCTGATCATCGTATCTCAATGCGTCGTAGATTGTGCCGCCTTCGGCGAATTCGAGCTCAGGCCGGAAGCCGAAAAATGTCGTCAAACTGGCCTGCGGGTCGAGGTCCAGAACAAGCACGCGGTAGCCACGCAGGGCATACCTGTGTGCCAAATGGATTGTCGCTGTTGTCTTCGAGCTGCCGCCTTTGAAATTCACGACCGAAATGACCTGAAGACGGTCACCGTCTCGGCGGCCAGGTCTGTACGCGTCAGCATTTTTGCCTGTCCGCGCCAAAATGTTGCGGAGGTCGTCAACTTCTTCGGCCGTGTAGAACCTATGACCGCGACCGTCAGTGTGAACTTCTGGGAAGCTGCCATCTTTGTGGCGGTTGCGCAGGTTCGACGTACTAACGCGCAGCAACTCGGCGACCTCGGTCGAGCTGAAGCGGCGCAAGGACTTGCGTTCTTCTGGCTCGAACGCAACTTTCATCTGCCGGTCAAGCGACTCAGCAAGACTGTCTGCGAATGCTCCGATGTCAGAAGAGCCTATGCCTTGCGCGTAGCCCGTATTTCGATCATCCATGTTCTGCCGCCTCTCATGGCCTTTGCTAAGGCTCTTTGTCGTTCTGACGGTTAAAGCCACGTCTGACGCGTTTTGCCGTCAGAATGGAAATGCCACGAACATCTGAGTCCGGCAAGAAGAATCTAGATGTAGTGCAAAAGTTATCCACAGCATCAATTTGGCCGCGCGGGGCCCGCGCTATATAACGCATTGATTCCTAACGATAAAGGCCGCGTCTGGCGAAGCCGATACCCTTCGAGATATTTTCTGCTCGCGCGAACTAACCCCAAGGCTTTGTTGGATATTTACGTGGTTTTCGTCCAGTTGAGGCGATGATTCTGTAAGATTTTGGCCGAGTGACAGGAGTAGTTTGCCGACCATCGCCGCCTACAAAAGGCCGAGACGCTCTGCCCGCTCCAGCAGCATTCTGACTGAGGAAGGCTGCCAGCTGGTGCGACCGCGAGGGGTGCGCTCACGCATGGATTCCAGTCGGTCGCAGATTGCCTGCAAGGTGATCTCGGGGTCAGCACCTTTGATTGCGGCGACAATCGCAGGCAGGCGATCGTCGGTTTCGCGACGACCGGCGCGCCCAAGCACTTCAGCCGGCAGGAATCCGTCCGCCACGTATGCCTTCACGGCGCGGAGCAGGCGGCTTTGCGTCCAGCGCCGATCATGGGGCAGGGGGCCATTGATGATCCGCAGCACGTCTTCCCAAGCCATATCGGGGCGCAGGCGGCGCACATGGGGCACCCAATCCTGCGCGGTCTCGTTGAGGCGCTCCATGTAGCCATCCTGCCGCGCCAGCCGTACCTTGCGCAGCGCTTCAGGGTCCTTGGCGCGAAGACCTGGGTTGCCGCCGACGCGGCCCTTTGAGCGTGCCGAGGCAAGTCCGGCTTTGGTACGCTCGCGGATCAGAGCGCGTTCGAACTCAGCCGCAGCGCCCAGAACCTGCAACGTGAACTTGCCCTGGGGCGAGGCAGTGTCGATCGGGTCCTGGAGCGAGCGGAAGAACGCCCCCTTGCCCTCCAGTCTTTCGATCACCTCAAGCAAGTGCGACAGAGACCGCGCAAGCCGGTCGATCCGCACGACGACCAGCGTGTCGCCCTTGCCAATCCGCTCCAGCACACGTGCAAGCACCGGCCGCGCCCGATTGCCACCTGAGGCGTGCTCTTCAAAGATCTCTGCGCAACCCGCAGATTGAAGGGCCTCGGACTGGGGCAGGGGGGTTTGATCCTCTGTGGATACGCGCGCATAGCCTATCAGGGGCATGGAAAAGAGCCGTTTGCAATTTAAGATATCGCTAATAAACGACCGTTTGAAAACGCGTGCAATAGGTATTTCTCTCGTCGCGCTGAATTCGGGAAGCCTTGTATCTACGGGCTGACGGCCACGAGAGGCGCTCCAGCGCTCTCGAGAAGGCACGATCCTCGAACGCCTCTATAGTAGAGGAAAACGCAGTCCCTCAAACTCCATCGCCAAACGCGCAAAATAGCTTTATAATGCGCGCATGAGCCGATTTCGCCCTACACACATGGACTATGACGAGATGCCTCTCGAAGACTTGGAGGCGTCCGAGGACAAGGATGACGCCGACCTCTGGTTCCTGCCCGGGCCGATCGAGGACGAACCGGATTACCTGCCTCCCGGGCCTAGGTCTGAGGCGAAGGAATCCGAGATCGTCGATGCCTGGCGCGGGGCCGAGGCCGGGCAGGCGGCGCAGCTCGCCCGTGTTGCGGCGCGCCTGGGGATCCTCGATGAACGCCTGCGTCGGGGCCCTGCAGGCTGGCGGCAGCGGCTCGCCCTGATCGAGGCTGCGGACCTGAGCTGGTTGACGCAGGACCGGATCGGACTCGACCGGCTGTCACTCTACATGGCGCTGCGGGTTTCGACCGTAACGGATGATGCGCAGGCCTTGTACCGGATCGGCTGGACCGTGCGTCGGCTGACCGGTGGACCCGCGCCGCTGATGCGTCGGTCGGGTGTCGGCGATCTCGAGACCTTCCTTGATCGGCGCGACCGCCCGGGGCATGGGGAGCGGTTCGAAGATGCCAATGCTCCCTCGCGCGTGGTCGAGATGGCAGAGCGTGAAGCCTTCGAGGACCGGGCTGCCGGATGGCTTGCGATGATGAATCAGGCCGAAAACCTCCACCCCGTGACGCGGGCCTGCATGGGCTTTCATCTCTGGCATGTCGCGGAGCTCTCGACGATCGACGATCCGCTCGAGGCCGCGGTGACGGCGTCGCGTGTTGCGATCACCGAACTCGCACCGTCAGGGAGCATGCCCGGCGCGATCTTCGCACCGACCGCCATGGGCGGGGGAGGGGGCTTTCGCGCGATCGGGGACCCGCCCGCCCGGTTAGCGCGCTGGCTGAACGCGATGGAGAGCGCGACATTCGCAGCCCTGCGCAGGCTCGAGGAGATCGAGGCTTGGGCGGCTGCCGCAGAGCGCGCGATGACTCCCCTCTCGGGCAAGACGCCGCCGATGCTGCGGAACCTCTTCGCAAGCTGGCCGCTGGTCTCAGTACAGATGGCCGAGAAACTGACAGGTACGCATCGGGCAACGGTTCAGCGCAACATCGACTGGATGGACGAGCAGGGCCTCATCCGGGAAGTTACGGGGCAGGGACGATACCGAATGTGGCGGATCGTTGAGCCGCGCTCAACAGAGGCAAATTCGATGCCCGAAAGGCATGATGAGCTGCTGGCTGAAGATTTCTTCGATGTGCTGGCCGCGCGCCAGTGATCTCCGGATTTTTTCCCTTCAGGTTTCCGCGTCCCGCAGCTCTCGCAGAGCAGCCAGATAGCGGTTCATGCGGCGCATGTCCTTTTCGGTCAGTGCCGACAGTCGCGACGCGTTCAGATTGTCGAGGATGTCTGCCGTTTTGACCCGGCGCGCGATCTTGTTGCCCTTGGCGCGTCGGACGAAGGCCACGTAGACGGCCTCGCTGTCGCCCTTATCCTCGGGCCTCTTCGTGACAAGGCGTAAAGCGTCGAGCACAGTCGGCGAGAACCCTTCTTCCTCAAGGCGCTTGAATGTCCAGCCAGGGCCGTCTTCGACCACGTCATGCAGGACGCCAACGATCCGTTCGTCGTCGGTCTCTAATGACATCATCACCCGGAGCGGATGTAGCAGATACGGCGCGCCGGCCTTGTCGGTTTGTCCCCGATGGGCTTCCGCAGCGATTTCAATGGCGCGATGAAGGTTCAATAGCTTCTCCTGGTGTATGAATATGATCGTGACCATTCGGTTGGTATTTTTGGAACTTCACATCACTCCCATGGCGCAAAGTTTGGCGTGGATACAATGATACGGTTCCTAAGAGCTTCGAGTTCTGGGGAAATTGCTGCGTGGGTTCCCTGATGCGGCAAAACTTCCCCGTGTAATTGTGCACGCAGCTCCATCCACCGCTCCTTCAGGACCTGCCAGTTGTGATCATCATAGGTCCCGCTGACAACGACAGGATGAATGCGTATACGTGGTGGGTCGCCCTCGGCGTGCCCATACCAATTTTCCAAGTCTTGGAGCCAACGGCTGCCCTTGCGGTCCACGCGACCGATCTGTTGTTCGACAATACCCGGGTTCCATTCTGCATGCAGTATGACCACAGTGCGGCAGGCTTCATGCAGGTTTAACCCCTCCCGCCCAACACGGGATTGAGCGAGAAGTACCATTGGCCAGCTGGAGGCGCGGTTGAATGCGGACTGCAGCAAGCGGCGTGTTTGAGGTGGGGTTGCGCCAGACATCATCCGGGCAAAATTGCCCTCGCGCCCGGAAAAGTCCTGAAGATACGATGCCAGCCTAGACTGCAAGACACTGTCGTGTTCTTGCTCTTCATCGGTTGATAGGTCATCCAGCAGCCCTTTGAACAGCGCCAGCATTTCGTCGCCGGACCACGGTACGTCAGCACTCTCGCGCCTGTCGTCAAGCGCCTCCAGTAGTGCCCCGATATCGCCTTGCAGCTCTTCATCATCGTCATCTTGGCGCAAATAGCCTAGCAACAGCGCGGCGGTATCATCCTGCGGTGCCAAGGCTTCGAGTTCACGATGCAGCCTTGCAAGCTCTGTGCGGCGCGCACTGGACCATTTCCGATATCGTTCGGTCAGCATCTGGTTGATCGAAGTGATACCGCCTGTCGTCACACAGAGATCAGGGTCGTTCATGGCGGCAAGAACGGCGGGTTCGCTCTCATCCCGTACTTTCGAGGCTGGCCAGTGCCGTCCGTCTCTGAGTCGCCGGAGCATTTCGCGCGCGTCCAGTAGCCGGGTCAGCGCATTCATCGGAGTTATGAAACGCCCGAAAACGAGAACCTTTTCGTCTCGTTCGGCATAAGACTCGATCAGTCGAACTGCGGCTAGTATCGCAGGATGGGTGTAGATATCCGCAGGCTGGCCACGGAAGGCATCGAACCAGAATGACTGCGGGCCTTCTAACTCATCGTCCTGCGGCAGCTGTTCAACAGGTTCGGATTCGGGTGCGAGACCAAAACCGTACCCTTGGGCGACCGATAGTCTTGCACGCTTCACGCGATGGTCTTCCTGGGGCAGGATCGAAAGCGCTTCAGCTGCACAAAACCGCCGCAGCCAGTCGCGAGTGAACCCCTTCGTTGTCGGCGACACTTTTAAGTCCTCGACGACGCGATAATCTCCATGCGCTTCCTGAAATGCGCTGATCTCAGGATCGTGTCGCTTGTCCCTTCTTAGAACATAGGGGCGCAATGCCTTTTGAAATCTGATTGCAGCGGTCTCGAAGCTATCGGTCAATGGCTCGTCAAGTTCTTCGACCCGGATGCGTTTGACTATATCGACATAACCGCTGATCCATTCGGTAAGTTCGGCAAGCGGAGTAATATCTTCACCATCGTCCCGCCCACTGATCCGGCCTAGCGTGTCCTTCCATTGCCCGGAATCCAGTTCCACAGGCGTGGCAGTCATCCCGAGGCGGAATGGATCATCGGCCTCCCAACTGACTGGTCCGAGAATGCGCGATAGGCTGGAATCCTCCCCACGGGCCTTGTGGGCCTCATCAACGACGATCAAGTCGAACTGACCCAGCCCATAACCTATGAGCGGCAGGATCTTGCCCTTGTATTCATCGGCCGCAAGCCATCGGTGGTCTCCGGACAGATCATCAAGCACGCTCCGACACAAACCGTGTTCAATGATAGTGTCGGCAATCATGCGGGCGGCGCGGCGGGTGGCATGGACCTGGCTAATCTCACCACGGTGAAAGCTGTCGCGCATGAAATTGCGTCGTTGCCCTGCTAATAAGCGCACAACATTCGGAAGCAATTCACGCCGCCATCCCCCCGCCGGACCGTTGCCTGTGTTCGGAAAGCGCATGGCTGCAAATGTGTGCGAGATCATCAGGACTTCTTCATCGGCCCAGCCATTTTTCGGCAATTCCCGCTGCTGTCTGCGATCCTTAAGCCAGTCCGCGTGTATGATTTTACGTTTTTGGCTTCCTTCGGCATCTTCCTCGGTGAGGAAACCCGCGATAAATCCGTCATAGCTGCGCAATGGCAGCAGGGTCTGGTCATCAGGGTGAAATAGCCTCAGTTCCTTCTGCCACTGCACGCCCAACCCAGCCGGAAGCACAATCGCAGCTCTGCCGCCCGCGTTGCGAACTGCTGAAATGAGCGCAACCGCTATTCGGGTTTTGCCCATCCCGACTTCGTCGGCCAGCAAAGCGGCCCGCTGACCGGATCTGATCCGCGCGGCGAGTTGCGCAACAGATGCGCGCTGTCCAGCATCAAGCGGTTCATCCGTCTGTTGCGACGCGAGCTGCTCAAGATAATCAGCGGCCTTCATCCAATCCATGTCACATGCCCTCGTCAGCCCAAAGCGACGGAAGGTCATCGATCTTCCATTCCCGAGCCACAGCCTTCAACGATTGTTCCAGCAAGGTCAGGTTGATATCGTCAGGGCACATCCGCGGGTCCATTAATGCCGGCAAGGGATTTGCCTTAGCATCGCGAAAAAAGCCAATCATCGGCTGCTCCTGCTTGCAGATCGCGCGCAAAGTCTGACGCAGTTCTCGACACCAACGCTGCCAATCTCGCGGGTCAAGTCTTGCCTGGGTCTCGCCAAGCCGCACCAGAAGGCTCATCATCCGGCGAATAGCATAGGTTGCGGGTGGCAAATCCGTGGTGTCCGAGGCTTCCACCGTTGGCTCGCCGCCTTCGGGTCCGTCATCGGGCTGATCTGCGTCCAAGGGTTCTGGGAACGCCTGCAGGCCAGCCAAGACGTCTTCCACCGTCAATTCGGATGGCCGTGGCACAACAAGCACGCCCTCCGCGATAATGGGAACGCGCCAGCCACCGTGTGTCAGCGTGACAACGGCTGGAGCAGGTGCAGGCCAGATGCAGGGCGTGGGGCACGATGCACCGTCCGGACCTATGACATCCAGAACAATCCCGCCTGGCGCACAAATCGTACCATCCTTCCAGATCAACCAAGACACTGGCGGCAGGGTTTCAGGCTCCTCGGGGGGCACAAACCCGCTGCCAGAGTGTAGCTTCGAAGGTTCGACGGTCTCGTTGAACTGGATTGGCAACAGGGTCGCAAAACCATGCTTGCTGTTCTTTCGGCTGCGCCATTTCAATCCTTTGGGAAGATCGACGACAACGCCCGCTTCAAGATTGCCACCCGCGCTGGCGGCCTTTTCAAATCCGTTCCGGCTGAGATTTCCCGACCCTAGATAGACGCGCCCAACGGCCTCGTCGTGCCCTGCGCCGAGCAATACAAACTTAGCGTGAAGTTGCCCTTCCTCGCCATGCATAGCGGAAATCGGGCGCCTGAGATTCCAACCAGCCGCGGTCAGGGCCGGGCCACGCATGGCCAGACCTTGACAGGACAGCGGGTTCAAAAACAGGTCCAAAGTCGCAGATTTCTTCAAGAGCTTTTCTTCGACCAGCTTCTCGCGAAACCTCTCAGGCAGCCCCGCGCCACCATCGCCTTCTGCTTCAAAATAACCGGACCCAAGGATTAGACGATCTGCCTTTTTTCCCAGTCCAAGTCGATCGACAACCTGTGGGAGCAAAGCCTGAGACCGGCTGTCGATGAAGCGCGGCGGCAAGGTAGAGGCCGGAAGGTGACCGATCTGTTCCTTAAGGCGCGCATAGGGCAGCGCGCCGTCATATTCCCGTTCGATCAGCGCGCAATCCCCGCGTTCACGCAGCCATTCAAACATGTTCCAGGCCGCCCGAATATCTGCAATATCCTGATCTTTCGGATCATCGGTCTGAAGATCAATTGACCAGAACAGGTCGATACTGTCCGTCAAAGGGTCTTGCGTCCAGTTTCCCGTGCTGACCGCGAGCCTGATGATATATCCATCTTCATCGCGTTTGCGAAATCCCAGCAAAGCAACCTTGGCGTGCAAGAGGTTGTAACCTCGATCCTGCAGTCGCATCCACATCCAGGCTAGGCCCGATATGTCCGAAATTGCGTTCATTGTCGGGTGAATGAACGCGGCTAATACGGGGCGCGCCATTTCTCCAGTGAAGCTGCGCCGGATCTGCCCCATCACATTGGGCGTTGCCGTAAATCCGCAGAAGAAACCGAAATCCCCGAAACAATCCTTGGGCGGCATGAAGAGGGTGATAAGCGTTGTGTTCATAATGCCGGTTCTTCACCTGCTGAGTCCCGACATCCCGGGTTCACATCGCCGTTCAGTTCGGCCGCAAGGCAATGAAGATTGAAAAGTCGGAATAACTGAGGTGCGAACTCGGCATCATTGACGGGTTCGTCTGCATCGATGCTTGGCATCTCGCCGGCCGCTGGTCCCAGAACGATACGATCCTCCCGCCACCTGATCACCGTTCCATCGCGCTCGGCCAGCTTTTGAAGAAGCTGTTGGTCGGGCAAATCCCGGACCTCCGAAAGGAATTTCCGGCTGCTTGACTCATCTGCTGCGTCAATTCTGGCGCCCAGCTGGAGGGCGTATCGGCGAAGCTTTGCGAGGGGCTCGCCCACGGTTTTATTGGCCTCGTCGAAGGGCAGCCAAGCATCCTCATTGGCATCGCGAAGCTGAAGCAGACGTTCTTCCAAGCGATACAACACCGCCAGTGCGGCACTGCGTAAATCCATGAAAGCCGCCCCCGCGCGCAGGTCCGTCCAATGGTCGGCAGTTATCCCGCTGAGCGGTTCGACAGCATTGAGCTGACCTGCACTGGGCCCGGTCTTGAGTGCTACAAGAGCACGCCGACGCGACGTTGACGGATCGTCACCTCCGACAAGCCGGGCCAAGATCAGCTTGCGAACGTCGGGTGGGACGGCAGCATTTGGCGACAGGTCTTCAATTACCTTATTCAAACCATGAGGGGATCCCCCATGTGCCCATGCGCCCAGAACACGACGGTAGTTTGCCATCACCGGCAGGTTTAGCATCTGCGCGCCTGCGGTGTGGATGGTGAAAGCACCAAAGCGACTGCCCCGCACGAAACCAAGCGCAACCAGTGGTTGCACCATGGCCATGCGGATGGGTTGAACCACATAGGTGCCGCGTCGCTTGAGATTCTTGAAACTCCAGTCTTTCAGCCCTTGCATCTTGCGTAGACCGCGCACGCGACGGTCCGCCAAGCCCTGTTCGGTGGCTTTTCGCATCATCAAAGCCTCGACGGCGTTGCCGACTGGCAAGGCCGAAACACCTAGCTCCTCGGCAATGGACACCGCCAAAACCGACCAGAGAATCGGCATCGGAAACCACATGCCACCCAAGCCTGGTACTGAACGATCGTTGAAGTGCCGCACGGCGCTAGCAAGGCCCAGGTTCTGCTGCCTGCGCTGCGAAATGATGGTGTCAGGCGCGAGTATTCCCCAGGGCATCAAGAAGTACTTTCTTGATACCCGCGGGCAGGAATAGAGGCCAGGTTCAGAAAATCCAGCCGCCCATGATCAACCCAAAATACTGCCACACCATTCAATTTGTACGTCGGGAATATGTCTCGGACCAAGTCGGCATAGGCAGAAAGCTGCGGCCAGTAGAGGCCAAAACCCTCACCCGCACCACCGGTCTTGTGGTCGATCAAAAGGCAACCCTTAGGCCCCGATGCCAACAGGTCGATCATACCGGGAATTTCAGCACCCTCTTTAGTACGTCCTAGAAGAGGAATTTCACATAGCAGATCGGTATATCCATCGGCCGCAAGCCAGGCTTTCAGCGCCGCCGCTCGCTCTGCGACCAGTGCCAGGGTTGCGTCGTCCAATCCGGTAGCCTTGGGCAGGGCTTCAGTTAGATCATATCGCGTAAGGCAAGTTCGCAGGGCAAGATGGATGGCTGTCCCACGCGCCGCGTCACTGACGGTGTGGGGCCATGGTTCGCCCAAGGCGATACCCTGGCTTTTGGGGGCTGACAGCGCGGTTGTCGATTGCGATGGCTGCAACCTCCAGGGCGTCAATTCCACAGCAGGCAAGGGGGTAGCGCTGCCGAGCAGTGGTGTATCAGCGATCTCTGCCTCCGAATACGTGGTGAAGCCCACGTGTTCGGGCAACTGCCTAATGATGGCCGGGCAATCAACCCCGCCGATGCGCAGTGTATCACCACCTATCTGTGGCGCGCAGGCATCCATGAACACATGGAACAGGCACTTGGCTTCCGGAGCTTCCTCGTCACGCTCCTTCAGGAAGCTTGGCCACTCTAGAACCAGCCGGTCGCGTGCCCGGGTCAGGGCGACGTATAGAAGGTTCTTCGCATTTGCCTCGAAATCTGCGCGCCGATCCTCGATGAACCGTCGCTCTGCCTCTGGGGCGGCAAATCCCGGCGTGTGGATTAGTGCGGCTGAGGCCAGCACGGCGTCCATATCGTCGATCTTGTCAAGCGCGGTGAACCGGGTCGCGGTGCTGCCCGGCCAGTCTTCGATCCCGTGGTCGAATTCCGCAACCACGGTGATCGGCCATTCACGCCCCTTGCTGGCGTGCCATGTGACGATCTCGACCGCCTCGGCGCTGTTGGCGGCGGAGTCGGGACGGCGGTCGAAATCGCGCTCGCTGGCGCGAGCATCCAGCCAGCCAAGAAACACCTTGGCGCTTTCGCCATGGAAACCGGCTGCGGCCTTGAGATCACGGTGCGCGGATTCGAAGTCGCTTGCTTCGGCTTCAAGCCGCAGAAGGTCAGCACGCGCCTGTGCCGGGTCGGGCTGACGGTCAGCCCAGACCCGAAGCCCAGAAGCATTGATCACCAGGTCCACTGCATTGGAAATCGGCAAGCGAGTAAGGCGGTCCGACAACGCCGCTAGCTGCATCAGGACCGCATCATCCGCCAACCGACCTTGGATCTGCGCTTGCATGGCGGCTTGCAGGCTGAGCGGATCGGGGCCGAGGGTGCGCAGGACAAGCGCGGCATTCGTATCGGCAGGGTTCGCGGCATAGCTGAGCGCCGCGCGAGCCGCCTGAACAACCGGGCTTGTCGCCCAGCCATCCTCGGCAATGCGGACAGGTACGCCTCGCGCGCGTAATTCCTCGGCATAGCGGGCTGCGGTCGCGTGCCGGCAGACCAGCAGAGCGACGTCAGAGGGGCGCACGCCCCTTGGGGCCTTGCTGTGTCGATCAGTGATCGTTTCGCCCGCCTGCAAGATTTGAGCGATGCGTTCTGCAACATGCTCTTGCGGCTTCGAGTACTTTCGAACCCCGCGACCTTTGACGATATTCAAGACCTCGAGCGCAGGACCGGACACCGGATCACGCGTCGGGGCTAGAGGGTTATAGCCTGCGCCAAACAGCCCTGCACCCATAGCATTGACGAAGTCCATCACCGCCGGTGTAGACCGCCAGTTGCGGTCAAGGGGCTGCGTCGCATCGGGGTTGGCCGCCGCCAGCGCCTGAGACAGGCGGGGATCGGCGCCCTGAAACCCCATGATCGACTGCTTTACATCCCCCACCAGCAGGGTTCGTGGCGCACGGGCACCTAATTGCCAGAGCAACGCGAACTGCACCGGGTTGGTGTCCTGAAATTCGTCGATGATGACGCAGTCGATCTCATCCAGCACTGCCTGTCGCACTGCCGGATCAGTGCGCAATAGCCGCTCGGCGCCTGCAATCATGTCGGCATAGTCAATCAGCCCAAGCGCCTTTTTGCGCGCCTCGTAAGCCTCCATCACTTCCTGCGCACAGGCGATCAGGCATTGAAAGTGCAGCTTCGCATCGGCCAAGGGGCCGGGATGTGACGGCAGCACCTCGGCAGCCTGCATGATCGCAAGCGCAAGATCGTCATAGCCCTCAGGCGTTTTTGAATTCCGGTTCGAGATAAAGAGGTTGCGTAGTGACTGCCAAAGGCTCCAGTCCCGATCCAGCATCGCAGGGTCGCGTTCGACACGGCGAAACAGGGCCAGATTGTTTTCCAGTGTCTCGCGGGGGCCCTTGGCTGTCACGCCGTCCATGCCACCGTCAGGAAAGGCCGTGAGGATGGTGGCAACTTCCGTCGCCAACGCATCACGGGCGGCTGTGGGGTCTGCGATCACCTTGCCATAGATTTCATCGAGCCGCGTTAGTGCGGGTGCGATCAGCCCGGGATCACGGCCTTTGTCGCCGAGCCCCCGCAACAGGTCGATCATCGACAGAACCCGGCTCCGTAATGAATCTTCGACCGTTTCGCCTTTTTGCCAGTTGGGCTGATATCCGAACCGCTCGGGTTCAGCCTTGATCGGATCAAGCGACTTTGCATGGGCCAGCGCCTGCCGGACCAGCAGCTCGCGCTCGGCATCGCCAAGGTGACGCGGTTGCAGCGATGTACCTGCTGCCAGCGCATGTTCCGTCAATAAACGCAGGCCCAAACCATGGATGGTAGAGACATATGCGCGCTCCACGGCCATGGCCTCGGTCACCAGCCCGTCCACCAGAAGACCCGCCCGGATACGTTCGCGCAATTCGCCCGCGGCGGCTTCGGTAAAGGTCACCGCAAGGATGCGTTCGGGTCGTACGATCTTGCGCTTCACCCAGTCAGAAAGCTGGGTCTTGATACGATGAGTTTTTCCCGCGCCCGCGCCAGCGGGAACGATGACCAACCCTCGGTCTGAATCTGCTCCGTCCATGGTCATGCCTCCTCGATCTGGCGAATGAACGCGGTAACCAGGGTCGAACCATCGGTCAGCGCATAGGGTGTGAACCCTGCTTCTTTCTTGAAAAAAACCTCATCGGCTGAGGTATTGAGCACCACCCGACCGGCCCCTAGCTGCGCCAGCCGTTCAGCAAGCATTGCAACAGCCGCATCATTGACCGTGTCGCCCATGTCGCGGGCGGGAGATCCTTCTGCAGGTACAAGCCCGGAAGTTAAGAGCCCACCATCATTCATCAGGTGATAGGCAATACCGACCTTTCGGCCAATCAGCGGCTCCACCCCGTCGCCGTCCCGCCGAAAAGGACGGGCGAGCATGTCACGGTATAGCCCTGCTTGCAGATCCCACCCGGCCTCCATGCGCCTGCGGCGGGCCGATGTGCCGCTTTTCTTGTGATCGACGACAAGCAGTGCACCGTCAGGCAACTCAAGGATCGCATCGGCCTTGCCGTGCAGGTTGATGCCATGCGCTTCACCCGCCAGCCAGATTTCGTTGCCGATGATCTTTGCGCCAAGCGCCAGCAGATGTTCGCGCCAGCGCAGCGCCGCTTGAAGTATCTCGCGCTCCAGCCCGCTGCGCTCCATTTCCCAGGATGCGCTACGCAGAAACCCCGCATGGCGGGTCAGCGCACGATCATAGGCCTCGGTAACCGCAGCAGTCAGTTCCGCAGGCTCTGGCACAGGCTGGTCTTTGAGGAATACATGTTCAAACACGTCATGGGCAATGTTGCCTTTGGCCAAGACATCGAGGTCCTCGGCCGACCAAGACATGTCGCCAGCCCCAACCTCGTCCAGAAGCCATGCCAATGGGCTGACCAGAAGCGTTTCCAGCCGTGAGGGTGATTGGGGTTTGCTTGTCCCGTCATCCTTACGACGGAGCGCCAACAGGTCGAGGCCGGGGAACGAGAGAGCTTCGGGGAGGTCGTCCGGTTCCGGCAAGGGTGGCAGACGGTGATGTGCCACAGGCCAGTTGCCGGGCGGCAGGCGCGACAGGTCGAGGACGAGATCATGGGCTTCTTCTATATCCGACATTGCGCGTGCGACTAGCGATAGCCCAGCTGAAGGTTGCTGCCGCGCGCCCGACAGATCGCGCCAAGGGATCAGAAACGTCACAGACTCCGCGACCGCCTGAAGCTGCTGCTCAAAGAGGTAGAGGCTTTCAGCCAATCTCTCTGCCCTCCCGCGAAGCTGCAAACCGGTGGTGGTTCGAATTGCAGTAATTTCGCTGTCCAGAAACAGCGGGTTTGCGCGGGGCCGGGTCGGATACTGACCGTCGTTGAAATCCGAGATGATCAGATGTCGGCACTGCCGCCACGGAGTTTCGTGCGAAGCCCACAGGCTGACGCCTTCAAGGTTGCGGTCTGCATCTGCGCGCGGCGGCGAAGCAATCTGAATACCGCGCAAGATCCCTTCCCAGTCCGGACTGCCGTCGCCAGGGGGAATGGACAGCCGCGCACGGACCTCTTGGCCTTGCGCTATGCGCTCACAGATACGGTCGAGCAGGAACCGCAATTGGGCAAGGCTGCTGGCCGATGCCCGAATATCTGTCCAGAGGTCTTTGTATGCGGGGGTGGGTGAGAGGATATCACCGCGAAAGTCACCACTCATAATGCTTTCGGCAAGGTCGCGCCCGGTTTGGGCTGACCATGGCATCAGCGGTGACAAAGCCAGACTCGCAAGGACCATCGCCGGTGTGGGTGTGCGCTTGGCTAACGCCAGTTGAAGTGCTGTTTCACCAACGAGGTCGCGCTCTGGCAGGCTGCCAGGAAGTCCTGAAATCGGCACGCCTTGATCGGCAAAGGCGCGCGCGATCTGGCGCGTATCACCAGCGGCCAGCACGGCAATCTCGCGCGCCGGGATACCACTTTCGATCAGGGCACGCGCACGGGCCGCCGCAAAATCAGCGCAGACAGCCACATCGCGCAAACCATAAAAGGCGAGGCTGTCATCCTTTGGCGCGGCATCGATTGCGGCCTCGGCTACTCCGCCCTGCAAAGCGTACAGCCGCGATCCTTCACGCGCCGCGCGCGCCTTGGCGGGCGCAGCCACAGCCCCGAATTCATCCTTAAGTCTTCCATAAAGCGCCTTCATCGCGGCCGGTGCATGCGGGTCAAGCGACCTTTCAACCACCGGCAATGGGTCAAGAAACCGCCCATGCGGCAGGTCCAAAACATGGCGGACCGGAGCAAGCCCCTCAGGCAAGGCGTCACCCAGCTTGTGCCAAAGTGCGATCAGGGCATCCAGATGTCGCCCTGCCCGACTATCGCCCATCGGGCCCGCTGATGGAACGCGCAGATCCGCAGTGGCCAGCACCAGACCTTCCAACGTTGCGCAGACGGCCGAGATCGTCTCGACCGGTGCATTGGCCAGGCTCTCTCGCCATACCGGATGGGGGTCTTCCGCAATAACTCGCCCCGGCGCCCATTCTGGGGCTTCGGGGGCAAGTGATAGTTCTGCGAGACCGGTATCGGTCAGGCGGTAATGCAGGCCGGAGCGGGGATCGGCAACGAGAAAAGGGTAGAACATGGCTTTCGAACTCGCTCCTTAAATTGGAAAATTTAATGGGATTCTATGATGTATCAGTGATTTACGCGACCATGCACGTTCTGTCTTATGCGCGCAACAAGTCCAGTTTCGGACGATTGATCCAGTGTTTATCCACCCGGATAAACTTCGAAGAGCTCTTCTGCCGCATCGATATCGAATGAAAGCTGCCTGTAATCCCGCACCATTTGCGAGATGATGTCCGCACATTCAACGATTTCGGCCCAACGGTGCCGAAGCACAGCCGCAGGATCAAGCAGACCCAGCATATTGCCGGCAATGGCCGCCGTTGAATCGCTGTCTCCACCATGGCTGGCTGCGATCAGAAGGGCCTCTTCGAATGAGCCTCCGGCGAGACAGGCATAAAGCGCGATGGACAGCGCTTCCTCGGCGATCCAGCCGCCACCGAGAGATTCGACTGTTTCCCCTGTACCGTCCCGTGGCGCGCGGAGCGCAGCTTGAATTGCCCGTGCAGTCTCTTCGCCCCCGGTAAGTCGCGCATAGGTCTCTGCAGTCCGGGTCGCACTCTCCTCAAGCTCGGCACCTGCCGTAACATCGGCAAGCATTTCCGCCCAAGCTGCCGCTGCAAGCTGTCCGGTCAGGTGGCCATGCGTCAGGGCGGATGTCTCGATGGCCATCGCGCGAACCTGGTCGCGGGGGAACATCAAGCTGATGGGGGCCACCCGCATGATGGTCCCACATCCTTTGCTGTTGTTTCGTGCCAGGTCCCCAAAATGAGCGCTCGCCGCCAGGGATGACAGGCAGGTATTGCCAGGCGCGCGGCAGACCCGAAGGCGTGGGTCGTTAATCAGTCCCACATCATCAGTCTGAACCTGCGGTTTGCCGCCTTGGGTTTTGAACCAACGCAGCAGCGCGTGATGGATCACGGACGGCGGGTGGCAGATACCCTTAAGAACGCCGCGGATCTGCGCGCGGATGATCCCCTCGGCCGTAAACAGGGTCATTTGGGTGTCGTCAGTAATGGCGCCGTACAGCCCCATGTGTTTTGGCAACTCCGAAATGCCGTTCGGAAAACGATGGCGAATTTCGGTTAGAGAAAGGAATTCGATATCGGCACCCAAACTGTCGCCGATCGCCCCACCCAGAAGGCTGGCGTGCAGTCGGATAAGCGACAGCCCGTCATGTCGGGCGTAGTCGCGAACAAAGCGTTCCTGTACCGGCGTTTCAATGGCTCGTGACCGCGCGGCACGGACGAGGGCCATGGCCTCGCCTGCTGGATGCCCGCGATCAACCAGCAGAAGGGCTGCAACGGTTCCCGCACGCCCCAATCCCCCTCGGCAATGGACCAGCACACGGCCGCCAGTTTCCAGAATGCTATGAAGGCGGGGCGCCAATTGGCGCCAGCGCGCCTTGGCCTTTGGCGTTGGTACATCCAGATCGGGGATCGGGAAGTGGTGCCAGTCCATACCTCGTGCCCTGGTCGCATCGCCAAGACCCGTGACAGAAAGCAGCTCTAACTCCGAGTCCTCGACTAGGGTCACAACGGCTTGCGCGCCCCAAGCCTTGATTGCATCGAGATCAATGTCCAGATCGCGGTCCCATCCCGCGCCGAAGACACTGTCGCCTTTCTTGCCAGGACACAGGGTCAGGCCGAGATGACCGTTGCCAACAGGCAAGCTGTCGATGCGAAGGGGGTGAGATGTGCTGTTCCGAAGCAAGCGCGATTCTTTCTTTGTTGATTCGACTTGAGACTACTGCCCGCACACGTCACTTTCGGTCGTATCAGACGAAGAGTTTTCCGAAATCTGCAAGAATTGCGCTTCAACCTGATCTCCCCATCTCACCAGATACCATTCCATCTCCTGCCGTCCTCCAGCGCGGAAACGGACGATCAGTGACCCGTCACCCATCCGCTCGGTCAGCTGTTTGGGATGAAACAGATATCCCGCAGCTTCATCGGCAACGTCAGGAAGAAACCGCCAGACGACATCATGTGGTTCCTCCCGCCACACACCAAAGCTCTCTGATAGCCATTCCTGCAGATCAAAACCTTTGGGGCGCTCGTAGACCTCGGGTACCAACGAAACCCGTTCAAACCCAGCAAGCGCAAACAGGCGAAGATCGTCCTGATATTCGCTCCAAGCCAAAAGGTATTGGCGCCCTTGACCAAATAACATGGCAATTGGGCCGAGCCGGGTGTTGCGTGAAAGCTTTGCCGAAGCACGGGCGCGATGATCAGCAGAGATCATGACCCCTGCAAGGATCGCTTCACGAATGGTAGATAAAATCTCAGAGGAAATTCTTTCACGAGGCCCAGGTCGAAAGGCAACTCCGTCAGCCAATAGTTGTGCTTCAAGGTCAGCAGCAATCAAACGGCGGCGATCCTCGCGAAACATTGCCTGCACCTTCACCAAAAGGCGCTCTAATATTTCTGCTGTTAGTTCATCGCCCTCGCGCCGCGCAATAGCGGCGGCGCGGTGCCCGGCGGTCAGTTCATCAAGCGTGGGTTCAGCCATGCGGCCCAATGATCCCGACGGGAAGCGCCAGTATTTTCGACCGCTATCGCCGGAGATTTCCTCAATTTGAGGGTAAGCGTTGCGTACGGCATCACGCATGCGTTCTGCCGTACGACGTGATACGGCGAATTCTCGCTCTATATCAGAAAGCGAAATCCCCTCGGCTGACCCCTGCATTATCAGAGCGAGACGTTGCAAATCTTCCTGGCGAGCGTAGCGCATAACTCCTCCTAGCAATACAGAGCAACCATTGTGGTGGAGCACTTTGGCGTCAACGGCCAAAGCCAATCGGTCGCGTTGTTCCTGTCTTTGCCGCATCCTCAAGGATCAGAGCGCGCAGAATTTCCTCTGGGTCCGCAACACCCAGTGCCTGCATTCTGCGGGCCACGTTCGCGAAATCTCCCGGAGCAAGTCGATCAAGCGTAGACAATTCTTTCGGTGGCGAACATGAAAAATGCGCAGCCCAAGCCAGCGGAAGTTGATCGGCTGAGAGAAAATCGAAGCGGATGCGGAAGATAAACCGGCGCTGTGTTGCTGGGTCGAGCTTTTCGACGAAGTTGGTCGTGCAGACTAAGGGCAACGGGTGGCTTTCCATCCAGGTCAGCATCTCATTGACCTGGCTCACCTCCCAGCTGCGTTCAGCGCCACGACGGTCAGCTAGCAAGCTGTCCGCCTCGTCGAAGATGAGCATGGCACCGTCGGCGCGTGCGTCAGAAAAGGCCCGCGCAATGTTCTGCTCGCTTTCGCCAACCCATTTCGACATGAGGTCAGAGGCGCGCTTTTCGATTACCGGCATGCCGATGACCCGGGCCAGATGCCGTGCCCATGCGCTTTTGCCGGTCCCCGCCGGTCCTTCAAGACAGAAACTGACCCGGCGAGGTGCGCTCGGAGACGCCAACCGAGCTTCGATCCGGGCAAGAGCGGCGTCGGCGCGAGCCAGACCAGGTTGCCAGGGCACTTCTGAATAATGCCGCGGCGCGCTATCGGCTCCGCCCTTTGCCAGACGGGCGGCGGCATCAAGTACCTGCGAGACAACATCAGGCCCACCATCACAAAGCCTTGCCACCACCATCGCGTCTGAAACAAGCGCCGGGGCCTGATCATGCCGTTCCGCCATGTCCGGCAGGGCGCTGTCCGATATGCCAACACCATGTCGCTCCTCGAGGCGTTGCCAGATACGTGCCCTGACGCGGCCGGATGGAGGGCGCATCAGAACAGAATAGCTGATCCGCCGCAGAAAGGCAGGATCACAGGCGTGAACCGAATTCGTGGTCCAGATCACCGGGATCGGATTGGTTTCGAGAATTCGGTTGAAATGGACCTTCGACGGCATGTCATGGCTAAAGCGGAAGCTGTGCCCACCAATCAGGTCTTCCATCTCGTCGAACAGCAGCACGGTATCCGATCTTTGCCCCAGCATGCGAGATGCCATGGTGAGTTCGGCCAGGCGCTCTCGGCGCGATGGCTCGCCTCCGTCATCGTCCGTTTCGCCGACCGCGCGCAGTTCGGCGCCGACCTCACGCGCGAGCACCTTGGCGAACTCGGTCTTGCCTGTGCCGGGAGGGCCGTAGAGAAGAATGTGTACGCCGGGTTGGCGCTTGGCCAGCGCGTTGGACAGCAGATCACGCATCAGGTCCGCGTCCTGGCCTAGACCTTCGAAGTCTTGCCATTGAGCCTGCGGCGCAGCTGCACGCGGGAACATCAGGGCAATCAGGTCGGTAATGCAATCGACTTCGGCAAGTAGCGCGAGGGTCAGGCGATCGGACAGATCGAATGGCATCCGGCGGTGACGTCCGCCGCTGTTGCGCTGCACCAATCCCGAGTTTGTCAGTCGGCCGGATGCGCGCATGGCTGCGCGGATTTCAGGCTCGGGCGCAGCGCAGAACCACGACAAAAGCAGTGGCACCGTGACCTCTCTGGTTTCCAGCGCGCCATCGACGACATGCTCGAACCCGTCGAACAACTTGTAAAACGCGACGAAGGTCAACATGGATGTTTCGGCTGGTGTCGCGTAGCCCTTAATTGTGAGATGAGAGATTCAACGAAATCAACGGCTGTCCTTTGCCCTTAAATATGAGATTTTGCCTTTAATTCCGATATTTTTGCCCTTAAACTTGAGACAGGGTTCACAGACATGTGCAGCAAATATCGATG
>NZ_QAOH01000031.1 GCF_003050785.1 Celeribacter persicus
TCTTCCCCGGAACCGGTATCCAGGAAAACCTCGCCGACAAGGCCAAGAAGCTTGGCATCCCGGTCATGAAGTTCGAGAAGGGGGCGTGAGCCCCCCTCTTTGCTTTCGGGATAGAACATTGTGGAAACACGTACATACACTTGGTATTGTTGTCGCAGACAAGGTGACCGCAAGATGTTCGATGAATCGAAGCAATTGGAGGTGTTTCCGACCACAGTCGATCTCAAGCGGATCGACCTGTCTCTTAACATGCGGCGGTTTTACAGGATGAGCGTTCAGCCTGACCTGTTTGGCGGCGTGAGCCTGGTGCGGGAGTGGGGTCGGATCGGCTACCGCGGCCAGATGCTGGTCGAGCAGCATGATGACGAGGGCAGGGCAGTCAACGCTCTGATGAAGCTGTCGGCGACGAAGAAGCGGCGTGGGTATCGGTTGCTTGAGGGATGAACTCCAAGGATTGACGTTCCGTAACGGTTTCACTATATTGATCGGTGAAACCAATATGGAACCAGCGCCATGACCAAGGTTGTCGTCCCATTTCCGAAAGGCCAACGGCTGCGTTCGCCGTTGGCGCAGTTCTTCCGTGTCGGAGACTCTCACAACAAGTTTGCCGAGATGTTTGCATCCGGAGGTCTGCCAGCTTCGCGAGTCGTCTTCGATGCCGGACGCCTCAATCGGCAGACCGCTCTCGCAAAAGAGCTGAAAGCAGAGGGTGTGGAGATAACGATCGACACTGGAGCGGCCGAGCTGTCGAGCCCGGCGCGACATGGGACGTTTGTACGCAATTCTGCTTGGTTGACTGAGGTCCCGATGTCGCCTTTGGGGCCGGACGATTTCACCACGGAGATCATTGAGCGCATCGCAGAAATGGCAGTTGCGGTCGGCGCGGACCGCGTGCTTGCCCCGAGTCATTTCTTGGGCGATCCCAGCTTCGACGGCTGGCTCAAGGTGGACGCAGCCTCTTGCTCGGCTCTTCGAGCGGCGCTTGATCGCTTGGGCGGAGGCCGAATCCGGATCGACTATCCGGTAATACAAAGCGTCCAAGGATTGGTGGATTCCACGTCGCGGAAGGCACTAGCGGAAACACTTTCGATACTGCCTGTCGATGCTGTCTGGATGCGCCTTTCCGGCCTAGGGAAAGAACCCGGTCCACAAAAGGTTCGTTCTTTGATCCGGATGCTCAGCGGTTTCCACAATATCGGGAAGCCCGTGATCCTCGACTACTGCTCTGGTTTGAACTCTGAGGCTACAGAAGCATTTGGCGTCGCTTCTGGGTCCGCGAGCGGGATACTCGAGTTGGATCAGTTCAACGCTCGGGATTGGCACAAGACGCCGGAAGAGCCAGATCCCGATGCAAGATTTGCTCGGCCGCGCATTGTGCAGGTTCCGGGTCTTGGCAGGGGTTTCTATGCCAACGAGTTCGAATTGCTTGCCAAGTCTCGTGGCGGGCGGAAGCTGCTTCTGCAAAGCGAGTTTGTAACCGTTTCCAGCGTTGAAGAAATGGTAAGAACTCGAAAGCAGATTCAGGCTCTTCATTTGGTGCGCTCGCAAGAAGCGCTTCAGTCCGTACCGGACCTCAACCGAGCAGGGCATTTCTTGTCAAAGACGATGGCGGATGCCGAGCGTCGCGCAAAAGATGTCAGCTTCCTTAAGCCCACTGAGGCTCAAGCTCAGGCGGCGGGCATCGACCTGACGAGTTTGCTCAAGCGGACTCGGGCGCATGCAGAGACGATGGGCAAGGTTGCAGATGCGCTTGAAAAGCTCCATGAGGAGCGCGGAATGGAGTCCCCGCGTGTTCGGGCTTGCGACTTCAATGTCGACACGGCCCTGCGGCGGGGTGATCAGAGGTAAGAAATGCAAAGTGCAGTGTCACGCTACATCGGCGAACTTGCCGACATCGGGGGTCTGAAAGGAACCGATATCGCAAATATTACGGATGTCTCCAAGGCGACGGTATCGCGTTGGAAGGCCGGTGATATCAAGCCGCAACCAAAGAACGAATTGATTCTGTCCGACCTCTATTACATCGTCGGCCGTCTCAATGAATATTACACACCGGACGAGGTTCGTGCCTGGCTCTATGCGCGGCACCCACAACTCGGAGGCGAGCGCGCTATGGACCTCATTCACAATGATCGCTCGCTCGAAGTACTGGCCGTCATCGACCGGCTGGACAATGATGTCTATGTGTAGGTCCAATAAATGGTTAAAGCTCGACGCGACAACCGGCTGATTGACGCGATTGAGGCGATCGATCCCGTCGTTTTCGAAGGGAACGTTTGGCGGCTGGTGCGCGACGGGCGCGATCCGCTGATTTGCAGCGCGTCCGGTGGTCGGTGGGACGACGGGACGTTCGATGTGCTCTATACATCCTTGGCTCGATCAGGTGCTCTGGAAGAGATGCGATTTCATCTGATGCGCGGCCAACCGGTCATGCCGAGCAAGGTCAAGTATCGCATGTTTGAGATTGGACTTTCACTTGGGCGTGCGCTTCAGTTTCTGGATCTGGAAGCACTTTCCAGGGTCGGGCTGAACACGGAAACGTTCGGTCGTCTTTCCTATGAGCAAAAGAATGACGAGTATCCCCGTACCCAGGAAATTGGGGAAGTCGCACATTTTCTAGATTTCGATGGCCTAATTGTCCCGTCCGCGCGATCTGACGCAAGGAATGCAATC
The DNA here is from genome assembly GCF_003050785.1 of Celeribacter persicus. Classification (GTDB taxonomy): domain Bacteria; phylum Pseudomonadota; class Alphaproteobacteria; order Rhodobacterales; family Rhodobacteraceae; genus Celeribacter; species Celeribacter persicus. The sequence goes on from NZ_QAOH01000031.1 coordinate 2,674, forward strand.
GTCTTCTGCGACAAGGTGAGATCACTGCCCGAGTCCACTTTAGAAGATCATGGCGTCGTGGACTGGGCGAAATGATTCTACCCGACAACGAGACAAGCGTCGATCTGCTGAACAACGAGGCCATCGCGCGCACGATCACCGAGTTGCTGCGGGAGCGTCCAGAGCAGGCGATCACGATCGGTGTCCATGGTGATTGGGGAGCAGGAAAGAGCAGCATCTTGGAGATGATCGAGGCATCTCTATCGCCGACCCCAGACGTTCTCTGCGTGAAATTCAATGGTTGGCGATTCCAGGGGTTCGAGGATGCAAAGATCGCGCTGATCGAGGGCATTGTCACAGAGCTTGTTGCCGAACGGTCGCTTGCAACAAATGCGGGTGAAGCGGTTAAGAATATCTTCAAACGCATCGATTGGCTCAAGGTTGCCCGGCGAGGAGGAGGTCTTGCTTTCACAGCATTGTCGGGAGTTCCGCTGCCCGAGCACATCGACGCGGTCGTTGGTTCTGTGAAGAAGGCTATAGGTGAGCCAGGTGAATTGCTCACTCGTGAAAACTATGAGGCCGCCATCGCTGGGATGTCGGGCCTACTGAAGCCAGATGACTCGAAACGGCTTACTGAAGAAATCAGTGAGTTCCGGAAGGCTTTCAGAAATCTACTCAACAAGGCGGGTGTCGATCAACTCGTCGTTCTGATCGACGATCTCGACAGGTGCCTGCCTGAAGTCGCGATCGAAACGCTGGAGGCAGTTCGGCTGTTCGTTTTCACTGAACACACTGCTTTCGTGGTTGCTGCCGATGAAGCGATGATCGAGTATTCGGTGCGTAAGCATTTCCCGGAGTTGCCCGACACGACCGGACCAAGGGACTATGCGCGAAACTATCTTGAGAAACTCATCCAGGTGCCGTTCAGGATCCCCTCCCTGGGGGAGACGGAAACTCGAATCTATGTGACGCTCTTGCTCGTGGGGGCGGAGCTAGGGGAAGAGGACACTGAATACCAGAAGCTGATCAAAGTGGCTCGCCAGCATCTCGCAAAGCCGTGGCTCTCGACCGGGCTCTCAGCGGCCACTGTCCGTGACGCCCTTGGCGCCAAGGCTGCCAGCGTTTCAAACGCGCTCACATTAAGTGATCAGATCGGCCAAATTCTGGCTAGCGGTACGCAAGGCAACCCACGTCAGATCAAGCGCTTCCTGAACACGCTTCTTCTCAGGAACCAGACAGCGCGAGCTCGCGGATTCGGTGACGATGTCAAGCTTCCTGTCTTGGCGAAACTGATGCTCGCCGAGCGCTTCATGTCCCGCATGTTCGATCAGATCGCCTCGGCGGCAGCGAAACACCCAAACGGACATTGCGAGGACTTGGCGGCTCTCGAAGATCCGACTGAGGCTAGGTCCAAACCGAACAAAAAGCGTGGAGACCGCCCAAAAGTCACCGATCTGGATGATGTCAAAACCAAACCAAAGGATACGGAACCGAACGAGAGCGCTGTCTTGTCGGAATGGCGAGGGTCGGAGGCTATCCGGGATTGGGCGAGTATGCCGCCGAACCTCGGTGCGATCGATCTAAGGCCCTATCTCTTTGTCGCAAAAGACAGGAAAGATTACTTCGGCGCCGTATCTGTGCTCGGCAGACTTGGTGCTGTGGTCGAGAGATTGATGGGGTCGAAGCTGAGTGTTCAAGCCTACGAGACGGAACTTCGGCAGCTCGCGCCAGCCGAAGCAGGCCAAGTGTTCGAAGAACTGAGAGCGCGTATCGTCGCCAGTGACTCTTTCGACACCGCTCCAGCCGGAGTGAACGGCATGACCGTGCTCGTCAAAGCCCACGATTTCTTACAGACAAACCTTTTGGACCTTCTCGAATCCCTGCCTTCGGCACGTTGCGGGACATGGGTAGCTGTTTGATCCCACGGTTTGATGGTGTGATCCTTTCGCAGGAATTGAAGGATGCCATATGGGACAAGTTCGTCACGGAAGCGCCACGACCACGCACGCCGTCAGAACAGCAATACAGCGATCGCAAGCTTCGCTCGCGGCGCTGAGCCGGGAGTTCGGGATCAATCCCAAGACGGTTGCGAAGTGGCGCAAACGGCAGACGGTCGAGGATCTCAAGACCGGCCCCAGAGAGCCTCGCTCGACAGTCCTCACGGAGGCTGAGGAGGCAGCCGTTGTCGCGTTTAGGCGCCACACGCTGCTGCCGCTCGATGACTGTCTCTATGCGCTTCAACCATCCATTCCGCACCTGACACGCTCAGCGCTGCACCGCTGTTTGCAGCGACATGGCATTTCGCGCCTGCCTGATATCGAGGGCGACAAGCCAAAGCGGTCGAAGTTCAAACGCTACCCAATCGGCTTCTTCCACATAGACATCGCCGAAGTGCAGACTGCTGAAGGAAAGCTTTTTCTCTTCGTTGGCATCGACCGCACGAGCAAGTTTTCCGTGACCCAACTCGTCGAGAAGGCTGACAGGAAGACAGCTTGGGAATTCCTGCAACACATGCTCGAGGCCGTGCCATACCAGGTCCACACCGTCCTCACTGACAACGGCATTCAGTTTGCTGAGCAGCCGCGGAACCGGAACACTGCCTATTCTCGGCCCATGCGTTTCGACATGATCTGTGAGGCCAATGGGATCGAGCACCGGCTGACCAAGCCCAACCACCCTTGGACCAATGGACAGGTCGAACGGATGAACCGCACGATCAAAGAAGCGACCGTAAAACGCTTCCACTACGACACCCATGATCAGCTGCGGACCCACCTTGCAGACTTCATGGCGGCTTACAACTTCGCTCGCAGGCTCAAGACCCTCAACGGACTCACACCCTACGAATACATCTGCAAGATCTGGACTTCAGAGCCGGACAGATTCATCTTGAACCCGATCCACCAGATGTCGGGACTGAACAGGTAGCTTCAGGTTGGGATAGGGTGATCCGCGGCTCGGAGTTCGTTGCTCGCTTGGACGCTCTTCTCGCGACCTGGTCCGAGGAGGGGTCGACGACGTTGAGAGTCGCGGCCCTCGCGGCGGCACGCACACGAAAAGGGGGCTGTTGATGGGAACGTCCAGCGCGTTTGGCGGAGCCTCGGGTGGAACGCCACTTGTTCCATCATGGTTGGAAGGCGGTGGATCTGATGACGGTGCACCGGGCGATCCGCGATCCGACGGATCAGGCAGCGATGCGCCGCCGACGGGCAACGATCCCGCCGCTCCGCCGGCCGCGCCACCGGAGCGGACCGCGACACCGGTTCCGGGTGAGACCGACCGATACACGTCCGCTCGAACAAACTTCACCAGGTACGCACGCTCCGGTGGCGATGACCGGAGGAGCATGGGACGCGCTGTATCGCAATATGTGTCGAGGTCATCCGGTGGTGCGGCGCGGGCAGCGAGGCGCATGGGTAGCTCGCGCGGCGCTGCGTCGAGGCTCGCGACCATTCTCGGCCAAGTCGGGAATGTTGGCATCGGAGAGGTGCTCCGCTCTCTCGACCTCGGAGGTCTTGCGGGACGGCCGATCGAGGAAGTATTTGCTGGACTGGCCGACTTCATCTGTCCGGATGGGGGCTCCATCGATGAGGGGATCGCTCGAGATGCATTCATTGAGACAATCGCCGATCTTGCCGACGCGGGCATAACCGAGATCGACGGATTGACGGCTGATCAGATGCAGACGGTGTTCGAACTCTACATCGCACACACGATCGAGGCGCGCATATGCAACGATATCGGGACCCGGGTCGTGAACATGCCATCGGATGTCCGAACTGTCGAGCGCATCGAGGCCCAGTTGGGGTCTGCTCTGGTTGAGTGCAGGATCGTACGTTAAGCTTAGCTGTCACTGATTTTTCCACCTGTATTCTCCTGTGAGGAGGATATGTGCCCATCCGAGGGGGGAGATGTGGGCCAGAAGCTCTGGGCTGCAGTCGAGACCGTCGCGCTCTCGCGCGTTGACCGCGTAGCCGAGGTGTTTTGTATTCCAGTAGATGATGATCGCGGCGAGGAGGTTGAGGCCCGCCATCCGATAGTGCTGCCCCTCGGCAGTACGATCCCGGATTTCGCCCTGGCGGCCAATGCGCAGTGCATTCTTCAATGCATGATGCGCTTCGCCCTTGTTCAGTCCGATCTGGGCGCGCCGCTGCATATCGGCGTCGAGCAACCATTCGAGGATGAACAGCGTCCGCTCGATGCGCCCGATTTCACGCAGCGTTTGGGCGAGTTCATGCTGGCGCGGATAGGCCGCGAATTTGCGCAAGAGCTGGCTGGGTGGCATAACACCCGCCGCCATAGTGGCGACGGCGCGCAGTACGTCAGGCCAATTCTCGACGATCAGCTTCTCCCTGATCTTTCCGCCGATCAGCCCGCGCAGCTCGTTCGGCGCGGCTGCAGGGTCGAAGAGATAGAGTCGTTTGGACGGTAGATCGCGGATGCGGGGAATGAAGCGATAGGAGAGCAACGCAGTGACCGCGAAGATGTGATCCGTGAACCCGCCCGTGTCAGCATATTGCTCCTTTATTCGCTTGCCTGTCTCGTTCATGAGTAACCCGTCCAAAATGTACGGAGCTTCGTTCACAGTGGCGGGGATGTTCTGAGTTGCGAAAGGGCCGAACTGGTCGGAGACATGGGTATAGGCTTTTAGACCGGGTTCATGGCCGTATTTGGCGTTGATCAGGTTCATCGCCTCGCCCTGGCGCGTGGCGGGAAAGAATTGCCCGTCGCTCGAAGCGGTCTGCCCTGCGCCCCAAATCCGGGCCATCGGCAAGGCTGATTGACCTTCGATTACCATGGCCAAGGCGCGTGCCATCGCGTCGCTTTCCACATGCCATCGCGACAAGCGCGAGAGCTGGAAATAATCATGGGTGTTCGTAGCCCCAGCCATTTTGCTGAGGCCAAGGTTCAGCCCTTCAGCCAATATCACATTCAACATGCCGACCCTGTCTTTGCATGGAACGCCCGTACGCAGATGGGTGAAGGCCTCGGTAAAACCAATCTCGTCATCCACTTCGAGCAGGAGGTCGGTGATCCCGATCTCCGGCAGGCGGCTGTAAAGATCGAGCACCATGGCATCGGCCTCTTCGGGGACAGCGGCTGTCAGACGATCTATTTTGAGGGCACCGTTTTCGATGGAACCACCCGGAATCGCACCGGCCCTGGCAGCGCGGGCCAGTCGCTGCAAGCCATCGGCCAGGCGGGCTTTCCGATCTGCCAACCAGATTTCCGGCTCATACGGCATGGCCAGTCTTGGCGTGGCGCGAGCGACTTCGGCCGGGACCAGCGCATCTTTGAGATCACCATACCTGCGGGAGTGTGCAAGCCACATATCACCAGCTCGGAATGCATCACGCAGATGGCACAGGACCGCCACCTCCCAAAGCCGATGCCCATCATCGTCGTTCAGGTGCCGATGCCATTTTGAGGTTCGGCTCAAGAAGGTCACGGGGCGACCAGCGGTGGTGTCCGCACCCGCGACAATATCCGCAGCAACCAGCAACGGTTCGGCCACTGGGGTCGCCTGAATATCGAGCGCCCGCAACATGCGCGGTGCATAGCGCCGGAAGCGGTGATACCCATGGACAACATGTGCCAGCGGATCAGCTGCTAATGTGTTGGTGAGTTGGCCCGCCGAGGCGACAAGCTCTCTGAGTGAAGTCCAGCCGCCGGCGTTTTACACCGCGTCACCCAAGGGGACCTGATCTTCATGGGCCTCCAGCAGTGCTGATCCGAGATTTGAGAACCCCTGCAAAGTGTCCTTCAAGGCCGCCCTGGCATCATCCGCACGGGCGCCGCATGCGCGTTTCGCTTCGCGCCACGTCTTCCCGACAATACGGTCATGGGTTTCGGCCACTGCATCGGCAATGGCACTGCGCCATTCCAAAACGCAGACCGCGAGGACAGCAAGACGGCGGTCGCCTGAAATATCCCGCAGATCTCCGGCGAAATAACGTTCCCCTTGCCGTCGGAGGCGCGCGATACGGTGGGGCGGCACAGCCGATAGGACAGTCCGGTCCAGGGCCATGGCCCGCAAGAATTCCAACCGGTCGAGCAGCCGGTTCATGTCGGCCGAGTTCTGGCCCACTTCAAACTGGCGCAGCCAGACAAAGTGGGTGACAGAGCCGTCTGCCGTTTCCGTCAGCAAAGCGTCAAGTCGGCTGCGCATCTTATCGTCCAGTCGCTCAGCGATTCGAGCGTCGATCCGTCGCTCTGCGGCGACGAGAGCATCCGCGCAAAGGCGTTCTATAACCGTGATCCCCGGTAGAATGGTCTGGGTCGCCCGGCACTGTTCTACGAAACGCCGCGCCAAATCCTCGTTCGACCGAGCTGTTTCGGCCGTTCTCTCCAGCCAGACCTTCAGGTCGCGCGATCCTCGGCCAGTGAACATCTTGTAGCCATAGAGATCCCGCAAGGCAGCCAGGTGTTCATGACGCGTCTCTTCACGGCTTGCATATCCTGCCAGATCGTCCGGCTTCAGCCCAAGTTGCGCTGCCAGGAACCGCGTGACCTCCATTGGAATGACCTCACCCGGAGTCAGCAACCGGCCGGGATAGCGCAATGCGCAAAGTTGAAGAGTGAACCCAAATCGATTGTGGGGGCGGCGGCGGGCGCGGATGAATTCCAGATCGTCGTCGGCAAGGGTGTAGTGGCGCAACGACTGCGGCTGGACGGCTTTCATTTGGCATCTTTGCTGCGCTTGCAGAATTTGAAAGCGAGTTGATCCGCGAACGCACGATGGCGGGGCTCCAGGCCGCCCGCGCCCGAGGCCGAAAAGGTGGAAGGAAGTTCGCGCTGACGAAAGCGCAGGTCCGCATGGCTCAGGCCGCTATGGCTAGTCGCGACACATCTGTTTCAGAACTTTGCAAGGAACTAGGCGTCAAACCGGTCACGCTCTACCGGTATGTCGATCCAAACGGCAATCTACGCGATTACGGGAAACGAGTGCTCAGCGCTTAGCGTAAGATTCTGCACTCTCCGGCATCAGACCCCTTTACACAACGTGCGAAATGCCGACCAAACCGGTTCACCCATTTGCGTACGGTTTCCCGGCTGACGACTACGCCTCGCTCGGCGAGGAGATCCTCCACATCCGCCGTGCTCAGCGCGAACCGATGATAGACCCAAACGGCGTAGGCGATGATTTCGCGCGGGAAACGATAGCCCTTCAGGCGTGGCATCTCTGCTGGTATTTTCATGCCCACCAGCTAGACCGCTTCTGTGGGGGCAGCAAGTTGGCAATCCCGCACCATTACATTCGGGTTTTGAAGCGTCAGGTCTTCGACAGCGTTCATTGGCATTCGCCCACAATGAAAGAGGCCTGCACGTAAGGCCTTGGGTGGGCCGGTCGCATTTGGGGACGCGCCCTGGATCAGGAGGAAAGCTTCAGGATTTGGTGCACCTCGGCGACACTGAGCCGCACAGGGTTGGCCTGTGTGGAGGAGGCCGATAGGGCATTTCGCGCTGTTTCCTCCCAAAGTGGCGGGCCGCAGTGCAGGGCGCCCAGAGAGGCCAGTCCATGCCTGTCAATGAAAGGGCGCAGGGACATGCCAAGCCCGTCTTGCAACCATCGTTCGATCTCTTCGCAGCGTGCGGTGGGTCTGCCAGCCTTTATCAGCGCGGCATGATTGACCGTCAGTGCAGCAGGCAGCAGACGCCCGCAGATCGCGCCATGGGCGCCACCGCGACTGCCGATGACGGCGGCGAGGCCATGCACAATCCCAAGCCCGGAATTGGCCAGCGCCAGACCGCTCAGATAGCTGGCTTTGGCCAAAGTGTCGCGCGCGGTTTCATCCTCACGTGTCATGAGCGTCTGAAGCGCTGCGGCCGCAGGCCCGATCATGCCGCGGGCGAGGGCATCGGTGACCGGATTGGCGCGGTTTGACAGGTAGCTCTCGATCAACTGTGTCAGCGCATCCAACCCGGTCGAAAGGGTCAGGGATTTGGGCAGTCCATCGGTCAGGGACGCATCGACCACCGCAAGGTCCGGCACGAGACGTGGATCGCGCAGGCTGATCTTGAGCCCTTGTTCCGGTACACCGATCACCGCGTTGCGGGTGGCCTCTGCGCCGGTGCCTGCGGTGGTCGGGATCGCCACGAAGGGCAGGGGGGCGTTGAGTTTGGGCGCGGGATCGGGCCCGAGACCGAGATGATCCAAGACATCGCCCTCGGAGACACACAGCCCCGACACCGCCTTGCCCAGATCAATCACCGCACCGCCGCCAATGGCGACGATACACTCGGCGGCGGACGCACGGGCGCGGGCCACCGCGTCGCGGACCTGATCGACGGTCGGCTCGCCACGGGCGGTAAGGGATGTGACCTGTGCCCCAAGAGTGTCGAGTTCTTCGATCAGCACATCGGCCCAAAGGACCGAGGCGCTGCGCAAGACGAGAACCTTTTGCCCTCTCTCGCGCACCAAAGCTGCGACCTGATCCTTTGCGCCACGTCCGATCAGACAGCGAGCGGGCGCGGTAAAGGCGATATCCGCGACCGGATTGGACGCGAGGCTTTCGGCGTGACCCGACATCAGACCAACATCGTGGCACGAACGGCCCGCGCCCAACCGTCGCATTTGGCCTGCCGCGTCGCCTCATCCATGGTCGGCTCAAAGGTGCGCTCCAGCGCCCATGTGGCGGCAAAGCCCTCCATGTTGGGATAGACGCCAGCCCGCTGACCCGCGAGCCAGGCGGCGCCCATAGCAGTGGTCTCAAGGACTTTGGGGCGGTCGACGGGCGCGGAAATGATGTCGGACAGGAATTGCATCGCAAAATCCGAGGCACTCATGCCGCCATCGACGCGCAGCGCCGTGGTGGCGTCGCCCTGCCAATCGGCATGCATGGCTTCCAGGAGGTCTCGGGTTTGATAGCCGACGCTTTCAAGCGCGGCGCGGGCAAATTCTGCCGGGCCTGAGTTGCGTGTCATCCCGAACATCGCCCCCCGACATTCCGCATTCCAATAGGGCGCGCCCAGTCCAGTGAAGGCGGGCACAAGGATCAGGTCCTGCGTTTTGTCGGCACTTTCGGCCAAGGGCTGGGTCTCGGAGGCTTCGCGGATGATTTTTAACCCGTCACGCAGCCATTGCACCACGGCACCCGCGATAAAGATCGACCCTTCGAGCGCATAGGTCGTCTTGCCGCCGATGCGGTAGGCGATGGTGGTCAAGAGCCGGTTTTGCGACATCACCGGCGTCTCGCCCGTGTTCAAAAGAGCGAAACAGCCGGTGCCATAGGTGGATTTGACCATGCCCGGTTTGAAACAGGCCTGACCGATTGTGGCCGCCTGTTGGTCGCCCGCGATGCCCAAAATCGGGATCGGACGGCCAAAGAGATCGGGGCGGGTTTCGCCGAAATCGGCATCGCAATCGCGCACCTCTGGCAACATCGCCATCGGAATGTCGAAGCGTTTGCAAATCGTTGTGGACCAATGGCCTTTGCGGATGTCGTAAAGCATGGTGCGCGCGGCGTTGGTGGCGTCGGTGGCATGGACCTTGCCGCCCGTGAGTTTCCACACCAGCCAGCTGTCGACCGTGCCAAACAAAAGCTCGCCCGCCTCGGCGCGGTCGCGCGTGCCTTCCACGTTGTCGAGAATCCATTTGAGTTTCGTCGCCGAGAAATAGGGATCGAGCAACAGCCCGGTCTTTTCCGTGACGACCTCTTCAAAGCCCTCCGCCTTAAGCGTCTTGCACAGCTCGGAGGTGCGGCGGTCCTGCCAGACGATGGCATTGTAGACCGGCTGGCCGGTGGCCTTGTCCCAGACAAGCGTGGTTTCGCGCTGGTTGGTGATGCCGATGGCGGCGATTTGTGACACATCGGCCGAGGATTTCTCGATCACCGCACGACAGGTCGCCGCCGTGGTGGACCAGAGGTCGAACGCGTCATGTTCGACCCAGCCGCTTTTGGGGAAATGCTGTTCGAATTCTTCCTGTGCGCTGGCCGTGACGGACAGCGATTGGTCAAAGAGAATGGCGCGGGTCGAGGTGGTGCCCTGATCGATGGCAAGAATATAGGTCACATGCATCTCCTTGGTGGTCTCTGCTCTGTCCAAGGCTATGCCACCATCTCTGGACGGAGAAGAGAGCGCAAAAAGAGGGCGGGAATGACCCCGCCCCCTCTCGATCAGTTATTTCCAGGAGGCCACGAGCGCGTCGTAGGAGACGGTTTGCGGCGTCTCGCGCTCGTTTTCGATGGCGGGTTTCGGTGCGCCGGGCTTGGCGAGCCACTCCTCGGCGCTGGTCTCGTCGTTCATGACCGGCCCGAGATCGCCCTGAATGCCAGCGCGCTCGAGGCGCTCCATGACTTTCTCCATATCGGCGCAGAGGCTGTCGAGCGCATCCTGCGCGGATTTCGCGCCGGACATCGCGTCACCGATATTCTGCCACCAGAGCTGGGCGAGCTTCGGATAATCCGGAACGTTGGTGCCGGTGGGCGACCAGCGCACACGGTCGGGCGAGCGGTAGAACTCGACGAGACCGCCAAGTTTCGGCGCACGATCGGAGAAGCTCTCATGCTGGATGGTGGATTCGCGGGTGAAGGTCAGACCGACATGGGATTTCTTCACGTCGACGGTCTTGGAGCCCACGAATTGTGCGTAGAGCCAAGCGGCTTTGGCGCGATCATCCGGCGTGGATTTCATCAGCGTCCAGGAGCCCACGTCCTGATAGCCGACCTTCATGCCGTCTTCCCAGTAGACGCCATGCGGGCTGGGGGCGAGACGCCATTTCGGGGTGCCATCCTCGTTCATCACCGCCGGGCTGTCGACCAGAGGCGCGACGAAGGTGGTGTACATGAACATCTGTTGCGCGATGTTGCCCTGACCCGGAACCGGACCGGCCTCCGAGAAGGTCATGCCCATGGCCGAGGGCGGGGAGTATTTGTTCAGCCAGTCGATGGCTTTCTCCACCGCATAGACCGCCGCCGGAGAGTTCGCCGCGCCGCCGCGTGCCATACAGGCGCCGACAGGTTGCGAGTTCTCGTTCACGCGGATGCCCCATTCATCGACCGGAAGGCCGTTGGGTTCGCCTTTGTCGCCCATCCCGGCCATGGACATCCATGCGTCGGTGTAGCGCCAGCCCAAGGACGGGTCTTTTTTGCCGTAGTCCATCGAGCCATAGACCTCGACACCGTCGATTTCGCGACCGGTGAAGAATTCGGCGATGTCCTCATAGGCCGACCAGTTGACCGGAACGCCGAGGTCGTAGCCGTATTTCTCTTTGAACTCGGCCATGATTGCGGGATCGGTGAACCAATCGTAGCGGAACCAGTAAAGGTTCGCGAACTGCTGGTCGGGAAGCTGATAGAGTTTGCCATCGGGTGCGGTGGTGAACTGGGTGCCGATGTAGTCGTCGAGATCGAGACCGGGGTTGGTCACATCTGCGCCTTCGTTTGCCATCCAGTCGGTGAGGTTGCGCACCTGCTGATAGCGCCAGTGGGTGCCGATCAGGTCGGAGTCGTTGACATAGGCGTCATAGATGTTTTCGCCGGACTGCATCTGAGTTTGCAGTTTCTCGACCACATCGCCTTCGCCGATCAGGTCGTGGGTGATTTTGATGCCGGTGATGGCCTCGAACGCGGGGGCGAGCACCTGAGATTCATATTCATGCGTGGTGATGGTCTCGGAGACCACTTTGATCTCCATGCCCGCAAAGGGCTGGGCCGCATCGATGAACCACTGCATTTCGGCTTCTTGATCCGCGCGGGACAGCCCGGACATATCGCCGATTTCAGCATCGAGGAACGCCTTGGCCGCATCCATATCGGCGAAAGCGGGCGCCGACAAAAGGCCAAGGCCTAACGCCAGTGCGGTGGTTGTCTTGAGACGATGGTTCATTGGTTTCCTCCCTATGTGAACCTTTGTTTTTAGGTGTCGATCCGTCGCGGGGCCTCCTCAGACCCAGCGAAAGACGATGGCTGCAAAGATCAGGCAAACGACAAGCGCGAGCGCTTGGTTGGCGCCGACCAGACCGAGCCATGCAAGATTGATGAAGGCCGAGCCCAGAAGCGTGATGAACAAACGATCCCCACGCGTGGTCTCGATGCCCAACACGCCAACGCGCGGCGTTTCGGGAAATTTGATCGCCAGAATGGTGAAGATCACCAAAAGCGTTGCAATCGTTCCGAAAAAGGCGGCGGTCGGCCATGTCCATGCCATCCAGTCCATGTCGAATTCCTCCTCTTAGACCCGCCCGAGGGCAAAGCCCTTGGCGATGTAATTGCGTACAAAGTAGATCACGAGCGCGCCCGGCACGATGGTGAGCACCCCTGCGGCGGCCAGCACGCCCCAGTCGACGCCTGCCGCACCCACGGTGCGGGTCATGGTGGCGGCGATGGGTTTGGCGTCCACCGAGGTCAGCGTGCGCGAGAGCAGCAGTTCGACCCAAGAGAACATGAAGCAGAAGAACGCAGCGACACCGATGCCCGAGGCGATGAGCGGCATGAAGATCTTCACGAAAAAACGCCCAAAGCCGTAGCCGTCGATATAGGCGGTCTCATCGATTTCCTTGGGCACACCGCGCATGAAGCCTTCGAGAATCCAGACGGCGAGCGGCACGTTAAAGAGACAATGCGCCAGAGCCACGGCGATATGCGTGTCGAACAGCCCGATTGAGGAATAGAGCTGAAAGAAGGGCAGGGCGAACACGGCAGGCGGTGCCATGCGGTTGGTCAAAAGCCAGAAGAACAGATGTTTATCGCCCAAGAAATTGTAGCGCGAGAACGCATAGGCGGCGGGCAGGGCGACAGCGAGCGAGATCACCGTGTTCATCACCACGTAGATCATCGAGTTGACGTAGCCCATATACCACGCCTCGTCGGTGAGGATCGTGACGTAGTTCTCGAACGTCAGGTTTTGTGGCCAAAGCGAGAAGCTGCCCAGGATTTCTGTGTTGGTCTTCAGGCTCATGTTGATCAGCCAGTAGATCGGCAACATCAGGAACAGAAGATAGAGCGTCATCACCACGGCGCGGCTGTTCACCTTGGGCAGGCTGCGCGGTTTGGTGACGGCGGGTGTGAGTGCGGTTGCGTCCGTCATCTTACATGCCCTTTTTGTCGAGGTTGACCATGACGGTGTAGAACACCCATGAAATCAACAGGATCACGAGGAAATACATCAGAGAGAAGGCTGCAGCGGGTCCGAGGTCGAACTGGCCGAGAGCCATCTTGACGAGGTCGATGGACAAAAGCGTCGTCGCATTGCCCGGACCGCCGCCCGTCACCACGAAGGGCTCGGTGTAGATCATGAAACTGTCCATGAAGCGCAGGAGAATGGCGATCATCAAGACGCCCATCATCTTGGGCAGTTCGATGAAGCGGAAGACTTTCCAACGATTGGCCTGATCAATCCGCGCCGCCTGATAATAGGCGTCGGGGATGGATTTGAGACCGGCAAAGGCCAGTAGGGCGACGAGTGACGTCCAATGCCAGACATCCATCACGATGATGGTGATCCAGGCGGAGATCGTGTCTTGCGTGTAGTTGTAGTCGATGCCGAGCGCCTCAAGCGTGTGACCCAAGAGACCGATGTCGACACGACCGAAAATCTGCCAGATTGTGCCCACGACGTTCCACGGGATCAGAAGCGGCAAAGACATCACGACAAGGCAGAAAGAGGACCAGAAGCCCGATTTCGGCATGTTGAGCGCCACGAAAATGCCCAAAGGGATTTCGATGGCAAGAATGATGCCGGAGAACATCAACTGACGTTGCAGCGCGTTCCACATGCGCTCATCCGAAAGCATTTCCTGAAACCATTCCAGTCCGGCCCAGAAGAACTGGTTGTTGCCGAAGGTGTCCTGCACGGAATAGTTCACCACGGTCATGAGCGGGATCACGGCGGAGAACGCCACAAGCACCAAGACCGGCAGCACTAGGAACCATGCTTTGTGATTGGTTGTTTTCTGTTGCATCACGCGGCCTCCCCGCCTTGCGGCGCCACACGCCAGTCGTTTGCGTAGACATTCACGCGGGCCGGATCGAAGGTGACGCGGGTCATATCCGCGCGCACGGGATCGTCCTCTCCGGCGATGATGTTGATGTCCTGACCAAAGAACTCGGCGCGGATGATCTTGTGCCGTCCCGCATCCTCGACGCGGCGCACTTTCACGGGCAGGCCTTCGCTTTCGCTCAACCGGGCGAACTCGGGCCGCACGCCGATCTCCACCTTGCCATCCACGGGCGCATAACCCGCGCCGAGCGCAATTTCCGACCCGTTGATATAGGCTTTCGTGCCCTCGACCTTGGCGGGGATCACATTCATGCCCGGAGAGCCGATGAAATAGCCCACAAACGTGTGCGCGGGCCGTTCGAACAACTCCTCAGGCGTGCCGATCTGAACCACGCGCCCGTCATACATGACAACGACCTTGTCCGCGAAAGTCAGCGCCTCCGTCTGGTCGTGGGTCACATAGATCATCGTGTGGCCGAAATCGTGGTGCAGCTTTTTGAGCTGGGTTCTGAGTTCCCATTTCATATGTGGATCGATCACGGTCAGGGGTTCGTCGAACAAAAGCGCGTTCACGTCCTTGCGCACCATGCCGCGACCCAAAGAGATCTTTTGCTTGGCATCCGCACCCAGCCCGCGCGCCTTTTTGCGCAACATGTCTTCCATGCCGATCATCTTGGCGATTTCCTGAACGCGCTCGGCTACATAGGTCTCGTCGCGGCCCCGGTTGCGGAGCGGAAAGGCCAGATTGTCGTGCACGGTCATCGTGTCGTAGACCACCGGGAATTGGAACACCTGCGCTATGTTGCGCTCCGCCGTGGGGGCGCGGGTGACGTCTTTGCCGTCGAACAGGATGCGCCCCTGCGAGGGCATCAACAGCCCCGAAATGATATTGAGCAACGTGGACTTGCCACAGCCTGACGAGCCCAAAAGCGCATAGGCCTCGCCGTCTTCCCAGTCGTAATTCAGTTCCTTGAGCGCATAGTCGTCCTGCGACGAAGGCGTCGGATTGTAGGAATGCGCAAGGTTGTCGAGTGTAATTCTAGCCATGATCGCGCCTCCTCACGCCGCCATTGCGTAGGCGGCGGGCGCAACGAGCCCCCCGTCTTCGCCGAACACATAGACATGACGCGGATCGAGCCAGACCTCCAGATCCGCCCCGATGTCGAGGTGATGCACCCCGTGGATCAGGCCGACCCAACGCGCGCCATCATGATCGAGATGCACAAAGGTCTCCGATCCCGTCAGCTCCGTCACATGCAGCTTTGTCGTGAATTTCATCGCGTTATCCGTATGTTGCAGGATCTCGACATGGTTCGGCCGGAACCCCGCCGTGTAGCGCCCGTCGGGCAGATCGGCGAGTTTTCCCGTTGCCTGCGCGCTTTGCCCGTCGCCGAACATCAACCGATCGCCGGTTTTCGAAATCTGGAGGAAATTCATCGGCGGATCGGAAAAGACGCGCGCGGTGGTGGCATCCACGGGACGGCGATAGACCTCGGGCGTCGGGCCGAATTGCGTCACCCGCCCCTCCCAAAGCGCCGCCGTATTGCCGCCGAGCAAAAGCGCCTCTTCGGGCTCGGTCGTCGCATAGACAAAGATCGAACCGGAGGCCTCGAAAATCTTCGGAATCTCGACGCGCAACTCTTCGCGCAGCTTGTAATCGAGGTTCGCCAGCGGCTCATCGAGCAGCACGAGGCCTGCGTTCTTGACGAGCGCACGGGCCAGAGCACAGCGCTGTTGCTGCCCGCCTGAAAGTTCGAGCGGTTTGCGGTCCAGCATCGGCGTCAGCTTCATCAGCTCCGCCGTTTCCCGTACACGCGCGTCGATCTCCGCCTTGTCCACGCCCATGAGTTTCATCGGCGAGGCGATGTTGTCATAGACGCTCATCGAGGGGTAGTTGATGAATTGCTGATACACCATCGCAACCTTGCGATCCTGCACCCGCATGCCGGTGACGTCTTTTCCGTCCCAGAAAATTCGCCCGGCGCTCGGTTGATCGAGCCCGGCCATCAGACGCATCAGCGAGGTCTTCCCCGACAGGGTCGGCCCCAGCAGGACGTTCATCGTTCCTTTTTCGAGCGTCAGATCGGTCGCGGCAATATGCATTTGCCCCTCGACGATTTTTGACACGCCCTTCAGTTCCAGCGTCATTAGGTCCTCCTCCCCGCGCCTTATTGTCTTTGGCCTTTGGCTTTATTCAGCTGCGGCACTCCCCGCGCGGCGGGTCTTCATCCAGTCATCCAGATCATGGATCTGCGTTTCATCCAGACGCAGCCCAAGCTTTGAGCGGCGCCAAACAATATCCTCGGCCGTGCGCGCATATTCGCGCTCCATCAGCCATGTCACTTCGGTCTCGGTCAGGGTCGCGCCGAAATCACGTCCCAGTGCCTCGGCACTCTTTGCGTCTCCCAGCACGTCACGCGCTTCGGTGCCGTAGGCACGCACCAGACGCCGCGCCCAGAACGGGGTCAGAAACCCAAATTGCGCACGCAGCTCGGAGACAAGCCGGTCAAACCCGCCGACCGGGAAATCCCCGCCTGCGAGCGGCACACCTGCCGTCCACTGGCCCTTTGTGTCCGGCAGGTGTTCCGAGATTTTCTCAAGCGCGCTTTCCGCCAGCCGCCGATAGGTCGTGATTTTTCCCCCGAAGATGTTGAGCACCGGCGCACCGCCCTCTGCATCGACCTTGAGCGTATAGTCCCGTGTCGCGGCTGTCGCCGATGACGCTCCGTCATCGTAGAGCGGGCGGACGCCGGAATAGCTCCAGACCACATCCTCGGCGCTGATCGGCGCTTTGAAATATTTGTTGGCAAAGGCGATCAGATAGTCGCGCTCTTCGTCGGTACAGGTGGGTTTGCGCGACGGATCGCTGTGCTCGGCATCCGTGGTGCCGATCAGGGTGAAATCCGTCTCATAGGGAATGGCGAAAATGATCCGCCCGTCGGTGCCCTGAAAGAAATAGCATTTGTCGTGATCGTAGAGCTTGCGGGTCACGATATGGCTGCCGCGCACAAGTCGCACGCCCTCTTTCGACGGCAGGTCGATTTTGTCGTGAATCACGTCGCCGACCCAAGGTCCGCCCGCATTCACCAGCATTTTGGCGTAATGGGTGGCAGTGCGGCCATGTTCCATATCTTTCGTTTCGACACGCCAGAGATCGCCTTCGCGCGTTGCGTGGGTCACTTTGGTGCGCGTCAGGATCGCCGCACCACGCGCCTCTGCGTCGCGGGCATTGAGGATCACGAGACGAGAATCTTCGACCCAGCAATCGGAATATTCATAGGCTTTGGCAAAGCGTTCCTGAAGCGGCGCGCCCTCGGGCGTTCCCGTCAGGCCGATGGTTTCCGTACCCGGCAGGATTTTGCGCCCGCCCAGATGATCATAGAGAAACAGGCCAAGCCGGATCAGCCATGCCGGACGACGCCCCTTCATCCAAGGCATCACGACAGACAGAAGTTTCGAGGTCGGTGTTTCGGATTCGAAGCGCATATCCTTATGATAAGGAAGGACAAAACGCATCGGCCAGCTGATGTGCGGCATGGCCCGCAGGAGAATTTCGCGCTCGATCAAAGCCTCACGGACCAATCGGAACTCGAAATATTCGAGATAGCGTAGCCCACCATGAAAGAGTTTTGTGGAGGAAGATGAGGTCGCAGAGGCCAGATCGCTCATCTCCGCGAGCGTCACGGAAAATCCCCGTCCCGCCGCGTCGCGCGCAATGCCACAGCCATTGATGCCGCCGCCGATCACAAAAAGATCGACGGGATGTGTGCTGTCATTCCCCTGCACAGGCTTTCCTCCCAAGTTCTGGCGCTAACGTTGTGTGGAAAAGGTCAGAAACGCAAGATATTTGTTTTCGTTTTTATTCGATTAAGAAAAATCAATGGGTTAGGTTGGATATTTCTGCAACTGCGAAGAAAAGATAAGAGAATCTACGCGGGTGCGGCAATAAATTGACTGGATTCGCATCGGGTTTTCGCGTCTTTTTCCCGTGCAGCCACAAAAACGAAGCAAAGCGAACACCTATGTCCAACAACTTTCGTCATCCCGAGATTCTCGAAATGACACGCAAAGAGGGAAAGGTCACGGTCGAGAGGCTGGCAGAGCATTTTGGCGTGACGCTTCAAACCATTCGCCGCGACCTGTCCGAATTGGCGGAACTGGGGCGTGTCGAACGGGTACATGGCGGGGCGGTGCTGGCTTCTGGCACAATCAATATCGGGTACGAAGATCGTCGGCAGTTGAACGCGGAGGCCAAAACCGCGATCGCGCGGGCCTGTGCATCGCGGATTCCCAACGGGATTTCGTTGTTTCTCAACATTGGGACGA
This sequence comes from Celeribacter persicus, assembly GCF_003050785.1. Taxonomy (GTDB): domain Bacteria; phylum Pseudomonadota; class Alphaproteobacteria; order Rhodobacterales; family Rhodobacteraceae; genus Celeribacter; species Celeribacter persicus. The sequence goes on from NZ_QAOH01000031.1 coordinate 20,920, forward strand.
GCACGGAAGCCGTCGCGCAGGAGTTGTTGCAGCACAAGGATCTGATGGTCGTCACCAACAATATGAATGTCGCCAACATCTTGGCCGGGAACAGCAATTGCGAAGTCATCGTGACCGGCGGGCATTTGCGGCGCTCCGATGGCGGCTTGGTCGGCAATCTGGCCGCAGAGACCATCCGCCAATTCAAATTCGATCTGGCGGTTATCGGTTGCTCCGCGCTCGACCGTGATGGCGATCTTCTGGATTTCGACATCCAAGAGGTCAGTGTGAGCCAGACGATCTTACGGCAATCGCGCAAAATTTTTCTCGTCGCGGATCACACCAAATTCTCCAGAAGCGCCCCGGCAAGGATCGCATCGCTGTCCGACATCGACGTGTATTTCACCGATCACGCCGTTCCGGCCGAGCTGTCCCAGGCCTGCAAGAGCTGGAATACCGAGGTGGTCTCTGGCTGCTGAGACGACGCCACGGCATTGCCAAGTGGTATGCGCGTTCTGAATTGTTTACGGCTCACGCATGAAGATCCCGCCCAAAATGCCTCGCCTGAAGGGTTTTGGTTTTACCCGTGAGATCATCGTCTATGCCGTCGGGGCCTACCATCGCTTTGCGTTCAGCCGCGCTGACGTTGCAGATCTGCTCGCGGAACGCGGTGGACGGTCAGCCGGTAAACAATCCGGAAATGGGTCCGGCCATTTCGCGCATTGCATCAGGCGAGACCGGCCAGCCGCAGCCGACAAATGGCATATGGACGAAGTGGTCATACCGGATCAACGGTCGGAAATGCTGGCTCTGGCCGGCCGTGGATGCGAACGGAGATGTTCTTGATGCCCTCGTACAACCAGGGCGGAGTGCAAAGGCAGCCCGGCGCTTCCTGAGGCGGTTTATTTGAACCCCGTGTCGTGATCACAGCTTGAACCGCGCCATAACTGCGCAGGTTGTCTGTCACAATCAACCGAGGATTGCCCCAACGGGCGCCAAACCCCGCAAGAAAACGCCTTGCGGCCCGTGTGTTCCGCTGTGATTGCAACCTTTCAACTATTGCTCTCAGTTAGGTCGGGCTGATCAAATTCCTCGACTTAATCATCGTTTAATAATGATAGAGGTCACAATTTGATTATTAAACGATTAACAAAAATGGCGGACCTCTAAGATTGCTTGGTACATTGAGATTGTACCATTCACTAAAGAAAATCGACTATTTCGACGGGCGTTGTTGCAGAAGTCTGGCCGCGAAGGATTCCCATCACGAATCCATCCGGTTAGACGGGCGTCATGAACAAGCCCAAGCCCGCCCGCTACCGCACGACGAACTGGTCCGCCTACAACGCTGCGCTGACGAAGCGCGGGTCTCTGCTGATCTGGCTGGACAAGGAGATGGCTTGGCACGCGCCGCATGAGGGCCGCCCCGGACGCCCGCCAGTCTTCTCGGATGCGGCGATCCAGTTCTGCCTGTCGATCAAGGTGCTATTCAAGCTGCCGCTCAGGCAGACAGCCGGGATGGTCGCCAGCCTCCTGCGCCTTGCCGGGCTGGACTGGCCCGTTCCAGACTTCTCCACGCTGTGCCGCCGGCAGAAGACTCTTAAGGTGCAGATCCCCTATCGCCGTGCCGGCGGGCCGCTGAACCTGCTGGTGGACAGCACCGGCATCAAGTTCCTCGGCGATGGCGAGTGGCAGGCCCGGAAGCACGCTGCGCAAGGCCGTCGCCAATGGCGCAAGGTCCATCTGGCCATGGACACCGCCACTTCCGACATCCGCGCGGTCGAGTTTACCCCCAGCCGGGAAGGCGACAGCCCCGTCCTGCCAGACCTGCTGGACCAGATCCCGGACGACGAAGACATCGGCACCGTGACCGCAGACGGCGCCTACGACACCCGCCGCTGCCATAGCGCCATCATCGCACACGGTGGCACTGCGATCATCCCTATCCGCAAGAACGGTCGGCCATGGAAAGACGACTGCCCAGCTGCCCGGGCGCGCAACGAAACCCTGCGCGCCACACGTCACTATGGCAGGGCGTTCTGGAAGCGGTGGACCGGATACCATATCCGCAGCCGCGCCGAGGCCAGGATGCGATGCCTGAAGGCCTTCGGCGAGCGCATCGCCGCCAGAGACCCCGACCGCCAGACTGCCGAAATCCACATCCGCGTCGCCCTCATGAACCGCTTCAACGCCCTCGGCACCGCCGAGATCGTACGCGCCGGCTAACGCCTATGGGGAAAGGGGACCTCAAGCCTCAGGACGCCGTTCTGCAACAACGCCATTTCGACGACAGCATGTTCCGTCTTCTCGATGGTATGCTTCAAAATCGACTTGAGGCACCAAACAGATCATCAGTATACATAAAACGAATTATGCGTATTTCGGTAAAGTATTGATAAAAATACAAATGTTAAGTTATCGTCACTTGCGCTGCTCCATATGGTCTAGGTTCAACCAGTACCTCGTATGGCGTCGCTCACCGGTTCGGCGGAGCGCACCTTTCTCGACCAGGTTCTGCAGATCGCGGGTTGCGGTTGCGCGTGAAGTTCCGGTGATCTTGAGATAGTTGTCGGCGCTGAGGCCGCCTTTGAAACCGCCAGGGCCTTCCCGAAACAGGCGAGCGATGGCCTTGGCCTGGCGTTCGTTCAAGTGGTCTCTGTGCCGATCGTAGAAGTGCGCTTTGTTGATGAAGAAGCCGACGCGGTCGAGTGTTGCCTGTTGGGCCTTCAAGACAACTTCCGCGAACCAGACGAGCCAATCGGTCACGTCGAGCGTTTTTTGATGCTGCTCGAGCTGGTCGTAGTATGCCTTGCGCTCCTTCTCGATGGTGAAGGCGAGCGAGATGAGGGTCGGCTGGCCAATGTTCTGCGCCAGCGACTTTTCAGCGAGGGCGCGACCCAAGCGGCCGTTGCCGTCTTCGAATGGGTGGATACTCTCGAAATAGAGGTGGCATAGCCCTGCGCGCGTCAGCGCTGGAAGCGGCTTTGCTCCCACCGGCCCGGTCTTGTTGAACCAATCTGCGTATCGCTCCATCTCAGGCATGACCCGCTCCGAGGGAGGCGCTTCGAAATGGATCGTCGGCCGGTCGAGACGGCCGGAAACGATTTGCATCGCCTCGGCGTGTTGTCGGTAAGCCCCGATGGTTTCCAACCGGCGGTCATGGGACAGGAGCATCCGATGCCAGCGGTACAGTGTCTCGTGGCTCAGCTTTTCTGCAAAACTGGAATAGACGTCGACCATCATTTCCGCGACGCCCTGTTCGCGCGGTTTGGCAGGGTAGCTGTCCGGATCGAGGCCCAGATGGCG
>NZ_QAOH01000032.1 GCF_003050785.1 Celeribacter persicus
TGTCTGCAATGCTCCCGAGAGGGCCTTTCGCTCAGGCATTGGAGGCGGGCCTGGGCATTTGACTGTCAGGTTTGCGGGACGAGACTTGTGCAGACCCTTGGCAAAATCGGTGAAGAACAAATATCTGGAAAACTGATATACCGAGCGCGCCGCGGGGCAGGGATGCTTGCCTGCGCCGCGCGATCACGCAGCCCCAAGCAACTTCGGCGCGCAATGCGCGCGGTCACCTTTGCCATGTCACTTAAGGGCTGCCACGGGAAGCCGTTGTTTGCTCTTCAGAGCCACAAACCGGAAGTGAGGCTGTTTTGCCTTGCTGCCATTGATGCAGCCCAATCTCGTCCACTGATCAAAGCGGCCATCTCAAGCTCCGGCATCGACGACTATGCAAAGGTTGCTCTTTTGCGCACTTTCGAGAAGGAGCCACGTCTGCTTGCCGCAGTTGATCAGATTGCGCAGAGGCGGGCGAGAAGCAAAGGCCCCATGACAGCCAAATCTCGCAATTAAGGGCAAAACTCGATGCCGAAAGCGTCGCGTCTCAGATTTAAAGGCAACGCGACACCCCCGCAATCATCACAGGCCTGTCTGCGACCCGGTCCAGTATGCGCGGCAAGAGCAACGCGGCGGTCATGCTACCGGCACCGAAGGGAACATCGTCCAGGCCAATGCGCTGTCGGTCAGCCCCAACTGACCGCGTACCAGCACCACCGAGTTCACCAGAACCATCGCCCCGGCGCTGGATACCATCCGCCTACATCTTGGCCGCGTGGCGACGCAAATGGAATCTGAGCTGACCGAGGAGCGCTTCAGCTTCATCGAAACCAGCGCAGTTCAACGGGAACAACTTCCCAATCCCGAAGGCCAAATCACTGTCAGGATCGATGGTGGATATGTCCGGTCACGCGATGACGGCCAATCCCATTTTGAAGTCACTGTGGGCAAATCCTTTTCGACGGATGGCCCGAGCCGCTATCTCGGATTGGTTCAAAGCCATGACGCCAAGCCAAAGCGGCGGCTGCACGAAGTCCTGAAAGATCAGGGCTGGCAGGAAAACCAGCCGGTAACATTCATGACCGATGGCGGCGACACTGTCATCAATATGGCGCGGCGCATGGCACCGGCGTCCGAACACATACTCGACTGGTTCCATATCACCATGCGGATCATCGTCATGCAGCAACACGTGAAGGGGCTGTGGCCCATCACAACGCGGATGAAGCTATGGCTCTTTCTCGTCTGCTCCGCCAGATCAAAGGCATTCTCTGGAATGGCAATCTGTACGATGCTCAGGCGGCAATCGACGACCTGGTTATGGACCTTGATGAAACCGAAACAGATTATGCCAGCATCAAGGCCCTGCGCAAAGCTGCCGCCGAGTTTGAGACCTACATCACCAACAACGCCGACATGATCCCAAACTACGCTGAACGCCACCGCTATGGCTAGCGCGTCTCAACCGGCTTTGTAGAAAGCACCGTCAACACCGTTGTCGGCAAGCGTTTAGGAAAACATTAGCAAATGCGCTGGTCGAAACAGGGCGCACATCTCATGCTTCAAACCAGAACACGCACCCTCGACGGGACGCTTCGAGCCAAATTCGAGTAATGGTATCCGGGAATGAAATCAGATGAAGCTATCAGAACGGCAGCGTAGCTGCCCCGCACTTTGCGGTGCTCTCGATGCCCCCGAGTTCATGAGAACCAAATCAGCAAAGCCAGCCCGAACAGGATGCGGTAGATGCCGAAGGCGACGAAGGTGAAGCGCGCAACGAACCTGAGAAGCCATCGCATGGTCAGCCAGGCGACCGTAAAGGCTGTGATGAACCCCATTCCGAGCGCCACGAGGTCTCCGTCGCCGAACGCCTGGTGATGCTTCACGGCTTCGTAACCGGTGGTGGCGATCATGACTGGCAAGGCCAGCAGAAAGGAGAACTCGGCGCTGGTGCGGCGGTCGGAGCCGACCAGCAAGGCTCCAATGATTGTCGCCCCCGCCCGGCTAGTGCCGGGGATCAGGGCGAACACTTGGGCAACACCGATCCATGCGGCCTGCCTTCGGGTCAGATCCTCCACACGAATGACGTGGCTGCAATCATCCTGATTGAAATACTCGACCAACAGGAAGATCACGCCGCCAGCGATGAAGGCGACCGCGACGACTTGCACCGAGAACAGGCCCTCGACCCAGCCGCCTGCCAGGACTCCCGCCACCCCGATCGGGATAAAGGCCAGGATGACCTTTCGCCACAGGTCGACATGGGCGCGCGTGAACTTGTCCCGGCAGGTGATGACAACCGCGAGGATAGCAGCCAGTTGGACAATCACGTCAAAGGCGGTTTTGGCTTCGTCCTGCGCAATGCCAAGCCACGCCCCGACCACGATCAGGTGGCCGGTGGAGGAGATCGGAAGAAACTCTGTTGTCCCCTCGACGAGCCCGAGGACGGCGGCTTGAACGATGTCCACCCCAGCTGCCCTCTCAGATCAGACCAGCGGCCAACCCGGTCCCGAGTAGGATCATTGTCACGGCAACGACGATCTGCACCGCGCGCAGCGTGACTTTCTTCAGCAACCGCGACCCGACGAAAGCGCCCAGAAAAGCGCTGGCAATGGCGATAGCGACCACCGTCCACACACTCGGCGTAAGGACTGCGAAGCTGCGAGTGAAATGCGAAAGGCCGTATACGGCAAGCCGGGTCGTATCGACGATCACGGCCGCCACAACACCGGTGGCGATGAATGCCTCTTTAGAAAGCCCTGCCTTGATCAGAAACGCGGTGCGGAAGGCGCCCTGATTGCCCGAAAGCCCGCCGAAGAAGCCCGAGATCACCCCACCCAATGGTAAAAGCCGGCGCGGGAAGCCGAGCCGCGCGAACCCGGGTGAGAGTTCGAGAGTCGCGAAAGCCACGATCAGGAGACCGACGGTGAAGGGCAGAGCCTCGATCCGGCGTTCGGCCCCAAAGGCGGTGTAGGTGGCGAGCATGGGCAGGTCGGACAGTCGGACTAGCAGAAATGCTCCCCCGATCGCGGCAAGTGCTGCCGGCACGGCGAAACGCAAGATCACGCCTGCGTCCGCGTGCCGCCCCACCAGCCCCAGCTTGAACAGGTTGTTGGCCAGATGCACGACCGCTGTTGCTCCGATGGCCACCTCGACCGGCATCAGGAGCGCGAAGGCGGGCATCAGGATAGTGCCAAGACCGAAGCCCGAAAACAGGGTTAGTCCGGAGGCCAGAAACGCAACCAGCGCAACGAAAAGAATCTCCATTCCACGAGCCTCCAACGACGACAAGAATTGACCATAAGCGTAGAAGATGTATTATCGAATGTCGATATCGAAACCGGATGGTAATCCTTTTGCCGCAACGGATAGAACATCATGACCTGTTGTCTGGCCTGGTCCGGCTGCACATCCTGCACCATGCAGCGCAGCACCCGGTCTACGGCCAGTGGATGATCGACGAACTGGCGCGGCATGGCTACCGACTGTCGCCCGGAACCCTCTATCCGATGCTCTCGAAGATGGAGCGCGACGGTTACCTGACCAGCACCACCGAGCGCGAGGGACGCACGTCCCGCAAATTCTACACGATCACCGACAAGGGGCACGAAGGGCTGGCGGTCGCGCGGGTCCGGCTCAAGGAACTCAAGGGCGAGGCAGGAACGCAATGACCGATAGCACAGACACTGCTGACGCCAAGCCATCCCAAGGAACTCCGGGAGAGGTCTTTGGGACCTTCCTGAAGCTCGGCCTGACATCGTTCGGCGGCCCTATCGCACATCTGGGTTACTTCCGCGACGAACTGGTCACGCGGCGAGGTTGGCTTTCGGATCACGCCTATGCGGATCTGGTTGCCCTTTGCCAGTTCCTCCCCGGGCCAGCTTCGAGTCAGGTCGGTTTCGCGCTAGGATTGATTCGGGCCGGCTGGCTGGGTGCGCTCGCGGCCTTCACGGCCTTCACGCTTCCTTCGGCCCTGATACTACTGGTCTTCGCGATGACGGCCGCGTCCATTTCCGGTCCGGTCGGAACAGGCGCCTTGCAGGGGCTCAAGATCGTCGCCGTCGCCATCGTGGCGCAGGCGGTATGGGGCATGGCCAAGAACCTGTGCCCCGACCGTGAACGCGCCAGCATTGCGGTCGGCGCCGTGGCCGTTCTTGCCTTCGTCCCCGGCGCCTTCGGGATGGTGGGCGCCATCGTCCTTGGCGCGGTCGCAGGGCTGATCCTCGGCCGAGGATCAGAAAAACCGGTTGGGGGCCACGTCACGATGCCCGTCCGCCGCAGACAGGCGGGCATCGCCCTCGGAGCCTTCGCCGCCCTTCTCATCCTTCTGCCGCTTGTCGCTGGCGGGTCGCAAGCCCTGGCGGTCATCGACAGCTTCTACCGCGCTGGCGCGCTGGTGTTCGGCGGTGGCCACGTCGTTCTGCCGCTCCTGCAGGCTGAGGCCGTGCAGTCCGGCTGGGTGCCGCCCGACGCGTTCCTTGCTGGCTATGGCGCAGCACAGGCGGTGCCAGGGCCGCTCTTCACCTTTGCCGCCTATCTGGGCGCGGTGCTGGGGCCGGAGCCGAATGGTGTGGTGGGTGCAGCAATCGCCCTTATTGCCGTGTTCCTGCCCGGCTTCCTCATCCTGATCGGTGTCCTGCCGTTCTGGGACCGCTTCCGGTCGATGGCCATGGCGCAGTCGCTGATGCAGGGCGCGAATGCCGCCGTCGTTGGCATCCTCGGCGCGGCGCTCTATTCGCCCGTCTTCGCCAGCGCCATTGGGGACATGCGCGATTTCACGCTCGCGCTCTTCTGTTTCGTTGCGCTGATGGCTTGGAAGGCGCCGCCATGGGTGGTTGTCATCATGGCGGCAGTCGGCGGAGTGGGACTGGCACTGATGGCCTGACACTCACCCGAGCGGCTCCACGATCTGCGACACCACCGCGAGGGCATCGGCGGTCCCGTTTGCCTCGCCCTTTTCGAAGTCGCCTTCGATGGTCCCCATCTGGTTGGTCGGGACTGTTGCGTTAATAGTGTGGGGCCGTTGAGGGTAAAAGGGACGTGATGGATCATGCAGCTGCGAAAAGCTGGCTGATGAATTGGATCTCGCCCTGAATGCCTGGCTGTTTGTTATGGACGTGACCGCGTTTACTGGTTCGGATGGTTTCAATGCCGCTCAGAGTCGCTTTGGCCGTTCGTAAGGAGCGGAAACTTTGTTGGTACCCCAAGAGCCGCTTCATTGCAGCGTGGTCGCTTTCAATCCGGTTGTTTCGCCACTTTCGGTCGATGTGCCGGATGCCGTCAAAGTGCGGATCATACCGGTAATTGATCTCACGGATAACGCGGCGATATGTTTGATCCTTGTCCGTGCAGATCGTGTCGGGTCGATGCAATCTTACGCGTTCGATAGCCTTGTTCAGAAAGGCCTTGGCCGCTTTCGCATCCCGCCGCGCAGTCAGTCTGAAATCGACCATCTCACCATTTGCATCGACGGCGCGCCAAAGGTAGCGCCATTTGCCTCCGACGCGGATGTAGGTTTCATCCCTCGCCCGACAGGGCATTGCGCAGCAATGTCCCGAAAGGGGACGTGCCAGTCGACTCTTGCCTGCGCAGGTGCTTTTCGGTTCGCTTGGTCAACTCAGGCGAGAACTTCTGGACCCAGCGAAAGACAGTAGATCGGTCGACCGTGATCCTGCGCCCTTCCAGAAGGTCTGCGACATCCTGATAGGACAACGGATAGCGCAGGAGTGCAGTGTTCCTTGGCCCGCACAAGTGAAACCGCACAGCATCCACGTCGACAATTGCCGCGATTTTCGGTCGCAGCCATTTCGGTCGGCATGTGCGGACTGGGGGATAAATCTGGTTTATAGGCCGCCGGGAAGTCCTCGTTTTGGAGGTCACATCGAACGGTTGATCAGGACGATGCTGGGGGCCGTTCACCTGTTGCCGGGAACAACGCAATCCTCGATCGCCGCCAAGGGCGACTATGACGCCGAAGGCATGGCCACGATGACCTTAAGCGAATTCCATCGCTGGTTTACCCTGGAAATCTGCCGTTACAACAACAGCATTCATTCAAGTCTTGGCTGTACGCGCGGTGCCAAATGGGAGGCGCTCTCAGAGGAAATGATGGGCGACATCCCCTTCGAGATGGAAGCCTTTCGGGTGAGCTTCCTGCCGAGCGAACTGCGCAAGGTCAGGCGTGACGGCATCCATCTGTTCCAGATACGGTATTGGTCCGATGCCCTTGCAGGCCATATTGGTCGCGGGGATGGAAAGGTGGTCGTTCGCTACGATCCTTGCGATATCTCAATGATCTGGGTCGAACTGGACGATGGCCGATATGTGGGTCATCCTCAATTTGTGTGGCGCCACTATCCTGAGACTGAAAAATTCAGGAGGGATAGTCATGATTTCGAAGAGCCACTGGTCGCCCGGGAGCGATGTTTCGGTTCAAAGCGTTGAGCGAAGTGAATCCGGCGGATGGATTGTATCGGGCAGTCTGACACCAAACGGCATCTGCCCAGACTGTGGATTTCATTCACCACGACGTCACGGCTGGCGGCGTCGGCGGCTGCAGGATTATCCCGCGCATGGAGACGAGGTAACGGTTGATCTCGCGGTTTGCCGTTGGCGATGTTTGGCGCCCGCTTGCCCGCGCCGGACTTTCTCGGACCAGATCGCCTCGATTGCGCGTCCTTTTTCGCGGCGCACCTCGCGTGTCGGGGAGATTGTCTGCCATCTTGGGCATGCAACCGGCGGGCGGCCTGCCGAGCGGCTCTTGCATCGTTTGGGCCTTAAGATCAGCGATGACACGGTGCTCAGGCAGTTGAAGAAGCGTGCTCAAGGCACCGCCGAGCCGCCGACGGTCATCGGGATCGACGACTGGAGCTGGCGGAAGTCGCAAACCTACGGCACGATCATTGTCGATCTGGAGCGTCGCGTGGTCATCGACATTCTCGAGGATCGAGATGTCGTCACCTGCACCAACTGGCTGAAGCGACATCCCGAGGTGGAAGTGATCAGCAGAGATCGCTGCGGTCTCTACGCCCAGGCTGCCCGGCAAGGGGCACCGCAGGCGGAACAAGTCGCTGACCGGTTCCATATCGTGCAGAACCTGCGGCAGGCCATCGAGGAGGAGATGAACCTTCATGGCCGTGCGACCGGCAGGGCGCTGCCGTCCGACGCCGACAACATCACCGCAGCCGGAAGCCTTCTGAAGTCCCGCCTTGCGCACAGGACGTCCCGGGAAGAGATTTTCACCACCATCCATGCGCTCCGAAATCAGGGGCTTACCTGCAGCGAGATCGGGCGACGGACAGGGTTCCCGCGTCGCAGCATCGCGAAATGGCTGCAGTTCGAGACGCCACCGGACCGCAGGCGAGCAGCTTTGAAACCGACTTCGCCGTGGTACTTTGAAGAGTTCCTGAGCCAAAGCTGGAAGGACGGCATTCGAACTGGAAGCGCCCTTTTCCGTCTGATCCGAGAGCGTGGTTACGAGGGGAGTCAGACGCATTTGCAGCGGCTGCTGGCGGGCTGGCGCAGAGCCGAAAAGCAAGCGAAGGGCCCCGCCGTAGAACACAAAATCCTGGAGCCAGTCCGGGACCCGGAAATGGGGCACGCGATTTCCCCGGTCATCGCCGCCGCGCTGTGTATCAAACCCCGCGGAAAGCTCACCCCGGATCAGGCGCGGAAAGTCGACGCGCTCAAGGCCGACTCTCCCGCCTTCGCAACGATGCGCTGTCTCGCGATGCGGTTCAACGGTATCCTGCGCGGCCGCGAAGCAGACCCACTCCCTGCATGGATCGACGACGCGATCGAAACCGACCTGGCACCCATTGTGCGCCTTGCCCGCACATTGAACCGGGACTTCGATGCAGTCAAAAACGCCATCGAGATGCCCTGGAGCAACGGCCAGGCGGAAGGTCAGATCAATCGGCTGAAGACCCTCAAGCGCGCGATGTACGGCCGGGCAGGTCCAGAATTGTTGCGGGCGAGAATGCTACCGTTCCGCCACACAGATTGAGGCAGAGCCGATTTAAGGGCAAAGCGACAGTTAGCTTTCAGGAAAATGGTTCACCTCGACAACCTGCCTAGGAGAGTACCGGTCGTCCATCTTCTCGCCATTCCGGCAGACCGCCTTCCAAGCGCCGTGCGTTAAGCCCGAGTTTGCGCAAAGCGGCTACTGCCTGATGGGCATAAACGCAATATGGACCCCTGCAATATGCCACGATTTCAGTAGACGAATCGAGCGTCGGCACGATTCCCTCAATCTCCGTTAGCGTCAGGTTGATCGCTCCAGGAATATGACCTGCCGCAAATTCATCTGCGGGGCGAACGTCGAGTACGGTGACAGAACCTTCCGCAAGGCGTGCGGCCAGATCGGAACGGCTGACCGCTTCGGGGGCGTCCTCGCCGTCTGAGAGTCCCTGCAAGATACGCTCGACCTGCGCGAGGTTCCGCTCGGCGACGATACGAAGAAGGTCCATCAACTCCAGTGTCTTCGCGTCGGTCAGTCGGTAAATTACCGATTTGCCGTCGCGGCGGCTGGTGACGAGCGCGGCGCGGCGCAACTGCTGCAGATGCTGCGAGCAGTTGGCAATGGTAAGGCCGGTCTTGTCCGCAAGCGCCTCCACCCCGCGCTCCCTTTGCGCCAGTTGTTCCAGCAGCATCAGACGCGCCGGGGCGGACAGGGCGCGTGCGACGAGGGCGTATTCCTCGAGCAGGGCGTGCTTGGGGCTGATTGACAAGGCCTGTCTCCTAACGCTACATCATTCAAGCGATAACTTGAATTATAGCGAATCCACCGCGCCCCACAAGCCCAAAGGCCCACATCCATGTCAGCGACCATCCTTGCCGCCGAACCAACGATCCGCCTAGCGATTTTCCTTGGCGTGCTGGCGGTCATGGCGCTGTGGGAAGTGGCGGCCCCCCGGCGCAGGCGAGAAATCCCGCGCGTGATCCGTTGGGCCAATAATCTTGCGCTGGTGGTGGTCGATACGGTCATCCTGCGGCTGTCCTTTCCGATCCTTGCGGTCGGGCTGGCGGTGATGGCAGAGGATCGTGGCTGGGGACTTTTCAACAACATCGACGCCCCGGTCTGGGTGGCCGTCGTGGTCTCGATGTTGCTGCTCGATCTCGCGATTTACCTTCAGCACGTAATGTTCCACGCGGTGCCGGGACTGTGGCGGCTGCACCGGATGCACCATGCCGATCTGGATTTTGACGCCACGACCGGCTTGCGCTTTCACCCGGTGGAAATCCTCATCTCGATGGGGATCAAGCTCGCAGTGGTCGCGGCGCTTGGCCCACCCGCCATCGCAGTCCTGCTGTTCGAGGTAATCCTGAACGCCACAGCGCTGTTCAATCACGCCAATATCGACCTGCCGCGCCCGGTGGACCGGGTCCTGCGCCTGTTTGTCGTCACCCCCGACATGCATCGCGTCCACCATTCCATCGACCCGCGCGAGACGAACTCGAATTACGGCTTCAACCTGCCGTGGTGGGACCGGCTCTTGGGCACCTATATCGCCCAGCCCGCCAAGGGGCATGAGGGGATGAAGATCGGAATCGAGCAGTTCCGCACGCGCCGCGATCTCTGGCTTGACCGGATGTTGATCCAGCCCGTCCGCGGTCCGGTATCCGGCCATGCGCTCGATCCCCGGAACACGACAAAGGTGCCCGCAGAATGACCGACGGCGCATTTCCGCGCGGCCTCCGTGCCAACCTTTCACAGGTCTCGCACCAGTTGATCCAAGTGATGCTGGTGGGCTTCGCCATCGGCATGACACGCACGGTGGTTCCGGCGCTGGCCGAGAGCGAATTCGGGCTCGAGCGCGGCTCCTTCCTGCTGCTCGCCTCCTTCGTGGTGGCCTTCGGCGTGGTGAAGGCGGTGATGAACTTCGTTGCCGGGCGCTGGTCCGAGCGGATCGGCCGCAAGCGGGGGCTGGTCTGGGGCTGGGTCGTGGCGCTGCCGATCCCGGTGATGATCTGGTATGCGTCGGACTGGACCTGGATCGTCGCCGCGACCGTGCTTCTGGGCGTCAATCAGGGCCTCTGCTGGTCGATGACGCAGACCGCGAAGCTCGACATTACCAAGGCCGAGGAACGCGGGCTGACCATGGGGCTCAACGAGTTCTCGGGCTATGTCGGCGTGGCGATCGCCGGCATCCTCACCGCCTATGCCGCCGAATGGCTCAGCGCGCGCACGGGGCTCCTGGTTTTCGGCATGGCCGTGGTCCTGCTGGCGCTGGTGCCGACGGTGGTCTGGGTCAAGGATACGCTGCCCTGGGCCAAGGCGGAGACAGCGGCGCACAAGGCCGCCCCCCCGAAATCCCTGCCGCGCTATCCGCAGGGCGTGTCCGAACACCCCACAACGGGCGAGGTCTTCGCCCTGATGAGCTGGCGCGACCGGCGCCTCTTCGCGATCTCCCAGGCGGGGCTCGTCGAGAAGTTCGTCGATGCGCTGGTCTGGGCGCTGTTCCCAGTCTTTCTCGTGACGCAAGGCGCTACCCTGACCGAAGTCGGCTGGATCGTCGGCACCTACGGCTTTGTCTGGGGCGGTTCGCAGCTCTTCACCGGGCGGCTGTCGGACCATTTCAGCCGGTTCTGGCCCAACGTGCTCGGCATGTGGATCTGCGGCGCTGGCGTGGCCATGGTGGTCATGGGCACGGGCGCGCTCTGGTGGTCGGTCTCGGCCGGGGTGGCGGGCTTCGGGATGGCGCTCCTCTACCCGAACCTCTCTGCGGCCGTGGCCGACATCACTCCGCCTGCCTGGCGCGGCTCGGCCATCGGCATCTACCGCTTCTGGCGCGACCTTGGCTACGCGATCGGCGCGCTCGGCCTTGGCCTCGCCGCCAGCCTGACGGGCGCTGCGGAAGCGGCCTTCTGGTTCGTCGCCATCTCGATGCTCGTGTCCGGCGCCGTGCTCTTCTGGCTCGGTGAGGAAACCCACCCGCGGCTCAACCCTGCCGAACAGCCGGAGACCGCCCATGCATGACGCCCTGCCCCGGACCCTTGGCGCTTTCGCGATCCTGCTGGGCCTTGCTTCGCTCGGGCTTCTTGCGGTCGCGGTCTGGGGCTTCCGCACAGGCGGCTGGCCTTGGCCACAGGCCTATGACCTAGCCGGCTGGGGCGCCTGGGCGGCGTGCGCCGGCATCATCGCAGCGCTTGCCGGGCTGGTGGTCTGGCTTCGCCGCAGGAAAGGCGGTGCCGCAGCGTTCCTGCTCGGGCTGATCCTGTCGCTGCCCGTCGCGGGCCTTGGCGCCGCCTTCGAGATCGCCGCACGGACCACGCCGCCGATCAACGACATCTCGACCGATACCGAGGACCCGCCGGTCTTCTGGTTCACCGCCACGCCCAGTGACTACCCCGGGCAGAACGCCGGGCCGCAGCGCGCGGCCTATCCGGATGTGCGCCCGCTGGAGGTGCCTGTCTCCGCAGACGAGGCCTTCGCCGCGGCGCTTGCCTTGGTGGAAGAGCGCGGCTGGGAGGTGCTGTCGGCCGATCCCGATGAGAGTCAGATCGAGGCCATCGCCACAAGCCGCCTCTTCGGCTTCGAGGACGAGGTGGCGATCCGTATCGCGGAAACCGACACCGGCACCCGCGTCGACATGCGCTCGCGCTCGCGCCTCGGTCAGATCGACCGCGGTGCCAACGCCCGGCGTATTGAGTCTTTCCTGTCCGACCTGGAAACGCGCGCCCAAGACTGAGGACTGATGATGAAACACCTGATCCTGCTGAACGACCCGCCCTATGGCACCGAGCGAAGCTTCAACGGCCTGCGCATGGCCCATGCGCTGGCCAAGAATGATCCTGACGCGGACATCACCGTCTTCCTGATGGCCGACGCGGTGCTCTGCGCCAAGGCGGGGCAGAAGACGCCCGATGGCTACTACAATCTCGAGCGCATGATCCGCCGCGTCCTCACTGCGAAGGGTCGCGTCCTGATGTGCGGCACCTGCATGGATGCGCGCGGCCTCGCCGAGGGCGACATGATGGAAGGGCCGACGCGGTCCACCACGGACGAACTGGCGCAAGCGACGCTCAAAGCCGACAAGGTGCTGGTGTTCTGATGGCTCAGATGGTGACGCTCGCCGCCCTCGCGGCCGACCCGGATCGCTTCCACCTGATCAACGTCCGCGATGCGGAAGACTACGCCGCCGCCCACGTCGCGGACGCTGTGCATACCCCGCTGGCTCACCTCGCCGCCCAAGCGGGCGAACTCCCTGCCGACAGAACACCCGTGACGATCTGCGGCAAGGGCGGCGGGGGCGGTCCGCAGATGGCGCGGACCTGCTGAACAGGCTCGGCCATCCGGATGCCGTCTGGCTCGACGGCGGCAGGACCGGCTGGCGTGCGCAGCACACCTGAACACCAAGAAACCGAAACGGAGGAGATACCGAATGACCCTGAAACACCTACTCTTGGCGACGACCGTCACGCTCGGGCTTCACGCAGCCCCGGCCATGGCGCAGGACGCGGCCGTTGAAGCTATGCAGGAATACATGATGTTCTCGGAGTACGAGGCCGGCATCATCTTGCCCCAACAACTCGACCAGAGCGTCTTCGAGACCGCGCTCTTCGTCGACACCCGCGACGCGGGCCAGTTCGAGGAAGGCACGATTCCCGGTTCAGTGAATATCGAATGGCGCGAAGTGCTGGACCGGATCGACGAGATCCCCGAGGATCGCATGACGATCCTCTTTTGCAACACTGGCAGCCTGTCGGCGCAAGCGGCCTTTGCGTTGCGCGTGGCGGGGCGGTCAAACGTGCTCGTCATGCAGAGCGGATATACCGGCTGGCAGCAGGACGCGGCTTACAAGCCCTGATCCCGGGCAACGCGACAACGGAAGGGGGCCGGGCGATGCGCGACATCTATCTGGATTTCAACGCCAGCACCCCGGTCGCCCCCGAGGTTGCCGAGATCATGCGTCATGCCCTCGAGACGGGGCATGGCAATCCCTCCAGCAGCCACTGGGCCGGGGTTCCCGCCCGCCAGATGGTGGAGGAGGCGAGGACCCGTGTCGCGGACCTCCTCGGCTGTTCGCCGCGGGAGATCGTCTTCACCAGCGGTGGCAGCGAAGCGAACAACCACGCGCTGAAAGGCGTCTTCTTCGCCAGCGGCAAGGGCCAGCCGCATTTCATCACGTCAAGCGCCGCGCATCCGGCCATCGTGGCGCCGCTTCGGTTCCTCGAGAGCCTTGGCGCGCGGGTGACATGGTTGCCTGTCGATGGCACGGGGCTCGTCGATCCCGATGACCTGCGGCGGGCGATCACACCCAAGACCGTGCTCGTCACCATCATGCATGCCAACAACGAGACGGGGACGATCCAGCCGATCGCGGAGTGCGCGGCGATCGCGCGGGAGCTCGGCGTCCGCTTTCACACCGACGCCGCGCAGTCGGTCGGCAAGATCCCCACCCGGGCGGACGACGTTGGCGTCGATATGCTGACGATGGCCGGGCACAAGTTCCATACCCCCAAGGGCGTCGGCGCGCTCTTCATCCGTGACGGCCTGCGGCTGGAGCCGTTCGTTCATGGTGCCGGGCATGAGAGCAGTCGGCGCGCTGGCATCGAAAGCGCGATGTAGACAGCGCCGCTCGGGCTGGCTGCCAATCTCTCCACCGAATTAACTGCTCCTGTGCCTCGGAGGCGCGGTCAGCGCCGGAAAAGTCGAGTTTCTGGATTTTCGTCAGCCAGCCCTGGAGCTTCTTGAGATCGACGTCGTTCTCTTCCAGTTCGGAGTATGTGTAATGGTTGGCGGTCACTTCCTTTTGCGACTTCGGCCTCGAAGTCGTCGCACTTGTCTATGAATTCTTCATAGGCGTCGTCTCGCTCTGCTTTGAAGCGCGGCAGGACCTTGACTTCTTGACCGGGGTCGAGAGCTACGGTTTCGAGGATGACCGACTCGCAGTGCGCCTCGCCAATGCCATTGAATGGGATCATTTCTTGCCGCACACCAAGCTTTGTAAGCGGGTCCACCGTCAGGAAGGTTGGTAAAAATGATTGATTTCTGGAAAGCTCTTCGTGCAGCTGCGTACCATTGGCCGGATAGCCGGAAGGCCAATTTTCTGCAGTGGCTTGCACTCTCGTAGTTTAATTTCAGAAATGCGTGGCCCAGCGAGGATGGCTTTCGTCGATGATCAGAGCGTGGCTGTGCTTGCGATGCCCTTGCAAATGCGGATGATCCAGCGGCAGGTTGTCGTGGGTGTGTTCAAGCTCGACAGCATCGCCGGACGGCCAGAGTTTCAGCGCTGCGAGCATCCCGCAAGCTGCGAGCAGCGCCAGCCCGATCAAAGCGGGAACGACGCCGTAGGCCGTCAGGAGCCATCCGGACAGCGGATAGGTCACCAGCCAGCAGGCGTGCGACAGGGCGAACTGTGCCGCGAACAGCGCGGGGCGATCCCCCGCATGGGCGGACCGGCGCAGCAATCGGCCAGACGGGGTTAGAACGGCGGAATATCCGAGCCCCACCAGCAACCATGCCCCCAGAAGGACGGCCCAGCCAAGACCAGCGGTCAAGACCGTCGCCCCGAGACCCAGCAGGGTTGCAACCATCAGCGCAGCACCGCAGAACATCACGGGCCGATCGGGCAGCGCATCCAGAATGCGTGGGAGGACCAGCGCGGCCGTCATCGAGCCCGCGCCAAAGGCGAACATCGTCCAGGCCAACGCACTCTCCGACATCCCGAGCGAGCCGCGCACCAGAACGACGGTATTGACCAGCACCATCGCCCCCGCAGCCGCTGCCGCGAGGTTCAGTGCCAGGAGCCCGCGAAGCCGGGGCGTGGCCAGATAGATGCGGATGCCGCGCGTGGTCCGGTCATAGATGCCGCGCCGTTCGGATGGACGGGGGTTCGGCAGCAGAACCGAGACGACCAGAAGCGCCGAAGCAGAGAAGCCGACTACAGTGCCGATGAAAAGCGAGTTGTAGGACATCACCGCCAGCAGAAGCGCCGCCAGCGTCGGGCTGACGATGTTTTCCAGATCGTAGGCCAGCCGCGACAGCGACAGCGCACGGGTGTAACGGTCTTCTTCGGGCAGCACGTCGGGGATCGTCGCCTGAAAGGTCGGCGTGAAGGCGGCAGAGGCCGATTGCAGCAGGAAGATCAAGACGTAGACCTGCCAGACCTCGGTCACGAAGGGCAGCGCCAGCGCCACACCGGCGCGCACCAGATCGAGCGTCACCAATAGCGCGCGGCGCGGCACCCGGTCCGCGAATGCTCCGGCAATGGGCGCGATACCGACATAGGCTACCATCTTGATCGTGAAGACCGTGCCCAGCACCAGCGCCGCGCCTTCCCCCGCCAGATCGAAGGCCAGCAGCCCGAGCGCGACCGTCGCGAGCCCGGTTCCCAGAAGGGCGACGACCTGTGCCAGAAACAGGTGGCGATAAGTCCGGTCGGCGAGAATATCGAGCATGGTGGGCCTCAGAGATAGCGGGCGATAGCGCGCAACTCGGCGCGATCAGTTTCGGAGCCTTCGGCGTCGAGGCAATGGTCCATGTGGTCATGGATCAGCGCCCGCTTGGCATTCGTGACGGCCTTTTCGACCGCCTGCATCTGCTGGGCGATTTCCAGACAGGGTTTACCCCCCTCGATCATCGCGATCACGGCGCGCAGATGACCATCAGCGCGTTTCAGCCGGGCAATCAAGGCGGGATGGGTTGCATGAACCGGGGAATTTGTCATATAGGATTCATATCCTCCCTCAGAGGATAGAACAAGATGGTGCCCCGATGCGCCACAGAATAAGTTGAGCGGGCAGGCAGAGCTGATGACGAGGTTACGGACAATCGGAAGGGCTGCCTGCGCTACGTTTCTGTGCGCAGCCATTCTTGTCTGGTCGGTTGTGCCCACAACCTCTCACACGCCCGCAATCCTAAACGTTCTTCAGGACCATGCGGAGATGATCGCCGAGCACGGGCATTCGCATGGTCTGGAAGAAGACCTGGCTTGGGCGGCGCATGGACACAGCCACGACAGTATAGATCACGATCACAGCCAAGCGGTTGTGCCCGGTCCTGACCTGTCGTCTCATCCCATGGAAATTTACAAAACCGCATGGTGGCTGAGTGCCGCGACAGCGGATCCTCTGCTGATACACCAGATCGAACGACCTCCGCGCGTGTGATCGACCGCGCGCCATTGGCGCGTTTCACCCGATCATCAAACACTATGCGGAGTTCAACCCATGAACACAGTCCATCGGGGCTGGACCGATCCTGGCATACACCGGGTCGTGATCCTGTCCTTTATCACGATAACCTTGCTCGTTCTCAGCGCAGGCCATGCCTTGGCGCACAACGTCACGCCCGGAGACGCGGGCTACATCCAAGAAATCTGGGGGGTAAACATCATTCCCTTCATGTATCTCGGTGCCAAGCACATGGTGACGGGTTACGACCACGTCCTGTTCCTGTTCGGCGTCGTCTTCTTTCTTTACAAGATGAAGGACGTGGGCATCTATGTCAGCATCTTTGCTGTCGGACATTCGACCACGATGCTGGCAGGCGTCTGGTTCGGATGGGGCATCAACGCCTATATCGTTGATGCGATCATCGGTCTGTCGGTTGTCTACAAGGCGCTCGACAATCTGGGAGCCTACCAACGCTGGTTCGGCTTTCAACCGAACACCAAGGCCGCGACGCTGATCTTCGGCTTTTTCCACGGCACTGGCCTGGCCACCAAGATCCTTGACTACGAGATCGCATCAGAGGGGCTGTTGGCCAATCTGCTGGCGTTCAACGTCGGTGTCGAGTTCGGCCAGATCATGGCGCTCGCCGTGATTCTCATCGTCATGGGCTTCTGGCGGAAATCCCCGAATTTCTTCCGCCAGGCCTACACCGCCAACGTCGTCATGATGTCCATGGGGTTCATCCTCATGGGCTTGCAAATCACCGGCTACTTCGTGGCCACCTGAGAAAATTGGAGACCCAAATGTTTAACGCAGAAAAACCGAGCCTCGACCAGCTTCCCACCTCCCGGCAATTGCTCCGCTCCACGGCCATCGCGGCGGCCAGCGCCGTCACGATCCTCGTGACCGTCGTGCTGCCCGCCGAGTACGACATCGATCCGACCGGGATCGGCGGCGTCCTCGGTCTGGCGGAGATGGGCGAAATCAAGACCCAGTTGGCAGAAGAGGCGGAAGCCGACAGGCTGCTGGAACTTGAAGCACAGGAGCAGTCGAGCTTGATGAACGATATCTTTGGGCTCTTCGTCGGCGCGGCGCACGCGCAGGGGGCTGAAGTCTGGCGCGACGAAACCACTTTCACGCTGGCCCCCGGTGACAGTGCCGAGTGGAAGTTGGTCATGGAAGAGGGCCAGACGGTGGAATACCGGATGCTGGTCGAAGGCGGCCGCGTGAACTTCGACATGCATGGCCATGGCGGCGGCAACTCGATCACCTATGAGAAAGGCCGCGGCTCCACCGGCGACGAGGGCGAGATCGTCGCCGCCTTCGACGGAGAGCACGGCTGGTTCTGGCGCAATCGCGACAGCTCGGATGCCACCGTCACCGTTCAGGTGCGCGGCGAATACGCCGAGTTTAAGGACGCAAGTTAAGCTCAGGGGCTGCCATTGCCGCATCGCGCGGAGTTGGTGGCCCCTACTCATTCAGGCGGGCGGCCAGTTCTGCGCACCTCGCGGCAATGACGGTTGAGAGCTCTCGTGACAGAAACGCTTGAGTTTTGGCATTTTTGCGCAAACCAGATCTGGCCCAACGAACTCATAGCTTGTCAGTTGATACAACGTGCAACCACAGCAGGCACCCTTGGACTGCAAGGACTGCTGGCTTGTTCACGAAAATATGCCCTTGAACCTCTAGCTACTAGAAGTCTTATCTAGTGAATTTGAATACATACCGGTCTTGCCATTGATCGCCGGTGGGAACCGAAAGGGTACGACATGCTGACAAGACGACACTTCATTCAAACAACAACTGCGCTATTTTCTGCGACTGTTGCCAGCCCCCTATTTGCCGATACCTGGCCCACCGAGGCGCAGAAGGCTGAATGGGACGCACAAGTCACCCCGCCAGCCTTCGATCCGGCCACGTCAAACCCTTGGGGCCTACACCCACGCTTCCTGCCTCAGCGTGTGGTCGCGAAGACCGGACTCGTGCCCGGAGACATCCACGTCGATGCGGTCGCGCGGTATCTTTACCATATCGAGGAAGGCGGGACCGCGATGCGCTACGGTGTCGCCATTGCGCGGGGTAACCTATACGAGCCGGGAGTCTACACGATCAAACGCAAGGTGAGGTGGCCGCATTGGACACCGACCCAGAGCATGATCGAACGGGATCCCGAAAACGCACGATGGGCCGACGGGATGGAACCTGGTCCTCAAAACGCCTTGGGGTCGCGGGCACTCTATCTCTATGTCGGAGATCGCGACACCTATCTTCGGATACACGGCACACCCTATCCGAGAAGCATCGGAGGGCGCGCGAGTTCGGGTTGCGTACGGATGGTTATGGCACACATCAACGAGCTTTATCCGAACGTCGAGATTGGATCGACAGCACATCTTTATTCGGCTGAGGACAGTGTTACCGCGAGAAGTTGAATGAGGTAATTAGCTTTGAGCGAAATGATGTGACGTGCGGGTCGTCGTCACGCTTCCCGCGCGACGCAGATCGGATTGCCGTTCGCCGTGCGCAGCGGCAGCAAGGCCGTTTCAACGGGGCCGCTGTGTTCGTACCAGTAGCACCCGTCTTCCGGCACCAAGCGCGCGGTTGCAACATCCTGATCCGGGGCAGCCATTGCAATCACAGCTTCGGGAACGTTGCCCCGCCGGTCTGCCGAGTCGCCCGGTCCAGTCGGCTGGATTGCGCACCCGGCCGTAAGCGACAGCGCCACTGCAACCATTATTTTTTGCTTCAGCATCAAAACCCGCATCAAGCTTCCTTTCGTGTCTGTTTTTCTTTGCATCGGCTTTTCATGTTTCAAGGCGTGATAGAGCCGGTCACCGCACCCTCTAGCAATAAAACAAACTGAAATACCACCGTATTTTGCTCTTGAAGCTCTAGCTACTGTAGGGGCTATGTCATGGTAAAGCACCCGAATCCAGAGGTCCATTCATGCCGTCCGACACCCATCGTCACGATCACGCCGAAATTGCCCAGACAAGCGGCGGCAGCTGCTGCGGGAGCGCCGGAACGTGCGGCGACATCGTTCCGACGACGCCCGGGCCAGCGGGCGGGCGCAGTTTTCAGGTGTCCGGCCTCGATTGCGCCGAGGAGGTAGCAATCCTGAACAAGGTGGTCGGCCCGAAGATCGGTGGGGCCGAGCATCTTGCGTTCGACGTGATCAATGGACGGATGACTATTCTCGACAGCGCCAAGAGTGTATCGGACGGCGAAATTGCAGAACTGGTCGCAAGCACCGGCATGACCGCCAAGCCCTGGGATGCCGAAAACGCGTCGGTCGACCAGGCGGCCCATCTTGCACGCCAGCGGCTGTATACGGCGCTCAGTGGCGGCTTCTGGGCCGCGGGATTTCTGTGGCACATCATCGAGACCGGCATGGGGGGGGCACTCGGCCTCTTCGCAGGGCACGGCGAAGCGCCGATGCCACGGGTCGAGGCAGGGCTGTTCGCGGTTGCGATCCTGTTCGGTGTCTGGCTCGTGGCACCCAAGGCATGGTCGTCCGCACGGAGACTGTCGCCCGACATGAACCTGCTGATGGTGGTCGCGGTGGCCGGTGCCATAGGGCTTGGCGAATTCTTCGAGGCGGCGACGGTTGCGTTCTTCTTCTCGCTCTCGCTCTACCTCGAAAGCTGGAGCGTCGGGCGTGCGAGGAATGCGGTCTCGGCGCTCTTGGATCTTGCACCACCGACGGCGCGCGTGATCCGCGAAGACGGAAGCGAGGCCGACGTTCCGGCGGCTCAAGTCGCCGTAGGCTCAAGCTTCATAGTACGCGGTGGCGACCGTATCCCGCTCGATGGTGAGGTGACGGACGGCGCGGGCGCGGTCGATCAGGCGCCAATCACCGGAGAGAGTGCGCTGGTCCCAAAGGAACGAGGCGACGAAGTCTATGCCGGTACGATCAACGGCGAAGGCACACTGACGGTGCGCGCCACGAAGGCCGCCTCGGACACCGTGTTGGCCAAGATCATCCGCATGGTCGGTGACGCCCATGCCCGCCGCGCGCCCGTGGAGCAGTGGGTGGCGAAATTCGCCCGCATCTATACGCCTATCGTCATGGCTCTCGCCATTGCAATTGCCCTGCTGCCGCCGCTCATTTTCGG
>NZ_QAOH01000033.1 GCF_003050785.1 Celeribacter persicus
TATCATCGGCGCAATCTTTTGCCTGACCGGCATGGCGATCATCTTGGTCGCCCCTATGCTTCAGAAGTAACCTGCGGTCTCAATCGGGCGGTTACAATTTTCCTATCTAAAAATATTATTTGGCTCTCCCAGAAAATTTTTAGAAAATAGGCGGTTGCTGTTCTCAAATTGGTATTTGATGTCACTGGCTTGCGGGAATTTAAGTTGGCCGATGCGTGCTAACCCTGAAAGGATCGCAAGCCGCATAAGCCCATCTCTGAAACGATTGCGGCGACCGCCAAACCAAAATTGCGGCAACGCGAAATTCAACCCTCGAGCAATCAGGATTCCCACCGAGCCGAGTGAACGATTCGATTCCGTCTCAATAAATGTGAAGTCCGAAAAGCTTTGAAGGCCCAAGGCTTCGATGGCGAAATCCATACGAACATCTCCCTCATGGAGGGCGCTTCTTTTGTAAAGACGCGCACAAAATGCGTCACGACCGAAAGCTTCGGTCCACATTTCGGCCAATGCGCAATAGTCATAATAAGGATTTCCAGGCGTTGCCTCCTGACAAAACTTGGCAAGGCTCGCAGCGCCACCTCCGCCTTCAACCCAGGTCGAATAGTTACTTTTGACCAAGCTCGCTTGTTCGCGAAAATATCCAAAAACTTGGATTTCATCAAACAGCGGCGACAGAAATGCTTGAAGATCGGCAACTTGTTCGGGGGTGGTTAAGCGAGAATGAAGATGCTCCGATGATATTAGAAATATCTCATGGGTTTTGCGAGCAGCCTCCACCTCAAGTCGAAATGCATCAAGGTCTGCGGCAAAATATGCTTTCTGTTCCTCGAGTGTTTTGAGTTTGTGTTGACGACTAAAGTCATCAAGCCGGCCTTGGAAATATGAGGCAAGCACCCGATTGTTACCCACACCGAGAGTTTCGCAGATCTTTATTCCATGGCGTGAGAATTCCTCAATATTACAAGTCAAGAAATTCTGAATGGATGTGCTTCCCGTCTTTTCAGTTCCAATGTGCAAAAGGCATTTCATGATGATGGCTCTTTATCCTGCAAGTTCGGCATGCGCTGTAGGTGGAGGCGCAGGCCATGGAAATACCCAGCGATAATCCACAGAGTCGAAGAGACTTTTGAGGAGGTCGCAGCGTCAATAAACACACAACTCAACGCCATTGCGAGAAAGCCAAGACGGTAAGGGCGAGGCGCATCGCGACTCAACAAACTGGTCCCAAAGAAAAAGAGCGCAGCCATCAGCCCGATAATACCTCCTTCACCTAGGAAGCGGACATAGTGTCCATCGACAGCAAGTCCCCAAGCACCGGGTCCCCAGCCAAAAATAAAGTGTGTTGTGCTTGCCCCAAGAGACTTGATTATTAGCGCCCATTTATACGCGCGAACTTGGAAGCTCGAATCGCCGGATCTGAAATCGACGTTTTGGCGCAACCCATCGTCCACCATCGCTCGATATTCGGTCAGCGAATTGATCTGAGGCACGTCTTCAAACCGCTGAACGAGATCTGATGCCATGCTCGAAATTGACTGGGTTTGGTTGAAACGAGAATCCGATAAGTCTAGCGAACCGATGGTTAGAAACAAGATTGCCACGGGCGCAAGCAATAAAAGCGCAAGCGTGTTCCTCCCGGGACGAGAGACCTGCCAAACAACCAAGGCTGCGACGATCGTTATGCGGGATTGTGTGGCTATAAGAACGCCAGACATTGCGATTTTTTGCCACTTTTTGGGAGCGACAATAATAATCAGAACTGCAAGAATTGCCGTTTCGTAGGGGCCGGATGTGTTCAAAGTAATTCGACTATCGACCACCGCAAAACGACCAATTTTAGGAAGAAGATGAGTGGCTTCACCAAACCACCAGAACAGCAATATCAGCGCAATTACGCCAAAAGCGCGACGAAAGCGCTCTTCAGAAATAAAGGGAGCAAATTCAGCCGCGATGAGGAACCACAGAAAGTATTGTACCAGTCGTCCAGTGAAAACTAACCCTGTCAAACCAACTTCGCTTAAATTTAACACGGCTGACAGAAACGACGCGGCAATGAATATAAAAAACGCATGCACAAAAATTGGGAATTCGTGCGCACGCCCCTTATAACGCCAAAACAGCACCGGCAATGCTGCAAATAGGACGAAATCTTCGACGCGAAAACCCGAAGCCCCAAAAGAAATGATATTAACTTTAGGGGCAATAATAAAAGCAATAGTCAGGTAGAATAGCATGGTGGATCGATTGATCAGCCATCCCCCTTGTGCTTTGGGGCTAGAGCTTCGCGCGTGGATCGTGAGCGCGCCACTCACTGAGTTGTCCAAAATCATTCACCATCCGTTTCTTCATCGGTCAAATCACTGTCGGGCGGAACTTTAAAATCCGCACGCACAGACGCACTAGTATGACCCGACCTGCAATTGTACCACTTATAACAGCAAGCGCCGCCCCTGTTGCTCCATAAAGCGGCGCCAAAATAACAGCGAGAATCATGACAACCAACAGTGTAATCAATTGCCCCCACAGAGCAGAGCCCTCGTGCCCAGACATTGAGAGAAGCATTCCTGCGGGCCCAACCGATACATTGACAAGATGGCCAATAGAAAGAATTTGCAATGGGCGTTTGGCGATGTCGATGTATTCTGGACCAAACGTCACCGCTAAGATTGGGCCAGCAAACAGTATAAGCGGGACACCAGCGAGCGCAGACACGAGAAAAGTAAGGCGTGCAAATTTCCGACTGCGCACAGCAAGCGCTTCGATCTGTCCCGCCTTAAACATCTGTGCGGCCTGAGGTGACAGGATCATATTGTTGATGAACAATGGAAAGCTAAGCAATTGTGCTCCGCTTGTAGCCACTCTGAGCGCCCCAGCGTTCACTTCATTACCGACGGCCCCCAAAATGAGAATGCCTATTTCCGCAGTAAACGTATTAGCGAAAGCAATAAGCGCAAAAGGCAAAACCGCAGACATCCACTTCTGATCCTCGCATCGAGGAACCGCGTTTGACAGCTCTGCGGGGGTAAAACGACGTAAGAGTATGAGGGCACCGGTAAGAGCGAGTACGGCTGCTATAATCTGCGTCATGAACGCTATTTGAAGCGAGAATGATGGTGCAAAAGAGAGGGCAAGAAACACAAGAAAAAGAGCAATGCCCGGACGCAGAGCGAGCTGGCCGACTTGTGATGCAAACGCATGGTGTAGACCCTGTAAAACACCAGCCTGGATGGCAAGCATCGATAGCACAGGGAATAGGACCATTGCGGCATAGATGGATCGTCGCGCAGAAATTTGGCTCCCATCCAGAACGAAGAAAACATACACCGCCCCCGCCAACCAAACCAAAGCCGTGAATAGAATAAGAAACTGATGGGCGCGTTTGCGAACACCCGCCATAAGGGAAAAGTCATTAGCCTGCCTCGCCTGCGCAGTCTCGCGCAGAACAAGCGCTACAACTCCCTGGCCCGCCGGGATGGAGAGAACTGTCGCAAGGGATAGGAAAAAGGCGTAGCGCCCATAATCTGCAGGCCCCAAGGCGCGCGCAAGAATGATAGAGAGCAAAATCGTAAGAGGCAGTGCGCCAACCTTTAAAACAGCCAGCCCCAAAGCTGCCTTAAAATTTGCTGTTTTCGAAGGAAAAAGCAATAAATCCGCTCCCATCAGTCTAGGGGAAGCGGATAGCTCCACCCGAATACTAAATATATATTTTCCCCTCCCAATTTGAAAAGCAAGGGGATTTATCTGCGCTGCAGAAAATTGGTGGAATACAAAGTCGTTTACTGACAGGGGTTTGATAATAGGGTATCTTTTGGAGGAGAGAAAACGAAAATATCGACAATCACTCGAAAGTCTGGCTCATAGATGATGATAATCGACGCACAGTTTTTGCGAGAGGGTAGCCATGGGCCCTTTGTTCCTAGGCCCCATGACCTATTGAAAAATGAAAGGGGTATCGCAAGAGTATTGCCTGACGCGATTTTTGTTTCAGCCCGGATTCTTTATCGACGTATTTCTTATGTGATCGGAAGGAAGGTTTCACCATTCCACCTTTATGACTCGGTCGGAGCCGCTTTCATTCATGTTCCTAAAAATGCTGGGACGTTTATCAATAGCGTCGTTTATCCCGATTTTTCACCCGAGACCTCGACAAAAATCAATGCACACCATTCGGCACAATATCTGTTATTGCTGGACAAAAGCGCGTTCGATGCGGTCAAAAAATTCGCTATTTTACGAAACCCGGCAGCCCGTCTTCGGTCAGCCTTCGATTACCTTAAATTCAAAACGCCTTTTGACACCGACAAAGCCTTTGCAGAAAAATCTCTCTCAAACTTTGCGACCTTTGAAGAGTTCTGCGCCAATGTGGATGATGACACATTCACAGAGTTGATGGCATGGCCACATTTTCAACCACAAATTAGCTTCATATGTGACGCGCATGGCACACTCCTCGTGAATGCCCTCACCGTGTTTGAGCGCATGGATATGGGCTTACAAAACATCGGTAACGCCTGGGGAAAAGACTGGTCGGGAATAGAGGTGAATACAGCACCGTTAAAGACAAACGAGGCCATTACCGCGATTGTTGAAAAATACTATGCCTCGGATCTCCGTCTTTGGAAAACTGTGAATGCCAGTCCCGAGGCCTGTTGTTTAGTCAGCCGTCCATCGTCAAAGTTTTTGGGAAAGATGGCTACTTAAGTTAAGCGAGGGTCTGCATCATCCCGTTGGTTTAATTATGTGGCGGATTTGCAGTGTTACAAGCGTCGCATTTCGATGCGCCTGACGGTTTCAATCGGTCGCCGCAACACCTTAGATCATATCCTGCTTGATCAGCAGATTGAACCGCCCCGGGTTTGCCCGATGTAATGTGCGCCGCCACAGGCTTCCATCGCAACAATGCAGGGCGGCAGCCCAATCAGAAAGTCCATCAATCGATGTCGCTGAATCCGTTTGCGGAACACGGCCGCTCCCGCGACGTCCAGTCCAGCAAGACTGCAAACAGTCTTGCCAAGAGCAATGCCCAAAACTTTGATGTCCATCGGAGGCTCCTCTCTCCACCTAACCACGCAATTACAACTGCGGCTTGGCGAGAAGGCAGTTCATATCATTACTTCACTGTTGAAAGTTGGCCACGCAAAAAAAAATTCGATTTGAGGTTTCAAACTCAGTTTTCACAGAAGAGTAACCTTAGATATTGTTGCCCAAAATAAGGAAGGCGTAACTGTGCGACAATTTTCGTTGGCTGTGTGTGTAAGTATCATGATGACTGCAACTCCCGCTGCAGCGCAAGACGCCAACTTGCACTTCCCTGTTTCGACCTTTGGAACGCCGGGGCTTATCGATATGCCAACAGGTAAGGTATTTTCTGACGGCACATTTGGATTATCCTCAAATTTCCGCCAAGGCACGCAAAGATACAATCTGACCTTCCAAATAAGCCCGCGCATTTTTGGCGCGTTCAGATATTCTATCATTGATGATTACGGAACCTCTCGCGATACGCTGTATGATCGTAGTTTTGATGTCGGATACCTGATCTCTGAAGAGACTGGACTTCGCCCGTCCGTAGTTGTCGCGTTGCGGGATTTCGGCGGCACGGGGGTTTATAGTTCAGAATATGTCGCGGCGACCAAGCACTTTATGGATGATCGCCTATCCGTGACCGGGGGCATGGGCTGGGGGCGTCTTGGCAGCTATGGCAGCTTTGGCAACCCTCTTGGCATGATCTCTAACGCTTTCGACACACGCGGCGCCGGCCCATCGGGCATTACGGAGGTCGGACGCCTTGAAGCGGATCAATGGTTCCGGGGCGACGCGGCCTTCTTTGGTGGGCTCGCCTACCAGGTCAACACACGCCTCTCCTTCAAGCTGGAATATTCCTCGGATGCCTATGAAACTGAGGTGGCGAATGCTGGTTTCGAGCATAAAACCCCGATCAACGCCGCGCTGACTTATGGTTTCAAAAACGGGGCGGATTTGTCGGTCTATGCGCTGCACGGCTCGGAGATCGGTTTCATGGCCAGCCTGCCGATCAATCCGCAAAAACCAACCTATGCCAGCGGTATCGAGGAGGCCCCCCCTGCTTTGCTGCCGCGCCAGACCGCTGCGGCGCTGTCATGGGATGAGGCCAGCGTTCAAAGCAAAACCAGTCCGCTTTCAGCAGCCCTGAGAGATCAGGGCATTACGCTTGAGGGCATCACGGTCAACGGTTCCACGGCAACCGTACGGGTCTCGAACGGGCGCTATCCGGCTGAGGCTCAGGCGCTGGGGCGCACCGCACGCGTGTTGGCCAACCAACTCCCCGGTGATGTCACAACATTCCGCATCGAGAATACCGCGAACGGAATGACCACGTCACGCACCACGCTGCGCCGGTCCGACCTTGAGGCACTGGAATACGACCTTGATGGCAGTTGGCGCAGTTATGCCCGTGCACAATTCGAGGATGCACCCCGCACGGAGGCCAAAGCCATTGTCGACGCCTATCCGAAATTCGACTGGCGCCTGACCCCCTATCTCGATCCGGCTCTCTTTGATCCAGACAATCCTGTCCGCGCGGATTTCGGCCTTCAGGCGGCGGGATCCTTTACTCCGGTGCGTGGACTTGTCCTCTCTGGTGCCATTCGCCAACCGCTTGCCGGAAACCTCGATGAGAGCACACGGGCCTCCAATTCTGTCTTGCCGCATGTGCGAAGCGATGTTGTGGAATATGCCAAACAATCGGACCTTCAAATCAAACACCTGACGGCCGAATATTTCTTCCGCCCCGGCACAAATCTCTTTGGTCGGGTGACAGCAGGCTATCTGGAAACCATGTACGGCGGGCTCTCCACCGAACTGCTTTGGAAACCAGTCAACGGTCCGCTCGCCCTAGGCGCGGAAGTCAACTATGCCAAGAAACGCGATTACGATCAGCTTTTCGGCTTTCAGGACTACGACATCGTGACAGGCCATGCCTCGGCCTATTACGACTTCGGTGCTGGCTATCTCGGTCAGATCGATGTCGGGCGCTATCTTGCCGGAGATTATGGCGCAACCGTCTCGCTCGACCGGGAGTTTGACAACGGCTTTCGTGTCGGGGCTTTCTTCACCCTCACGGATGTCTCTTTCGACGATTTCGGCGAAGGCTCTTTCGACAAGGGCATCCGCTTTACCTTCCCGACCGACTGGCTAACCGGCGCAGCCGTTCAGGGCGGCTATGGCACGACCATTCGCCCGGTACAGCGGGATGGCGGGGCCCGGCTCGATGTCCGTAACCGGCTTTATGAGGTTGTCCGAGGCAGCCAGACGAATGAGCTGGAAGACCGTTGGGGGAGGTTCTGGAGATGACACCGATGCTGCGCGCCTTTGCTGGCCTTCTAACCATTTCCGCAGTTCTTGCAGGCTGCTCCTCGAATCCGTCCCAAGCGGCTCTTACCAAGCAACTTCTGAACAGAGCTGCTGCGACGCAACCAGATGCAACCTTCGCAGCCTATCGAAATGCCGGGGCGCCCACCTATGTGGCAGGGCTTCAGGACAAACCCGGGGCTTACACACTCTTTGTGCGCCAGACCGTAAATGCCAAAGGCGAGGAAACCTGGATCTCTCCGGATCACCTGTCTTTAGGGATGAAAGACGGGATGCTGATCGCCACAAGGGGGCTTGGCAACGACCAGCTCGCAGCAGATGCCCGCAAGACCCGTGCGGTGCTCACCTCCGGTCACAATGCGGTCACAGAACATTTTGTGACCCTGTTGACCGAGGGCAGCACGGCGGAGACGCTAGCGTTCCGCTGTCAGGTGACACGCGAGAGGCAGGAGCCTGTGCAGTTGAGCAAGAGTTACACGGCCGACACGGATCTGTTCTCTGAAGCCTGTACGAATGGGCAAACGGAGTTTCGAAACCTCTACTGGGTGGAACGCGGGTCTCGGGAGATTGTACAATCTCGCCAGTGGATCAGCGAAGCGACGGGTGAGTTGGCGCTCAGGATCATAAAATCCTGACACTTAGCTCTTAAACGGAAAGGGTGCCCTAAAACATGGTTGCTGTCCCTTAGATTTTCGGATTGATATTTAAAATATACTGTACAAGGAACCTGTAAGCGTTGCCCTCCTCCCCCAATATCTCCGACGACGACGTGATCGACCTTGGCGCATTGTTGAGCACGCTTTGGCGCAAGAAGCTCTGGATCATCGCAAGCGTCTTTATTTTTGCCCTGCTTGGCGCGTTTTATGCCTTTGCCATTGCCACCCCTAAATACCGGGCGACCTCTGTGATCCTGCTGGATACGTCGGGCGAACAGCTTCTGGATCTCGGCGCGGTCTTGCCGAGCCTTGGCACGGATTCGGAGGCGATCAATACGGAAGTCGAGGTTCTCAAGAGCCGCCGCTTGCTTGAACGTGTGGTCAATGCGGCAAACCTGACGGAAGATCCCGAATTCAATTCTTCTCTGCTGCCCCCGGGTCTCAAAACCAAGATCAAAAACGCTTTGACCGGGACAGACATCGAGCCGCTGTCGCATGACGAACAGGTGACACGGGCAATCAACGCCGTTCTGGACCGCATGTCGGTGCGCAATGTGCCCAACACCTATGTGTTGCAGGTCACGGTCGAGACAGAGGATGCACAAAAATCCGTCCAGCTCGCGGATACGATCGCGGAGCAATACATCCTCTACCAGATGGATGTGAAATTCGAAACCACGCGCGATGCTTCCGAATGGCTGACTTCACGCGTCGCCGATCTGAAAATCGAACTGGAACGGGCTGAGGCCCGTGTGTCCGAGTTTTCCGCCAATTCCGAAGTGGTCAGCATCGAGACTGTTCAGGCGCTCGAACGCCAGTTGAAAGAACTGAGAGACCGGCTTCAAACCATGCGCGTGTCGCTCGAAAGCGACACTGCACGGCTGAGCGCTCTGACGGAGGTTCAAAACGCCTCTGCCGAAGAGAAAATCGATGTGGCTCAAGATCCGCGACTGACGACGATTTACCGTGAAACCGGTGAGGGGGCTACATTTGACACCCGGTTCAATCAGATTCTCGACCAGGCCACCATTCAGGTCCAACGCACGCAGGCGCAGGTCCAGTCGATTGAGGCCAGCATCAAGACGCGCGAGGCCGACATTGCCCGGCAAAGCGATGAGCTGATCCAGCTTCAGCAGCTGACCCGCGAAGCCGAGGCCAGTCGTTTGCTATACGAATATTTTCTGAGCCGCTTGAAGGAGACCTCGGCACAGGAAGGCATTCAACAGGCCGACAGTCGTATTCTCTCCAATGCCGTTCTGCCAAACGGCCCTTCCGAGCCACGCAAATCCCTCATTCTCGCCATGTCGATCATTCTGGGCGCCATGGTCGGCAGCGGTCTGACGCTGCTGTGGGAAATGCGGCAAAACGGCTATCGTCTGGCTTCTGATCTCGAAACGGAAACAGGGCTTCCGGTAATGGGACAAATCCCGCTTTTGCCGACCGGAAACCGGCGCAAGGGACTGGAGTATCTTGCCGAAAAACCGGCTTCCGCTGCGGCAGAGGCGATCCGCAACCTGCGCACTTCGGTGATGTTGTCCGGTCTGGACAAGACCCCGAAAGTGATCATGTTGACCTCCTCTTTGCCCAGCGAAGGTAAAACCACTGTATCTTTTGCGCTGGCGCAAAATTTTGTAGGACTGGGGAAAAAGGTGCTTCTGATCGAAGGCGATATCCGGCGTCTTGTGTTCAGTCAGTATCTCAACGTCAAAAATGCCAAGGGTCTGATGTCTGTTCTGGCCGGAGACATGTCCCTGGAAGAGGTCGTGATCCATGACCCTGTTCTGGGCGCGGATATTCTCGTGAGTGAACCGACCCAGATCAATGCCGCAGATGTTTTGTCATCGGAGCGATTCGCGGAATTTCTCGAAGCTGCCCGGAGCAGCTATGACATGATCATTATTGATACGCCGCCGGTTCTGGTGGTGCCCGATGCGCGGGTTGTTGCTCAACATGCCGATCTGGTTCTTTTCACAGTGCACTGGGATAAAACCACGAAAATTCAGGTACGCAATGCATTGCATATGTTCGAAATCGTGGGCGTGAAAGTAAGCGGGCTGATTCTTAACCAGATCGACCCGAAGGGCATGAAACAATACGGCTACGGGGAAGCGTATGGGGCTTATGCCTCTTATGGGGCTAAATATTATACGAACTGACCGAAAATCCCCGGTCACCGTCCCGCTCCGGGTACGGATGTGATGCAGAGAAACCTCTGGTTTTTCGGAAGACGGAAAACCAATTGGTTGCGGGAGGGCTTTTCGCTATGACGGGGCCGACACACTGGATTTAAATAAGGACTGACCTGTTGCGTATCGCTGTTGCTTTCATCACAACCCTCGCGCTTTCGGCCTGTGGTGCCGTTTACCACAGCCAGCGTGTCGTTTCCGGAACCACGGACGAGGCCAAGGTCCGGGTCGTTCAGGTGACGCCGCAGTCGGTGATGGTGGCCAACAGGTCCGCTTACACGCCGCATGACCTTCCGGCCGTTTTCAAAACCACGGCCGGAACGGGCAGTGGGCTACGTGGCACGGGAGCGGTGCCAGAACCGGCCTATACGGCACAAACCCGGCCCGGTACGCTCGAAACGCGCCTGCCTCCAGAGGTAACGCCGCAACCCTACAAGATCGGCATTGGCGATGTCGTCCTTCTCGCCACACCTGCGGGCACCTCCGTCGAAGAACTCTCCGGCCTGCTGGCGGCCCAGAACAGCCGTCAGGGCTATACGGTGCAGGATGACGGCAGCATCGCGATCCCCGATGTGGGGCGTGTGGCCATTGCCGGGCTGACGTTGGAAGAGGCCGAGGCCAAATTGTTCCAAAGTCTGGTCGCGGCACAGATCGAGCCGACGTTCAGTCTGGAAATCTCCCAGTTCAACTCCAAGAAAGTGTCCATTGGCGGCGCAGTCTCCACCCCCGGTGTGCTTCCCATCACCCTGACGCCGCTATATCTCGACGAAGCTCTCGCACAGGCTGGCGGAACAACAGCGGCGAACATGGATTACACCTCCGTACGGATTTACCGGGATGGAACGATCTATCAGGTGCCGCTCGAGGCGCTCTATACGAACAGCCGCATCCAGAAAATTCCGCTCCAGCCCGGCGACAGCGTGTTTGTGGACGACACCTATCAGCTGGATCAGGCCTCGGCTTATTTCGAACAGCAAATCCAGTTGGCCCAGTATCGTCAGGGTGCGCGCTCGGCGGCCCTGTCACAATTGCAGGCCGAAGTTGCGCTCCGTCGTGGTCAGCTCGAGGAAGCCCGGAGCAACTATCAGGCCCAGGTGGATTTCGATGCCGCCGAACGGGACTATGTCTACCTCACTGGCGAAGTGAAACAGCAGGGCCGCTTCACCCTTCCCCTCGGGCGACAGGCCAGTCTGGCAGATGCGCTTTACGAGGGCGGCAAAGGGCTCGCCATTCAAACTGCGGATGCCCGGCACATTTACGTGCTACGAGGATCGGATGATCCGATGGAATTCGATGCTCTCACCGCATGGCAGTTGAACACAAAGAACGCAGCGGCTTTGGCTTTGGCCACACGGTTCGAGTTGCGTCCGAATGACATCATCTTTGTCGCCGAGCAGCCGGTCACCAAATGGAACCGCACGATCAGCCAGATCACGCCGTCGCTCATCACCTCGGGGATTGCTGCCGTCAATTAAGATACTGTCCCGCAAACAGCCGGTGCTGCACAAAAAGAACGCAGCATCGGAGAAATAACGCGGAAATAAGAAATTTATAAATTTCCGAGTGTATTTGCATGATGAATCGCGTAGTTTGGGAAGCAAAGTTAACCGGATACCCTTCCGATTTAGGGACATCCCATTGATATAGCGAGTATACCATGACCAAATATGCACTTCTGATGACGTCTGCCCTTGTCATCTCTTCCTCTGCTGCACTGGCACAAGACGCTACCGCCACCGCACGTGTCGAAGCCACTGATGAGGTCCAGTTACCACCCGTAAGCGACGTAGAAAACTTCCTGCCGTTTATTGCACCGGCCATTGGTGCGGTCGCCATTGTGGCTGCCGGGTTTGGCAGTTCGGACTCGACCACCAGCACGACCAGCACCACATCGACGAACTGAAGGTCAGACACAGTCTGTAAAGACTCTCAAAAGGCACCCGGAAAGGGTGCCTTTTGCTTGGCGCTCCATCTCAATACTTCTTTAGGCTTTCCCTGCTCTACTCCCATGTGAACCGATGGGGATCGGTGTAACGGGGGGAGAACACCCCAGTTCATCACTTGGGGTGACTTCATGTTTTTCAATCAAATCGACCGTGCGCTCTATGCGCGCACCCAAAATCTGTGCTCTATAGCGCTGCTGTTTCTGATCCTGACTCTTTGTTTTGCCTTCTGGGCGACAACAGCCGAAGCCGCGCGGCCAAAATCACAGCAGCCCGGAGCCACGATTATCATCAACGGAGACCCCGGCGGTAGTGTCAGGACTCGTTATAATGAGATCAAAGACATCAACAGGCTGGGTCAGCGAGTCGAGATTCGTCGTGGCGCCTGCATGTCAAGTTGCACGATGTTTCTGGGGGCCGACAATGTCTGTGTCTCACCACAAACCACCTTCGGCTTCCATGGCCCCTATAGGTTCGGGGAAAAACTCAGCCAGTCGGAATTCGACCAATGGTCCCAAGTCATCGCCTCTCACTACCCCACCCCCGTGCGGCAGTGGTACATGACAAAAGCCCGCTACAAAATATATAGCGCAACGCACCTGTCAGGCGCAGAACTCATCCGGCTGGGCATTCCAATATGCCCATAAACGTGCTTCGTCCGACTTTTGCTCCACCGATGACAGTTAGGCCGTGATCCCCTTCACCTCGTGCCAATCGTGCATCTGAGGAAACATTAAAACAGAAATATCAGGAGGGTCACTTTTGGGCGCCTGTTTTCCCAATATAGGGGTCAATCTAGCCAGTCGGTTCACACCGTGTCTGTATCTTGCAAACCCGAAAGAGGCCGCAAGATGGGCTGGGGTCGACGCGCGCACCACACGATTGCTTATTGAAATCACGCCCCGGCGGGCACGAACGCGGCGCCTCTTCTTCACTGTGTAACCGGGGTGGCATTCAGGGTGTTAGAGGCCAGACGTTCGGCACAACATCAGGCCCGAGATATATCTGTGCTGCCAGTGTCGTTGCATCTTCACCCCCACGGTGCATCGCATGATCCTTCAGGGTCGGCATCCGGGCACCACCAGACCACACTCTTGAAAAGCGTGCGGATAACATCGGCCTGCCCCCTGACACCCATGCGCGCAAAAAGGCGTTTGGAATTGCTGCGCGTGGTCTCTCGTGTCCAGCCCAATCTGTCCGCCGCCTCGGCCAGGCTCAGACCCTCGCAAAGGGCTACGGCCAAACGGGCCTCGCTCCGGCTCAAACCGAACGCGGACATCACCCATGGCAGAGGCAGACTGCCCACG
The DNA here is from genome assembly GCF_003050785.1 of Celeribacter persicus. Classification (GTDB taxonomy): domain Bacteria; phylum Pseudomonadota; class Alphaproteobacteria; order Rhodobacterales; family Rhodobacteraceae; genus Celeribacter; species Celeribacter persicus. Next base: position 13,446 of record NZ_QAOH01000033.1, read on the forward strand.
GACACATCATAACGGACACGCCCCACCAGTTCCGAAGACCCCGCGCAATCCTCCACCGAAAGGACCATCTGAACGGGCGAAGCGGTCGAAAGCCACAAAATATGCGCGCCGGTGGGATCGCGCGCCAAGGCGCTTAATGCCTCCCGCAGGGCCTTCGCCTGCGGCGCAGCGAGCAAGAGCCAGCCTTCCGCACTCAGCCGTATCCCTGCCAAATCCTCGAGCGCCTCGGGCAGCCCCGAAGACATGGCCGCAATCTGGCCCGAGGAGGCAAACAGAATCCACCCTGCCCCCAGACCGGCACAGATTCGATGGTCCAGAACGGCGCGGGTCCGCGCCCGATCGAGCCTTTGCCACCCCTGAACCGCCGGCGCGAGATAGGGCAGAAGGTTTGACAAATGCTGCCCGTCAATGGCCCGAAAATCCTCATCGCAGCGACGCAGAAGGATCACCCCCCAAGCGTCACTGTCAATTCGCCAGCGAATGGCCCGCAGCGGACAAGAGGTGGCCTCCGCCCCGAGGCTCACCGGCAGATCGAATTGCGAATAGACCCGACTCGTGCGCATCTGGCCGCTTTCGGAAAGATTCATCCCGGCCCAATCGCCCCCCACCTGCCAGTGCCGGACAGCTTGACCGTTCTCGATCAGATGCATCTGCACCGTATCGGCATGGGTGATGTCGCCGAGAACCGTCAGGAACTCGTCCCACGCGCTCCCTTTTTCCGCAAAGATGGGCTCAGCTGGCTGCCCCATGGCCGCCAGCATCAAAGCCGTCAGGAGCTGGGTTTCACTCGACATGGACTCTCAACACAGAAATTGCCCCCATATGGGGGGTTATCCTCCTGTCAGACAAGATTAAATGGACGGAACATTCAATTCAGAAGATCAGAGAGGGCCTTATGGCCAGCAAATCCCTCACCCATCTCCAGAAACTTGAAGCCGAAAGCATCCACATCATGCGCGAGGTGGTCGCCGAAGCCGAAAACCCCGTCATGCTCTACAGCGTTGGCAAGGACAGCGCCGTGATGCTGCACCTGGCGAAAAAGGCCTTTTACCCGTCGCCCCCGCCCTTCCCGTTGCTGCATGTGGACACGACCTGGAAATTCCAAGACATGTACAAGCTACGCGACAAGGCGGCCAAAGACGCCGGTATGGAGCTGCTGATCTATCAAAACCCCGAGGCCAAGGAGCGTGGTATCAACCCGTTCGATCATGGCGCGTTGCACACGGACATGTGGAAGACAGAGGGTTTGAAACAGGCACTCGACAAATACGGGTTCGACGCCGCCTTCGGGGGCGCACGCCGCGACGAGGAAAAAGCGCGCGCCAAGGAGCGTGTGTTCTCTTTCCGCTCCGCCAATCACCGCTGGGACCCGAAGAACCAGCGCCCGGAGCTTTGGCATCTCTACAATGCCCGCAAGGCCAAGGGCGAAAGCGTCCGGGTTTTCCCGATCTCGAACTGGACCGAGCTGGACATCTGGCAATACATTCACCTTGAGGGTATCGAAATCGTGCCGCTCTATTTTTCGGCTCCGCGCCCGACGGTGATCCGCGACGGGCTGATCCTCATGGTCGATGATGATCGTTTCCCGCTCAATGGCGAAGAGCCGGTGATGCGCTCCGTGCGTTTCCGCACGCTCGGCTGCTACCCGCTGACGGGGGCCGTGGAGAGCGAAGCGAAAACCCTGCCCGAGGTGATCCAGGAGATGCTTCTGACCACCACCTCCGAGCGTCAGGGGCGCGCGATCGACCACGATCAGGCCGCCTCGATGGAGAAGAAAAAACAGGAAGGCTATTTCTGAGCGCGCGCAAAGCCCGCGCCAGTTCCCGTCTTTCCCTCAGTTCAGGTACACATTCCCATGACGACCCCGGATCCCATCTACAAAACCGACGCGCTGATCGCCGAGGACATCGACAAATATCTCGAAACCCATCAGCACAAGACCATGCTGCGCTTCATCACCTGTGGCTCCGTCGATGATGGCAAGTCTACGCTGATCGGTCGCCTGCTCTACGATTCCAAAATGATCTTCGAGGATCAGCTGGCCGCGCTTGAAGCTGACAGCAAACGTTCCGGCACCCAAGGCGAAGAGATCGACTTTGCCCTTTTGGTCGATGGTCTGGCCGCCGAGCGCGAGCAAGGCATCACCATCGATGTCGCCTACCGTTTCTTTGCTACCGAGAAACGCAAGTTCATCGTTGCCGACACGCCCGGCCACGAACAATACACCCGGAACATGGTGACGGGCGCTTCGACCGCCGATCTGGCCGTAATCCTGATAGACGCGCGCAAAGGTATCCTGACCCAGACCCGGCGTCACAGCTATATCGTCAAGCTTCTGGGCATTCGCCATGTCGTTCTCGCGGTCAACAAGATGGACCTCGTGGACTACAATCAGGCCGAATTCGACAAGATTGTCGCCGATTACAAAAACTTTGCCAACAGCATCGGCATCGACGCGTTCACCGCGATCCCGATCTCGGGCTTCAAGGGCGACAACATCACGGGGCCAAGCGACAACACCCCGTGGTACACCGGCACCGCGCTCTTGCCCCTGCTGGAAACCGTCGAGCTTGAGGACAGTGTCGAACAAGAGGCCCCGTTCCGGATGCCGGTGCAGTGGGTCAATCGTCCAAACCTCGATTTCCGCGGTTTCTCCGGTCTGATCGCCTCCGGCACAGTGAGGCCCGGCGCCGAGGTCCGGGTGCTGCCCTCGGGCAAAACCTCGACCATCGCACGCATCGTCACATTCGATGGGGACCGCGATCTGGCCGTGGCCGGAGAATCCGTCACGCTGACGCTCGCCGATGAGATCGACTGCTCCCGCGGGCAGGTGATCGTGGCCGCCCAATCGCCGCTGGAAGTGGCCGACCAGTTCGAAACCACACTGGTGTGGATGGACGAGCACAATCTTTTGCCGGGTCGTGCCTATTGGATGAAAATCGGCACCCAAACCGTGTCCGCGACGGTGCATGAGCCGAAATACGAAGTGAACGTGAACACGCAGGAACATCTCGCATCCAAAACACTGGATCTCAACGCGATCGGCGTGGCCAACATTACCACCGACCGTGAAATCCCCTTTGCGTCTTATGACAATTCCCGCGATCTCGGCGGCTTTATCCTGATCGACAAGATCACCAACCAGACGGTGGCCGCCGGGATGATTCATTTTGCCCTGCGTCGCGCCCAGAACATCCACTGGCAAGCCACCGACATCGGTCGTGATCACCACGCCTCGATGAAGCATCAGAAACCCGCCGTTCTGTGGCTCACAGGGCTTTCCGGCTCCGGTAAATCGACAATTGCCAATATCGTCGAGAAGAAACTCGCCCGGATGAACCGCCACACCTTCCTTTTGGATGGGGACAACGTCCGGCACGGGCTGAACAAGGATCTGGGCTTTACCGAAGCTGACCGGATCGAGAACATTCGCCGCGTTGGCGAGGTCGCCAAACTGATGACGGACGCCGGCTTGATCGTGATCACCGCCTTCATCTCTCCCTTCCGTGCGGAACGCAACATGGTGCGCTCGATGATGCGACCGGATGAGTTCATGGAGATCTTCGTCGACACACCGCTGGAGGTTGCTGAAAGCCGCGATGTAAAAGGGCTTTATGCCAAAGCCCGCGCAGGCGAGCTGAAGAACTTTACCGGGATCGACAGCCCCTATGAACATCCCGAGGCCCCGGAACTTCGGATCGACACCACGGAGATGTCACCCGAAGAGGCCGCCGATGCCATCATTGCGCATCTGATTCCCTGATCTCGAAAACTCTTTGCCCGCAGCAGAACGCTGCGGGCGATCTCTCAGGCTCCCGGATATACCGCGCCAAGACCAGCCCCGACCGTTCAGACGCCGGTTAAGGCCAGATCGAGCGCTCCGGCGATTTCCGTGTCCTGCTCCGCAAGATTGGTCACAGGCGCTTGCAGGATCGAAACCGGCACCGCGGACAGAAACTGCGTGACCATCACATATCGCCCGGACTGGATGTGAAAGACCGGATTCAGCCGCTTGGCCGGGGCGGGGGCCGTGGCGATATGCATCAACGGCACCACAAGGCGCGTGTTCAGACTCTCCAGAAGATCGGCCTGCACATCAAGCAGATAGCCCGCGCCATCGGGGCTGGCATAGACATCGTAACGTGCCATCAGAAGGGCCGGTATTTTTCCAGCGGCAAACCATGTCCCGCAACCCAGCGGTTTGAGGTCTCAAGCGCGTCGGCATTCTCACGCAGCCATGCCGCAGCCTTCGCCTCCCTGACGGCGCTGCGCAATCCCGCCTCGGCGGCCTGCGACAGGTTCACACCAAAGGACCGTGCCTCGGCCAAAAGCCCCTGGTCCAGCGTCAGATTGGTCGGTTTCTTGGGAACGGATCGTGCTTGCATCGGATCACCTCTTTCCATGCGCATTATATATGCACATTGCCTTGCGAAGCAATCCCACCGCTGATCCTCCGTACCGTCCCTCTCCCGGTCACCCGGAGTTACGACAACAACCCCAGCTTTCCAGCCCGCTCCAACAGCATCGCCACAGAAGACGGGTGCCATTTTACCCGGCCCCGTGGAGTCCGTTCGCGCATGGCCTCCAACCGTTCACAGATGGCCTGTAGCGTGATCTCCGGGTTCGCACCCTTGATCGCCGCCACGATGGCGGGCAGACGGTCGTCCAGATCGGTGCGTCGCGCGCGCAACAAGACCTCCCCGGACAGAAACCCATCGCGCACATAGGCTTTGACGGCCCGCATAAGACGCGGCTGCGTCCATCGCCTGACCTCGGGCAAAGGCGCGTTGATGACGCGCAGAACATCCTCCCACGGCATATGCGGGCGCAAACGGCGCACATGGGGCACCCAGTCCTGCGCCGTCTCGTTCAGACGTTGCATATAGCTGTCGTGGCGCGCCAACCGCAGACCGTGCAACACTTTCGCATCCCCCGCCCGCAGCCCCGGATTGCCGCCCACACGCCCCCTGGCGCGGGCAGAGGCAAGCCCTGCCTTCGTGCGCTCCCGGATCAGCGCACGCTCAAACTCGGCCGCGGCCCCCAAAACCTGAAGCGTAAACTTGCCCTGCGGTGAGGCCGTGTCGATCGGATCCGTGAGCGACCGGAAAAACGCGCCTTTGGCATCGAGCAGTTCGATCACCTCCAGAAGGTGCGACAGGGATCGCGCCAGCCGGTCGATCCGCACGACAATCAGGGTGTCGCCCGGCGCAATCCGCTCCAGAAGTCTGGCCAGAACCGGGCGTTCCCGGTCTCCGCCGGACGCCTGTTCCTCATGAACCCTGAGACATCCCGCGCGAGTCAGAGCCTCCGTCTGGGGGCGGGGGCTTTGCTCCTCTGTTGAAACGCGCGCATAACCAATGAGGCCTAGCTGGCCCGAAGCTGCATATTTGGGCCTTTGAGAGAACAAAGCCCGTACATTTCATTGGTCTGACCGCTGCAGATACAAAGCGACGTTT
>NZ_QAOH01000034.1 GCF_003050785.1 Celeribacter persicus
TGTTTGAACTCGCGGCTGAACATCCTTCTTGTCATGTAGATTCTCCAGTTTCATTAACACCTTATCTCGGTGTCCACGAAACCGGCAGCAGCTCAGAAAGGCTTGAAAAGTTGGGAGCAACTGCGCGTGATCAACACCGACAAGGCGCCGACCTATGGCGCTGCGCTGGCTGAACTCAAGCAAGAGGGTAAGTGCGCAAGCGACGTTCAGCACCGTCAGGTCAAGTATCTGAACAACGTCGTTGAGGCTGATCACGGCAAGCTCAAGCAGCTGATCAAACCGGTGCGTGGGTTCAAGACGATGAAGACTGCCTATGCCACGATCAAAGGTTTCGAGGTGATGCGGGCGCTACGAAAAGGTCAGGGACGGGCGTACAATTTGACCCGCGATCCCATTGGTGAGAAGCGCATGATTGAGCGGGCCTTCGGCGTTGGGCCGTGTGTCATGGCTGAAACAATGGCCTGGCTGGAGAAACAGCTCGCAGCATAAATGTGTCTGTCCGAGGCGTAAGTGCGACTTGTGGCAAAGTTTGCAACAGAGCCTTGCTGCGATCATCAGAACAATCCCGACACTCTGACCGGATGGATACGCATCGCTCCGACTTTGCGTCCGCATCTAAAGTCCCCGGACAGCGCCGGTTTCAGCGAGCCAATCCTGTGTTGCCTTATCTACACCGGGAATTGGTTCTGCTGCGGCGGATTGTCTCAAATCTGCAAGGCTGGTTGTCGCAAGAACACGCCGCCATTCGGCATCCGCTTTGTGCATAACCCGCGCGATGTTGCAGGGCGTTCGGTAGTGTTTTGGTGCCGCTGCGCACGGTCCTTTCCGACGGATTTCGGTGCAACGAAAGAAGGTCTTATGGTCCTCTAGGGCCACCACGATCTGTAAAAGTGAAACATCTTCAGCCGGTTTGGCCATAGCCAAGCCGCCAGACCGGCCTTCCACAGATTGAATGATCCCTGCCGCTACAAGCTTCTGCATCGCCTTAGAAAAATAGCTAGGCTTGATCCCGTGGTATTCCGCCAAAGCACGCGCCGGAAGGCGCGCACCTTTCGGCATCATCGCAAGAGCAAGGCAGGCATGAAGTCCCCACTCGACAGTTTCAGAGAGCTGCATTATAAACTCCGACATAATTTATCTTAGTTTAATCTAAGCTCACCGAAAGGAAAGCAGAATGTCTCAAATGCAAGAAGAGGGGTTCGCTGTTGTTGGCCTGTCGAAAGTGGTCAGGAATGATGACCCCGCAGCTATTGGGGCGCTATGGGAAGCTTTCCATGCAAGCGATGTTCGCACAAAGGTCGGGGCTGATGCCTCCGAAGACGTCTTCTGCGTCTACCACGACTATGAAGGCAGCTTCATGGATCCATACCGCATGACCATTGGCTATCGCGCCACGTTGACAGATGCGCCGGAGGGTCTTCACATCGCCGAAGTGCCCAGACAGCCTATCGTCACATACGAGGTGAAAGGTCCGCAGCCGCAGTCTTTGATCTCGCAATGGCAAGCTATTTGGCGCGGTGATCTCGACCGATCTTATCTCGCAGACTACGACATCTACGATGCCGCCAATCCCGAAGCCGTTAGCGTAAAGGTAGGCGTGCGGTCCTAGCTAAGGGTGCCACTGCGGACATTGGTGCAGCCGCAGCGAAATGGCGGTTGGTCCGCATAGCTGCCCCTCGGGCTGCGCCCCCCCCCCCCCGGACAGGACCCGTGACGAAAAAGGGCACTTTGGTTGACGATCCGAAATCTGGCCGCGTGTTTCCAAAGCGTTGGCACGGAGCAAAAGGACAACTCCGGTGACTCTCGACACTGAGGTAAGCGTCGATCCCAGCCGCCCAACTTGGCAAATGCTTAAGCCACTCGTCCAAACGGCTCTGAAGCGCGTCGGGATGACGGTCAATGTGTATGAGGGAATGGGGTGCGGTGAGATCGAGTTCCTGCAGCCAGCACCACAGGGCTGCACGATGATTGTCCATCACGTAGACATTACCTGCTCTGCAGAGAAAGTTCTGTTCGACGGACCCTGAATGGTTTCGTCCCTTGAAGGGGACGATCCACTCCCATTCGGTTGTCATTCGTGTTCGCCTTTCAATGCTACTCAACCCTCATTTCTTTGGAGTTCCAGTTCTGGCAGGTCACGCAAGCTTTCCAGATCAAACGTCACTAGGAAGGTCTCCGTGGTCACGAAGGTATGCGGCGGTCCGGGACGCGGCGACCTGGGCCCGCTCGTAATCAGATCCTTGTAGCGCAGCCGGGCCAGCAGATCGCGGCTGACCTCCTTGCCGAAGATGACTGCCAGACCCGCCCGGTCGATCGGCTGATGATAGGCGATGGCGCAGAGCACGCCCATCTCAATTTCGGTGAAGGCCAACGACTGCTCACCAAGATTAGCGGCGGCCTTGATCGCGTCCGCAAACTGGGCCCTGGTCGGGGTCACTTTTATGCAGTGACCCCTGCTTTGCTGGTAAGTGTCAAAGCCAACAACCATCTGTCTCTTTGAGAATTTTAGAATTTGTCGATCCTTGACGGACTATCTCACAGGTTATCACAGAAACAAGTGGCGGCATCTTTAAAAATATATCATTATGTCGCCCATGAGTGGACAAGAACACGAAAAACTAAAGAGCCTTCTTGAGGCTGTCCCCACTGGGTTCCTCGTGGACTCCGCCTGGCTGGAGCACCACGGGATAGGCCGGCGTTCGTCGTACGCCTATGTCCAACGCGGCTGGCTAGAACGCCTTGGACGCGGCGTCTTCCGCCGTCCCTCACCAGGCAGCGCCACCACGAATACGCTCGACTGGAAGACCTGCCTGCTCTCACTCCAGCACATCATGCACTACCCTGTCCATGTCGGGGGGACGACGGCATTGGGCCTGCAAGGCTATGCGCACTATCTCTCACTCGGCGACAAAAGCACAGTCTGGCTCTACGGCTCAAAAATCCCCAACTGGCTCGAAAAACTGCCGCTCAACGCCGAACTCCGCACACGCAGCGTATCGCTGTTCTCCGATCCAGAGTTGGGTGTCAATGACGCACGAAAAAATCTCAACGAGACAGCATCGTCCCTGCCATGGGACTGGAAACTGGTGATGTCCTCGCCGGAACGCGCGATCTTAGAGGCGCTGGACGAGTTGCCGGATCAGGAGAGCTTTCACAACCTCGACATGGTGTTCGAAAGCTTGACGACGTTGCGGCCGAGAACCCTCTCAGCACTGCTCAGAAGTTGCAAGAAGATCAAGGTCAAACGCTTGTTCTTCGTGTTCGCCGACCGCCACGACCATGCTTGGCGCAAGCGTCTCGATCCGGAAGAGTTCGACCTCGGCAGCGGGGATCGCGCATTGGTCAAAGGCGGCAAGATACATCCGCGCTACAGGATCATGGTGCCCGAAGAGTTTGTAGGAAAGGAACGTGGTCATGGCGCGTGAAGACTATGCCGCCCAAGTGGCGCTGCTCGTGCGGATACTGCCGTATGTCGCAAAGGAGAAAATATTTGCGCTCAAGGGCGGGACGGCTATCAACCTCTTCTATCGCGACCTTCCGCGCCTCTCGGTCGATATCGATTTGACCTATCTGCCTGTCAAGGACCGCGCCGAAAGCCTCGTCGAGATCAACGACGCGATGGACCGAATTGCCGCCGCCATCGAAAGCGGAATCACCGGCGCCAAAGCGCAGCGCATTGCCGGCGGTGGCGGCGGCGCCACGCGTGCGCTCGCCCGCCTCGGCACAGCCGAAATCAAGATCGAAACCTCCCCCGTCACCCGGGGCGTCGTGCATGATCCGGAACAACGCGACGTCTCCGAAGCCGTCGAGGAGGCGTTCGGATATGCGGCGATGAACATCGTTTCCTTCGAGGATTTGTTCGGCGGCAAGTTACATGCGGCCCTAGATCGCCAGCATCCGCGAGACCTCTACGACGTCAAACTGCTCTACGAGAACGAAGGGTTCACCGACGCGTTGTTCCGCACCTTTCTGATCTATGTGGCGAGTTCACCCCGCCCACCGCACGAACTTTTGAACCCCAACCTGATCGATCTGGATCAGCCCTATGCGCGAGAGTTCGAGGGCATGACGAAGGACGCAGTCGACCTCACGGAATTGATCACAACGCGCGACCGCCTGATCGGGGATATTCGATCCCGCCTCGATGAGGACGCGAAGAGATTTCTGAAAACTTTGCACGAAGGCGAACCGGATTTCGACGCGATCGATCGCCCTCAGGCGGCCGAGCTTCCAGCGGTCCGATGGAAGCTCATCAACGTGAACAAGCTGAAAGCAGAAAACCCCCAAAAGCATGCCGCACAAGGCAAAGAGCTGGAGAAGCTCCTCGGCTGAAGATGGATCTGAGATAACTGATTTTGAGAGCCATCCCGATGATGAGTGTCCCTTCGAAATATTCTGTCATGCCCCACTTGCACAGTCAGCTCAGACACGCCACCTGCACGTCAGAGACCAGGTGTCGTCTCGCAGGGGAAAACAAATCATGTTTGAAATCTGGGGGCCGCTTGCGGTCGGGCTGATCCTTCTGGTCGCCGGGGGGGATTTGATTGTGCGCGGCGCCGTTCAGGCCGCCGAAAGGCTCGGCGTATCCCCTCTGGTGATCGGCTTGACCCTCGTCGGTTTCGGCACGTCGATGCCCGAGCTCGTGACATCCGTACAGGCCGGGCTGATCGGCTCCCCCGGCATTGCTTATGGCAATATCGTTGGCTCCAACATCGCCAATATCCTGCTCATCGCCGGGGTTTCCGCGATGATCTATCCGGTCATCGTCGGTCGCGCCGCGCTTATGCGGGATGCCATGGTGATGCTGGCTGTCGCGCTGGCCTTCACACTGATGGCGCAAGTGGTTCCCATGGGGCGGCTGGCCGGTGGCCTGTTCGTCATGGTGCTTGCGGGCTATCTCTGGCTCGTCATCCGTCAGGAGCGAACCCTCCCGGACACGGAGACGGATCTGACAACGCCACGTCGCGGGCGGCCTCTCGCGATGGCCCTCGGCATCGCTTTCGCCGGGCTGGTGCTTGTGGTTGCAGGGAGCGCGCTTCTGGTCGATGGGGCCGTGGCATTGGCCCGTGGCATCGGCGTGGCCGAAACGGTCATCGGCCTGACGATCGTGGCGGTCGGCACCTCGCTGCCGGAACTTGTCACCTCGGTCGTCGCAGCCCTCAAAAAACAGGGCGACGTCGCCTTTGGAAACGTCGTGGGGTCGAATATCTACAACCTCCTCGGCATCGGCGGCACCACCGCCCTGATCGCCCCTTCCGAAATGCCCCAGGCCATTTCGCGCTTCGATGCGCCGGTGATGGTCGGCGTCTCACTGCTCTTTCTTCTGGTTTCCGCCACTGGCCTGCGCATCGGGCGCCGCGAAGGGGCTGTCCTCCTGGCGGGTTACGGGGCCTACATATGGTGGCTCTGGCCGTGACCCCACCAGATACGACAGACTTGCCCGCCTCAGCCCAGGTGACGAAAGAGGTGGCGCCAAACCACCTGCGCCTTGCCGATAGCCCCTCTACAATTCGGTATGCCTCAGGTGATTTTCGCGATGTTCCTTGATCTTGGCCCCTATGAACCCTTCGGCGCGCTTGTGCTCGTCTGTGGCGTCTTCGCGCTGTTCCTGATCGAGAAAATCGCCGCCGAAGTGGTCGCCTTATGTGGTGTCGCCCTCGCTCTGCTGTTCGGGCTGATCCAGACCGATGAGCTGCTGTCCGCGCTGAGCAACCCCGCCCCTGCCACCATCGGCGCGATGTTCATCCTGAGCGCGGCCCTCGTGCGCACCGGGGTGCTGGATGCCGTCACAGGCGTCCTCTACCGCGGCATGACGCGCAGGCCCCGCACCACCATCACGGTTTTTTTCGCCCTCGCGGCTCTGGCCTCCGCCTTTATGAACAACACCCCCGTGGTCATGATGCTGATCCCGGTCATTTTCGGCCTCGCCCGGGATCTTGAAACCTCCGCCTCCCGGTTTCTGATCCCGCTCAGCTTCATCGTTATCATGGGCGGCGCATGCAGCCTGATCGGCACCTCGACCAACCTTCTGGTCGATGGCGTGTCACAACAGCTTGGCCTTGCTCCCTTCGGTCTCTTGGAAATCGCCCCGCTCGGCCTTTGCCTGACGGTGATCGGGGGGCTGTTTCTTGCACTCGCCACGCCACGGTTCCTGCCGGACCGTGTGGCCCTGTCCGACACCCGCGCCCTGCGCGCCGGGCGCTCCTGGCAGGTCGTTCTCTTTGTCCCCCATGGATAGCCCCTGATCGGCCGTCAGGTGACAGATGTCCCGGATTTCCGCCGCAGCGGCACCCGCCTCGTCGATCTGATCCGCGAAGATGTCTCTTTGCGGCGCGATCTCTCCGCACAGGTGCTGCAAGCCGGCGATCATGTGGTCTTGCACACGACCGACACGGAGGTGGCGGGCTATCGCGCGAATGTCGGCGGTGGGCTGGCCATGCCTGGCCTCGAACCGGCGTCGGCCCGCCGCCGTCAGGTGATCGAGGCCCTGGTCAATGACCGCAAAAGCCCCATCCTCGATCTCGGCTGGCGGCGCAGCCATGGCGTCTATGCCATCGCCGTGCACCGCCATGGCGCGGCCCTCGATCTGGCGGAAAGCGGCCTGACACTGGCACCCGGCGACACCGTTCTGCTCGATGGCACCATTGATGACATCGAACGGTTGGCGCGTGACGAACAACTGATCCTTCTGGCCCCCATGCTGGCCCGCGCCTTTCGCCGCGGCAAGGCGCCGCTCGCCCTCGCCGTTCTTGCACTTGTGGTGCTCGGATCGGCACTTGAGCTTGCTCCGATCCTGCCTTTGGCCATCATCGGGGCCGCGATTGTGCTGGTCACCGGCTGCGTGGAGCCGGATGAGGGAATTGGGGCCATCGACGGGCGGCTGTTGCTGTTGATCGTCGGTATGCTCGCCCTCGGCAACGCGATGCAGAACAGCGGCGCGATGGAGATGATCGTGGATGCGATTTCCGGGCCGCTCACCCATCTGAGCCCGCTGCTCGCGCTGGCCCTGATCTATGCCGCCACCTCTGTTCTGACGGAGGTGGTGACGAACAACGCCGTGGCCGTGATCATGACACCCATCGGTGTCGGCGTGGCGCAGACCCTTGGCCTCGATCCGCGCGCTTTTGTCGTGGCGATCATGTTTGGCGCAAGCGCCAGTTTCGCCACGCCGATCGGCTATCAGACCAACACGATGGTCTATAACGCGGGCGGCTACAAGTTCACCTATTTTCTGCGGCTCGGTCTTCCGATGAACATTCTCGCGGGGCTGGTCACCGTGCTGCTCGTCCCCGTGTTCTGGCCATTGCAGCTCTAAAGCCTTTCACGCACGCAAAAAAGGGGCGGATTGCTCCGCCCCGAAGTTGCGAGGGATTGTTCGGTCAGTTGAAGGAATAGACCAGAGAGACGCCGAACGTGTTGTCGGTGTGTTTGGCCGCACCCGGTTCCGAATGGTATTCGGTCAGCAGGCTCGTGCGCAGGGCCAGCGTTTCGGTCATCGCGACATTCAGCGCCAGATCATTGATGAGTGCCGTGTCGGATTCGGACCAGATGATGTCCGTGTCATTGGTCAGGAACAAGGTGTTCGTCAACTTATGTGCATAGTCAGAGCCGATGCCAAAGGCGCCTTCGCTGATGTCCGCCGAACCGATGTCCGACAGTTCGGCAAAACGATAGCCCGGACCCGCCTGAACGGACCATTGCACGTCTTTGTCATTGAACACGCGGTAGCCGAGACCGAAGCTCGCGAAAGTGTCGGTTTCATATTGCGCGTCCGTTGCACTGTCGACAGAGCCCTGAACCTTGGCAAAGCCAAAGAGCGTCGGGGCGAAGTCACGGGTGTACTCAAGACCGTAATACAGGGACTCTTCCGCCTCCGAGGTGTCGTCGTCGCTATAGGCATAGTTGAGTTGCAACTCGATGCCGTTCGGACCCCAGACATAGTTGATGTCAGACCCGATGCCCACGTTCAGGCTCTCGTTGTTGCCGGATTCCGCAATGCTGCGCAGCGCGACAGAGCCGCTGAAACCTTGCGGGCGACCTTCATTGCCGAAACGGTCGAGATCGCGCTCGGCAACGTCTTCGATGGCTTCCATCAGGTCTTCGTTCAGATCGCCCGCGACGGTGTCGCGGCCGGTGAGTGTTTGCGCCGACGCGGCAGAGGAAGAGAGGGCGGCAAGAAGGGCCAACAGCGCAACGCCAGATTGAAGTTCGTATTTCATGGGTCTTTCCTTTCCCAGCTCAAGTGAAGTCCGGCCTTTCGGTCCGGAGCATGTCTGCTGGGTCAGGATGTACAGGCTTTCCTAAAACAACAAAAATTCACAATAATTAGGTATAAAGCGAGATTTACCCATGGATGATCGGCGGGTGACTGCCAAGAACCTCCGCCGTGCCGCTTTCGCTGATGGTTTCCAGCTGTGCGATGACGGCGTGATGCTCCGCATCGATCCGCGCCTGGAGTATCGCAAGCGTCGCTTCCGCCACACGGTGCACGTCCTCGTCAATATCGTCGCGCCAGACCGACCAGATCGGATAGGGAAAAAACGGTGCATCCGGCACAAGATGCAGCTGCCCCGCATCGAGATAGCGTTTGATATAGCGCGCTGGCAGATAAGCCGCGGCATGACGCCTTGCCACATAATCCGCGGCCATCGCCCCAAGGGACAGGGTCAGACCGGGGTTCGTCAGATCCGGCAGGGCAAGCGCGTGGGCATGAACGAACTCAGGCCCCCAATCGACAAATACATAATGCTCCGCCAACCCGTCGAGATCGGTTTCGAAAGAGGCCGCAAGCACAAGCTCCTCATCGAACACCTTGCGCGCGGTCAGACCGGGCCGAAGTTGCGGCGTATAAAGAAGACCGACCTGAACGACCCCCTCGACCAGAAAACGGGTGATCCGATCCGGCATCCCCAGTTCGGCCCGGATGTTCAGCGTCGGCAACTTGGTCTGCATCTCGTCGATCCATTGAAACCCAAGACGCGGCCAAAGCGAATATTGCGCGCCGATCGTAAGCGACTTCGTATAGCCCTCCGGCACACCGATTTGTTGCCGCGCCTCTTCCCAGATCTTGATCAGGGACAGGGCATAGCGCTCGAATTCCCGCCCCGCAGAGGTCAACTCCGCGCCCGCTTTCGAGCGGGTAAAAAGCTGTTTGCCCAGGGAATCCTCCAGCCGCTGGATACGCAGGCTGATCGCGGATTGCGTCACGAAAAGCCGCTCACTGGCATTCACGAAAGACCCGGTCGCAGCCACTTCAAGAAAGGTTCGAATGAGCGCGATATCCATGACATTACCTATGATTTATTTTTACTTTAACTATATTTCTTATTCGTTTTTCTAATTCAATCAAATTGCCTATTTTCGCAGTGTGGAAACGGACCACCGTGCATGAGACCCGAAAAGAGAGTGCCCGGCGGGACGGTTTCCGGCTCAACATGACATTCTTGTCCAGACAAGGAGACTGATTATGACGCTGCATGTGACGCGTAAGATGACCTTCGCCCTGCTTTTGTCGGCCGGGATTGGCCTGTCCGCCTGTTCTTCCGATCAGGTGATCGGCAACACCGTCGACGTTGCCGCCGCAGGCACCGAACTCGTTGCCAGAGGCGCGGTTGGCGCCGGTAAACTCGCCTATAAAGGCGGCAAGTCCATCGTCACAGGCGGCGAATAAACGAGGGTGCGGGGCAGTTTCTTGATGACCGAACTCTGATCACCAATCCCTGCCCGCCGGCCCCCGGCGGGTATCTCTCTTTATAAATGACAGAACAGACGCGGGTCGTGTGATCACAGTGAGTCTGACGGTGAATTATGATTGGCCATACCCGAACCGTCACGCGTTTAACCTGATCCATAAAAAGAAAGGCATGACGTGTACAGCGTATCGGAATCTCGGCACAAAAAGACCGGGCTCAGCCCGGCCTTCATGTTCAACAAGGAAGTATAAAGCGATTTGAGTTTCCTCAAAGCCATGCTTAATGTGCCCAAATTACGGGCGACTTTAGATTTCATCCAAGCCCAGACCCTCAGCCGGTTTGGAAATTCAGCCATGCATCTCCCACGACTGCTTCGGATTTGACCGCCGCCGCCCCATCGCACCGTGTTGGAAAACGTCA
This sequence comes from Celeribacter persicus, assembly GCF_003050785.1. Taxonomy (GTDB): domain Bacteria; phylum Pseudomonadota; class Alphaproteobacteria; order Rhodobacterales; family Rhodobacteraceae; genus Celeribacter; species Celeribacter persicus. The sequence continues at coordinate 10,113 of NZ_QAOH01000034.1, forward strand.
TGGAAGGCCGCGTCGCCGAACAGGGACCGCCCGAAAAGCTGTTCTCCCATGCCGACAGCGAAACCTTCGCCCGTGTCATCTCCAAAACCCGCTGATTGCCCCGAAACCCTAAATGCCCCCTTCCTTCACCCCGCTGAAAATCGAGGCGGCCGAGTTGCGCATTGTCAACCTGCCACTCGTCACCCCTTTCAAAGTTTCAAACCAAACCCTGAGCGACAAAACCTTTCCGATCCTGACCCTGCCCGCCCCGCGCCGATCTGTCCCCGGCGGCAATTCCGCGCGACATCCACGCGCTGATTGCATCCGATCCACAGGCCGCTTTGGCCGAACGTCTGAGCCTGCGTGCGGCGTTGCAATCAGCCTTTGCAAAGGGGCCTGGTTCGACCGCACGCAGGCCGCCTATCTTTTGGGAACGGGATAACCGCCAAGGCTGTGTCTAAAGCGTTTTTCTTTTTATCTGAGCCAGGGAAAAAGAAAACGCAGTGCAACATATAAACGTTGTGAGCGCTTCACACAAAATCTGTGATTCAAATTTAATGCGAAACGCGTTAGCACATGGTTTTATCGAAGTTCCCCGTCTGGGCCATTGAGCAAAGATGTCTCGCCTTTCTGTGTTCCAGCAGGTTCAATGAAGAAAACCCATACGGTCAAAGACAAAATGACACATTTGTCATTTATAATGTGTTACGAGGACCCTTCGGAAGGTATAGAGAATTAAAGCGTTTTTCGTTTAATCTGAATCAGATTGAGTGGAAAACGTTGCCACACTGAATTGATAGTGCTGCGTTTCTCAAAAATTGAGTGCCTCAAGTTTTTTGAGAAACGCTTTAGCGAACGCCATAAACAAAGACTCCTGCCTGTGAGAGAAGAGGCCGCAAACATGTCCGTATTGTCCACATTACATCCCCCAATCCTTCGCATTGTCGTTGCAAGTTTTCTGTCAGCGTTTCTTTCTGTCACTGCCGCACCAGCAACCGCTGGGCCCGACTTCGACACACTGCTCGAAAAATTCGGCAAATCGAGTGGTGAGGAGGGCATCTATAGTTCCAACGGCCGCATTGAGGCGCAAACCGTCGATGTCGCCACGAAATATGCCGGGCGCATCGACAGTGTTACGGCGGCGGAGGGTGATCTGTTGTCTGCGGGCGATGTGATCGCGCAAATGGGCACGGCGGACGCTACGGCCCAGCTCAATGCAGCAAAGGCGGCCGTGCTGCGTGCCAATGCCGGGCTGACGGTGGCGCAGGCGACACTGATGCAGGCCGAAAGCGCGCTTTCCGTGGCACAAACCACCTATGACCGTGTGGTGAAGCTGCATGACAGTGGAACCACATCGCAAAGCACACTCGACGATGCGACCAATGCGCTCAACAGCGCCAAGGCCACGGTCGAGATGGCCAAGGCGCAAATCGAAGATGCCAAGGCGTCCATCGCTGCCGCTGAGGCGGATCAGGACCAGGTGCAATTGGCGCTCGACGATCTGACCATCACCGCGCCGCTGAGAGGCCGGGTGCTGTATCGCCTGCATGAACCAAGCGAGGTGATTGATGCGGGCTATCCTGTGGTCACCATGCTCGATCTGAGCAATGTTTACATGAACATCTACCTGCCCGCGACGGTGATCGGCACGCTGGCGGTGGGCGATGAGGCGCGGCTCATTCTCGATCCGATTTCCGACTATGTCGTTCCCGCGACGATCACGTTCATCTCACCGCAATCGCAATTCACGCCGAAGAGTGTCGAAACGCAGGAGCAGCGCGAAGAGCTTGTGTTCCGGGTGAAACTTTCGGTGCCGCGTGCGCTTTTGGCGAAATACGAGAGCCTGATCAAAAGCGGGGTGCGGGGCATCGGTTTTGTGCGCACCGAACCTGACGTGGACTGGCCGGAGCATCTGACCGTCAACGTGCCGGAGTGATCCGATATGGGGTATGTGGCACGCCTGAACGCCGTGTCGCATCGTTACAAGGCGGTCTTTGCGCTCGACGATGTGACACTCGACATTCCCGCCGGAAAAGTGGTTGGCCTGATCGGTCCGGACGGGGTCGGGAAATCCACGCTTCTGGGCCTCATTGCCGGTGTACGCAAAGCGCAAGCGGGCGAGGTCACGGTGCTCGGCCATAACATGTGCGACGCCAGTGCCCGCAGCACCCTGGGCGCGCGGATTGCCTATATGCCGCAGGGGCTGGGCAAAAACCTCTACCCGACGCTGAGTGTGCGCGAGAACCTCGATTTCTTCGGGCGCCTCTTTGGACAGAAACAGGCCGAACGGCGCGAACGCATCGCGATGCTGACCGAAGCCACTGGGCTTGGGCCATTTCTTGATCGTCCGGCGGGCAAGCTGTCGGGCGGGATGAAGCAGAAGCTCGGGCTTTGCGCGGCGCTGATCCATGATCCTGACCTGCTGATCCTTGACGAACCGACGACCGGGGTGGACCCTTTGTCCCGGCGACAGTTCTGGGAGCTTATTGATCGCATCCGCGCCAAGCTCACCGGCATGAGTGTGCTGGTCGCCACCGCCTATATGGAAGAGGCGGAACGCTTTGAATGGCTGGCGGCCATGAACGACGGCAAGGTGATCGCTACGGGAACGCCTGAGGAAATCCGCGCGCAGACGGGCAAGGCGACACTCGAAGAGGCCTTCATCGAAATGTTGCCGAAAGAGGAGGGCGAGGAGGTCGGAGTAACCCTGCGGCCTCTGCCGAAAAAAGACGGTGCGATGCCGGCCATCGAGGCCTTCGAACTGGTGAAGCGTTTCGGCGATTTTACCGCCGTCGATCATGTCAGTTTCACCATTCCGGAAGGCGAGATTTTCGGCTTTCTCGGCTCCAACGGCTGCGGCAAATCGACGACGATGAAAATGCTCACCGGGCTGTTGCAGCCGACGGAAGGGCGCTCGAAACTCTTTGGCGCAGAGCTTGAGAACGGCGACATGGCCGCGCGCCAGGACATTGGCTACATGTCGCAGGCTTTTTCGCTCTATGCCGAGCTGACGGTGCGGCAGAACCTCGAATTGCACGCCAAGCTCTATCACATTCCACCCGAGCGCCGCGCGGAGCGAGTGCGCGAGGTTTTGGACGAATTCGAACTGACCGAGGTGGCGGCGTCGATGCCCGACGGGTTGCCTTTGGGGATCCGCCAGCGTTTGCAATTGGCGGTCGCGACCATCCACGAGCCGCGCATACTCATCCTAGATGAGCCGACCTCCGGGGTTGATCCTCTGGCGCGCGATGCGTTTTGGCGCAAGCTGATTTCGCTGTCGCGTGACGAGGGTGTGACGATCTTCATCTCCACCCATTTCATGAACGAGGCGGAACGCTGCGACCGGATTTCGCTTATGCATGCCGGGCGCGTGCTCGATGTCGGCACCCCCGAGGAGCTGACCGAACGGCGCGGGGCACAGACATTGGAAGAGGCGTTTATCGCGGCGCTTGAAGGAGAGACGCAGGCCGATGAGGGCGCGGCGGACACCGATGCTTTGAAGAACGATGTCGAGGCCGTCGCCCCCAATGCAGTGCAACGCGCGATGAGCCGTCTTTGGGCCTATACCTCGCGCGAAACGCTGGAATTGATCCGTGATCCGATCCGGATGTTCTTTGCTCTTGCTGGGCCGATCATCCTGTTGATTACCATGGGGTTCGGGATTTCCTTTGATGTCGACAAGCTGAGCTTTGCGGTCAACGACATGGACCACACGCCGGAAAGCCGCCGCCTTATCGAGGCGTTTAGCTCCATTCCCCAATTCGATCAAAAGGACGATTTCACCTCGCTTGACGCGCTGGATCAGCGGATGGAGCGGGGTAACTTGACAGTGGCGTTGGAAATTCCCGATGGCTTTGGCAAAGCGCTGCATCAGGGAAGCGCGCCGGAAATATCGCTCTGGATCGATGGTTCCATGCCGTTCCGTGGAGAAACCGCCGAGGGTTATGCGCTTGGCCTTCTCAGGCAATTCGCCGACGATCTTGCCACCGAAACGGGCACGGAAAGCTCCGACAGCCTGTCGATTACGACTCGCTATCTCTACAATCAGGCTTTCAAAAGCGCGCATGCCATGGTGCCGTCGATGCTCATGCTCATTTTGATGCTGATCCCGGCGATCATGTCGGCGATTTCGGTCGTGCGCGAAAAGGAAACCGGAACGATTGCCAATTTCCGTGCCACCCCGGTGCGCAAGGTGGAGTTCCTCGTCGGTAAGCAAATCCCCTATATCATCATCGCTTGGTTCAATTTCTGGGTTCTGGCGGGGCTTGGCCTTTGGGTCTTCGGCGTGCCCCTGCATGGCAGCCTACCTGCGCTTGGGCTTGCGGCGCTGTTCTATGTCATCGCCACAACTGGCTTTGGGCAGTTTATGTCGAGCTTTACCCGCACGCAGGTCTCGGCGGTCTTCGCAACAGCGGTGCTGTCCATCATTCCGACGGTGAACTTCTCCGGCCTGATCACCCCCGTTTCCACGCTTGCACCTATGGGGCGCATCGTAGGCTTGTCCTTCCCCGGCGCGTGGTTCCAGCCGATCTCCATCGGCACCTTCCTCAAAGGCTTCGGTTTCGGCGATGTTGCGATCAACATCCTTGTCATCGCGGGGTTCTGCCTGATCTATCTCACCCTATCTGTGCTTGCTCTGCGCAAGCAGGAGGCCTGACATGTTGAAAAGCCTCGCCAATATCCTCCTCCTGACGGTCAAGGAGCTGCGTGCGATCCGCGGCGATCTCGTGATGGTCGCCTTGATACTTTACGTGTTCAGCGCGGCCGTCTGGCTTGTGTCTGATGCCGGCTCGACGGAGGTGAAGGACTTGTCCGTCGCTGTGGTCGATGAAGACCACAGCCCGCTTTCAGCCCGGATCATCGACGAAATCCGCGCGCCCCTCTTTGCAACGCCCGTGCTTTTGAGCCCGGCGGAGGCGGCAGAGGCGCAGACCAATGGCGACTATGTTCTGGTCGTCTCTCTGCCCCCCGATCTTGAGCGCGATCTGCGCCGGGGCGATGAGGCGGAGATACAAATTCTTGCGGATGCCACCGCTGTGGCCTTTGCGGGCAATGGCTCGTCCTTCATGACCCAGCTGCTGGCCGAAACCGTCTCCGATTATCTCACGCCGGGCGTCGCCAGCGATGATTTGGTGAATGTGGTGCTCCGCAGCCGGTTCAATCCGAACATGACCGCGCGCTGGTTCACTTCCGTGATGCAGCTGATGAACAACGTCACGATGCTGATGCTGATCTTGTCCGGGGCGTCTTTGATCCGCGAACGTGAACGTGGCACCATCGAACATGTGCTTGTGATGCCCGTGCGTCCGCATGAGATCGTCCTGTCGAAAATTTTTGCCACCGGCGGCGTGATCCTTTTTGCCTCCGTGTTCAGCCTCGTGGTGGTGGTGCAGTGGGCAATGGGGGTGCCGATTGCCGGTTCTCTGGCGCTCTATGTTCTGGGTGCCGCGATCTATGTCGTGTCGGTGGCCTCGCTTGGTCTGATGCTCGCGAGTTTCACCCATAACATGGGCCAATTCGGCCTTTTGACCATTCCGGTCATCGTCATCATGATTCTTCTGTCAGGGGGCATAACCCCGCTCGAATCCATGCCCGACTGGCTACAACTTGTCATGCGCACGATCAGCCCCTCGCCGCATTTCGTCTCCTTTGCACAATCCGTCCTCTACAGGGGCGCAGGGTTGGATCTCGTGATTGGACAGCTTGCCGCGATGATGGCGATGTCGATCGTCGCCCTGTCTATGGTGCTGGCCCGGTTCCGGAAAATCCTGAGCTAAGGCGTTTCTGCTTAAACCAGTTTCCGGGTTTGAGCAGAAGCGCAGCGCAACGTCGAAGCATAAGGTTACTGCACCCAACACAGATGTCTGGCTCGACAAAATTCAAAATTTTGTCCTGAGTTCCCGCGCCAGTTGGGTAAAAGCCGCGTTTGATTGTTGGGCATAGGCAATGACCCACGCGCCCTGCAATTGACAGTGCAAGGAAAAGGCGGCGTCGTCGGGCCGGGCATGCCCCAACCGTTTGGCGTGTTTCTCGATACATTTCGTCCAGCTGCCATAGACCTCCTGCGCGGTGATCTGGAGGCGCGGTTCCAGCGGAGCGGCTTGCAGGATGCTGAGCACGGGACAGGCCGGGACATGAGTCTGTGACGTTACCTCGGTGGCAATGGCGTCGCAGACCATGAGCGCACCTTCGTTAAAGCTTTCGGCCTGCGCGAAGGTCGCATCGAGCAACCGTTCCAGCCACGCCCCAGCCCAGCGTGTCGCGGCTTCGGCCAATTCCTGTTTGCCGTTCGGGAAATGGTAATAGAGCGACCCTTTCGGGAGCCCCGCCTCTTTGAGAAGCTCCGAAAGACCAACGCCCGAATACCCCTTCTGGCGAAAGAGGTTCGAGGCGGTGCGGATCAGCTTGTCGCGGGACGTTGGGTCACTCATGACAAAACAGATAGCGCCATTGGACCGATTGGTCTATTGCTTGCGTAGACCAGTCGGTCCAATGCAGAGGAAGAATGCAAGGAAAGCGAGAGTTTTGGAACAGGCCGCGCAGACAATCACCATTCCGGCGGACGGAGCCACACTTATCGGGACCTGGTATCCGGCATCCGATGCACCCCGGGCCAGTCTGCTGCTGCACGGGGCCACGGGGGCTCTGTTGCAAACTTTGCCACAAGTCGCACTTACGCCTCGGACAGACACATTTATGCTGCGAGCTGTTTCTCCAGCCAGGCCATTGTTTC
>NZ_QAOH01000035.1 GCF_003050785.1 Celeribacter persicus
CGTAGCACAACATATTGTCGCGGGGTGGAGCAGCCCGGTAGCTCGTCAGGCTCATAACCTGAAGGTCGTAGGTTCAAATCCTACCCCCGCAACCATCTTTACTTGCGCCCCCGTAGCACCCGCTGCGGGGGTTTTGCTTTGCGTGGAAATCGTAAGGATTCCAGCAAGATCGCCCTGAACGTCGATCTCCACCTTGCCGTCGACCGGGGTTAGCACGATTTGATCCACGAGCGAGCGTAGCGTGTCTGCGGCCTCGATCCGCTTCCCCTCGTCTTCGTCCTGCAGGGCGTCGTAAAGCTGTTGGACCCGCTTGCGGTATTGCAGTGCCATACTTGGGTGCAGCAGCGGTGGCGGTTCGTCGGCTTCGGCCAGGAACAGTTCAAGTTCCTTCTTGCGTTTCTCAATCATCACCATCTTCGCGTTGAGCGCGTCAGCCGCCCCACCCTTCAGAATCAGATTGAGTAGCGTCTCAAGTTCCCGATCGATCTTCGCAATCTCCGCCTCAGCCGACGCGACTTCGGCGCGACCTTCCATGCGCAGCCGGTTCATCTCCTGCGTGAAGACTTCACAGAAATGGGCGAAGAGCTCCGGATCGACGAGTTTGGTACGCAGTGCGTTCAGCACGCGCGATTCCAACTCGTCGCGGCGGATGTTGACCCGGTTGTCGCATGTCCCCTTGTTGCGGGCCGTCGCACATCCGATCAGCGTCGCCGAGATCGCGGAATATCCACCGCCACAGCAGGAACATTTGGTCAGTCCCGAGAAGAGGTATTTGGGGCGGCGGCGGGTATTGATCCGGGAGAGATCGGCCTCGCCGTTCTCCTTCCGCGCGATCTTGTTCTTCTCCTGCCGCGCCTTCACCGCGTTCCAGAGATCGTCATCGAGGATGCGCAGCTCCGGCGTTTCCTGGATGACCCATTCCTCTTCCGGGTTGGGGCGGGCCTGCCGCTTGCCGGTCTCCGGATCCTTGACGAAGCGCTGGCGGTTCCAGACAATCTTGCCGACATACATCTCGTTGTTGAGGATGCCGTTGCCGCGCTTCGGGTTGCCGTTGATCGTGCTGAACCCCCAGTCGCCGCCTGACGGAGCGGGAATGCCTTCCTTGTTCAGCGCGAAGGCGATGGTCTTGGCCGATTTGCCGGCCGCGTAGTCGCGGAAGATGCGGCGGACCACCTCGGCCTGGAACTCGTTGATGGTGCGATCGCCGCGGATCGGCTCGCCGTTCGCATCGAACTTCTTGACCACATCGTAGCCATAGGCATTGCCACCACCCGATTTGCCTGCCTCGACCCGGCCGCGCTGTCCGCGGCGGGTCTTGTCGGCCAGATCCTTCAGGAAGAGCGCATTCATTGTGCCCTTGAGCCCGACATGCAGGTGCGTCACCTCGCCTTCCGAGAGGGTGAACATCTTCACGTCGGCATAGGACATGCGCTTGAAGATGCCGGCGATATCTTCCTGGTCGCGGGAGAGGCGGTCCATCGCCTCGGCCAGGATCAGGTCGAAACGGCCGCCCATAGCGTCGGCCATGAGCGCCTGAATGCCCGGCCGGATCAGCGAGGCGCCGGAGATCGCGTGGTCCGAATATTCCTCGACGATGTGCCAGCCCTGCTTTTCGGCATGGAGGCGGCACATGCGGAACTGGTCGGCGATGGAAGCGTCGCGTTGATTGTCGGAGGAATAGCGGGCGTAGATCGCGACTTTCAAAACTTGGCTCCCATCCGTATCAGGAGGAGCGCTTCCTCCTTTGCCGTGACATCTTCACTTCCTCTGCATAACACTCCTGCGCCGCCTGCCTCGCCAGGATGCCGACCAGACGCAGAAGGCGAGGGTCGGGATTGCCGCGTGGCGTAAACGTCAGCTCCGGCTCGTCCAGCAGCAAGGATTCGAGCAGCGCTTCGCGCTCTCCTCCTGTTATCTTTGCCGGGTTTCCTGGGGCTCGCAAGGTCATAACTTGCAGCATTCGCCCCGAGGGAAGCATAAGCAATGGAAATTGAAGGCGAATATTCGGCGGCAATTGGCGCGGGTGAGCGGGCTGTAGCGTAGCCCAGCGTGTCCTGGCGAGCCATGGCGTAGCAAAATAACCTATCGGAATCCCTCGCTGGCCCGGTCATCATTGGCCTCGTCGCCTCTCCTCATGAGGTCATTGACTGTAGGCGCAACCTTATCGTATTGTAATTCGCGATACAAGGCGCTATATGCCGACCAAGGAGATTCGCCATGGCCACGACCGCCGAACGCAAGGAATACCCGATCTCGATGCGCTTGCCCGAGGCGGATGTCGCAATGATCGATCGTGCCGCCAGCCTGCGCGGCCGCTCGCGCACCGATTTCGTGCGCGACGCCGCTGTGCGCGCGGCCGAGGAGGTCGTCATGGAACAAGGCCTGATCCGGATGAGCCCGGAAGGCTTCGCCGAGTTCATGGATGTGCTGGCGCGTCCGGCCGCTCCCGTTCCGGAGATGGTCGAAGTCCTGAAGCGTCCCGCGCCATGGGAGCCCGATCACAAAGCGAAGCGGTAAGCCATTGCTCCTTTCGGGTCCCGAACCGCTTACCGCCGCTCACGATGTGTCCGAGTTCACCTGTGGCAAGCCCACGCTTGACCACTGGCTGAAATCACGCGCCCTCTCCAATCAGCAGAAGGGCTTCACCGCCGTCCTCGTCGTTCATGAGGCCGGGCGCGTGGTCGGCTACTACGGCCTTGCGCCTACCGGTGTGGTGCCTTCGGTTCTGCCGCGCTCGATCCGGACAGGCCAGCCGCCCAACCCGGTTCCGTGCATGTTGCTCGGCCAACTCGCGACCGACACAGCATGGGCAGGGTTGGGCATTGGCACCGGCCTTGTGAAACATGCCCTCCAACGCTGCGTTCAGGCCGCTTCGCTGATCGGCGGGCGGGCCTTGTTGGTCAATGCCGTCGACGGGGAGGCGGCCGAGTTCTGGAGGCGGCGCGGTTTCGAGCCGTCCAGGGATGATCCCCTGGTTCTGCTCCGCACGATCAGCGACATCGCGGCGTCGCTCGGTGAAGCTGGAAGTTGAAAACTTGGCTGGCCTTCAGCCGTAGCGATTCGCCCTTCACTCAGATTGCAGTAGATCAGATCCGCCCATGCAAATTCGTCTTCACCCATCGTCCACATTCCGCTGGCAGATGTTCGTGCTTTTCCTCTCGCTATTTTGGGCGGTCGGCGGCCTGCCCGAACCTGCCAAGGCTCAGCCTCGGCTGCAGATTGCGAAGTGCGTTCCCGGCCAGGCCCGTACCGCCGACGAATATTGCCTCGTTGATGGCGACACGATCTGGATCGACGGGGAAAAGCTGCGCATGGAAGGCTACGACACCCCGGAACCGCAAACCCACATCTGTGGTGGCGACGCCGAAATCGCGCTGGCACAGCGGGCCAGCGACCGGGTGATCGAACTGCTGAACTCGCACGACTGGACCGTCGAATATGGAGAGCCGGACAACACCGGCACGCGGACGCTGGTGACTATCAGGATCGGCGGCCGCGACATCGGCGACATCCTTATTGCGGAGAGGCTGGCCCGCTCTTGGCCCGATGGCGAAGAATGGTGGTGCAGTCGGTAAGCGTTCGCTGTCCACATCCAACTCGCTATGAGGGCCTTCCCGCAAGGCGCTCGTCGAGGACCGGCTCGTCCCAGTTGCGCGCCACGCCAAGCCATTTATCGATCACCGCCTGAAACTTCGGCTCGGCGAAGCAGGTCTGGAACGTGTAGAGGCGATTGACCACCTGGCGCATCAGGTCGCGCATCTCGTCATCGTCGAACCGCGACACGGTTACCCAGGGGATGCGATTGCCGTCCGCGTCGATGACGAAGACGTCGGAATAGTCGCCGGTCTTCGTGACCGGGACCGGCCCTGCATGCAGGTCTTCCAGCTTGCTGTTGCGGACGCAGATCATCGCCATCGCCTTGGCGAGCGTCGCCGCTAACTGCTCTTCTTCCTTCCGGCCCATTTCCGTCGTCCGGATCATTGTCAGATGCCCGGCAACATGCCATCGGCGGTTGCGCTCGCTGGCGTCTCCGCGATCACCAGCCGCTCGTCGGCCAGCGGCCGTTGCAGGCCCTTCGCTTCCTCCCAGTCGGCGGTCAGCCAGGTCTCGACTTCGTCGCGGCTCGTCAGGATGACGGGCATGGCCTTCGGATGGATCGGCTCCACCACGCCATTGGCCTCGGTCGTCAGGAAGGCGAACAGCTGATGATCGCCCGGGCGCGGGGTGCGGTTCGAGCCGCGAGTTCCGCGCCATGGCGTCCAGATCCCCGCGAAGAAGAACAGGGGCTGGGTCTCATCGAGGGCGAACCAGTGCAGCGGTTTGCGCTTCGTGACCGGATCGGGCTTTTGCCCATATTCGGAAAAGGCGGTGGCCGGGACCACGCAGCGATGCCCGACCCCGAGCCATTTGCGCCAATGGGGGCTGGCCGTGTTGCGGATATTGGTGACGCCGGTGTCCGGCGCGTCGCGGGATTTCAGATATTCGATGGGCGTCGGCATGCCCCAGGTCAGCGAAGCCAGTTCCCGTCCGCTGTCGGTGTTGCGCACAACCGGGGCCGGCCGGTCGGGATAGACGTCCATCGACGGTTCGAGATTGCCGATACTGTCATGGGTGGCGGCCACGAAATCCCGGATCGCCTGCTGATTGGTTGTAATGCGATACAGGTTGCACATCGCCCTGCTACTCTCCTTGCGAATACTTTACGCCACCATAGGGCATTGCGCTCCGTCGATCACTTCCGGGATGGCCGAGATTGACTCTCGACCCGCAAGAGAACAAATAAAGAACATAGCAACGGAATCGACCAGTGCAAAGCCCCGGAGACGCCATCCTCATATGCCCAACCGTGCAGACAGCCCAGCCATTGCCGACCTTCGGGCGCGCATCGCGCGGCTCGAAGGCGATGGCGCGCGTCCGTACGAGGTGCTGCCCTTCGGGATCGCGCCGCTGGATCGCAAGCTGCCCGGTGGCGGGCTGGCGCTCGGGTGCCTCCATGAAGTCGCCGGAGGCGGCAACGGGGCGGTGGATGGCGCGGCGGCGGCCTGTTTCACGGCCGGGATCGCCGCCCGCACCATCGGCCAGGTGCTCTGGTGCGTGGCGCTCCAGGATCTCTTCGCGCCGGGGCTGGAGCAGGCCGGACTGCCGCCCGGCCGGGTGATCTTCGTCGAAGCCGGAGACGACAAGGCCGTTCTGGCCTGTATGGAGGAGGGGCTGAGGCATGGCGGGCTGGGGGCGGTCGTCGGCGACGTCGCGCGCCTGCCGATGACCGCCTCGCGGCGGCTGCATCTCGCGGCGAAAGGCTCGGCAACCCTCTGCATCGCGCTGCGCCGCTGGCGGCGGCAGGCGGAGGCCAGCGATTTCGGGCAGCCGACGGCTGCGATGACCCGCTGGCGGATCTCGGCGCTGCCGTCCTCGCCCCTTCCGGTTGCCGGCGTCGGGCGGCCGCGCTGGCTCGTTGAGTTGATCCGGGCGCGGGCGGGCGAATGTCTCGATATCGAACTGGAGGCGTGCGATGGCTCGGGTCATCTCCGTCTTCCTGCCGAACTGGCCGACAGACCGGTTGCGGCGGAAGGCGGGCGACGCAGCGCCGCCCGGTGAGGCGCCGCTGGTCATCGCCGGAAGGGAGAAGAACCGCCGGGTGGTGACGGCGGCCGATCCGGCCGCGCGGGCGCTCGGCCTGCGCGCCGGCATGCCCGTCACCAAGGCCCAGGCGATGGTGCCCGGCCTCCACATCGAGCCCGACGATCCGCGAGCCGACCTGGACAGTCTCGAACGTCTTGCGCTCTGGGTGCTGCAACGCTTCAGTCCGATCGTCGCTGTCGACGCGCCTGACGGCATCGTGATCGACGCGACCGGCGCCGACCATCTGCATGGTGGTGAAACGGCCATGCTGGAAGCACTGACCGGACGGCTTGTCATGTCCGGGGTCACCGCCCGCGCTGCCATCGCCGATAGCTGGGGCGCGGCCCATGCGCTGGCGCGCTATGCGGCCGATCCGCTGTTTGTCGCCCCTCCCGGCGAAACCGTCCCGGTCCTCGCGCCGCTGCCGCTGCAAGCCCTGCGCCTGCCGCCCGCGATCGCAGCGGGGCTATACGATCTCGGCTTTGGCCGCATCGGCGACCTGATCGGGCAGCCGCGCGCGCCCCTGACCCGGCGCTTCGGCCCCGAGCTCTGCCGGCGTCTCGATCAGGCCCTGGGCGAGGCCGCCGAACCCATAGAACCGATCCGCCCGGAGGAGCTGGTCTCGGTTCGCCGCGTTTTCGCCGAACCGATCGGCGCCGCCGAGACCATCGCGCGCTATATCGGCAAGCTGGTTATGGCGCTCTGCGAGGCGCTCGAAGGCCGGGGCATTGGCGCACGCCGTCTCGACCTGCTCTGCCACCGGGTCGACAACCGGATCGAGACGGTGCGCATCGGCCTGGCCATGCCGGTGCGGGATCCCGCGCGCCTGACCCGGCTTCTCTGCGACAAGATCGAGACCATCGCGCCGGGCTTTGGCATCGAGGTCATGTCGCTGACCGCCACCCTGGCCGAACCGCTGGCCCTGAAACAGGCGGCCAGCAGCCTGATCGAGGAGGGCGCGCCGGATCTCTCCAGCCTGATCGACACGCTGGCGAACCGGGTCGGCGCGCGGGCGGTCTATCGTTTCGCGCCGGTGGCGAGCGACGTGCCCGAACGCTCGGTCCGCCGCCTGCCGCCGCTTGCCGAGGATGCGGGCGCGGGCTGGCCCGACCATTGGCCGCGCCCGTCGCGGCTCCTGGCCCGACCGGAGCCGATCGAGACCATGGCGCTGCTGCCGGACCATCCCCCGAACTGGTTCTCCTGGAAGGGCGTGCGCCGCCGTGTCCGCCGGGCCGACGGCCCCGAGCGCATCTTCGGGGAATGGTGGAAACGCGATGCCGAACTGATCGCGGTGCGGGACTATTTCCGGGTCGAGGACGATGCCGGCGAACGCTTCTGGATCTTCCGCTCCGGCGATGGCGAGGATGCCGCCACGGGCTCGCATCGCTGGTTCCTGCACGGGATTTTCGGATGAGCGCCCCCGTTTACGCCGAATTGCAGGTGACGTCGCATTTTTCCTTCCTGCGCGGCGCCTCCTCGGCCGAGGAGATCTTCGCCGCGGCGGCCGCGATGGGGATCGACGCGCTCGCCGTGACCGACCGCAACACGCTGGCCGGTATCGTGCGCGCCCATGAGGCGGCGAAGGAGGCGGGCGTACGGCTGATCGTCGGCTGCCGCCTCGATCTCGTCTGCGGCATGTCGGTGCTGGTCTATCCGACAGACCGGGCGGCCTGGTCGAGGCTCTGCCGCCTGCTGTCGCTGGGCAAGGGGCGGGCGGGCAAGGCGCGCTGTCACCTCGAATGGGACGATCTCGCCGCCTGTGGCGAGGGCTTGATTGCGGTCCTGGTGCCGGACCTTGCCGACGAGACTTGCGGCCTGCGCCTGCGGCGCCTGCGCGATGCCTTCGGGACCCGCGCCTATCTCGGCCTGACGCTGCGGCGGCGACCCAACGACCAGATGCGCCTTTGGGAGCTGTCGGCGCTCGCCGCGCGCCTCGGCGTGCCCACCGTCGTGACCAATGACGTGCTCTTCCATGAGCCCGGCCGCCGTATCCTGCAGGATGTCGTCACCGCGATCCGGCACAATGTCACCGTCGACGCGCTCGGAGCCCGGCGCGAGCGCCATGCCGACCGTTATCTGAAGCCGCCCGCCGAAATGCACCGGCTCTTCGCGCGCTGGCCCGAGGCTTTGGCCCGGACGCGTGAGATCGCGGCTCGCTGCCGCTTCTCGCTCGACGAGCTGCGCTATCAATATCCCGAAGAGCGCGACGATCCGGCGCTAACCCCGCAGGAAACCCTGGAGCGGCTGACCTGGGAGGGCGCCGCACACCGCTATCCCGAGGGTGTCCCCGACGAGGTGACAGCCGCGCTGGAGCATGAGCTGGCCCTGATCGGCAAGCTCGAATACGCGCCCTACTTCCTGACGGTGAACAGCATCGTCCGCTTCGCCCGGTCGCGCGGCATCCTCTGCCAGGGACGCGGATCGGCGGCGAACTCCGCCGTCTGCTATGTGCTCGGCATCACCGCGATCGATCCCGGCCGCAACGATCTCCTGTTCGAGCGCTTCGTCTCCGAGGAGCGCCGGGAGCCGCCCGACATCGACGTGGATTTCGAGCACGAGCGGCGCGAGGAAGTGATCCAGTGGGTCTATGAGCATTACGGCCGCGAGCGCGCCGCGCTGACCGCGACCGTCATCCGCTATCGCTCCAAGGGCGCGCTGCGGGAGGTGGGCAAGGCCTTGGGGCTTCCCGAAGACCTGATTCAGACGCTGTCCGGCCAGCTCTGGGGCTGGTCCGAGGCCGGTGTGACCGAGCAGCAGCTCCGCGATCTCAACCTCAATCCCGAGGATCGCCGGTTGCGCCTGACGCTCGAACTGGCTGCCCAGCTTCGCGGCGCGCCGCGGCATCTGTCGCAGCATCCGGGCGGTTTCGTGCTGACCCATGACCGGCTCGACGATCTCGTCCCCATCGAGCCTGCGGCGATGGAGGGGCGTCAGATCATCGAATGGGACAAGGACGATATCGACGCGCTGCGCTTCATGAAGGTCGATGTCCTGGCGCTCGGCATGCTGAGTTGCATGCGCCGGGGGCTGGACCTGCTGGCCGAGCACAAGGATATCCGCCTCGATCTGGCATCGATCCCGGCCGAGGATCCGCGCACCTATGCGATGATCCGCAAGGCCGACACACTCGGCACCTTCCAGATCGAGAGCCGGGCGCAGATGTCCATGCTGCCGCGCCTGAAGCCCCGGACCTATTACGACCTGGTGGTACAGGTCGCGATCGTGCGGCCGGGGCCGATCCAGGGCGATATGGTCCATCCCTATCTGCGCCGGCGCGAGGGCCTGGAAGAGGTCGATTATCCCCGGCCGGAGCTGGAGAAGGTGCTGGGCAAGACGCTCGGTGTGCCGCTGTTCCAGGAGCAGGCGATGCGCGTCGCCATCGAATGCGCGGGCTTCACCGCGGGCGAGGCCGATCTCCTGCGCAAGAGCATGGCCACCTTCAAGCATACCGGCGGGGTCTCGAAGTTCCGCGACCGGCTGATCTCGGGGATGATCGCGCGCGGCTACGAGGAGGAGTTCGCTGCCCGGACCTTCCAGCAACTCGAGGGCTTCGGTTCCTATGGATTCCCCGAAAGCCATGCGGCGAGCTTCGCGCTGATCGCCTATGCCTCGGCCTGGCTCAAATGCTGGCACCCGGATGTCTTCTGCGCCGCGCTCCTCAACGCCCAGCCCATGGGCTTTTATGCGCCGGCCCAGATCGTGCGCGACGCAAGCGAGCACGGGGTGGAGGTCCGCCCGGTCTGCATCAACGCCTCCCGCTGGGATTGCACGCTGGAGCCGACCGGCGACGAAAGCCGCCTCGCGGTCCGTCTCGGGCTGCGCATGGTCAAGGGCCTCGCCAATGCCCATGCCGCCGCCATCGTCGCGGCGCGGGGCGATGAGAATTTCACCTCGGTCGACGATCTCTGGCGGCGGGCGGGCGTACCCGTGACGGCCCTCGATCAGATCGCGGCGGCCGACGGATTCCGCCCGGCCTTCGGTCTGGCCCGGCGCGAGGCACAATGGGCCATCAAGGGGCTGCGCGACGAGGAGCTGCCGCTCTTCGCCGCCGTCTCTGAGCGCGAGGGGAGGACCGTTCCGGAACTCGATGAGCCGGCGATCGCGCTCAGAGCGATGCCTGCCGGTCGCGAGGTGGTCGAGGATTATGGGCATATCGGCCTGTCACTGCGCCGCCATCCGGTCTCCTTCCTGCGAGAGGACCTGGCGAGGCGCCGGATCGTCAGCTGTGCCGAGGCGATGGCGGCGCGCGACCGGCGCTGGCTGGAGGCGGCGGGGATCGTGCTGGTGCGCCAGCGTCCCGGCTCGGCCAATGGCGTCATGTTCATCACGCTCGAGGACGAGACCGGCATCGCCAATCTCGTCGTCTGGCAGAAGGTCTTCGAGCGCTATCGGCGGGTCATTCTCTCATCGAGCATGATCGCTGTCAGGGGCCGCGTTCAGCGCGAGGGCGAGGTCGTGCATCTCGTCGCCCATCGGATCGTCGATCTGTCGCGAGATTTGGCGAGCGTCGGGCAGCGCGATGCGGCGACGGCCGGGCAGCAGGGGCCGGAGGCCGGCGGCATCAGGGTGAAGGCGCGGGATTTCCGGTAAAGCCGGTGGCTTTGACAGAAGGCGGGTATCGGTTCGAATCAACGAATCGGCCTGCCTCTCGGGGATCACAGATCTTCTGGCCCGATCGACCATTCTGCGATTTCTCTATCGATCAATCGCCATTGGTCTGAGAGGTCGGCAAGGTCGGCGCTGTCTACAACAGCATGATCGAGGCCCTCGAATTGGTCACCGAGATATGTGGCGAGGCCCGCACTGCCTTCGTTGGCGAACCACACTCCGACCAGATCCGCGATTTCCTTCAACTGCCTGAGAGTCTTTTCGGCATCGCGAATGTCGAAATCACCAAGCTCCCTGTCCTGCCGACTTTGCTTGTTCCCGGCATGAGCAACATGCGAGTTAACGTGCTCGGCAATTCGATCAAGGCTGGCAAGCCGAGTTTCGATCTTCTCGAAGACCGTGTCCGAGATCAGATTGCTCGGGTTACGCTCTGACGCAGAAACGCCACTCAAAACATCGAAATGCCGATGTGCGGCCTCACTTTTCATGAGCTCTGGATCACCCCACACTGGACGCCCCTTCGCGGCGACGAGGTGGTCATGTTGTTCTTGATGCAGGCAATCGAGATCGTATTGCGCGTCAAGCACCTTTTCGACGTAGATTCTCCTGGTCAACCAGTTTTGGCTCGCTTTCACGTCGTTGACGACAGATCGGATCGAGTAAACTCCCTTGGGGCCTTTTATCGGGGCCTTATCGAGAAGTCGGCGAGTGCCGAGAAGCAGGCTTGACCAGTATCCCTCGGAAACGAGATTGAACATCATCTGGTTAAGCGGGGGTCTCGAGCCTCTCTTCTCATTTGCAAGACGGACGATCCGAACCGTCGTGCGAAAGGCGGCGTAGTTCCAGAGCAGATCCTGAATGGTTCTGTGGATGCCCGTTGTCTCGTCGCGAAAAGCATCCCGCCACGCGGCGATGTGCTGGTCATGCTGCGTCATTAGTTTTCCAAGCCTGAGCGCCAAACTCACCTCATCATACCGGCAGACGCCAACACCGGCGACGGCTATTC
Source organism: Celeribacter persicus (assembly GCF_003050785.1). Classification (GTDB taxonomy): domain Bacteria; phylum Pseudomonadota; class Alphaproteobacteria; order Rhodobacterales; family Rhodobacteraceae; genus Celeribacter; species Celeribacter persicus. The sequence continues at coordinate 11,237 of NZ_QAOH01000035.1, forward strand.
GCTTCGGATTCTTCCTTCGCGCGGGCTCGTTTTATTGTTCCCGCGAATAAACGCGCATCTTGCCGTGGGCCTGAAGGGGGGAGGCCTTCCCCCTGGCCGGCACTATCGTTGCCGGCGCACCCCCTTCAGCGGGGAGACCCCGCAACGCCCCCTGAGAGGGAGAGTGCGGACGGGTTTTCCGTGACGGGTTGAGGGCTGGAGGAGTGGCCTCCGGCGCCCGTCGCGGAGATCATCCCGATGGCCAGAAAGGACCGCGCTCGCCCAGGCGGCGCCCGCAGCAATCTCTATGACGACATCACCGACAAGATCATCGCCGAGCTGGAGGAAGGGCGGCTGCCCTGGGTCCAGCCCTGGGGGACGGCGGCGGCGAAGGCGCCGCTCGCCATGCCGAGGAATGCCGCGACCGCGCGGCAATATTCCGGGATCAATGTCCTCATCCTCTGGGGCGCAGTGGTCCAGCACGGCTATCCGACCCAGCATTGGCTCACCTTCCGGCAAGCGCTCTCGCTGGGCGGAAATGTCCGCAAGGGCGAGCGCGGCACCACCGTCGTCTATGCCGACCGCTTCACGCCGGAGGACGAGAAGCGCCGCGCCCAGGAGTCGGGCGAAGAAGCCAGCAGCATTCCGTTCCTGAAGCGCTTCACAGTGTTCAACGCGGCGCAATGCGAGGGCCTGCCCGAGGACATCGCCATCGAGGCCCCACCACCGCCGCCCGGCATGATCGAGCCGAAGGTCGAGGCGCTGATCGAGGCGACCGGGATCGATTTCCGCATCGGCGGGGATCGCGCCTTCTATGTTCCGGCGCTCGACTACGTGCAGGTGCCGCCTCCGGCCGCCTATTTCGAGCCGATCAACTGGCACAGGACGGCGCTCCACGAGATGGGTCACGCCACAGGCCATGTCTCGCGCCTGGGGCGGGATTTTTCGGGCAGCTTCGGCACGAAGAAATACGCCTTCGAGGAGCTGGTCGCCGAGATGAACGCTGCCTTCTGCTGCGCCTCGCTCGGCATCGTGCCGACCGTGCGCCACGCCGATTACGTCGGCTCCTGGCTGGAGGTGCTGCGCGAGGACAATCGCGCCATCGTCCGCGCCGCCTCGCAGGCCAGCAAGGCGGCCGACTGGCTGCTGGCGCATCTGCCCGACGAGGAAACGGTCGAACCGAATGCGGCCTCGACCGAGCGGAGGGCCGCGGCATGATCCTCCTGACCCGCACGCAGCGCGCGCAGCTCCTCGCCAATGGCCGGCGGCGCGGTATCGACCACGTTCCCGTCGTGAAATTCTTCAATCCCTTCGGCGAGGGCGTCTGGCTCGCGACCGAGCTGGATGAGGATGGCGATGTGATGTTCGGCCTGGCCGATATCGGCTGTCCCGAACTCGGAAGCTGGAGCTTCAGCGAGCTCGAATCGATCCAGCTTCCCTTCGGTATGGGCATCGAGCGCGACCTGCTCTTCACCGGCGATTTCCCGATCTCGGTCTGGGCCGAAGCGGCCCGGGCCGCCGGCAGCATCCGCGCGGCCGAGCGCAGCCTCTACGCCCGCACTCGTGATGACGCCGGATCGGCCCTGAAACCCGCCGATACGGAAACCCGGAAAGCCTGAGATCCGGCTCTCAGGATTTGCGATCCCGCGCCGCTCTCTCCGAGGCAGAGGGCGGCGCTTCTCGCCGTGACGCGGTGAAAGTCCCGGCGCCCGGCCGGCTGCCCGTCGGGGACTACGAACATGACGCGACATCTGAGGAAACCCGCCATCGACCCGCCGCCTCTCCGGTTCTCGGCCCAGGAGCAGGCTGTCGTCTATGAAGCCCGCCAGATCCTGCTGCGCCACCTCAACCAGAACCCGGTCCTGTCCTCCTGGCAGGCGGTTCTGGACTATTGCGCCCTCACCATCCGCGGCGAGGTCGAGCGCTTCCACGTCCTCTATCTCGACCGGAAGAACCGGCTCCTCTCGGACGAATGCCTCGCTATTGGCACGATCGATCATGTCCCGGTCTATCCGCGCGAGGTGCTGCGGCGCAGCCTGGCACTCAACGCCTCCGCGCTGATCATCGTCCACAATCACCCGGCCGGCGATCCCGAACCCTCCGCCGCCGATCTCGCGATGACGAGGGAGATCCTGAAGGCCTGCGCGGCTCTGGGCGTGACGCTGCATGACCACATCATCACCGGCGCCGGCCGGGAGACCAGCCTGCGCGCCCGAGGCGAGATCTGACGGTCATGGGGAATTGCGCCGGCACGGGGCCGGGAGAGTGAAAGGAGGGATGGGGAGTTCGCGACGGGCTGGTTGCCGGAGAGAGAGGCTCCCCGGCGTCCGTCATGGAGTGAAGAACATGGCTACTGCCACCCCCAAGATCACCCTGTCGTCCTCGCGCGACATCCCCTTCAACAAGCTCGTGCTCTCCCAGTCGAACGTCAGGCGCGTGAAGGCCGGCGTCTCGGTCGAGGAACTCGCCGAGTCCATCGTCCGGCGCGGCCTGATCCAGTCGCTGCATGTCCGGCCGGTGGTCGATGCCGAGGGCAAGGAGACCGGCACGTTCGAGGTGCCCGCCGGCGGCCGCCGCTACCGGGCGCTGGAACTGCTGGTGAAGCAGAAGCTCCTCAACAAGACCGCCCCGGTGCCCTGTGTCGTGTCGGAGGCCGGCGCCGACATCCTGATCGACGAAGTGTCGCTCGCCGAGAATGTCGAGCGCGCGCCGCTGCATCCGCTCGACCAGTTCCGCGCCTTCCAGGCCATGGGCGAGAAGGGCATGACCGAGGAGGAAATCGCGGCGGCCTTCTTCGTCGACGTCAAGGTCGTGAAGCAGCGCCTGCGCCTGGCCTCGGTCTCTCCCGCGCTGCTCGACATCTATGCAGAGGACGGCATGACACTCGAACAGCTCATGGCCTTCACTGTCTCGGAGGACCATGCGCGCCAGCAGCAGGTCTGGGAGGCGATCAAGGACGGCTGGCAGAAGGAGCCCTATTACATCCGCCGACTGATGACCGAGACCACGGTCAGGGCCTCGGACAAGCGGGCGGCCTTCGTCGGACTCGCGGCGTATGAGGATGCGGGTGGCTATGTACTCCGCGATCTCTTCCAGTCCGACGATGGCGGCTGGCTTCAGGACGCCGTCCTGCTCGACCGTCTCGTCACCGAGAAGCTCAAGGCCGAGGCCGAGACCGTCGCGGCCGAGGGCTGGAAATGGATCGAGATCGCCGTGACCTTTCCCTATGGTCATGACCACGGATTGCGGGAACTCGCCGGCACCACGGTCGATCTGACCGAGGAGGAACGCGCGACCCGCGAAGCGCTGCGCGACGAGTACGACCGGCTCGAGGCCGAATATTCCGAGGCCGACGAGCTTCCCGACGAGGTCGACCAGCGCCTCGGTGAGATTGAAGAGGCGCTGGAGGCCCTCGATCGCCGTCCCATGACCTATGCCCCCGAGCAGATGGCCCGGGCCGGGGCCTTCGTCAGCATACATTCCGATGGAACGCTGCTGGTCGAGCGTGGCTATGTCCGGCCCGGGGACGAGGCGACGGCCGAGCCCGAGGGCGACGATGGCGCTGACGCTGCGGGCACTGCGACCGAGGGTGATCAGCCGGCCGGCGTCCAGCGCGCCGTGATTACGGTTGGCGGATCCCCCACCGAGGCAGACGAGGAGGAGGATGAGGTCGAGACGATCCGGCCGCTTCCCGACCGCCTGGTCAGCGAACTGACTGCGCATCGTACGCTCGCCTTGCGCGATGCGGTGGCGATGAACCCCCATGTCGCTATGACCGCGCTTTTGCACCGGCTGGTCACGGACAGTTTCCTCCCGCATTCCACGCGGGGTTGCATCGAGGCCCAGGTCCGCGATGTGCATTTCCCGGCGCAGGCCGAGGATCTGCGCGACAGCGCCTCGGCGCGGGCGGTGGCCAAACGGCACGAACGCTGGGGCGATGACATCCCCGCAGATGACGCAGCGCTCTGGGATTGGCTGGCTGATCTCGACGACGAGTCCCGCATGGAGCTTCTCGCCCATTGCGTGAGCTTCGGCGTCAACGCGCTCTACGAGAAGCCGAACCCCTATGGCGGCATGGGAGTCAGCCAGCACGGTCTTGAGGTGCGGCTGGCACAGGCGGACCGGCTGGCGCGAGCAACCGGGCTCGACATGGTGGCCGTGGGCTGGCGGCCGACGGTCGCGAACTATCTGGGCCGCGTGACCAAGCCGCGCATTCTCGAAGCTGTACGCGAGGGGGCGGGCGAACGGGCGGCCGAGCTTATCGACCACCTGAAGAAGGACGACATGGCGAAGGAGGCTGAGCGACTGCTCGCGGAAACCGGCTGGCTGCCCGAGCCGCTGCGCATGATCGACCCCGGCACGGAGACCGACGCTATGGCCTCCGCCGATGTCGAGGCCGACGACCTGCCGGAGTTCCTGGCAGGCGATAGCGAGGATGAAGACCTCGCCGAGGAGGAGCAGCACATGGTCGCCGCTGAATGACCTCCGCCTGCGGGGGCGGCTCCGGCCGCCCCCGCATCTTTCCTCTCGATTTTCCATCCGCCCGGCCACCGCGCCGGGCGCATTCGCTTCAGGAGCTACCGATGACCGAAGACACCGAAACCGTACCCGACGCCTGCCCGCCGCTCTCCGAGTGGAGGACGCTGCATGCCCTTCGTGCCCAGCTCGAGGCCGAACTGTTCAACCTAAACAAGGGCGTGCTGCTCGATGCCCTCGTATCCGCGGGCGTCACGCATGTCGTCGTGACCTTCGACGGCTATGGCGATTCCGGTCAGATCGAGAATGTCGAGGTCCGGTCTGGCGACGATGCCATCCCGATGCCGGAGAGCACGATCGAGATCGCCGAGGCGCTCTGGGGCCAAAGCGAGCCGAAGCGATCCATCGTCGCGATCGCGACGGCCATCGAAAGCCTGGCCTATGACGTGCTGGAGCGGACGCATTGCGGCTGGGAAAACTCCGACGGCGCCTATGGCGACATCACCTTCGATGTGGCGGCGCATGCGATCACGCTCGACTACAACGAGCGCTACACCGCCACCGAAAACTACACGCATGAGTTCTGAGGGAGGCGGCAATGGGAAATTGTTATCATCACGCGCTGTCCTCGGCGCGCAAATGGGGTGGCGCCGCGGAGGACTATCTGCCGCTGCATCAGTGGTTCGATGAATCGAAGGAGATCACCGCCGACTTCCGGCACCGGGCGTTGCGCCATCACGCCTTATCCTGACTCTATCGATGCGTCTTATTCCTGTGCACGGTTCGGGTTATGCCGAGCCTTGGGATTGAGAGATGAGCCAGCCCCGGCCCGCTCTC
>NZ_QAOH01000036.1 GCF_003050785.1 Celeribacter persicus
CCGATCCGTGCGCACGACGAGTTCTTCACCTATCTCGTGCGCGATGCCGAAGGCCGCATCCTGCTGCAATCGCATGCGGCGGACCCCACCGTGTTTCCTCCATACGATGGTCCGGGATTTGGGCAGAACGCCACACATCGCCTCTACAGCGACGCGGCGCTTCAGGACACGATCCGCATCACAGTGGCCGAGCCGCTGGCCCACCGCATGTCGGTGGCTCGCGAAATCCAGATGAGCCTCGGCCTGCCGCTGCTGGTTGTGCTGCCGTTGGCGCTCGCGTCGATTATTCTCGCTGTGCGCTTTAGCCTCGCCCCTCTCCATCGGTTCCGTACGCGGCTTGAAGCGCGCGGCGTGCGCGACCTGTCAGAAGTACCCGCGGCCGACCTGCCGACAGAAATCCGACCGCTGGCTGCAACCTTGAACAGCCTTTTGGCTCGGTTGCGCGACGCGTTCGAGGCTGAGCGAAGTTTTGCAGCCAATGCGGCTCATGAACTAAGGACACCATTGGCGGGCGCTATCGCCCAAGCGCAGCGACTGCGGTCAGAGACCAAAGATCCGACCATCGACGCGCGCGCCGCCGAGATCGAGGCGACGCTCAAGCGTCTCGCTCGGCTGTCCGAACGTCTCCTGCAGCTTGCGCGGGCGGAAGGCGGTAGACTTCGGATGGACCAGAGCGCTGATGTCAGAACCATCACTCGGGTCGTGGTGGAAGATATTGCGCGCAGCACAGAGAACGGGCGCCTTATGTTGAACTTGCCGGACACGCCTGTCTTGTCTGATATCGACCCCGACGCATTGGGAATTCTGTGCCGGAATCTGGTGGAAAACGCCCTACGCCACGGGGCGCAGAATGCCCCAGTCGAGGTTACACTCACGTGCGACGGGCAGTTGATCGTGGCGAACGAGGGCCCCGCGGTAGCAACCCAAACACTCGAACGCCTGACAGGGCGCTTCGAGAGGGCAGATGCAAAAACTGATGGTAGCGGGCTTGGCCTCGCTATCGTCTCAGCCATCGCAGAACGGATCGAAACCTCTCTCTTGCTCCAGTCACCACGTCCCGGTGAAACTTCTGGATTTCAGGCATCCGTCAGATTGCCAACAGATGCTCCAAATGCCCATGTGAAAGATCGGGAGCATTGGCCTTGAAGTCTGACGCATCACCGGCGACGTCATCGTTTGAAGAAAATCGCAGAAACGTAGGAAAGCTTTCTTATAGGAGAGCTATTTTCTTATATTTTTTCTGCACTTAGGACTGCTCTGTAGAGCAGGCCCGCTATCGGCGATAGCCGCTTTTGCGCCAAGCCCTCGGGAAGTGAGGCCGAAGCCTCACCCGAAGGGATCGTATTCCGAGACGATCACGACCTCGTCGCCGTCGATTTCATCGGCGGGGACGGCGCCGAAGGTTCCATCCCCTGCCTGGAAGACGACGATCGAGACCATGAGCGTGGCGGCGAGGGAGGCTGCGAAGGCGTGTGCATCTTTGCGGGACATCTGTTTGGCTCCTGTCTTGGAGGCGGGGGACCATCCCCCGCGCGACAGGACCCCGCAGGCCCGAATACTGGCTGACATCACCGGGTACGTTCGGCTTGCCCGAATCCATCCGGCGGCACGGGCTTGCCCGTAGTCCGACCCCTCGCGGGTTGATCTCGAAGACGGGATTCGGGCCAAGGAAGGGAATGGCGAGCGGGGGATGGTCCCCCAACATCAGGAGCCGGTTGTCCCGCTGATGCTTGGAACGCCGCCAGCCTCCCGGCCACGCTCTTGGTTGAAGACTTCTTCTTTGGGGATGGATCCTTTGGTGTCGCGTAGCCCTTAATTGTGAGATGAGAAATGGGAGTGGAAAAATTCTGGGGATTCGTGTTGTGAGCGGCCTATTCTCGTGCATTCACTGCAGGAGGATTGGTGATGAAAGTTCGTATCAGGATCGAAACTGAATTCGGCTGGGGCGAGCGGCGGTTGCATGAGATCGGCGGCCTTGAACGGAGTTCCATCGAGGCGTCGGAGGCAAGCCTTGGTTTGAGCCTGACCGAGGGGAAGTCGATCCTGAAAGAAATCCAGCGGGCGGTTCTGCAGGATCAAGTGGAAGAAATCAGTGAGGTCGAGCAGGTTTGCCCAACCTGTTCGACATATCTTCCGGTCCACGATCGCCGCCCACGTCGGGTCGACACGCTTTTTGGCCGCGTGACGGTCGAGGCGCCGCGTGTCCGGATGTGTATGTGTCGCTTCCCGGAGTTTCCGGAGTTCAAAGCGGCATATTCTCCGCTCACGCGAATTCTCCCGGAAAACGCCACGCCCGAACTTCGCAGGCTGCAAGCTGATCTCGGTGCGCGACACAGTTTTAGGGAAGCTGCGCGGCTTCTGAACGAGCTAACGCCATGCGCCAGGCAGAACCACGCGACGATCCGCAACCGCCTTGCCTCTGTAGCTGCATGTCTGGAAGACGGGTGCGACGAGGCACCCAAGGTTTCGGATGTACAATCAATTCCAACCGAAGTAACGTAAGCGCTACGGCGTTGGCCTATGCGGCGAGGCTTGACGGCTGGTCGTAGCGCCAGGGCATCAGGTCTTCGATGCCGCTTTGCGGGTGGCCGTCGAGGATCGCGCGGAGGGTGGCGGCGAGATAGTCGACCGGGTTCACGTCGGACATCTTGCAGGTGGCGACCAGCGAAGCGAGCATGGCCCAATTTTCGGCACCGACCTCGTTGCCTGCGAAGAGCGCGTTTTTCCGCGTCAGGGCAATCGGTCTGATCTGATTTTCGACCGGGTTGGTGTCCAGCTCGAGGGTGCCGTCGTCGAGGAAGCGGATCAGGCCGGGCCAGTGCGCGAGGGTGTAGCGGATGTCCTCGGCCAGCTGGGATTTCTGTGGGATGCGGGACAGCTGGACCTCCAGCCACGGCTTGAGTGCCGTGATGATGGGGGCGGCGTGTTCTCGGCGGGCGGCCAGTCGGACGTCTGCATCCTGGCCCCGCACTGTCTTCTCGATCTGGTAGAGCAGCGCGATCTGGCGCAGCATTTCCTCGGCGATGGGCGAGCCATCGCTCTCGAAGCGTTTCACGAAGCGGCGGCGGACGTGGGTCCAGCAGTAGACCAGCTGCCATGGGCCACCGTCACGCTCGATTTCCGTCAGCGCGTTGTAGGACTGGTAGGCGTCACACTGCAGGAACCGGCCGCGGTATCCGGTGAGGAACTTCAGCGGGTGCGCCTTGCCCCGGCCAGAGGCGTAGTGAAATAGCACGATGGGCGGGCCGACACCGCCATGGCCGCGATCATCGGCGACGACGGCCCAGAAGTAGCCGCTCTTGGTGGCTTTTCGGCCCGGGTCCAGCACCGGCGCGCGCGTTTCATCGACGAAGATACGGTCTGCGCCACGCAGATGGGCCTTCATGTGATTGATGATCGGCATCAGGTGGAAACAGGCGCGACCCACCCAGTTGCCGAGCGTGCCACGGTCCAGATCGATCCCCTGCCGCTTGAAGATCTCGGCCTGGCGGTAAAACGGCAGGTGGTCACCGAACTTGGACACGATGATCCAGGCGATGAACAGCTCCGTGGGCAGACCGCCAGGCACGACATGCTCGGGGGCGTGCGCCTGCGCCACGGATTGTGAGCAGCGTCGGCAGGCGTATTTGGGCCGACGCGTGACCAGCACCCGGAACTGGGCGGGGATCACGTCCAGGCGCTCGGACACATCCTCGCCGATCTTCGCCATTTCACCGCAACCGCAGGGACAGAGCGTGCTGGCAGGTTCGACCACGCGCTCGACCCGGGGCAGATGCGACGGCAGATGCCCGCGATTGCGCCTGGGCTTGCGCGGCTCCTCACCGCGCGCCCGCTGCATCGCCGCTTCGGCCTTTTCCTGTGCCGCCTCGAGCACGCCTTGCGCGAATTCGGCGTCTTCCAGGGGCAGGTTGAACTGGTCGGGCGACAGCTTCTCGGAGCGCTTGCCGAATTTCTCGCGCTGCGCCGCGCGCAGGATGTCCTGCAGCCGCCGGTTGGCCTCCTGCGTCTCGGCCAGCGTCGCCTCGACCTCTGCAAGGCGGGCTTTCAGCAGGGCGTTTTCCCGGGCGAGAACAGCGGCATCCATGGTCCGAAGTGAATCATGAGACACCCGTTCTGGCCAGCAAAAACAGGTTCTTCGGGCGCCTCCCGGCGATCACCCCGCCACCAGCGGACGCCGCGCGCGTTCCGGCCGGACCAGCCGCCAGTCCAACCCTTCGAACAACGCCGCCATCTGGGCGGGAGACATGCGCATGACCCCGTCCTGCACCTGCGGCCAGACGAACTTCCCGCCCTCCAGCCGCTTGTGAACCAGAACCATGCCGGTCTGATCCCACATCAGAAGCTTGATCCGGTCCGCCCGTTTCGATCGGAACACGAAGACGGCCCCACAGAACGGATCGAGCCCAAACATCTCCTGCACCGCCAGTGACAAACCGTCGATCCCTTTGCGGAAATCGACCGGCCGGGTCGCCACGAACACCTTCACCGGCCCGCCCTGGCCGAACATCATGATGCCGCGGCGCGCGCCGCGCGGATCGCCCGCGTCAGTTGACCCTCATCGGCATCCGCACCCGCCCGGATCACAACGTCGCCCACCACGATCTCGAGATCGGACGCGCCGCGCGTCACCGGCGCGTGCACCGCGCTGTCATCGACAACCAGTTCCGCGAAGATCGGAAGCGCCGCCACGCCGTCGGGCACCACCAGGTTGCCTTTGCGGAGCTGCTTGCGCCAATCATAAACCTGCCAACGGGTCGTGCCATGCTTGCGCGCGACATCGGCGACCTTCACACCCGGCATCATGCTCTCCGCCGCGATCCGCGCCCGCTCGGCCTTCGTCCGCCGCCGCCGACCGGTCGGACCCTCGATCACCTCAAGTCGGGAAAACCCAACACCCCCTGAGCCGTCCAAATGGACGCCCATTTTGCCGTCTCTCTCCAAATCCAACACCCCCGCCACGCACATGTGCGCAGATTGGCCGGATCAGCTCAGAAATGGCAGGAGGGGGTCGGCGTCGCGCTTACGAAGTAACGGTGTTTCTGGACAGCGCTTATGTTCGCTCACGCCCCGAATATCAGCGACGAAACTTTGAAGTCATTGTCGGCTCCATAGAGAGCGAAACAGGCAAGAAGCGTCGGCTCGGATTGAGCCAGGCCGGTGCCGACCACCCCATAGAAAGCCTGCGATCCAATCTGAAAGCCGCCGGTTGGCGGGAGGGCGTATCGGTGACCGTGTTGTCCGATGGTGAACCGGCACTTCCCCGTTTGGTCCGAAACGCAACCAATGCGGAAGTCCATCATGTCCTTGACTGGTGGCACGTTTCGGCCCGCATCAGGCATGTAGAGACGACGTTCCAAAGCTTTCTGTCCCAGCTTGAAAGTGACGAGACCCCTGGAATCGAGGTGCTTGTAGAACGACTACGCTGGCGCATATGGCATGGCCAGACGAGCCGCGCACTTGATGCGCTTGGCACCCTGTTCAGATTTGCAATGCGGGCTCGCGAATGCGCGAATGGTTGGATCAGGGAAGCAGCAATGTCAGCCGCCGCACGCACATTGGATCTGCAGACCTACCTGAATCATAACATATCAGCCGTCATCGACTACGGGCGTCGACGCCGGCAAGGGAAGGCAGTCTCAACTTCACGTGCAGAAGGTCTCGTCAACGAAATCGCCAACGTCCGAATGGGAAAGAAACAACGAATGCGCTGGTCACCAAACGGAGCTCACCGAGTAGCAGCCGTAAGAGCCGCAGTTCTGGACGGAAGGCTTTCAGGTGAAAACCTTTGCGTCGCCTAATCACCAGACTTTTTCCACTCCCAAGGGAAAACGCTCGATCGGCGCGAGGGTGGACACGATGGTCCAACCAAGATGGATGAACGTGCCGCCCTCTCCGCAGATCACATGGGCATTCGGCAGCTTCGCCGCCTGCCTGAGATAGCCGAGATCACGCAGGACTGTCTGGCGTTCGAGCCGCTGTGCCAGCAACGTCTGGCCAGTTCGGCGGAGTTCCTTGTGCCGCCACCACGAGGCAGCGGTCGCGCGCAGCACGCGTAAGACACCTGTTTGCATTGGAATGCCCTTCATCAGGAACGGCAGACCGGAACCCGGCCCGGACCCATCCGAGGGACTCCAAAGGCCCTCATCCGTCAGTCACAAAACCCGAAGAACACTTTCTCTTTTTCCGGCCCCTTTGGGCACACAACAAAACCGAAAAGCCCGGCCCTTCTGCCGAAGCCATTGATTTCATGCAGCAATTCCAGATCGGCAGGCAAGATCGGCAACGCATATCGGCAAAACCTTGCTTGAAAGTACGAAATGTGTTTATTTTTCAATTACTTTGCAAACATGGAAGATCGGCAAAATGCTGGAAACACCCGCCAGGATCGAACCCTGCTTCTTCGAGGAGCATATTCCTACAGAACTGGCAGACCTTTCGGTCGACATCCAGAGGGAAGTCACCGGGCTGGGACAAGGGTTGCATCCTGACAGCGCAGCCGAACTTGCCGATCTCGTCCGTGTGATGAACTGCTACTACTCCAACCTGATCGAAGGACACAACACGCGCCCCCGCGACATCGAAAGGGCGCTGGCTGGTGCCGAGCTTGAGGAAGAAACCCGTCCCCTCGCCCTTGAGGCCCGGGCGCACGTCATCGTTCAACGGGCCATCGACGAGATGCATCGCAAGGGCACCCTGCCCCGCCCCACATCCGTCGAATTCCTGACTTGGGTCCATAAGAGCTTCTACGACGAGATGCCGGATGAGTTTCGGGTCATCGAACATCCCGACGGCACACAAGAGCCCATCGTTCCGGGACGCATGCGCCAGGATGATGATCGGGAAGTTGCGGTCGGGCGCCACCTACCTCCTTCATCGTCGCGCGTCGCGGCATTCATGGACCATTTCGACAAACGATTTCAGATTGCGGCGCGGTCTTCGAGCGGACGGATCATCGCGATCGCCTCTGCACATCACCGGCTCAACTACATCCACCCTTTCCCGGATGGGAACGGTCGTGTCAGCAGACTGATGTCTCATGCCATGGCCCTCACAGCGGGGATTGGTGGCCAAGGGCTCTGGTCCGTATCACGTGGGCTGGCCCGCGGGCTAACCGATCGGGGCGAGTACAAACGGATGATGGATCTGGCCGACAGTCCACGCCGCGGAGACCGCGACGGACGGGGGAACCTGTCAGAAGCGGCACTGAAGAGGTTTAGTGAATGGTTCCTAAAGGTGACGCTCGACCAGATCACCTTCTCAGCAAGATTGTTCGATCTCGGCGGACTAGACCAACGGTATCGTCGTCTTGTTGCAGATACCATCGATGACAAGCGAGCGCCGGAACTAATCTCGGCGGTTCTTCGTCATGGGGCACTGGAACGAGGCGATGCGCAGATTGTGCTCAAGACGTCCGAGCGTACTGCTCGCAACACGCTGAGTAAACTGACCGCCGCCGGATACATGACGTCCGCCTCGCCGAAGACTCCGGTGCGGTTGGCGTTTCCGTTGGATTATCGAGAGCGGCTCTTTCCAAACCTCTTTGGAGACGGTGACATGCCCGTGTGACTGGCAACCGAAGCACCCTGTTTCTGGCCAAGTCCGCGAGCGCAGCCTCTGACCGTGTTGGAAAGAAGTTCACAGCTGTGAACTATCCCGAGCTATCCTACTTGTCAGCCGAGTTCACAGCTGTGAACTCATCATGCAGCATCCCGCCGCATCAAGGCCATGATCATCGGACCGCAGGAGAACTCCCCAATTGCTGCCTTTGAAGATAGGGTTCTCAAGTAGCCTCCAGGTGATCGGATATCCGCAAACCGTTCAAGCATTGCAACGATCACAACAGACGCTTCTTCGGGACCCATATAGCGTTTCGCCTCGTCCCACGCGGACGGGGAAATACCCATCATGGGCCTGACCACATCAGCCACCCGGACCAGATCGTGCCAGTGGCGCACGGGCTGCTCGGAATACGCTTTGAATTCCTGACAGGAAGCGAGGACGAGACCAAGCGGTATGTTCGGCATCAGTTGATCGTCAATAGTTGCCGTTGAGTTGCCCTCATCTTCAGAACACAGATGACTATTGGCAACTTCTGGAGTTTCGCGCACAGCGCCTCCGCCCCGCGCTTTTTCTAAGCGAGGTTCAAGATCATAAGAGTCTTTATTTGAATTCTGATAGTGCTGCTCAGAAACAGCATCATTGGTGCTCATATTTTCTGTTTCACAGCCATCCAGAAGGCTTCGGGCGTGATCTAAAGCTGACCCCAAAGCGTCTTCGATGCGCCTAAGGTCTTCCATTTCGAGTTTTCTGCGAAGATCTCGGGCCATTAGGGCCGCAAGATCAGAGAATTGGTCCCAGACGCCCTGATCCGGACGAAGTGAGCGCCCGTACTCGGCCAGCCCTGCGAGGTCACGCCGCATGAGGCTCACAGTGGCACGTAAGCGCTTGTACCGCTCTTCTGCGGCCCGGACGGTCTCAGCGGCCTCACAAACCTCCTGGAAGCGTCGAACGAGCGGAGAGAGGTCGAACCCAAACGCAACCTTTTCGTCGCCGTAGCGGCGGGCATAGCGCTTCCCATTGGGGCTATCGCGCCGGACAACAAAGCCAGTCTGCACAAGGTTGGAGAGGTGGCGCCGCATCGTCGAGCAGGGCATGCCGTTCAGGCGCTCGCAAATCGCCTTGTTGGACGGATGTACAATCAATTCGCTGTCATTGCCTCCGAGAATTGTCGCTTGGTGAAAGCTGACCAGCGCCTGAAGCACCGTCAAATCCCGATCGGACAAGCCGAACGCGACTCGAGCGGCAGCGAGCTCCCTCAGGACCTCCCACTTGTTGGCGCCGGCTGGGGGCAGGTCTTCTTGGGTCGCTGCCTGATGTTTCAGGATGGCAGCATCTATCGTTCGCCGGAACGGCGTTACGGGCGTGTAGTCCATTTTGTCATTCACGAAGACAAAAATATCCCGGTCCGCGAATCACTTTGGACTTGCGGAAAATAGCTCCGGACACTACCTTGAAGGTGCTAGAAACAAGTTAGGGTCTCGTGGAGTGGTCGCTTTGCGGGACCTTTTCTTTTGCCTTTTCGTGCCTCCTTCTTTGATTTCTGCTCTTCCTCAGTCTTCCGACCGCTGCTTCCAGCGTTCGTGAAGGTCTTCAATCATGTCATGCACTTGCGTCTCGACCCAATCGGCGAAGTCTCCACCCGCCAACTCGATCGATAGGCCCTTGGCAGTGCGTTTGACCGTGCCGCCGCGTTTGCCGCCGATCTTCAGCGGGACGCTGGAAGGTGGGGCAGGGGAGGGCGACTTGGCCGGTTTAATCGCCTTGGTCACAGCCTTTTCTACGGCCAGGAACGCTTGGATGGACGGGTCATTGGTAGAGGCAACGTCATCCACCACCATGGAGGTCTCGGCATTTTCACGTGCCTCTTTCGCGATCCCGATAAGGTCCTCGCAGTCCAGACCATTTTCGTCGATGGCCCGACCAAGGGATTCCCATCGGGGTCGGCCAATGCCATGGGCGGCGCCAATGGCGCGTACCAGATCCGGCCCGACCATGTCCGCGATCGCGATCGCCATAGATATGGACGACTTCGTGACGGTAAGAATTTCTGCAACCTGAGATTGATTTCCGAAGCCGGACGACACAAGGTCCTTTGCGAACAGGGCCCTTTCAATAAAAGACAAATCGCGCCGCCCCATGTTCTCCGAAATCTGAGCACGCAGAGCGCTGTCGTCATCCAGGTTGGTGACTAACGCGCGAACCTTGGTAACCTTATCGGACTGACGGATCGCCTCCAGCCTGCGTCGCCCATAGACCAAAAGGTAGCGATCATCTTCACCCGGCGCACGTCGCACGAGGATCGGAACAGTCTGACCGTTCGCCTCAATCGCATCGCGCAAATCCAGTACATCGGCCGGGTCAAGCCGGTCCGCCATACGCCCGTCTTCGATGCTCGCCGGGTCCAGTTCCCAAACATGATGGGAATCGACCGCGTCGCGGGCGGACCGAAGGGCGCGATTCGAGGTCATCATCGGTGTCACAGCACCTGTCTGAGGGGCAGGGGAGGGGGCCCCAGCTGCCGCGAGACTGTCCAGCATTGACATGCGCTTCTTCTTGCCACTGGTCATGTGCGCCCCCAGGTTTTCTGGATTAGGTCGGCGATCTCGTCATTCAGCGTATTCAGGCTCTCAATCGCGCGATCATAGGTGGAACGCGTGAACGCGCTGCGTTCCACTTCATAAAGTGTCTGCTTGGTCAGGCCCGCATCTGAGATGGCTGTGGACTTCAACATGGGCGAATTCAGCACGGCTTCGCCGTACATTGTTCGCAGGAAAGCCACGATGCGGTTCTGCGGCGCATCCTGCGGCTCGTAGCGGGTCAAAACATAGCGCATCCAGTCATGAGACATGTCAGCGCCGCTCTCGGCGATCACGTCCATGAGGTCGGCTGTCATGCGGAGGAATTGCGACATGGACATCACATCGAGCATCTCTGGATGGATGGTCACCAGAACGCCCGTGGCCGCGGACAGGGCGGACATGGTCAGAAAGCCAAGCTGCGGAGGGCAATCTATGACGACCACGTCGTAGTCCTCATCGACCTGGGCCAGCGCCTCCTTCACGCGGAAGAAGAAAAGTCCGGCATTGCCCTGCGCCAGCGCGCGCGGGGTGTCGTGCTCGAACTCCATCAGTTCGAGGTTGCCGGGGATCAAGTCCAAATTGGGGATATAGGTCTTGCGGATGACCGACCGGATCGGCTCCGGGTCCTCATAGCGGATCGCATCGTAGAGAGTGCCGCCATCTTCGAGGTCCAATTCCGGCTGAACGCCGTGCAGCGCGGTGAAGGAAGCTTGTGGGTCAAGATCAATGCCCAGCACACGATATCCGCGCAGGGCAAGCCGTTGGGCGAGATGGGCAGAGGTTGTTGTTTTTCCGGACCCGCCCTTGAAATTCATCACGCCGATGACCTGAAGATGATCACCTTCTCGTCGTCCGGGAACGTAATCGCCCGGCTTGCGAGCGGTTTTTTCAAGGAGTACACGCAGCGCCTGGATATCCTGCGCCGAGTAAAGACGACGGTTGCCGGCGGTAAGCTCGGGAGAAGGCCCTTTGCCATCCAAGTTGAGTTTGCGAAGATAGGAATCGTTTACGCCGAGCAGCGCCGCAGCCTCACCAGAGGTGAATTTGCGCATGGTCTTCTCGGCATCGGGTGGAAACAGGCTCTCACGTTGCGAATGCAACTGGTTCGCCAGCCATTCCGAATGCTGGCGGATCACCGCGTTGAGATCCTCATGCACAAAGGTATTATCCATCTGCCCTCTCGCTTCCGAGACATCGCGTCTTTGGCGTGTTCACGGAAATTGACGTTTTTTGCCTCGTTTCCGTGACTATTGGCGCAAGAGTCGGATTCGCGCAAGGTTTTTCCACATCTAGTGGGCGAGTCGTCACCGAACACAAGGCTGTTAGGCTTCCTGCTGCATGGTGTAACGCACCGCATCTCACGAAAAGGGACAGGGGAGAACTCTTGTCGGAGGGCTCCAGCATGGCTTTGAGCGCACCAGAGCTTGCCTTTTGGCAGTTCTGGATATACATTACTGGATGTTTATCCATGCCTGAGAGGACAAGATGCAAGTTGCCAAATGGGGAAACTCCCTTGCCGTCCGGCTACCCGCGGATCTTGTGAGGGAACTCGGCTTAAAGGAAGGCGATCAGGTCGACCTGGTAAAGGACGATGGAACCATTCTTGTGAGACGCCAAACTCGCGCCGATGAAGTTCTACAAGGGCTGAGGCGGTTTCGCAGAAAACTGCCCAAGGATGCGCGTCTAAGCCGCGACGCCGCGCATGAGCGCTGAATTCGCAGACACGAATGTTGTGCTCTACCTGCTCGACGATGGTCCAAAGGCTGAGAGGGCGGAGGAAATTCTGGGGCAGGGACCCCGGATCAGCGTTCAGGTCCTGAACGAAGCGATGGTCAATTGCCGACGGAAAGCTGGGCTCAGTTGGGAAGATACCGGAGCGTTTCTTGAGGGTATTACGTCCGTATGCCCTGTCGAGGGCCTAACGGTTCAAACCCATCAAGTCGGTCGCGCGTTGGCAGAGAAGTACCAGTTATCGGTCTATGACGCGATGATCGTGTCTGCCGCGCTGATCGCTGGGTGCACGACTTTGTGGACTGAGGACATGCACGACGGATTGCTGGTCGAGGATCGGCTGCGCATCGTCAATCCATTTGCCTGACCAGCAACCCAAGTCGCTCCGCCCGTTCCAACAGCATCCTGACGGATGACGGTTGCCAGCTTGTGCGTCCCCGTGGAGTCCGCTCACGCATGGCTTCCAACCGGTCGCAGATCGCCTGTAGCGTGATATCCGGGTCCGAACCTTTGATGGCCGCAACAATCGCAGGCAGGCGATCGTCGGTTTTGCGGCGTCCAGCGCGTCCAAGCACTTCAGCGGGCAGGAACCCATCCCGCACATATGCCTTCACGGCACGGAGCAGGCGGCTTTGCGTCCAACGGCGGTCTTGGGGCAGGGGGGCATTGATAATCCGCAGCACGTCTTCCCAGGCCATATCCGGCCGTAGGCGGCGCACATGGGGCACCCAATCCTGCGCGGTTTCGTTCAGGCGCTCCATGTAGCCGTCCTGTCGTGCCAGCCGCACCTTGCGCAGCGCGGCGGGGTCTTTGGTGCGAAGCCCAGGATTGCCACCAACGCGGCCCTTGGCGCGTGCAGAGACAAGCCCGGCCTTCGTGCGCTCACGTATCAGCGCGCGCTCGAACTCCGCCGCGGCGCCCAGAACCTGCAATGTGAATTTTCCTTGAGGGGAGGCGGTGTCGATGGGGTCCTGCAGCGAGCGGAAGAAAGCTCCCTTGGCCTCCAGACGCTCGATCACCTCCAGTAAGTGCGACAGAGACCGCGCAAGCCGGTCGATCCGCACGACGACCAGCGTATCGCCGCTCTGGACCCGTTCGAGCACCCGCGCGAGCACAGGACGCGCGCGATTGCCGCCTGAGGCGTGCTCTTCAAAGATCTCGGCACAGCCCGCCGATTGCAGCGTCTCGGACTGGGGCAGGGGGGTCTGATCCTCTGTGGAAACGCGGGCATAGCCTATCAGGGACATGAAAACGGGCCGTTTGCAATTTTATGTATCACCAATAAACGACCGTTTGTAAACAGATGCAAGGGCGCTCTCTGTGGTGCTGCTCATCAAAAACCCCTTGGTTTTCATATGCGGAGCGCGATCAGAGAGATCTCGCAGACCACCGCGCGCGCGTGCTATATAAGGTGTGCAGGTGCACCCTGACAAAACACTTGGGTAAAATGCAAAAGTTCCGTATTTTGCGCATATGAAGCCTCAAGTATCTACGCAGTTTGATAGTTTTGACGATCCTCTAGTGGATGCGGAGGGGCTTGAAGAGACGTCTGCGGACGACCTGTGGTTCCTGCCCGGTCCAATGGATGGGGAGCCAGATTATCTGCCGCCTGGACCGAGGGCAGAGCTGCCTGAAACTGCAGTCCTCGACGATTGGCGGAAGGCAGAGGCAGGCAACGCCGCCCATCTCGCCCGTGTGGCTGGCCGGATTGGCGCGCTGGATGATCGTCTGCACCGTGGCCCGGACGGCTGGCGGCATAGGCTCGCGCTGATGGAGGCGGCAGACCTCAGCTGGTTTGTGGGCGATCGAATTGGCCCGGATCGGCTGGCGCTCTGGACATCCATGCGCTTGTCCGGGGCGCAGGAAGACACCGCAGCGCTCGCGCGTGTCGGATGGGCGGTGCGGCGTCTTGCCGGCGGTCCCGGACCCGAGGTGGACCTATCCGCTTTCCTCGATCGCCGTGACCCTGAAAACATGGCGGATGGAGCCGATCCCTTCGCGGATCGCGCCTGCGGTTGGCTTGACCTGATGGCGCAAGCCGCCAATCTGCACCCGATCACGCGCGCTTGCCTGGGCTTCCACCTCTGGAGTCTCGCCGGCCTCGGACAGCATGGCGACAGGATGGAAGCGGCGGTCACCGCTGCGCGGATCGCATCGAGTGAAGGGAAAGGGGCAGTCTTTGCGCCTCTGGCAATGGGCGGGGCAGGGGGGCTACGAGCCGGTGGTCCGCCGGTCGACCGTCTCGCGCGTTGGCTCGACGGCATCGAGACGGCATGCCTGACAGCGATGCGGCACCTTGACGATATCGAAGCTTGGGCTGCGCGGGCGGAGGCCGAGATGACGCCGCTTTCAGGCAAGACACTCCCTTCCTTGCGCGCTGTGCTGATCGAATGGCCGCTCGTTTCGGCCCCGATGGCCGAGGCCCTGACGGGTGCCAGCCGTGCCGCCGTCCAGCGCAACCTTGCCTGGATGGAAATGCGAGGCCTGATCCGCGAGGTGACAGGGCAAGGGCGATTCCGGATGTGGCGGATTGCAACTTAGGTTTAGCTCGTCGTCCGGAGGACAAAAATTTACGTTTAGGTCGAAACAGCCGTACGCTACGCTTGTAGAGCTTCACGCATCGAGCCCATGAAGCCCAATCTTACGTGGTTGATGGCTGTCCGTAAGGGAGAAAGTAAACTTGCCTGCGTCCTGTCTTGGCCTTGATCCACAACTTAGAAATGCGTGGCCCAGCGGGGATGGCTCTCGTCGATGATCAAGGCGTGGCTGTGCCTGCGATGCCCTTGCAGATGGGGGTGATCAAGCGGCAGATTGTCGTGGGTATGCTCTACCTCGACAGGATCGTTTGCGGGCCAGAGCTTCAATGCAATAAGCATTCCAATGCCAGCGAGGAGGGCCAGTCCGGCCAGCGCGGGAATGACGCCATAGACCGTCAGCATCCAACCCGACAATGGATAGGTCACCAGCCAGCAGGCGTGCGACAGCGCGAATTGCGCTGCGAAGAGTGCCGGGCGGTCTCCGGCATGGGCGGAACGGCGCAGCAAGCGGCCCGAAGGGGTGAGGACGGCGGAATACCCAAGTCCCACCAGCAACCAGGCTGCCAGAAGGATCGACCAGCCGAGCCCGGCTACGAGGACCGTCATTCCCAGCCCCAGAAGTGTCGCCACCATCAGCAGCGCGCCACCGAACATCACAGGCCGGTCCGGCAATGCATCCAGAACACGCGGCAAAGCCAAAGCGGCCGTCATGGAGCCCGCACCGAAGGCGAACATCGTCCAGGCCAGTTGTCGCGTAGCCCTTAATTGTGAGATGAGAGATTCAACGAAATCAACGGCTGTCCTTTGCCCTTAAATATGAGATTTTGCCTTTAATTCCGATATTTTTGCCCTTAAACTTGAGACAGGGTTCACAGACATGTGCAGCAAATATCGATG
>NZ_QAOH01000037.1 GCF_003050785.1 Celeribacter persicus
CATCGATATTTGCTGCACATGTCTGTGAACCCTGTCTCAAGTTTAAGGGCAAAAATATCGGAATTAAAGGCAAAATCTCATATTTAAGGGCAAAGGACAGCCGTTGATTTCGTTGAATCTCTCATCTCACAATTAAGGGCTACGCGACAATTGTCGAGGCCTGTTTCCTGCGCGTCGAAGCCCTGCTGACCGAGCTGCGGCCCGTGCTGGAGGACAGCGCCCACCTGCTGCTCGAAACGGAGACACTCGACGCCGATGCGCTAAGCGAATTCACCGCACGGGTGAAACGCACGGTCGGAGAGGAGGCTGCGGCGTAACGGAACAGGGACGACCGGATTGAACCGGGGAGGCCGCCACGGGCTGCCCGGTTGCCTTGGCGCCGCCCGGACAGCCTCCGGTGTCAGCCCTCTGCGGGCTTCGTGGGATCGTCCTCGATCGTGGCGCCGAGAGCATGGGCCAGATTTCCCAGAATGTCGCGCTCCTTTTCCAGACGCCGCCGCGCGCTTTGCCAGAGGCTTTCACCGCTGTTGCGCGGGTGCCGTCTGAGCCCCTCGTAAAGCGTCTCGATGCGGGCGAGTGTTGTGGGCCAGGAGAATTCAGCGGCGGTTTCGCGGGCTGTGGCCGCGAGCCGTGCGCGGGTTTCGGGGGGCGTGGTCGCAAGCCCGGCAAGCGCCGTCGCAAAACCGGTGCTGTCCGTTTCCCGTGCCAACAGACGACCGTTTTGCCCATCGCGCAGGATTTCCCGCACCCCGGAGGCCTCCAGCGCCACCACCGGCAGACCCGCCGTCATGGCCTCGGCCAGCACGAGCCCTTGCGTTTCCGAGACCGAGGAGAAGGCAAAAACATCCATCGCGGCATAGGCATCGGCAAGAGCCCGCCCCTTCATCGCACCGGGCAGATGCGCGCGTGCCGACAGCCCCGCCGCCTCAAACCGCCGCTGCATGTCCTCGCGCATGTCTCCGTCGCCGACGATCAATGCGTGCGCCGCGGGATGGGCGATCAAAAACGAGATCAACGCCTCGGCCAGATAGACGAGGTTCTTTTCCTCGGCAAGCCGCCCGACATGACCGGCCACGAAGCAGTCCTGAGGGATGCCGAGCCGCGCGCGCAAAGTGTCGCCCCGCCCGCCCCGATACTGTGCCGCGTCGATGCCTGTCGGAATGACCTTGACCGGCACGGTTACCTCATGCTCGGCCAGAAAGGAGGCGATGCTTTCGCTCGGAGCGATCACCGCGTCGCACAGGTTGCAATAGCCGGTGGCGAGACTGACGACGAGCCGCCGCAGAGAGGGGGCATTCTGGGCGACATAGTGGCTGTAGAGCTCATAACGGGTGTGATAGGTGAACACGACCGGGCAGTCGTAGCGCGTCGCCACCCGCAGAGCGGTATCGCCGAGCAGGAACGGGTGATGGCTGTGCACGATGTCGGGGCGGAAGGTTTCCAGCCGCTCGGAGAGTTCCAGCCCGATGGGAACGGGAACGGAAAAATCGCTGCCTGCGAAGTTCTGAAACGCACTCATGCGCACGGTGAAGGCGTCATGCTCCTCGCCTCCTTCGAATTCCGGCGCGACGATCAGGACTTCGTGACCTGCGTCGCGCAGCCGCGTGGAGAGGCCTGAAACGCTTTGGGCCACACCGCCGATGTGCGGGGTAAAGGTATTCGTGAACATCGCGATTTTCATAGAACCCTCTTTCG
Organism: Celeribacter persicus; assembly: GCF_003050785.1. Taxonomy (GTDB): domain Bacteria; phylum Pseudomonadota; class Alphaproteobacteria; order Rhodobacterales; family Rhodobacteraceae; genus Celeribacter; species Celeribacter persicus. The sequence goes on from NZ_QAOH01000037.1 coordinate 1,696, forward strand.
ACACGCCAAAGCGCCCCGCCTCCCAACATGCTGATGTGGGCGAAGTCTGGCGGCAGGCCGACGCATATGCAAGGCCGGATATTCGTGCCTCCAGAGCGGCGCTGGTTTTCGGTTTCGATCGGCTGCGGAAAGAACGGCAACGGCGAGCGCGGTGTGCGAAAATTTGACATGCAAAGTTTTGGGACATGGCCTGCAACCTGCGTTTCCGGAAACTTTTGCAATCGGTTTGTGCTTCGGGCCGATTGCAAAATAATTTAGGTTTTCATTGTATGACCTTCAGGAAAAGCGCACCTTCGGAGCGCATAGGATACAGGAGCCAAAGACGATGACCGACCGTCATGAGACCGATGCCGAAATCAGCCGTGCCGCACGGGATGCCGTGGTGGCCGGGGGGGATATTCGCCGCGAAATTCGCGATATTGTCGCCCGCGCCGTCGCGGGGCGGTCTCTGGAGCAGAACAGTCTTCGCCATGTTTTGAAACTGGTCCTGAAAGGCGTCACCGAAGGCCTGCCGGAAGACGCCGGGGAAGCACATGTGGCGGTGCACAAGGCGGGCGAAGGGATCGAGGACGCAGCGGAGCATGTCGCCGAGGCTCTGCAACTGGCCATCGAAGAAGCCCGCAGCCGGGGAGATGAGTTCACCGAGCACGATCTGAAACATGCCGCGGAGGATCTGGCGGCGCTGGACCGGCTTTATATCGAAACGATGCACGATTTCGCGAAGGCCGGGGCGACCACGGCGCAAAAGACAATTGCCGATCTGGCCATGCATCTGGAGCGCAGTGGCGGCAAGGCCGCCGGGGCGCTCCGGGAGGCGACGGAAACGCTGGAACAGGAGATTGCGGCCTCCGGTCGCCCCCATCTGTCGGATGTGAACCGTGCCGCGCGGACCGGGATCGGCACAATCGCCGCGCTCGGCAGTGCAATTCTGGGTGGGATCGCCGAAGGGCTTGCCGAGGTGGACCGGCCGTCTCAGTCCGATGAGTCTCAGTCCGATGAAGCGAAAACCGGGAAGACACCCTCCGGCGACACAAGGAAAGACACAAGGAAAAAGGACAGCTGATGTCGGGCGGGCTTTTCTTTGCGGCGCATGATTTGCGGCGGCTGACGGAAATCGCGGGCATTCTGATCGCGCATGGGTTCGGGGATCTGGTGCGCCAACTGGGTATCGACAGGCTGATCGGCGGGATCAAAAAAGCGACATTTCACAAACAGGCGGCCCCGAATCACAGTCTGGCCCCGGAGGCGCGTCTGCGCCTTGCCCTTGAAGAACTGGGGCCGACCTTCGTCAAGCTGGGACAGATTCTGTCCACCCGTGCCGATCTGCTTCCGCCCGCCTATATCGCGGAGTTGGGCCATTTGCGCGACAAGGTGCGCACCCTCGACTGGGCGGATCTGATCGTTGAGGTCGAGGCCGAGCTTGGGATCCCTCTGGCTGAGGCTTTCGATGCGCTCGACACCACGCCTCTGGCCGCCGGCTCAATCGCACAGGTGCATCGGGCGCGGCTGAAAACCGGCGAAGATGTGGTGCTGAAAATCCGCCGTCCCGGCATCGTCCCGGTGATCGAGGCCGATCTGCGGCTGATCGGACGGCTGGCCTCCCTGGCCGAGACCGAGGGGCTGAGCCGGTTCCGCCCGGTCGAGATCGCGACCGAATTCGCCCGGTCCCTGCGCAGCGAGCTCGATCTGGCCAATGAATGCCGCAATGCCGAACGGGTCGCGGCGAGTTTCGCAGACGACCCTAATATTCGCATTCCCACGGTCCATTGGCAGTGGAGTCGCGAAAACATGAACGTACAGAGCCATGTGTCCGGTCTGCCCGGCAGCGATCTGACGGCGGTGCGGGCGGCGGGGCTGGACCTGACGGTGCTGGCACGACGCGGGGCCGATGCGGTGCTCAAAATGATCTTCGCCGACCGTTTCTACCATGCCGATCCGCATCCGGGGAATGTGTTCTACGGACCCGGAAACGAGATTTCCTTCATTGATTTCGGCATGGTCGGGCAATTGACACGACAGCGCCGGGACGAGCTCGTGGATCTGCTGTTCGGCGTGGTCGAAAAACGCGCCGACAAGGTAGCCGGAATTCTGTTGCGTTGGGCCGGGACCGATGGCGGAGACGTTGTACAGCTGGCGGCCGAAGTCGAAAGGTTCATCGACCGGGTGCATGGCGTGCCGCTCGGGGAATTGCATCTGTCGGGCATGATCTCCGATCTGGTGGCGGTGATGCGCGAGCATCATCTGGCTCTGCCATACGATCTGACGATGCTGATCAAGGCCTTCATCTCGCTCGAAGGGATGGGGCGGGAACTCGACCCCGGTTTCGACATGATCAGCGCCGCGCAGCCCTTTCTGGAGGATCTGGTCTGGCAGCGTCGCGGGCCACAGGAATGGATGCGCCGCACGCGCGAGGGCATCGCAGACGGTTTCGGACTGATGACCGAACTTCCGCACGACCTGCGCAAGCTGCTCGATGTCGCGCAGACCGGTCGTCTGAAGCTGCATATCGAGCTTGATCAGGGAGAACGGTATCTCAAGCGGCTCGACCGTCTGATGGCGCGGTTGACGATGGGGATCGTGATTGCGGCGCTGACCATCGGGTCGTCCATCGTGATGGCGGCTTCGGGGGACGAGCTTTCCATAGGTGTTTCGATCTTTGCGCTGCTTGGCTTCTTCGGGGCCGTGCTCGGTGGGGTCTGGTTGCTTTGGGCGATCTGGCGGGACAGGTAAGCTGTTACAATCATTCCGTCATGAGAGGATGACAAAAAGCCCCGTCCTGAACCTACGGGAGGCCGGTTAATGCCCGCACCCGGAGGGATGTAAACCGATTGGTGTCCAATCATGAAGCAATCGCACCATGCCAATCTGGTGCCACGCGGCAAGAGCAGCCGCGTGGGGTCTTTCAACATTCTTTCACCCCTCTTTCAGGGCGTCCTGCATGAAGTTGAGGCGGTCGTTGCCCCACCACATCTGGTCTCCGACGATCATGATCGGGGCGCCGAAGACCCCGGCCTCGTGGGCGGCCCGGGTTTCCGCCTTGAGGCGCGCGATGGCCGCGTCCGAGGCGGTCCATGCGGCCAGATCCTCGGGGTCCCAGCCGAACTCCGCGGCCAGTTCCGCCAGCAGGGCCGGGTCCTCGGGATCCCCGCCCTTGCCCCAGATTTCCGTCCAGACCCGGGGCATGAAATCGCCCTCCCGCCCCTTGTCGCAGGCATAGAGGAACGCGCGGTTGAGCGCATCGGTCTGCAGCGACGTCGGGAAGGTCAGCGGTACGCCATAGCGCTCGGCCCAGCGTTGCAGATCCGTCTTGAGATAGCGGATCTTGGTCGGAATGGTCACATTCGCCGGCCCGGTGTTCCCGGCCAGCAGTTTCAGCTTTGGCAGGTCGACCACATGGGGCCGCAGTTCCAGATCGTAACGCTCACAGATCTCCGGGAGCTTCTGATAGGCGAGATAGGAAAACGGGCTCATGAAGTCGAAATAGAAGTCGAGCGGCTGCCTGCTCATGCTGTTTTCTCGCTCTCAAGCGCGGACACGAGTTTGGCCCATTGCAGACCGGCTTCCCGCGCGCCGTCGAGGATCGGCTCGGGGATGACGTGATACGGCGGGCGGCAGGGCCCCGCCGTCATCCAGCCTGCCGCGTCGATGCGCGCCTTTTCGATGCCGATATTGTAGACCGAGAACTCCTTGAACGAGCCGTTCGGGAACAGGGTGCGATAGGTCGCGGCGATCCGGTCGGTCAGAGCCTTGGCCTTGCCCCAGTCGCCGGTCTTATGCGCCTCTGCCACCAGATCGCGCAACTGGATCACGGGTTCGGGGCCGCAAATCGCGCCGCTGGTCCAGAAGGCCGTGCAGGCCTCGGGGTCCATCCGCGCGGCGGCATAATAATCCATGTCCAGCGGCATCAGGCGGATTTTCCGCCCGGTCAGGTTCAGGTCCATGTAAAGCGCGGCGATGTTCATGTATTTCGCGGAAACGACCTGCGGGATTTCCGCGATCTGCGCCCAGAAGGCGCGCGGGAAGTCGAATTTGAACGCTTCGGGGTTGGCATAGGCGCAGATCGCGGTATCGGGGCAGGCTTCGGCCACGTCGCGGAAGAACTGCACGGCCGTCGGCACATCCGGCTGACACCACATCGGCGGCCCGAGCATGACGCCGTCGACGCCGATCTCGCGCACGGCTTTCGTCATGCGGATCGTGTCGCGGGTGTTCAGGCTGGTGGTGCCGCCAAACACCGGCACACGGCCATCGACGGTTTCGACCAGAGTGCGCAGGAAGGCCTGCTTCTCTTCCCAGGTCGTTGTCGCGGCCTCGCCGAACGTTCCCTGGGACAGGATGCCGTTGACACCGGAGGCAACCAGAGCCTCCGCAGCGCGGGCGGTTTCGTCCAGATCGACGGTGTCCGTCGCGTTGATGTCCGATCCGTTGGGTTTCGACGGCGTGGGCATGATGGCCCAGCAGCCGGTTACATCGTCCACTGTGAGCAGAGGTTTCTTCATGATTGCCACTTTCAGCATTGTGCCGCGCCGAGGTCGCGCGCGCGTTCTGTCAATTCGCAGGGACCCGCCGGGCCGGAGTGACACCGGCGGGTCCGGGCTGTTGTCGGATTACAGCGGGTATTGCTGCGACGGCTGCTCGATCGTCAGCCATTTCACCTCGGTGAATTCGTCGATCACCGCGCGGCCACCGTCGAACCGGCCCCAGCCGCTGGCCTTGACGCCGCCATAGGGCGCCTGCGCCTCGTTCGACACGGTCGCGCCATTGATATGCACCGACCCGGTCTCGATCCGCATCGCCACCGACATCGCCTTGTTGATATCGGCACCGTGAACCGCCGCAGACAGGCCGTATTCCGTGTCATTGGCCACGCGCACCGCCTCGTCGCTGTCCTTGACCCGGATCACCTGCAGGATCGGACCGAAGGCCTCTTCGCCATAAATCCGCATCTCCGAGGTCACGCCGTCGAGCACCGTGGCCGACATCAGCGTGTTCTGCGCCGCGCCGCCCGCGCGCACCGTCGCGCCCTTGCTCACGGCATCCTCCAGCAGCCCGTTCAGACGATCCGCCGCGTTCTGGTTGATGATCGGGCCAAGCGCACAGGCCGCCTGCACCCGCGGGTCCCCCGCTTCGAGCGTTTTGGCGCGCTCGGCCAGGCGGTCCACGAAGCGATCCGCGATCGACTCATCGACGATCACGCGTTCGGTGGTCATGCAGATCTGGCCCTGATAGAGGAAGGCGCCGAAGATCGTCGCGTTCACCGCACCCTCGATATCCGCATCGTCCAGAACGACCATCGGGGATTTGTCGCCCAGTTCCATGACGCAGCGCTTGAGATAGCGGCCGCAATGCTCGGCGATGATCCGCCCGACATGGGTCGAGCCGGTGAAGTTCACACGCCGCACCGCCGGATGCGCGATCATCGCCTCGACCAGTTCGGGGGCGTCCTTCGGATCGTTGGTGATGAAGTTCAGCGTCGAGGGCGGGAAGCCCGCCGCATAGACCGCCTCGGCGATCAGCTCGTGGGTCTTCGGCGAGGTCTCGGAGGCGCGGAACACCACCGTGTTGCCGCAGACCAGCGGATAGGCGATGGCGCGCGCCGCCAGAACCACCGGACCGTTCCAGGGCACCATGCTGAGGATCACGCCGACCGGCTGGCGCACGGTCATCGACAGGGTGCCCGGCTTGTCCGAAGGGATCGTCTCGCCCTGAATCTGGGTCGCCAGAGAGGCCGCCTCGCGAAACAGGTTCGCCGCCAGCATGACGTTGAAATGCGCCCAGACATCGCCCGCGCCGACCTCGGCCTTCATCGCGGCGACGAACGCCTCGGTGCGCGCCTCGATCTCGTCGGCGGCTTTCAGCAGCAGTGCCCGACGCATGCCCGGCCCGGTCTGCGACCACTCCGCAAACGCCCGATCCGCCGCCTCGATGGCCGCAATCGCATCCTCGGCATTGGCCGCAGCCCCGGTCGTCACAACCTCGCCAGACGCAGGAGAACGCCGCTCAAAACGCGCCTCCGAACTCGCCAAACGAGACTCGTTGTCAATGTGTAATGTCGTTTCCATTGGATTCATCTCCATGAAGTTCAGTCAATTGTCATTTGTTACAGCTTCTTGCGCAGCGGTCTTTGAGTTTTGGGATCCTGTTCCCTTCACTCTGCCGAACCGTCTCAGAAACCGAAGTGATATGGCAGCCCGACAACCAGCACCGGGAACAACACCAGAAGCAAAAGCACGACCACCAAAGCGCCGACAAAGGGCCAGGTCTCCTTGAACACCTCGCCCAAAGGCACCTTGCCCAGGCCGCTCAAGACGAAGAGCAACAGCCCGTATGGCGGTGTGATCATGCCGATCATGAGGTTCACGACGATCACGACGCCAAAATGCACCGGGTCGATGCCCTGGGCATGAACCGCCGGGAGCAGCAGCGGCACGATCACCAGCATGAGCGTCCCGGTATCGAGGAAGCAGCCGGCCAGCAGCAAGGCGAGGTTGATGATCAGGAAGAACCCCAGCGCGGAGAGACCGGCATCCGTGGTGAGCGCGGCGAACCATTCCCCGATCTGTTCCGCCGTCACGGCATAGTTGATCAGGAAGGCCCCGGCGATCATCAGGCCGATCAGCCCCGTCGACCGCGCGGATTCGAGCACGATCGCCGCCAGTTCCCGCCAGCCGAACGCACGATAGACGAAGACCGACAGGACAATCGCATAAAGCCCGGCCACCACGGCGGCTTCGGTCGGGGTGAAGACACCCGAATAGATGCCCGCGAGAATGATCACCGGCATCAACATCGGCAGAAACGCGCGGCGGAAAAGGCGGAAGGCCTCTTTGGCGCCCACCGGCTCCCCCACGGGCAGGTTGCGCACGCGGGCCACCACGGCGATCACCAGCATCAGGCTCCCCGCCATCATCAGACCCGGCACGATACCGGCGAGGAACATGGCCCCGACCGACACATTGGCGATCACGGCATAGAGGATCATCGGGATGGAGGGCGGCACCACCGGCGCGATGGTGGCCGCCGCCGCCGTGATCGAGATCGCCAGGCCGGGCTTGTAGCCCCCCACTTTATGCATGGCACGGTATGTGACCAAGCCGGGGCCCGCGGCATCGGCGATGGCGCTGCCCGTCATCGAGGCGAACAGCAGGCCGATCAGGACCGTGACCTGCCCCAGACCGCCCCGGAACCGTCCGACGACCGCATTGCTGAAAGCCCACAGACGGTCGCTGATCGTCCCGGCGTTCATCACGTTCGCAGCGAAGACGAACATCGGAATGGCAATCAGAACGAAGTTCGAATAGAGCCCGTTGAGCGCCTGTTCGGCAACTTGTCCGACATCGCCGCCACTGACCGCCAGATAGGCGACACCGGCGGCAAACATGGAAAACGCGATGGGCACCCGCAGGATGGCGGCCCCGACGAAGACGCCGATCAGCGTCAGAAGTTCCGGACTCATATCTCGGCCTCCCAATATTTCGGCGACAGCAGACGGACGAGGCGACGCAAAAGTCCGAGCACGACCGCGACCTGAAAAATCGGGAAAATCATGTAGACGTAGTCATATCGCCATTGCAGGGCGGCTGTGCGCTCCCGCCACATGAAGGAGATATAATCCCAGACGAACGGCAGGCTGTAGATCAGCACGGCGGCAAGGCCCGCCGATGTCACGATCGAGATGACACGCTTCGAGCGCAAGGACAGCATGTCGTAGACGACGTCGAAGCCGAAATGTTCCTTGTAGGGCAGTGAGAAACCGCCCGTGAAAAAGATGACCCAGATAAAGAGGATCACCGCAAGCTCGTCCGTCCAGGCGATCGGGGCATGCAGGACATAGCGGCTGACGATCCCCGCCACGAGGGTGAGAAACAGGACGACAAACATCGCGATTGTCGCCCAGTCTCTTATATGCCGAAGAAACTTCATGTCTGTTCCTTATTCGGCCGGCGCAGCGGAGGCCGTCGCGGAGACCCGGTCGAACAGTCCCTCGGGCCAGTCCTCTTCCAGGTTTTCCTCCGCATAAACCTCGGCGGCACGTTTGCGAAACACCTCCACGTCGGGAACCGTGATCTCGATGCCCTGCGCGATAAACTCCTCGCGAATGCGCGCTTCATCCGCCAGACGGGTTTCATCCTGCCAACGGGCCGCCTCTTGGGCCGCATCGCGAAAGATCTGCTGGTGCTCAGGCGTCATTTCGTTGAACGTCTCGGTCGAGATCGCGAAGAAGGTCGTGAACACGAAATGGTCCGTCATGACGATCTGTTTGGACACCTCGTTGATCTTGAAGCTGCTGATGATGCCGAGCGGGTTCTCCTGCCCGTCCACAGTCCCGGTTTTGATCGCCATATAGACTTCGGGCATTCCGAGCGGCACAGCCGAGACACCGAGGACCTTGCCCAACAGCAGCCATTCGCGAGAATTCCCCAGCCGGATCTTGAGCCCGTCGAGATCCTCGGGCGTTTTCACTTCGCGCGGTTCGGCCAGGCTCAGTTCGCGGGTGCCCATATAGGTGGTCGCCAGAATGGTGATGCCCAGTTTTTCTTCCACGGTTTTGATATACCAGTCCCCGATCGGCCCATCGAATATCGCCCGCATATGGTCATAGTCCCGAACGACATAGGCCAGGGAGAACATGGAGAGTTCCGGCAACTGGTTGCTGAAATCGAAGGTCAGCGACTGGTTCATCTCAAGCTGACCCCGTTGCATGGCCACGGTTTCGGTGCCCTGCTTGTAAAGCGAGTTCGACGGAAACAGCTTGATGTCGAAAGCACCGGGCGCCTCCTCATCGACGCGGTCGCGGAACATTTCCATCGCCTGATAGAAGGGATCGAATGTGTTGGCGGTTGTCTGGAAACGAATCTCCATCGGTTTCGCGCAGAGTGCTGAAACGGACAACGCCACGGCTGCTGCGGATGCCGCAATGATCTGGATAAACTTCAATTTCTCCTCCTTGGGTATTCTGATGGGGGGTATTCTGTTGGTTATTTGCTTTTGAATTTGAAAACGCGATCCGGCCCTCCCGCCGGAAAGACGGTTTCGATGTCTGCGAGACGGTCGATGCCATAAGCTCACCGCCCCCCTGGGGCCAGGCACAAACCGGCCCACAACGATACGGGGTGCATCGAGGCTCTTGCGACCGAAATGTGACGTGATCTGTCGTACGGGTCCGAAGCCCGCGCAGATTGAGCCGGTCGGCGTGACGCGTGCCATGACACGGCCCGCCGGAACGCTAAGTCTTTATCTGCATTCTTCCATTTCCTCCCTTGGTTCTCCCGGCATTCTCCCGGCGATACGCGACCCGGCCTTCCCGGACCGCAATCGCACATCCCTTATCCCCGACACGAAACCGTCACCTGCCCTTCCCCCTGACGCACCCTCCATTGTGCGTCGGGAACCGACCGTTTCCGCAACCTCGGCACTCATAAGAACACGGTATCGTTTATCTGTCCGGCCTGATTTCTGGCCCGATTTCTGGCCCGATTTCTGGCCCAGTTTTTTTCGAGACGATGCCGCTCCTCACCGGCTTGCCCCGCACATGTTCATACATCAGCCGTTCGGCCAAAGCCGCGTCACGCATCTCGATCGCGTCCCGAATGGCGCGGCGCTGACGGCTGGCAATTTTCGTCTGTTCAAGCTCGAAGCTGGCCGCCCCCTGCAACAGCAGGAAATCGGACATCGACCAGAAGGACCGCAAACGCCAGGCGAGCGCCGGAGCCTGCGCCAGGCTTCGCATCACCGCATGCCATTCCCCGACCAGCCGGGCATAGTTTTCCGGCAGGCCCCGGTCCGCGCCGCCACAGGCATCGACCCGCGCGGCCACCGCGTCGAGCATGTCGATCTGCCGCTCGCCGTGACGTTCCGCCGCCAGCCCGGCCAGAACCCCCTCCATGCGTCCGAAAAGGCAAAAGAAATCCATGATCTCCGCATTCGTGGGCGAGATCACGCGACTGCCGACCTGAGGCTCCACCCTGATATAACCAAGCGACCGCAACTGGCCGATCGCCGAGCGAACGGGCTGCATGCTGACGCCGAATTCCTTTGCCAGTTCTCCCGCGGACAAGAGATCGCCGAACTTGTAATGGCCCGACGCGAAACGCCCCTCCATCTCCGCGAAGATCGACGCCGATTTTCCGCTGAGAGGATTTTCGCTGAACGATATGTCGTGAAGAATTTTGGACATTCGCAAACCTCCCTGCGCAAATCCGAACACTCTTCCTCTCGCGCCTCTCCGTGCGCAATGCAAGAGCGATCAAGTGACATTGGGAGCCCCCTAGCCAGGAATGGCTCTGAGCCCCACACCTTGAAGACATCAATTTTCATACGAAGCAGGCGCGCCCCGTAAACCGGAAAACCAGCACATATCGCCACGCAAATACATCTTTTCCACGGACACTCCGGCAAGCTTCACAGACCAAAGTGCACAGGCGCATTCAGACGAGGTGCGACAAGCATTAAGATACTAGTATCTTAATGCATAACTTTGCGTCAAGCTCTTTGACCCTCCCGGGCCCCTTCGGCGTGGAGACAGGCGCATTCGTATTTCTACCCGTCGCCCGAGCCGTTCCATATAGCGATGCAGGATGCAGAAGGACCGTCGCGCCACAGCCCTTCTTCAGCGGTCGATCTTCAGGGGAACGCAGGTTGTGTCGCCTGCTCAAAGCCATTTCTTGGGGATGACCAAATGTACTCCCTTTCCCCATGTTTTCCCCATGACCCGGGTGATTTCATATCTCCGACACGGTTGAGCAATACGCAGGCGAAGTTTCGACTGCGGCGACGTTGACCGCACCATCGCTCTGAGGGCCCCGCCCCCGCCGAGAACCGCGCGCCCTCATTGAACACCGGCAGAGAGAGCCGACCCGAGGAGCAGGTCCTCATTGTCCCTTATGCCACCGAAGGCGTATGTCATCGTACCAAGCCAGGTTCCGAAATCGTCGAGAATGGGCTTTGATCGGTCCTGTCGAGCAGCCAGATGATTCCAAGTGGTTCTCGGGGGGAGGCTGGCCGCAGATGTCTTTCCCGAGCCGATAAGATTTAGCTCACCAGCTCCTGCCCCCCAACGACGGTTCGCACGACCGAATATGAGATGCGGCGCGCAACATCGGGAAGGGCTGCCAGTTCCTGGTGGAAAATATCGTTGAAATTTGCGAAATCGCTCGGGCGGAGTATCAGCAGATAATCGAAAGGCCCGGTGACGAGATAGCAGCCGAGGACGCTGCTGCACTTGCGCACCTTTTCGTCGAAACGGGAAAAATTTTCGCGGGATTGCTTGTCGAGTGTGATTTGCACGAACATGAGAGGCGTATCGTCGGACGGTTTCGTGACGATTGCCGAATAACCGCGAATGATACCGGAATGTTCGAGATTCTTCGTGCGTCGCAGACAGGCCGATTGTGACAGCCCGACCTTGTCGGCGAGCTCTGCATTGGTGATGCGCCCGTTTCGCTGCAATTCTTGCACGATTTTCTGATCAAAACTGTCCATGCTGCGATCCGATTAGAAGAAACTTGCGTCAAGGTTTCAATTTGGCAGGAAGTTGCGCCGAAAGGCAAGATATGCGGCATGGGGCCATGGTAGTTTGGCCTTGCAAGACAGGCGAGTCGACATGTTCCAGCGACATTTTTGGGCAGGGATGTTCCTTTCCTGCCATAAAAAAAAGCCGTTAAAAAATACGGAGTGGAAAATTGCGCATACAGGCAAATTCGATCTACGAAGCGGATACGGCCAGCTTCCTTCACCCCCAGACGAACCTGGCCCAACACCTCAGGCAGGGGCCGTTCGTGATTGAGCGCGGAGAGGGCACCTGGGTCTATGACGAGCATGGGCAGAGCTATGTAGATGCCACGTCCGGCCTTTGGTGTGCGTCGCTGGGCTTCAGCCAGGAACGGCTGGCCCGTGCCGCCTACGATCAGATGACGCGGCTGGGATATTATCACAGCCAGGCGCATTACACGCATCCGATGGGCACCCGGCTGGCCGAGCGACTGGTGGAGATGGCCCCCGTGCCGATGTCCAAGGCGCTCTTTCAGTGTTCGGGGTCCGAAGCGAACGATGTCGCGATCAAGCTCGTGTGGCACTATCACACGATCATGGGCCAGCCGAAGAAGCGCAAGATCATCGGCCGGCAGATGGGGTATCACGGCAGCACCTGTGCCTCGATCAGTGCTTCGGGCAAGCCCGACATGCACCGTGATTTCGGTGTGCCGCTTCAGGACTTCCTGCACGTCTCGATGCCGCATTACTACCGCTTTCACGAAGAGGGGGAAAGCGAGGAGGAATTTTCCGCGCGTCTGGCCGACGAGCTTGAAAACCTGATCCAGACAGAAGGCCCCGAGACCATCGGCGGTTTCATTGCCGAACCCGTTCTCGGCGCGGGGGGCGCCGTTCCCCCGCCCAAGGGGTATTTCGAACGCGTGCAGAACATCCTGCGCAGATACGATATCCTGTTCATCGTGGACGAGGTCATCTGCGGCTTCGGACGCACCGGGGAAATGTGGGGGGCCACGACCTATGATCTGAAGCCCGACATGCTGAGCTGTGCAAAGGCTCTGTCTGCGGGCATGGCGCCGATTTCGGCGGTTCTCGTCAATGACAGAATTTTCGATGCCTTGCTGGTGCAGGCGGGCCGGGTCGGCCATTTTGCCCACAGCGCCACCTATTGCGCGCATCCGGTGGCGGCTGCGGTGGCCAATGAGGTTCTGGATATCTACGAGGAAATCGACGTGGTGGCCCGTGCCCGCGAGGTCGGTGCCTATATGATGGAGCTTGCAAATCGCGAGGCCGAACGCCCCATCGTCGGCGACGTGCGCGGTGTCGGCATGCTTTGCGCCATCGAACTGACCGGAAACAAGGCCACACGCGCGCCGCTGCCCGATGTCGAAAGGACAGCGGAGTTTATCGCCGAGCGCGGCAGAGCGCATGGCCTCCTGCTCAGGGCCATCGGTCCGACACTGGCCTTCGCACCGCCTCTCAATTCGAGCAAGGAGGACGTAAATGAAATTTTCACGCGTTTCAGCCGCGTTCTCGACGATGTCGAGCTTGCGTCCGCGCAGGCGCAGTGAACTCCGGATCTCATCTTTTCACGCTGACTGCAAAGGAGACGACCAATGGCAACGCTCAGGGAAACCCCGAAGCATATGATGACAAGACTGTTTTTGGCCGCGGGCCTGTCCGCAGGCGGTCTGATCTCTGCCGATCCGACCGCCGCCGAGAATATCCTTCTCGCGCATCCACAGCCCACAGATCACATCTACCATCGCCTTTCCGAGGCGTTCATCGAGAATCTCGCAGAGACGACCGGGGGCAAATACACCGTGAACTACCATCCCGGCGGCGATCTGGGCGGTTTCGATGCGCTCTATGAACAGGTCATGGAGGGGGTGATCCCGATGGCCTTCACCAGCCCGGACAGCACGCTCGACCCGCGTCTGGACGTGTCGCGTTGCCTTTAAATCTGAGACGCGACGCTTTCGGCATCGAGTTTTGCCCTTAATTGCGAGATTTGGCTGTCATGGGGCCTTTGCTTCTC
>NZ_QAOH01000038.1 GCF_003050785.1 Celeribacter persicus
GAGGCGGCCTTCAGCAGCGCGCTGCGCGGGCCCTGGACGCAGTTCACGGGGCTCTTCGAGGAGCTTCTGGACCGGCTTCCGCGCCGCCATGAAGCTTCCGAACAGCTTGCTCGACTGCTGGGCTGGTTCAGGGAGCTTCAGGAGCGCGTTGAGGAAGCCTACCTCGAGGCAACAGATGCTGCCCAGCCTGCGGAAAACACCCCTGAAACCAGGGAACAAGCGCATGAGAAGACTCAAGAAATGAACCCCAGGGAGGTCATTTCTGACCCTCATATACTAATTACAAACCAACTTAATCCTGTAATTCGTAATTCCTCAGAAAATGAGGAAGTCGAGGCCGTGGTCCCTAATGTTTCACCCGAAGAGCAGGCTGATAGGGAGTTGGAAGAATGGGTGGCAAAGGTGCGCAAGTCACGAACGGCGCTGGATTTGGCCACTGTCATGCAGGCATGTCCCGAATTCGCATCCTGGGCCCATAATATGGGTGGCTTCCTGAAGGACTGGAGCGATCTGCACCGAGTTGCGGGCCAGCTCAGGCCAATGATCGGGATCTCTGAACACGCCTGGAATGTGGCGCAAGACCGAATGGGTAAACAAGTCGCCACCGCTGCTTTTGCGTTGGTGTTTGAAAAGCACAGCGCAGGAGAAGTTGCGTCTCCAGGGGGGTATCTGCGTGGTATGGTTGAAAAAGCCTGCGCGGGAGAATTGTATCTCGAGCGGAGCTTCTATGGCAGGCTGAGTGGGCAGGCCGTATGACATGTTGATTGACGAGGGGTATTGGCATATATTGCCAACAGAGGAGATGCGATAGATGGTTACGCGCAATGTTGTTTTAACAGATACCCAAGATCAGCTGGTGCAGGCTTTGGTGGCGTCCGGACGTTATCAGAACGTCAGCGAGGCGATGCGTGCGGGGCTTCGACTGCTGGAGCAGGAAGAAGCTCAACGCGCTGTTATCCAACGGGGACTGTTCGAGGGATTGGCACAGGCAAAGGCGGGTGAGTTTGCCGAAGGCAGCGGAGAAGACGCAATCCGGCGCGCCTTTCGACAAGCGCGCGCATCTTCATGAGCCGATCCTTTCGGTTGACACACCGCGCGGAGACCAGCCTGATCGAGATTGCGAAATGGACGATCGAAAAATTCGGGCTCAAACAGGCGGAACTCTATGAGAGCGAGGTACTGTCTCGTTGTCAGGCAATCCTGAACGGTCAGGCTCACAGCCGAAGCTGCGCGGGTCTTGTGGATGACGCGGTCGATCTGCGGTTCGCTAGGGCAGGGGAGCATTTTCTGGTGTTTCTGGATCGGCCCGACGAACTCATCATCGTCGATATCCTGCATTCTCGCAGTGATCTTTCGCGGCATGTCGCCGCGTTGGCGGCTCTTAGAAATGTCGAACTATAGCCCCGCAGCTTTGGTCAGGTTGACCCGGAAGCGATCCCGCCGACGCTGATATCGGCGTGTCATTTCGGCGGAGGTATGCCCCAGCTGTTTCTGGACATAGCGCTCGTCGACGTCCGCCGAACTGGCGAGACCGGCACGCAGCGAGTGACCAGAGAACAGAGCCAGGCGCTCTTTCTCGGGCAGATCGGATCGTATGCCGGCGTCCAGCACTGTGCGCTTGATCAGGCGTGCGACATGCTTGTCGTTGAGCCGTGTATTGAGGGCGCGTTTGCCATCGCGTGAGGTGCCGACAAAGATCGGGCCGACATCAATCTTCGCGAAATGCAGCCATTGCTCCACTGCATGAACGGGGCAAGTCTGCTCGGAGGACCCTCGTCCGATTTCTACCTCGCGCCAGCCGGTCTTGGCGTTCAGCGTCAGGAGCGCACCCTCGTCAAAAACTTCAATCCAGCCGCGGCCGTCCTCCGTGTCGTCCTTGTGCACATCGAGGCTGACGATTTCGGAACGGCGCAGGCCGCCGGTGTAACCCAAAAGTAAGATCGCCCGATCCCTTAGCCCACGCAGATCGAAGGGCAGCATGGCCACCATCGCCAAGATGTCCGTGGCCATTATCGCTTCCTTTTGCATCGGCGGACGCGCATGCTTGCGCTTGATCCCGGACAGGACCGTCGCGATGTGGCGGTTCTTGCGATCAAGCACCAAACCGCGCTGCGCATAGTTCCAGACGAGACCGGACAGGCGGCGGTCGATGGTTGAGACCGAGAGGGCAGGGGACTTGCCGGACCCTGATGCCAGATCGGCAAGGTAAAGCCCGATCATCTCCGGCGACGGTGGCAGCGGCTCGGCGCCCTTCATCCGGCACCAGCGGGTAAAATGCGCCCAGTCCTTCGCATAAGCTTTCAATGTGTTGTCCGATGCTGCGGCCCGGGCATAGTCTCGGGCCGTGTCCACCAGCCGATCCAGCGTGCCGGAGCCTGCAACATGGGAGGGCAGGGCGATGCCATCGCTTTCGTCTTGATCCCGCTCGTCGACGCGAGCATCAGCCAGCTTACCAGAAGGCGCTGACGTCGATTTCTCGGTCTCTGAGGGCATTTTTTCACTGAATCCGGCAATGACATTGAACTGTTTCCCAGCATATCTTTTTGCGTCCGATAATGCAAACTTATTGGACATAATTAAGATCCACAAGTAGGGGCGGTTTTTACATCATATTGTGGACGAAAGCGCCGCCAAGATGTAGACTTTCGGCATGACATTTGCCCGATCAGATCACATCAGCGACCTCGATACGCTACCCCGAATGCCCACCTGGGTCACCTTCGCACGTGCTGAAACCCCTGAAGATGTCGCGTTTTTGTCGGGCGCGGCGCTGAACCACCTGCATGTTTTTCTGGGGCGCGAGGAGGTGCCCCAAGCCTTGTTGCGGGATCGGCTCGCGCTGCGTGCGGCCGAGGCTTGTATGGCGTTTTCTGGGAGATCTGAGAGGACAAAGCAGCTGCGTGACGCCGTGCACTTTCTGCGCCCTGGCGATCTGCCCGGCCCGGCCGGGGAAACTTACCTTGCCTGGCGGTACGCAGCGAAACGGTCAATTTCGATCAAGTCGCTTGCTCGGGCCTTGCCGACCTTCGAGCCGGGCCAGATCACGACGTGGCTCGATGCGGGGACAGGGGCGCCGGTGACCCGTGCCGCAATGGTGCTGGAGGTAGCGGTGAAGGAGGCCCCGCGTGCGGACGTGTCGGCGCTGATCCTGGCGGAGGCAACCCTGGCGCAGGCGCTTGGTTGGGATCATCTTGTGCCGTTGCTGGCCGCAGGCGTGAAACGCGCGGACCTGCGCAAGCGGGACGATGACCTTCGTTTCGCCTGTCATCGCGCGCTTATTTCTTCGACGATCGAAGCGCTGCGGCAAGCTGCCGATCTTGCGCGGCGGGCCGCGCATCTGAAAGCCGTCGCGCCAAAGCTGCGGGCCAAAGGGGCTGTCGAGGCAGTCGAGATGTTTCTGACCCGCGATGCGGTCGCACCCTCGGTGCTACCCCTACCGGACCGTGCTGCGCGGCGGCTCTGCGACCGGCTGGTCGACCTCGGTGCTGTCCGGGAACTGACCGGGCGCGACACGTTCCGGCTTTACGGGGTGTAGCGATGGCGAAGGACAGATCGGAATCGGAGCTTGACCGTGAGTTGGCTGACCTACCGCCTGAACTGCGTTGGCGGGAATGGATGCGTCGGATCGAGGCGGTCCTCTTTGCCTCGGCGACGCCAGTGCCGCGCGACGACCTGGCCAGCGTGGTGGGGCAGAGGGCCTCGGTCGATCTTCTGGTAGAGGACCTTGCTGCCGATCTGGAGGGGCGGGCCTTCGAGATCGCCCAGGTCGCTGGCGGCTGGATGTTCCGGACGCGGGCTACCTATGCGCCCGCGATCCGGGCGGCGGCGGATGTCGCGGATCAATTGCTGGATTTCAGCGAGTTCGACGTCGCGGTCTTGGCCGCGATCGCTTACCACCAGCCGATCACGCGCGACAGGCTGAAGGACATCTTCGGCAAAGAGATCAGCCGTGATCTCATCGGTCGGCTACATGCGCGCGGGCTGATCGGGACAGGGCCAAGGTCTCCCCGGCGAGGGGCGCCCTATACTTTTGTCACGACCGAGCAGTTCCTAGTCGCGTTCGGGTTGGAGAGCCTGCATGACCTGCCCGACAGAGAGCAGTTGGAGGACGCAGGTCTGGATGGCGAAGCATCAAAAGTCGACTTTTGGTAATCCGTTATCGGTACCTGACAATGCCGCCTATTTTATAAGCTGCTTAGCTCAGCCCAACAAGGACGCGCAACAGGTCGGATCGTCGGAGCATTCCGACGAACTGCTCCCCGTCAAGAACGGGGAAAACACGATGCGGATGGTTGAGAAAGGCTTCTGCAGCGGTGGCGATATCTGCAGTTGCGGAAAGCGTCATCACGTCGACCGTCATGAAATCCGCAACCGTGCCTTTCCATTCCTGATAATAACTTGCGTTCAGGGCGGGCCGAAAACAGTCTTTCTGGCTCAGAATGCCTTGCAGCACACCGCCTTCATCCAGGACGGCCCCCGCCGCACCGCGCTCCTCGATCAGCAAAGCTACAGCGCGCCGAATGGGCATCTCGGGCGTCAGCACAGGAAGATCATCGCGCACAATATCTCTAAGGGTCTGCACAGGGCTCATGTTTGCTCCTCCGCGTGTTTGTGCGGGCAACCTTCACAGGCGACATCTTTGAGACAGGCCATGCCGCCACAAGAGCCCTTGACCGGACCGCGCCCGAACAGAGAGCCGAGAGCGAGCCCTCCGACCGCAAAGAGAATGATGAGAAGGCCGAGGACGAGTTCCATATCTTCTCCCTTATAGCATATGGCGATCGAAATCGCCTGTGGTGGTCGCGGAAAGACCGGTGTCCATTGCGAACAGGAACAGGGCCGAAAGCCCATTTTGACGCGCCACGTCAGGCCCCTGATCCGCGGCGGCCACCAAAGCGGTGGCCCAACCGTCTGCGATCATCGCGTCTGGCGCCAACACTGAGACCGACACAGCCCCGCCCGCCACAGGTCTGGCCCGGTGCGGATCTATGATGTGGCTGTAAATATGATCGCCCAAGCTATAGCTTTGCGCCCGCAGACCCGATGTTGCGACCGAGAAGCCGGACGGCAGACGCAGTCCTGCGACGGGGCTTAGCGCTCCGATCCGCGGATCCTCGACAGCAACGTGCCACGCTCTCCCCGACGGGTGCTGTCCGCGACTTTTCAACTCGCCGCCCAAATCGATCAGGACGTCTCGAAGACCGGCCTCCATGAAATAGCTGTCCACCAGATCAAGCGCGCGTCCCTTCGCAATCCCGCACAGGTCAATCGTCAATCCCGAAATGTCCTTGCGCAACTGATCGCCATCTGTCGCGAGGGCTGTCCATGCCCCGGATACGCCAGTAATCCGGCCAAATCCCCATTGCGACACCAAGGGGCCAACCGTGGGGTCGAACCGGCCACCGCTCTCGCGCGCGATTTTCAATGCGGCACGCGTCACAAAGGCCGTTTCCCCGGACACACGGCAGGCATCGGCAGTTCGGTTGAACCGAGACACATCACTGTCCTGACGCCACGGCGACATCTGGGCATCCACTTTGGCCAAAATTCGGTCGATGGCCGCACGATGCGGCTCAAGCGGCACATCAGAGGGCGCGGTCACGCGCCAATGGCTCGCGAAGGCGCGGCCCTCCATGCTGTGCGTCGGAGCAAGACTGTTTGCCTCCGCCACGCCCGCATAAAGCGTCGCGCCGCTGAGGGCGATCATCTGACGGCGGGTAAAATCACGGCGCATGGTTCAACCTCCGAAGTCATCATTATAGATGGACTCTGGTTCGACGCCCAGTTTGGCGAGCGTGTTCAGGACCGCCGAGATCATGACCGGCGGACCGCAGAGATAATATTCGCAATTCTCTGGCGCGGGATGCTTGGACAGAGCCGCCCGCACGGTATCGTGGATAAATCCGGTTTCCCCGCGCCACCGGTCCCCCGGCGCCGGGTCCGACAGTGCCGGGGTCCATGCAAAATTGGGGTGTTCCCTAGCAATCGCCTCGAATTCCTCGACATAGAACAGGTCCGCCGCTGAGCGCGCACCATAGAAATATCGCATCTTGCGGGTCGTTCCTTTGCCGATCTGCTCGTGGATCATGGCCCGCAGAGGCGCCATGCCAACGCCGCCTCCGATAAAGACCATATCACGCTCTGTCGGTTGAACGTGGAACTCACCGAAGGGACCGGATGCGGCCACTTCGGCCCCCGGCTTCAGGGAGAAAAGCCACGACGAGACCACTCCCGGCGCGATGTCATGTTCTTTGCCAGCAGGTGGAACGGCGAGGCGGATATTGAACACAGCCTGCCCGACATTGGCTGGCGTGTTGGCGATGGAATAGGCGCGCGTGACGGGCTGGTCTGACGAGGCTTGCATCGTTGGCCAATCGGCCAAGTCCCATGTCTGCGAAAAGGCCGGCTCTACGTCGATGTCCGCGAAGTCGAGCCGGTAGGCCGGCGCGGTCAACTGCATAAAGCCGCCTGCCCTGAACGCAAACGGCTGCTCTGGCGGAAGTTCGAGAACCAATTCCCGGATCAGCGGCGCCAGCTGTCTGTTCGACACAACGCGGCAGGTAAACCCAGTCGCTCCGAGGAACTCTTGCGGCACCGTGACACGGCACGGCCCACGCAGAGTTGTTTGACAAGCCAGTCTGACATGGGCCTTGCGCTCTGCCGCAGACAATATGCCTTTTTCCGTCGCGATCGCGGCGCCAGCCCCCTCCCCGTCGACAACGACGCGGCACAACCCACAGGTGCCAGAACCGCCGCAGGCCGCAGGGATGCCAATGCCCGAGCGGTGCAGAACGCCCAAAAGCTTTTCCCCGCGCGCAACATCGAGTTTTTCAGTGTCGTTGACCGTGATCTGAAGCGCTTCGGCTGGAACAAGCTTTTGCCGCGTCAAAAGCAAGACGACGGTCAGGGCGATGATCAGCCCAACGATGATGAAGACACCAAGAACAATCTCCGTCATGACGCCACCATCTGGGCAAAGGCAGAAAAGCCGAGAGACATCATGCCGGCAAGGAGGAACGTGATGCCCAAACCGCGCAGCGCTTCAGGGACATGCGAATAGGCCAACCGCGCGCGGATCGCTCCGAGCATGACGACAGAGGTGGCAAAACCCGTTCCCGACCCAAGGCCGAACACAGCAGACTCGACGAGTGTAAAGCTACGCTCCACCATGAACAGGCTTCCGGCAAGGATGGCACATTGGACCGTCAGCAGAGGCAGAAAGACCCCAAAAGAGGAATAGATCGCAGGGAAAAAGCGGTCCAACACCATCTCCAGCAACTGAACCGTGGCCGCAATGACGCCGATAAAGGCGATCAGTTTGAGGTAAGACAAATCCGTCTCCGGCAACCCTGCCCAAGCCCATGCCCACGGCGCCAGAAGTGCCGAGTAGATCAGTTGATTGAGCGGCACTGTCACACCCATGACAGCGACGACCGCAATCCCGAGCCCCACAGCCGAGCCGGTTTTTCTGGACAGGGCGATAAAGGTGCAGAGGCCAAGGAACAGCGTGAGGGGCATATTCTCCACAAAGGCTGCACTCAGGAAGATAGACACCAGATCACTCATGACAGGTCCTCCGGCTTGTCCGGTGACAACAACTCAAGGGTCTCGGTCTGATCCGGCAAGAGCGTGCGAAGGATCCAAACCAATCCGCCCAAAAGAAAGAATGCCGATGGCGCCAAGAGCATTAGGCTCAGAGGAGTAAACCACCCGCCCTGGTCGACGGTCTGAAATACCTGCAACCCGAGAAGAGATCCGGCGCCAAAGAGTTCGCGCACGGAGCCAATCACAACCAGAACGAGGGAGTAACCGAGCCCATTGCCCAACGCATCCACCATGGACCGTCCCGGTGGATTATGACGGGAAAACGACTCGGTGCGCCCGAGCACAAGACAGTTCGTGGTGATCAGGCTGACAAAGACCGAAAGCTTTTGACTGATTTCAAAAAGATAGGCCTGAAGAATTTGATCGATCACGATCACAAGCGAGGCCACGATCACGATCTGGACGATCAGGCGAATTGAGCCCGGGATATGGTGGCGGATCAGGCTAATTAGACCGGCAGACATGACCAAGACCGCAGTCAGTGCTGCCGACATGGTCAAGGCCGTCGCAACAGAGGTCGTCACCGCCAAAGCTGAGCAAATCCCGAGAATCTGAAGTGTCACCGGGTTTTGGTGAACCAGAGGATCAGTGAGAGTGCTCCAAAGGCTTGCGCGGGCGGGCATGGCTCAAAACTCCCCGCGCTGGATGGCGTCGATCAGAGGGCCATAGCCATCGGGACCAAGCCAAAAGCGCATAATGCGCGTGACGGCGCTTGAGGTGCGCGTCGCCCCCGTGATGCCGTCCACCTCGAACTCACTGCTCGCACGGCCTTTGGCGACCGCAAAGCGGACTGCACCGCTTGCGTCCGCGATCTCTTTTCCGCGCCATTGGGACAGCCACGCAGGTTCTTCGATACGCCCCCCCAGGCCGGGCGTTTCGGATTGGCCCAAAACGGCCAGTCCAGCGATGGTGTTCATATCCCCCCTGAGCGCGAGAATTGCATCAATCGGCCCGACGTAGCCGGCACCGCTGATCGGCAGCAGCGCAAGAGAAATTTCACCATCGGCGCCACGCAGGAAATAGACCTGCGCATAGTTCGGACGTTGTCCGAGGCCAGCAATGTCCTGCCCCTCGGACAATCCCGTCCAATTCGCATTGTCCTCCAGCGCGACAGAGAGTGTCGCGGGCGTGACCCCGGTCGCCGCCTTCGCTTCGGTGAGATCGACAACGACTGTGGACAGGGAACCGCCCTCAGCCGCCAAAAGCTCGGACATGCCGGGGATGCCTGCGATCAGCCCCTCCAGACGTGCCTGTTGCTCGGCGGCGCGGTTGGCGGCCTGGATCGGGCGCAAGATGACGGTCGCCCCACTGACCCCGAGGGCGCAGATGGCCGAGACCAGAAACGCCATAACCAAAGTTTTGGTCCGACTTTCATTCGGCAGGGCAAGGAGTTTCCGCCACACGGTGATCGGGTTCATGTCAGCCATGACGTTTTCTCCTTCGTCTTACCCAGAGCGCAAGCGCGGCCTCGTCAAAAAGTGGCGCAAACAAAGACGCCAAAAAGGCGGCTGAGACGGCCATTTGCACGGGCGCAGCCCCTTCCCATTCATACGCGAAGAGGATGACAAATCCTCCATAGGCCGCCCCGTAAAGCCAGCGACCGAGCGAGGTAGAGGCGCCCGCGACAGGATCGGTGACCAGAAGCGCCAGCACCAAAACAGCCGTGGGCAAAATCACAGAGATCGCCGGATCACCGCCGAAATATGCGATCCCCAGTGCCACAAAAGCCGCAAAGATCACGCGCATGGACAGAATTCCGAACATCGCGCCGATCCCCAATGCGGGAAGCGCCGCCCAGATCACAGGCGCGACGAACTCGGGCCACGGCTCAGCGGGAAAGCCAAAGCCAAGGAAGGCGATTGTGACCGTTGCCGGATTGAGCACATTGCGCCCCCAACCTCCAAAAACCAGCTCCGCCGCCACCGTGCCGAAACTGACGCCGAGAGCCAATCGGATCAGGCCCAAATCTTCGGGTGCAAGCATGGCGACTGCGATTGCAGACAGTGCACCTGCAAGGGAGGGCGGCTGGGCCCGTGCCAGCATGAAGACCATATGCCAAAGGCCGGAGATGATCAGGGTGAGGGCGAGCCGTCCGATCGCCTCGACGCCGCCGAACCAAAGCCACGTCAGCACCATCGGCATACTTGCCATGAGCAAGAGCGCCGCGACCATCTCGCGATCCCACATCCCGCGCCTCATGCGACACCTTCCTCTTCTTCGATGCGGTCCAAAATCGCGCGCACCTGAGTCATGAGACGCGGCCGCGCGCCCGTTGCATAATCTGCGAGTGCCAAATCTTCTTCCAAGAGGGACAAACCGCCGAGACGCGTGAACCCCTCCACATCTCCGGACGCCAGAACGCGGACCAATGCAGCAGCGGGAAGCACACCGCCGAACGCGAGATCGAGCGCCGCCGTCGGAATGATCGGCGCACGTCGCGAGACATGGTCGAGCGCCTCGTTGAACCAATGACGGTTATTTGTAGCTGTGTCGCGCGTGAGCACCGTGACCTGCCGGTCCCGAAGCGACAACCAATGCGCTGGCCGCCCGTCGAGAAACGAACCCGACACCACCACGTGCGGTCCGGGGCGCAAAAGGGGTTGGCTCAACCCGCGCAGGTCTGCGCCCGGTTGGCATTGAACGAGTTTCGCCTCTCTAAGCGCGTCGCCCGAACCCGAAATAGAGACCACGCGCGTCGCGGGCACATAGCCCGTTTCCAGAAAAGACCCGATATCCGCGACATCCTCGGCATGAATATCCCAAACCGGGGCCTCGACCCGTGCCGGCATATGGCGATGGATCATCAGGCCCGAAAGTCCGTTGGGGTGCACCTTGCCTGTAATAACGCGGCTGACCCCGGCAGGGAGCGCACCAGTGTAAGAGGATGCCTCCGCCTGACACAGGAAAATGCGCGCTTCAGATAGGCGCGCGAGAGCATCGAGGCCGCGCGAGAACTCCGCTTCGCGGTGCGTCAGTTGCGGCGCTGGATCCGGCGCATCGGGTCGGCTGTCGGTCGCTATCACGAAAATCGCCGCGGGGATTGCGCCCGGTTTCGGAACGCGCCCGAAAGGGCGACTCCGAAACTGGCGCCACAGACCGGACATCTGCAATACCCTGCGCAGCTCGTCCGCATCTGCGCCCGCGAGTGAAACGTCATAGGCATAGCGATCCCCACCAGCCTCATGAAACAGCACCATTTGCGACAGCCGATGCCCCGGGCGAAGCTCGATCTTCGCAACCCGTCCCGCCATCGGGGCCGTCAGATACATGTCCGGCATCGCCCGCAATCGGAGAAGAGGCTGCCCTTGCGCCACGCTCTCTCCGTCGCTGACCAGCGCCTCAACCCGCAGCTCCTCACCGTGAGCTGGCGTGATTGCGGCTTCGTCTGTGATGTGTAGCGCCGGAGCTTCGGGCGTCAGAGACGAACCGACGCGGGGCATAATAAGTCCCGCAGTAAAAATTGAGCCAAACATCTCAACGTCCATTTTCGCGCCAAAATACCAATCAGTTCGACTATTAAGGCGCGAGGTGAATTGCGTGAATCAGTAATTCCAGATAACATAGTCGTGCGCGAAAGTGGAGTATCTTTAGCGGGAGTCTGCTGACCATGTCTTTCAAACGTAAATTCTTTTTTCCAATCCTTCTTGGTTTTTCAATCGCAGCAAAACCGAGTATTTCGGTCGCACAAGAACAGTCTCAAGAACCTGTTCGCGATATAGAAGAGATCGTCGAAGATCTCGAACTCTATGTGATGCCGGACGCCGGTCCATTCCGTCCTGACCAGATCGAGATCAAGAATAAATTGGCGATTGGCGAGTGGGCGCGATCCGGTCACGCTCTGTCGACGGCTGAGGCGTTCACCCATTGGGATGAAGAAGGCGAAGTGCCTGTCGCCTGTGCAACCTGTCACAGCGGGGCCGGATTTAGAGCCTTTTACGGCCTCGATGGAAGCGATGCGGGAACAGTCGAGGCGCCTGTGCCAACCGGCGGGGTGGTCGATTGTGATACATGCCACAATCCAGGGCTGGCTGCGGTCGAAGAGGTCAAGTTCCCAAGCGGCCTGATGCATCCCATCGCACCCGGAGAGGCCTCCTGCCTCACATGCCACCAAGGTCGCGCCTCCGGACTGAACATCTCTG
Source organism: Celeribacter persicus (assembly GCF_003050785.1). GTDB lineage: Bacteria > Pseudomonadota > Alphaproteobacteria > Rhodobacterales > Rhodobacteraceae > Celeribacter > Celeribacter persicus. Next base: position 11,745 of record NZ_QAOH01000038.1, read on the forward strand.
CGTCCGTCGCGGACATGGCGCTGGACGACACGAATGTGGATTTGCGCTTTATCAATCCGCATTACGCTGTCGCGGCGTCGACATGGCTCGGCGGTTATGGCGGTTCTGGGTATCACTACGATGGCAAAGATTATTCGGGCCGGTTCTTCCACGCGCGCCCCGTCGCAACCTGCGTGTCCTGCCACGATCCGCATAGCCTTGAGGTGTCGCAAAATACCTGCATGAGCTGCCATGAAAACGGCGAACCTGACAGCATCCGCCTCTCACGCGTCAGCTATGATGGCAGCGGCAACCTCGACCAAGGGCTCCGTACCGACGTGTCACATAATGCCGAACGGCTGATGGGGTTCATTCAAGACTATGCCGAGACGGTTGCGGGAACTGCAATCCTCTATGACGGGCATCAGTATCCCTATTTCTTCGCTGACGCGAACAACGACGGTCAGATCGATGTCAATGACGGGCGTTCGGTCGCCTACAACGCATGGACACCGCGCCTGCTGAAAGCCGCTTACAACTGGAAGTTCGTGACGACCGACAAAGGGGCCTTTGCCCACAATCCGCACTACGTGTTGGAACTGCTCTACGACTCGAGTGAAGATCTTCTGACAGCCCTTGGTATGGACATCATGGACACCGGGATGATGCGCTAACGGGCATTGTCAGGTTGTTGCCATCGACTTGTCGTTGTAGCGCGATGCCATGTTGAATCTGTCTGATCTTTCGCGCCTTAAAGGTTTCCGTTTCCCACGCTCGGTCATTGGCTACGCGGTTTGGGCGTACCATCGCTTTGCACTCAGTTTGCGTGATGTTGAGGATCTGTTGGCCTCTCGCGGGATCACTGTTTCCTATGAAACTGTGCGTGACTGGGTGGCGCGTTTTGGCACCCAGTTTGCCGCGAAGGTGCGCCGGGATAGACCTCGCCCGGCCGACAAATGGCATCTCGACGAGGTCGTGGTGCCGATCAAGGGCCGCAAGCATTGGCTTTGGCGAGCTGTTGATGCCAATGGTGACGTTCTGGACATTTTGGTCCAAACCCGCCGAAACAAGGCGGCGGCGCTGCGCTTCTTCAGAAAACTGTTCAAGGTTTGGGGTCAACCGCGCGTGATCATCACCGACAAGCTGCGGTCATACGGCGCGGCGAAGGCGGACCTGGCTCCCGGCATCGAACATCGCCAACACAAAGGGCTGAACAATCGTGTCGAGGCTCCACACAGACATACGCGGCGGCGGGAGAAAATCATGGGCCGGTTCAAGTCGCCCGGTCAGGCACAACGGTTCTTGTCGGTCCACGATCAAACCGCCGCTCTGTTTCGCCCTAAACGTCACCGACTTTCAGCCCGTTCCTACCGCCACGCCAGAGCCGATGCCTTCGAAATTTGGGCTGAGTATGCACGCGAGTTGATCGCTTGAAAATTACGCGCAGCCCCGTTCTTGAGTGCCATCAATAATAACCTGACAATGCCTCATGTACCACTGCCGGATTGCAGGGGGATAGTGCCAGGCGATGATTTTGGACCATTGGTCGAACTCGGCCTGGGAGAGGGTTTCCCCGAATCTGTAGGGGCCATGGAAGCCGAAGCTGGCTTGTGGCGAGACGCAGACGTTATTGGCCCCCAGGAACATGGTGCAGCTCGACATGCAGGAACCGCGGCGGATTTCGACTCGTTGCCCAAGCCGGTTGATTTCCTCGATCTCGTTGTAGCGGGCACGGACGCTGCCACCGGGATCCCCGTTGATGACGATCGTAGCGCCGGGTTGCTGTGATTTTGGTCGTGCGGCATGGGCGGGCGTTGCCGCGAGCGTGAGGCAGAGCGCCAGATTGGCCAGAGCTGCGCACAGGTTCAAGGCGCGCGCCGAGGGCGCACGGTCAGTTTGACTGGTGTCGCGTTGCCTTTAAATCTGAGACGCGACGCTTTCGGCATCGAGTTTTGCCCTTAATTGCGAGATTTGGCTGTCATGGGGCCTTTGCTTCT
>NZ_QAOH01000039.1 GCF_003050785.1 Celeribacter persicus
GGGGAATAATGTTGAACCCAGCGATAGATCGTAGAGTGGTCAACCCGATGACCCCGTTCGGCCATCATCTCTTCCAGGTCACGATAGCTAACCCCGTAGCGGCAGTACCAACGCACAGCCCAAAGCACGACTTCACCCCGGAAATGACGGCCTTTGAAGTCGCTCATCCCATACCCCTTATCTCAGAAATGACCCACAAAATGCTTGCCGCTGAAAAAGTTTGCAACAGAGCCGGATTTCGCTACACGCCAAACAGCGCACCGGTTCTGGATGGCATGTCGCTCACGGTGCCCGAAGGCAGTATGACCGCCCTCATCGGGGCGTCGGGGTCGGGCAAATCTACCGTCGCCCGGCTGATCGCGCGGTTCTACGATGTCGGGGAGGGGAGGATCGAGATCGGTGGCGTTGACCTGCGTGACATGTCCGAAGAAACCCTCGCGGCGCAGGTGTCGCAGATTTTTCAGGACACATATCTGGTGTCGGGCACCATCGGCGAAAATATCCGTATGGGGCGGGGGGATGCGACGGAGGCCGAGCTTGCGGAGGTGATCGCACAGGCCGGGATCGACGAGATTTTGGCGCGCCTGCCCGAGGGGCTTGAGACCGAGGTCGGCGAAGGTGGCGTGCGTTTGTCCGGTGGCGAGCGGCAGAGGATCACCATCGCGCGCGCGCTGTTGAAAGCGGCCCCGATCCTTTTGGTGGATGAGGCCACGGCCGCGCTCGATGCGGAAAATCAGGCGGTGATTGCCCAAACGCTCCATCACATGCGCGGGAAATGCACGATGGTTGTGATCGCACATCAGTTGAGCACGGTGCAGATGGCCGATCAGATTGCGGTGCTGGAGGGGGGCAAAATCGTCGAATGCGGGACGCCCGCCGATCTGGCCACCCATTCGGGGCCTTACGCGCGCTTTCTGGCGCAGCGCCAAGAGGCCTCCGGCTGGCGCATCACACCAGTGGGCTAGATCATGGGGCTTGTACGAAGCTGTGCGCTTCCTCTTGGTTTTTTGGTGCTGTGTTGCGTCTCACTCATGGTGGGCGCGAACGGGATAGGTCTGCGCTGGGTGTTTGATCCGTCCCCCGATGCGCTGCTGACCCTCACGGCGAGCCGTCTGCCGCGGCTGATTGCCTTGATCCTCACAGGGAGCGGGTTGGCGATTTGTGGTGTGATCCTGCAACAAATCCTGCGCAATCGCTTTGCTGAACCGGCGACCATCGGGGGGATGGAGGCGGCAAAGCTTGGCATTCTTGTCGCTCTCACCACGATCCCCACATCCGGGGCGCTTGTGCGTATGGGCTTTGCCATGGTGTTCTGCCTCATGGCGAGCGCGGTCTTCGTCGCCATCCTGAGCCGCATTCGGTTTCGTGATGCCGTGCTCGTGCCGGTGATCGGGCTGATGTTTGCAGGGGTGCTGAGCGCCTTGGCGGAGTTCTATGCCTTTAGCCGAAATATCCTTCAATCCATGCAGGGCTGGATGATCGGGGATTTCTCGCGCGTTGTGCAGGGCCAGTATGAGTTGATTTACCTGATCCTGCCGGTCGTTGCCGTGACTTACCTGTTTGCGCGTCGTTTTACTGTTCTGGCCATGGGGCAGGATATGTCCGAAAGCCTTGGGCTGCGCTATCGGCCCATGGTCGCGTTGGGATTGGTTCTGGTCTCAGCCACTGTGGCGGCCACGGTGATTACGGCGGGCGCCGTGCCCTTCGTGGGGCTTGTGGTGCCCAATGTGGTGGCGCTTTGGCGGGGCGATAACCTTCAGAAAACCCTGCCGCTGGTGGCGATGTCCGGGGCGATCCTGTTGCTTTTGTGCGATATTTTGGGGCGTGTCGTCATCTACCCCTATGAGGTGCCGTTGGGCCTGACCGTTGGCGGTCTTGGCGGAGTGATCTTTTTGGTGCTGATCCTGCGGGGGACGCGATGAGAGCGGTGCTGTTTCTGTCGCTTCTGATCGCGCTGGCGCTCGTTTACCTCGGCTGGGGCACGGGGTTTCAGCCGGGTTTCTTGCTCAATCGCCGCTTGATCCGGTTGGGCGCCATGTGTGTTGCGGGCTCAGGCATCGCCATCTCCGCGATCCTGTTTCAAAGCCTCACACAGAACCGCATTCTGACGCCCGCGATCATGGGGTATGAGGCGGTTTACCTTTTGCTTCAATCGCTTCTGATCCTGTGGCTCGGCAGCGCCAGCCTGCATATGCTGGGCGAGATCGGCAATATGGCCCTGTCGATTGCGGTCATGCTCGGCTGGTCCTTTGGCTTGCAGATGACGCTGTTTCAGGGCGGGCAGAACAATGTGCACCGGCTTTTGTTGGTGGGGCTGGTGCTCACGCTCATAATCGCCAGCGTCACGCAATTTATCGAATTGCGCATCAGCCCCGGTGAGTTCGCGATTTACCAGAGCTTTGCGGTGCTTTATTTTGAGGTGGACTATCGCGACAGCTCCAAAGGGCACCTTGCGGCCGTTCGGGATCATTTCGAGACGCTGGGCAAAGTGTTCGACAAGGAAGACGTTGCCCGTGCGGGCATTGAAGAGCTGGATGGTCAGGTGAGTGCGCTGAACGCCCAGATGTCTGGCTGTTCGGATAAGGCGCTGATCCTGTTGCATAACAACGGCGCATTCAGCTCCTTTGGGCAGCAGTCTCGCTATGGGTTCGTCTTCAATGAACTGGGCGTGAAACCCGCCGGAGCGATCGGCGAAACCGGGCTTCATGGTCAGCCGGTCACAAGTGAATTCATCCAGAAATCGAACCCCGATCTGATCTTTGTGATCGACCGCACCGCCGTGATGGAAGGTCGCCCGACTCTGACAAGAGACCAGATCGCTAATCCGCTCCTAGAAGCCACAAAGGCATGGCAGGACGACCGCGTGATCTTTGTCGATCCCGAGGCCTGGTACACAACGGCGGCCGGGCCGACCTCTCTGTCCATCATGATGAAGGAGATCGGCGCAGCTTACGATCACGTGGGGGCATGCTCTCAGACGGATGGGAATGCCAAATTCTAAAGGGCAACGGGTGCGGCTTAAAGCGTTTCTCAAAAAACTTGAGGCACTCAATTTTTGAGAAACGCAGCACTATCAATTCAGTGTGGCAACGTTTTTCGCTCAATCAGATTCAGATTAAACGAAAAACGCTTTAGCTCGAGGCTGTGGCCGCACCTCCTGCCTGCCCGCGCAAGACCACATCGCAAGACCACATAGGGCATCAGTCCCCGGAATAGGGGGCGAAACGCGATTGGGCCGGATCGGTCGCCAGCGGGCGCCCGACCATGGGAAAGGCGCGCTGTGGGCAGGCCGGACGTTCGCAGACCTTGCATCCGGCTCCGATCGGTGTCGCCAGATCGTGATTGCGCAGATCCAGTCCACGGGCATAGATCAGCCGGTCGGCATGGGCGAGATCGCAGCCAAGCGCCACAGCAAAGCGTTTGCGCGGCGAGCCATAGCCGCCTGCGCCATGCTCGACGGTGCGCGCCACCCAGAGGTAACTGCGCCCGTCTGGCATCTGCGCCACTTGGGTCAATGTTTCTCCGGGGTTTGAGAAGGCTTCATAGATATTCCAAAGCGGGCAGGACCCGCCGAACCGAGAAAAATGAAAATCCGTCGCGCTCTGGCGTTTCGAGATATTACCGGCATGATCCACCCGGATGAAAAAGAACGGCACACCGCGGGCCTCAGGGCGTTGCAGCGTGGAGAGCCGGTGGCATATGGTTTCGAACCCGACCCCAAAACGCCGCCCGAGAAGTTCGATGTCGTAATGCAACTCCTCCGCCGCGACGAGAAACGCGCGATAGGGCAGGATCAGCGCGCCGGCAAAATAGTTCGCGAGGCCGATGCGCAGCAAATCCCGCGCTTCCGTACTTGCCATTTTTGCCTCGTCGACGAGTCGGTTCAATGTGTCGGATTGCTCGAGAAAGGCCAGTTGCGTGGCCATCTGAAACGCGCGCTGCCCCACATTCAGGTGAGCTGCGAGATGGAGGATGCGAGCGCTTTCATCAAAGCGGCGGAGGCTTTCAACTTCCGCGACCAGAGCAAGACGCAACCCGTGCCGACCGGCGAGACGGTCGATCAGTCCCTCGGTCATTCGGCCATGGGGCAGGCCGTTGCCGATCTCTTCGGCTGCGCGATCAAGCTCGGGTATGTAATTGCGATGTTCATAGAAATAGTCGCGCACAGCTTCGAAGGCGGTGGGAGTGTTTCCGGTTGGCGTGTCGCCGCTGAGATGCCCGCTCAGAATATCCATGCGCTCCGACATGTCCCGAAGTCGCGTCTGCATGGCGACAATTGTTCGGGCGACGCCGGGCATATTGGCGGCTATTTCGCGCACTTCAGCGAGCGAGGCGCCGGCGCCCTGATCGGCCAGAGCAGCGCGCAGATCGGTGATGATGCGGGCCTCTTCGCCGCTGGAGAACATCTGAATATCGAGGCCGAATGCGGCGTTCAGTTTGATCAGTACGGGTACGGTCAATGGGCGCTGATTGTGCTCCATCTGGTTGAGATAGCTGGGGGAGATGTCGAGCGCACGTGCCAAAGCGGCCTGTGTGATGCCACGTTCTTCTCGCAGGCGCTTTAGGCGAACCCCCATATAAGCTTTTTTCATCGCAGTGCTTTCCTTCGGTTTTTGCGAGGGACATTAACAAACTTCGCAAATTTACCATTATGCGTTGGCAAAAATATGCATTTTCAGTAGTTTATGTCTAATTCTGGCCTGTGAAAAGGTGGCTTTGCTAATCTTGTAAATATCCCAATCTCAGGCAGACGCACATGGACCAGCCCGACACAGTTCCGCAACGAACCGATCAGCAAACGGTCATGGTCGAAATGATCTTTCCGGATCAGTCTAATCATTACGGCACCCTGTTCGGGGGCAATGGTCTCTCGCTCATGGCTAAGGCTGCTTTCGTCGCGGCAACGCGTCGGGCGGGCGGTTCCGTGGTGATGGCGCGTTCGGAACGGGTGGATTTCACAACGCCGGTTCAGGTCGGGGAACTTCTGGAACTCACCGCCGAAGTGATCCGCGTCGGGCGATCTTCCATGAGTGTCATGGTTCATGGCGTGGCCGAGGATCTGAGTACGGCCCTGCGCCGTGATGTCTTATCGGGACAATTCGAGATGGTGGCGGTGGATGACGCCGGGCGCCCGCGCCGCATTTGGGGCCGCGCGCAGGCAATCCGCTGTGGAGGAGACGACTATTCAAGGACAACAGCATGAAACTGCATGAGGTGCGGAGCTATAAATCCGCAGAACACCTGCCGCGCGAAGATCAGCTTGCATGGAAAATTTCCGAAGTGGCCGCCGATTCGGTTGCAGTGGAGGAGGACGTGGCGGAGATGATCATCAACCGGATGATCGACAACGCCGCGGTCGCCGCCGCCTCGGTGGCCCGCCGACCCGTCGCCTCCGCCCGTGCACAGGCGCTCTGCCATGCCTATGCACGAGGTAAAATCTCGGGGGCGACGGTGTTCGGGATGTCCTCGGAGACGCGTGTCAGCCCGGAATGGGCGGCCTGGGCCAACGGTGTTGCAGTGCGGGAGCTGGATTTCCACGACACGTTTCTGGCTGCGGAATATTCTCATCCGGGTGATAATATTCCGCCGATCCTCGCGGTGGCACAGCATTGCGGGCTGACCGGCCAGGACCTGATCCGCGGGCTTGCGACGGGCTATGAGATTCAGGTCGATCTGGTGAAGGGCATCTGCCTGCATGAGCACAAGATCGACCATATCGCCCATCTCGGACCGTCGGCGGCGGCCGGGATCGGCACGGCGTTGAAGTTGCCGGTGGAGGTTATCTTTCAATCGGTGCAACAGGCGCTGCATACTACCACCACCACACGACAGTCGCGCAAGGGCGAGATTTCGAGCTGGAAAGCCTATGCGCCCGCCTTTGCCGGGAAAATGGCGATTGAGGCGGTGGACAGATGCATGCGTGGTGAGGGCGCGCCGAGCCCCGCCTGGGAGGGCGAAGACGGGTTCATAGCCTGGCTTCTGGGCGGCCCGCAAGCGGTCTATCATGTGCCGCTGTCGGAAAAAGGCGAGGCGAAACGTGCGATCCTCGACACTTATACCAAGGAGCATTCCGCCGAATATCAATCGCAGGCTCTGATCGATCTGGCGCGCCGGATGCGTGACAAGGTGGGCGATTTGAGCCAGGTGAAATCCATCCTGATCGAGACCTCGCACCATACTCATTACGTGATCGGCACGGGGGCGAACGATCCGCAGAAAATGGACCCAAACGCCTCGCGTGAGACGCTGGATCACTCGATCATGTATATCTTCGCGGTCGCGCTCGAAGATGGCGGTTGGCATCATGTCGCATCTTACACGCCGGAGCGGGCCAAGCGTCCCTCGACCGTGGCGCTCTGGCACAAGATTTCGACCGCAGAGGATCCGGAATGGACGCGGCGCTATCATGCGCATGATCCGAAAGATAAGGCTTTTGGCGGGCGGGTCACGATCACGCTGGAGGACGGATCGAAGATTGTCGACGAGCTGGCGATTGCCGATGCCAACCCGCTGGGCGCACGGCCTTTTAAACGCCCGGATTACGTCAAGAAATTCCTGACCCTGTCCGATGGCGTGATCGTGCCGGATGAGCAGCAGCGCTTCCTGGATGCGGTGGAAAACCTTGCCGGTTTGAAAGCGGATCAACTGCATTGGCTGAACTTTACGGTCGCACCGGATCAGCTTGGGGCACCTCGTCCAAAGGGTATTTTCGACTGGAATTGATCTGGATTTTAGGGAGGAAAAATGATGACGAGTTCCGTCAAAAAACCGAAAAAATCCGTGGCGCTTTCGGGCGTCACGGCAGGCAATACCGCGCTGTGCTCTGTCGGACAAAGTGGCAATGATCTGCATTATCGCGGCTATGACATTCTCGATCTTGCGGAAAGCTGCGAGTTCGAGGAGGTTGCGCATCTTCTGATCCATGGCAGCCTGCCATCTGCCGCAGAGCTTGACGCCTACAAGGCCAAGCTCAAGGCGTTTCGGGGGCTGCCGAAAGCGGTGCGCAAGACGTTGGAAGCGATCCCGGCGGCGGCGCATCCGATGGATGTGCTGCGCTCCGGGGTCTCTGCCATGGGCTGCGCCTTGCCCGAAGCGGCCGATCACAACACCGCCGGCGCGCGCGACATTGTGGACCGGTTGATCGCGGTGCAGGGCTCGATGCTCCTCTACTGGTATCACTACGCCCAGAACGGGCGACGGATCGAGGTCGAGACCGAAGACGACAGCATCGCCGGGCATTTCCTGCATCTGTTGCATGGTAAGCAGGCCAGCGAGGAAGAGGTCCGTGCCATGCATGTCACGCTGAACCTCTATGCCGAGCATGAGTTCAATGCCTCGACGTTCACCGCGCGCTCCATCGCGGGCACCGGGGCGGATGTCTATTCCGCTATCACGGGGGCGATCGGCGCGCTCAGGGGGCCGAAGCATGGCGGTGCCAACGAAGTCGCCTTCGAGATTCAGAAACGCTACGAGACGCCGGAAGAGGCCGAGAGCGACATTCGCGTGCGTATCGCCAACAAGGAGGTGGTGATCGGCTTTGGTCACCCGGTCTACACGGTCTCCGATCCGCGCAATGTGGTGATCAAACGCATCGCCCGGCACCTGTCCGAAGCGGCGGGGTCGATGAAAATGTACGACATCGCCGAGCGGATCGAGTTCGTGATGATGGAGGCCAAGCGTATGTTCCCGAACCTCGATTGGTTCTCCGCCGTCTCCTATCACCTGTTGGGGGTGCCGACGGCGATGTTCACGCCGATTTTCGTCATCGCCCGGACGTCCGGCTGGGGCGCACATGTGATCGAGCAGCGGATCGACAATAAGATCATCCGACCCTCGGCCAATTATATCGGCCCCGAAAATCGCCCCTTCCTGCCACTCGGGCGGCGGGGCGCTGACTTCCCCAGAGCTGCGGAGTGAGACCATGACCTATTTGATTGCAGACGATTTACCCGAAGAGAGCGCCGGGCGGCGCTTTCGCAAGGCGTTGAACGTCCCCGGAATTCTGCGGCTTCCTGGCGCACATAACGGTCAGTCCGCACTTCAGGCGAAGGTGGCAGGGTTCGATGCCTTGTACCTGTCGGGGGCGGCGATGACCGCGTCGATGGGGTTGCCGGATCTGGGGATCATCACCGTCGACGAGGTGGCGTTCTTCATCCGCCAGATCGCCCGCGCCTCCGGCCTGCCGCTTCTGGTCGATGGCGACACCGGCTATGGTGAGGCGCTCAATGTCATGCATATGGTGCGCGCTTTCGAAGAGGCGGGCGCGGGCGCCGTGCATCTCGAAGATCAGCTTTTGCCCAAGAAATGCGGCCATCTGAATGACAAGAAACTCGCTTCCGCGGCAGATATGGCGGCCAAAGTGGCGGCGGCGGCAAAAGCCTCGCGCGATCTCGTGATCATCGCCCGTACGGATGCCGCGGCCTCCGAAGGGATCGAAGGTGCGGTGGCGCGTGCGAAGCTCTATGTCGAAGCGGGTGCCGATGCGATCTTCCCGGAGGCGCTGACTTCGGTCGAGATGTTCAAGGAGATGCGCGCGGCCCTTCCCGGTGTCAAACTTCTGGCCAATATGACCGAGTTCGGGCGCACGCCCGCGCTCACCGCTCAGGAGTTCGAAGAGCTGGGCTATGACATGGTGATCTGGCCGGTGTCGTCCCTCAGGGTCGCCAACAAGGCGCAGGAAAAGCTTTATGCCGCGCTTGCCCGCGACGGGGCCACCACCGCAATGATCCCGGAGATGCAGACCCGCAAGGAGCTTTATGAGACCATCGGGCTAAACACTTTCGAGGCGCTGGACAGTTCAATAGCCGCATCGGTCGCGCCGGAGTGGGGGGGCTAATTTCAAACGCTTTTGTATCGAATGTACAGAGGATAGCTGCGCATGCTTCGGTGTTGGATATGATGTTGCATCACGATTATATCAGAGAACTATAGCAAGGATTCACACCTGATGATTGACCTTCAACCGCTGGCCATTTTACGTGAAATTGATCGGACGGGTAGCCTGACACAGGCCGCCGATAAATTGTTTTTGACGCAATCTGCCGTCAGCCATGCTGTTCGCCGGTTTGAAGAACGTTATCAGGTGAAACTCTGGAAGCGCGAAGGTCACAAACTGCGCCTGACCCCGTCGGGGGAGTATCTCCTGGGGCTGGCCAATCGCGTGTTGCCGCAACTTGAATATGGCGCCGTGGTGCTTGGGGATTATGCTCGCGGACGGCGCGGCGCGATCCGGGTGGGGATGGAATGTCATCCCTGCCAAGACTGGCTGATGCGTGTGCTTGATCCGTTTCTGTCGCAATGGCCCGATGTGGATTTAGATGTGACAACGGCCTTTCAGTTCGGTGGCCTTGCCGCGCTTTTGAGCCATGAAATCGACATTCTCGTCACGCCCGATCCGGTCGAACAGCCGGGGATCGAGTATCAATCCGTCTTTGACTATGAGTTGGTTTTGGCTGTGGCCGAGACCCATCCTTTGGCGGACAAAGGGCGGGCAGAACCGGCGGATCTGGCGGGGGACACGCTTATCACCTATCCGGTCTCCCGCGAGAGGCTGGATATTTATACCCAATTTCTGATCCCTGCTCATGCTCTGCCGCGTCGTCATCGCACGGTGGAAACCACCGATCTGATGCTGCGGCTGGTGGCGTCGGGCCGTGCGGTTAGCGCAACGCCGGATTGGTTGCTGCGCGACGCCAAGGGGGTGAGGGGCGTGCGTCTGGGGCAGGGGATCGCAAAGTCGATTCATTTGGGTCATCGCAAGGGGGAATGCCCCAATTATCTCAGCGGCTTTATGGAACTGGCTGCCACCGTTCAAATCGAAACTGTCCAAATCTAAACAGTTCAAATCTGAACTGTGCAAATCGGTCGTCTCCCAGAGGGGACATCCGCAACATGACGGGCACTCATGTATTTCTGAGATAATCTCATTTTTATCCATGATCGACTTCGCGCATATAGCACGGAACAGCTTTGCCTTTCCAAGCCCAAGGCGTTCGTAGGCCACATGAGGACCACCAACTGAGATACCGAAGCCGAGCCTGGCAAGCCCTGATGTAAACGTCAGGGAACCGCTTGGTGCGTCCGGTTCTCAGGCAAATAGGATATGCGATCACTATGACCGAAGATTTTGCATTCAAAATTTCAACTCTTTGCTTCGACGAAAACTATACGCCTGCGGATCACACCCGGCTGACGACCAATTTCGCCAATCTGGCGCGTGGGGAAAATCGTCAGGAAAACCTGCGCCGGGCGCTCACCATGATCGACAATCGTTTCAATGCATTGGCTCACTGGGACAACCCGAAGGGGGATCGCTACGCCGTCGAGCTGGGGATTGTCTCTGCCGATCTGGACGTTGATGGCAATGGCGGTGACTTCCCGGCGATTGAAATGTTGAAAACCACGATCGTCGATCACAAGACTGGTGCGCGGATCGAAGGCATCGTCGGCAACAGCTTTTCCTCCTATGTTCGCGATTACGATTTCAGCGTGCGCCTTATGGACCACAACAAGGGTCGAGACGGGTTCAGTGTGCCGGAAAACTACGGCGACTTGCATGGCAATCTCTTCAAACTCTTTGTCACGTCTCCCGCCTATCAAGAGAATTTCGCAAAACGTCCGGTGTTCTGCCTGAGCGTGTCGCACAATAAAACCTACCACCGCACCGCCAACGAACACCCGGTTCTGGGCTTTGAATACCAGCCAGACACCACTTCCCTGACTGAGGCCTATTTCAGAAAAATGGGCCTTCAGGTGCGCTATTTCATGCCGAAAAACAGTGCCGCCCCGTTGGCCTTTTTCTTCTTCGGCGATCTGCTCAATGATTACAGCACCCTCGAACTGATCTCGACGATCAGCACGATGGAAAGCTTTCAGCGGATCTATCGCCCGGAGATTTACAACGCCAATGCCGCGGCAGGCACGGTGTTCCAACCCAGCCTCGACCATCAAGACTTTTCCCCCACCCGGATCGTCTACGACCGCGAAGAACGCAGCCAGCTGGCCATCAAGCAGGGCAAATACGCTGAGAAGCATTTCATCAAGCCTTATCGCGACATTCTCGACGCTTGGTCCGCGCAATACGCGGCGCAATGAGCTTTTGAAACTGACGCCCGCTTCGACGCGCCGGACCGGGCACCTCCCCTATCTCACAGAATAAACGCACAAGGTTGTCTGAGCTACCTCCCGAAATTCGGACACTGACGTAAGCTGCGATTTGTAGTCTGCTGATCTTCAACACGCAGGAGATCAGATATGTCGAAACGGAAGCAACATCACCCAGAGTTCAAAGCCAAGGTGGCGTTGGCAGCGCTGAAAGGCGAAGAAACAGTCAGCGAGCTGGCCA
>NZ_QAOH01000040.1 GCF_003050785.1 Celeribacter persicus
TCTTCCCCGGAACCGGTATCCAGGAAAACCTCGCCGACAAGGCCAAGAAGCTTGGCATCCCGGTCATGAAGTTCGAGAAGGGGGCGTGAGCCCCCGACTTCAATCCGGGACAGAACATTGTGGAAACGTCGAAGAGCGCTTGATATTGTGGTCTGGAGAGAGGCGCCAACAACATGTTCGACATATCGCAGCAAATGGAAGTGTTCCCGACAACGGTCGATCTCAAGCGGATCGACCCGTCTCTCAACATGCGGCGCTTCTATCGAATGAGCGTTCAGCCGGACCTGTTTGGCGGCGCATGCCTTGTGCGGGAATGGGGCCGTATCGGGTTTCGAGGGCAGATGCTAATCGAACAGCACCCGGACGAGGGGCATGCTGTGACCGCCCTATTGAAGCTCGCAGCGGCGAAGAAGCGTCGCGGGTACGTTCAGTGAACGCTCTTGGACGCAGCCATTTTCCCCAGTGTTTCATCGCATCAAGAGTTCTGATGGATCAATCGGGAGAAAGGTCCAACGCCTCGCCTCGCTTTAGGATCTCGTAGATCACCCCTTCGAGGATCGGCAGGGCCTGCCGATCCTTGCTAAGGAGAAGCGTGGCGAGTGCGCTATGCGAGGACATGGCCCGGACCACTGCCGCCTGCACCGCGCCGGGCAGGTTCCCCTTCATCGCTTGATCCTTACTGTTCTTGTCGATTTGGGCCATCACAACCGGGTTCTGGCGGGTAATCGCGGCGACCTGGTTCACGAAAGCGACCTGGTCCTCGAGCGGGCTCGCCTCTCCGAAGAGGCTGTTCAGGCGCTCGATCAGCTCCTGCATGTAGACCGGGAGCGCTCCAGGCCGCCCACCGCCGCCACCGCCCATCACCGGGGCGAGGGTCGGCGGCTCCTCATCCTCCCCGTCCTTAGGCTCCTCTCGCTCCAAGATGTCATAGCCAGTCAGCGCGATCCCGTGCAGGTCGATCTCGGAAGCGGGCACCCCGTCCAAACGGTTCGCGAGCAGCTTGGAGAAGGCGGCGAAGACCTCAAGGTCTGGGTCACCGAGATCGATCAGCTGAGCAACGTAGGCGTAAAGGCGGCCGAACCGGGACAGGCCGGCCTTGAAATCCGTCAGCGACATGATCGCTGTCTCGACCTGTTCGCGCTCGTGATCGGCGCGCTTCATCCCGTCCTCGTTCCCGACCGCTTTCGCCTTCTGCCAGGCGTCCTCGGCCTCTGTGGCCCTGTTTCGAAGCTCCGTGAGCCGATGGTTATAGGCGTCGGTCGGTTCCTGCGTCGCGGCGTACATCGCCTTGTGCGCTGCCTCGTCATCCGTGCCGCTGGCGGCGGCGGTCGCTGTCCGAAACCGGGCCTTCTGGAAGTCGAGGACATGTGTCTCGTCATAGACCCCCTGGTCGTCGAGGAACTCCTTCAGGTCATAGATGACGTTGAGGTCCTGCACCTCCTCGATCTTGGCGCCCCGGTCATACTGGGCGAAAGCGGCCCGAACCACTTCCGGGTCGTTGATGAAGTCGATGATGAAGGTCTGGTCCTTCCCGGGAAAGGTCCGGTTCAGACGAGAGAAGGTCTGGACGATCTCGACCGCGTTCGCGATCTTCTTGTCTACATACATCGCGACTAGCTTCGGCTGGTCGAATCCGGTCTGGAACTTGTTCGCCACCAGCATGACCCGGTATTCCGGCCGGTCGAAGACGTGGCGCAGGTCCTTGCCGCCCGCGTCAGGGTTCATGTTCGCCTCGGTGAACTCCGCATCCTCCTCAACGACGAACGCATCCCCCTGCAACAGGTCGTCATTCGGGTGCATGACCTCTCGCCCGGTCAGTTTGCCCGAAAAGGCGACGAGGGTCTGGATGTTCCCGTATTCCGGGTTCGCCGCAATGAAGGCGTCGAACGCCCGCTTGTACCGGACTGCAGAGGCCCGGGAGCTGGTGACCACCATGGCCTTCGCTTTCCCGTCCAGCAGGTGGGCCACGTTCTTCGAAAAGTGCTCGATGATGAACCGAACCTTCTGTGTGACGTTCGTCGGGTGCAGCGTCATCCACTTCGCCAAGGCCCGCTTTGCTGCCTTCCCGTCGACCCGCTTCTCCTCGACGATCTCCTGCCCGAGGTTGAAAGCCGTCTTGTAGGGGACGTAGCCGCGAAGCACGTCGAGGATGAACCCTTCCTCGATCGCCTGGCGCATCTCGTATTTGTGAAACGAGGCCGGGAGGTTGTCGTCCGCCGCGGGCCTTGTCGGGTCCGCCGGGCGTCCGAAGAGCATCATGGTCGAGTGTTTTGGGGTCGCGGTGAAGGCGAAATGGGACACGTTTGCCGGCCGTTTCCGAGACCGCTGGACCTCCAGAAGGATGTCCTCGACCGTCATCTCCGACATATCCTGCTTGGCTGACAGGGCCAGCGTTGCCTGCAGTTTCGAGGCCGTGTTTCCGGTCTGGGAATTGTGCGCCTCGTCGATGATCACCGCGAAGTTCCGGTCCCGGAGGGACTTTTCGGTCAGGATCGCCTCCATCGCGAAGGGAAAGGTCTGGATGGTCACCACGATGATCGGAGTGCCCTTCAGCATCGCCTTGCTCAGCTGTTCGCTCTTCGACTTCGACGAGGTCTCCCGGTCGATCGCCGCGATCAGCCCCTTCTGGTGGTCGATTTGCTGGACCGCGTCCTGCAGCTGCCCGTCCAGGACGTTCCGGTCTGTCACGATGATCACCGTGTCGAAGATCGGCGTCCCGTCGTCCCGGCGCAGCTTCACCAGGTCATGCGCCGTCCAGGCGATGGTCGAGGTCTTTCCGGAACCGGCGCTGTGCTCGCACAGGTAGGGGTGCCCCGGACCCTTCGCCTTCGCGTCGCCAATCATCTTGTTGACCGCGTCGAACTGGTGGAACCGGGGGAAGATCAGGGTCTCCTTGACCGACCAGTTTCCCTTGAGGTCCACCACGTTCTTCTTCTCGACATAGACGAAGCTGTGGAAGATCCGCAGGAACGCGTCCGGCTGGCAGATCTCCTCCCAGAAGTACGCGACCGGGTATTCCCCGTCGGCCCGGGCCGGGTTACCGGCCCGGCCGTTGTCCCCCTTGTTGAACGGGAGGAAGAAGGTGTCCTCGCCCGCGAGCTTCGTGGTCATCCAGATCTCGCTGTCCGACATAGCGAAATGGACCACGGCGCCGCGATGCTGCGTCAGAAGCGGGTGCTTGCGTTTTGTGACCGGGTCGACCGGGGGCCGGTCCTTGCGGTACTGCGCCTTCGCGTGTTCGACCGACTGGGTGAAGTCCGTCTTCAGCTCGACCGTGGCCAGCGGCAGACCGTTCAGGAACAGGACGAGGTCTATGGCGAGCTCGCGGCCCGCGTGATATTTCAGCTGCGGCACGACCCGTAGCCGGTTCGACCCATAGCGGTGCAGGACGGCATCGTTCCTCTGGTCCTCCGGGGCCGCTTCAGACAGGTCCAGATGCCCCGCGCCCGCGATCGAGAAGCCTCGGCGCAGCGTCTGGACCATCCCTTGCTTTTCCAGGGCCGTCTCCAGCCGGTCCATGATTACCTGCAGGGTCTTGGCACCGTTCATGGCCTGGATCCGGTCCCATTTCTGGGGCTGGGTGGCGCGCAGCCACTGTTCGAGATCCTCTGGATAAATGGCGCGGTCCGCGTCATAGGCGTCGGTCGTGCCGACCAGCCAGCCTGCGGCTGCGAGCTTCTGGACAATGTAGGACTCGAGGTGCTTCTCGTGATGCAGGTCGCTCATTCCGTCACCTCCGTACCGCCGGCCTGCGCCTGCTGCCACTCGTGATAATTCAGCTTCGATCCCCGGACCTTCCACTCCAGCCGCCCGTTGCTGTTCCGGTCCAGCACCACCGCTGCGGCGGCCGAGGGGCTGCTGAACGGCCAGGGTTTTGCGAAGCGCATCCGGTCCTCCGCGTGCGGCACCAAGGCGCCCTCGGCGATCATCTTGTCCTTCAACCCGCCATAGCTCTGCTGGACATACCCGGTCCCGATCAGGGCCTCGGACCCTTCCAGCACTACGAACTCACCGTCTTCTTCGACGGCGGTCGCCTGAACGCCGCTCTTGTGGCGGATCTCGAAATGGACCTCTTCGGCGGTCCGGTCTTCTGCGGGTTTCGCAACCTGGGTTACGGCCCGGGGCTGGGGCTTGAGCATGTCCAGCCCGATGACCGGTAGAATGATCCGAAGGTTTGACAGGAACTGCTCCATGTTCGCGACATCGGCCTCGGGCAGGCGCCGGCGGTCGGTGTCGGGCTGGGTGCCGTTGTCGAGTTTCACCCGGCCTGCTTGCGCGGCAACACGGATCAGCCGCGCCTCGAGGTATTCGGCGTGCCCCTTCGACAGGTCGTCATCGCTGGTGGTGACG
Source organism: Celeribacter persicus (assembly GCF_003050785.1). Classification (GTDB taxonomy): domain Bacteria; phylum Pseudomonadota; class Alphaproteobacteria; order Rhodobacterales; family Rhodobacteraceae; genus Celeribacter; species Celeribacter persicus. Next base: position 4,351 of record NZ_QAOH01000040.1, read on the forward strand.
GTGATCGCGGTCTCCCAGAAATCGCGCTTCTTCGCGCTCTGTTCGATCCGCTCTGCCACGGAGTTCCCCGACCCGATATAGACCCGGGTCACGCCGGGCTTGTCCGGGTCCGGGCCGGACAGGATATAGACGCCGGTCCGGTCCACCTCGGACCGGGCGGTCAGGTCGCCGAAGGCCGAGGCGCCGCTGACAAACAATAGACCCGTCCAGCCGTGGATGGTCGCCTTGCGCAAGCCCGTGGGTTTCCCGTCGACTAGGAAAAGCTGGATGGTCCGCCCGAAGGGTTCGCCTGTGGTCATACGGGCACCTCTTTCACAAGTCTTGCCAGCTTCGTTTGGGCAGAAACCGGCATCCTCATACCTTCCATGCCGCTCTGGCGCGCCAATCCGCCGGAAAGCCCATACTGGCAGGATCGGCCAACGGGCAGCCGTCGATCAGCGCAACAAGGCGCTGTTTCCATTCATTGTCTGGTGCGATCAGGGCCAAAAGGTAATCGAGCATCACCAGTGTGTTGTGCAGATAGCGCAGATCGGCATCTCGCATGGCGACGGGCAGCTTGGCGGGGTATCTCGGAACCGTCATCGTCACCGTAAAGCGCTTGTTCCAAAGCCTGCCATGGTGGGCGCATATGTTGCGCACCGTGCTAATATGGTGCGCAAAGGACGTGACCACTGCTTCATCCAAGGCAAACGGATCAGCAATTGCTTTTCTGTCGGCGCGTGTTTTCAAGTTACTGTAGAATTTCGACAAAAGTCCGAACGACATAACCTCAGCCGCCATCCAGACCGGCGGCAGCTTGGGTGAGTTATACTTGTCACGATAGTGAATTGCGAACGCATCGTCGGAGCGATTGAACTCTTTCTCCAAATCAGTGACGTCTTTCGCGTGATGTCGGATTACTGAGTAGTGGCCCTGTTCGAGATAGCCATGGGGGCCATGGCTCATAGCCATGTGGTGTGCCCATTGCGCGCGCAGGGCCACTTCGACCCGCTCGATGGCGTCCAGTACCAGCAACCGCAGTTCGCGGTCGAAGATGTAGAGGGTCAGCACATTCTCGAAGGTTGTCCCGTCGCGGAAGGCGTGATCGCCGTTGTTCGCGGCGGGCACCTCGAAGGGCAGCCAGTAGGCCCGCAGCCGATAGTAGGAGATGAAGTTCAGGTAATGCTGTGCCTGGGCTTCGTCCCCGACAATCATGCCGCGGCGCTTGAGCAGTTCAACCTGATCAGGGACGGAGACGGCGGGTTTTTCGAACTTCATGCGGCACCTCTGTGCCGCGAAAGCGATACCCTGAAAACAAGTAACCCGCCGGGGTGCGCAGTGCGAAACCGAGGTTCCGTCCGAGGCGTGGCGGGTCTTGTTGAGACATTAGATAGGGCAGGAATCCTACCAAAGCAATAAGAAACCGACCGGTCCGCACCAAAAGTCATGCCGCCGCCCTCACGTCAATCTTGCCGGTCACGGCAGCGGTGATCAGGGCCGCGCGCTTCTCGCGGAGGAGGTCGATGCTACGCTCGGTCAGTGAGATCAGGCCGTCGATGCGAGACACTTCGTACTCAATCTGACGCGCAATCTCCACTTGCTCATTGTGCGGAGGGACTGGAAAGCGAACAGTTTTGAGATCGTCTTGGGAAATCTTCATTCGAATTGTGTTCATTTGGCCTGTACCGCTGATTTTCATCAGGATACCCTTGCCAAAACGAAGTAGCCCCTTCTGGAATCCACTGTTCATGAATATTTTCTCGAAGAATGGAACATATACGTCATCGTTTTTCGGATAGAGCGCATAGTATACGGGGCTGATCGCTCCATAGTATTTTGATCGTCCCACTGCGCCAACGATCACGTTCATACTGTTTAGGACGATATCCCCCTCGTGTGCGATCTTGTATGCAGTCAGGTCGTCCTTGCTCTTATTTCCGCCACGGCCCTCTTCCGTGTATGGAGTGACGCCATGAGCGATAGACAGAGACAGAATGTTCTCTGTTTTTACGGGGTCATTCTTCTCATTTCGGAAATTGAAGAAAGCACGAAGAGGCTTGACCTCCCAGTGCACAGGTATTTCACCGATCCAAGCTTCTCCCGAGTCCTTGGTCGGCGCATCCGGGTCAAAACCTTTGGTGACCGCATGGGTGATCACGGCCGCCCGCTTTTCTTTCAGCAGCGCGATGAACTGAGTCTTCTTCTCGATCAGGCCGTCAATCCGCCCGGTTTCGCGGTCGAGGAAAGTTGCAAGAACTTCTGCGACCTCGGGTGCAGGAACATCAATCTTGCAGTAGCGAACCTTGTTCCATGTGAGGCGCAAACCCATGCGCACGCCGGTCTTGAAGACTCCCAACTGCTGGATAATCCAAGAGCTCTTTAGCGCATATTTGAGATATGGAATAATCCGCTTGTCACATTTTGGGCGCAGCAGAGTGTAATCAGGACTGATACCTCCAGATATTCCGCAATACTCGATGCCGTGCGCGTGACTGCTCAACGAGATGACAAAATCGTCTGGTTGTGCGGGGCTCACTGAATAACCCTCGCGCAAAGCCTGTTGCGGCTTCATTCCCAAGGAGGCTTGCGGCACGATACCGTGAACCACACTTGGCGTGAGCAGCTCTGTTCGCTCTAATGGGATAAGTTCTTTAACCTCAGAGAACAGATGATCGAGGCGGGTTTCGGTGAAGCTCATTCCGTCACCTCCGCCAGCACCGCCGCGATTTCCGCCTCGACCGCCTTCAACTCGGCGTCGATCTCCTCCAGATCGCGGGGCGGCTGGTATTCATAGAAGTAGCGGTTGAAGTTGATCTCGTACCCCACGACGCCCACCTGGCCGTCGTAGTCGTCTCGGAAGCCCTCATCCACATAGGCGTCGGGCGCATGGGGCAGCACCTCTTGAGCCATGTAGTCCCGGATGTCTGTTCCGAGCGGGATGTTCTCGTAATCCGTCAGGTCGTCATCGGGGATGACCTGGCCCTTCTTGTCCAGAACCGGGTCAAGCTCCGGGTCGCGCACGCCGAACGCCTTCTGGAACGCCTTGATCAGGGCGGCGTTCACCTTGCCCAGACTGGCATCGCGCTTGGCCGCATTCTTGACCCAGGCCTCGAACCTCTGCCAGCCATGCGCCTCGCCCATGTCCGCCTCGAAGAGCGCAGTCCAGGCGGTCTGCACTTCGGGCGCGAGCTTGCCCCATGCGGTTTCATCCGCCAGCGCGGCCAGCCCCTCGGCCGAGATCACGATCTTCTTGCGCAGCGGGCGCAGGACCTTCACTCGGCGGTAGCCGAAGTCGCGGCTGTCGAATATCCGGCTCTCCTTCGTCTCGGCGAAGTTGGCATACATCTGGACGATCTGCCGGATCTGACCATCCCCGACGCGGCGCCGCTTGTTCCCCTCGCTCTTGCGCATCGGCTCGAACAGCGCGGTCGCGTCGATCAGCTGGACCTTGCCCTTTCGGGCGGCCGACTTCTTATTGGAAAGGAGCCAGATGTAGGTGCCGATCCCCGTGCGGAAGAAGATCTCGGTCGGAAGCGCGATGATCGCCTCGACCACGTCCTCCTCCAGCAGGTAGCGCCGGATCTCGGACTCGCCTTGACCCGCGTTCCCGTTGAACAGGGGCGAACCGGACAGGACGATCGCCGCCCGCCCGCCGCCACGCTCCGGCGTCTCCAGTTTGCTGAGGAGATGCAGGAGGAACAGCATCGACCCGTCGCTGACGCGCGGCAGCTTGGGGCCGAAGCGGCCCTCGAACCCCTTCTCCTGATGCTCCCGGACCACGGCGGTCTGGTCCATCTCCCATTTCTTGCCGAAGGGAGGATTCGAGACGCAGTAATGGAACCGCTCGTTCGCGAGCTTGTCGTCGGACAGGGTGCTGCCGAGCTTGATGTTCTTCGACAGGTCGCGGCCCGGATCGGACTCGACGGTCTTGAGCAGCATCGAGGCGAGGCAGACTGCGTGGGTCTCCGGTTCCAGCTCCTGACCGTAGGGCACGATGACCGGAGCGATGGAGTAGCGGTCGCGCAGGGCGTTCACATGTTCCATGCCGTCGGACAGAAAACCGCCGGTGCCGCAGGTGGGGTCATAGAGGGTCCGGATGAGCCCCGGGTTGTCGATGAACATCTGGTCATCCGGGTCGAGCAGCAGCTCGATGGCCAGATGGACCACATCGCGCGGGGTCATGAAGTCCTCGGCAGCCTCGTTCACCTCGGCGCCGAAACGCCGGATCAGGTGTTCATAGACGTTGGACATGACCCGTTCCGGAACCGCGTCCGGGTGCAGGTCGATGGCGGCGAAGTTCTGACAGATCTTGTAGAGGACCCCGGCCTTGTCCATCCGGGCCAGCGTGTTCGCGAAATCGAACTGTTCGAAGATGACCCGAGCGTTGTCGGAGAAGGAGGCGATGTAGTCCTCGAGGTTCTGACGGGTCCGGGTCGCACCGAGGCTGCGCAGGTCGTAATTCGAGGTGTTGTAGAACGGGTAGCCGGTCTGGGTCCGCAGGATCACGCCCAGGTCGATCGGGCTGTCCTTCATCGTCTTGACGGTTTCGCGCACTTGATCCCGGGTCGGTTCCAGCACGCATTCCAGGCGGCGCAGCAGGGTGAAAGGCAGAATTACCTTGCCGAAATCGACGTGCTTGAAGTTCCCCCAGAGGTCGTCCGCGTTCTTCCAGATGAAATCGGCGAGAGAGGTGTTCGTCGTCTGGGTACTCATCTATGCGCCTTCACTGCTATTCGTTTTCGTCTCAAGGTGCTGTTCCAATAATCGTGCTGCCAAACGGAAGCCGTCGACCTGACTCATCCGGTGCCGGACACAGAGTTCCTTGAAGGCCCACCGCTCATCCTCGGTGATCTTCAAATTTAGGTTCGAAAGTTTCGCGGCATCATCACCCATCGGGCATCTCCTCGCGGATAATGACTTACCTTCCATTCTTCCATTAAAGAATTCAATCACATTCGTTTGGGCGGCCCCTTTTCAGCCTGATCCACAGTTGGAAAGCGGATTTTTTAGGGGACTTCAGATCCAGTTCCTTGTTCCGCTCGATCTGTGTTCTTTCGGGTCACGCCGACACCTTCGATGTCGTTGTGTCTGAGAGTATTAGCCAGTACCTTGTATGGCGTCGCTCACCGGTTCGGCTGAGCGCACCTTTCTCGACCAGATCCTGCAGATCGCGGGTTCCGGTTGCGCGTGAGGTTCCGGTGATCTTGAGATAGTTGTCGGCGCTGAGTCCGCCTTTGAAACCGCCGGGGCCTTCCCGAAACATTCGAGCGATGGCCTTGGCCTGGCGTTCGTTCAACTGGTCCCTGTGACGATCGTAGAAGTGTGCCTTGCTGATGAAGAAGCCGACGCGGTCGAGTGTTGCCTGTTGGGCCTTCAAGACAACTTCTGCGAACCAGACGAGCCAATCGGTCACGTCGAGCGTTTTTTGATGCTGCTCGAGCTGATCGTAGTATCCCTTGCGCTCCTTCTCGATGGTGAAGGCGAGCGAGATGAGGGTGGGCTGGCCAATGTTCTGCGCCAGCGACTTTTCAGCGAGGGCGCGACCCAGGCGGCCGTTGCCGTCTTCGAATGGGTGGATACTCTCGAAATAGAGGTGGCTTAGCCCTGCGCGCGTCAGCGCTGGAAGCGGCTCTGCTCCCCCCGGCCCGGTCTTGTTGAACCAATCCGCGTATCGCTCCATCTCAGGCATGATCCGCTCCGAGGGCGGCGCTTCGAAATGGATCGTGGGCCGGTCAAGGCGGCCGGAAACGATTTGCATCGCCTCGGCGTGTTGTCGGTAGGCCCCGATGGTTTCCAGCCGACGGTCATGGGACAGGAGCATCCGATGCCAGCGATACAGTGTCTCATGGGTCAGCGGCTCTGCAAAACTGGAATAGACGTCGACCATCATTTCCGCGACGCCCTGTTCGCGCGGTTTGGCAGGGTAGCTGTCCGGATCGAGGCCCAGATGGCG
>NZ_QAOH01000041.1 GCF_003050785.1 Celeribacter persicus
TGTTTGAACTCGCGGCTGAACATCCTTCTTGTCATGTAGATTCTCCAGTTTCATTAACACCTTATCTCGGTGTCCACGAAACCGGCAGCAGCTCATCCCGTGCCGCGCGGATCGTCGGAGAGCGCAATGCCCGGGAAGATGTCGTTCGCACCGCATATGTTAAACTCGTCGCCAATGCGAGGCCTGCGTGCGCCATCTCCAATCCCCGCGCCCATACCATAACCGCACTTCGGCGGAAGGCCTTTGATTTACGACCAAGCGCCATCGCGAATGACTGTACCGGATTGATCTCGCAAGGCAGGAAGCTGTCCAGCGACAGTTTTTCCGGGATGGGGATTCATTGCGCCTAAAGGTAGCATAATTCGACCGGAAAGGTGGTCGCAGAATGTCGGGCCAATTGTGTATGACAGAACAAAATAGCAAAATACGGCTCTTTAGCTTTTACCTAGACCATTGGCACGGTTTGCGACGCAGTCTGGCGGGCCGTCTGGGGTCACAGGATTTGGCCGATGAAGCCATGCAGGAAACTTGGATCAGGCTGGAGGGCCTGAAATCCGCACCTTCTTCCGTTCACAACCCCCGTGGCTATTTGTTGAGCATTGCGGGCAATATCGCCATTGACCTAATCCGTCGGGAAAAACGGCACAGTGATCGCACCGCAATTGGGGATATCGACATCGACACGCTGATGGACGATGTGCCCTCCGCAGAGGAGGTGATGCTGGCCCGCGAGGAGTTGAAACAACTGGTCAGAGCGCTCTTGAAGCTCAAGGACAAACCCCGGCGCGCGCTTTTGATGAACCGTTGTCTCGGCATGGGTCATCGTGAGATTGCGCTGGCCCTCAGCGTCTCCGAAAGCATGGTCGCGAAATATATGGCGCAGGCGCTTCGGCATTGCCGCGATTATCTGCATCACACACAATAGAACATTTTCAGTGCAAGATCGACGCTTTCATTTCGTCTCCTCTACAGAGACGGCACGCCAAACGGAAGAAAAGGTAGCAAGGGTCATGACCTCCAGCGGAAAAGATAACATGAATGCAACCTCTTCCGAGCTGAGCGATCAAGCTCTTGATTGGATTGTCCGGCTACATTCCGGCAGCGCCAAACCCCAGGACACACAGAAATGGCAGGCATGGCGCGCCACCAGCCCCGCGCATGAAGCGGCAGCGCAGGAGGCCGAGCATCTCTGGAACGGTCTCGGGGCCGCCGGGGCAAGCTGGGGGCGCAAGATGCGCAACCGCCGGATGACCCGGCGTGCGGTTCTTGGCGGTGGCGCGGCGGTGGTTGTGGCAGGCGGAATGAACGGCCTCGGCATTCTCGGCACACATCTTTTCGCCGATTATCAAACTGCAACGGCAGAGCGTCAGAGCTTTGAGCTTGAGGATGGCACCGAAGTTTTGCTCAATGCACGCACCGCACTTTCCGGTGCGTTTGAGAACGGTGAACGGGGCGTGTCCCTCACACGCGGACAGGCATTTTTCACGATCGTTCAAAACAATACTGCGCCGTTTCATGTCTCGGAGGGCAAGACCACGATCACCTGTGCGCAGGGTGAGATTGATGTCGATCTGTGCAATGGACGAGTCGGGCTTGTCGTTCACAAAGGCGCGGCAGACGTCAGCAGCCAGACAGGCATACGACATGTGGCCGCGGGTCAACGGATTCAGATCACGCGCGAAGGCCGTTTCTCTGACATCGAAACCGTCGATCTTACCGAGGCAAGCGCCTGGCGGCGGGGCAAGCTCATTTTCAATCGCAGGCCACTTGGCGACCTTGCCGTGGAACTGGAGCGCTATCGCGGCGGCCGGATCGTCGTAATAGAGGATGAATTGGCCACGATGGGGATCACAGGAGTGTTTGATCTGGCCGATCCCGACGCCGTTCTGGACGCATTAGAGGACTCCCTCTCAGTCAGGATCAGCAAAATCCCGATGTTGGCTGTTGTCAGAATGGCCTGATATAAAATGATTTTTTATATGACATGAGAAAAAGTTAAGATTTTTTTCACAAATCACTGCAAGTTGGCGCGCCACGTCTCGTCTCTCTTATGACACGCCAGGTGACGCCCTTGTGACCCAGCCGAAATATGACCTTGATGATCGGCGGGGGACCAATGACCGACACGATACGAAGAAAACCGACCCTGCGCGCGCTCGCACTCTGCACGACCGCAGCGCTGAGCGTGACCCAGATCGGCTGGACCGATATAGCCTATGCCCAAACGCAAAGCGCGGAAGTGACCCTGTCCATCCCGGCGCAAGATCTTGGCTCAGCCTTGACGCAACTGGCGGATCAAAGTGGCATTCGCCTGATCCTGTCCTCGCAGGTTGTAGCGGGCAAACGCAGTACGGCAATCAATGGTACCTACACCCCACGCAGCGCATTTGCCGCCCTGCTCTCCGGTAGCGGGCTGGACTATCGTTTTACAAATGCGAATACGGTGACCGTCTACGCCACGGACGACACCACCGCAATTGATCTGCCCGAAGGCACACTGTTGCTGGATACGATCACCGTATCTGGGGGAACGGGTTACTATTCCGCCAACAGCAATTACGAAGAACCTGCCTCCATCGTCTTTAAAGACGCGAAAGAAATTGAACGCTTTCGCGGCACATCGGTCGGTGATTTCCTCAAGGGAGAAGCCGGTGTTCTCAATGGCGATAACCGCAACAGCGGCGCTTTGGATGTCAACGTGCGCGGGATGCAGGGTCAGGGCCGCGTGCCCGTAGTGATCGACGGCAGCTTTCAGGAAACGACGGTCTATCGCGGCTATTCCGGCATTGCGGGGCGCACCTATCTCGATCCTGATTTGATCGGCTCCATGTCGATCGAGAAAGGTCCAAGTTCAGGCGCGGATGCGAATGGCGCAACCGGCGGCGTGATGCGTATCTCCACGTTGAAACCCGACGATATCATCAAAAAGGGTGAAACGCAGGGCATGCGCCTCAAGTTCGGCGTAACGGGCAACACCACCGAGGTCCCGGAGACATTCACAATCGGGGCAGGACAAGGCGACGCTGAACGCTATGACCGACCCGGTGCGTTTGAATTCGGCGATTCGTGGAATGGCAGCATTGCCGTTGCGCAGAAATTCGGCGATTTCGAAGTTCTCGCGGCCTATGCACGGCGCAAAGCCGGCAACTATTTCGCCGGTGAGGATGGTAATGGTCCCGAAGATGACAGCCTGAACCAGTTCACCCCCGGCGAAGAAGTGCTGAACACATCACAGGACAACACGTCTCACCTGTTGCGTGGGATTTACAAATGGGGCAACGGGCATTCGATTGATGCAAGCTATATGCATTATGAAAGCGATTTTGGCGAGTTGATGCCCTCGCAGATCATTCGTTTCGGCATGGGCTGGCAATCACCCTTGAGCTATGTCGATGCCAAAACGGGTACGCTGCGCTATGGTTGGAATCCGGATGACAACGACCTGATCGATCTTAAGGCCGATCTATACTACACATCCAATATCACCTCGATCAACACAGCCTACGGGTTTATCGCCGGCTATCCCGGTGTTTACTTCAGCTATGCCAGCGAAGCGGAGCAATTCGGCCTGAACGTCTCCAACACCTCGCGTTTGGACATGTTCGGTCGCGCATTGACGCTGAATTATGGTGTGTCCGGCAAGAAAGAATATATACGCCCGCCATCGGATATCGAAAGCTACGTTCCCGACGATTATCCATATGTGGAGTTTGACGGCGAAATCCGCGATGGCTGGCGTCAGGAAGTCAGCGCCTTTGTCGCGGCCAATTATGAATTGAGTGACAAACTGACCTTTGATGGCAGCCTGCGCTATTCCCAGATGGAAGCCTATGACAACAACACCCAAAGGGTCTATGTCGATGATGGCAACGGCGGTCTGACACGCGAGGAGGTAAACGTAGAAACAGAAGGAAGCGGCTTTGCCCCAATCCTATCCCTGACCTACGAAGCCATCCCGGGTCTGCAGGTCTACGGCAAATATGCAGAGGCCTATCGTGCGCCGAGCCTGTTTGAAAGCACAGCTGGCTGGTCCGCATCCGTAAGCCCAAGCACGGTCGTCGATCCAGAACACGCCCGAAACAAAGAGATCGGCGTCAACTATATGACCGATCAGTTCGGCGCCCAGTTCCGGGCCAAGCTGGCCTATTTTGACAACGACATCGACAATTACATCACCCGCGATGAAGATTGGCGTTTCGTCAATCTGGACTCCGCCAAGATGAAAGGCTGGGAACTGTCCCTCGGTTTCGATACCGGGCGTTTCTACGGCGATTTCTCCGGTTCAAAATACATCAGTACGGAATTCTGTGATCAGCAGGGCGTATGCTCGTCGGGCGGGTCGGACAATGGCTATGTCCATCTGCACGTTCCGCCAGAAACCTCGGCATCACTGACCTTGGGTGGGCGCTTCCTGGATGAGACGCTCGAACTGGGTGGGCGAGTGACATATATCGGCGAACGTGCATCGACCGATTTTGCCAGTTCTCGCGGCGGGACGAGCCGTGCCGTGAATTGGGAGCCTTATACCACGGTCGATCTGTTCGGCAGCTACGAAATCAACGACACGCTGACCTTTGATTTCGCAGTCGATAACGTGACCGACCAATATTACATGGACACGCTGACAATCGGCCTGATGCCATCTCCGGGACGCACGGTGCGTCTTGGTTTGACAGCGACATTCTAACCGCTTAGGGCGCGCCAATTGGTGCGCCCTTTTCCATTTTCGCAAGGTGAAAGATGAACACACAAACTTCTATCTCCGCCCTTTCGACGCTTTCCGCGCGTCTTCGCGCTGAGACCAACACGACGCATGAGCGGTTGGATCGGTCTATCATGGAGGCAAAGCCGTTTGACAATATTGAGAATTACGGGCGTTTCTTGCGGGTTCAGCATGGGCTGCATCACCATGTCGCGCCGCTCTATCGCTCCGCTGATCTGGCCGCATATTTTCCCGGATTAAACACGCGCGGGCGGCTCAGTGATGTGGCGCAGGACATGGCCGATCTGGACCTCCCGCGGCCCGAAATCACCGCCGCGCCCGCCACCGAAACCGTCGATCTACCGGAGGCACTGGGCTGGCTCTACGTGGTCGAAGGTTCGAACCTGGGCGCGGCCTTTCTATTGAAATACGCCAAGAAGATGGGGCTGTCCGAAGCCCATGGCGCGCGGCATCTGGCCGAGCCGCCCGAGGGTCGCGCGCCCTATTGGAGAGCCGTCAAATCCGCGCTCGATGCGGTTGAACTGAGCCCCCCAGAACAGGCCCTCGCGATCAAGGGCGCCGCGGCCGCATTCGCCACAACCCGCGATCTGGTACGGACCCATCTGTAGGGCGAACCGCCTCGGGTGGAAGAAAGAGAAACCATGTTGAGAAAAAATATCTGGCCCAGCCTCGTGCTGTGTGGCCTTCTGACCTTTGCCCCGCTGGCTTATGCGCAGGAGACCGCGCCTCAAAACCCGTTTCAAACCCCGCCTGAGACCCCGACCCAAAGCTCCTCCGAGAGTTCTCAGGGTGAGGCTAAGACCGGGCCTCAGATGGACATCATACCACAAACGGAAGACCCCAGCACGGCGCCCCCAGAAGCCCCGCCCCTCGCGGCGCCCGAGCCGTTCCCCTCGCCCCTCAAAGACCTGCGCGGGGCGCTCGATTGGCTACTGAACCAGACAGATGCCTCGGGGCACGATCTGTCCCCCATCGGCATGTATCGCAGCGCCGATATTGTCGTGAAACTGGTGATGCTGGGGCTGATCTTTGCCTCTTTCGTGACCTGGACGGTCTGGGTCGCCAAGACGCTTGAACTTTGGGGCGCACGCTGGCGGGTGCGTCGGGCGCGGGCCGTGCTCGCAGAGGCGGCGACGCTCGTGGAGGCGGAACGCTGCCCTGAGGCGCGGCGCGGTGCCGTGGGCCGAATGATGGCCGAGGCACGCACCGAACTCACACACTCGGAACCGGCTCTCGTCCATGCCGGACATGCGGGACTCAAGGAGCGTCTCACCGCCGCTCTGGCGCGTCTTGAAGCCGAGGCGGGACGTCGCATGGCGCGCGGCACGGGCGTCTTGGCAACCATCGGCTCGACCGCGCCCTTTGTCGGACTCTTCGGCACGGTCTGGGGCATCATGAACAGCTTTATCTCGATCGCGGAAAGCAACACGACCAATCTCGCCGTGGTCGCGCCCGGCATTGCCGAGGCGCTTTTGGCCACCGCGATGGGGCTGGTCGCGGCCATCCCTGCGGTGGTGATCTACAACCTGTTCGCGCGCAGCATTGCAGGCTACCGGCTTTTGCTGAGCGATGCGGGGGAGCGGATCGAACGACTGGTGAGCCGCGATCTCGACCGTCGTGCGATCCCGCCAAAAAATACGCAAGAAATCCCCCAAAAGGCGGCCTGAACCATGGCAGGACGGATACGCGAGGGCGACGATCTTGTGGAAAATGCCGAGATCAACGTGACGCCTTTCATCGACGTGATGCTGGTGCTTTTGATCATTTTCATGGTCGCCGCCCCGCTGTCGACGGTGGATGTGGCGGTCGATCTGCCCGGCTCCACCGCCAAACCTGCCGAGCGCCCGGAGGAACCTCTTTACCTGACGGTCGCGCCCGATCTGAGCCTTCATCTGGGAGAGGCGGAGGTGGCGCGCACGACGCTGGCCGACGAAATCACGCGCCTTACCGGGGGCGTCCGAGAGCAGCGGATATTTTTGCGCGCGGACAAAAGTGTGGACTATGGCGCGTTCATGGAGGTGATGAACCTGCTGCGCGCGGCAGGCTATCTCAAGATTGCACTGGTCGGGCTGGAACAGCTTCCCGTTGCGGAACAAGACACCGGAGAACAAGACCGCGCGGAGGTTCCGGGTGACTGAGCCGCAGACCCCACGCCTGTTTGGGGATCTCGCGCTTTGGGGCGCGGCGGTGCTGATCGTGCTGGGCGCTCATGCTGGCGCGCTGGCCTGGGCAATGCGCAGCCCGCCCGTCGTCGCCTCCGACGGCCCGCCACCCGCGATCATGATCGAGTTGTCGGCCCTGCCCGAAGCCGTGGAGACCGAAGAGACGGAACTCTCCGAAGACCTTGAGGACGCTCAGGCCAGTCAGGCCGCCCAAGAGATCAAAGCCTCGGAGCTTGTGGAGGAGCAGGTTGAGACGCCGGAGGAGGCTCCCGAAATCGAGCAGACCGAGGTGGCGCAGCCGTCTCGCGAGCGTCCGAAACCCCGGCCGGAGCCGCGTCCAGAACCCCGACCAGAACCGCAACTACGCCGACCGGAAAAACCCGCCCCCGCGCCGCAACAGCAATCCACCGCCTCGCAATCGGCGGTCACGGCGCAGAACCAACAGGCGCAGCAATCCACCCGGAACGCCGCCGCCCAAACCGCGCGCGGCAGCGGTCGCACCATGAGCCCGGCGCGCTGGCAAGCCCGGCTCATGGCCCATCTCGAACGCCACAAACCGCGCTCCAATGGCGAACGCGGCACTGCTTATGTCACCTTCTCCATCAACGCCGTCGGGCAAATCTCCGCCATCCGCCTCGCGCGCTCCTCCGGCATAGCCTCGATCGACCAAGCCGCCCTCTCCCTCATCCGCCGCGCCTCCCCCGTCCCACCACCCCCACCAGACATCCCGTCAACGCTCACCGTTCCGATCAAGTTCGAAAGACGCTAGAGGGGAGGCCCGTATGGGGAGGCTGAACGCATTGGCTTACAGTTCATCTACTTTGGCAGTGATCGGCTTAGGTTTGCTGTGAGCCTTGTCCACAAAAAGACCGTTTGCGGGACTACCCCAGCTGATGCGTGAAATGGGCAACCGAAGAATTGCGCCCGAAGTGGCTGTGCTGACCTGTTTTCGCAAACAGGCCATGCCCCCATCTCACGCCGGATTGAGGCGATGCTGGCGTGTGGCCGCACCCGGTTCGACGAACTGTGCAAGCTTAATATGCTGGCCGATCTAGAAATACTGGCCCAGCCGGAACCGCCGACAGAAAATCCTGAACTGGAAGTCGCGGCGGCCTAAGATCCAGACTTCGCACTTCTCCGGCCCGTCTGATCCGGCGCGCCTTTTCGCAGACACTGATGCCGGTGCAATCCTTTATTCCTTTTTCCGAAGATGGTGAGCCGCAGTTCTTGCCCCGACGTTCCTAGCATGTCATTGCCGAAGCATGGAACCTCTGGCCCGGCGAGTTTCCGGAAGACTGGGATGACATCGCCTCCGGGAAGGGTTCTCACATTCTCGGCAGGACCCGGGATCGCTACTGGACCTGTCACGGACTTGTGCCGCTCCTTTGACCACATATCGTGTCGCAAAGGAGAACACATATGGCATCACGACCCACCGAGGAATTCCGCGCCGAAGCAGTGCGCGTGGCCTTTAACCAGCGGTCTACCGCGCAAACAGGTAGCCGCAGATTTTGGGGGCGGCTTTTCGACGCTGAACCGCTGGATACAGCAGGAACGGCGCAATCCTGAGAAACCGACGGTCCAATCCGATCTGGAGCGCGAGATCGCCGAGCCGCGGAGAGAACCGTATACTCCGGTAGGAGAGGGATGTCCTAAAAAAGGCCACGATGTTCTTCGCGGAGAGAAGCAAACGAGGTTTGCCTTCGTCGAAGAACACCGACGCGACATCCCTGTGAACCGTCTGTGTCAGATTATGGATGTCAGCCCGCGCGGCTATCAGGCCTGGCGGTCCCGCCCCATGAGCGTAAGCCAACGCAAGAATCTGGTTGTCCTTGCACATATCCGGGATCAGTTCGAGCAATCGCTTGGCAGTTATGGTCGCCCGCGCATGACCGAGAAATTGAAAGAGCTGGGACTGACCGTGGGCCATCGGCGCGTTGGCCGCCTGATGAAGGAAAATGGCATCAAGGTCAGGCGGAACAAGAAGTTCAAGGCAACCACGGACAGCAACCACAGCTTCAGCATCGCCCCGAACCTGCTGAACCGGGACTTCTCGGCTGATCGTCCAAACCAGAAATGGGCTGGCGACATCAACTATGTCTGGACACAGGAGGGCTGGCTCTACCTCGCTGTCATCCTTGATCTGCATGCCCGGCGCGTGATCGGTTGGGCGGTCAGCAATCGCATGAAACGTGACCTGGCAATCCGGGCGTTAAACATGGCTATCGCGCTGCGGCGTCCGTCGAAGGCGTGTATCCATCATACAGACCATGGCAGCCAATACTGTTCCCACGACTATCAGAAAAACCTTCGCCTGAATGGCTTCAGGGCGTCGATGAGCGGAACTGGGAATTGCTACGACAATGCGGCCGTCGAAACCTTTTTCAAGACCATCAAGGTCGAGTTGTTGTGGCAACGATCTCGACCGACACGCCGCCAAGCCGAACTGGCGATCTTCGAGTACATCAACGGCTTCTAAAATCCACGCCGACGCCACTCAGCCCTCGGCTGGAAAACCCCTTGGCCTTCGAAGCTCAAGCTGCGTAAATGAGAACCCGGGACGGCATCAAGTTGTGACACGTTCAAGAGAACCGCTGCCGAGAATATGCCACCTACAAAGATTATGATGTGGTCGAGGTGTTTCAGGACGATATGTCCGGCAAGTTCGAACGCCGCCCCGCCATGGATCGGATGCTGGCCTTCCTTCGTCTGCACCCCAAAGGTAGTGTCGTCGTGATCATCGACGATATCAGCCGTTTTGCGCGCGATGTGCAGGCCCATATCTCCCTGCGTCAAACCCTGAGCGATGCGGGTGGGATTTTGGAAAGCCCCTCCATTGAATTTGGCGAGGACAGTGACTCGCGCCTTGTCGAGCATATGCTGGCCTCCGTGGCGCAACACCAACGCGAGAAGAACGCCGAACAGACCTCCAACCGCATGAAGGGTCGGATGATGAACGGCTATTCCGTCTTCTCAGCCCCCATCGGCTATAAGTACAAGAAGACAGGCTCACACGGCAAACTTCTAACCCGAGACGAACCCGTTGCCTCCATCATCCAAGAGGCTCTGGAAGGCTATGCCTCGAGGCGGTTTGGCTCTCAGGTGGAAATCAAACGCTTCTTCGAAGATCAGCCCGAGTTTCCCAAAGACATGCCCAACGGACAAATCCGCCAACAGAAGGTCTCAGATATTTTGAACCGTGTGATCTATGCTGGATATATTGAGCATGAACGCTGGGACATCTCACGGCGCAAGGGCTACCATGAGCCAATCATCTCACTGGAAACCTAT
>NZ_QAOH01000042.1 GCF_003050785.1 Celeribacter persicus
CGCTAGCAGGGACAGCCGGCTCACCTGATCGAGGGAAGCCAGGTAGTCCCAGAGAGCGACATCGTCGCCGAGCGGCAAGTCGGCCTCCCACTCCGCGTGGCGATCGTCGACCAGCTTGGCCACCACGCTGTCCTTCAGATCGCTCGCCTGCGCCGACATGTAGACGTGACGCACCGAAGCCTCGAGGCAGCTGCCGGCCGAACTGGACGTCCGGAAGGTGTCATTGACGAGCTTCAGGAGCAGCAGGGTGAGTGCTGTGTCAGGGGAGCGCCCGACAGCTTCGCGCAGTGCCAATGTACGGTGGGCCGTCAGCTCCATGACCAGCCGCTCGGGCAAGGGCTTCAACGCACCATCGTCCTCGTCGTCGGGCACGTTGACGCCAAGCGCTTGACCAGCAGAGGTGATCACCGTGCCGTGGCCGACACCATCCGTGCTGCTCGCAGCTGAAAGCTCAGCGCCCTGCCCGTCTGCCGCCTTTTCACCGCTGTCGACATCTGCCCGTGGCTCATCCTCAGGCCGGACGAAGCCGCGATAGACTGCAAGCTCGCCATAGCGATCAAGCGTCACGAAAGCCCCCGCCCGTGCGATCTCCTCCGCGTCGAAAATCAGCGGTCGGGCCTCGAGTTTCTCCATCGCGACTTCCAACTCACCAAGACGCGTGTCGATCTCTTCGGGGAATTCATCCTGGCCCTCGTATTCCTCTTCGAGCGCTCGGTATTCGGCAAGCAGCTTGGCATGGGCCGCGCCTTCGTCATCCGTCATCGGCGCCGGGTCTCCGCTCAGTCGCCGCAAACCGTGGCTGTAGCCATAGGGCAGATCGAGCGAGACCTCGATCCATTTCCAACCCTCGGTCGCGATCGCTTCGGCTTCAGCCTGAAGCTTCTCGCTGACGAGACGATCCAGCAGGGCAGGGTCTTCCAGCCAGCCGCCGTCATCGCCCTGGAAGAGGTCGTGCAACATGGTGCCGCCAGCAACCTCATAGGCCTCGACGCCGACGAAGACGGCACGACGGTCAGAGGCGCGCACCGAGGTTTCGGTCAGCATCCGCCGGATCTGATAGGGCTCTTTGTTCCAGGACGACCGGATCGCCTCCCAGACTTGAACCTGGCGCTCATGATCCGGATTGACGGTGAAGGCCATCAGCTGCTCCAGCGTCATTTCATCCTCGCCATAGAGCTCGAGCAGGGCAGGGGCCACGGCAGCGAGTTTCAGGCGCTGTTTGACCACCTGCGGCGTGACGAAGAAAGCGGCCGCGATCTCTTCATCGCCCTGACCCTTCTCCCGAAGCGCCACGAAGGCGCGGAACTGATCGAGTGGATGCAAGGCAGCGCGCTGCATGTTCTCAGCGAGCGAGTCGTCTTCGGCGAGGATCGCAGAATTGGCATCCCGCACGATGCAGGGAATGGGCGTCGTCTTGGCCAAGCGTTTCTGCTTCACCAGGAGAGACAGTGCCTGGAAGCGCCGACCGCCAGCGGGGATTTCGAACTTGCCGGTCTCGGACCCATCATCAGCCAGAACGGGCCGGACGCTCAGGCTTTGCAGCAACCCGCGGCGAGCGATGTCTTCGGCAAGTTCCTCGACCGAGATGCCGGCCTTGATGCGCCGGACGTTGGACTGGCTCAGCACGAGCTTGTCGAAGGGAATGTCCCGGGACGGGGACAGGGTGACTTTCTGGGCAGATTTCGCCATCAGATCTTCTCCACGACGGGCGCCGGAAGCCACTCTCCCGATCTCACTTCCCGTCACCCCTCAAACCAACAACCCTTTCCCTCTCTTATTCTGACGCTCCCGAGGCAGGACCTTAACAGCTGTTAAGTCGTCAGTTCCTAGGTGGCGGAACAGTACGCAGTCTCTCAACCTTAACAGCTGTTAAGTCGTCAGTTCCTAGGTGGCGGAACAGTACGCAGTCTCTCAACCTTAACAGCTGTTAAGCTGCAGATCGTCGCCCAATCAACGCCATGACCATCGGCCCACAGGAAAACTCACCGGCCGCAGCTTTGGCAGTTAGAGCTCGCAAGTATCCACCTGGCGATCTGATGTCTTCAAAGCGTTCCAGCATGGAAGCAACGACGATCGACGCCTGCTCCGGACCCATGAACCGCTGCGCTTCTTCCCATGCAGACGCACTGATCCCCATGGCTGGTCGCACATGGCATGCCGCATCGAAAAGCTGGTGCCAATGCCGGATTTCGCCTTGGTAGAAGGTCTTGAGCGAGGGACATGCCGCGATCACCAGGTGCAGTGGGATCTTTGGTAGGTGTCTTGTGTCCTGTTCATCGACGTCAGCCACAGGCTCATCCCTGTCCACATCAGGCACGCCGGCCGCCGCCCCGCTTTTTTCTAAAGCAGGTTCAAGATCTATAGATTCTTTATTTGAATTATGATGGTGACGCTCAGATCGGGCATCATTGGTGTTCATTTCTTCTGTTTCAGGACCATCAATGATGTTGCGTGCCTGGTCGAGGAGAGCTTCAAGATCGGCTCGATAGGCCGCGAGGTCCTCAATTGAAAGCTTGCGGCGAAGCGCACGCGCTGTGAGGGCGGCAGTGTCACGAAGCTGATCCCAGAGGCCAAGGCCAGGCTGCATCTCGTCTCCGAACTCTGCGAGGGCCGCGAGATCACGCCGCATGAGGCTTACAACCTCTCTCAGACGCCTGACGCGCTCCTCAGCCTCACGTACGGCCTCTGCGGCCCGTGCTATCTCCTCGGACTGGCAGTAGAGCGGGGAAAGATCGAAGCCAAAGGCGACGCGCTCTTCGCCGTGCTTGCGGACGTAGCGCTTTCCATTGGGGCTATCACGCCGCTGGAGCAAACCAGCCTCGACAAGACGCGCGAGGTGACGACGCATAGTGGAGCAGGGCATACCATTCAGGCGCTCACAGATCGCCTTGTTCGAGGGGAAGACTACCATCTCGGCGTTCCCGCCAAGTGCATCGTCTGGAAAGAAGCTGAGGAGCCCCTGCAAAACAGTCAAATCACGTTCTGACACGCCAAAGGCTGCTTGCGCCTTGGAGAGCTCGCGCAGGAGTTCCCACTTGTTGACGGGTCTGCCCGGAACAGATGCCTCGGGTCGCTCGATCACGCGCAGATGGGCGTGCGAGATCGGCCGCATAAACGGCGAAATCGGTGTGTACTCCATGAAAACGTTCACGAAGGCAAAATTTCTGCGGCCCGCGAATCGCTTTGCGCTTGCGGGGTAGGGGCCAGAACGCTACATTCAGAAGTGCGAAAACTGAGATTTTGTAGCGGGCTGATCCCGGTGCGAAACCTTACAAAGGTCTCGTGAAGCTAGCTTCTCGGGGCCTTTTTCTTTTTGCCTGTATCGTGCCTCCTTCTTGTTGGTTGCTCTTCCTCAGTCTCCTGAACGCTTCCAGCGCTCATGAAGCTCGGCAATCAGCTTTGGGGCATTGCCCTCCAACCAGCTGATAAAATCAGGTTCATCCGTAGTCAGATCGAGTTTAAGCTGCTTGCCTTGGCGGCCGGTTTTGACCGTCGCAGCTCCGACACCGGGGATCGCCAAAGCAGGCACGCCCTTTCTAGACGGGTTTGCTTTCTTCTCTGGGCTCTTCGCAGCTGCCAGAACTGCGAGAAACGCACGCTCAGAAACCTCATCGACCGAGCCGGAACTTTCGGACTTGGCTGCATGAGCTACGGCTTGCAGTTGGTCTCGATCACCGTCGTAGGCACCCAAGGCCTTTTTGAGCTCTTCCCATCTCGGGCGACCAATCCCGGGAGCCGCACCAATTGCCTGGATGAGTTCCTCGCCGACCGTCCGAACGACACTCAAGAGTTGTGAAACCCCAGCTTCGTGGAGGTTAAGGACTTCGGCGACACCTCGATTGGTGCGCTCAGCCCCTTCCAAATGGTCACCGTCCAGAAGCGCCGTCGCAACAAGCGCACGTTCAATAAAGCTCAGATCACGACGCTCTTGGTTCTCGAGAAGCTGATCTCGAAGCGCTTGATCACCATCAACTTCCGTGACGATGGCTCGAACTTTGATACCGAGTTCGCGACATGCTTCCAGGCGTCTGCGGCCATAGATCAGGTTGTAGCGATCGCCTTCCAGTGGGCGGACCAAGACAGGCACACGCTGACCGTTCTTGGAGATTGAGTTCTTCAGGCCCTCAACTTCAATCTGAAGCCTGTCATCCAATCGTCCTTCGGTAACAATCTGCGCCGGATCGATCTCAAATACACCGCCACGCAGTCGGCGCCCTTCAAGAGCGTCAGGAGCGTTGCGAAGGGTCTGCAGAGGCAGGCCAAGTTTAGGCTTTCTTGCCATTCCGCCCCCATGTGTTCTGGATGATTTCAGCGATCTCATCGTTCACTGCGTTCATGGCTTCGATCGCACGATCAAACGTCTGACGCGTGAAGTCCTTCTTGTCAGCTTCGTAGAGCGTTTGCTTGGTCAAGCCGGCATCAGAAATTGCGGTCGATTCAACCATGTGATTGGTCAGGACCGACCTCCCGAACAGTCCGCGAATGAAAGCGATGACTTCGGTTTGTGGCGCGTCGCCGACTTTGTATCGCGTTGGCAAAAAGCGCAGCCAATCGAAGCGCAGATTTGCGCCTGCATCCCTGATCACTCCCAGGAGATCCGCGGTCATTCGCAGGAATTGGGACATCGACATGAGGTCAAGCATCTGCGGGTGAACCGTCACGAGGACACCCGAGGACGCGGAAAGTGCTGACATCGTCAAGAAACCAAGCTGCGGCGGGCAGTCGATCACAACAACGTCGTAGTTCGCTTCAACACTATCGAGTGCGTCATGAACTCTCGCGAAGAACGCTTTCGCTCCGCCTCGCTGGATAGCAGCAGGCGTCTCGTGCTCGAACTCCATGAGTTCAAGGTTGCCCGGGATAAGATCAAGGCCGCGGATGTAGGTCTTGCGGATCACTTCGGCGATCGGAACCGGATCGTCATAGCGAACGGCATCATAGAGGGTTCCGCCCTCCATAAGGTCGAGTTCTGGCTGGATTCCGTGAAGAGCCGAAAGAGATGCTTGGGGGTCGAGATCGATCGCAAGAACCCTGTACCCCTTGAGCGCCAAGCGCTGAGCGAGGTGAGCAGACGTCGTCGTTTTGCCGGACCCGCCCTTGAAGTTCACCACTGAAACAACTTGAAGCTCGTCACCGTCGCGACGCCCAGGCACGTAAGTTCCAGACTTTTTTGCGTTTCCTTCAAGCGTCTGCCGGATTTCCCAGATATCGTCGAGCGTATAGCGACGATGACTTCCAGCCGTCGTCTCAACGTCAACGATCTTTCCTTCTCGATGAAGCTTCCGAAGATAGGTATGGTCGACGCCAAGGAGTTCAGCAGCTTCGCCGCTAGTCAAAGTGCGCATCACCTTCTTTGCATCCGGCGGGAAGTGTGCGGCGCGCTGAGCATGCAGGTTCGACGCGAGAAGTTCCGCGTAGTGCCCGATGGCGATGTCTAGATCCTGCTCTACTTCGCTCATATCTGCCCCGATCCGTGGGCGCGTTTTTTATGTGACCGCGCGTTATTTTTCGAGACTATTGCCCGACCAACCAGATTCGTGCAAGCACTTTCTAGATTTAGTGGCAATCGGTTAGGCCAACACAAGTGTGATCCTCAGAGGAGCCCCAGCTTTTCAGCACGCTCCAACAGCAATCTGACTGAGGAAGGCTGCCAGCTGGTTCGACCGCGAGGGGTGCGCTCACGCATGGATTCGAGTCGGTCGCAGATTGCCTGCAAGGTGATCTCGGGGTCAGCACCTTTGATTGCGGCGACAATCGCAGGCAGGCGATCGTCGGTTTCGCGACGTCCAGCGCGTCCAAGCACTTCAGCGGGCAGGAATCCGTCCCCCACGTATGCCTTCACGGCGCGGAGCAAACGGCTTTGGGTCCAGTGGCGGTCGTGGGGCAGGGGAGCATTGATGATACGCAGCACGTCTTCCCAGGCCATATCCGGCCGCAGGCGGCGTACATGGGGCACCCAATCCTGCGCTGTCTCGTGCAAGCGCTCCATGTAGCCGTCCTGTCGTGCCAACCGCACCTTGCGCAGCGCTTCAGGGTCCTTGGCGCGAAGACCTGGGTTGCCGCCGACGCGGCCCTTTGAGCGTGCCGAGGCAAGTCCGGCTTTGGTACGCTCGCGGATCAGAGCGCGTTCGAACTCAGCCGCAGCGCCCAGAACCTGCAACGTGAACTTGCCCTGGGGCGAGGCAGTGTCAATCGGGTCCTGGAGCGAGCGGAAGAACGCCCCCTTGCCCTCCAGTCTTTCGATCACCTCAAGCAAGTGCGACAAAGACCGCGCAAGCCGGTCGATCCGCACGACGACCAGCGTGTCGCCCTTGCCAATCCGCTCCAGCACACGTGCAAGCACGGGCCGCGCGCGATTGCCGCCCGAGGCGTGCTCTTCAAAGATCTCGGCGCATCCCGCAGACTGCAGTGCCTCAGACTGGGGCAGGGGGGTCTGATCCTCGGTGGAGACGCGCGCATAGCCAATCAGGGGCATGAAACCGGGCCGTTTGCAATTTAATATATCGCTAATAAACGACCGTTTGTAAACGAATGCAAGTAGGCGTTCTCTCGTCGCGCTCGTCCAAAAACCCTTGGTTACCTTGCGCTGAGCGCGATCTGAGAGGTTCCACCGGCAGTCGCGCGCGCATACTATATAAAGAGCGAAGGCAACCGCCACAAAATCACTTGGGTAATGTGCAAAAGGATAGTATTTTGCACATATGAAAACCCAAGCATCAGCTTTAACTGATGATTTCAATGACCCCCTCATCACCATCGAGGAGGATGAAGAGGCTCACGAAGAGGATCTCTGGTTTCTGCCGGGACCACTCGAAGAAGAACCGGATGATTTGCCTCCCGGGCCACGGGCAGAACCGCCCGACACTGCTGTCATAGAAGATTGGGCAAAGGCAGAAGGCGTTCACGCTGCGCGACTCGCACGGGTTGCTGGACGCCTGGGTGCTCTGGATGACCGGCTGCTGCGCGGCCCTGAAGGCTGGCGGCACCGCCTCGCACTGATCGAGGCGGCAGACCTCAGCTGGTTCGCAGGGGATAGGGTCAGTGCTGATCGTCTGGCCCTTTGGGTATCGATGCGGGTGTCAGGCGCACAGGATGACCCAAATGCGCTGGCAGGAGTTGGATGGGCTGTTCGGCGCCTGACAGGCGGTCCCGGACCGAAAGCTGACTTGGCCGCCTTCCTGGATCGCCGCGATCCCGAGAACACAGAAGATTGCGCTGAGCGTTTCGAAGATCGCGCGGGCGGATGGTTGGACGTAATGGCTGCAGCAGCCGAGCTCCACCCAATCACGCGGGCTTGCATGGGCTTTCATCTCTGGAACCTGGCCGGCCTCGGACAGCACGGTGACCAGATGGAAGCCGCCGTCACCGCGTCCAGGATCGCGGCCAGCGATGGAAGCGGCGCCATCTTCGCACCGCTCGCCATGGGCGGGGCAGGGGGGCTCCGTGTTAGTGGCCCGCCGGTCGATCGCCTCGCTCGCTGGCTTGAGGGAATGGCGACGTCGTGCCTGACTGCGATGCGTTACCTAGATGACATTGAGTCTTGGTTTGTGCGGGCAGAAACCGAAATGTCGCCGCTCTCGGGTAAGACCCCTCCGGCGCTGCTCGCCACACTTACGGAATGGCCACTCGTTTCTGCGCCAATGGCCGAGGCCATTACAGGCGCCAGTCGAACTGCCGTTCAGCGCAACCTTGCTTGGATGGAAGCGCGAGGGCTAATCCGTGAGGTAACGAGACAAGGGCGCTATCGGATGTGGTGCACCGCGAACTGAATGCTGCTGATGGGATTTCCGAATTCCTTGACGCACTTCTGTCCTCCATAGACCTATGCCCAGAAGGTGAGATGATCGGCAATCTCTGCAGCTATGCGCTGAGACGGCGCAGCCGCTTGTCGATCTCAGCCACGGGCAGGAAGACAGCATCATCCGCGCGCCAGACCTGCAGCGCGGAGATGAGAAGCTCGACCTCGCAGACACCGGCCGCGTGCAGTTCGTCAATGATCCAGAGTACGCCATGAACGCGCACGGCGCGGGCGGTGGCCACCTTGCGCAGCAGGTTGTCGCCGGTCAGGAGGATACCGTTCTCCTGGCAGGTTGTCGTCACGAGGGCGAAGCAGTCGTTGGCCGACAAGCGGCTATGTTCCCGCTTCAGTGCGAAAACCCGCGCGACCTCTTCGCCCGGCAGATCATAGGTGGCAAGGCCACCATCTTCGAGCATCCGCCATTCCTGCGCCGTGAAGTCGAGGAGCTCCTCCTCACGGATGGGCAGGGGCACGATGAACCGATAGGGCAGCCGCAGCAGGACGTGCAGCAACTCTCCCTTCTTCAGGTCGATCAGGCAGGACGCATCATTGACGACGATACAGGTCACTGGTCACGCGGCCCCCTGATGTCACGTTCGACAACGCTCAAAGGGAGCCCGAGCATCTGGGCAGCGCGAACAGGCGAAATCAACTCCTCGCCGAGCGCGCGCCAAACGAGGCGCTCGAAGCGTTGCGGCTTCTCGAAGGCCGCGAAACCCTCACCGGGACCGATAGGCTCCGGCTCTTCGCGCCGCCAGCTTCGCGCATAGGTCTTGAACGCATATTCCACAGCGCTCTTCGACAGAATGCCCACTTGGCCGAGCCGCACGAGCATCGCGGCGGCAGAGACTCCGTAGGTGCGCTTGAGCCGCATGATCTCTATCCAGGTCATGCCGTGCCGGTTCCGGCCAGCTTCCTCTTCCAGATGCTCGCGCGGGATAAGAAACGCCCCCGCGAAGCGGTGCATGGACGGCTCCTTTTTCAGCGCGACATTGCCGGTCTCGATGATGATCCGATGCGCGAGCTCATGGGCGAGGTTGAAGCGCTTGCGCTCGACGTTGGTGTGCCGCGAGACGACGATCACCTCAGTCGGTGCACCTTCCGCCCGCTCAACATGACAAGCCAGCCCGTTGATGCGCTCAGGTAGATCGGCCTCGATGACCTTGAGCCCCTTGTCTTCGAGCAGGGCGGTCATGCTTGGGATGGGGTCGATCCCGAGCTTCCACTCGCGCCGCACGTCCCGCGCTTTGGCGTCGATGGCCTCTTCATCGGCTACCATGTCCACGCGCAGCGCGGCGAACGGGTCTTCAGCCGGATGCAGGTCGAGGATGTCCTCGATGGCGAGATAGTCTTCGAGCTTCTCGATCACGATGGCTTCCGCCATCGCGCGATCCTGCGCCGAGGCAGTCGAGTTCTTCCGCCACTCGACGCTTTCCAGAGCTTCGACCTGGCCACCGACAAGAAAATCCAGCGACACGCCGAGCGCCTTTCCGAGGCCGACCAACACCGACGAGGACGGCATCATCTTGTCCGCTTCGTATTTGCTGATGGCCTGCGCCGACACGCTTGGGGTCACGCGGTCGGCGAGAGCTTGCATGGATAGGCCAGCCCGCTTGCGGGCAAGCCTGAGCCTTTGTCCGAACATGGTCCTCTCCCGGCGGTTGTTGTTTTGGTTGATAAGCGCCATTTCCTAATCTATATTTAAACACAAGGTTGGCAGAATCGTCAACCGAAATCGACATATTGTCGCGTAGCCCTTAATTGTGAGATGAGAGATTCAACGAAATCAACGGCTGTGCTTTGCCCTTAAATATGAGATTTTGCCTTTAATTCCGATATTTTTGCCCTTAAACTTGAGACAGGGTTCGCAGACATGTGCAGCAAATATCGATG
>NZ_QAOH01000043.1 GCF_003050785.1 Celeribacter persicus
GCCAGTCTTCGGGCCTGCGGGGTCCTGTCGCGCGGGGGATGGTCCTCCGCCTCCAAGACAGGAGCCAAACAGATGTCCCGCAAAGATGCTCACGCTTTCGCCGCCTCCCTCGCCGCCACGCTCATGGTCTCGATCGTCGTCTTCCAGGCCGGTGATGGAACCTATGGCGCCGTCCCCGCAGATGAAATCGACGGAGACGAGGTCGTGATCGTCTCGGAGTATGACCCGTTCCAGATTATGGCCCGCTGAGGGCCATGACGGCTGCAACCCTTTGCTGCGCCGAGCTTTTCGCTCGGCGCTACGCACTTGGAAGTGCGCATAATCAGAGGTTTTTCAAGAAAGCCAAGAGATTGTCCGGTGCCTCGTACCGTGCCCGACCAACGTCTGCTGGCTGAAGGCGAAGCAGGGCTTCCTCCTTCATCACCATGTCCGCCGACAGATAGACGTGGGTTGTTGTTGGGCTTTCATGCCCGAGCCAGAGCGCGATGACGGAAATGTCGACACCGGATTGCAGCAGGTGCATGGCCGTCGAATGCCGGATGATGTGCGGCGACACCGTGCGCTTGGAAAGTTCGGGCAGTGTCACCGCCGCCTTGCCCACTGCAAGTTCAAGCCGCCTCGCAATGCTGGATCGAGTCAGCGGCTTGCCTGTCGCACTTGGAAATAGCGGCCTGCTTCCGTTCCACCGGTCATCTTGATCCACCCATTTGCGCAACGTGGCTGCTGTCTGCCGCCAAAGAGGGACACTGCGCTGTTTGCGGCCCTTTCCCCTGAGATGAACAACGGAACTCGGACCGAGGACCAAGTCATCCAGACGCAAAACAGCGACCTCGGAGACCCGCGCCCCGGTGTTGTACATCAGTGCGAGCATCGCGCGATCACGCTGTCCGGTCCAGGTGGCTGGATCGGGCGCGTTCAGGATCGCGTCAATCTCTCCTTTCGAAAGGAAGCCGACGAGGGGTTTGTCATGGCGCTTCATCGGAATCGCAAGGACCTGCTCAATCGTGGCCAAAGCCCCGAAGTCATGGTGTGCGGCGTACTTGAGAAAGGCCCTGATTGACGCAAGTCGGGCGTTCCTGCTGCGCACGCTGTTCCCTCTGACTTTCTCGAGATGGTCGAGGAACCCGAGGATCAGGGCAGCATTCATGTCGCCCATGGTCAGTTCTGTCGGGGCTTTCCTGATGGCGACCTGCGCGAACTGGAGGAGCAGTTGGAAGGTGTCACGATAGGCCGCGATCGTGTGGCGGCTGACAGCCTTTTGTTGGCCAAGGTAGTCGACGAAGAACTGCTGAAGCAGCTTTGCAAATGATGGATTCTGGGCTCGATCAAGCATGGCTGATCTCCTCCATGACGCCGATCGTTCGCTCGAAGCGCGCACTGGTCAGCGCCATCAGTTCGGGAATAGCCTCCATGTACCAATAGGTGCTGACCGGCTTGGCGTGCCCGACATAGGTCGACAGCGCCAGAACTGCGTTGTCGATGTCGACGCCTTCATCGAGCCAGATCATCAATCTGCGGCAGACGAATGTATGCCGAAGGTCATGTATCCGAACCCTCGCATGCCCACCGCGTGGCCGGATCTCATTGATCACTGGCAATCGAGAAAAAGCGTAGAGGACGTTGGCGTACGGTACTGACCGACCATCCGAGTGAAGTGAAAACAGATGCGTGTCCTTCCCCGGGGCAACAGCCTGCCCGCGTGCTGACATAAACGCGTCCAGCGCCCGGATTGCCGTCGGATGGAGGGGAACCAATCGGCTTGTTCCGAACTTGCTGGCCTTGATGGTTAGCTGCCCGCGAGCAAGATCGGTATCGGCGAGCCGCAAGGCCAAAGCCTCGGATATCCGCAGGCCGGTTGATGCGAGAAGCCCAAACAGTGTCGAAAGGAGCACCGGGCGCAAAGGGGGAGTTGCCATCAGTTGCCCAGCTTCCTCGACAATCCTGCGGACCTCATCAGCCGAATAGATGTGGGGCGCCAGCCGCCGAGTCTTGCGCCCGAATGGACTTCCGGGTGGAAAGCTGGTGGCAGGGTCAAGCTCTGACAAATAACGCGAAAACGGACGCAGCGCTTCAAGGCGACGGGCCCAGTTGAACGGGTCGGCATGTGCAGCGCCCTCGCGCGCCCATCGCAGACAAAGGTCCGCAGTCATCGGCCAGATATGGCCGCATTCCGCGGAAAATCTTGCAAATGATGACACATGATTGTCGGCGTTCGTGGGGATGAACCCGTGGCGGTAGCGGCCATCAAGATATGCGGCTGCGGCGTGGGTGAGGGTCATGCTCATAGGGCGCCTCCCGGCCATGCCAGTGACACCTTGGACAGCCATGCGCTGTCCAGCTTGGTGTAAATCACTGTCGTATCGAGGCTGCGATGGCCCATGACGTCCGCGATAACGGGCATTGATGTGCCCCTCGCCAAAAGCCGTGTTGCAAGGGTGTGGCGGAGAATATGAACCCGGGTGCGATCCCAGCCCAGACGACGGTAGGCGGCCAGCATGGTCCTCTGAACGGCGCGTCGCCCAACCGGCTCACCGATAGGTGGTCTATGTCGGACAAAAATGTTGGGGCAGGCCGGCCCAGGGCGCTCATGCAGGATGTAGTCTGCGATCGCCTGGCCAGTCGCTTCCAGCAGCGGCAGAATATCTGCACGGCGCCCTTTGCGATGGGTGACCCGGATCGTGCCGCGCTGCCAATCGATGTCTTCAAGGGTCAGTCCGGCCACCTCGGAAGAGCGCATGCCAAGATCGATCAGGCATCTGGCGATTGCGAACGCGCGCCGACGCTGAGGAAAGTCGGCGCTGAACGACTGCAGCAGCGTGTCGACTTCGACGTCCGTGAGAACGTCTGGCAGGGTGGAAGGCTTGGGCCGAGGGGGTCTCGGCAAGCCAGCAAGCAAATGTGTGACATCATCGCCGATCAACTGACGATACCGCAGAAAGCAGCGGATCGCGCCAGACAGCCCACGCGCGCAACTTGCGCTGCGGGTGCCGTCCCCGATGATAAAGCGCGATACATCCGACCCTGCAATACCATTTATATCAATGGCTTGGGTGCCAACAGTGGCTATGAGAAAACGCTTGACGATGCGGCACCGCGCTGCCCGTGTACTCTCGGAATAGCCCCAGACCTCTCGCATCTTCGCGTCGAAGCGCAAAAGCTCCGCATCCATTGGAGTCAGGGTCCGCGTCATAGCGAACCCAGTGCTCTCCATGACCCGCCCGAGCAGATGCAGGGCTGCGCGATTTGTGTGTGTGTCGCCGCGCGTATGGCGATCACACTCGCAAGACGGCATGTGATCGGCGAGAAACTGTCGGACGTGCCGATCCCGGACCTGTCCTGGGGCAACGCCTTCGGTTTTGAGCCAGTCGCCGAAATGGAAAACGGTGGCGAAGTACAGCGCTTGCACCTTGGGCGCATACTTCCCGTCGCTCAATCGTTGCCGATAGGCGCCGAACACCGGCGCAAGCAAATTGCCCGGGTCGTCCTTCAACATGAATTTGCGTTTGCTTGGTCGCATGTTCGATCTCCTTTGCTGCGAAGATCGCAGTGAAGCCCGCGATTATGCGCACTTCCAAGTGCGTAGCGCCGAGCGAAAAGCTCGGCGCAGCAAAGGCTTGCAGCCTTCATGGCCCTCAGCGGGCCATAATCTGGAACGGGTCATACTCCGAGTTATGCTGCTGGCCGCATAACTCGGAATACGATCCCTTCGAGTGAGGCTTTGGCCTCACTTCCCGAGGGCCCAGGCAAGGCGCAGGTGCGCCCCCGGGCCTATCGCCGACAGAGTGGATCGGCGGTGCCGATCTGAAGAACGCCTGTGTGCCACCAGCGCAGGTCGCAGTGCTTACAAGGGCTCAAGCACGCGAAAATTGACTTGGAGAGAGCACGCTAGGATAAGTGGGAAAAACAAATCGTTACATGATTGAGGAACGACAGTGACGCTGGATATCCGCGGTAGCCTAAAAAACACGCGCATCAGTAAGAATCCATTGGTGGTCGTGGATGAGCTACTGGCGAACTCGATCGACGCGTTCCTGATCCGAAAGAGGGATGAGGCCGACGCGGTTGCCCTGGAAGTGACGCTCAAGGTGAAAGCTACGAAAGCGGACTTGCTCGGCGAGGTGTTCGAGCTTGAGATCACCTGCGAGGACAACGGTTGCGGTCTTGGGCCAGAGCAGCGCAAGGCCTTCCTGACTAAGGACACCTCCTACAAGGACGACCTCAACATCCCTGGCATTGGGAAGTGCAAAGGAACGGGTCGCGTTCAGTTCTTCCACCATTTCACGGCGGTGTCACTATCATCAACCTACAGAGAGGGAGACGGGTTTAAGCATGTCTCACTACCTTTTCTGCGCGACCGAAAGACCATCGAAGAGACCGATTTCACGGTAGAGGATCGGGACACCGGCGAAGTCGGGACCCATATACGACTTTCGCACGTGGTGCCGAAGCTGCGCGAGACCATCCTATCCGTCGCCAGCGTGCACAGGACGTTCACTGCCGAGGCGATCCGACAGCACGTTCTCTTCAACCTGCTGCAAAGGTTCGTCAGCCTTAAGGATGACCTCGGCGACTTCCGGATCAAGTTCGTCAGTGACCTCGGGGGCAACAAGTCTGAAAAGACCCTGACGCCCGCGGATATCCCCGAGCACACGTCCGTGACGTCGATCACCGTCGAACACGTCGAAGGTAAGGAAAATGTGTCAGCCGACTTCACCATAACGCACTACAAGCTGGACGAGACGCAGTACCCGTTGCCTCGCAACATCATAGGTTTGTGTGCGAAGGCATCGATCGCTGAGCTCATCACTGGCCGTTACCTCAAGACCAAGACGCTCGAAAACAATGCGATTGACGGTCATTACCACATTGTCCTGATCGAAGGGGCCCTGTTGGATGATGGTGTGAACGAGCAGCGCGATGGGTTCGATAAGATTCCATTGGACGACGGCTCAGGCGACCTCTTCGGAGGGATGCAGATTACGTTCGAAGACATATTCTCGGTTCTCGACGACAAGGTACAGGAGCTCATAACGCCACCGGATTGGTCCAGGGACACTATCGTGAAAGACGTGGCGAAGGACTTCGGCGTGTCTGAGGAGATGCTCTCGTACTCGAACACGCGCGTGAAGTTCGGGGACACCCCGAACGAGGTCGCGAAGCGTGTCTTGACGAACCTTCAGGAGCAGGTGGTCAACGAGACGTCCAGCCTCTCGGCCATGAAGGAGGCCATCAAGGGCCTCGCCCCGGACAGCGATGACTTTCGACGCAAGATCGACGATCTTTCGTGGGAATTCGCCTCCTCACTCAAGACGATAGACATGGCCAACCTTTCGCAGCTGGTTGTTCGCAGGTCAGCATTGATCGACGTGCTGGACCTGGCCGTGAAACAGGGCCTCAACGTGCAGACCGAACTACCCGACGGAAAGCGCCGCAAAAACGAGGCTCTGATCCACAGCATCTTCTTCCCGATGCGGAAGGACAGCGAGGAGGTCTCGGACCACGACGTCTGGTTGCTCAGCGAGGAGTACCACTACTACGACTACATCGCCTCTGACATGCCGCTGAACCAGATCAAATGGGACAACGGCCAAAGCCTCTTTGAAGCCGACGTGGATGATGCCGTTGGCGAGTTGCTAAACCGGATAGGTGAGGAGAACGGGGGCTGCCGCCCGGATATAGCGCTGTTCCACGAGGAAGGCTCCGTTGTGATCGTGGAGTTCAAGGCGCCCGGCGTCAGTCTCGACGAGCACGACAACGACCTGATGGAATACGCCACACTCTTGGCCGCGAAGTCCAACGGAAGGCTGAAGAAGTTCTACGGATACCTGATTGGGGATACCATCAATCCGATCCGCCTGAGAGGCTACAATCGCTTGCCCGGTGAGAACGGCTTCTTCAGCACCGACGACGTGAAGGAGCCGAAAAGCCAGGCTACACTTGGGCAGCTGTACTCGGAACTTCTTTTCTACGGGGACGTCGTGGATCGTGCTCGCAAACGCATCGGAGTATATAGGGACCGCCTGAAGCTACCACCGCTTTGATCAAGGTCAGCTTGTTGCCGCTCCGCCGACCCGCACCCACCAAAAATGCTGCGCGATGGACGAATGACCGGTTCTGTGAAGTTGCGTGGCAGCACTCGGCTGGGAGGCGAATTGCCGCTCTGGGCCGATCGCGTAGACCAAGCCTTCAACTGATGGCCAGATCGCTCGCAGTCTTTCCTGCTTCCAGGGCTTCCACGAACCACTGCGGTTTGCGTCCTCGGCCTGACCAGGTGAGCGCCGGGTTCTCAGGGTGCCGGTATTTCGGCGCTGCAGGCGAACGCGAGGATTTCGTCTCGGTGCCGACAAGTTCGGCGAGGGTGTAGCCCAGTTCCTGGGCGAGAGCTTCCACCTTCTGCCGATCCTCAAAGGTGGAAATCGCCTTCGCGACGTCCTTCTGCATTTTCTTCAGCTCGCTGAGCGACAGTGCCTCGAGATCGTAATCAGCCATTGGTGCGAACCGTGTCCTGAATGCTCCGGTACCGATAGCCCGCCGCGGCAAGGCACCGCAACTCCCGGAAGGCAAGGGCAGGGGTGGCAAATGCTGGTGATCGCCGTTTCCGCCGCCAGGGAGGTGCTGAACTGGGGGTCAGGCTTCTCCGATTGCCAAGGGGTCATGGTCTGGCATGGGCTCCCCGTATCTCTCTGTCTCTTGGGCTATCCCTTCGACTGACAATCCCCTAATCCCGTTCGGTCTCCTGCGCGCAACCCCGCGTCAGTCCGGGCCGTGTTGGCCGCCTTTGGCGTCCTGCCCGCTCCACCCCGGTCCTTTGGGGGTTTCCGGCGCCCATGCTGGCCACCGTGCACGCGTCACCCGACGGGCTTTTTCAGGGTCTTGTCGAAGGGACGGTCCCGAAGACAGGAAACACAGGAGCTTATCATGCAGAACATCGTCATCCTCGCCGGCAACATCGGTCAGACCCCCGAAGTCCGCACCACCCAGAGCGGCACCAAGATCACCAACTTCAGCCTCGCCACCTCGCGTCCCCGCCTCTCGGAAGGCCGTGTGATGCGCGACGAGAACGGCTACCGGGTCATGGACACCGAATGGCACCGCATCACCTGCTTCAACGGTCTCGGCAAGACGGTCGCTGAGCACTGCGAAAAGGGCATGAAGGTCCTCGTCCATGGCCGCATCCACTACACCAAGTGGATCGACAGTATGGGGAACGACCGCTACGGCTGCGAGATCATCGCCGAGAAGGTCGACTTTCTGAGCCGTCCGAAGTCGGCCGAGAACGAAAACCCCGAGCTGGTCGACCGCGACGATGAGATCCCGTTCTGAGGAACGGGGTCTCCCCCCCTCAGGCCCGGCGGGGAAACCCGCCGGGTTTTCCAACTGCAGACATCAACTCAGATTGGCCAAATTGTCTTTTCGCAACCTTGAATTGCCGACACCCGCTCACCAAATCGTTATTGCCCGCGGGAAATGGCCCACGGGTTTGGCCGTTGAACTTGTCAACTTCTTTAAGGTGACCTGGCAGCACGATGCCGAACAGCATCGCCGCGACCAGAGCCAGACTGAATGAGACACTGAGCATAGCTCGGACCTCCACGGTTACATTATACCACCTCGCGTTTCGAGACCCGTGTCTGCGAGGCGTTCGGAAGTGAGACGCTGAACGTATACGCTGACAGAAGGTGGCGTGCGTTCGGGGGACGCCCGGCTTAACAAACCGGAGCCCAGGGTCAGGGCCAGTCCTCCGAACTCTGCGACAAGGAGGCTGAATGCCGCTCGATTGGTTTAAGTATAGAGGCTACCGCCATTTCGATCTTCCCGTTGGCGAGAAGTTCGCTGGCAAGGCAATGGACCCGGACTTCGTGCTCAAGCACTCCTTCCTCCCACTCCTGCACTACACGAAATCCGAGAAACGCTACAAGAAGTGCCCGAAGACTGGGAAGCGGACGATCACTTCGAAGGATCGCCCGATCAAATACGCATCACACCGGGACGCCTGTATACTTTCCTTCTACGCCAGCGAGATGAACAAGTTATTGGACGCCCATTATGCTGCTGCACATCTGTCCGATAGTGTTCTAGCCTATCGTGCCCTAGGACGCGGTAACTACGATTTCTCAGCGGAAGTCCTTGCGTTTGCCAAGACCCATTCTCCAGTCACGATACTGGCATTCGACGTCAGCAGCTTCTTCGACAACCTTGACCACATGTTCCTAAAGCGCCGCCTGAAGGCGGTGCTCGGCGTAACGTCGCTCCCCGAACACTGGATGCGCGTGTTTCGGGCAATCACCGCCTTCCACTACGTCGATATGGAAGAACTCAAGGCGAACGCCACGTTCTCCGCCCGGCTCAAGGAGAATAGCCGTGACCGGATTGCCAGTATCGAAGAGCTCAAGGCCAATGGCATCAAGTTCCACCCGAACCCCGAACTGGCAAAGGGACATAGGCGAGGCATCCCTCAGGGCACCCCCATCAGCGCAGCGGCGTCAAACTTATACATGATAGATTTCGACGAAGCTGCACGCGCTTTCTGCGATAATATCGGTGCACTGTATCGCCGTTATTCGGACGACATCTTGGTGATCTGCGACCCTGCTCACGCCGCAGCGGCCGAAGCCAAAATCATGGATCTCATCAAGGCGGAGAAGCTGAAGATATCCCCCCACAAGACCGAAAGGACCGAGTTCACGGGTACGGGCGTGGTGGTGGGGAAAGCGGCACAATACCTCGGCTTTGCGCTCCACGAAGGGGGCCCAGCCATTCGAGAAAGCTCCCTCGCTCGGCAGTGGCGAAAGATGCGAAGGGCGATGCGCCGGACCCGCAAGATCGCGGAGCGAAACATCGCATCTGGAAAATCAACTAAGGCACACACCAAACGCTTGTATCGCCGCTTCACCCACCTGAAGGTGCGTGACGACGAAGGTATTCGGATCGTGCGCAACTTTTCTTCCTATGGGCGGCGCAGTGCCTCCGCATTCGGTGGTGACGAAAAGATCACTCAGCAGATCAAGCGGTTTGAACGTGCGGCGCTCCGTGAGATCCGGGAACTCAAGAAGATCAAATAGCCTCGCTCTTCCTCGTAGTGGACCCGATTGCGTTTTCCCGATCATGCATTGACATCGACGCGGATGTTAACGGGGCGGTGGCGGCCTTTGAGAGTGAAAGGAGTGCCGGTTTCCCGGTGACGGGTTGAGGGCTGGGAGAGTGGCTCCCGGCGCCCGTCGCGGGAGATAGCCGATGGGCATTGTGGAAGTTCTGGATGCGGTACAGCCGACGCGGGCTGGTGGCTGGAAAGTGGATGTGAGCCGGGGTGATCGGAATGGGCGGGTGTCGTCCGAA
>NZ_QAOH01000044.1 GCF_003050785.1 Celeribacter persicus
GAGCCCCAATGAACTGTCTCACCGATGCCACTCGGGAAAACCCCAATGATGGCAGGAAGTTTTCAAAAAGAGACAACTTGACTGTCCAGATAACATGCCGAGGGCATCTTCATGGCCGAGACGATTTTCGGGCAGACCCTCACCCTCTCGACCGGGCGCATTATTCCGACCCGCTGGGTCGGCGAGCAGCATGTGAAGGAAGACCTCGGCTTCATTCCGAGCTTCGCCGATTGGGTGAAGGCCATCCGGCCCGAGCCCTGGATGGGTCGGACCGCGCGGATCGAGGCACTGGTCGATCCGCATCTCGCCTCGCCCGTGGTCGAGGTGACGTGACATGACCGATCCCACTTATCTACGTCTTGCCTTGCCGCCGACCGCTTCGCCACTGGCAGTGGTTCGCGCGGCGGTCCGGGCGCTTCACTCCGACACGCGCGCCGTTCGCGGCTTCCAGGGCGCGCGCAAGCGCTTCTACCGGCAGATGCTTTGCGCGCATGCCGCGCGACAGGCGGGGGGCGACGAGCCCGCCGGCTGATCGCCCCCAACCACCCCTTCATTCCAACACAACGCCCGGCCGCCCGGCCGGGTTTTTCCCATTCAGGAGGTCCCCATGGCGGATTACTTCACCCAATTCTCGTGCCTGCTCGACGTCGGCACGCCCGACAAGGCCGCCCGCGCGCTCGCGCTGTTCCAAGAACTGCGCGAAGCTGATCAGGACGCTGACGACCCGGAGGTCGCGGGCTTCGATCTCGTGCGCCAGGATGCGCCCGAGGGCAGCAGCCTCTGGATCCATGACGCCGAACACGGCGATGTCGAAGCCGTCATCCGCTTCATCTTGCGGCTCGCCGAAGACCTCGACCTCACCGGCCTTTGGGGGTTCCAGTATGCTCTGACCTGCTCCCGGCCACGGCTCGACGCCATTGGTGGCGGCGCGCATGCCATCGATCTCGGCGCTCGTAAATCCATCGGCTGGTCCATTACGCAAGAATGGTTGGTCGCCGCGCTGAACGGGGAGGACGTCGATGCCTTCTGTAATGGGGCCAGTGCAGTCAATGGGTAATTTCCAAACGAACGCACCTTCGAAGCTGAGCGCTACGAGGGCATGGCTCGACGGAACTGACAAGTCTTGGCAGGTACCCCCCTCTGGCGCTTTCGATACTGTTCCATCGGTTATGATCCTACACCGGTTCGCGCTTCTGTCCGTGGTCGACGCAGTGGTCGCCAACTTGATGCTGGTTCATTGCGGTTTCCGTGCGCCTATCTGAGATACGTGCTCGAAGCGGAGGCTCCGGCGACAAGGCATCGAACGGCGTCATCGGAAACCGCGTCCTGGTGAGGACCTCGATGGCCGGGACTTACGACGGCCAGATTGTTGTTTTCATTCGCGGCGGCTCGACGGGCTTGCTTTAAACCTGTCTGACGGCCTGGAATTCTGTGTTGTCGACCCACATGCGATGCAGAATTACGCCCATCCTGCGGGCCAGCGCGACTGCCGCTCGTTTCGCTCCACGCCGACGAACAACCCGCTCCGCCCATGCGCGCAACCAAGTCTGCTTTTTCGAGCGGTGGATCACCACTGTGGCAGCTTGATAAAGCGCGGTCCTCATGTCCAGATCGCCAGCTTTGGTGATGCCGCCGACAATGTCCGTCTCGCCGGATTGGTAGCGACGAGGGGTCAAACCGATTGCAGGACCGACATCCTTCGACCGCCGGAACCTGCCGGGGTCATCGATGGAGGAACGGACAGTCAGAGCGACGACCGCGCCGATGCCGGGCATCGTCATCAGCAAGCGACAAACCGGATCCTCGCGCGTGATGTCCCGGGCCATGCGTTCAAGGCGCACAAGCTCGCTGCGCAACGCAGATCGGGCCCTGAGCATCGGTTCGATTGAAAGCTGGATGAGCCTGTTGCCCTCGGTCAATTCGCGAACCCGGTCTTCAAAGCTGACCTTGCCGATCCGACCAAGTCGAAGTCCGAAATTGCGCAGCATGCCCCGAATAGACAGCTCGATGTTGACAGCGGCGCTTTGCACGCATCGGCGCGCACCGAGAAGCACCCTCAGCTCCTGCGCGGAAAGCGACTTGCAATGCACCGGCCGAAACCAGCCCATTTGCAGCAAGCGGGCCAGGCCAGCAGCATCGCGGCGGTCGGTCTTTACCGGCGCCGCTCTCAAGGCGGCTTTCACCTGCCGCGTCTCCATGAGCACCACTGGCAGTCCAAGGTCGGTCAAAGATTTATGAAGCCACTGGGACAAGGGTCCGGCTTCGATACCGATCGCCTCCACCACGCCCGGCATGCCCCTGATGCAGTCGCTCAATGCGCCGGGGTCACTGGCAACTTTCGTTTCCTTCACAAGCTTGCCGTGTTCGTCCACGGCGCAAACCGCAGAATTCTCGAGAGATACATCAATGCCAACGAAAACACCCATGGGTTACTCCCCTCTTGTTCCAAATGACAGGCAGCTTGAATCAAGCGACGAAGCGTCCGAGTTTCCCAGCGAGAAAAGTTCGGGTTTCGATTCCGCGCCGGGCGGCCGCCCCATTACGGCATCTGAGATCGTCTGCACCACCGTCTACCAGTTCCCTGAACTGTCAGATGCGGCCAAGGAGAAGGCGCGCAGCTGGTATCGCGAGCTTGGCCCCCACGATGACTGGTGGGACGCGGTCTACGAGGACTTCGAGCGGGTCTGCGAAATCCTCGGCATCCGCGTGAAGAGCACGCCCGTCCGCCTGATGGGCGGCGGGACGCGGGCCAAGTCCTGCATCTGGTTCTCCGGCTTCTGGAGCCAGGGCGACGGGGCCTGTTTCGAGGGCTACTGGTCCCACGCCAAGGGCGCCGCCGCCCGCATTCGGGACTACGCCCCGACCGACGCGACGCTGCATGGCATCGCCGACCGGCTGCAGGCCATCCAGCGGAGGAACTTCTACCAGCTCGCCGCCGAGGTCAGCCACCGTGGCCGCTACTATCATGAATACACTATGGCGGTGGATGTCACGCGGGACAGCCCGTCCTGGCAGCCGCCGACCGAGGATGCGGAAGAAGTCGTGACCGAGGCACTGCGTGATCTGGCCCGCTGGCTCTACCGCCAGCTTGAAGCCGAATACGACCACCTCGCTTCGGACGAGGCCATTGAGGAGGGGATCATCGTCAACGCGTATACGTTCACGGAAGGAGGGCGTCGGTTCGGATAAAGGCTCTGTCCAATGAATGCCGGCATTTCTACCGGTTCGAGTTGTGTTTGCCGCGAATCTCGACGGCACGCTTGTTCTCTTCGTCGTTGATCCGAACCCCAAGTGCAAAGGCTGCACTATTCAACAGACGGCGAGCGTGAGGGTCGTTCATACGGGCAGCTTCCTCATGGAGCCAAGTGATCATCTCACGCGCGGCGTCTTGATAGCCACGCTGGTACTCAGAAATCTTCATATGGCTACCTTTATCGGGTTATCGGGCGATCGATCTGACGAGCGTCACCAGCGGGTCAAAGTCGTGCTGATCGGCCGCCCGCAAGGCCGCGATATAAGCCGCGCGGTGTGCACTGTCGGCGTTCAGTGTGCCGCCGCCGGACCAATCGAGGAAGATATCCGGATCGATCTTCGCCAGGTAGGCGTCTGCCATGATCCGCGCCCAACGTCCGTTGCCGTTGGCGAAGGGATGGATCCACACCAGACGGTGATGCAGGCGCGCTGTTGCTTCCAGCGGCTCAAAACTCTTGTGGTCACGCCAGTACCGGGCGTCATCGAGGCAGGTGCGCAACTCGGTCGAGATGTGCCAGACCGGTACGCCGATGTTCTTCTCTGTCAGACGGTAGGCACCCGCCCAGTCCCAGACCTCGCCGAAAAGGCGCTTGTGGATTTCACGGACGGCAGCATCGGTCAGCAGATCGAACGATTTGGGCCGACGGTCGAGCCAGGTCAGGCCGGCGATGATGTTCTCGCCTTCGAGTTCGTTCAACTCGCCGCGGCTCGCGATGTGCTTGGCCTTAAGGCTAAGCAATTCGTCCGGTGTCAGGGGTGTCGCCCCTGCGGGTTCATGAAGCTCCAGCGTCATTGCCAGAAGTCCCGGCGGCCTTCGCGCATGATGTCAGCTGCAAGTTCCTCGACCATCTCGGCCTCGCTTCGTAGCCCCTCGCTTTGCTCTTCCAGCGCCATGTGCGCGCGCGTGCGCTGGATGATGCGGCGGGCTTTCGCGCGCGCTTGGGCAAGGACGATTTCCTCGACCAGTCCCTCTCGCGGGACGATGGCATAGACGACACGTCCACCCATAGCCTCGGCGATCTTCTCGAGCTGGTTCAGCGAGATCGTTCCCGCCTGCTCATTCTTGATTGATGCATAAATTGTGTTGCGCGAGACACCGAGGCGTTCCGCGAGGGCGGGCGCGTTCATCCCGATCGCCTCCTGGAACGCGGCGATCCAGCCGCCGACAGGCCTCGCAAGCGACTTTGCCAGGCTGGCGGCCTGGTTGATCCGATCTTGGGCCTGACGTTGCTTCGCGCGAGTGACGGACATCTGCCAACCTAAGAGTTTGCATTCCTGCATTAAATGCAATTCTATGATATGGCAGAAATGCTAAGATTGCAACATCATAGATGTGCATAGACGCTTTTGGCGCATTATCACAGATTGGCAAACGTATTGATTTTGCCAAGCTGTGATGTGGCAAAAGGTTGTTCTATGATCATG
This sequence comes from Celeribacter persicus, assembly GCF_003050785.1. GTDB lineage: Bacteria > Pseudomonadota > Alphaproteobacteria > Rhodobacterales > Rhodobacteraceae > Celeribacter > Celeribacter persicus. The sequence goes on from NZ_QAOH01000044.1 coordinate 4,678, forward strand.
TTCCCGGCGCGGTTTGCCCTGATCAAAGCTCTCTCGGGCCCCTGTCGACGTCGTCATCCGCTTCGTGCGGCGGCTTGCCTTAGGCAGGGCGAAGTCATGGCATGTCGACTTAAAAAGTTCTATTCGGAACAAAGGCCTGTGGTTGTCGGAAGCAGAGAGTGGACATATCGCGCGAGGAGCTTTTTGCGCTCATTTGGGAGAAGCCGACCGTGGAGGTCGCACGTGACATGGGCATCTCGGACGTTGCCGTTGCCAAGCTCTGCGCGCGTCTTCAAGTGCCGAAGCCTCCCCGAGGATACTGGGCGCGGGTAGAAGCAGGCCAAGCGCCAAGACGTCCTCCGCTTCGGGCCTTTCGCGAGGAAATCGAGGAGCGCCGGAAAGCCCTCGCGCGTCCGCGACCGCGTCCGGGCGCCGTCAGCCTTTCGCCGATTCAGCGTAAGTTCGTCGATCAGGCGCTTCTGGAGTTCATGGCGAAGGGGGGCGACCTTGGGGCCACAAAGGTCGTGTCCAACGAGATCAGGGACATGCCTCCCGACATCGCCACACAGCTGCTGCTCGTCATCCAGAACCGCTATCTCGTCTGGGTCAAGAATGGCGATGTCGATGTCGCGTTGACCCATGGCGTCACGCAAAGTCTTGCCGGTCTCGTCGACAAGATGCTTCCGGTGGCAAAGCCACAGGTCCTTGTGCTGCCCCGCGTTGACCGCAGCTTCGACGAGGACCGGAAGGAACCGTCCATCCTGATCCGACTGACAGCGCATTTGCAGGAGCGGATAGCCCAACTGGCGATGTTGGTGCGCGAACAGAAGCTTGCCCATGTCGTCATGCCGCTTGTCACGCTCGATCATGCCTGGTCCGCGCATCACGTCTATTCTTCGGAGAATTACACGACAGCAGTCAGCCAGCTCTGCGTGTCGGCCACCGAACTCTGGGTGGATTGCACCATGACCGCACCTCATTACCGCGGCGCTGACATCGAGACCTTCAAGACAGAGAAGGTCGCCTTGCGTGCCATCATGCCGATCGACCTGATGCCATCGAAGGAAGTCGAGATCCCGCCAGTGATCGGCCGCGTGCGGATCAGACAGCATTGGCCCCGTCTACGGGCGCTGATCGAGGCCGAACGTGTGCACGAGATGTTGGAGCGCAGCACCTATGCCTTGGAGCGGGATATCCCGGACGATCAGATCGCCATCGCGGATCGCATCTGGTTCGGGGGAGATCACCCGATGCTGAAAGCCCGAAGGGCATGGGACCGCTTGTCCGACGAGATGGAGCGTTGGGGTGAAGAGATCGAGGCCGAACGGGCCGATCTGTGCTGCACCATTCTGGGCATCACTGGAGAGTGTCCGATCTTCTGTGTATGACTGATCCGGTCCATGCTTCCTAAGAGGAGCAAGGACGATGACGATTTCCAACGAGCTGCTGGACGAGTTGCTGAAGGGCTGCAAGCGGCCCGAGGATCTGCTCGGCGATGCCGGGCTGATGAAGGAACTGAAGGTTCGGCTGATGGAGCGCATGCTCGGGGCCGAACTGACCGCGCATCTGGGCTATGAGGCTGGCGCGGAACCGCCGCCCGAACAGGTCAACCGCCGCAATGGCACCGCGACGAAGCGCGTGAAGGGCTCGGATGGCGAGGTGCCGCTGGCGGTGCCGCGCGACCGCGCCGGCAGCTTCGAGCCCGAACTGGTGAGGAAGGGTCAGACCCGGATCGACGGGATCGACGACAAGATCATCGGACTCTATGCGGCGGGCTTGTCGGTGCGCGACATTCAGGCTCATCTGGAGGATCTCTATGGCCTGCGGGTGTCGCCGGACCTGATCAGCCGCGTCACCAATGCCGTGCTGGAGGAGGTCCGGGACTGGCAGCACCGGGCGCTGGATCGGATGTATCCGATCGTCATTTTCGACGCCCTGCGGGTGAAGATCCGCGACGCCGACAGCCGGATGGTCCGGAACAAGGCGGTCTACATCGCCTTGGGCGTCACCCGGGACGGCGAGCGCGAGGTTCTCGGTCTCTGGATCGCCGACAATGAGGGTGCCAAATTCTGGCTCTCGGTGATGAACGAGCTGCGCAACCGGGGCGTCCAGGACATTCTGATCGCCGTCGTGGACGGACTGAAGGGCTTCCCGGAAGCAATCACCGCGGCCTTCCCGGATGCTACAGTCCAGACCTGCATCGTGCATCTGATCCGGCATTCGATGAACTTCTGCAGTTGGAAGGACCGCAAGGCCGTGGCCGCCGGCCTGCGCCCCATCTACGAGGCCCCGTCCGCCGAGGAGGCCGCCCGCCAGCTTGATGACTTCGAAGAGAAATGGGCCGGGAAATACCCCTCGATCGCCCCGGCCTGGCGTCGGGCATGGGCCGAGGTGATCCCGTTCTTTGCCTTCAGTGCCGCGATCCGGAAGATCATCTACACCACAAATGCCGTGGAATCGCTCAATCGGGTGCTGAGAAAGACCCTGAAAACCAAGGCGGCATTCCCCACCGAGGAGGCCGCAACCAAGCTGATCTTCTTGGCCATCCGCAACTTCGAGAAGGGCGGACGTGCTGTCCGAGAGTGGGTTGCCGCCCGCAATCAGCTGGCCATAATGTTCGCCGGGCGCTTTGACGCCTGACCGTATCTGAAAACCGCATGGGCCAAGTCAGATACACAGAGTTCAGGACACTCCCCATCACTGTGGGCGACATCCTGGTTCAATCACAAAAGGGCAAGATCACGCGCATTCAAGTCTCTCGGACCAGCACGAACATCACCGAGAACCGATCCTTCTTCACTGTCGAGAGACCACGGTTTCGTAAGGATGGCACGGCAGGCAAGCGCACCGAGACCATCTGGATCGACTTCTGAAGGAACGCGGTTTCGCCGATCCGGTACTACTTGTTCCCGTCGATCCACTTCGACATCAGCCCCTTGTCGCTGAAGCATTCCTCTGGAACGGCGCGCCGTTTGATCCGGGCGAGTTTCTCCGCGAAGGCCACCTGCTTCGATGTCGGCAGCCTGTCCATGTCGGATACCGGTTTCAGCTTGGCCTGCGCCTCGATCCAGGCGCTGAGCGACCGGCGGTCCTGCTGAACTTCCCAGGGCAGGAGGGTCTGATTGCGCAGAGCGAGAGACCGCGCATAGGCGATCTGCTTGGGCGTCGCGGGCAAGGCGTATGTGGTGCTGTCCATGGGGAAGCTCCCTTTCTGGCTTGGTCTTCAATATGGAACATAACAGGAACAAAATCAACCCGAGCGTCGGGAACACCCTGGTGCGAGAGGGAGAGAGGGACTGGGAAAGATCAGGCCTGAGGGTGCCCGAGAGAGGGTGTCCGGGGCTGGTCCTGTCCATCATTCCGGAGTTCCCCGATGACCTATCTCGCTGCTGTTGCGCCACCCGTTCCTGTTCCATCTCGCGATCCCGCGCCCGCGATACTCGCCGTGGCCGAGGCGCTGCAGCCTGATCTGGCGCAGGGGTTCCAGATCGACGCGCTGCGTCTGCGGCTGGAGATGGAGCGCGCCTTTGGCGGCTCCGATGCCGATGGCGCTTGGGACTGGAAGCTCGCCTATGAGGCGGGCGAGGTGGCGCTGGTCCTCTTCCTGCGGAAATTCGGCCGCGCGCTGCTGGCCCGGGCGGGCTCACCTGCCGCGTTGCTGCCGATCCTCGCCAAGGTGGCGGGCCTTTTGCCCACGCACACGCGGCGCTCGGAGGAGATGGAGCGCTTCCAGCAATTCTCGACGCCGTTGCCCATGGGGCTGGCGGCGCTTGCTGCCGCGCAGATCACGCCGCGCGACCTGGTCCTCGAGCCTTCGGCCGGGACCGGCCTTCTGGCGGTCCTCGCGGAAAGTGCTGGCGGCACTCTCGCGCTGAACGAGTTGGCCGATACTCGCGCCGATCTTTTGCGCCTCCTCTTTCCGGAGCGACCCGTCACCACCTTTGACGCCGCACAAATCGACGACCATCTGGACGCGGGCGTTCGTCCGAGCGTCATCCTGATGAACCCGCCCTTCTCGGCGGTTGCACATGTCGATGGTCGGTCGACCGAGGCGACGGCCCGGCATCTGCGCTCGGCCCTCGCGCGCTTGGTCCCCGGCGGACGGCTCGTTGCCATCACAGGGGCCGCATTTGCGCCGGATGCGCCTGCCTGGGCCGAGACCTTCGGCCGTCTGACCGAGACGGCCCATCTCGTCTTCACCGGCGCGGTGTCGGGCGTCGCTTTCGCCAAGCACGGCACCAGCTTCGAGACGCGGATTACTGTCTTCGATAAATGCCGGGGCGGCGAAAAGGGCGGCATCTCCGCCGACCTGCGCCAGCCCCTGTCTCCGGACGTGGCGCATCTGATGTCTCGGGTCACTACAGAGGTTCCGCCGCGCCTCGAACTGGAACAGGCCGTAAATGCGGGTCAGTTCCATTCTTCCCTCTTCCCGGGAAGTCCTGCCCCGACCACTCGCAAACCCGTCAGCCGATCCCGCGCGACCTCCGCAGCTCAACCGGCGAAACCCGAAACGCCGATCGAGGCCGAGGAACTGGACTACGCTCTCCGT
>NZ_QAOH01000045.1:0-5358 GCF_003050785.1 Celeribacter persicus
GAACAGGTCGTCGACCACATGCCCTGGGAAGATGATCTCATAGCAGATCGCCACGGCGACCAGCGGCACACCCGGAAGCGCAAGCGTTCGCGGGCCCGGTCCGGGCGTAAAATCGCCCAGACCCGCCGTGAGCCGCTCGATGGGCAACCAGCCACGGAATGGCACATATTCGCCGAAGGGTACGAGATGGTGTTTCGCGTATCCGGTCAGGATTCTGCCGGTCGCGCCAAAAGCCTGGACCGTGTTGAAATATCGGGTGCCATCCTCGCTCGGTACACGGTCCGGCACACCGGTGAGCAGCACCCTGCCCTCTGTGAGCGCAGCGGCAATGCGATCCCGTGCCTCCGTATCCTCATCGAGGAAACCCGGAAAGGCGGTTTCCGGCCAGAGAAGCACGTCGAAATCGCCGCGCCGGGTTGAAAGCTCAAGATAGCGCGCGAATGTCCCCTCGCGGTTCTCGGGCGCCCATTTCTCCTCTTGTGGAATGTTGCCCTGGACGATGCGCAGGTCGACACCGGGTGGCTGTTGTGCATCCGACTGGAGGCGCAGCGTGCCGACAGCCCACATCGTCGCGATTCCGGCCAGCGCCATGAGCGAAACGGTCAATCGTTGCCGCCCGGACGCCATAGCAGCCGCGCCAGGGAGTACCGCGACGAACACGGTGAGAAAGCTTAGCCCATAGCTTCCGACCCAGGCGGCGGTCTGGCGAAGGGCGGCGTAGTCTACAAGTGCGTAACCGGCCAGATTCCAGGGAAACCCCGTCAGAACGTGACCACGCAACCACTCGGCCACGGTCCAGGAGGTCGCGAACAGGAGGCAGGCCAAGAGACTGCCCATGGCTCCGCGCCGCGCGATTTCGGCAAAAAGCGCAGCGGCAATGGCTGGGAAAATCGCGAGACCTGCGGACAATCCCCCGACGGCCGGGATCGCCATCGTCCCAAACCGCTCGGCCTCTACGTAGAAACTTTCCGCGATCCACCAAATCCCGAAACCGAACTGGCCGAGACCAAACGCCCAGCCGACGAGGAAAGCGCGCCCGAAGGAGAGATCGCGAAGCCCGACAAACAACGCGGAATAGGCAACGGGAACGAGCAGGAGAATCGAGAAAGGCGGGAAAGTCAGAACGGTCATCGCCCCGGCGGCGAAACCAAGCGTCATCCGCGAAAGAAAACGGTGGCGCAGAGCGATGCGGTTCAGAATTTCCGGCTTCACGACTTGATCGAACGCCGCGCGCTGATCCATGGCGCGGCGAGCAAGAGCCCCACGCCACTGACGACAAATACATCGGCCAAGTTGAAGGCAGGCCAATGTGTTGTGCCAATGTAGAAATCGAGAAAGTCTGTTACAGCCCGATACCGCACACGATCGATGACATTGCTCAGGGCTCCGCCAATGATCGCGCCATAGGCAAGCGCTTCGACCGCATTTTCGGCGCGAAACAGCATAACCCCCAGCCAAACACAGATGGCAAGAGCGAAAGCGATGAGGCTCCACCACGGCGCGCCGCCCAACATCCCGAAAGTCACGCCGTCATTACGATAAAAGACGAGGTTGAATCCCGGAAACACGGGAATTCCGGCGCTTAAAGTGACGGCATTCGCAACGACAATGGCTTTGGTGATCTGATCGATCGCGAACGCAGCAAGTGCTGCGAAGACGCCGATCATCGGAGATACCTTGTTTAGTGACATTGCCTCATCCCAACCAGACATCAAGGAACAGCATCAGAACGAGCCCGACTGCGAGACCGAGCGTCGCCCTGTTCTGATGGCCGCTGCGATGGGTTTCGGGGATGATTTCGTGGCTGATAACGTAGAGCATTGCGCCCGCGGCAAAGGCCAGACCCCATGGAAGCAGCGGTTCCGACAGTGTGATGATCCCGGCCCCGAGCAGGCCGCCAATCGGCTCGACCATGCCCGTCAGCGCCGCGATGCCCCAGGCGCGCAGCTTCGGATATCCCTCGCCCAGCAGAGATACAGCGACGGCCAATCCTTCGGGCGCATTCTGAAGCCCGATGCCGATGGCGAGCGGCAGACCGCCCTCCATACCTCCGGATCCGAAGCCGACCCCCACGGCAAGGCCTTCGGGGAAGTTGTGGATCGTGATCGCAATGATGAACAACCAGACCCGCCGCAAAGACGCCGCTTCGGGCCCTTCGCGTCCCGTCTTGAAGTGCTCGTGCGGCAGCTTTTCGTTCATCAGGGCGACAGCCCCCATGCCCAGAAGAATCGAAACGCATACGATGGCCGCAGGCATCGCGCCGTTTTCGAACATCGGCTCCGCCGCATCCAATGCCGGGATGATCAGCGAAAAGAAAGAAGCGGCGAGCATCACACCGGCAGCGAAGCCGAGCGACAGATCGCGTGTGGCCCGGGACGGGATGCGCCCGAACAGCACGGGAACTGCTCCGACTGCTGTGAGCGATCCGGCGGCAAGACTTCCGAGAAAGCCGAGCATTATCGGAGACAGATTTTCCATGGGCGGGCCAGATTATCCTTCGGCGTAGCTCGAAAAGACTTCCGTCGACCCGTCCTTGCGGATGAGGAAGACATCATAGGCCTCGCGGTCGTCTTCTGGCCCCATGCCGGGCGAGCCATAGGGCATCCCCGGAACAGCGAGGCCGACGGCGTCCGGGCGCTCCTCGAGAAGGCGGCGGATGTCAGCGGCCGGTACATGGCCCTCGATCACGTAGCCGTCAATGAGCGCGGTGTGGCAGGAGACCATGCGCTGCGGCACGCCGTTGTCTAGCTTGAAGCGCACGAGAAGCCCGCCGAACATGTCCTGGCCGGTCGGCACAAACCCGTTCTCTTCGAGATGTTTCATCCACGAGAGGCAGCAGCCGCATCCGTTGGTCTTGCGGACGTCGATCGCCGTTGCCTCTGCGAGGGCCTGGGCCGCTGGGAACAGGGCGAGCGTGATGGCAAGAACTTGTGTCATGCGTTTCATGGGTCAGAGCCTTTCGGTTGTCGTTTTGGCAATCTCGCTGCCGAGGTTTTCATTCAGAAGCGCGCGCGCCTCGGCCAGACGCGAGAGCGCGGCGGTATCATCCGCTTCGCTCTCGGCTGCTTCGGCGAGCCGGTCGTCAGTGAGGGGGTCAGTCGGGCGCCCATCCACGAGGACTTCGTAGTGCAGGTTCGGACCTGTCGCCGTGCCAGTCGCGCCGACGCGGCCGATCACATCTCCCGCCGCAACGCGTTGGCCTTGTGCCAGGTCTTCCGGCACGGCGCTCAGATGCGCGTAGCGCGTCATGGTGTCGGAGCCGTGCGAGATTTCGACCACACGGCCATAGCCACCGCGCCAGCCAATGAAACTAACCCGCCCCGGTGCCGTCGATTGAACCGGTGTCCCACGTGCCGCTGCGAAATCGACGCCGGTGTGCATCCGGACGTTGCCAAAGACCGGATGCGTGCGGCGTCCGAACACCGAGCTGAGGCGCGCACCCTCGACCGGCTGTGCGAAGACGCGCAGCACCTCGCCATCGACGTAGATCGTCGCCTGACCGCTGCCGTCGTCCGGCCATACGATCTCGTAAAGCGAACCGCCGATCTCCAGTGCGGCGAAGGCGAGTTCGGGCTGTCCGATCCTGTCCTCTCCGACCCGCGCCTCACGCCAGAGAAGCCTTAGTGTTTCGCCACCGGCCATCTCGCGGCGGAAATCCACGGTCCCACCCAGCATCTGCGCAAGGTCCACGGAAAAACGGGCGGGTATGCCGGCTTCGTCGAGTGCCGCGAAGATCGAGCTGTCGATCACGGCTTCGCCGGCAAGGGTTACGATCTCCGGATCCGGAGCCACGACCTGTGTGGACAACTGCTCGCCGAAAACCACCTCGATCCGAACCCCGTCCTCGACGGCGAGTGAGACGGTGCGGGGGCTGCCGTCCATGGTCGAAGCAACAGTGACCGAGTGCCCCGGCCGCAGCCGTCGCAGATCGTATTCCGCGCCAAGCGCGAGGGCAACTTCGGCTCTGTCAGGTGCCGCAAGACCAGCTTCAGACAGCAAGAAATCGAGCGTTTCGCCAGGTGCAATGTTGCGCGACCATGTCGACAGGGGTGGCTCGATCGCCTGCACGGGCCTGTCGGCAAACGCGACCTGCAGAAGGGGCAGGGGGCCGAGGTCGGGTGCATCTTCTGCCCATGCCGTCGCGGGCAGCGTCACGAGGATGTCAACGTTTTGGGGAGCTTCAGGACCTTGGGGCATCCATTTACCTGCCGAGGCAAGTTCCGGCGGCACGGGTTCTTTCGACATGAAATCAGAGAGGGCGATAGCCGCTCCCAAAACCATCCCCGCAATTGCGACACAAGCCGCCATAGTTCTGAGCCTCATGTCGCCCCCTCCGTTTCTTCTTCCAGCGCGCGGCGAATTTTCGGCACCGCGAATTCTCTGGGTTCGTGATAGTCGATCATGGTGACGAACCGCCCAGAGGCTGCGAACAGGAAGACGCTCGCGCTGTGGTTCATCGTGTAATCGCCGCTCTCCGTCGGCACCCTTTCGTAGGTGGCGCGGAAGCCGTCCGCGACGCGCGCTATCTGCTCTTCCGGTCCCGTCCAGCCGCGGATCGCCGGATGGAAGTAGCCGACATATTCGGCCATCGTTTCGACAGTGTCGCGCTCGGGATCGACCGTGATGAAAACCACGTTCATCTCGTCGGCCTCGTCTCCCAGATCATCGAGCCATCCCGAAATGTCCGAGAGCGTGGTCGGGCAGACATCGGGACAGTAGGTGAAGCCGAAGAACGCCATCGTCGGGCGGCCGATCAGGGTTTCTGGCCCGACCGCGTTGCCCTCATGATCCGTCAGACGGAAATCCATCTCGGTCAGGGCCACAGGCCGCTGCCCGACAGGTTCCGGTCCACCGGGTCCATCGACCTGCCACCAACCGACGAAGAGCATCAGGGCGACCGCCCCGACACCAGCCGCGCCGTACCCCAGGATCGCCCGTCGCCGCATCAGTCCTCTGGCCCCCGCGCGGCGATTCCAAGGATCGGCACCTCGACCGTCACTTCGCCTCCGTCGTCGAAAAGCAGGGTCAGCGGAAAAGTGTCCCCTTCCGTCATTGGTTCTTGCAGCCGCATCAACATTGCGTGCAGGCCCCCCGGTTCGAGCGCGATGCTCTCGCCCGGGGCGATCACGATCTCCCCCGCCGGGCTCATGGAGCTCACACCTTCGGCATTGGTCTTCGTCTCGTGGATTTCGGGCATCATCGCGAGCGGTGTTGTAAGGCCGATCAGCGTCACCGGCTCGTCGCCAGTGTTGCGGATCGTCATGTAAGCGGCCCCGGGACGGTTCATCCCGATGGAGGCGCGGGACCACGCGTTCTCGACGACAACATCCTCGGGTCCGGCCAGCGCGGGCACCGAGA
>NZ_QAOH01000045.1:5551-8294 GCF_003050785.1 Celeribacter persicus
GTCTCGACGTCAGCACGATCCTGGTTCAGGATCGCCACGACATCGGGTGCCAGCACTTGCGTGCGCGCGGCCTCGGCATCGAGTCCGACCGTGGCGGCGATCTGAAGGATCAGGCCGGGCTCCGGGGCACCGTGCGACGCCCATCTCGGCTGTTCCCGCAGAACGGCCTCAAGCACCGGCTCGTAAACGTCCTGCATGCGCGCCGCCTCGAGCACACGGATGGCTTCCTCGGATGCCGCGCCGTGGAAGGGCGTGTAGCGGATCACGACGCGGACAGCATCCCCATGTTCGGCCATGATGTCCTTCACGATGGGATGAAAGGCGCGACAGGCCTCGCAGGCCGGATCGAAGAATTCGACGATCGTGACGGGCGCATCCGCAGGCCCGAGGATGGGCGAGTAGGGGCGGATCATCGCCTCCGCAAGTTCCGGAGCAACGGGCTCCGCTTCGGCCACTGGGCCGGGGCGGTTTGCAAACCAGGTGGCTCCGCCGAAACCGGCGGCGCCGAGGGCAAGAACGGACAGGATCAGGCCGCGTCGATTCATGTTCGTGTGTCCTTCAATGAAAGGGCCGACAGCGCCCCGATCAGCGCGAAGGCGGCGAGCGCCATCAGCGGGATAGGGATGCCGACGACCAGTTGGTTGTCATCGGTGCAAGAGGGGCCGGTGGCCGTGCAGGGCTGGACGCGTTCGGGAACAAGACCGACGTACAGCCCCATGTGCCAGAGGGCGATTGCGCCGCCGCCAAGCGCCAATGCGATGCCGTAGCGCCCCACGCGGCCGTCCCGCCACCAAAGGCCGAGCCCGAGGACAATGGCCAAGGGGAACATGAAGGCGCGCTGGAACCAGCACAGCACACAGGGCGTCTGCCCCAGCACCTCGCCGATGAAAAGCACGGCAAGCGAGGCGACGAGCGCGATGATCCACGCCAGCCCGAGGGCTGTTTCTCCGGACATACGGTTCATGTCGGTCAGATCCTCTCTTCCAGATCGGCGAGGATCTCTTCGGCGGAGGTGCCGTAGGGCCACGAGTCGGCGAAGCCCGCGTCGGGATCGAAGAGGAACAGATGCGACGTGTGGCCCATCGTGTAACCATCCGGCGCCGCAGCCTCTTCGACGCGTTCGAAGAAGATCGGAAAGGTCTCGGATGTGGCGGCGATCTGTTCCGGCGTGCCGGTCAGCCCGATGAAGCCCGCATCGAACAGCGGGACGTATTCGGCGAGTGCTGCGGGCGTGTCTCGTTCAGGGTCGATTGTTATGAAAATCGGCTGGACCTTGGCGGCATCGTCGCCCAGACCGTCCATCACCGCCGCGACCTCGGATAGGGTCGTCGGGCAGACGTCGGGGCAGTTGGTAAAGCCGAAAAAAACCAGCATCCAGCGCCCCGCAAAGTCCTCCTCGGTTCGAACCATACCCTGGTGGTCCGTCAGTTCGAACTCAGCGAAAAAAGGCGGTTCGGCGTCGGTTCGGGCGCTATCGGCACGATAATCGGACCAGAGCAAAAGCCATACGAAAGCAAGCGCTGCCACGCCTGCCAAAACCCAAAGAAACTTCTGTGCCGATGTAAGGGACAATCCTGTTCGCCTGATTTTGATTCTTATTGCCTGTGCGGATACATCCTCTAGCCGCTAGAGGTTCAAGCACGAAATCATGGTATAGCTTGAACTCACGCGTCTGTGAAACCGACACTTGTTTATTCCGACGGCAAAACCTACACAAACTGTATCTTTTTCATGGAGGCGAAAATGCTCACGATCGGTACTCTGTCAAAGAAGACTGGCACGAAGGTGCAGACCATCCGGTACTACGAACAGATTGGGCTCATGCCCGAACCTGGCAGGACCGAAGGCGGGCAGAGGCGCTACGACAATGCACAGCTCGACCGGCTGTCCTTCATCCGCCATTCGCGACAACTCGGTTTCTCGCTCGATGCGATCCGCGAGCTGCTCGACCTCAGCGACCATCCCAACCGGCCCTGTGATGAGGCTGATGCCATCGCGCGTCGCCAGCTCAAACAGGTGGAGCAGCGCATGGCCCGCCTGAAGGCGCTGCGCACGGAACTGAAACGCATGGTTCACGAATGCAGCGGCGGGCGGACGGGAGATTGCAAGGTGCTTGAGGTGTTGCGGGACCATTCGGAATGCTTGACCGAACACGAGGAAATCGGGGCCTGAAGGAATTCAGCCAACATTCCGGCTGGAACGCAGATCAGCCGCAGAAGTTAATGTGTCGTACAACACAAGCTGGAACCACAAAATGGCCGCTAGACAAGATTCAATGGAGAGACGGACGCTTTGGATCGTTCTGGCGCTCAATATCGGTTTGGCCGTGGCTTTTTTCGCAACAGGCGCCTTCGGCGACTCAAGTGCCCTGATCGCCAACGGGCTCGATAACCTCTCCGACAGCTTCGTCTACGCGATCAGCCTTTTCGCTTTGTCCCGATCCGCCAAATGGAAACGCGGGGCGGCGAACGTTTCCGGCGGGCTGCTGATCCTGTTCGCTGCAGGCATCCTCTACGATGCGTGGCGCCGCTACATCGGTGGGTCAGATCCGCTCGGGACGATCATGATTGCAATGGCCCTGATCGCGGCGGCTATCAACGCAGTCTGCGTTTGGCTGCTCGCTAAGCTCAAAAATCCAAACGTCAATATCCGCGCGGCCAACACCTTCAGTTACAACGATTTCGCCGCGAACCTCGGGATCGTCGTGGCCGGTGGCCTCGTCGCTTGGCTAGGAACCAACTGG
>NZ_QAOH01000046.1 GCF_003050785.1 Celeribacter persicus
TCATGATTATCCAAAGCGGAAACCTGAAAATGAATCACCAGAACAACAGCTTGAAGCCCCGAACTCAGCATAATGCTGACGCGGCATATTATGTTTTATCCCGAGCTCCGGATAAGACATATTCCCGCGGCGTGATGTCCACGCGGACGTCGCTCCATTCCTCGGTCGGCAGTTCGGACAATCTCCGCTCCATGAGCGCCTCGCCGGTCGAGACGATCTGGATGACGGCGGCATGACCCGCCTCCAGATCCTCCGTGATCTGCCGGATCAGGGTCGGCGTCTTCATGCTGGTCAGCAGATGGCCGAAGAAGCGCTGCTTCGCGCTCTCGAAGGCGGAGCGTGCGGCGGACTTGGCCTGCCGGTTCAGCGTGCCCTCGCTGCCGGTGATATTGGCCGCCTCCATCGCGGCATCGAGATGGTTGTGAATGACGGCGAAGGCCCCGGCATAGGCATCGTAGATGCGGCGTTGCTCGCCCGTGAGCTGGTGCTCGAGCAGTTCATATTCGACGCCATCATAGGAGAGCGACCGTGCGGTATAGAGGCCGAGCGCCCGCAGGTCGCGGGCCAGCACCTCCATGGCCGCCACGCCCCCGGCCTCGATCGCCTCGACGAATTCGGCGCGGGTCGCAAAGGGAAAGTCCTCGCCGCCCCAGAGGCCGAGCCGCTGTGCATAGGCGAGATTGTGAACCGTGGTGGCTCCGGTCGCCGAGACATAGACCACACGGGCGTCCGGCAGGGCGTGCTGGAGCCGCAGGCCCGCGCGTCCCTGCTGCGAGGCGGCGACATCGCCGCGTTCTCCCTTGCCGCCGGCGGCATTCTGCATGGCATGGCTTTCGTCGAAGATGATGACTCCATCGAAATCGGAGCCCAACCAATCCACGATCTGCCGCACCCGCGAAACCTTCTCGCCGCGCTCGTCGGACCGTAGCGTAGCGTAGGTGGTAAACAGGACGCCTTCGGTGAGCGTGATCTGCTTGCCCTGGGCGAATCGCGAGAGTGGTGTGATCAGCAGCCGCTCCATGCCGAGCGCCGACCAGTCGCGTTGTGCGTCCTCGATCAGCTTGTCGGATTTGGAAACCCAGACGGCCTTGCGGCGACCGCGCAGCCAGTTGTCGAGGATGATGCCGGCAGACTGACGCCCCTTGCCCGCGCCGGTGCCATCGCCGAGCATGAAACCCCGGCGGAAGCGCACCGCGCCTGCCGCATCCTCGGGCACCGCGCTGACATTGTCGTAGGTCGCATCGACGGTCCAGGCTCCCGACAGATAGTCGGCATGGGCCTCGCCCGCATAGATCACCGTCTCGAGCTGAGCATCCGACAGGCACTGATGGATGTCGGCGGGCAGCATTGGACGATAGGAAGGGCGGGGCGGCGCAACCGAGGCCATGGCGGCGGATTGCACCAGCTTCGTCGGATGCGGCTGCGCGCCGGGAATACGTAGGGATTGCAGCGCATATTCCTCGTAGATGGCGTCCGACAGCCGTGCCCCTTCAGCCGGCGCCCAGCCGAGCGTCTCGTAAGTCAGCTCCACGCCTTCAGGATCCTGGGCCGGGTCTGCGACAGGACGCATCGCAGCCGAGCGATCGAGATAACCACGCACGGCCTTCGGCGCGGCAGTCGGTGCGGAAACGGTAACCTTCGGCGGTGCGACCGGCAGGCGGGGCGGCACCTGGGCCTCGACCCAGTTCAGCAGCGTCGCAACGTCCGGGGCCGTGCCCGGCGAAGCCGGGAAGAGGGACGGATCTTCGGCGGGCAGCTTTTCGATGACGGTCAGCCGCGTGTCGATACTGGTGCCGTGTCTGGCATAGACCGCGCTGTCGACAGTCGCGGTGAACATCAAGCGCCCACGTTCCTGCAATCGAGTAAACGCATCGCGCCAGGCAGGCACCTCAGGGCCAAAACCCGCGCCCGTGATCGCGACCAGCCGGCCGCCGGGGGTAAGCCGGTTGAGCGCCGAGGCGACATGCCGGTAGGCCGCATCGGCCATGCGCCCGGTGACATTGGCCATGACCGAGAACGGTGGATTCATCAGCACCACGGACGGAACAAGCGCGGGATCGAGGTGGTCGTGGATCTGCGCGGCATCGAGCCGGGTGACGGGATTGGCCGGAAAGAGGGAAGACAGCAGATCGGCGCGGGTCTCGGCGAGTTCGTTGAGGATCAGTGCCCCACCATCAGTCTTGGCGAGGATCGCCAGGAGCCCGGTGCCAGCGGAGGGCTCCAGCACCACATCGTCCGATGTGATCGCGGCTGCGCTGAGCGCAGCGAAGCCCAGCGGGATTGGCGTGCTGAATTGCTGGAAATTCTGGCTATCCTCGGAGCGACGGGTCTGCGTCGGCAGGAGCGCAGCGATCTTGGCCAATTGGAGAAGCCGTGCTTCCGGGGACGCGGCTTTACGGAAAACCGCGTTGCCGTATTTGCGCAGGAACAGGACGGTCGCGACCTCGCAGGCGTCATAGGCCGCCTTCCAGCCCCAGGCGCCGGTGGCGTCGGAACCTCGACAAGCGGTTTCCATGGCGGCGCGCAGGACGATCGCATCGATGCGCCGGCCGTGTTCGAGATGGGGGAGCAGGAGATTGGCGGCGGCCAGGATAGCCGGCGCAGGGGCAAGCGGCGCGACCGGACCGGCCGCGGGGGAAGCCATGTTCATGAAAGGGAACCTCGGGAGAGCGGGAACGGGAAAGCCCGGCCAGCGCTCTCTCGACCGCCCGGACTCGCCCCGTCCCGGCAGGCCTCTCACTCTGAAGCATCACGATTTTGTCGCGAGGCGGTGGGTCTGAAAGGAGCCCTCGGTCGACGCTAATGTCACACAGCGGATGGCCGGTGGCATGTTTGAAGGATTTATCGAGGTTCTTCTGTTTGCTACGGTTGAGTTGCATCAGATGCGCGGGGGCGCGAGGGGGGCATTTGAAGAAGGAAGTCCGGCAACTACGTGAAAAGGCCATCAACGCGCTGGTCCTTTCCATCGAGCACTTCAACAGACCGTGGGACAGAGGAAGAACCGAAGCTGTCCTGATCTTGCTGGATCATGCATTCGAGATGCTGCTCAAAGCAGCCATCCGGGAGCGACAAGGTAAAATTCGGAAAGCGCGTGAGAAGCAAACCATTGGATTCGATGCGTGCGTGCGCAAGGGGCTGACCGACGCCAATTTGAAGTTCCTGACCGACGAACAAGCGCTGACGCTACAGACCATCAACGGCCAGCGGGACGCGGCCCAGCATTACCTGATCGATTTGTCCGAGCATCAGCTTTATTTCTACGCCCAAGCTGGCGTGACGCTCTTTCGCGACATCCATGATGACGTCTTTCAGGAGAAACTAATTATTCACCTGCCCGAGCGGGTCCTCCCAATCTCCACCACCGCCCCCAAGGATCTATCGGCCCTGTTCGATAAAGAGGTGGAGGAAATCAAAGGGCTGCTCGCACCGGGAACGCGCCGGAAAATGGACGCGGTCGCCAAGGCACGTAGCCTTGCCGTTCTTGAGAGCGCGGTTAACGGCGATTACGAACAACCAAGCGACGGGGAACTCGAGAAAGTATGCAAGAGGCTTTCTGGTGGAGAGGCCTGGACATCCGTATTTCCTGGTGTCGCGTCAATCAACATCACGGCGGAGCATGATGGTCCGAGCCTTAGTCTGCGCCTGACCAAGAACGAGGGGACGCCCGTCCAATTACTGAAAGAGGGTGAGGGTGCAGGGGCGGTCGTCGCGGTGCGGCGCGTAAACGAACTGGATTTCTATAGCCTCGGCGCGGCTCCGCTGGCGAAAAAGGTGGGGCTCACCATCCCGAAATCTAGGTCCGTGGTCGACCATCTAAATCTACGTGACGACCCCGAATGCTTTAAGGAAATCGCGATTGGCGGCATCACGCACGCCCGCTATTCGCCCAAGGCAATTAAGCGCATTGAGCAGGCGCTCAAAGAGGAATCGATCGACGATATATGGGCCGCTCATCGCGCCAAGCAGAAGGCGGCAAAGAAGAAGGGTGGGGGGAAGTGAACGTCTTTATCAGCCATTCATGGGCATACTCCGGGCACTATGATAGGCTCGCCGAATGGATTTTCGACGAGGTGTGGTCGGTCGATAACCAACGCATCTACTTCGCCAATACGTCAGTGCCCCGGGACAACCCGATCCACTTCGCGCCGAACGACGCGGCGCTGCAGAGTGCGATCTATGAGCGCATCATCAACAGCCATGTCGTGGTGATTCCGACCGGGATGTACGCGAACCACAGCAAGTGGATTGGGAAAGAAATCGCAGGGGCGAAGTACTACGGAAGGCCGATCGTCGCCGTAGATCCATGGGCACAGAAGCGCGCGTCATCCGTGGTGGTGGATGCGGCCGACGAGGCTGTGGGGTGGAACAAGCAGTCAATCATCAGCGCCGTCTGGCGTCTGGGGAACGGGAGGTAGCTGCCGTGGAGAACGAGCCGGAGTGCGCCCCTCGAGACAAGGAGGTACTCGAGATTTACAAGATGCTGGTGGAGATGGCCGATCGAGTGAGCCAGCGCCGCCAGTCCGCGAACTCATTCTATCTCACCGTTAATACCGCCATCATCGGTGGCGCAGCCTACCTGTCACAGTCTGCCTTTGGAGATCTTAGCACATGGGCCGTCTCGCTCGCTGGGATGGCGATCTGCGTCCTGTGGATCCGGGCCGTCGTGAGCTACAAGTCCCTCAACGCTGCGAAGTTTGAGGTGATTGTCGCGCTCGAGCGGCGTCTCCCCGTCAGCCCATACAAGGATGAGTGGACCATTCTTGACGTCGATGGCGACGGAAAACGGCACAAGCCATTCCACAAGACCGAGGTACTTGTCCCGATCGTATTCATGTGCGTCCACGGCGCACAGATTCTTGCTGCACTCCCGTGGCGCTCAATCACGGGATAGGTGCTTATCCTGCCTTGAGCTGCTGAGAATTACCCAAACCGGCGACCGACCTCGGTGAATGTGTAACCGTTCCCGATGATGGTCTCATCCACGGCCTCGTCCGACGAGAGATAGTCGTATTCGCGCTCAAGCTGGCGATAGAGCCAGCGTGCGAGATCGCGCAGCGCCTCGATCACGAGCTCTTCCGCATCGGCGGTCATGTCCTGCCAGGTCGGGCTGTCGCGCTCGACCGAGATCGCCATGCAGTATTCGTGATAATAGTGCCCGCGATGGCTGGCCTCGGCGCGCAGCTGGTAGAAATTGCGCCTCTGGATGGTCTGAAGCGCATCGGCGATCCGGTGCAGGGCGTCGTCCTGCGGCGCGTATTCCCGGATGCGTTTCGCGGCGCCCTTCGTGTAATCCCAGTGGCCTTCGTAGCAGGCCCCATCCCCTTGCGACCCAAAACCCCGGAACCAGATGCAGGGTTCCTGCCGCGTGCCGCCGCCAAAGAGACGCACGGGCCGGGCTTTGAGCCGAATGCCGAGGATTTCCGCGATCCGCTGAAAATCCTCGTAGACGGCATCATACCAGTCGTAGTCAAAGCCGCCCTCGCGATACCAGGCGCGGGCCGTCTCCTTCGCCGCATCGGAAAGTTCGTCGAGACGGTAGACGGTGATTTCGATGATCTCAGGCATAGGGATCACCTCCGTCCAGCACCGTGGAGAGCCACCCGTCGGTGTAGATCCAGTCCACCGTCTCGCCGGTGGCTAGATCGAGCACATGCGCACCTCCCCCGAAGCCATCGACCCGCGGCTTCGAACAGGTGTTGGCGTATTGCATGCCCCATCGCCCGGTCAGACCGAACGCGGCGGCACAGCGCATGACGAACCGGATCACATGCTCGGGATCGCCGGTGCCGTCATCGCGCATCCACAGATGCGTGCCTCCATGCTCGGGCTGGATCGACAGCATGAACCCATCCGAGGGCGGGTCCTCGGCGGCGTTCTCGTCGGACAGCGAATTGTAGAGCTCGAGCGCGCGGGCGGCGTTCTCGGGGGTGCCCACATCGAGCAGGCAGGAGAAATGCGTGAAATAGTCAGCCATGACGGCCTCCGGACATGACAAGGCCTGGCGCGAAACCGGGCCAAATGGATGGGAATGGGGTGGAAGATCAGGCGGCCTGTGGAAGGCGGAGCAGCTCGGTCGCGGTCTCGCGCCAGAACGCATCGACCAACCGCGCCTCGAGCAGGCTGGCGCGGTAACGCAGGTCGCGCGCCGATCCGTGTTCCCCACGCCCTGACGCGGCGAAAGCCATGCCGCGCAGACGGCTGGCCTCGGTCACGACACGGCGGGCCTCGGCGTCGGACGCGACCGGCTGCCGCCAGAGGATGATCCCGGCACGGACTTCCCCTGCGAGCACCAGGCCGTATTCGCTGTCCTGAACGACCGCGATGCGCGGCCGGAAGCGCAGCGTGCCGTCGCGACCTGCGTGGATGTCGCCGCGCGACACGCGCAGAATGGCGAGGTCCATGGCCTCTTCGGGGGATTGACGCGTACCGAGCGACACGGTGCGATCGAATACATGAACGTCGTCGCCATCATCATAACTGGCGGCGCCGAGGCAGGTGACTCGCAGCGGCAGTTTTCGCGCATGGCAAAGCGCCGGAAGCACATCAGCGGCGAGAATCTGGCCGATCGAGCGGAAGGTATCGTGGCGGGGAAGGGTCATCGGTGTTGCTCCGCGACGGGCGGCGGAGGCCTCTCCTCCACCTTCCAACCCGTCACGGCCAAACCGGACCGCACTCTCCCTCTCGTCGCCGAGGGCCTCGGCCCTGGCGCCACCTCCGGCGATGGGTGATCATCGCCAGGGGGAAGGCCCGGGACGCGCTTCCGCGTCCCGGATTGTCGGGGATGTGGCGCTTTCGCGCCTCAGGCCCATGGATCGAGCTCCAGCTTCACCATTTCCTCATCGCCATCGAACTCGCCCAAGGGCATGGCGCCGTGGGTGCCGTCGCCCGCCTCGAACACGACGATCGAGACCATCAGCGTGGCGGCGAGGCTGGCGGCGAAGGCGGTGGCATCTGCATAGGACATGGGTTCCGGCTCCTGTCTTGGAGGCGGGGGACCATCCCCCGCGCGACAGGCGCCTGAAGTGTCTGACCGGATCTGCACTCACCCTCGCGCGTTCGGGTTCCCCCGAATCCGCGAGGGCGGCACGCGCAGCGTCAAGCCGACCCCTTGGGGTTGAATGCAAAGAAGCGGATCAGACCAAGGTTTGCGAATGGAAGCGGGGGGTGGTGCCTTGCATCTGACCGGATGCCCGAGACCCGTCGCAGATGCCTCACCCCGCCCGCCTTGCTGGCGCGCTGGCCGAAAATTCGTGTTCGCACGGGGCCGGACGGCAACCGTCACCCATGACATCGATGGCTAATGGCGAAGCTGGAGCCCGGTCCATCACGGCCGGCAAAGCGATAACCGGCGGCGCCGCAGGGGGGCGGAACCGGCCTTGCCGCTCAGTCCCAGAGCCCATCGGCGATTTCGCGCGCGATCATGGCGCGGGCCTTCATCATCACCTCGTCGCCCGACATGTCGACATGACCGAAAAACCGCGCCCTGGCGCCATGCGCGGTCCAGTCGGCATAGCGGCAATATTCGCGGGCATCGAGGCGGAACGCCCGCATGTCCTCGGCCCAATGGGGCTTGGGCTCCACCACCACGGTGACGCCGTCGCGCGTCTCCTCCCAGGGCAGCGATCTCTCGCCCGGAGGATTGTCGCGGTCCTCGTGGAAGATCTCGTCGATATCTATCAAACGGGTCATTGGGCTCTCCAATGCAAAGCCCGGTCACGAGGACCGGGCGGATTGTGGGGGATGGTGGTGGTCAGGCTGCCGCTGGGCCGGACCCCGGATGCGGTGGACAGCTTGCGTCCGGCTCACTGTCAGCCGCAGCAGCGAAGGGGTCGACCAGCTTGTGAATCGGCTGGGCGCGGCCCATCCAGGGCTGGGGCCGGATCGAACGCACCCAATCGGCAAAGCTCGGAATGAAGCCGAGATCCTCCAGCACATGCTGTTCGCCGATCAATCGGACGGGGACGACGCGGCCGGTCGAGACGGTGATGGTCGGCCCGAAAACCCGCTCCAGCTCGAATATGCCCTGAGCATGTTATCTGGACAGTCAAGTTGTCTCTTTTTGAAAACTTCCTGCCATCATTGGGGTTTTCCCGAGTGGCATCGGTGAGACAGTTCATTGGGGCTC
>NZ_QAOH01000047.1 GCF_003050785.1 Celeribacter persicus
CGCATCCATGAACTTCTACCATGGAACTGGAAAACCCGGCTCCTCGCCGAGGCGGCATAATCATGCAGCTCAACAAGGTGCATTCCGTCAAGACCATCGACCGCGTTGCCGCCGAACTGGGAGCAACCGTCGATCGGGTCTTCGATCTCGCCATCGATATGGAAACCGAAGATGGCGTGATCTGGGTCTACGGCCCCGGAGACGACAGCGTCATCGCATTCTCTCCATTCGGGATCGAAAACCTGCGCGACCTCATCGAAATGGACCGGGACTACGGGCGCTGACAGCGCCGTGGCCTACGCCGGATGCTTACGTTTGAGGCGCGGGGTGGCGGGAAGTGCGGGGAACTTACTGAGGGCATTCAAGACACGCAGGGGGAGGCCATAGGTCTGGGCAAGTTCGAAGGCTGAGGGGCCTGCTTGCAGGACCGAATAAAGCGTACATAGCGTACAAAGAAAACGAAATGTATGGAATAAATGCGACAGATAAAATCTAGAGGCTATAGAGGAAAAACAAGATATATAGAATGTAGGATTCGAATGATCCTTATAAAGCATAGGAAGTATACACATTATACAGAAAGCAAGAAAAAAGGCATAAGGTATAAAATCTACAAGGCATAGAGAACGTATAAACCATATGAAGTCTATAAAAACTTAGGATGTACGGTTATCAGCAAAACACCATCCCAAAAGGCTGCAGGAAGAAGCCTGGAATGAGATTTTGCGTCGGTCAGATCGAAAGAAGGGTGGGGGGCAAAAAACAGCCCGTAGAGAAGCTGAAGTGTCTTGCGGCACCCCAGGCCACCAGAAAGCACCCTAAGTCCACTCCTGAGCCAATTTGGGAGGTCTGAGCGCCAATAGTAACATGTAGGTAGATGATTGGAGCCGAAGGGTTCAGTCATAGACCTCGCTCAAAGATCGAAGCTCTGCAAAAATATCAAACCAAATGGCGCAAGCGAGAGGCTTTCGACACAGGATATTGCGAGGCACTTTTCAACCGCCTCGTAATCCAAAAGCCCGGTTCAACTGTTCTCCACGCCTCCCTTAGTGCGAGGAGCCGTAGCTTATCATTCACTCAAGAAGGAGAATCCTTCTTACTGATGAAGTTAGGATGGTCAATGTTTGCTTAAGAACGCAGCGAAAAGGTGGCACGCCGATGGGTCAATTATGATCCTTTTTTGTACATAGTAATGCCACGTTGTCGATTTTGTACATGGTGATGCCACGTATTAACATAGTTACGTGGCATTCGTATGTACAAAAGAAGATGCTAAAAAGCAGTACTCAAAGGGAATTCCAGTAGCCGCCTAGCGGAAAAAATACGTAAGCGTGTAGATGGTCGATCACCCTACCCTCGGAAGCAATAGGAGTCGTGTGTGGATGCTCTCTTTTAGGCAAGGACTCTTTTGACGTTTGGGCGGCGATCGGTATCGGTCGTGTGTCAGGCCTCAGATGATGTGGCTCTGAACTGCCACGGGCCGTTATGGAGTAAGATCACTTCGAGTCCAAATCGCAGTTGCGGGCTATGACGTCCAGGACTCCTAAATGGTTTTCTCGAAGCGGATCTTCCGATGCTTGTTCCCATAATCGTCAGTCGATCTCCTCACCGTCTCGAGGTTGCCCAGTTGTCGGGCACCCTCCAGTTCCTTTACATGTCAAACGTACTGGAGCAAGTCTCCGCGATAGGTTTCCTTTCTTGAGACCAGCGCCCAAAGAATGCGTGCCATCTTGTTTGCGAGTGCGACGGCGGCCATCTTCGCCGGCTTTCTCATGAGGAGCCGATCCAACCAACTTCCGGCCTGAATGCGTTTTGCCTTTGCCCACCGAATGCAACAGGTCGCACCAATTACCAAAAGGCGTCTCAGGTCGGCTTGTCCCATTTTACTGACTTGCCCAAGTCTGGGCTTGCCTCCAGTAGAATGTTGCCGAGGAACCAGCCCGAGCCAAGCCGCAAAATCCCGGCCACATTTGAAGGCCTCCATGGGTGGTGCGAAGGCCAGAAAGGCCGCTGCGCTGATCGGGCCTACGCCTGGAATTGTTCGGGCCCGACGAGCGTCTTCATCCGCCGCCGTCGCTTTTTCGAGTTCCCGTTCAACCACTCTAAGGGACTGTGTCAATTGTTCGATCTGGTGGAAATAAAGCTCGGCAGTTGCCCCAATAATCGGGGGTAGGTGGTCCGTCTCTTCAGTCATCCGGTCACGAAAGCGTAAAAGAACCGCGTTACCTTTCGCCAAAACAATGCCGTGTTCGTAGAGGTGGGATCTGAGGGTAACAAAAAGCTGGGCACGCTGGCGCGTTAACGTCTGGTGGGTCCGAAAAAGCATGGCATGTGCTTGTTGCTCTGCGCTTTTTACGGCAACAGATGGAATATTGGGTTGGCGTGCTGCGGTCGCGATGGCCGCCGCATCATTGGCGTCATTCTTTGCCGAACGTTTCACAAACGGTTTGACGTAGATTGGCGGGATTAACAGCACCTCATGTCCGAGAGCGCCCGCAAGTCGGCCCCAGAAATGCGCAGAGGCACAGGCCTCCATGGCGACGCGGCATGGGCGCTGCCTCCGTAGCAATTGCTCGAATTTCTTTCGGGAGTGACTGCGATTGAAAATGACCTCGCCATCTCCGTTTGCAGCGCAAACCTGAAAACTGTTCTTGGCAAGATCTATCGCGAGAATTGTGATATCGGACATAGTGCAGCTCCTTCATCGTTTGCATCAGCGCAAAGTTACACGTTTTGATGCTACCGGGTTTGGGAGAGCATCCACACCATCACAGTTCACTTAGCGCTCACAACACCAACGCCTTGCAGATCAAGTGGTCGTGGAAGGGCGAAAGCCCGTCGCAGGTTTTAGGACTTGTGCGACGGTGGGTAATAGACGGAAAACAGCCAAAGTGCTACATTGTACTTAGTTTGTAACACATGAGGACGCAACGATGAGCGAAGCAACCTTCACCTTTCGGGTCGATGACGCTTTGAAAAGCCAGTTCGCCCAAGCGGCCAAGTCCCGCGACCGTAGCGGGGCGCAATTGCTCCGTGACTTCATGCGAGATTTTGTACGGCAACAGCAGGAAGCAGCGGAGCATGACGCATGGTTTCGACGTGAAGTACAGGCAGGCATAGACTCGGCCAATGCGGGCGAACTGATATCCGCCGAAGACGTGGAAGCAGAAGCCGCCGCATGGCGAGCAGAAACGCGGCGCAAACTATCAGGCTCTAGCTCGTGAGGCTGGTTTGGACCAAACCGGCCAGCCTCGACCGAAAAGAGATCCGAGAGTACATCGCCCAGGACAACCCGGCCGCCGCCCTCGCCCTCGATGAGCTGATATCTGAAAAGGCTTCGCGGCTGGTCGATCACCCTAGCCTTGGCCGCCCTGGACGTGTTGCAGGTACGCGCGAGCTGGTCGCGCACCAGAACTACATTTTGATTTACGACATGACACAGGACTTGGTGCGCGTGCTGCGTGTTCTGCATGCCGCCCGGCACTGGCCGCCATCCCGCACATGATGGGCATGGTATGTAATAGACGGGACCCCCTATATGCTGAGAAGGAAATTGTGGACGTGGATCAGCCGCCGCAAGATTGAACACCTACCGACAATCACCGTGAAGGCGGCGGCGAACTACTACAAGACGTTCACGGCCCCAAATCCAGATCACAAGGCCAGCATCTACAACGTCGCTCGTGAACTGGTTGGCACGGCCATGCTACACCTCTTATCTCAGCAAGAATGCGCAAAATGCTCGCAGCCAGAAAAATTTGCAACAGAGCCCTCTTTTGAAAGCACCTGCGGGCAGTCTGGTGGAGCATGACACAGAGATCACCGGGGCGCTCGATATGCTTTTGACGGGCGTGTAAGCTGACACGCGGTTTTCCGTCTAAATTGTACCGGAGCGGGCAGTATCAGCGATGCTTTACGTTAATGTCCCGTCGTTTTCAAAACGACGGTAAACGTTCGCAGAATGAGCCCCAAATCGGTATCCGAATCAGCCTAGCGACGACGTCTTCGCCGCGATAGCAGAGCAACACGCCCGGCACCTGCCGTGTAGCCCAGGAATGTATCCACGATCATCCGGACGCACATCTTTTTGTGCGGATGTCTCACATCATTTCGACCATGCCTTAAGGGCCAAGTCCTGCCTTCGTGATCAGGAGGTTTTGGTGGCTTTTCGCGCTTGGCTCTGAGCCAGGCGATAACTCTCGCCATTCATCTCGAGGATATTGACGTGGTGGGTCAGCCGGTCGAGGAGCGCGCCGGTGAGGCGCTCGGTGCCAAAGGTTTCCGTCCATTCATCGAAGGGCAAGTTGCTGGTGATCACGGGCGTCGGTCTTACACTCTCTGATGCCGTGCGTATCCTACTGACCCGCGTTGCCGCCGAAGGTGGCCTTCCTGCCGGGCTGACTGCCGATCCCGACGCCTATGATACGTGGTTCCGCGCCCGGCCACCCCGCATGATCAGGTCATGCAAGAAGCGCGTGCCCTGATCGACGGGAAACGCCGTGCCTGAACTCGAATGGAAGGCTCCCGCCGTTGCGGACTTTCTGGCGATTGTGGATTACATATCGGACGACAATCCGGATGTGGCCCTCGCGCTGACGTCAGAAACTGCAATCTTTGCGACACAACCCTTGAACTTGCCGCGGTTATTGTATATACATAAACTACGTTGATGATCGTCTGGGATGAGCCAAAGCGGCAAACGAACCTCGCCAAGCACGGCTTGGACTTTGCCGATTTGGATGAGGGGTTCTTTCTGGCCTCTGTCGTGATCCCTGTGAAGGATGGTCGGCACATGGCGATAGGCCGTCTCGCGGATGGAACGATTGCCGTGGTGTTCGCCACCTTGGGAACCGAAGGCGTTTCGGTAATCTCGATGCGTCCCGCCAGTCGCAAGGAAAGGAACCTACTATGACCCGGAAGCACCTGACCGAAGATCAAATCCAGCGCATGATCGCCAGCGATCCAGATGCGCCGGAAGCCGCGGACGAGCAGCTTGCTCAAGCCAAACCGTTCAGCGAGGTATTCCCGGCCTTGGCGGATGACATGCGGAAGAATGTTGGTGGACGCCCGAAGTCAGACAAACCGAAGGTGGCCGTCTCGCTGCGTCTGGATCAGGAAATCGTCGCCCGTTTCAAAGCCTCTGGGCCCGGCTGGCAGACTCGCATGAATGACGCACTGCGGGATGCTGCGGGGCTTTAAGCTCGTCCTCGTGCGTAGTTTGAAAGGCCTATTCTCCGCATCTGATGCGGAGAATAGCGAGGGAACGTCGAAACTTGATGACGAAAGGGGCGGCATAGCCACCCCTTCGCAGGTTGTGTCGTAAAGATTGCAGTGTGATGGAGACGCCGATCCATTGGACGTAAGTATTCCGCGAGCGCCGCAAAGACATGAAATGCTGGCCGTTGAAAAAGTTTGCAACAGAACCCTCTCAAATACGCCAGAGCCGGAAGCGGCCCTGACCGGTCACTTCCCGGATAAGGCCCCACGCTTCCATCCACGCCAGATTGCGTTGGACGGCCGCCCGACTGGCGCCGGTTAAGGCTTCGGCCATGGGGGCCGACACCACAGGCCATTCTGTGAACACCCTGCGCAGAGCAGGCGGGGTACGACCGGAAAGCGGCGCCATTGTTATTTCTGCCCGGGCGGCCCATGCTTCGACATCGTCCAGATGCCGCATCGCTGTGAGAATGGCGCTGTTCATCCCATCCAGCCAGCGGGCAAGGCGCTCTGGTGGCTCGCCAGATGAGCGCAGCCCTCCTGCGCCTCCCATGGCTAACGGTGCGAAGATGGCTCCGCTTCCGTCACTCGCGGCAATCCGGGCCGCCGTGACGGCTGCTTCGATCTGATCGCCGTGGCGCCCAAGGCCCGCCAAATTCCAGAGATGAAAGCCCATGCAGGCGCGCGAAATCGGATGAAGATCGTCCGCCGCGCAGATGACAGTCCGCCAGCTTTCGGCGCGATCTTCGAAACGCTCTGAGGTGTCCGCTATATGCTCGGGATCGCGACGGTCCAGAAAGGCAGCCAAATCGCTGAGTGGGGCAGGGCCCTCGGTTAGGTGTCGCACAGCCCAGTGGATGCGGGCCAGTATCTTTGTATCGTCGCGAACAGATGACCCACGCATGGAAATCCAAAGCGCGAGCTGATCGGGATGAACGCGATCGCCCGCAAGCCAGCTCAGCTCTGCCGCCTCGATCAGAGCCAGCCTGCGTCGCCACCCTTCGGGGCCGAGCCGCAAGCGCTCATCGAGTGCTCCCAAACGTCCGGCCACCTTTGCCAGATGAGTTGCATGGATCGCTTGCGCCCGTACCCAATCGTCAATGAGCGCCAGGTCTGGCGGGTCCGCGCGCGGGCCGGGTGGCAAGAAATCCGGCTCTTCTTCGATGGGGCCGGGAAGGAACCAGAGATCGTCTTTGTCGCAATTGCTTTGCCGTTTCATCAAAAAGTTCTTACAGGATTTCAGTAGGATGAAGCGTAATCCGACGCGATATTTTACGTTTCGATTTCAATTTTTAACTCGCGTTTCAACAAGCGAGAGACTGGGGCAGAAAATGGAGTTCAGAAACCGTGGAGCGGCGGGTTCGTGATGCTGCGCGAAAACGAAGCGTCTGACGAGGCTTGGGCGAAGGCAACGCGTATCGGGCGAGAACTGGATCGAATTTTGGACGGGCAAGAGCCTATGCGCACCGCAGTTGCTCGGGCAGCATCCGAATTGCGTCTCTCGACGCGCCAAGTCTACAACCACCTGTGCCGATACCGCACCGAGCGCCGGGTTTCTTCGTTGCTGCCAAGAACAGGTGGGGCGAGGCGCGCAAGGATCAGCCCGGCCGTTGAGGAGATCATTTCGGCAACCCTTCGGGAGATGTGGCTTCGACCCGAGCAACCGGACCTTGCGCCGGTCGTCGATGAAATCCGTGCCCGTTGTGTCAGCGAGGGTCTTGATCCGCCTGCCTATGTCACCGTATCCAAGCGTATCCCGCGACTGTTCACGCCCGAGGAGATTGCCCGACGGCGACATTCAGGAGGGAAAAGCCTGCGGCGTCTGAAACCGCGCCCGGGCTATATCCGGGCCAAACACGCTCTCGACGTCGTCCAGATCGATCATACCCCTGCCGACATCCAGTTTGTAGGCCTAGCTGGCCCGAAGCTGCATATTTGGGCCTTTGAGAGAACAAAGCCCGTACATTTCATTGGTCTGACCGCTGCAGATACAAAGCGACGTTT
>NZ_QAOH01000048.1 GCF_003050785.1 Celeribacter persicus
GAGCCCCAATGAACTGTCTCACCGATGCCACTCGGGAAAACCCCAATGATGGCAGGAAGTTTTCAAAAAGAGACAACTTGACTGTCCAGATAACACACGGAGGGCATCTTCATGGCCGAGACAATCTTTGGTCCGACGCTTACGCTCTCCACCGGACGCATCATCCCGACCCGGTGGGTCGGCGAGCAGCATGTTAAGGAGGACCTCGGCTTCATCCCGAGCTTCGCCGATTGGGTGAAGGCCATTCGGCCCGAGCCTTGGATGGGTCGGACCGAAGGGATCGAGGCAAAGGTCGATCCGCATCTCGCTTCGCCCGTGGTCGAGGTCATGTGACATGACCGATCCCACTTATCGACGTCTTGGCTTGCCGCCGACCGCTTCGCGACTGGCAGTGGTTCGCGCGGCGGTCCGGGCGCTACACCCCGACACGCGCGCTGTTTGCAGTCTCCGGCTGGCGCGCAAGCGCTTCTACCGGCAGATGCTCTGCGCTCATGCCGCACGGCAGGCGGCGGGCGACACGCCGACCGGCTGATCGTTCCCAACTACCCCTTCATCCCAATCGATCGCCCGGCCTCCTGGCCGGGTCTTCCCCATTAAGGAGGTCCCCATGGCGGATTGCTTCACCCATTTCTCATGCCTGATCGACGTCGGCAGCCCCGACAAGGCCGCCCGCGCGCTCGTGCTGTTTCAGGAACTTCGCGCTGCGGATCAGGACGCTGACGACCCAGATGTCGCTGGCTTCGATCTCGTGCACCAGGATGCCCCCGAGGGCAGCAGCCTCTGGATCCATGACGACGAACACGGCGATGTCGAAGCCGTCATCCGCTTCGTCTTGCGGCTCGCCGAAGACCTCGACCTCACCGGCCTTTGGGGGTTCCAGTATGCTCTGACCTGCTCCCGGCCGCGGCTCGACGCCTTTGGCGGCGGTGCGCATGCCATCGATCTCGGCGCTCGTAAATCCATCGGCTGGTCCAGCACGCAAGAATGGTTGGTCGCGGCGCTGAACGGGGAGGACGTCGATGCCTGAGATCATCTGCACCACTGTCTACCAGTTCCCCGAGCTCTCGGATGCCGCCAAGGAGAAGGCCCGCAACTGGTATCGCGACCTTGGACCCCACGACGAGTGGTGGGACGCGGTCTATGAAGATTTCGAGCGGGTCTGCGAGATACTCGGCATCAGCCTGAAGACCACGCCCGTCCGCCTGATGAGCGGCGGGACGCGCCAAAAGCCCTGCATCTGGTTCTCCGGGTTCTGGAGTCAGGGCGACGGGGCCTGTTTCGAAGGATACTGGTCCCACGCCAAGGGCGCGGCCGCGCGCATTCGGGACTACGCGCCCAAGGACGCGACGTTGCACGGCATCGCCGACCGCCTGCAGGCCATCCAGCGGCGAAACTTCTACCAACTCGCCGCCGAGGCCAGCCACCGTGGCCGCTATTGCCATGAATATACCATGTCGGTGGACGTCACGCGGGACAGCGCGACCTGGCAGCCGCCGACTGAGGATGCGGAAGAGGTCGTGACCGAGGCGCTGCGTGATCTGGCCCGCTGGCTCTACCGCCAACTTGAAGCCGAACACGACCACCTGACCTCGGACGAGGCCATCGAGGAGGGGATCATCGTCAACGAGTATACGTTCACGGAAGGAGGGCGGCGGTTTGGGTAACAGTGATCAAAGCGCAAGGTTCATTTGATCTTTACAGTAAGTCCATATGGACTATATTGAAGCCAATGGAGGACGCCATGTACGTTGCAGAGAAAATCCGGGAACCCGCACAGATCAACGCCGTCGCGTTGAAAGCTTATGCACGCGTGGCCGATGCTTGGGGTCTCAGTCTCAAGGAAGCCGCTGGCCTTGCCGACATGTCAGAGAGCACGTGGAAGCGCGCCAAGAAGCCGGATTTCGCCGGAGAGCTCACCAAGGACCAACTGCTGCGGCTCAGCGCTGTAATTGGCATCTTCAAGTCGCTCGAACTCTACTTCTCGGAGCCTCTGGCAAAAAGCTGGTTCACCCGACCGAACAAGGGGCCGCTCTTTGGTGGAACCCGACCAGTCGACACCGCCATCGACGGGGGGTTGCCGCAGATCCTCGCGGTTCGGACCTATCTTGATGCGTTGCGTGGTGGAACATGAATCAGACCGAGATTTCCGATCGCGGTCTCGTTCGTCTCCTGCCCGCCACCTACCACAAGCCACCATCGCTGCGCGGTCTCGTCGATACCGATGACGAGATGGAGATCTTGGCAGAGATCGAGGGCCTGACCAGTGGACGTCTACAGGCCGAACGCGGGCGCAACCCGCATCTGGACCCGCGCGAACTCGCTTGGCAACGCCGCAGCCGCGATCTGCGCATCTATGGGGACAGTCACGTCAACGCAGCCTTCACTTACACCCGCGCCGGCGGAAACCGCTTCAACGCCGAGGAGCGCGGCGCGTGGTACTGCGCATGGGATGTGATGGTTTCTGTCAGCGAAGTGGCTTGGCACCGTACACGCGAACTCGGCTTTACCGGCAGCTTCCACGATAGCGCCCGCTATGTGGAATTGCTGGCCGACTTCATCGGCGTCTTCGACGACATGACCGATGAGGCAGGTCATCCGGCGCTGCATCCGGATCCGGCTGTCGGGTATCCCGAGGGCCAAAGCCTGGCACAGCATCTGCGTCGGGGCGGATCCAAGGGCCTGATTTACCCTTCGGTCCGGGCTCCTGCACCGGGCGGGAATTGCTTGGTCTGCTTCGAGCCCCACGCAATTCAGAACGTTCGTCCAGGCGCGTCTTGGGATCTTGTGTGGGATGGGACTCCGCACTACTCGATTGCGGCCGTCGGCTGATCCAAAAAACCGTACTTGGCCTGGAGGCCTACAAAGATGGCAACGCCTGATATCGAAAGCCCAGACCGCACCGATCTCAAGCAGATCGACCATGAGCACTTCTTTGAAGCGATAGACTCGCCGCCTTTGCCGACCGAAGCCCTGCGCTCTGCCTTTCATCGGGCGAAAACGCGGTCATTTCAGCGAAACACAGGGCTTGGAAGCGCCGACTGAGTTCACCCGCCTTCGGCGCCTCCCATCGGCGCGATGAGGACGGCCAACGCAAAGCTCCCCTCACGACGGTGCTGGGCGTGGCTCAGCCCAAGAGCTTCAACAAGGCGTCGCGATGCGCGGCATGTTTTTCGGGGTTGTCGCGCTTCAGTTTGTTCAGGTTGAGGAGTTTCCACTTCACGGCCGGTAGGTCAGCGGCTTGCGAGCGGTCGATCGCCGCAAAGTCAGGCTCGCCGTCCTGAAGCGTCAGGAGGAACTGCCTCGCCTTGTCATCGAGCCTCGATTGCAGATCGGCGACCAACTTCAGGCGCGTCGCCAGAAGCGTATCGAGAGGGACGGGTGCTCTGGTCATGCCCTCGAATTCCCGCGCGTAGGGTTGCTCGAGATCGATCAGGTTCGGATCGAGCAGCTCATGCGCCGGGCGCGGCGAACTGGCGACATAGATCAGGAAGGTCTGGAAGAGGTCCTGCGTCAGGCCTTCGTTTTCGTAGAGGAGCGTGACGTCGTAGAGATCCCGTGGATGCTGCCTGTCGAGGGCAGCGTGCAGTTTGCCAGCGAACAGGTCCTCGAACGAGACGATCTGCATTTCGGCATAGCCATAGGCATCTTCCACGGCTGCAGAGACGGTCCGGATCTCCGGGTCGTGGACGACGCCACGGGTCACAGGCGAGGTTTCGATCTTGATCTCGGCATTCCCAAAGCGTGCCAGCAGCCGCGTGGCCCCGCCGCCGCCCCCTTGGATGCGCTGAGATTTCGCGCCGCGAATGCCGGTCTCGATGGCGGCCGCGATGCGATCCATCGCGGCATTGATCTCGTCCAGGCTCTCGGCGCGGTCCTTGATCGGAAGATAGGTCAGGTCGATGTCGACCGACAACCGTGGCAGATCTCGGTAAAATAGGTTAATGGCCGTCCCGCCCTTGAGCGCGAAGACGTTCTCGTCCGCGACATGTGGCAGAACGCGCACCAGCAGTGCAACCTGGGCTTCATAGGTCTCACGCGCCACTGTCGGCCTCCGGTTTCACGAAATCTTCCGGCACCATGATCCGATAGCGCGGGTGGATTTTGCCACCTCGGACTAGGGCTCGGTCACCGCTTCCGAGATCGAAGGCCTGCGGGTCGATCCGTTTGCGCCAGGGATGATCGTGGCGGTCGGCGAAGACGAAGAACAGACGCTTTACCTTGATCTTCTGGCACGCTTGCAGGAGGTCGGAAATCAGCCTTGGGCGCAGGGTTGTCAGGCTCTCGAAGACCATGTCGAGCGTGTGGAAACTCTCATGGTGGGGCAACTCGTCCATGGCTTCCAGGATTGCGCGCTCCGGCGTCGACATTGTCAGACCCCAGTCCCATGGCTGGCCTGTCGTTTTGCCCTCGATCACACCCAGCTTCTGATCGGTGAACAAGGAACGGGGGCGGATATTGATCGGGGCATCCGTCGGCAGTTTGATCAGCCAGTTCGGGACCTTGTCCCCGTAGACCCAGACTGGAGCGCTTTCCCCCAGGCGGAGGTAATGGGCATGTCCTTGTTCACCGAGTGCCGTCGTGCTCCCGACATGCAAATCATGACCCATGATATGTTGCATCGAAAGGATGCAGGTCTTCCAGTCGATGCTGTTGGACGCCTGCATATTCGGGACTGGCCGGCGGAAGACACCGCGTGCGATGCGCTCCAGCCAGCCGCGTTTCACATAGTCACGGAAGCTCTCATAGGCGATGCCTTGCGAGACGAGCCATGCCGCATCGACCAGATACCCGGCGGGTACGGCATCGAGCACTTTCTTCAGATTCTGTGACCTTGCGGTGTCCATGATGCCTAAAGTGACAGATTTTCAAAGAGACATCTACAGTTTTCTTTGATGAGAATGCTTTTCCAGCGTTATGGACGCTTCTATCTCACCATTTCCAAAGAACTGAGGGACTAGCCCCAAGGGGTGTGAGATCTGAAGACGCTGGGTTGAGAGACGGCTACGACTTGCGGTGGTTACCGAAGGTCGCAGCGGTGCACCTCCCGGCGTGCCGCCGGAACCAGACCTTGGTCCTTCGGACAGGAGCTTGACCGAGGCTGATGTCCCGAAGGTCCAGTCTGCCAACCTACAGCTTGGCAGCTGCGCTCGGTTTGCCAAACTATGATGTGGCAAAAAGCTGGACGGCCGCACAGGGCGTCACCAGCCGGTGCTGTGCTCACCTGTTCCCGTCGATCCACTTCGACATGAGCCCCCTGTCGCGAAAGCATTCGTCCGGAACGGCGCGCCTTTTGATCCGGGCGAGTTTCTCAGCGAAGGCCACCTGCTTGGACGTGGGCAGCCGGTCCATGTCCGATACCGGTTTCAGCTGGGCCTGAGCCTCGATCCAGGCGCTCAAAGATCGCCGGTCTTGCTGAACCTCCCAGGGCAGGAGCGTCCGGTTGCGCAGGGCGAGCGACCGCGCATAGGCAATCTGCTTGGGCGTTGCGGGCAGGGCGTGCTTGGTGCTTTCCATGGTGGAACCCCCTTTCTGACTTGGCTCTGAACATAGAACATAACAAGAACAAAATCAAGCCAAGCGTCGGGAACACCTTGGTGCGAAAGGGAGAGAGGGGCCGGGAAAGATCAGGTCCGAGGCTGCCCGAGAGAGGGTGTCCGGGCCTGATCCTGTCCTTCATTCCGGAGTTTCCCGATGACCCATCTTGCCCCTGTTGCGCAGGCGTCCTTGCCTGCGCCCGTTGTTCCGTTGGCAGCAAATCCTGCCCCTGCGATCGTTGCTGTTGCTGAAGCGCTGCAGCCCGATCTGGCGCAAGGGCTTCAGATCGACGCGCTGCGCCTGCGCCGCGAGATGGAACATGCTTTTGGCGGTTCCGATGCGACCGGTGCTTGGGACTGGAAGCTGGCCTATGAGGCGGGCGAGGTGGCGCTGGTCCTCTTCCTGCGGAAATTCGGTCGGGCGCTGCTTGCGCGTGCCGGCACGCCTGCGGCGCTCTCGCCGATCCTCGCCAAGGTGGCAGGCCTCTTGCCCACGCACACCCGGCGGTCGGAAGAGATGGAGCGCTTTCAGCAATTCTCGACGCCGCTGCCCATGGGGCTCGCGGCTGTGGCGGCAGCACAGATCACGCCCCGTGATCTTGTCCTAGAGCCGTCTGCCGGGACCGGGCTTCTGGCGATCCTCGCCGAGATCGCCGGCGGCACTCTGGCTCTGAACGAGTTGGCGGACACCCGCGTCGACCTTCTTCGCTTGCTGTTCCCGGGCCGACCGGTCACGGGGTTTGATGCCGCGCAGATCGATGATCATCTCGATGTCTCCTCAAGCCCGAGCGTCATCCTGATGAACCCGCCCTTCTCGGCCCAAGCCAATGTCGATTGTCGGTCGACCGAGGCGACGGCCCGGCATCTGCGCTCGGCCCTCGCGCGTCTGGCCCCCGGCGGACGGCTCGTCGCCATCACCGGAGCCGGTTTCGCTCCGGATGCGCCGGCCTGGGCCGAGACCTTCGGCCGTCTGACCGAGACGGCCCATCTCATTTTCACCGGCGCGGTGTCGGGCGCAGCTTTCGCCAAGCACGGCACCAGCTTTGAGACGCGGATTTCTGTCTTTGATAAATGCCGCGGCGGTGAGCCGGGCGGCATCACCGCTGACCTGCACCAGCCCACGTCCCCGGACGTGGCGCATCTGATGTCTCGGGTCACTGCAGAGGTTCCGCCGCGCCTCGAGATGGAACGGGCCGCAAATGCGGGTCTGGGCCACTCTCCCATCTTCCCGGGAAATCCTGCCCCCACAACATGCAAACCCGTCAGCCGATCCCGCGCGACCTCCGCAGCTCAACCGGCGAAACCCGAAACGCCGATCGAGGCCGAGGAACTGGACTACGCTCTCCGT
>NZ_QAOH01000049.1 GCF_003050785.1 Celeribacter persicus
TATCATCGGCGCAATCTTTTGCCTGACCGGCATGGCGATCATCTTGGTCGCCCCTATGCTTCAGAAGTAACCTGCGGTCTCAATCGGGCGGTTACGGTTTTGTGGACATCAGGGACGTTTAAAGCACCTTGCCGGGGTTGAGGATGCCTTTGGGATCAAGGGTTTGCTTCAACTCGCGCAGCAGGGTCAGTTCCTCATCGCTGCGGCTGTATTTAAGCCAAGGTTTCTTGTGCAGCCCGATGCCATGCTCGGCGGAGACACTGCCGGAAAAGTTTCGAACAATTTCGTACACGAGGGACTCGATCCGGTGTTCGACATTTGGATCCGCAGGCAAGGGCCCCGTGACGAGGTGAATGTTACTGTCACCGATGTGTCCGAAGAAAAAGCGGTTCATCTCCGGGAAGTCGGTCTCAAGTGCTGCGCGCATGTGTGCGACACACTCACCGATTTTTGCAATGGGCACGGAAACGTCGAAATTGATCGTCGGGCGAGTGGTCATCAAAAGTTCGGTCACGCCGTCGCGCAAGGCCCAGAGATCAAGCGCGTCTTTTTGCGATTGTGCCAGAGCTGCATCGAGCACCCAGCCTTGCTCCATGGCCTCAGCGAGCATGTCGTGAAACAGATCGTTTTCCTTTTCCGGATCAGGCCCTTGCATGTCGATGAGGACGTAAAGCGGTGCCTTGGATTCAAGCGGGGCACGTAATCCTGTCACATCGAGCACTGCATCGAAATAATCTGCCCACATCACTTCGAAGGCGCTGACGCGGTCGGAGAGCACGCGTCGAGCGTGTCCCAAAAGAGCAAGAGCAGAGTCAAAATCGGGAAGGGCGACCAGAGCTGTATTCGCACCGGCAATCCCTGGATGCAATTTCAGCACCGCTCGCGTGATGACCCCAAGTGTGCCTTCGCTGCCAATGAACAGGGGTTTCATGTCCAGTGCGGCGTTGTTCTTTGGCATGCGGTTGAGCATCGATAGGATACGCCCGTCCGCGAGCACCACCTCGAGCCCCAGCACCAAATCGCGGGTCATACCGTAGCGGATGACACGATTGCCTCCCGCATTTGTCGAGATATTGCCCCCGATCTGGCAGGACCCACGCGGACCGAGGTCGAGGCCGAACATCATTCCCTCCGCCTCGGCAGCCTCCTGAATGGTTTGCAAGGGCGTTCCGGCAAGAACCGTCGCTGTGGCGGAGGCGGTGTCGATCTCTTCAATGCCACTCATGCGTGCGAGTGACAAAAGCAAGGCCCCATCGCTGGCCACCGCACCGCCGGCGAGCCCCGTACGCCCGCCCTGAGGCACAACCGGGATGCTGTGGCGATTGCACAGTGACAAAACCTCGGAGACCTCTTGAGTGCTGCGGGGCAGGGCGAGGCCGATCGGTTTCCC
The DNA here is from genome assembly GCF_003050785.1 of Celeribacter persicus. Lineage (GTDB taxonomy): Bacteria > Pseudomonadota > Alphaproteobacteria > Rhodobacterales > Rhodobacteraceae > Celeribacter > Celeribacter persicus. The sequence goes on from NZ_QAOH01000049.1 coordinate 1,391, forward strand.
GGGAATCTCTGTGCTCCAGTCCTTGATGTCCGTTTCTGAAACATCTGCGCCGCATATGAGGTCGTTTGGAGAGAGGCACTGAGCCAAGGCTTCCCAGAAGGCCTCTGTATCCTGTTTTTCCAGAATTTGTGTCTGCATGTCTTCCTCCTCGAAGCACAAATCTCTCACATATTGAGAGGTCATTTCACTATTTGACATAAGATGATTTGAATCGTTAGAACGTTCAAGGGAAATGGCAGGGGTGTCCTGTTGTTGCCGGAGGAAGCGGGCCCTCAGGAGTGGGCTTGCATGACTGAACCTGGGAGGATTCCATGATTCACTTCAACGCGGGCGCGAGCCTGCGCAAAACCGCTGCCGCACTTTGTCTGGTCACTGCGTCTTTTGGTGCGACGCAGGCGGTGGCTGAACCTGAGCTGACGATCAAAGCGGCGCACGCCGCATCGGCCACCAACACCGGCCACCTCGCACTTGAGTTTATCGACGAGCAAATGCGTGAAAGAACCGAAGGACGGATCGGGCTTGAGATTTTTCCGAACGGGCAGCTTGGTGGTGAACGCGAATTGATCGAGAGCCTGCAACTCGGCAATCTGGATATGGCCTTTGTGTCCTCGGCGCCGCTTGGCAGTTTCAACAAAGAGTATTTCGCGCTCGATATTCCGTTCCTGTTCAAGGACCGCGAAAGCGTCTACCGCGTGCTGGACGGTGAGGTTGGTCAAGGCCTTCTCGACAGCCTTGAGCGCGTCGGCCTGCATGGCGTCGGCTATTGGGAAAACGGCTTCCGTCAGTTGACCAACAACGTGAAGCCGATCTACACGCCCGCCGATCTCGAGGGCATGAAAATGCGCACCATGGAAAACGAGGTGCATATCGCGGCGTGGCGTGAAGAAGGGGCAAACCCGGCGCCGTTGGCGTTTTCCGAGCTGTTCACGGCACTGCAACAGGGCACTTTCGATGCACAAGAAGGGCCGATCAACCTCTTCTATGACATGAAGTTCTTCGAAGTGCAGAAATACATCACCAAGACGAACCACATCTATTCCCCGTTTGTGGTGCTGATGAACCCGGAAGTGACGGCACGGATGTCGGATGAGGATCGTGCGATTTTCGAAGAGGTCTTCGCGGAGTCCAAAGCCTATCAACGCAAACTCGCGCAGGAAGCCGACGACAAGGCCGAAGCCGCGATGCCTGAGATTACCTTTGTCGAGCTCACGGCAGAACAGCAGGCCGAGTTCGCCGGTCGTATGGGCCCGGTCATCGAGATGGTGAAAAAGAAAGTCGGTGCGGAGGCGGTGGACCGCATCATGGCCATTGCCAACGGCGAATAAGTCAAACGGACGGAGCGCAACACTGTAGCGCGCGCTCCGTCAGACCGACCTCCTATTGACTGGAGTACCCCCTTGAAATTCATCAACGAGAAACTCGAAGAGACGCTTCTGGTCGCTCTTCTTGCCTCAATGACTCTTCTCATCGGACTTCAGGTTTTCATGCGCTATGTGATGGAAGCCTCCCTGACCTGGTCAGAAGAATTGGCGCGTTATCTGTTCATCTGGGCAACCTACATAGGGGTGAGCTACGGTGTTCGAAAACAGGCGCATATCCGCGTCACAGCTTTCAGCGATCTGCTGCCGGATCGTGGCCAGATCGTTGTGCGGATTTTGATCCATCTCGTGTTCGGCCTTTTTGCAGCTCTGGTGATTTGGGAAGGGACGAAACTCACCGCAAAAATCTATGGCTTCGGTCAGACCTCGTCTTCGCTGGGGGTCCCGATGGCCTATGTCTATGCCGCGCCGGTGGTGGGTTTTGGTCTCGTGGTGATCCGTCTTATTCAACACATCGTGCTCGATATCGCCCGGTTGAGTGGTCGCGCCCCGGAGGCTGAAGAATGATTTCCGCTCTGCTCTTTATTCCGTTCCTCGTTATGCTTCTGGTGTCGGTGCCGATCGGCATCGCCTTGGGGCTGGCTTCGACGCTGGCGCTGTTGGTCAGTGGCAAGGTGAGTTCGAGTTATATTGCACAGGGGCTTGTCACCTCGATTGACAGCTTTCCTCTGATGGCGGTGCCCTTCTTTGTGCTCGCGGGCGATCTCATGGGGCACGGTGGCCTGTCCAAACGGCTCTTGAAGGTCGGGCTTGTCCTCTTCGGGCGCTATTCCGGTGGCTTGGCGATCATCGCGGTTGTCACCTGTATGTTCTTTGCCGCGATCTCCGGTTCCGGTCCGGCCACCGTGGCCGCTGTTGGCGCGATCCTGATGCCCGCGATGGCCAAAGGGGGCTATCGCCCGCCCTTCACTGGCGGGCTTATCGCCTCTGCGGGGAGCCTCGGGGTCATCATCCCGCCGTCGATCCCGATGGTGATCTATGCCACGTCGGCCAATGTCTCCGTGACCAAAATGTTCATGGCCGGTGTCGTGCCGGGGGCTCTGATCGGCATTGCTCTTATCGTATATGCCTGGTTCCAAGCGCGCCGCGAAGGCATCGAACGCAGCACGGAACGCCATAGCTTCAATGACATCGTCGTCACCATCTGGGAGGCGAAATGGGCCCTCATGGTCCCCGTCCTGATCTTAGGCGGCATCTATGGCGGTGTCTTCACGCCCACAGAGGCCTCCGCGATCGGCGTGATCTATGGCCTCATCGTTGGGCTTTTCGTCTATCGCGAATTGAAATTCTCGGACCTGCATCACATTTTTGCGTCCTCGGCGCTCACCTCGGCCACGATCATGCTGATCGTCGGGGCCGCCACGATTTTCGGGCGCGTTTTGGCGATCGAGCGCATCCCGGTGATGATGGCGGACTATATCACGCAACTGGTGAGCAACCCGCTGATGATCCTTATCCTGATTAACCTGCTATTGCTGGTGGTGGGCACATTCATGGAGACGCTCGCCGCGATCATCATCCTCACCCCAATCCTGTTGCCGGTCGCCGCCGCGTCTGGGGTGGATCCTGTTCACTTCGGCATCGTTATGATCGCCAACCTCGCGATCGGCATGGTGACGCCGCCTGTGGGTGTAAACCTCTTCGTCGCGTCGCGTGTGGGCAATATCCCGTTGGAAAGATTGATGCGCTCCGCTGCGCCTTTCCTAGTGGTGATGCTCCTGATCCTCGCGTTGATCACCTATGTGCCCGCTCTGTCTCTCGGCCTGCCGGCCCTCTTCGGAATGTAAATTTAAAGGAATTGCACGATGACAAAGAAACTGCGTGCCGTGATTATCGGTCCCGGCAATATCGGTACGGATCTGTTGATGAAAATGCAGCGGTCCGACTGGGTTGAGCCGGTTTGGATGGTTGGCATTGACCCGACCTCCGAAGGTCTCAAACGCGCGGCGGCCATGGGGATCAAGACCACGGCCGAAGGCGTGGACGGGATGCTGGACGCTGTAGAGGCTGATGACATCCGCATCGCTTTTGATGCGACCTCAGCCTATGTCCATGCCGAGAACAGCCGCAAGCTCAATGAGAAAGGCGTTCTCATGGTCGATCTGACACCCGCCGCCATCGGGCCTTATTGTGTGCCGCCGGTCAATCTTGCGGAACATGCCGCGAAGCTCGAAATGAACGTCAACATGGTGACCTGTGGCGGTCAGGCGACGATTCCCATGGTCGCCGCCGTCTCGCGCGTTCAGTCGGTCGCTTATGGCGAGATCGTGGCCTCTGTCGCCTCGCGATCTATCGGACCGGGCACGCGCAAAAACATCGACGAGTTCACCCAGACAACCGCCCGCGCCATCGAGAATGTTGGCGGCGCAAAGAAAGGCAAGGCGATCATCGTTGTGAATCCGGCTGAGCCGCCGCTTCTCATGCGCGACACCATTCATGTTCTGACCGAGGACACGCCCGACGAAGCCGCCATCACCGAATCTGTCAAGTCGATGGTCGAAGAGGTTCAGAAATATGTGCCGGGCTACAAGCTTGTGAACGGCCCGGTGTTTGATGGAAATCGCGTCTCGATCTTTGTCGAGGTCGAGGGGCTTGGGGATTTCCTGCCGAAATATGCGGGCAATCTCGACATCATGACCTCGGCCGCGCTGCGCACGGCTGAAATGTTCGCACAAGAAATCGCAGGCGGTGACATCGCCCTGCCCAAACGCGCTTGAAGGAGGCCAGAATGAGCATCGAAGGCCGCAACGTCACATTGCACGAAATGAGCCTGCGCGATGGCATGCATGCCAAGCGCCAACAAATCTCCATCGAGGAGATGATCACCATCGCCAAGGCGCTCGACGCCGCAGGGATGCCCTGGATCGAAGTGACCCATGGCGATGGTCTGGGCGGCAACTCCGTCAACTACGGTTTCGCACCGGCCACGGACGACGAATATCTCGCCGCGGTGATCCCGCATATGAAAAACGCGAAAGTTTCTGCGCTGCTGCTTCCCGGCATCGGCATTCTGGACGATCTCAAACGCGCAATGGATCTCGGGATTTCCGGCGTTCGGGTCGCCACGCATTGTACCGAGGCGGATGTCGCCGAACAGCATATCAAATTTGCCGCCCAGACCGATCTCGACACGGTCGGTTTCCTGATGATGTCGCATCGCAACAGCCCCGAAGGGTTGGTGGAAGAAGCGCTGAAAATGGAAAGCTATGGCGCCAACTGCATCTATTGCACCGACTCCGCAGGTTATATGCTACCTGACGACGTAAGAGCGCGGATCACTGCGCTGCGCGAGGCACTGTCGCCGGAGACGGAACTCGGATTCCATGGTCACCATAACTTGGGTATGGGGATTGCCAATTCGGTCGCCGCCGTCGAATGCGGGGCCAACCGCATCGATGGGGCTGCCGCCGGTCTCGGTGCCGGTGCGGGTAATGCGCCGATGGAGCTGCTCGTCGCGGTTTTCAACCGTATGGGCGTGCAGACCGGGGTCGACCTGTTCGGTATTATGGATGTCGCCGAAGATCTTGTCGTGCCGATGATGGACCATCTTGTCCGGGTAGATCGCAACTCTCTGACCATTGGCTACGCAGGTGTCTACAGCTCCTTCCTGCTCTTCGCAAAGCGGGCGGAGGACCGCTACGGCATCCCGGCGCGCGAATTGCTTATGGAATTGGGCAAGCGAGGTATGGTCGGTGGACAGGAGGATATGATCGAAGATCTCGCACTGACCTGGCAGCGCGAGCGTCGTATGTAAATAAATGAAATCCCCGGCCTGATGCAGTCCGGGGATCCACAGGTTGGGAATTGCGGGCCCAGTGGCCGTTGCAAGATTTTGTATGTTCCGAACCTCATGTTGGCCTAGCTGGCCCGAAGCTGCATATTTGGGCCTTTGAGAGAACAAAGCCCGTACATTTCATTGGTCTGACCGCTGCAGATACAAAGCGACGTTT
>NZ_QAOH01000050.1 GCF_003050785.1 Celeribacter persicus
TAATATGCCGCGTCAGCATTATGCTGAGTTCGGGGCTTCAAGCTGTTGTTCTGGTGATTCATTTTCAGGTTTCCGCTTTGGATAATCATGATGCCTCTGCTCTCAACCGCAGAAGGACATCCCCCATGAACTCCCCCTCGAACTCTCCGCTCGGCTGCCATGCAGACCTTCTTACGCCAGTCTCTTCCGCGCTTTATGCTGGGCGGGACGGAAGAGACTGGGTGGAAATCGCGGGTGGCTGAAAAGAGCGACATAGAGGCGGACTTGGCGCGGGTTCGAGCGCGTCTGGCAGATCTGGATGCCGAGCAGCGTGAGCTTCAGCGCAAGATGGTGGCACTCGAGGCTCACCTCGCTGCAGAGCATGCGCTGGCAGTGAAACAGCCTTCCTTCGACAACGCCCCCGTCACGAATGCCTCGCCGTCGCACGAAAAGGTTGATCTGTTCCGCCGCCTGTTCGCCGGTCGGCCTGACGTATTCCCGGTGCGATGGGAAAACAGGAAGACCGGTCGCTCAGGATATTCGCCTGCTTGTGCCAACGAATGGGTGAAGGGCATCTGCGGCAAGCCGAAGGTCAAATGTGGCGAATGCCCCCATCAGAAGTTCATCCCGCCGGACGAAAGCATCATGGAAAAACACCTGCGCGGTGATGATGGCCGAAGCGGAGATTTTGTCGCCGGCGTCTATCCGCTGCTGCCCGGTGATACATGCTGGTTCCTGGCGGCGGATTTTGACAAGGCATCCTGGACGGATGACGCGAATGCCTTGCTCGAAACCTGCCGGGTGAAGGGAGTTCCCGCAGCGCTGGAACGATCGAGGTCGGGGAACGGAGGTCATGTCTGGATCTTCTTCTCCGAACCGGTCGCCGCCCGTCTGGCGCGCCAGCTCGGGTCGGTCCTGATCACGGAAACGATGGAAAGGCGGCCGGAAATCGGCTTTGCTTCCTATGACCGGCTGTTTCCAAACCAGGATATCATGCCGCTCGGCGGCTTCGGGAATCTGATCGCACTGCCGCTCCAGAACACTGCGCGCAAGACGGGCAACAGCGTCTTTGTAGACACGGACATGCGGCCTTTTGCCGATCAGTGGGCTTATTTGTCCTCCCTGCCGAGAATGTCGGCGGCGGCGGTGACCGACCTTGTCGAAGCGGCAGAGCTTTCCGGGCGGGTGTTGGGCGTCCGCATGCCGGTGGATGACGAACAGGCGGACGAACCCTGGAAAATGCCCCCCTCGCGCCGCAGCACGCCGCGCCGCCTCGATGTTCCCGTTCCACCGACCATCAAGGTGACGGTCGCAGACCAGATCTATATCGACCGTTCGGAGCTGCCTTCGGCCATGATTGCCCAACTGGTGCGGTTGGCCGCGTTCCAGAACCCTGAATTCTATCGTGCGCAGGCGATGCGGTTGCCGACATTCGGCAAGCCGCGAATTGTGTCCTGTGCCGAACTGCATCCCCGACACGTCGCCCTGCCGCGCGGCAGCTTCGACGAAGCGATCGGGTTCCTGTCCGATCACGGTGCGACAGCCGATCTGGACGATTTGCGCGAAGACGGAACCCGCTTGCCGGGGACGGTTCACTTCCGTGGCGAACTTCGCCAGCAGCAATCGCGAGCGCTTGACGAATTGGCCGAACACGATACCGGCGTGCTTGCCGCCACGACTGCATTCGGCAAGACGGTCGTGGCCTCGGCGCTGATCGCACATCGTGCCCGCAATACGCTAGTTCTGGTCCACCGTCGCGAACTCCTCAGCCAATGGGTCGAGCGCCTTCGGTCCTTTCTGCAGATCGACCCGAAGCAGATCGGCACCATCGGCGCCGGAAAGCGCAAACCCACCGGTGTGGTCGACGTGGCGCTGATCCAGAGCCTGGTTCGCAAAGGCGAAGTTGACGACGTCGTAGCCGATTACGGTCACCTCGTTGTCGATGAATGCCATCACCTGTCCGCTGCAAGCTTTGAGCTTGTGGCCCGCAGATCGAAGGCGCGCTATGTCACGGGATTGTCGGCAACGGTCGCTCGAAAAGACGGGCATCACCCGATTATCTTCATGCAATGCGGTCCGGTGCGCCATCAAGTGAGCGCCAAATCACAGGCCGCCGAAAGCGGCATTCACCATCGGGCGCGGGAACGTCACACGAGATTCCGGCTGCCAGAGGCCCTCGCCATGGCCGAGCGCCCGTCAATGCCCGCGATCTATGCCGCTCTGGCGGAGGACGAGGCCCGAAACGATCTGATCTTCGACGACGTGCTGAAGTCACTGGAGGCCAAACGCTCGCCGATCGTGTTGACCGAGCGGAAGGATCACCTCGAGCATCTTCATCAGCGGTTCTCCCGATTTGCGAAGAACATCGTCGTGCTCCGTGGCGGCATGTCTGCAAAGGATCGGAAGGCCGCGCATGCGGCGCTGAATGTCGATGACGACGAGGAACGGCTGATCCTCGCGACAGGACGCTATATCGGCGAAGGCTTCGATGACGCCCGGCTCGACACCCTGTTCCTGACGATGCCGATCGCCTGGAAAGGCACGCTGGCGCAATATGTCGGCAGGTTGCATCGGCGGCATGACGAAAAGAAAGACGTGCTGGTGGTCGACTATGTCGACAGTTCGGTGCCCGTCCTGTCCAGAATGGCCGCCAAGCGACGAACGGGCTATCGGGCCCTTGGCTATGTGATGGAATAGCGCCCCGCCGAAAGCGGGACGCCAATTCTGCCCGGTCGGTCAGGATCTCTGTGTGGCGACGGCCAAGACCTGCATTAGCTTGTCCGAGGGTTCCCGGAACCGACCCGGCTTGATCAGCGGGGCGTGATGGGCATCCAAGAGCGCGAGCTTCTCGGTCGGGTCCGCGCGCAGATACATCTCCGTCGTCTGGATGCTAGCATGGCCGAGCCAGAGCGCGACCTTGCGGATATCGCCGGTGGCCTGAAGCGTGTGCATGGCGCAACTGTGCCGCAGCACATGGGGGGTCACGTGCTTGGCGGCAATCGAGGGTGCCGAGCGTTCGGCGGTCGCCACGTGTTGCCTGAGCCTAAAGGCGAACCCGTCCCGCGTCATCCTGCGGCCGTCGCGGCTCAGGAATAACTCCGGCCCCGCATCGCCTGGGCGGACGGCCAGCCACGTGCGAATGGCGGCCTGGGTCTCTTTCCAGAGCGGCAGGATGCGCTCCCGCCGCCCCTTGCCCAGGATCCGCACGCTGGAAAACGACCCTGCGGGAAAGTCGCCCATTCGCACCGCGAGCAGTTCGGACGCCCTCAGCCCCGCGGCATAGGCCAGATGCAGCATCGCCCGGTCGCGCAAACCGCCCGGCGTGTGGTGGTTCGGCGCGGCAAGCAAGGCGCGGACTTCTTCCTTGGTCAGGTAGTCGATAAGCTTGGCATCTGTCCGCTTGATCGGCATGGCCCGGATCATCATTGCCTGCTCAAGACATGCCGGGTGGCGATGTTCGACAAAACGGAAGAACGATTTGATTGCCGCCAGCCGCGCGTTGCGGGACCGGACGGAATTGGCACGCCCTTCCTCGATATGGTCAAGGAACGCCCTGATCATCTGCACATCAAGGTCTTCGATGGCAAGTTCCGAAGGGGAACGCTTGAGCCGTTCGGCGGCGAACCGCAGGAGAAGGGTGAATGCATGCGCATAGGCCGCGATGGTATGTCGGCTTGCTCCGCATTCGCCCGGGAGGTGGGTTTGCAGGAAGGCTGAAAGGTCGGGAGCGAGCGGGGTCATGCGGCACCTCCGATCCAGGTCTCTTCGGCGGTCGACGCGATCATCTGCAGCAGGACCGGCGTGGCCTCGAGGTACCAATAGGTGTTGGCGATATCGACATGGCCGAGATAGGTGCTCAGGGCCTTCATGTGCCGCAAGACAGCCTGCGGGTCATTCCCGCAAGCTTCCAGAGATCGCACCGCGAATGTATGGCGCAGATCGTGCACCCGGGGGCCGGGACCTGTCGGGTTGCGATAGCCGAGCTTCCGCACGATCCGAACAAAGACCACGTAAACCCTGGTCGCCGTTGGAGCGCGGCCATGACCCAGAACGAAAAGATCGTCGCCAGCATTGCGCACGATACAGCGGGCTTCGAGATACCGTTCCAGCGCGGCGCGGGTCGAGGCATGTATGGGCACGAGACGGCTCTTGCCGAACTTTCCCTTCCGGATCATGAGACCATCTTCCGTCAGGTCGTCGCGCCGGAGGGACAAAGCCTCCGAAATCCGCAAGCCTGTCGAGGCAAGCAGCCCGAACAGGTTGTGGTAGGTCAGAGGGCTGATCGGCGTCAGGCCGGGCACCAGCAGCGCCTCCTGCATGATCCGACTGATCTGGTCCTGCGTCAGAATATGCGGAGCAGGTCGCCGGCGTCGTGAACGGCCCAGCAGACCCATAGTCGGAATCTCGTGCTGCGCATCTTCCGCATGCAGGAACACCGCCAGCGCGCGAGCGCGATCAAACCGGGCCCGCGCGGCATCCGGCGTCGATGCGCCACCGGCCCACTCCAGTATCAACGCCGCCGTCACGTGCGTGATGGACCGTTCCGCGGCAAAATCCGCGAAGGCGCGCAAGGATGTCTCCTGCGCGGCAAACTTCATTCCAAGGGCACGATTCAGTTGGACGAAGCGGTCGACATGGTGATGCATCATGATGCGCACCCCGGCCATGGCTGAGCCACGCCGGCCAGCATCTCGACATCAACCTTGGCGTAGATCGCGGTGGTATCGCGCGAGGTGTGGCGGAGGGCGACACCGATCTGGTCAAGATCCGCACCACCGCGCAACCAGGCCGACGCCAACGAATGGCGAAAGACATGTGAGCCGGTCGGCAAGCCAGTAAAACCGCTCCGGTTCAGGACACGGGAAACGATCCCGGCGATCTCGGCAGCGGATCGCAGCGGAGTGAACGGTGCCTGGGTTCGGAGAAAAATCCTGTCCGTGGCGACCACCGGACGCACATCCTCGATATAGGCCAGCAGCGCATCGCCTGCATCCTGCGGCAGGGGCATCATCTCTCCGCGTCTACCCTTGCCGTGCAATCGCAAGCGGCTCGCGCGCCAGTCGATATCGGACAGCCGCAGTTGCCAGATGTCTCCCGCGCGCAGGGCCAACCGGGCGAGGAGGAGGAGAATGGCACGGTCCCGTATCTCGACGGGCGTATCGGTGCGACAGGAGGCAATGATCTCTTCGATCTTCGCGGTGGGTATGGTGCGCGGGACGGTCGAAAGCCTGCGCCGAACAGCGGGTGGCACCGCATGGAGAAGCGACGGGGAGCATTGACCTTGAACGATGGTGAATCGCAGGAAGGAGCGCAGCACGGTGACCGTCATGCGCACAGATGATCGGGAACGCTCTTCGCCCTGATCCAGAACGATAGACCGGATTGCCGCCGCGTTGTAATCCTTCGGGGTTGCGCCCAGGCGTTCCAGCCAGCGGCCGGCTTCGTTCAAATAACGCCGTAGAGTCTCTGACGTCACCCCACGTTCGCGGCGCAGCCATTCCGAGAACTCGGTCAGGCGCGGATCGTAGGCGGTAATGCAGTCACGCGCTTCTGCGGGGATCAGACGCTCTTCCCGCAGGAACCGGACAAAAGCACGAGCGCCACGACGACGACCCCAGGTGCCGGAACCCTCGACCCGTTTACCGCGCTTGGTCTTGATCCCGCAACGGCAATCATGATGCGCGAATTGGACAATGATGGCCTCGTCGATTCCACGAACCGAAACACGCATCTGCCGCGCCCATTCCGCGAAATGGCGCGCCTGACTCAGTCGCATCGAATGCGTCACCTTGCTGTAACCGGCGGCGCTGAGCTTCCCGGCATAGGCCTCCAGATATTGCCCGAGCCGCGCGACATCATCGGCAATCATGACCAAACCGGTGGCTTCGAGATAGCTCAGGAACCTGCGCGTATCGGTGGCGTAGACAGGTTTGCGCAGTTGCGCAGGGCTGTAGCGGCCGCAGCGGCAGCGATGGCGCAAGAACTTGTCCACCGCTGATGCATCGAAATCTCTGATCGGGATCTTCCGGGCGCGTGCCCACTTCAGGAAATGCCGGGCGGCGCTCAGCGCGCCTGCCGAAAGCCGTGGATTGTCCGCGAAATAGGCGCGGACCAGAGCGAGTTCGTCGGCGCCGGCCCGGTCGGCGAGCGGAGAGTTCGAGGGGGAGTTCATGGAAGATGTCCTTCTGCGGTTGAGAGCAGAGGCATCATGATTATCCAAAGCGGAAACCTGAAAATGAATCACCAGAACAACAGCTTGAAGCCCCGAACTCAGCATAATGCTGACGCGGCATATTATGTT
>NZ_QAOH01000051.1 GCF_003050785.1 Celeribacter persicus
TTATCCTGACTCTATCGATGCGTCTTATTCCTGTGCACGGTTCGGGTTATGCCGAGCCTTGGGATTGAGAGATGAGCCAGCCCCGGCCCGCTCTCCATCAAAAGGGCCGTAGGGACGGGGCTGGCGGCGTTTCGGTTTGAGCGCGACTGGAGTCGCGGGCGTCGTTTGCTGGACGCGAACGCCTTTGGAGGATGGATGACGCAGCTTTATTTCACCGACGGATCGGCGCTGCGCGCGCCCGTTTCGGTCGAAGGCGTTCCGGTCGATCTTTCCGTTTCCTTGACCGAGGCCGCTGGCAGGATCGGCCTGATGGATGGCATGCCGTTCTTTCTGGATCGGGACGGAAGCTACTTGCATGAAGTGAACCGGTTCTTTCGCGCCTGTCCGACCATGGGGGTGCGTTCGCGGCACAGTTTGCGCGCCTACGCCCATGACATCTTCGTCTGGATTCGGTTTCTGGAAGAACGGCGTGGTGGCAAGCAGCTTTGGCGTGCCGATTACAACGATGTCATCGCGTTTCACCATGCACGGCGTTTGTCGGATGCACCGTTCCGGATTTCGGCATCCAGCTGGAACAGGGCGATCGCGGCGCTTGACAAACTGTATCGGTGGGCGCTCGAAGAGGGCCTGATCGCATCCTCGCCGTTTCGATACGACCAGTTCTTTCGTCATGGTCATGGGCGGGGAGCGCCCAAGGTCGTCGAGGGTAACAGGGCCCGGGAACGTGCCGCACGTCGGCATGACATGCAATTCGTCGATATCGGCCGCTACCTCGCGTTCCGGGATATCGGCCTGAGAGGAAGATTGCCGGACGGGTCCGAGGACCCAGCCTGGCGCGGCCGCAATGGCGAGCGGAATGCCGTCTTCGCGGAACTGCTCGTAACAACGGGGATGCGCCTCGGTGAGGCTGGTAGCCTAATCATCGACGAACTGCCTCGGTTGACTTCGGACAGCCCGCGGATACTTCTTTTCGATCTTCCGGGCGCGATCACCAAGGGCGAACGCCCGCGCCGCATCCGGTTGCCGCGCCGTGTGCTCAAGCTGATCGGGGATTATTGCGATATCGAGCGCCACGTTGCCGCCGCCAAGGCGCCGCCTCCTCCGGTCGTCCCCTTCGTATTGTCATCTGATGGCTGCAACGCCATCAATGGCAGCGGTCGGCGCGTCGCGCTGACCAGGCTCCGTCCGCAAGACCGCCAACGGTTACTGCGATCGCCTGATGGGATGCCTGAACACGCATCGCTTTGGCTCACTGAGCGTGGTCAACCCGTGTCGTCCGGAACCTGGGAGGTTGCTTTTCGCAGGGCAAGCCAGCGATGCCAGATCTTCGGTCTCGATGTTACTGTCACGCCCCACATGCTGAGGCACACCTTTGCGGTCAACATGCTGTCGATGCTGATCCGTGAACAGGTTGGCGCAATCTTTAACCCGACCGACGCGCACGGCGCCGCCTATCGCCAGATGCTCGGCGATCCGCTCCGCCATCTCCAACACCTCCTTGGCCACACGAACATCACCAGCACCTACATCTATCTCGACAGCCTTGCCGAGGCGCAGGAACTCGTCGACGCAGCAGCGGACCGCTGGACTGCCGAACTCATGGCGGATGACCGATGACCGGCAGATTCGGCGTCGCTCATCCCCGCCCGGGACGGAGGGCGAGCTTTCCCGAACACCTTCCCGATCCCGGCCCCGCCGCGGCCAGTGCCATCGCCGCGGGCCGTTTCGAGATTACCCTGGCCGGACGGACCGCGACGATGGACCTGACGCGTTTGCCGGGTCGGGCTTCGCTTGCGCGTTCCTTCACGCAAGCACTCTGGCAGGCGTGTCAGGTCGGTGGCCCCGCCGGCACCGTCCGCACCGCCATGTCATTGGCCGAAGCCATCCATCGGTTCTGGCGCTATCTCGATGCGACAGACTCATCCGTACAGGCGCTTGCCGAGATTGATGTCGCTACCATCGAAGGCTTCGACGCCTGGATGGATGAGCGCGGGCAGCATCCCAACCATCGCCGCCACCAGATGGGAGATGTAGTGATGCTGCTGCGGTTGGCGGATGCGGGCGAACCAGGCCGCCTTTCCGAAGAGGCTTCCCGCCGATTATTCTATGTCAGTACACGCCCGGGTGTTCCACCGCACCCGCGCGATGCCTACAGCGACAGTGTCCGGGTGGCCTTGAAGGCGGCCGCACGTGCCGATGTTGCAGCGATCGTGCAGCGATTCCGTCCGGCGCTTAAACAGGAGTGCGAGACACGCATCGACCGGCTGGAGATGGACGCCTTCGCGGAGATCGACCGTGTCGGTTTCATTACCGTCAAGAACGACCTTTTTCGTCAACTCTACGGGGCACGGAACTATGCAGGGATTTCGAATGAGGGGCTGAGCGACTGGATGCATGGCACGCGGCATCTGCTCCTCGGCGATCTGATTGCTCTGTTCGTTCTGCTGTCGCTGGAGACCGGTCTCGAGATCGAGGCGATCAAGACCCTGCGTGCCGACTGCCTCAAGAACCCGTCCAGCGGCTATGTCGAGATCGAGTATTGCAAGCGCCGGGCCCGTCATGCCGAGTGGAAGCGGCTGCGGGTTCGGGACGGAGGGTCAGGCACCCCGGGCGGCCTCCTGCGCCTCGCAATTCAGTGGACCGCGACGGCGCGCGGTCATCTCAAGAGCGAACAGCTTTTCACGTATTACTGCCGCGGCCGCCTGACCGATGTCGTTCTGCCGATGCAATCCGCTAGAAAGGTCTGGGTCAAACGCCACGGGTTGCAGGATGATGATGGTAAGCCGTTGAAGCTCTGCCTCCCGCGTTTGCGCAAGACCCACAAGGCTGCGTGGTATCGCAAGACTGGCGGTCAGCTGCGCCGGTTTGCCGTTGGACATACAGTCGAGGTTGCCGCGAACCACTATGGGGACATTCCCGCCTTGCGGCCGATCCACGAAGCTACCATCGCCGAGGCGTTGATGGACGCTGTCGAAGACGCGTTGCAGCCTACCGTGTTGACCCCGGAGGCCGAGGCCAACGTCTTGGCAGCTCCGTCTTCGGCTCAGCCCGGTTTTCCGCAGGGTTTGGCGACCGATGTTCCGGCATTGCCGGCCGGCGAACAGGATGTGTGGCTGGCAAGCTGTTCCGGCTTCTACAGCAGCCCGTTCGCCTCCTCGGGCGAGGCCTGCCCGGTGCCGTTCTGGGGCTGCATCGAATGCCGCAACGGTGTCATCACCACCCGCAAGCTTCCCGCGCTGATGGCGTTTCTGGATTTCGTTGTGGACCAGCGGAAGGTGCTGACCGAGGCCGACTGGCGGGCCAAGTTCGGGCGGGTCCACCACAGGATATCTGCGCAGATATTACCGCAATTCTCCGAACCCGATCTCGCCGCCGCGCGTGCCCTCGCAGCCAGTCAGTCGGCACAGATCTACCTTCCCCCGGAGGCGGGTCTCGCATGAGCGCAAATCCGGCCATCACGACCGCAAGGCCATCGCTGCCATCGGCAATCCATGCCGACGACGTCGACATTCTCGCAGGCAGACCGCTCAGACCGGGATCGGAGCACTCGATGCTGTCTCGCTTCGGCGAAGATGTCTGGGATCTCAGTCCGGCAATGTTTCGCGCCAACGCGCGTCCGGCCGCGTTTCGTGTGGATTTCGGGGCCATTGCAGACCCCGCGCTTCGACGGCTCGCCAAGGAGTATATGCTTGCCCGCCTTCAGGCGCCGTTGCGCAGCTACCGGGGCCCTTGCGGCCCCTCGACCGCCAAGGGCACATTGCTGTTCCTGCGCCATTTCGGAGAGTTCCTGCACGATCGTATCGGTTCCGTCGAATTGGCGCGCGTCGACCAGCAAGTGCTGGACGCGTATCTGGCGCATCTGGGGGGAGACGGCGCACGTTCATCGCAACAGATCCGCCTCTATGTCGATGTCCCCATCGACCTCCATCATTTCGGGCCATGGGTGACCGGGGGTGGCATTCCCTTCCTGCCCTGGGGCGGGCGCACGGCAAGTAATGTCAGCGGTCGGAGCCGGACGAGCTCGGAGAACACCACGCCGCGGATCCCCGAGCCGGTCATCGGCGCGTTGCTCCACTGGTCGATGCGATACGTCGATGTCTTCGCCCCGGATATCCTCGCGGCGCGCGAAGAGCTGGATCGCCTTGAAGCCCGTGCTGCCCAGATCATTGCCGAGGATGCGCGCCGAACCCGCCACGAACGGTTTCGCTACCGTCTTCGTACCTGGCTCGAGGCCCGCCGGGCGGAAGGGAGGGGCGTGCCAATCTGGGAGCGCCGTCCAAACACCACCCGCGGTGTCCCCGATGTTAAGGAAGGCAACGCGTATAATTTCAGGCTGATGTGCCTTCAGATCGGCTGTCCTCAAACGGGGAACCTCAGTAGTTCCACCGCGACCGTGAGGATGCTGGACCAGATGGCGGGTGAGATGGGAACCGAGGTCGGCGGCATGGATACCCCGATCACCCTCGATCCCGATACCGGCCTGCCTTGGCGGGAGCGTTTCGACACGGACAGCCTGCCACATGAAGAGCAGATGCTGCAGGCGGCCTGCTACATCGTCTGTGCCTACCTGACGGGCATGCGCGACAGCGAGTTGCAGGACATGGAGCCGGGCTGCGTTTCGGTTGAACGCAGTGCTGACAACCTGATCGAGCGCTATCGGGTACGCAGCTACGTCTATAAGCACCGCGAGGCGGCGGGTGTTTCCGCCGACTGGATCACCATCGCTCCGGTCGCCCGTGCCGTCGAGGCCATGGAAGCCCTGTCGCGTCGAGCGCGCGGCGACCGCGATCTTCGATCTCTCTGGGTCTCGCTGAAGCCATGGGACTGGACTGCGGACTACCTGGCCGCGCAGGCGTCGCCGATCATCAAGATGTTTCGAGACGGTCTGGATGCAAAGGTCGTAAACCCGCCCGCAATTCCACATGTCGATGGGCGCGCTTGGCATTTCAGCACCCGGCAGTTCCGGCGCACCATCGCATGGTACATCGCGAACCGCCCCTTCGGCGTGATCGCTGGCAAGATCCAGTACAAGCACGCCTCCGTGGCGATGTTCGAGGGCTATGCCGGTGCGCCGCATGGCGATTTTCGCCGGGCAGTCGAGCAGGAACGGGCCCTTGGCCAATTGGACGATGTCGTCGCCTATTATGAGGCCTACTTGCAGGGTGACGAGCCCGGCGGACCGGCATCGTCCCGCCTCAAGCAGGAGTTCGACCACGTCCGGGACACCCTCGGTGATCTGCCCGGGCGCATCCTCGATCAGAAGCGCCTGCGAACGATGCTGGCGCATCTTGGAAAGACGCTGCATGTCGGATTTCTGAACGATTGCTTCTTCGATCCCGCCAGCGCCCTCTGCCTGCGGTCCGACGACAGGCCGGCGGCTCCGGTGATTTCGCGCTGCAGCCCGGACCGCTGCCCCAATTCTTGTCTGACCTCGCGCCACGTTGCGCCCTGGCGGGCTTCGATCGAGGACGGCGAGCGCCTCCTGCAGGGTAACACCCTGTCAGCGGTTCAGAAGGTCGCAATCGCGCAGGACAATGATCGAAAACGCCGGCTGATCGCTCATCTGGAGGACCCAAAGGTATGACACGGCCCGTCAGTCAGAAGACCGAAGACGCCTTGCGCGCCGCCATGATGCGACTGCTCGAAGGAACCTCCGTCCATACCGACGGGTGCCTCACCGTCGCCAATCTCGCACGCGAGGCCGGTGTCAGCCGCGCAACGGCCAACCGGGCCACCGCCGTTCTCGCGGAATTTCGTGCGGCGGAAGCGCGGTTCCGGTCGGGATCTGTCGCGGGCTTGAAGGAGCGTATCCGCGAACTCGAAGCCGACCTCCGGGCCGCACGCAGTGGCGAGATGGCCGAGCTGCGCGCGACCATCAAAACACTGGCGCAACAAATTCAGATCCTCGCGCTTGAGGGTGAAGAACAACGCCGCCTGCTCGCGGTTCTTGAAGAGCAGATCGCGCGGGCTGACCCGAAAGTCCTGCCATTCAGGCCACCGTCCGGAGCTGGCACCTGAGCTCGCGATCAGGGAGAGGAAGAGGTGATCTGGGTGGGGGTGAAACAGGGATGAGAAGAGAGGGAGCCCCAATGAACTGTCTCACCGATGCCACTCGGGAAAACCCCAATGATGGCAGGAAGTTTTCAAAAAGAGACAACTTGACTGTCCAGATAACA
>NZ_QAOH01000052.1 GCF_003050785.1 Celeribacter persicus
TGGTTGCGGGGGTAGGATTTGAACCTACGACCTTCAGGTTATGAGCCTGACGAGCTACCGGGCTGCTCCACCCCGCGACAATATGTTGTGCTACGGCCTGTGGGCTTGAGCACTGAGTTTGGGGACGGTATTGACCCCGATCTGGCCTTTGCGGCCTGGCCCCACGGGCGAAGATATGTTCGTGTGGGGTGTTTTCATCGTTTAGAGAGATATTTGTTCAAGCTCTTTATTAGGTTTGGCGGTGACCTACTCTCCCACGTCTTGAGACGCAGTACCATTGGCGCAATCGTGCTTAACGGCCGAGTTCGGGAAGGGATCGGGTGTTTCACTGACGCTGTGACCACCAAACCGAAGAAAGAGCTTATTTTCTGCGCTACCGCCTATTCGGCTAAATGAGCGCGAGACCAAGTCAAGTAAGTTGTATGTGTATGCTTTTGTTCTAGTAAGAGCAGTTTTGCTTTTACTGGATCAAATCAAGCCTATCGGGCAATTAGTACCGGTCAACTGAATGCGTTACCGCACTTACATCTCCGGCCTATCGACGTGGTGGTCTTCCACGGCCCTCAGGGATACCTTGTTTTGAGGGGGGCTTCCCGCTTAGATGCCTTCAGCGGTTATCCTTTCCGATCATAGCTACCCTGCACTACCGTTGGCACGATAACAGGTCCACCAGTGGATCGTTCACCCCGGTCCTCTCGTACTAGGGGCAACTCCTCTCAAGTATCCTACACCCACGGCAGATAGGGACCGAACTGTCTCACGACGTTCTAAACCCAGCTCACGTACCTCTTTAAATGGCGAACAGCCATACCCTTGGGACCTGCTCCAGCCCCAGGATGAGATGAGCCGACATCGAGGTGCCAAACACTGCCGTCGATATGGACTCTTGGGCAGTATCAGCCTGTTATCCCCGGCGTACCTTTTATCCGTTGAGCGATGGCCCTTCCACTCGGGACCACCGGATCACTATGGCCGACTTTCGTCTCTGCTCGACTTGTCAGTCTTGCAGTCAGGCTGGCTTCTGCCATTGCACTCAACGAGCGATTTCCGACCGCTCTGAGCCAACCTTCGCGCGCCTCCGTTACTCTTTGGGAGGCGACCGCCCCAGTCAAACTACCCGCCACACAGGGTCCCGGGCCCAGATAATGGGTCGCGGTTAGACATCAAGCAGAACAAGGGTGGTATCTCAAGGAAGGCTCCACAGGAACTGGCGTTCCTGCTTCAAAGCCTACCACCTATCCTGCACATGTTGTGCCTGATGCCAGTGTGAAGCTGTAGTAAAGGTGCACGGGGTCTTTCCGTCTAACCGCGGGAAGCCTGCATCTTGACAGGCAATTCAATTTCGCTGAGTCGATGTTGGAGACAGCGGGGAAGTCGTTACGCCATTCGTGCAGGTCGGAACTTACCCGACAAGGAATTTCGCTACCTTAGGACCGTTATAGTTACGGCCGCCGTTTACCTGGGCTTCAATTCAGAGCTTGCACCCCTCCTTTTAACCTTCAGGCACCGGGCAGGCGTCAGACCCTATACGTCGTCTTGCGACTTCGCAGAGCCCTGTGTTTTTAGTAAACAGTCGCCACCCCCTGGTTTGTGCCCCCAGCCAATACTTGCGTAGAAACTGGGCCTCCTTCTCGCGAACTTACGGAGGTATTTTGCCGAGTTCCTTCAACATCGTTCTCTCAAGCGCCTTGGTATTCTCTACCAGTCCACCTGTGTCGGTTTAGGGTACGATCTAATGAGAGGCTATTTCCAGGGACCGCTGAGCCGCCCATTCAATCCGATAAGGATGAACGACCTTTGCGATCCGTCACTTCTCTCTGGCCCAGGAATATTAACCTGGTTCCCATCGACTACGCCTTTCGGCCTCGCCTTAGGGGTCGGCTTACCCTGCTCAGATTAGCTTTAAGCAGGAACCCTTGGACTTTCGGCGACAGGGTCTCTCACCCTGTTTGTCGCTACTCATGTCATCATTCTCACTGGTGATCTCTCCACGGGATCGCTCACGCGCCCGCTTCACAGAAAGCTTCGAGCCTCCAATGATCCCGAAGGATCTAAGGAGGCATGAAGCTATATCACACCACGCTCTGCTACCATGCCTTACGGCATCCTCGGCTTCGGCTCATGGCTTGAGCCCCGTTACATCTTCGCCGCAGGACAACTTATCTAGACCAGTGAGCTGTTACGCTATCTTTAAAGGATGGCTGCTTCTAAGCCAACCTCCTGGTTGTTTTGGTCGTCCCACCTGCTTTCCCACTTAGCCATGAATTAGGGGCCTTAGCCGGAGGTCAGGGTTGTTTCCCTCTCCACTACGGGCGTTAGCACCCGCAGTGTGTCTGCCATCTAGTACTCCCGGGTATTCGGAGTTTGGTTAGGATCAGTAAGCCTGTGGGGCCCCATTACCCATCCAGTGCTCTACCCCCCGGGGTATTCGGATGACGCTCTACCTAAATAGATTTCGCAGAGAACCAGCTATCTCCGAGTTTGATTGGCCTTTCACCCCTAGGCACAACTCATCCCGACCTTTTTCAACAGGTGTGGGTTCGGACCTCCAGTAAGTGTTACCTTACCTTCATCCTGGTCATGCCTAGATCACTCGGTTTCGGGTCTGATCCCACGAACTCAACGCCCTATTAAGACTCGCTTTCGCTGCGCCTACACCTAACGGCTTAAGCTTGCTCGTAAGACCAAGTCGATGACCCATTATACAAAAGGTACGCCGTCAGGACTCGAGGTCCCTCCGACTGCTTGTAGGCGTCCGGTTTCAGAAACTGTTTCACTCCCCTCGTCGGGGTGCTTTTCACCTTTCCCTCACGGTACTGGTTCGCTATCGGTCAGTAAGGAGTACTTAGCCTTCGGGGGTGGTCCCCCGATCTTCAGACAGAATTTCACGTGTTCCGCCCTACTTAATACGTCCAATTGAGCTTCCTGTACGGGGCTGTCACCCACTATGGCCAGACTTTCCAATCTGTTCCAGTCACTCTCATGGCTCGGCTGGTCCCCGTTCGCTCGCCGCTACTAGGGGAGTCTCTATTGATGTCCTTTCCTCCGGGTACTTAGATGTTTCAGTTCCCCGGGTTTGCTCTTAAAACCCTATGTGTTCAGGTTAAAAGTACCTGTTTCAGCAAGATATTGATTACCGAGGTAACAATATCAAACTGTCAGGTGGGTTCCCCCATTCGGAAATCCATGGATCAAAGCCTATTCTCGGCTCCCCATAGCTTATCGCAGAGTATCACGTCCTTCATCGCCTCTTACTGCCAAGGCATCCACCAAACGCCCTTCTCGCGCTTGATTTGATCCAGAAAGAGCAAAACTGCGAGGGCTGCAGCTGGTACGAGCAACCCTATACTTCCTGAACCAAAAGCATACTTTCCCGCTTCCGATCTTGTATGGGATCGGAAACGCGCTGCAATTCCGCAGAACCGCAACTTGGTTAGTTTACTTGACTTGGGCAACATCATCTTTTCAGCCGCGATACGCATGTTGGACCGGGAATGTGGTCCGCAATGCGCCTTCCCTTTCGGGAAACGACCGAGATCGACCCTCACTTGGGCGATCAACGATGTTGCATTTAATCTCTCTATACGATGTCAATTTCGTCGGGGAGACCCGACGCTGTCCGATTGGACGAGAAAGAACTCGAAAGCTCTTTCTGATCTAATCGAAGGTAATGGTGGAGCCTATCGGGATCGAACCGATGACCCTCTGCTTGCAAAGCAGATGCTCTCCCAGCTGAGCTAAGGCCCCATATCCAACACTTCAGAAGAAGTGGAGGTGGTGGGTCGAGGAGGACTTGAACCTCCGACCTCACGCTTATCAGGCGTGCGCTCTAACCACCTGAGCTACCGACCCAGACAGACCGGTAGGCCTGTGATTGCTTAACGAAGAGATATGAGGACGGCCTGGCCGAGTTTGATCAACTATTGTTGATCTTATGCTACTATGTAGCTGCTAAGTGTTTCACGAGAGTGGCAAGCCATTCTGCTAGAAACATCCTTAGAAAGGAGGTGATCCAGCCGCAGGTTCCCCTACGGCTACCTTGTTACGACTTCACCCCAGTCGCTGAGCCTACCGTGGTCCGCTGCCCCCAAAAGGTTAGCGCACGGCCGTCGGGTAGACCCAACTCCCATGGTGTGACGGGCGGTGTGTACAAGGCCCGGGAACGTATTCACCGCGTCATGCTGTTACGCGATTACTAGCGATTCCGACTTCATGGGGACGAGTTGCAGACCCCAATCCGAACTGAGACAGTTTTTTGGGATTAACCCATTGTCACTGCCATTGTAGCACGTGTGTAGCCCAACCCGTAAGGGCCATGAGGACTTGACGTCATCCACACCTTCCTCCCGCTTATCACGGGCAGTTTCCCTAGAGTCCCCGGCCGAACCGCTGGTAACTAAGGATGTGGGTTGCGCTCGTTGCCGGACTTAACCGAACATCTCACGACACGAGCTGACGACAGCCATGCAGCACCTGTCACTGATCCAGCCGAACTGAAGGAAACCATCTCTGGTAACCGCGATCAGGATGTCAAGGGTTGGTAAGGTTCTGCGCGTTGCTTCGAATTAAACCACATGCTCCACCGCTTGTGCGGGCCCCCGTCAATTCCTTTGAGTTTTAATCTTGCGACCGTACTCCCCAGGCGGAATGCTTAATCCGTTAGGTGTGTCACCGACAAGTATACTTGCCGACGACTGGCATTCATCGTTTACGGTGTGGACTACCAGGGTATCTAATCCTGTTTGCTCCCCACACTTTCGCACCTCAGCGTCAGTATCGAGCCAGTGAGCCGCCTTCGCCACTGGTGTTCCTCCGAATATCTACGAATTTCACCTCTACACTCGGAATTCCACTCACCTCTCTCGAACTCAAGACATCCAGTATCAAAGGCAGTTCCGGGGTTGAGCCCCGGGATTTCACCTCTGACTTAAATATCCGCCTACGCGCGCTTTACGCCCAGTAATTCCGAACAACGCTAACCCCCTCCGTATTACCGCGGCTGCTGGCACGGAGTTAGCCGGGGTTTCTTTACCTGCTACCGTCATTATCTTCACAGGCGAAAGAGCTTTACGACCCTAAGGCCTTCATCACTCACGCGGCATGGCTAGATCAGGGTTGCCCCCATTGTCTAAGATTCCCCACTGCTGCCTCCCGTAGGAGTCTGGGCCGTGTCTCAGTCCCAGTGTTGCTGATCATCCTCTCAAACCAGCTATAGATCGTAGGCTTGGTAGGCCATTACCCCACCAACTACCTAATCTAACGCGGGCCGATCCCTCACCGAAATTCTTTCCCCCGAAGGGCGTATACGGTATTAAACCCAGTTTCCCGGGACTATTCCGTAGTGAAGGGCACGTTCCCACGCGTTACTAACCCGTCCGCCACTAAGCCCGAAGGCTTCGTTCGACTTGCATGTGTTAGGCCTGCCGCCAGCGTTCGTTCTGAGCCAGGATCAAACTCTCAAGTTGAAAGCACATTACTGTGCTAACCTTGACGTCGAACCTCTGCACATCACTCGGGTCCCGGCATGGAACCCGAATACTGTTTCTCGTGCATCAGTACCAAAGGTACCGAAGTCCGACAAACAGTGAAGCTGACACTCCATCATCGAACCCGAAAGTCCTAGGAGCGCGATATACAGACGTTCTTGTCGTTAAGACCAAACCGCCCACATATCTCTTCGTTCATCTCGCAATTTCAAAGAGCCAGAGACAAAAACCAGACCAGTGCGCCCTAACTTGCGGCGCGCCCGCCCAGATCTGCCTCAAAATGTCTGCCTCGCTTCCCGTCCCGTCTGCCCTTCCGAGCGTCCCGGCCAGTCCGTCTGGCGCCCCGCCGTGCGCCTCAGCGCCGCCGGTGAAGGGGGTTCTATGGCTTACCGCTAAGACCCGCAAGTGGTTTTTGAAAAAAAA
>NZ_QAOH01000053.1 GCF_003050785.1 Celeribacter persicus
GCCCGCGAACGCTTGCGCTTCCGGGTGTGCCGCTGGTCGCCGTGGCGATCTGCTATGAGATCATCTTCCCAGGGCATGTGGTCGACGACCTGTTCCGGCCGGACTGGATTTTCAATGCGACCAACGATGCTTGGTTCGGAACCAGCATTGGACCGGAGCAGCATCTCGCCTCCGCACGCATGCGCGCTGTCGAGGAAGGGCTTCCCATCGTCCGGGCCGCAAACACAGGGATCTCCGCGATCATCGACGCAAACGGTGACCTCGTCGCGCGGCTCGGCAACGGAGAAACCGGTGTCATAGATGCGGCTCTGCCCTCTGCTCATCCGTCAACGCTCTATGCGCGCTTCGGCGACTGGGCGCTGCTGGCTCTCATCTTCACTACTTGGGCCGTGGGACTGGCTGCAGGTCTGGTCGGCACACACCGGTGCAACAAGAGAACAAGAACGGAGAAAAAGTCATGCTGGTAATCGCGGGCATTGTCGCGGGTGCGATCTGGGGTGGATATCTGGCGCGACGCCGAAAAGGAAACCGGCTGGATATCCTCCAGTATGCGGCGAGTTCGGCGATCGCCTTCGGTCTTCTCACCTATTTCATATCGGTGGTCCTCTTGCGCATCCTTTTTAAGAAGGGTTTCGAAACAGCACCGACATGAGACGGCTTTTCAACATATTGCTGTACGGGTTTCTGGCAATCTGCATCACGGTATCGGTTGGTTCCGGGTTGGTCTATTTTCTGCTGAGCGCATCCGTTCCCGATTACGACGAGGACTTCACGGTCGCAGGCTTAGGCGGACCGGTCGACATTCTGCGAGATTCTTCGGCAGTCCCGCACATCTCCGCAGCTTCCGCTGCGGATGTTTACTTCGCGATCGGTTTCGTTCACGCCCAAGACAGGCTCGGTCAACTGTTAAGGGCAAGGCGAAAAGCGGAAGCTTCGTGGCCATCGGATGAGATCTTGGACCTTGAGCCAGCGGTCTCAGACGCGCTCGCATCCTATGCCGCCGGCGTTAATGCGTGGCTGGAGCTAGTGTCGGAAGGCGGGCGTGGCCGAGGCTCTCCGGAGCTGCTGATCGCAGACGAACGGTCGATCGCGGCCTGGACACCCGGCGATAGCCTGAGGATTGCCCGGTCTTTCCTGAATGGCCTGCGACCGGGAAGCGCACGGGAAGGAATGCCGAGTATATCAGGTGCCATTATACCGGCGGATCGCCTGAGAGTGCCCGAACTGTTTGCGACTGATCCGGAGCAGCGCCTTGATGCATGGGCGATCGACGGCGACCGAACAGCGACCGGAACGCCAATTCTAGCCGCCGATATCAGCGGTTCCCTGTCGCTTCCCTCGGAATGGTATCTCGCAGATCTTCAATTTTCGACAGGGCCGGCCATAGGGGCCACAATACCGGGCGTACCTTTCGTTATTGTAGGTCGCAATGCGCGCGTCGCCTGGGCCTTCCGGTCATTTCCCGTGCCAGACGAGGAGGCACCAAGGGGGCCGTCACACGTGCGGGCGGCAGGTTTCCTGACGATGCTGGAGCTGTTCGCGCGTTCGGCCGATGCGACCGATGCCATCGGAGTTGCCGCAGACATGTTGCCGAAGGGCATGAAGGTATTGACCATTGACCGAGAGACCGTTGCCCGATGGCCAAGAGCGGAGGCCGTACGGGCGTCGTCTTTTCGCGACATTCGACTGGCGGAGCTTGAAGCGCGGCAATCGATCTTCTCGACGGAAGGCGCCATCGGTGTTCAAAGGGACACCGTAAGTTCCGTGGCGCGAACCCTCCTGCCCCTGATGGCGAAAGAGCTTTGGTTCGTGCAGTCCAGAGACAGCATCGA
Source organism: Celeribacter persicus (assembly GCF_003050785.1). Taxonomy (GTDB): domain Bacteria; phylum Pseudomonadota; class Alphaproteobacteria; order Rhodobacterales; family Rhodobacteraceae; genus Celeribacter; species Celeribacter persicus. The sequence continues at coordinate 1,833 of NZ_QAOH01000053.1, forward strand.
AGGCACCGATGCGGACAGCCTTCGTCGTGAGCTTCTGGACAGGCTTGCCTCGTGGAATGGCGAAATGGATCGCTATTCACCGGAACCTCTGCTGTTCTGGACCTGGGTCCGGGCTTTGCAGCAGCGCATTTTGAAGGACGAGTTTCCGACAGCGGAGCAACTCTGGACCCGTCCGAACCCAAACTTTCTTTATGCGGTACTCAGCGATCGTCGCGGTAGCGCGATCTGGTGCGACATCCGCCTATCCTCACCTCGCGAGACATGTGAGGAGCAGGTTCGCGTGGCCCTGGATGATGCCCTTGGCTGGCTGGTCGATCGATATGGGCGCGATCCCTCGACGTGGACCTGGGGGGAGGAGCATAGATTGGACATGCAGTGGTCGCCAATCAGTTCACGTGGGTTGCTGACCGACCTGCTGTCCCTTCAAGCGCCGATTTCAGGCGATCCGTATACGCTATTCTTGACATCATTTGGTGTCGAAGAAGACCGTCCATTCCTTGTGAGTGCCGGAAGCAATTTTCAGGCGGTCATGTCGATATCGGAAGCAGCGGGATCATACTACATCTCGCCCACCGGACAGTCGGGACATCCGCTATCTCGATTCTACGACAATCTCTTTCCCTCCTGGATACGAGGCGAATACCTGGCCATGTCGACCGATCTGTCACTGGCCCGTGGCGGCGCTTCCGGGATCTCGCGACTCACACCGGCTACCTCGGACAGTCCTCGGATGAGCGAGGGCCAGAGCGAATGATCACGAACCTCTTCTTTCTTTACGACCCTTTCGGCGATGAGCTGTCACCGGTGTCGCTCATTGTTGTCGGCCTTACAGCATGGCTGTTTTTGCGTGGGCTCAAAATACACGTTCGCTGTCTCGGAAGGGTTTCTGGCTGGCGTCGAACCGTCTTCTTTGTCGGCCTCGCGGTCGTCCTCGTCGCGACGAATGGGCCGCTCCCGCCGTTGGGGCACAGTCTGTTTTCTGTACATCAGGTCGAGCATCTTCTTCTGCGACTGGTAGGACCGCTTCTTATCGCGGTTTCTCAGCCCTGGCTTGGCCTTCAAGCCGGATTGAAAAGGGAATGGCGCCGACGCCTTGCCGCGATTGGGCGTGCGCGCATCCCGCGATTCTTGGCGCTTCCTGCATCTGCCACCTCCCTGTTGATTGGCGCGCTTTTCGTCTGGCAGATCCCGATGATCTACGCCCTTACACAACGTATTGCGGCGATGGAAGCGCTGGCACATCTGTCTATGGTGCTGGCGGGGCTTTGGTACTTTGCTATGCTGTTCGATCCGCGTGATCCGCCTGAAGGAGCGCGGCGCGGTGCTCGACTGATGTCAGGGTTCGTGGTGATCGTTTCCAACATCTTTCTGGGCTCCCTGACAACGCTCAAGGAGGTGCCCCTCTATGGATCAGAAATCATCGCAGCGAGCGGTGGTCGACTTCGCGCCCTGGCTGACGAGACAATCGGCGGCTACGTCATCTGGGTCCCGTCGTCGATGGTTCTCATCGTGGCAATCATCCTGGTGCTGAACGGCTGGAACGCGGCGGAGGAACGGCGCTGGACGTCCCGCTACGACCTGATGCGCCAATCGAATGCGGCGGCGCTCGAGTTTCCGGAAACCGCGGAGGAACTGCGTCTGAAAGTAGAGAAGCCGAACCGGGACATGGGCCGTACCCTCGCCCTTGGCGCATTCGCCATGTTCATGGTTGTCATGATTACCGTCGTGACCATCGTCTATGCCCTCGGATAGATTGAATTCGACATGATACCAGACGTATTCTTCCCCGCTAGGGCCCGCCTGTTTCGCCACTGCCACGGCTGGACACATATTGTAGTGTCCTTAAGCGTACCGGGTGCTTGCGCTGGCCCACGGCGGCGAGCGTCACTTTGGCCGTGATCGCCATCGAAGCGATCAACGTGGCCCTGTGCCGACGATTTGCCTGATTTGACGGAAGATCATCTCCTCCCATCAGGCGTAGATGTCGATCGGTGTTCCGTCTTTCACCATTGCATAGATGTCCTCGATCTGCCGATCTGTGACCGCGATGCAGCCAGCTGTCCAGTCGCGGACGTCCGTTGGGTCGATGCCTGGGCGTGGACCACCATGGATGAAGATGTCGCCGCCGGGGGAAAGGCCCTGCGCTTCAGCAAAGGCGATGTCGGCCTCATTCGGATAGGAGATGCCAACCGAAAGATGATACGTACTTTCGGGGTTGCGCTTATCGACTACGTAAGCGCCCTCAGGGGTCCGGCCGTCTCCCTCGAATTGCTTGTGACCCTCAGGAGCGAAACCCAGCCCGACCGGATAGGTTTGCAATACGCGATCGGCTCCGTCCAGAACAAGCAAACGCTGCCCCTTGTAAAGCCGAACACGGGTCACCTCGGGTCCGCCATAGCTGCGGAACTTGCTGGCACAGCCAGACAAAAACGCTGCCAACCCGCCCAACAGGACGGCGCGGCGGGGAAATCGGATGGTTTTCACTGCTCGATGCCTCTTTCGTGAGGTCTGATATGGACAATACGTTACCTTGCAAATGCTGCGTGATCAATGTCCGTGGGCAAGCGCGGCCTTTGCCATCTCTGGACCAACCTGCTCACCGCTGAATGCCTTGCGGGCCTACCGCAGCGCCTTGAGGGCGACCGGCAGGGAGGCCACGGCAAGCCTTAATCGAACAACTCGTGAAGCCAGGATTTGCGGCGATAGCCGTGCTTGCCGTCGCCGCCGCCGTGCTTTCCGCGCCGGTAGCCGCGATCATCGTCGTAGCCGCGCGGCTCAGGCACCCGCTGAGGCGCCACATCGGGTGCCGAACGCTCGATGATCTTGTCCAGTTCGCCCCGGTCTAGCCAGACACCCCGGCAATCGGGACAGAAGTCGATCTCGATCCCCTGGCGGTCGGTCATGCTCAAGGGCACCTCGCAAACCGGACACATCATCCTGCCCTTCACGCTCATGTCTCGTCTCGGCTCCTTTCCGGGTTCTCCCAGTTCAATGACCATGTGCCAGCGCCCCTTTGGCCAAGCCTTCGCCAACCTGCTCACCGCCGGACGGCGGCGCCTTGGCCTCTTGGCTGTTCAGCAGGCGCAGGGCGTTGGCCACCACCAGCAATGACACTCCTACATCGGCTGCAATAGCGCCCCACATCGATGCCACTCCGAAAGCGGTAGCGACGACGAAAACGCCCTTGGTCGCCAAGGAAATACCGATGTTCTGATGGATAATCGACATTGTCCGGCGCGAATGACCGATCAGCCAAGGCACCTTGCCGAGATCGTCGGTCATCAGGGCTATATCCGCCGTCTCGATTGCCGCGTC
>NZ_QAOH01000054.1 GCF_003050785.1 Celeribacter persicus
CTTGGCATCTCGAAAAACACCGTCACAGACATCGTCAAACGGCACCGACATAATGCCTTGTGATACGATCCTGCCCCCTACCGGAATCTACCCCCCTTTGCGCGTACGGGGGTCTTTCGCCTCGGCGGGACGTTGGTGGGCACGGTTGCGTTTCGCCATTACGAGGGCGAGCTTGGCGTGGTGCTGGGCGCGGATGCTTTGGCGCAGACAGGCGATATGGACATTGCGAGTTTCGAACGGCTCTCTTTTGCCATCGGCGACCGGGTCGAGACCCCACTTGAAGAGGTGTTCAAATCCCTGAAATTCGCGCCGAGCCCCTCGCTCGATCCGCAGCGCACCTGGCGCTGGACGCAAAGCAGCGGCGAGACGCTGGTCGAATTCCTCATGCCTGCGCAGGGGGAAGAAAGCCTGCGCGATCTGCCCGCGCTGGGGGTGAGCGCCATGGCACTGCGGCATCTCGATTACCTGATCGAAGATCCGATCCCGGCAGTGAGCCTCTATCGCTCGGGTGTTCTGGTGCAAATCCCGCGCCCGGAGCGCTATGCGATTCACAAGCTGATCGTTGCGGAGCGGCGGCGGCAAGGGGATCGTTCGAAATCCCAGAAGGACCGCGCGCAGGCGGCGCTTCTGATCGAAGTGCTGGCCGAAACCCGTCCCGATGAGCTGCGCGAGGCCTATGAGGACGCGCTGGACCGGGGGCCGCGCTGGCGTGAGCAGATTGTGGCTTCTCTGGACAAGCGCCCGGATGCGGCGGCGATCCTGGCGGTGATCATGGGGTAGGGCAGGGGATCACAGCCCCGCAGCTTTGGTCAGGTTCACCCGGAACCGGTCCCGCCGACGCTGGTAGCGACGGGTCATTTCGGCCGAGGCGTGTCCGAGCTGTTTCTGGACGTAGCGTTCATCAACTTCCGCCGAACTGGCAAGACCCGCGCGCAGGCTGTGACCCGAGAACAGAGCGAGGCGGTCTTTCTCGGGCAGCTCGGATCGGATTCCCGCGTCCAGGACGGTGCGCTTGATCAGGCGCGCGACATGTTTGTCGTTCAACCGCGTCTCCGTTGCGCGTTTGCCATCGCGTGAGGTGCGGACGAAGACCGGGCCGAAGTCGATCTTTGCGAAGTGCAGCCACTGTTCGAGGGCCTGCACCGGGCAGGTCTGTTCGGAGGATCCCCGCCCAATCTCAACCTCGCGCCAACCGGTCTTGGCATTGAGGGTGAGCAGGGCGCCCTTCTCCATGATCTCGATCCAGCCGCCGCCGTCTGCTGTATCGTCCTTGTGGACATCGAGACTGACGATCTCGGAACGTCTGAGGCCTCCGGCGTACCCCAAAAGCAGGATCGCCCGATCCCGCAAACCGCGCAGATCGTAGGGCAGGGTGGCCACCATCGCACGGATGTCCTCGGCCAAAATCGCTGCCTTCTGAACCGGGGGACGGGCGTGCTTACGTTTGATTCCGGACAGGACCGTGGCGATGTGGCGGTTCTTGCGATCGAGGGTGAAACCGCGCTGTGCATAGTTCCAAGCAAGGCCAGACAGGCGGCGGTCTATGGTGCTGACCGATAGGGCAGGGGAGGGGCCCGACCCGGAGGCCAGATCGGCGAGATAAAGCCCGATCATTTCCGGGGAGGGTGGCAGCGGCTCGGCGCCTTTCATCCGGCACCAGCGGGTAAAATGCGCCCAGTCCTTCGCATAAGCTTTCAGCGTGTTGTCCGAGGCCGCAGCACGGGCGTAGTCGCGGGCGGTGTCCACTAGTCGATCGAGCGTCCCGGACCCCGCGATATGGGAGGGCAAAGCAATGTCATCGCTTTCGTCTTGATCCCGCTCGTCGACGCGAGCATCAGCCAGCTTACCAGAAGGCGCTGACGTCGATTTCTCGGTCTCTGAGGGCATTTTTTCACTGAATCCGGCAATGACATTGAACTGTTTCCCAGCATATCTTTTTGCGTCCGATAATGCAAACTTATTGGACATAATACGATACGGGAAGGCGGGGCGGTTTCTATGAATTTTTGTGGCGAAAAGCGCCGTGGTGATATAGGCTTTGGTCATGACAGTTGCCCGACCGGATCACATCACCGACCCAGACACGTTACCCCGGATGCCCGCCTGGGTCACCTCTGTACGCGCTGAAACCCTTGAAGATGTTGCGTTTTTGTCGGGCGCAGCGCTGACCCACCTGCATCTTGTGTTGGGACGCGCGGATGTGCCCCAAGCCTTGTTGCGGGACCGCCTCGCGCTGCGCGCGGCCGAAGCTTGTGTCGCGTTTGCCGGTCGGCCCGAGCGGGCAGGGGAGTTGCGCGATACGGTGCATCTGCTGCGTCCGGGCGATCTGCCCGGTCCGGCGGGCGCGGTCTGTCAGTCTTGGCAACGCGCGGCGGAGCGGCAGGTGTCGATCGGGACCTTGCACCGGGCCTTGCCGCAACTCGATCCAGCGCGGATAGCAGTTTGGCTTGATGCAGGGCAGGGCGGGCCGGTAGCGCGAGCAGCGGCAGTGCTGGAGGCCGTTCTGGTCGACGCCCCGCGGGAGGAGGTTGCGGCGCTGGTCCTCGCGGATGCGGCCCTTGCCCAAGCCCTCGGTTGGGATCGTGTCGTGCCGCTGCTGGCCCCGGGCCTGAAACGCGCTGACCTGCGCAAGCAAGGCGACGACTTGCGTCTCGCCTGCCATCGCGCCCTTGTATCATCGGGGGCCGAGGCTGTCCGGCAGGCTGCCGATCTCGCGCGTCGGGCGGCGCATTTGAAAGCGGTCGCACCAAAGCTTCGGGCCAAGGGGGCAGGGGCGGCGGTGGAAATATTCCTGACGCAGGACGCGGTGGCGCCTAGTGCCTTGCCTTTGCCGGATCGCGCCGCGCGGCGGCTATGTGACCGGCTGGTTGACCTCGGCGCCGTGCGCGAGCTGACCGGGCGCGACACCTTCCGGCTCTACGGGCTGTAGCGATGGCAAACGATCGCCCTGACCCCGAACTGGATCGCGAGCTGTCCGACCTGCCGCCCGAGCTGCGCTGGCGGGAATGGATGCGCCGCATCGAGGCGGTGCTGTTTGCCTCGACCGCGCCGGTCCCGCGTGAAGACCTTGCCCGCGTCGTCGGGCAGGGGGCCTCGGTGGATCTGCTGGTCGAGGACCTTGCGGCCGATCTGGAGGGGCGGGCCTTCGAGATCGCCCAGGTTGCTGGCGGCTGGATGTTCCGCACGCGTGCCACCTACGCCCCCGCGATCCGCGCGGCGGCAGATGTCGGGGATCAACTGCTGGACCTGAGCGAATTCGACGTCGCGGTTCTGGCCGCCATCGCCTATCACCAGCCGATCACGCGCGACGGGCTCAAGGATATCTTCGGCAAGGAGATTAGTCGCGATCTGATCGGGCGGCTGCATGCACGCAACCTGATCGGGACTGGGCCAAGGTCGCCCCGGCGAGGGGCCCCCTATACCTTCGTCACCACCGAGCAGTTCCTTGTTGCCTTCGGGTTGGAGAGCCTTCGCGATCTTCCCGATCGGGAGCAGCTGGTGGATGCGGGTGTCGTGGGCGAAGCGCCACAAATCGATTGCGGGTAACGCGTTGCCGATCCTGAGAGTGAAGTCCGCCGTTGTGCTTATCGTTTCATTTGCGGTGCAACGATTCATCTGCGTGCCAAGAAAGTCACGCGATTACAAAGCGATAATCGTTTCACTTATTCTGACCGAAGTCTCTTGCATTTATTGGCGGCAAGGCCTCCGGCGTTCCGCCTCACGGCCGATGAGAGGCCCATAACCCAGCATGCGATTTCCACAGCATCTCCTGTGAATCTGCGAAGCAAATAGCCAGACAGTGAATACTGGGAGAACCCTGACGGTTGAGTACGGCTACACACCCGCAGGACGAGTATATATAGAAAAACTATCGCAGCATTCTCTGCGAGGGGGACACCAATACTATGAAGCTTACACGCATTGAAGTTTTCAATTTTCGCAAATTGCGGCGCGCCCGTCTGGATATGTCGGACAAGCAGACCCTGCTCGTCGGGGCCAACAACAGCGGCAAGACATCGGCCATGAAGGCGCTGCGCAAATTCCTTAAGGATCGCGGCGGTATCGACACGCGTGATGTGACAGCCTCAAACTGGGCCGCAATTGAACAGATCGCGGGAGCCTGGACACAGGAGGTCGAGGTGGATCTCAGCCCGCTCCTGGCCCAGCTTCCGTTCATTGACGTCTGGCTCCATGCTGACACGTCAGAGCTGCACCATGTCGCGCACCTGATCCCAACACTGACCTGGACTGGTGGCTTGCTGGGCGTGCGCCTACGCTTGGAGCCAAAGAAGGGGGCGGACATCAAGGCGCAGTACCTGGCCGCACGAGAGGCCGCTCAGACGCTGCAACCCGGCGGCGCAACGGCCAAAGGGTTCGCGCTTTGGCCACGTGACTTTCGAGAATTTCTAGACAAGCGCCTGAGGGACCTATTCGAGCTTAACGCCCATCTTCTGGATCCCATGAGCTTCACCACGACAGGGCCGGTTGAGCCGCATGCCCTGCCGGCCTTGTCGGAGGGGATCGGTTCGAACCCCTTTGCTGGACTCATCCACATTCGTGAGATCAACGCGCAACGCGGTTTCGCAGACGCAGGGGACAGTAATGGCGACGACGATGAACCGACGAACGCAACTAGCCGCAAGATTGCCAGCCAGATTCAGCCCTATTTCCGTAAACATATCGACCCCGAAAAGGACCCCACGCCGAACGACGTCAAAGCGCTCGAGGCAATCCATGATGCCGAAACCACCTTTAATGCCCGGCTCAAGGATGGTTTCGCTGATGCTATCAAGGAACTGGAAAGTCTCGGCTACCCCGGCGGGCTGAACAATCCGAAACTCTTCATAGCCACGCAGATCAAACCGGTTGACGGGCTCGATCACCCGGCTGCGGTGCAATACGATATCTCGGGCGACACTTCCGGGGTGAAGTTGCCTGAAAGCTACAATGGCCTCGGCTTCCAGAACCTGATCTCCATGGTGTTTCAGCTAATGCGTTTCCGGGATGACTGGATGCAAGTTGAGCTGCTGCCGGTTTCGTGGACACCGAGATAAGGTGTTAATGAAACTGGAGAATCTACATGACAAGAAGGATGTTCAGCCGCGAGTTCAAACA
>NZ_QAOH01000055.1 GCF_003050785.1 Celeribacter persicus
AGGACCTTGGCGTTCACACCCTGCGGGAAGGTTTTGCTCTTCCAACATCGGGGCGAATGACGCAGCGCGAAATCTGGGACATGGTCGGCTTCCATTCTCGTGAACAGGGCGTGCACGGCATTCATTACGATGAGTGTCAGCATATCTTTCCGAAGAAAAGCGCCGAGGGGCGGGCAATGATCCTCGATAGTTTCAAGTCGCTCCTCAAAAAGCCCGATTGGCCCCTGATGCTGATCCTGTCGGGCGTTGACGAACTGGCTGGTCACATCAACAGCGAAGAGCAATTGGCTTATCTGCTCAGGCCGGTGCCATTCCGTGAAATCTCTCTGGCGCGGGACGAGGATGTGAAGGAACTCAACCGGCTCTGTTTTGCCTATGCCGATACTGCCGGGTTCGACTTCACACCACTTAGTTCGATGGATTTCTATCGGCGTCTTTCCTGCGCCTGTTCCTATCGTTGGGGTCTTGTGATCGAACTGCTGATTGACGCGCTGGTGGAAGCAAGCCGATGCGCGGACCTTTGCCTTGAGGCGGGGCATTTCTGTCGTGCGTTTACCGACCGAACGTCCTTGCCATCGAGGTATTCACCGTTTTCGGTCGAGGATTTTGAGCCGTTGTTCAAGGCTGCGAAAATCTTCGATTTGTGGAATGAGAAAGTGGGGAGAGGGGGCTGAATTGGTTTTGAGCGGACGTGAAGATTTAGCTGGTTTCGCAAAATATTAGGTGGGGGTATTTCGGTAAATCATCTGAGAAACACAAGATTTTGGAGCCAAATCGGTCCGTGCATTTGCGCGGGCCTTTTTGTTTTGGGACGGCAGTGCATCAGTTTCGGTGTCTGGCTGACGCAACTTATGTCGCGCGTTTATGCTCCAAATGTGCACGTTTATGGGGTTGAACTAAAAGTTTGGTTGAATTTATATTTTAAAACAGTGGCTTGTGATTGATTCGATTTCAGGTTTTGAATTTCGTGCACTCTTATGCTCCACTGACACCTGGGTAATGACGGCGCCGGACCCAACACAGACAGGCGAAGATGAACACCGATCCCTATGAGATACTTGGCGTGCCGAAGACCGCCACACAGGACGAGATCAAGAAGGCCTATCGCAAGCTGGCGAAAGAGCTGCACCCGGACCTGCATCCCGATGACAAGGCCAAGCAGGAACGGTTCAAGGAGGTCTCGGCCGCCAACGATCTGCTGGGCGACCCCGAGAAGCGCCGGCGTTTCGATGCGGGCGAGATCGACGCCAGCGGACAGGAACGCCCCGAACGCCAGTATTACCACCACTATGCCGGCCAGGATGCCGGCCGCCGCTACGACCCGGGTCAGGGTTTCGAGGGTGGAATGGATCAGGACGATCTGAACGACATCTTTTCGCAGTTCTTCAGAGCGCGCGCCGCCGGGGCGGGCGGCGGCGGGTTCCGGCACGAGGTCCACACCCGCGGTTCGGATATGCGCTATCATCTCGAGGTCGATTTTCTCGATGCCGCCCGCGGCGCGAAGCGTCGTGTCACGATGCCCGATGGCAACAATATCGAAATCACGATCCCGCCTGGCGTCAGGGATGGCCAGACGCTTCGGTTGCGCGGCAAGGGCGCGCCGGGGATCGGCGGTGGCGCCGCCGGCGACGCTCTGGTGACCGTTTCGGTGGGGACGCATCCGGTGTTTGCCCGGCTGGGTGAAGATATCGAGATGGAATTGCCAATCACCTTCGATGAAGCGGTGCTCGGCGCAAAGGTCGATGTGCCGACTGTATCGGGATCCGTCTCGGTCACGATTCCGAAAGGGGCGTCGTCGGGTCGGCGCCTGAGATTGCGCGGCAAGGGCATCAAGGGCCCGAAAGGCAAGCCGGGCGATCAGATCGTGAGGTTGAAGATCGTGCTGCCTAAAGAGATCGACCCAGAGATGGAGGAACTGGCGGAGCGCTGGCGCCGGATGGCCGGGTTCGACCCGCGCGCCGAATTGCGGAGGATGACATGAGACACACGGAAGAGATGGTCCTCACCAAGATCCGGCGCCTGTCCCGGCGCGAGCTCCGGCTTTGGGTGCGCCAGGGCTGGGTGCGCCCGGCGGTGGGCGAGGCCGGCCCGGTCTTCGACGAGCTCGATATCGCGCGCCTGCGCCTTCTTTGTGATTTACGAAAGGAGATGGCGCTGCCCACGGCTGCCATGCCCGTGGTCTTGAACCTGATCGACCAACTCTACCAAACCCGGCGCGACCTGTGGACATTGCTCGAGGCGCTGGACGATCAACCCGACGATGTCAGGCGCGCACTAGCGGCACGACTTCGTCTTCGCGATACCAACGACGCGGCTGAAGAAAGCGATTGAAAATGGCTGTTGCGGCCAGTTTTGCCGGAAAACGGTAGTGAAAGGTAGCCTTGTTGCACAAATCCGGCTCTGAGCACGGTTCTCTTTTCCCAGACGGAATTACCCTATGGCTTCTGTGAGAGGTATGAGCTACTCCCCATATATTGGACAATATCTGGCGTAGTTTAAGCTACTCTTTGCACCTGCTGATCGGGTTGGGTTGTTTCATTTCGCTGCCAATAGATCACAGCGGGTGGTTGGCCGCCAAGGGCGGAATGAGGGCGCTTGTGGTTGTAGAACGCGATCCACTTACTGACGCCAGCTTTGGCCTCTGATCCGGTCTCCCATGCATGCAGATAAACGCATTCGTATTTCAGAGATCGCCAGAGCCGTTCCACGAAGATGTTGTCGAGGAACCAGTGCGACGAGGTGGTCGCCAGCGTCAAGGCGATGAACATCATCGGGAAGAGACCTTCCGCATCCAGGCAATAGACGGGATTGCTCAGATCAATGGCCCGGCAAGGGGCCGTTGATTAGGGGCCTTCAACGCCGTTCTTCTTGCGCAGCACCGCGACGAAACCCGGGATTTTCTGCGTGGAGCTTTGCTCATGAATGATCTCGCTGACTTCGCAGATCTCGAAACCGCAGGTTTTGGATAAGTCGGCCAGGTAGGCGCTGCCATGCGCAAAACATCCCGATTTTGCGAGTTCCCGATAGCTCGATGCACCAAAGGCTGTTGGGTCGGAACCGTCGTATGAATAGGTGGTGAAAGCAAATGTTCCTTCCGGCCGAAGGGCCAGCCACACTGCTTCGAGGACGGCGTTCAGGTCTCCGAAATGGATGAGTGCCGCCGCCGAGACGATCAGGTCAAATTGGTCTGGATGCCGGGTCAGGAAAGAAAGCAGATCATCCTCGTTCAGGACGTCATAGATGCCTTTCGCGCGTGCGCGCTCAAGCATGTCCGGTGAGACGTCGACCCCCGTCATGTGCTGGGTCATCGCGCGGAAGCCGGCGCCGGAGAGACCTGTGCCACATCCGGCATCGAGGGCCGAGAGGAAGAGCGGGGAAGCGTGGCGCAGAACGGCATCCAGGACGTGACGATGCGCGAAATAGCCTGGGACCAGATCCCAATTCTTCGCCTTTCGTCGGTAGAGGTCGCGCAGAAAGGCGGGCGATGCTCTAGCTGGAACAGGCGCCTTGCCAATTGATGCAAGAATCAGTTCAGCGCCTTGCTCGTCTCCGGGGGCGAGGCGCAGGTAGCGACGCAATGACAGCGCTGCCGCGTCAAGATCGTTCAGGGCGATTAAAGCGTCTGCCAAAGCGAAATGCGCCCGCGCATCTTCAGGACTGGCAGCGGTGACTTCGGCAAGAAGGTCGGCTGCTGTAGAAAAATCCGCCAGATCCATTGAGGTGACAGCCAAATTGTACATCGCTTCCGCATATCCGGACCGTGTTTCGATGGCCTTCCTGAAGGCCGCAATTGCGTCTTCAGGCCGCTGCCCCGTGCGCAGAGCTATGCCGAGATTGTTGTAAGATTCCGGCGAGGGTACCGGTGCATGTACGCAGGCGGTCTCAAGGGCCTCGATCGCCGCAGTGATGCTACCATGAGCGAGCCGTGCGACCCCGAGCAGGTGAAGCAGGTCCGGGTCGTTAGGGTAGTCCATGAGTGTGCGCACGCAGACGGTTTCCGCCGCTGAGTAGCGTCCTGCGGCATAGGCGCTCAGAGCTTCTGCGGTACGGCAACGCTTGATACTATCCATCGCGCGAGGACCCTTTGGAGGGTATGGTAACTTGTTGGCCCGACATGCCGTCCTGACCGATGGAGTGTTGCGCTGACAGCCAGTCGGACGTGCCCCGGCGGTGCCGTCCGGCGCAGATATGTGCGGCAGTTATGAGCCGCCGGAGCGCCGGATTGCCGTTCGCCCGATTCCAGATTGCATTGAAGGCCACGCTGTTTTTGGGCTCGTTCACCGGGAGATAGGAAAGTTCCCGATCATCCGGTCGCTGCCAGGAAGAGACGGCGAGCGTAATGCCCTGGTTCAGGGCGACCAGATCCAGAAGCATCTCCTGCGTCGCATCGATCCGATCGACTTTGAAGGCGCAATCATCTTCGGCTGCCAGAACGCCGCGAATGAAGGCTTCGACCTCGGGACCTGGCGCGGCGACGGTTACGAGGACCCGTTCGTGCCGCATCGAGGACCAACTGACAGCGGGCACGCCAGACAGTGCATGGGTCTTCGAGGTGACAACGAAAACTTCTTCCTGCCACAGCTGTGCGTAATCGCAGTTCGACGGGATCTCGCAATCGGTCACAAAGGCGATGTCCAGAGAGAGCCCGCCGCGACGAGCCTGACATGCTCTCTCGTTGCGCCGTCGACTGCGCTGAGCAGAACCCGGGGATGGGCGGTCGCGTATCGCCGGAGAAGGTCCTTGAGGAAGCCGGTGCCCAGCGAGGTCTGAATCCCGATCGTGAGACTTCCGGTCTTTCCTCGACCTGCAAGCCTGGCATGTCGCTGCGCACGTTCGAGCAGTTCGATCGCGGATTTGGCTTCGCGAAGGAAAGCCTGGCTGAGCTGCTGCCGGTTTCGTGGACGGCAACTTAAGCTTTCATAGCTCGCTCCTCGAAGGTCATAGGGCTTAGATAGCCGATGGTCGAGTGGCGACGCGTTGGATTGTAGAACCTCTCAATGTAATCGAACACATCGGCGCGAGCCTGTCTTCTGGTCCGATAGGTTTTGCGCCTGACCCTT
>NZ_QAOH01000056.1 GCF_003050785.1 Celeribacter persicus
GGCCTAGCTGGCCCGAAGCTGCATATTTGGGCCTTTGAGAGAACAAAGCCCGTACATTTCATTGGTCTGACCGCTGCAGATACAAAGCGACGTTTTCAGCTGGCATCTTGAAGCATCGACCGTCTGAGACTCGTTCAGTGCTGATAGGGTATTTTGGTCTGTTAGGGTTGATCCCAATGATCCGGTGAAGGTCTCCACCGGTTTTAAAGGTTCGGCGATAATCAGATGGCTCCAGTCCAAAATGCGGTGCAAGCATTCGAACATGGCTTTGTCCGGCGAGTAGATCGCGCCGTCTTCCATCGGAATGCCGACGCGAAAGCCGATGTTGAAGCTATGACGCAGATCGATATCGCTCAGTTCGCCGCCTTCGACCGTCAACCCATGCGTTTCCGCTACGGCGAGGCAGGCCTTCATCATGTCTAGGCGCAGACGATCGCACAGCTCTGGCGTCAGATTGCGCGGCGGGGAGACTTTGGAACTTGTCTGGACCGACGTTTTTTTCGCGGGGGCTTTTGGCTTGCGGGCGTTCTTTTTCATGACGCAGCCGCCTCGTTGCTATTGTGGTCCAAGGTCATTTGGGCCTTTGCTTTATAGACTGTTCCGCGCGAGATCCCCATCTCGCGCGCGATTGCGGTAGGCGAGCAGCCCTCGATCAGCTTCGCCTGAATGGCCTCGAGATCGATTTTGGGTTTGCGCCCGCGATAGGCACCGCGCTGCTTTGCTGAGGCAATGCCTTCGGCTTGGCGCTCCCGGCGCAGGTTAGTTTCGAACTCAGCGAAAACGCCAAGCATATCGAAAAAGGCTTTTCCGGTTGCCGTGGATGTATCAACAGGCTGCTCGGTTGCCGCCAGATGCGCGCCCTTGGATTTCAGATGGGTGACGATAGCCTGCAGATCACTGAGACTGCGGGCCAGCCGGTCAATGCGCGTGACCACCAGCGTTTCTCCTGGATGGATGAAATCGAGGATCGTCTTGAGCTCGGGTCGTCCCTCTAGGCTGGTCCCGCTCTTTTGCTCGGTGCGGACCATGCCACATCCGGCCGCTTTCAAGGCAGCAATCTGCGCATCGAGGTTCTGTTCGACGGTTGAAGTGCGCGCGTACCCGATTTTGGCCTGATAGGTGTTCATTTTGAGTGTGCCCTTGACATGATCTGTTCATTATCGCGAAACAGACCCAAAGTGAACACGAAATCCGCTTGTTTCCGTGTTCACACGGAACGCCATCATGGGTATACTCTAAGTGACGCTTCTAGCCCTCCATAACCCATCGTGATGTCCGCCGTGTCTTTTGCCTTTGCAGTTTCGTGAACTGCTCACTGACAGCATCGGCATGAATGTCGTCATGAGCCCAGTCAACGTATCCGGCTTCCTTCGCCCAATCATGTTCTGGGTGGCTTGAGTCCTCGCGCGCCTCCTTGAATGCCTCGTACATCGGTGGGCCTCCGATATCCTCTGGCGGGGTCGCCCATTGACCTCCGACAAAACGCGGTAAGGGCTCGTTCGGCTCAACGGGACGCTTCGAGATCAACTCAACCCGGTGCATCCAGTCATCACCAAAGTCATAGGTATAAATGACCGGCGGCACCTTGGCGTTCAGGAAAAAGTCGAGCTTCTTCGTGGTGACCTCCATCACCGGCGGGCCGAACATCGGTTCGATCCAGAAGTCCTCGTTTTTCATCTGGTATTTACGGTCACCAATCTCGAAATCCCACAGGTGCATATCGTACCACAGGAAAGCCGCCTGAATGGCATCGTGCAAGTGTGGGAGGGTCTTGTCCGACCTGATCTCGATCTCCCGCCACGGGGCGGGATCGACATCTTCAAGGGTGACTTTCAGTCGTAGGACCTGGGGTTCTTTCTTAGCCATGAGCGCCTCTATGCGGCCAAGGCTCCAAAATCGATCCGCTTATCCAGATCGACCTCGAAGCGGCCATAAGGGTTGATGTGTAGATAGATGAGCGGGGACAGGCCGCGATAGTCCTCTGGGGACAAGCGTGCGACCACATTGGGGTTACGCAGGACGGATTGCACCATTCGCGTGTTCACGTAGACCAATGACGACTGTAACAGGTGCAGCGCATGCGCGGCGGTTTCCTGGTCCCGCACACGGTTGGTTGCGATTTCGCCGCCCTTGCCGAAGAACACGAAGCTGTTGGCGCTGTTCCAGTTTTCCACGACGTTCAGCCCTTCGTGAATTTCCCGGCGGAACGCCTCGGACCGAAGGTATCGACACAGGAATATCGTCTTGATGGCGCGGCCAAGCTCGGCGAGCGCCTTGTAGGTGGGGTGCATCACATCCGATCGCGCAAACCGGCGCAGGATGGCCTCCGGATCTGCCGTCCCATGGCGCATGGCGGCTGCGTATTTGACCATTTCATCATACTGGCGTTCGATCTCACCCCAATCGATCACGCCTGACAGAATTGGCAACAGATTAGGCAGTTGCCCTCGCATACCCGCACTCGGAAGGGCGAGTTTTTGGCGCGCGATAGCTTTGAGACGTGGCGCAAGCTCAAATCCCAGAAGATGGCAAAAAGCAAAGCCGACAGCGCTTTGTCCGTGGCTGTCTACATACTGCCGCTGGATTTCCATATCAGTGCAGTGCCGCAAGACGCCCTCAATCATGGCGGCCACTTCGGAAGACGAACAGCGTTTCAGCTGCGAATAAATGCAAGTTGCCTGCCGCTCGACATGCCAGTAAATCATGACGCCGCGTCCACCATAGCGCGCATGCCATTCCGTCATCAGGTTGCGGTCCCACGCTCCGAACTTGGTGGAATCCCCGGCACAGGTCGTGCCCGGCGCACCCCAAACTTCCGGGTTGCGGATTTCCAGCGTCGCATTGGCAACCTGCGCACACGCCGCCTTGAGGGAGGCAGGGTCAATATAGCGCCGCCGGATATGCAAGAGTTCGTCATAACTGACATCGGGAGAACCGGCGGCCACGCGTTTCAAGCCCGCGTTGGTTCCCAAGCCGTAAAGGCAGAGCAGCAAGCGTTGATCTCGCACGACAGCTGGCAAAGCCTCCCGGCTGGCCGAGGTCTGAAAGCTGTTCAGAAACCCTGTGTTGAGGGCGGTCTCCTTGAGAACATCCAAAAGCCCGGTCATCGGCCAAGCCCGGGCAACCTCGGCTTTTAGCGTCGCCAGACCAGTCGGCTCTGGAGCCGGCGCCAGCGGCGTTACGGAAATCCGGTTCTCCCCGCCCCACCGCAGGCGCACTTTGTCATTGTCAGGCAAGGTTGCATTCAGCAGGTGGAGCTCCTGTTCCAGGTCCGCCTTAACGCCCGCGACAAAGCTCTGCACGTCGCGTGACAGCCCCAGATCGGCATAGTAGGCGTCTCGGCGCGCGGCAAAGTCCCCCGGCAGATCATCATCCGGATTGCGGTACCGGTCCGCGCCCTCAATCCAGATTTCTTTGGCACGGATGCGTTCCCGTAGTTGCGTCAGCACACAGAGCTCAAAGGACACAACATTGACCCGGCCGTTCTCGTCAATGACTGTTTTGCGCCATTTCCCGGGGATAATCCCTGCTGGAGTATCATCTTCAGAAACCACCCGGCGAGCAGCTTCCGCAAACCGGATAATCTGATCCAAGGCGGATAATATCGGATGCCACATTGCGTTGTTCGACCGAAATCGCAAAGCCCGGAGCAACGGTGGCAACATGCGGCGGTAGTGGCTAGCATATGAGTTGCGCATGGTTTGTTGGATGCGCGTGTCCAAGGTACCCTTGGCGCGATGTTCGTCAACGACTGCCCGGAGCTTACCCGCTCCAGCGATAGGGAAGATAACGTCTTCAATCCGGCCCTCGGGATGATCCAACGCGGCCATGGCGATCTCGACAAGCAACCGTTCCTTGCCGTGAACCGCGCCTATATCGGCCGCGATGCCCTGAATGACCTTGCGGCGCGATCGTGTTCCCAGACGATGAACCACCTCCAACAGCAAATCAATGAGGCCGTCGATCAGCTGCGAGCGGCGATGTATCAGGTAGACCGCAAGAAGTCCGAGGCGCTTCTCGGGGGCATGACGGCGCATTTCCGAGGCGGTTTCACCTTCTACCTGACGCGCAAGCCGCGCAATCCATCCCCGCTCAACCCTATCAAGAACAGCAATTGGTAGATCGAGGCCATCGACAAAGGACACCTTCCTAGCTGCCAGCAACACGCTTTCCAGCGTTGCCGCGCCCACATCATCCTTCAGGCGCTGAAACCCCGTATCGGCTAAAGGCTCCGAAAGCGCCCATTCCAGTTTTTCAATGGTCTCAGCGGTAAGCTGCGCGCCTACACGGTCCAGAAAGCCATCTCGAAAATCACGGCGAGCAGCGCGAGCAATGCGTTCCATGATCTTGTCTGACGGGATAAAAACGCCCAGCTGCCGCGCCTGGTCAAAACCACGTTCGATCCAGCCTGCCAAGGTCAGGTCCTGCCCACCAAGCTGCTCAATCATCCAGGCCTGGAGGTTGGCGCGGTCACGATCAGAAGCTCGACGAAATCCAAGAAAATTGAGAATGCCCGCACGTTGCCGTCGCGCGGTATCACTGGAAAATGAGTAGGAAAGATCGTCTGTCGCCCCAATCTGATCCTCAACGTACGCGATCACATCAGGGTCAAGATCACTGCGGTCGGCAGGAAACCTTGCATGTTGGCGAAAAAAGAGGAGCTGGCATGCAATCGCTACCCGAGACTTCGCCCCGAACCGATTGAGAAATTCAAAATCAGAATACGAAAGCCCCCACACCGAGGCAAATGCTTGCTCTGTCATGACACCTCCAGACGCAAGTATCATCCAACATCAGCTCTGACCGTCAATCAGCCTTTTGTTCTCAACATGTTCTCTCAAAAGCCCAAATATGCAGCTTCGGGCCAGCCAGGCC
>NZ_QAOH01000057.1 GCF_003050785.1 Celeribacter persicus
GAGGAGACAGACCCCATTCTCAGCATCACAACCCAAGCCGCCTGATCATGACCTCAGGCCACCCGACAAATTACACCACCTTGACGGACGTGACCTGCATCGGCCTTTACAACGAACATATAGAAGAGGTCTTCGATCGCACGCCGGTCGGGACGCAGGTTAAGTTGATCTGAACGGATCACATGCAGGAGAGTAAAACACTATGAATTTCTGGGGATGGTTCGTTAGCGGGTTCTTCGTGCTCGGCCTTGGAGCGGTCGGTTGGCAAGCGTTGCAGCCGGCCCCGGCGCAGACCGCTCAAGGACACTCAATGGTTCCGCCGGACACGAGCGGCATTCCTCAGGGCGCGCCCATTGCCAATGTAATAATTCCCGCTGAGTTTTCGCCGCAAGCCCAAATGGGGCAACGCGCGTTCGAGGCAAAATGCGCCAGCTGTCATGGTGAAAATGCCGCAGGCCAGAATGGGGTCGCTCCTCCGCTTGTTCACAAAATCTACGAGCCGAACCACCATTCCGATGCCGCGTTCCTGAATGCGGCGCAAAACGGCGTCCAATCTCATCATTGGAATTTTGGCAATATGCCTCCCGTTGAAGGCCTCACCCAAGGTGATGTGAAGATGATTGCTGGATACGTGCGCGAACTGCAGCGCGCGAACGGGATCAACTGACTTTGGTCGTCAGGCTGAACATCTTCCGTAGCGCGATCCAGATTCTCCTGCTGGTCTCGATTGCGTTATTTGTCGTTCTCCCGGCGGGATCTCTCGATGCAATTGGCCATGAAACGGTCGCTGCCAAAGTTTCCGAACGAAGTGCGCAAAAACATCAGACCTCTCATGAGGAAGATGCAGATAATCTTCTCCCCGGGCATTGCGATCCGGGGCCGGACTGCTCGAAAAATATGGTAATTGTCATTTTATCAGCTCCGAGAGCTTCGACCAACTTGTCGCAATTGCCTCGCGAACATCCAGATCAGAGCTTTTCTAACCGGAATGTCCTAAGGGACACCCCGCCTCCCAAACACCTATCCTGACCTAGGGGCAACCACGCCTCATCAAATTAAATCTATCAAGCATGGAAATACAGGATACGGAACGATGAAAAGCAAACTGATGATCGGCCTCTTGGCAGGAACGACAATGGCCGCAGCTGCATTTGCACATGGTGGCGCGGAAGGCGTCGTCAAGGAACGCATGGACGGCATGATGGCCATGGGGCAATCGGTCAAAGAACTGGCTCCGATGATGCGTGGTGAAATCACCTATGATGCTGAAGCTGTTCGTGCGGGAGCACGCGTCTTTGTCGAACATAGCGAAGGCATGACCGAATTGTTTCCCGAAGGGTCTGCTGGGAAACCGTCGGAAGCAAAGCCCGAGATCTGGTCGGATTGGGAAGAATTCAGTGCGCTCGCAGAGCAGCTCAAGGTGGTTAGCGAAGGTCTTGCCAAAGCCGCCGACAACGGGCTTATGGCGTCAGCGGCGGGAATGGATGCAGGCTCTATGATGGGCACGCAATCCCCCGGTGGCATGATGGGAGCTTCGTCCATGATGGGAACTTCGTCAGGAAGCCCGATGATGGACTATGCCTCGATGCCCGCAGATGGGGCATTCAACATGGTGACCCAGACATGTTCGGCATGTCACGCGAAATTCCGCTACGAGGCGAAGTAAAGATGGGCCGGATGAAAAAACTGGTCTTTGCTGCAGGGGCGCTTGGCGCCCTTGTGGTCGGCGGCCTTGTGATCTGGCCGATTGGCAAGGTGCCCGCGTCGATCACGCAAACGGGTGATGTCCAGCGCGGCGCCTATTTGGCTCGCGTATCCGGGTGCATTTCATGCCACACCAATTCAGAGGCTGGCGGCGCCGCACTCGCAGGCGGCGCGGGGCTGGCGACAGATTTTGGCACGTTTTTTCCGCCCAATCTGACGACAGACAAAGAGAGCGGCATCGGGGGGTGGACGGTTGAGCAGTTCGCCAAGGCGGTTCGCCAGGGCATTAGTCCTAGCGGAGAGCCGTATTATCCCGCTTTTTCCTATCCGTTCTATGCGGATTTCACGGATCAGGACATTGCCGACCTTTGGGCAGCTTTCCAGACCGTGCCACCGGTCGCCGAGGCAGCGCTTGAGCATGATGTCAAGTTTCCTTTCGATCAGAGATGGGGCCTGAAGCTATGGCGGGCGGCCTATCTCTACGATCCACCCACGGAACCCATTGACGAGAAAAACGCACAATGGAACCGCGGTCGCGAGCTGGTTCGAGGTGCAGCACATTGCGGTGCTTGCCACACGCCACGCAATATCGGAGGCGGGCGCCTGCTTGACGCGGTTTTTGCTGGAAATGAGGCATTGCCAGGGGGGAGCAAGGCGCCTTCGATCACGCCGAACTCACTGGCGGAACGCGGCTGGACCGTTTCCAACCTCGCCTATGCGTTGCGTACTGGCGTGACGCCGTCAGGCGACGCTTTCGGCGGCAGCATGGTGGAGGTCGTGCAGGGCAATACGCGCTTTTTGTCCCCCGATGATCTGGAAGCGATGGCCGTGTACTTGCTTGATGGTGACGAACCTCGAGCCGACCGGGTCGCTCAGGGCGAGGGCGCCGCTGCTAATAAAGACATGTGACTGCAATAGAGACAATGTGTGAGCCAAAACTGGCTCGCACAACAAACGAGAACGAAATGACACACACCAGAAGAGCATTCATTCAATCGGGGTTGGCAATGAGTGCGTTGAGCGTCTTCCCTAAGGCTGGATCAGCAGCCACCCCTGAATTTCAGGTGATGACAGCGCAAAGTGGCGCCGTACAACTCGCCCCTCCGGACTACCCCAAGACGGAGATTTGGGGCTATGACGGAAAGTTTCCTGGCCCCGTGATCCGTGTTCGGCAGGGCGCGCGTCTTCAACGTCGGCTCGTCAACAAGTTGCCGCAGGCGACGTCCCTGCACTGGCATGGCGTGCGGATATCAAATGCGATGGACGGCGTGGCCGGGCTCACCCAAGATGCCATCCCCACAGGCGAAACCTTCGACTACGATTTTGCCGTTCCAGATGCAGGAACTTTTTGGTTTCACGCGCATAATCGCTCCGTCGAACAGGTCGCTCGTGGGCTCTACGGAGCGTTGATCGTCGAAGAACCGATAGCCCCGGATGTTGATCGCGATGAAGTCCTTATTCTTGACGATTGGCTCCTCAACCCGGAGACCGCACAACTCGACCCAGATTTTGAAGCCGTTCATGATCGTAGCCATGCAGGCCGACGTGGCAACTTTGTCGCCACCAACGGAAGCTTCAATTCTACGCTCAACGTGAGCCAGGGTGAGCGGATGCGGCTTCGGTTGATCAACGCGGCAAATGCCAGGATCTTTGTTTTGGGCCTGTCAGGTCTAAAGGGGTGGGTGATGGCGTTCGACGGAATGCCACTGGTGACGCCGAGTGAGATCAGCGAACCGATCATCCTTGGGCCGGGCCAACGAGCGGATTTGTTTGTCGACGTCATTGCGGATGAAGGGGAAAGTGCTCATCTGGTGCGGCTTGAAGACGGCCAGGGATTTGCCCAAACCGAGTTTCGCGTGACCGGCACTTTGGCCTCCGCTGTGCGGGATGTCCCCCAAGTTCTGCCACCGAACCCTAATATGGATGTGCCGGGACTGGAGCAGGCGAGACGCATCAGGCTCAACATGGAAGGCGGGGCAATGGGCAACCTTGACGCAGCCATACTTGAGGGTGAGCGAAAAACGTTCCGCCAACTGGTCGACGCGAACCAGTTCTGGGCTTTCAATGGTACCGTGGGCATGACCGAGAAGCCACTGGCTAGCCTGTCACGCGGTGAAACAGCGCGAGTGGAGATCTACAACGATACATCCTTCCCCCACGCCATGCATTTGCACGGGATGCATTTCCGGGAGGTGCTGGAGGGCGGTGAAGTTGGTCCCCTGCGGGATACCTTGCTGATGTTCGGTGGCGAGACTCGCGAGATCGCCTTCGTTGCCGACAATCCGGGAAAGTGGCTGTTTCACTGTCACATGCTCTCGCACGCGGCATCCGGCATGATGACGTGGCTGGAGGTCGCATGAGATCAGCTTACCTGGCGGTAATTTCATCCATTGGCCTGATTGGGCTAGGTGCAACCTGGTGGTTCAGCGGCAATGCCTCCCAGGGTTCTTCCCCGTTTGACGACGTCTGAGCTGCTGCCGGTTTCGTGGACGGCAACTTAAGCTTTCATAGCTCGCTCCTCGAAGGTCATAGGGCTTAGATAGCCGATGGTCGAGTGGCGACGCGTTGGATTGTAGAACCTCTCAATGTAATCGAACACATCGGCGCGAGCCTGTCTTCTGGTCCGATAGGTTTTGCGCCTGACCCTT
>NZ_QAOH01000058.1 GCF_003050785.1 Celeribacter persicus
CCGACAGAAGTGGCTGAGATCCCGGGCGAAGGGGTCTTGGGTCGTGTGGAGGACCGCGAGGTGATCGTCGGGGGCGACGGCTTCGTGGCGTCCCGCGTTGGGCGAATGGGAGACGATCACCCCGCCAAAGGCGCAGGATCGGTCCTGGTCGCTGTGGCAGTGGACGGTCATCTGGCGGGGTATCTGGTGATGTCCGACCCGTTGCGCGACGGCGCGGGCGCCATGCTGGAAGGCCTGCGCCGCGAGGGGATCGCGCGGATCCTGCTCGCGACCGGAGACCGCGCCGACGTGGCCGAGCGTGTCACCGAGGGGCTTGGGCTCGACGGTCTGAGGGCCGGGCTGACGCCGGACCAGAAGGTCCTGCTCGTCCTCAGCGAGCGCAAGCACGGGCCCGTCATGATGGTGGGCGACGGCGTGAACGACGCGCCCGCGCTTGCGGCGGCCGATGTGGGTGTCGCGATGGGCGCACGCGGGGCCGCAGCATCGGCGGAGGCGGCGGATGTCGTGCTGCTTGTCGACCGTATCGACCGGCTCGGGCTAGGGATCGAGATCGCGCGCGGCGCGCGCCGCATCGCTGTCGAAAGCGTTGTCGCCGGGATCGGCCTTTCGGTCATGGGCATGATCGCGGCGGCTTTCGGCTATCTCACTCCGGTGCAGGGGGCGCTCCTGCAGGAGGTCATCGACGTTGCAGTGATCCTGAACGCCCTCCGCGCGCTGCGCATCGCGCCCCATGAACCCACTATTCCGAAACCAAAGGCTGTCTCCTCCGGGCAGGATGACATCGCGCAAGGAGCCACGCCATGAGCCGCCTCTCGCATTCCGAAATCCACATGGTGCATCGCATCGGCTGGCTGCGGGCCGCCGTTCTCGGCGCGAACGACGGGCTGGTGTCGACGGCAAGCCTCGTGGTCGGCGTCGCCGCAGCAGGATCGGGAAAGCCGGAGGTCCTTATAGCGGGGCTGGCTGGCCTCGTGGCCGGCGCGATGTCCATGGCGGCAGGCGAGTACGTCTCAGTCAGTTCTCAGACTGACGCCGAACAGGCGGACCTTGCGCGCGAGACCCGCGAACTGGCGGAAACACCCGAGGCCGAGCTCGAGGAACTAACCCGGATTTATGTTGAAAGGGGGCTGGACCGAGACCTTGCCGAAAAGGTGGCCGTGCAACTGACCGAACGTGACGCGCTCGGATCGCATGCCCGCGACGAGCTTGGCATCTCCGAGACCGTGACAGCCCGCCCGATCCAGGCCGCCTTGGTGTCGGCGCTGACCTTCGCCGTGGGTGCGGTGCTGCCCTTGATCGTCGTACTGGTCGTCCCGGATGCACGGATCGTTTTCTTGGTCGCCGTGTCGACGATCCTCGGCCTCGCGGTTCTTGGTGGATTAGGCGCTTCTGCTGGCGGTGCTGGTGTTATTCGAGGTGCTGCAAGGGTCACGCTCTGGGGTGCACTCGCCATGGCGGCGACCGCTGGAGTCGGTGCGCTGTTCGGGGTCGCCGTAGGCTAGGGAGTAGCCGAGGTCTCGGGCGGAAGCTTCCACGTTGGCGCGGGCTTCCACCTTGTGCCGATCTTCGAATGTGGCAATCGCTTTGGCGACGTCATTCTGCATTTTCTTCAGCTCGCTGAGCGACAGTACGTCGAGATCGAAAGCAGCCGTTGGTGCGGTCCGTGTCCTGAATATTCCGGTATCGATAGCCCGTCGCGGCAAGGCCCTGCATTCCGCAGCACGGAAGGGCAGGGGGGCGAGAGCCGGTGATAGCCACTTGGGCCGCTAGCGGCGTGCTGGGCTTGGGGTAAAGCAGTCCCGATGGGCAAGGGGACATGGTCTGGCATGGGCTCCCCGTATCTCTCTGTCTCCTGGGCCATCCCTTCGACTGACAATCCCCTAATCCCGTTCGATCTCCTGCGCGCAACCCCGCGTCAGTCCGGGCCGTGTTGGCCGCCTTTGGCGTCCTGCCCGCTCCACCCCGGTCCTCTGGGGGTGTCCGGTGTCCATGCTGTCCACCGTGCACGCGTCACCCGACGGGCTTTTTCAGGGTCTTGTCGAAGGGACGGTCCCGAAGACAGGAAAAACAGGAGCTTATCATGCAGAACATCGTCATCCTCGCCGGCAACATCGGTCAGACCCCCGAAGTCCGCACCACCCAGAGCGGCACCAAGATCACCAACTTCAGCCTCGCCACCTCGCGCCCCCGCCTCTCGGAAGGCCGTGTGATGCGCGACGAAAACGGCTACCGGGTCATGGACACCGAATGGCACCGCATCACCTGCTTCAACGGACTCGGCAAGACGGTCGCCGAGCATTGCGAAAAGGGCATGAAGGTCCTCGTCCACGGCCGCATTCACTACACCAAGTGGATCGACAGCATGGGGAACGACCGCTACGGCTGCGAGATCATCGCCGAGAAGGTCGACTTCCTGAGCCGTCCGAAGTCGGCCGAGAACGAAAACCCCGAGTTGGTCGAACGCGACGATGAGATCCCGTTCTGAGGAGCGGGGTCTCCCCCTCGGCCCGGCGGGTTAAACCGCCGGGCTAAAAGTCTCTTCGGGCCACTGGAAAAGGCATCCACGCTTGCCTTCCGGTGCTGAGCGCCTTGAATGCGCCTAATTGTTCAACGTGCGCACGAGCTAGATTTCGTCTTTGGTTCTGGTCGCGCCGTGACTGCGATACGCGTCGAGCATCAAACGCGTATATTCGGCCGTGCTCTGGGTCACGGTGCCCAAACCGGGCCATGCGAACAACGGATCCGACCAAGTAACTTCCAACTCAATCTCGATTCCAAGCAGTGCGGCCACTTCGATCGCAGCAGTCGGCTCCTTGTCCTCGGGCCAGTAGTGATCCTCGAAGGAAACAACCACGTCGAGATCGTCATCAACCCAGATTTCGGCCAGACTCGCTCCCATGCGCTCGCTTGCATTGGTCGCATCCTCGAAAAGGGCAGCCCGGATCAAATGGGTCACCTGGTCACTGTCGAGGTCAAGCCTTGGCCGCGGATCTATAATTGACACGATGGGTTCAATCTCTTGCCTTTCGGCGCGGGATTGGACTGGCACTGGTTTTTCATCGGTCGGTTCCAGCCAGAAGGCTTCTGGAAATATGTTGATTGGTGATGCGCCGCAGCTGGGGCAGTGCCATTGGTTTCCAGCGATCTGTGGGCCGGTGATCTCTGAGTTGCAGTGAAGGCAGTACCAGAGGTTCGATTCCTCCATCTCCAAGAACGGGTGCCGCACATTTCCTTCCGCATCCGGCTTTGTGGCGCGCCGTGGCCAATCGGCAAATCGCCGCGCCTTGACGCTCTGCATCAATTCCCTCGCAATCCCGATGGCTTCTTCACGTAGCACGCGATCGTTCATCGGGCTGGTCTGGGCATGCTTGATGTCGATCTCGACACGAGGGGCAGCCGAAGGGTTTTCTGGCAGCACTATGCGCCAGCTGTCACCTTCCATACGAACGTCGCCAAGCATCGTGCTCAACTCGTATGGATGCCCTCGTACTTCGCCTCGAGTGATGGCGTCGAGCCCCCCGAAGATATGGTCAAAGGTCGTACCCTCGTAGGACGTGATCCGTTGCACGAAGGCCTTTATCGCGGCGACTTGTGCTTCGGATGGGGCCCACTCTCCTTTTGCGCTGACCGTCAATGCGTTCCAATGAGGAAAGCCCAATCGAGCAGCAACAAAGTCGAGCGCCACGTGCTGCGGCTGCCCCGTCGCTCTAGCGTATCGCTTTGCCAGAAGTTTCAATGTCTTAAGTTGATCGTTCTCTGTCATGATCCATGTCCAAGCTGGATCTGACTAGGTGCCCGCTGCTAATCAGACCCGCCGATGGCATGAGGTCTGCTGTTCGAAATCAAGATCGCTGCAAAGCTTCGCGTGGCGGGCACACCGGCCTGCGAGAAAGGCCTTGTTTAACCTCTGCCATTTTTGAACGCAGGTCAACACCAGCGAGTTGCGGGCGTGCGGCGCATCCGACTTAGCGCCGTTTGCCCGAGAGAGTTTGAGGTTGGCCGGTTTCCCGGTGACAGGTTGAGGGCTGGGAGAGTGGCTCCCGGCACCTGTCGCGGAGGAATGCCGATGGGCGTTGTGGAAGTTCTGGATGCGGTACAGCCGACGCGGGCTGGTGGCTGGAAAGTGGATGTGAGCCGGGGTGATCGGAATGGGCGGGTGTCGTCCGAA
>NZ_QAOH01000059.1 GCF_003050785.1 Celeribacter persicus
TTGGGGTCGATTCCGGCTGGGGGCAGGATCGTATCATAAGCTGATCCTGGCCTACCTTTTCCACCTGTATTCACCGGTGAGCAGGATATGCGCCCATCCGAGGGGTGAGATGTGCGCCAGAAGCTCTGGCGAGCAGTCGAACCCTTCGCGTTTTCGGGCTTTGACCGCGTGGCCGAGGTGTTTCGTATTCCAGTAGATGATGATCGCAGCCAGCAGGTTGAGACCGGCCATTCGGTAGTGCTGTCCTTCGGCAGTGCGGTCGCGGATTTCACCTTGGCGTCCAATCCGCAGGGCATTTTTCAACGCGTGATGTGCCTCGCCTTTGTTCAAGCCGATTTGGGCGCGGCGCTGCATGTCAACGTCGAGCAACCAGTTCATGATGAAAAGGGTACGCTCGATGCGCCCGATTTCTCGAAGTGCCAGGGCAAGCTCATGCTGACGCGGGTATGAGGCGAACTTCCGCAGAAGTTGGCTGGGCGGCATGACCCCTGCCGCCATCGTGGCGACGGCCCGCAGGATGTCTGGCCAGTTCTCGACGATCAATTTCGCCCGAACCTTTCCGCCGATCAGACTGCGCAGTTCCTTCGGCGCGGCGGCAGGATCGAAGAGGTAGAGCCGTTTCGATGGCAGATCACGGATGCGCGGGATAAAGTGATAGGACAGCAACGCCGTGACGGCGAAGACGTGATCCGTGAAGCCGCCGGTGTCGGCGTACTGCTCTTTGATTTTGCGCCCGACTTCGTTCATCAACAGCCCATCCAGGATGTAGGGCGCTTCGTTGACGGTGGCCGGGATGTTCTGGGTGGCGAACGGGCCGAACTGGTCGGAGACGTGGGTATAGGCTTTCAGGCCGGGCTCAGAGCCATACTTCGCGTTGATGAGGTTCATGGCCTCGCCCTGCCGGGCGGCAGGGAAGAACTGCCCGTCACTGGACGCGGTGACGCCACCACCCCAGAACTGGGCCATGGGCAGACGGGTCTGAGCTTCGATCACCATGGCAAGCGCCCGGTTGATGGCATCGCTTTCGACATGCCACCGCGACAGGCGGGAAAGCTGGAAGTAATCGTGAGAACTGGTCGCCTCGGCCATCTTGCTGAGCCCAAGGTTCAAACCCTCGGCCAGCAGTACATTCAAGAGCCCAATGCGATCTCTACAGGGAACGCCGGTGCGTAGATGAGTGAATGCTTCAGTGCAGCCGATATCGTCATCGACTTCCTGCAGCAGATCGGTGATGCGGACTGCGGGCAGGCGGCCATAGAGATCGAGCACCATGTCGTCGACATCGCCGGGCACGGTGCCGGTGAGGCGATCCAACTTGAGAACGCCATTTTCAATAGATCCACCTGGGATTGCGCCAGTTCGGGCGGCTCTAGCCAAGCGATTCATGCCTTCCGTCAATCGCGTTTTACGATCTTCAAGCCAGACCTCCGGCTCAAAGGGCATGGTCAGTCGCGGCGACGCCTTCGCCGCCTCCATCGGCACAAGTGCCTGTTTCAGGTCAGCGTAGCGCCGGGAATGCGGGAGCCAGATATCGCCGGAACGGAAAGCGTCTCGGATATGGAACAGCACGGCGACCTCCCAAAGCCGGTTGTCATCGGGCTCCTGGGCATTGAGGTGGCGCTGCCATTTTGACGTGCGGCGCAGGAACGAGGTCTGGCGGGGCGCATCGGTCTGATCTTCGGCGAGGATTTTGGCGGCTTTCACCAAAGGCGCAGCCACAGGGGCGTTCCGGACATCGAGTACACGCAGCATGCGTGGCGCATAGCGCCGGAACCGGTGATATCCGTGAACGACATGCGCCAGAGCGTCGGCGGTCATCGTGTCGGTCAGCTCGGCAGCGGTTGCCACCATACTTTCGAGACGTGTCCAACCGCATGCCGCTTCCGTGGCCGCGTCGAGGGATGTGTCATCTCCCTTGGCTTCCAGCAGGGCGGCGCCCAAGTCTTTGAATGACCGCAACGTCTCCTGCAGCGAAGATCTGGCATCGGCGATCCGCGCATCGCACAGTTTCTTCGCGTCCCGCCAGGTTTTGCCAACAATCCGGTCATGGGTCTCGATCACCGCATCAGCGATGGCCGCGGTCCATTCGATGGCGCAGACTGCCAGGATCGCCAGACGCCGGTCACTGGTGATGTCGCGTAGCCCGTCGGCAAAGTATCTCTCACCCTGACGGCGCAGGCACGCGACCCGGTGGGGCGGAACATCCTCCAGGATTCCGGGCGGAACTGCCGATGCCTGCAGGAATTCCAATCTGTCCAGGAGCCGGGATGCCCCCGCCGAGTTGTTGCCCACCTCGAACTGGCGCAACCAGACGAACCGGCTGACCTTGCCATCGACCATCTCGGTCAGCATCGCGTCCAGCCGTTCCTTCGTTTGGTCATCAGCTCTGGCGGCGATCCGGCTGTCTATTCTGCGCTCCGCCGCTACGAGGGCGTCGGCGCACAGCCGCTCGATGACCGAGACACCGGGCAGGATGGTCTGTGTCCGACGGCATTCCTCGACAAACCGGCGCGCCAGGTCTTCGTTGGAACGGGCCGTTTCGGCCTCGCGCTCAAGCCACGCCTTCAAGTCACGCGCACCACGGCCCGAGAACATCTTGAAGCCGTAAACCCGGCGAAGGTCGATCAGGTGCCTGCGCCGTGTCACATCGGTCTCGGCGTAATAGGCGAGGTCTTCGGAACGTTCGCCAAGCTGTGCAGCGAGGAAGCGGCTCACTTCCAGGGGAATGATCTCCCCCGGCATCAGAAGACGACCGGGATACCGGAACGCGCACAACTGCAGTGCGAAGCCAAGCCGATTACGCGCCTGCCGCCTGGTGCGGATGTGTTCGATATCATCATCGGCCAGGGTGTAGTGGTGCAGGAGGGTGGCTTCATCAGTGGGCAAATCGAACAGCGCAGAGCGCTGTCGTTCGGTCAGGATGGACCGTCTTGGCATGCTGGATTGTCCTTGTTAGTCATTAGTCTGTTCAGGACGAAATCCGCACCAGCAAAATCAATGGCTTGCAAGGCCGAAATCCGAGGGGGTTCAACTGGGACAACGTGCCGCCATTTACGCCAGAGTCTCGACCACAGACCAGTCTTGTGAGCGACAGGTGTCCGAGCTCACCGCGTTTGCAGAGCGTGGCGGCTATGACGTGGTCGGCGTATTCAAGGAGACAGCTTCCGGGGTCGCTGCCAATCGGGCTGCACGTAACCGTGTGCTCGATCTGGCGCAGGCTCGACAACTCGATGCCATCCTCGTCAGCGAGCTTTCCCGGTGGGGACGCTCCACCCAGGACCTGCTCGATACTCTGAACAGGTTGGCAGGCTGGAAGGTCTCAGTCGTGGCCATGAACGGCATGACCTTCGAACTCGACACGCCACACGGCCGGATGATGGCCACCATGCTGGCCGGGATCGCCCAGTTTGAGCGCGATTTGCTCAGCGAGCGCGTGAAATCCGGTCTCGCAGCGGCCCGTGCGCGCGGCAAAAAGCTTGGCCGACAGCCAGGCCAACGACCAAAATCCGATAAGCTTGCCCCGAAGGTGCTTCAGGCCATCGAAGACGGCCGGTCATACCGGTGGATCGCACGCGACCTTGGCATCTCGAAAAACACCGTCACAGACATCGTCAAACGGCACCGACATAATGCCTTGTGATACGATCCTGCCCCCTACCGGAATCTACCCCC
>NZ_QAOH01000060.1 GCF_003050785.1 Celeribacter persicus
GCGGCCCCAGCGCTTGCCGTTCGGGCTGTCCTGGAAGGAGATCACGCCAATCTCAGCCAGGCGCCGGGCATGGCGCTTAAGCGCGGAGAGCGAGACCCCCGTCTGCTCCATCAGATAGGCGTTCGACGCCCAGACGATCGGGCGCTGCCCCTCTTCCCAGTCTTGGGCCTGTGTGAAGGCCCCGAGCGTGTCGAGGAGCATCATGTCTCCGGCCTTGAGGCCAATATATGCTCCGACCCGCTTCACCGCGACGAAAGCCCGTGTTTTGGATACAGATAGCTGTTCGCCCGCTTCAGCAAGTCGTTCAGAGACGGCAAGGCCCGCGGACGCTTTTCGCCACCCTGATGTTTGATAGATATTTGACACACCTCTACTATTCTGGGGCATGCCTGTCCCAGTCGCTCCATTCGGAGCATCAATGAATTTTTCCATTTTGTATCAGCAGACAAAGAAATCCCGTTCGCTCTAGAGCGTTTTCTCTTGTATGACGATTCGCTGGCTGCTAGATTCTAGGTGTCTAATCTAAGAATTGCGCTTTGCGCAGCAGCCCTCGAAACTTTGGTTTCGGGGGTTTTCTTTGTTTACCTTTCCTCCTTTCTGCTCATCCTCAGTTCTCATCCCCCGAGTCTATATCTGTAAACTCGGCGTAGGATCTCTTGATGATGTCCTCGAGATTGCTCTCAAGCCAAGTCGCGAACTTGGCATTCGCGCCAGACTTCTTCACTGACAAGGAAAGGCTCCCTCGCCCGGCCTTGATGGTCACGCCTTCCATGGGCGTGATCTCTCGAGAAACATTGGTCGTTTTCGCTCCGCGCTTGGTCGCTTCCTTGATAAGAGCGTCCAACCGATCATCCGAAGTCAAAGAGGCGCTAAGCTTGGCCAACACGTCAATCGCGACCTGCTCCGTCAGCTTCCGCTCGAGGAACAACTCGGCAAGATCTGTCCATCTCGGTCGACCCGACTTTGGCGCGGCCCCGATCAAGTCCCCAACTTTCGACGGAACATTCTGCGTCACCTTAGTCAGGTGTGAATGCCCTGAGGCGGATAGGTTTAAAACCTGGCGCACTGTCGCGCTTTCATGACCCGCGGCCTGGATTGCCTCGGCAAAACGCGCTTTCTCGTAAAACGACAGGTTGCGCCGCGCGGCGTTCTCTAACCCCTTAGCCAACAAAGCCGTGGCGTCATCGACATCCTGGACGTTCGCACGCACTTTGATATCAAGTTCCCGACATGCCTTCAGTCGGCGGCGACCGTAGATCGCTTCGAATCGACCATCTGCGGATTTGGATCGTCGAACGAGGATTGGTACCTGCTGGCCGCCATCGCGGATGCTGTTCTTGAGCGCCTCGAAACCTTCATCGTCTTCTTCGGCGTTTACAGCTGTAAACTCATCCAGTCGATCTTTCGGACCCCAATCATCGATCAAACTGGGATCAATCTCCCGGATCGACGCGAGAGAACCCTGCAACGCCCCCAACGCAGGGGCGCTTGTTTTAGGAGCCCTTTCTGTCGAAGCGTTGCCGCCGGACCGCGCGATGGTGTTGGCGATACCCGACATGTCGCGAAGGGATTTCCTTGCCATTATTTACGCCCCCAAGATTCGTGAATCATAGCTTCCACCTCGCGCCCAACGGCATCCATCGAACCTTTCGCACGATCATAGGTTGCACGCGTCATCTCGGAGCGCACCACCTCATAGATCGACTGTTTGAGCATGGTCGCGTCGCTGATCGCTGTACTCTTGAGAGCGGTCGCGGACATAACCCGATCTTGGAAGAGGGCGCGCATGAAAGATGTCAGTTGCTGTGAAGGAACATCCGTTGGTTCATCGCGAGTAATCAGGAATTTGAAGTGATCGTATTGAAGCGTCGCGCCAGCATCCTCGATCACCCCCATGTAGGCACCGGCGAGTTCGAGGAACTGCGCTGTTGACGAGACATCCAACATTGAGGGCGTCAATGGCACAATCAAAGAACTGGCAGCGGCCATTCCCGCGATGGTCAAAAACCCGAGCTGTGGCGGACTATCCATCAACACTAGGTCAAAATCGTCCTCGACCTGAGACAAGGCGTTGCGAATGCGAGTAAAGAACGGCTGGTCAGGGTTCGAATGAACTGCGGACTCGGTCTCAAACTCTGACAACATGAGGCGCGATGGCGCGATCGAAAGCCCCGGGAAGTAGGTGGGGACGACGACATCCGCCATGCTGACGGGATCATCGTAACGGATCGCGTCATAAACCGTTAGCCCATCGAACTCGATCTCGGGACTGATGCCGCACATGGAGGTTAGTGAACCTTGCGGGTCTAGATCGACGACCAGGACACGATAGCCACGAAGTGCGAAATAATGCGCGAGATGGACACACGTCGTACTCTTACTCGAGCCGCCTTTGAAGTTCATCAATTGCCAGATTTGCAGTTTTTCATCACCAGATCGGCGAGGCAGATAGCGCCCTTTCTTACGAGATGACTTTTCAAGAATCTCGCGTGCATTCCATATCTCTTGCGCCGTGTAGAAGCGCCGCCCACCGCGAACATCTTCGGGCTCCGGGATCGTCCCTTCCGAATGCAACTTCCGCATGAACTGACCCGATACACCGAGAAGATCGGCTGCCTCCGGCGCAGAAAAAGATCGTAGTGTTTTGGTGCTATCTGGGGCAAAAGCAGAAAGAAGATGTTCCCGAATGGCAGCATTCAACCGCTCGGAAATATCTGTCGCGAGCGCAGAAGGCTTCTCGCTTGCCAGTGGTGTCACAGGAATCATCTAGTTGCCCCAAAATCTAAAATATGGCCTTTCTCGCGCCACTTGAGGATAAGAGCCGTGATTCACTACGCTAAGTCAAGATTTTTCCTTTATATAGTGTCTAATCAAGCAGAACGAGACTACATACGCCGACCGGGGATATCTGTGTTTACAACTGTAAACTGCTTGGCAGAGGCGAACCCCTGCCAAGCGATCTTTCACGCGGCGTCTTTCGGCCCCCAGGGGATGACGGCCTGCAGGGACAGATCGTCCTGGTTCGCGGCCTTGCCGAGGTTCGCGTTGAACCCGTGGTCGCGGATGGTCAGCGTGTAGTAGTCGGCGCCGGTCTCCTTGTTCTGCTTCTTCCAGATGCCGCCGCACTCGACCAGTTTGCCGCGCGGGGAGCGGCCGAGGACGCGGTGCGTGGGGGCCATCGGGTTCGTGCTCGCGACGGGTTCGACCGTGATGTCGAGATCGAAGGTCAAGGTCGAGATGGAGCCGACGCCCTTGGCGGGCATTGTCAGGTTATTATTGATGGCACTCAAGAACGGGGCTGCGCGTAATTTTCAAGCGATCAACTCGCGTGCATACTCAGCCCAAATTTCGAAGGCATCGGCTCTGGCGTGGCGGTAGGAACGGGCTGAAAGTCGGTGACGTTTAGGGCGAAACAGAGCGGCGGTTTGATCGTTGTCGCGTAGCCCTTAATTGTGAGATGAGAGATTCAACGAAATCAACGGCTGTCCTTTGCCCTTAAATATGAGATTTTGCCTTTAATTCCGATATTTTTGCCCTTAAACTTGAGACAGGGTTCACAGACATGTGCAGCAAATATCGATG
>NZ_QAOH01000061.1 GCF_003050785.1 Celeribacter persicus
GCTGAAGGGTGCAGCGAGGTCGTGTTCATGAGACCGTCCGAACCGAAAAACCCACAAATCATGTCCTGACCTGCGAAATCCTGTGTCTCCACATTATGGAGACACACCCATGTTCCAAGACATCTTCTTGCCGCCCGCCGCGGCGAAACATCGTGACGCCCCGCTCGCGGCACAACGCGCAGACTACCTCGTCCACCTGAAGGGAACCGGCGCGAGCCGCGCCAACCTGCGCAAACAGGCCAACGCCCACCTCAACCTCGTTCGCCTTCTGGACCTTCGCGACGGCGATCGGATCCACCCGCGGAACATCGAAGCCGCCGCGACACTCTGGTCGGAGCCGCGGGGCCGCAGAAGCGCTACGCCGGCCACGTCGAAGGCCCGCCAACGCTTCGTCAGCCACTGTATTGCACTGGTGCGGTATCTCGGCTGGCTCGAAGACGCCGAAGGCGAATTTAGTTGGCCTCCGCCCGAGCTTCAGGCCTACGAGCGCTGGTTGCGCGACGAACGTGGCCTGGCAAATGCCAGTATCGAAAGCTACGGGCGCGCCGCCGGTACATTCCTCCAACACCTCGACCAGATGGGGATCCGGCTCGACACTCTTGAGGTCACCGATATCGACAGCATCATCGGCGATGAACACCAACGCGGGTCGTGGAGCCGGAGAACGATCCACGACTTCGCGCAGCGCGTCCGGTCGTTTGTCGGCTTCGCAGAGAAGCGCGGGTGGTGTCGGCCCGGGCTGGCCGCGGGCACCGTCGCGCCCGGATACAGGGCCGATGAGTGCCTTCCGAAGGGCATCAAGCGTCAGGATGTCGAGCGTCTGTTGGCGTCTGAGGGTCAGCGGCCCGTCGACAGACGCGATCGCGCGATCCTGATGCTCTTCGCCTCCTTCGGCCTGCGCGCGGGCGAAGTCGCGGGTCTCAGCCTCGATGACTTCGATTGGGAGAACGAGCTCCTGCGCGTGCATTGTCCAAAGCCGGGTCGCACGCATCTGTGGCCGCTGTCGCAGGAGGTCGGCGGTGCCATCCTCGACTACATCCGGAACGGGCGTCCCACCGGCTTCGGGCGGAGCCTCTTCTTCACATCCTGTGCCCCGATCCGCCCCCTTGGGCGGAAGGCTCTGGGCAAGATCGTGCGCGACCGCCTGGCCGGGATCGGCGTGGTCTCCGGTCGTCGAGGACCACATGCGCTCCGCCATGCCGCCGCCCAACACCTGCTGGACCAAGGCGTGGCGATGAAGGTCATCGGCGACTTCCTTGGGCACCGGGACCCGACCTCGACGGCGATCTACGCCAAGGTCGACCTCCGGACTCTGCGAGAGGTCGCGGCCCTCGATCTGGAGGGTCTCGTATGAAGCTGAGAGATGCGATCGAACACTACGTGGCATGGCGCCAGGCGCACGGCGTAAAGTTCTTGACGGCGCGGAACCTGCTTCGACAGTTCCTTCAGCACGCCGATGGCGACGCCGGATGCGACGCTGTCACATGCGCGCAGGTCCAAGCCTTCCTCGCCGGGACAGGCCCCGTTACCCGGCACCGCGAAAACAAACACTACGCGCTGGCCGGGTTCTGGCGCTACGCGATCAGCCGCGGCCATGCCCTCTCGTCGCCGCTTCCTGAAAGCGAGCGGCGCCCACCCTTGCAGGCACCGCCACATATCTACAGCCGGGATCAGCTGCAGCGCCTCTTCGACCCGGATCACATCGACAATGCCTTGCAAGGCTCCCGGCAACTCGACCCCGCGACGTTCCGGACCCTGCTGCTGATGCTCTACGGGGCCGGGCTGCGGTTCGGCGAGGCGACCGCTCTCACCCTGTTTGATGTGGATACGGCGGAGGCGATCCTCACGATCCGCGATACGAAGTTCCAAAAGAGCAGGTTGGTTCCCGTGGGTCCGCAGCTTGCAGGCATACTGGATGCCCACCTCTCGGTTCGGCCCGTCAAGGGGGTCGCGGAGAGTGCCACGTCGTTCCTGCTCGCCAACAGGGATGGCACGCGGCTCGCCAGCAGCACCGTTCAGGCCGCCTTCGATCGCCTGAGATGCGTTGCGGATGTGCATGGCAGGGCCGGAGGGCGGAAGAACCCGCGCCTACATGACCTCCGGCATACCTTCGCGGTTCACCGGCTGATCGCTTGGTATCGACAGGGAGCGGACGTACAGCGGTTGCTGCCCGCGCTCTCCACCTATCTCGGCCATTCCGACCTCGAAGGCACAAAGGTCTATCTGACGATGACGCCGGACCTCCTTGCGCAGGCCTCGCTGCTCTTCGCGCGCTATGCCGGAGGAGGGTCGGATGCCAGACCGTGATCTCATTGGGCCATGGCTCCGGCGCTTCCTAACTGAGTATATCGTCAGCGAGCGCAATCTGGCCCGGAACACTCGCGCGAGCTATCGCGACACGTTCAAGCTGCTCCTGCCCTTCGCGAGCCGAAAGGTCCGGAAGCCCATCGAACGCCTGGCCATGCAGGACCTCACCTCGGCACTTGTATTGAAATTCCTTGCCCATCTCGAGCAGGAGCGCGGATGTTCCGTCAGGACGCGCAATCAGCGGCTCGCCGCCATCCGGGCCTTCGCCCGCTTTGTGGGAAGCCGCGATCCCGCACAGGTCGAATGGTGCAGCCACATCCGCGCGATCGCCTCGAAGAAGGCGATGTTGCCGCCGGTCGGCTGGCTGTCGCGGGAGGAGATGGAAGCGATGCTCGCGGTTCCGGACCGCAAGAACCGTCGAGGGCAGAGCGAATACGCGCTGCTTCTCTTCCTCTACAATACCGGGGCTCGCGTCTCCGAAGTCACGCAGCTGAAGGTTCGGGACCTGACCCTTGACCGCGACAGAGGTGGGCACGATCTAGCCACACTGCACGGCAAGGGCGGCAAGATACGCCAATGCCCGCTCTGGTCGGAAACGGAGCGAGTCCTGGCGGAACAGATCATCGGCCGCGCGCCCGAGGCCCCGGTGTTCCTCAGCAGGCTCGGCCATGCCTACACACGGTTCGGCGTGTATCGGCTGGTCGAACGTTGCGCTGCCGATGTGCCTCGACTGGCGGGTCGGGCGGTGACACCACACGTGATCCGGCACACGACGGCCTGCCATCTCGTGCTCGCCGGCGTCGACATCAACACCATCCGCGCTTGGCTCGGCCACGTGTCGATCAGCACCACGAACATCTATGCCGAGATCGACCTCACGCTGAAGGCAAATGCCGTGGCGCTTTGCGAGGTTGGCTCTCCGGGACCGAAAAGGCGGTGGAAGGAGGACAAGGACCTCATGGCCTTCCTGAATGGCCTGTAACACCGTTGTGGTCGTCTCACCCGGTCGTGGACGATCCTCTGCCG
>NZ_QAOH01000062.1 GCF_003050785.1 Celeribacter persicus
GCAAACCCGTCAGCCGATCCCGCGCGACCTCCGCAGCTCAACCGGCGAAACCCGAAACGCCGATCGAGGCCGAGGAACTGGACTACGCTCTCCGTGACGCCGCCGAGGACGAAGATGCCGCACGGCTGTCCGATGCGATCTACGAGACCTTCCGTCTGCAGGCC
Organism: Celeribacter persicus; assembly: GCF_003050785.1. Taxonomy (GTDB): domain Bacteria; phylum Pseudomonadota; class Alphaproteobacteria; order Rhodobacterales; family Rhodobacteraceae; genus Celeribacter; species Celeribacter persicus. Next base: position 165 of record NZ_QAOH01000062.1, read on the forward strand.
ATCGACATCCCCGGCGCAGCCCCACACCCGACCAAGCTTGTGCAATCGGCGGCCATGGCCTCTGTCGCACCGCCGAAACCCAGCTATCGCCCCAAGCTTCCGGCGACCATCCTGCGCGACGGCCTGCTGTCAGACGCGCAGCTTGAGACCGTCATCTACGCGGGGGAGGCGCATGGCGCGCATCTCACTGGGTCTTGGACCGCGGATGAAACCGGAGACGTGGTCTCCGCTGCACCGGACGATGCCGCTGACGCCGTCCGCTTCCGCCGGGGTTTCTTCCTCGGCGATGGCACCGGGGCGGGCAAGGGCCGCCAGTCGGCCGGGATTTTGCTCGACAACTGGGCCCGAGGAAGACGCAAGGCGCTGTGGATCTCAAAGAGCGACAAGCTGCTGGAAGATGCGCAGCGCGACTTGTCGGCGCTCGGGCAGGAGCGCCTGCTGGTCACGCCGCTCTCGCGCTTTGCCCAAGGCCGCGACATCCCGCTTACCGAGGGAATTCTCTTCACCACCTATGCGACGCTGCGTTCGGAAGAACGAGGCGGGAAGAAATCCCGCGTCGACCAGATCGTCGACTGGCTCGGGGCAGATTTCGACGGGGTGATCCTCTTCGACGAAAGCCATGCCATGGCGAATGCCGCCGGGGGCAAAGGCGAGCGGGGCGACACTATGGCCTCGCAGCAGGGCAGGGCGGGCCTGCGCCTGCAGCACAAGCTGCCGAATGCCCGCGTGGTCTATGTCTCGGCCACGGGCGCGACGACCGTCCACAACCTCGCCTATGCGCAGCGTCTCGGCCTCTGGGGTGGAGAGGATTTCTCCTTTCAGACCCGGTCGAAATTCGTGGAAGCCATCGAGGCTGGCGGTGTCGCGGCGATGGAGGTTCTGGCCCGCGACCTGCGGGCGCTCGGCCTCTACACGGCGCGGTCGCTTTCCTATGACGGCGTCGAATACGAGATGCTCGAACACGCGCTCAGCCCCGAGCAGCGCGGCATTTATGATGCCTATGCCGCGGCCTTCGCCATCATTCACAACAACCTGACCGCGGCGCTGGAAGCCGCGAACATTTCTGGCGCGGCCGACGGGCCGAGCGGGTCGGGCACGCTCAACCGCCAGGCCAAGTCCGCCGCGCGCTCGGCTTTCGAGTCCGCCAAGCAGCGTTTCTTCGGCCATTTGCTCACCTCGATGAAGACCCCCACGCTGATTTCCAGCATTGAGGCCGATCTGGCTGCGGGCCATGCGGCGGTCATCCAGATCGTCTCGACGGGTGAGGCACTGATGGAACGCCGCCTGTCGGAGATCCCAACCGAGGAGTGGAACGACATCCGCTGTGACATCACGCCCAGGGAATATGTTCTGGACTACCTCGCCCATTCCTTTCCGGTGCAGCTCTACGAGCCTTTCACCGACAGCGAAGGCAATCTCTCCTCGCGCCCCGTCACGCGCGACGGCCAACCGGTCGAATGCCGCGAAGCCGTCCGCCGTCGTGACGCGCTGATCGAGAAGCTGGCCTCGCTGCCACCGGTGCCGGGGGCGCTCGACCAGATCGTCCAGCGCTTCGGCACGGATCTCGTGGCCGAGGTCACGGGCCGCTCGCGACGCATCGTGCGCAAGGGCGAAGGGCATTCCGCACGGCTCGTGGTGGAGAACCGGGCTGGATCGGCAAACCTCACTGAGACCCAAGCCTTCATGGATGATGAAAAGCGAATCCTGATCTTCTCGGATGCCGGCGGCACCGGGCGCAGCTATCACGCCGATCTCGGGGCGAAGAACCAGCGCCTGCGGGTCCACTACCTCTTGGAACCCGGCTGGAAGGCAGACGCGGCGATTCAGGGCCTCGGACGCACCAACCGAACCAACCAGGCGCAGCCGCCGCTGTTCCGGCCGGTGGCCACCGATGTCAAAGCGGAGAAGCGGTTCCTGTCGACCATTGCGCGACGTCTCGACACGCTTGGCGCTATAACGCGCGGCCAGCGCCAGACTGGCGGGCAAGGGCTGTTCCGGCCCGAAGACAACCTCGAGTCGCCTTACGCCCGCGACGCCCTGCGCCAGCTTTACCGCCGCATCTATCGCGGCGATCTGGCCGGATGTTCGCTCGGGGCTTTCGAGGATGCGACCGGGCTCAGCCTGACCGATGACAACGGGCTGAAGGATGACCTGCCGCCGATCACGACCTTCCTCAATCGCCTGCTGGCGCTGACGATCGACATGCAGGCCGTGCTGTTCGCGGGTTTCGAGGAGCTGCTCGATCAGCGAATTGAGGGCGCCATCGCCGCCGGAGTCTATGATCTCGGGCTCGAGACACTCCGTGCCGAGAGCTTCCGGGTGACCGACGCACAGGTCATCTACACCCATCCGGGCTCCGGCGCGGAAACCCAGCTGCTGACCATCGCGGAAAAGCGCCGCAACACGCCGACCTCGCTGGCCGATGCGCTCGAATGGCTGGATGACCCGCAGGCGCGGTGTCTCATCAACAGCCGCTCGGGCCGGGCTGCTGTGCAGGTGCCCGCCACCAGCCTGATGCTGGACGATGGGACCATCGAGCCGCGCCTGCGCCTGATCCGCCCGCTTGATGCCAGCACGGTCCCGGCCAAGGTCATGGAGGACACCCACTGGCTCGAGGCCGACCGCGCGGCCTTCACTGCGGCGTGGACTGCGGAACTGGCCGAGGTGCCGGAGTTTTCGGACTCCACGCTGCACATCGTGGCGGGTCTGCTGCTGCCGATCTGGAAGCAGCTTCCCCAGGATGAAACCCGCGTCTATCGGCTGCAGACCGATGACGGCCAGCGCATCATTGGCCGCCGGGTCTCGCCTGCCTGGGTCGCGACCACCCTTGCAGCCGATGCGCCGAAGCTCACGGCCGCGCAGGTCCATGCCATTGTCCTCGAGGGCAAGACCGTGGTGCGGCTGGCCGAGGGGATGGAATTGCACCGCTCGCGCGTCATGGGCGCGAACCGGATCGAACTGTCGGGCTTCTCGGAGGCAGCCAAGGATCGGCTCAAGGCCGATGGCTTCTTCTCGGAGATCATCAGTTGGAAGCTGCGGCTGTTCTGCCCGACTGACGCCGATGGTATCGCGATACTGGATCGTCTGCTTGCACGTTGTCCTGTCGCAAGGTTACATGATCGCGGAGGTTGTTGACCCATGTATTCCGAGACCGAAGACCTCGTGCGCGATCTGGCAGAAAATGCCGAAGGCGTCTGTCGTGCCTACCTTCCCGCCGGACGGCGGGAAGGATCCTACTGGATCGT
>NZ_QAOH01000063.1 GCF_003050785.1 Celeribacter persicus
GTATCATCCAACATCAGCTCTGACCGTCAATCAGCCTTTTGTTCTCAACATGTTCTCTCAAAAGCCCAAATATGCAGCTTCGGGCCAGCCAGGCCATGTTGGGGAAATGAAGGTGAGTGATTGGCCGAACCGTAGAGGTTCGGTTCGACTTTTACTCATTGAGCGACCCGCGCCGGTTCCCTCTCTGAATCGTCATTACCCATTTCTGTTCAGGATTCTTCTGTTTCGAAAGCCGTATGACAAATGTATCGGATTTGATGCGTAGGTTGCGGGCGATCTGAACGCCTTTCTAAAAATTCTCGCGGGCATCGACGGTTGGTCCTTGGACAACTTCCGTGTGGCCATGGTTGATGGCGTGACGCCGCACGGGGCGCATCTCTTTCCGGCGATGCCTTACGAAAACTTCCGCCACATGAGCGAGAGCGACATTCGTGCGCTTGCGTTTCGGGTCGTAGAACAGCCCGATGTACTCAAAGACATCGCGTCGAGCGGCTTCGCGGGTTCGGTAGGTCCGCCGTCTGATTTTCTCCCGTTTCAGCACCTGAAAGAAGCTCTCGGCTACCGCATTCTGCGCCTGTAAATGATCCCCCGGATCATGTACTCCGCTGGCGCGGACCAGCTTGATTTCATGGCAGTTGCCCCTGCGGCTCATCGAGTGCCCCAATCCGTTCTCTTGTAGGAACGCGGCTCATTCGCGGCTTGTGAACTGAGCGCCCAGATCTGAATGCACCAGCAAGCCCTGATCTGGTTTGCGCCGCCAGATCGCCATAAGAAGAGCCTGCACAGCAAGCTCAGACGTCTGGCGGGAGTGAACTGCCCACCCGACCACGCGCCGAGAGAATAGATCGATGATCACAGCGAGATAGGCGAAACCTTCGTGCGTCCTGATGTAGGTGATATCACTCGACCATTGTTCTTGAACCAATGGCGGACAATGTCTCGTCCCATGCCCGATCCGGAGCCGCCACGTCGGCCTGCCGGTTCAGCGTATTGTCCACGACGACAGAGGGCTTTCCACTATACTGGCCGGGCTTCTTCCTATAGCCGATCTGCGCCTGAATGCCCGCAAGGCGAGCCAGCCGCGCTACTCGGTTCTCGGACACGGCCTCGCCCATCTCGATCAGATCGTCATGGATCTTGCGATATCCATAGTTCTTGCCGCTGTCGGTCCAAGCCTGCTTGGCCTGTGCTATTTGTCGTTCTTTTTCGAGCGCTCGCTGGCTCAACGGCTCCTTGATCCAGGCATAGAAACCGCTCGGATGGACGCTGAGTATTTTGCATAGAATGCGGACGGGATGCTGCTGACGGTGCGCAGCGATGAAGGCGTGCCTCACTTTGCATCCCTGGCGAAGTACGCGCTCGGCATTGCCTTCGGACCAATAGCGGACAAGCCTTGCCCTTCCTAAGAAACAGCCTCGACGCTTGAGATGGGGGTTAGGGCAAACCCCATGGTCTTGGCGCGTCGCTGGAGATTTGACAGAACGCGTTTCCTATGTCGCTCGTCGTAGGCCACGGCCCCCTGATCCTGATAGGTCATACCGTGGCGGATGGCATTATAGAACAGGACAGCGATTTTGCGTGCGGTCGCTGTGACTGCCTTCTGCTTACCGATCCGCGCCGAGAGGCGTCGATAGAACGCGCCCAAGGCTGTGTCGCTTTGCCCAATCGTGACGGCAGCCAGACGCAGAAGTGCAGCGGCGCGGCTTGACGATCGGCGTGTCCGTGAGGACAGCAATTTGCCACCAGATATCTTGTTGCCTGGAGCCAAGCAGAGCCACGACGTGAAGTGCTTGGCGCTCTTCCAGGCTCGCAGGTCCGTGCCGCATTCTGCCACCAGCTTCAGGGCCAGCGATGGTCCAAGGCCGTGGATCTGCGTCAGGTCTGTGCCCAGCACCCCGTAAAGCGCGGCCCGCACATCAAAGGACGGCGCGTTGTGCTGCTTGCCCTTGATCCGTGCCTTCGGCAGCGGAGCCAGATCAGCCCCAGCCCGGACAGTCAAAGCCGCGACTGCCGCTTCCAGCTTCCGGTCGCATGTCTCGATCTGGGTCTTGTAGAAGTCGTAAAGTTCCAGAGACTGTGTCAGGGAAAAGACGTGCTCTTCACGGTCATTACCGACCAGCGCGGCTTTGATTGTGTCGATAGATGATTTGCAACGGACATCCCGGAAAGCGGCAAGAACTTCAGGATCGCGCTCGCCTCCAACGATGGCACGGATGATCCGCATACCCGTTGCGCCGGTGATGTCGGAAACGACGTGGTGTAGCTGCAGGTTCATCTCCATCAGCGCCTTCTGCATGTGTTGGATATGAGCGGCGGCATACTCGGTGAGCCGTTCCCTTTGCCGCATGTAGGCGCGTAGGGTGGCGATCTCTGCCTCAGGACGGAAACTGCCACGAAGAGGCCGTAGGAGTGCAACTGGCGCAGCCATCCCGCATCGCTCGCATCGGTTTTGCGACCGGGCACGTTCTTGGCATAGCGGGCATTCACGAGGATAACCTCGAAGCCATTCGCCTCCAGGATTTCGAAGGCTGGTATCCAGTAAACGCCGGTCGACTCCATCGCCACGCTGGTGACACCGCACGACCGCAGCCAGGCGGCGAGATCGTGCAAGTCTTGAGTAAATGTCCCAAAGGCGCGCACAGGCATAACGTCGGCGTAAGGTTTCACTGCCGCCATGTGCATCGTCGATCCGATGTCGATCGCAGCCGCATTAGGATTGACCATCGTCAGGTCCGGGTGGTCGCCGGTCTGGGACTTTGTCATGACATCTCCTCCGTTCAAGCCGAAGGGCGTGGGCCATGCAAGTTCATCATCTTCCTAACCGGGATCGCCGCTAAGCGGCGTCACCACTCTCAAGTGCGCATCAGCCCATGTACCACGTTTTTTAACGGGGTCTGACCCACCAATAAGCTATCGGCATCTGTCCTTCGCGATGAGTGTAGCACAAGCTGTTTATACTGCACGCAGGCGGGCAACGGCCCGGAACGGTTTTTTAGAATGTCGCGCTCTTCAGTGACCCGAGCGAGTTCCTTTTTACGCCGCCGGATTTCGACCTCTTGGTCTGTCTGCCTTTGTGGCTTCGAAAATTGCGCTATCCAAGTGTAGAGAGATTTTGTGCTGATGCCGAGCCAGTCAACCACATCCTTGACTGAATAGCCACGCTTTGACCTGAGCCACAGCGTCGATCTTGAACTCTTCTGAGTAGCGAATTTACTCTGACATTTGCGCCTTCCTTTGCTTCCAAAATTACCAAGCAAAGCGCCAACAAATCTAGGGGGGCTCTGTTGCAAACTTTGCCACAAGTCGCACTTACGCCTCGGACAGACACATTTATGCTGCGAGCTGTTTCTCCAGCCAGGCCATTGTTTC
>NZ_QAOH01000064.1 GCF_003050785.1 Celeribacter persicus
GCCTCCCGATAAGACACGTCGCTAAAGACGTCGTTATGCACGTGTCTTATCTCGGTCCGCCTCCATCAGGCAGGCGGCATCAATCGGGCGCTTACACAAAACCAAGTCCACGGCTGATTTCGGCGGCCGTGGACTTGACCACCGGGATCAAGGCCTCCATGCGATCTTGCTGCATATATTCCAATGTCGAAGACACACTGATCGCAGCGACAATACGCCCAGTCGCGTCCCTCAGGGGCGCGGCAACGCAACGGATTTGGTGTTCGTCCTCGCCAAGGTCATAAGCATATCCACCATCTTGATAGACCCGCATCCGCTCGAACCATTCGACCTCAGATGTCTTAACCTTCATAAGGTGGCGGTCTCTCTTGAACAGCTGCCGCAACTCTTCTTCGGGCGTGTCCAGCAACAAGGCCTTGCCAACCCCCGTTGAAACGGCAGGTTTTCTGCCTCCGATCCGCGATGTGATCTCGATCGGGCGGCGGCTTTGCAACTTGTCCAGATAGATCACCTCACCATCCTCTAATCTGGCGAGATGCACTGTGTCGGAGGTCGCCTGCGCCAGTTTTGTAAGACAAGGCTTTGCGATCTTGGTGACATCGGCTTGTTGATAGCCCGCAAAACCCAGCTCCACAACTTTCGGCCCTAACCCGTACAGTCTACTATCGACTTGTCGCAGATATCGAACGTCAGTGAGAACAGAGACAATCCGATGTGCGGTCTGATAGGAAATACCTGCTTCTTCGGCAATCTCTGGAATGCTGCGCGGCATATGAGCCACACATTCAAGAACAGAAAGGCCGCGAAGCAAGGTCTGACTATTGGCAGGTTTGGTAGGTTTGCTCATGCGCATCTCTCTGAGAGCCAAAGGCTATTTTAGCGGTCAATCGCGATATTATCCGAGGATCTTCTATTCTTCTATCGCTTGTTGCGCACGTCGGTCGAGGCATAGGCCTTATTTTGGCGAGAAGCGAAAGTGTGAAGGGCGGACTCAATCGGTCGTCCCAACACCTTTGGTTATATCCTGTTTGAGCAGCCGGTCGAGTGCTTATGCTGGTGTTTGCCAACCCAATGTTTTTTCGGGGGCGCGTGTTCAGTGAGTGCGCAACAGCGTTCAATGCGTCAGGGCCATGCAGGATGTAGTCCGTGCCCCTTCATGCGTGGCAGGTGCAGGAGCATGGTGAAGCGGGTTACGCGTTCGACGAGTGTGCCGATCGCCGAGCTGCCGAGACCGAGAATGAGGTCGCCCTCCCAATGGCCCGGAACCGCTCTGTCGCTGATCATCAGCGCATCAGTGAGGAAGGGTTTACCGCGATTGCGTCCGCGTTCACGCGCCAATCTGAGCGCACGACCGGACCGCAGACATGTGGAGAACTCTCGCTTTAGCGCTCCGCGTCCCTGGATGTAGAGAGCCTGATAAATGGCTTCGTGGCCGATGCGCATCGTCGGATCCTCGGAAAAATCCACCTTTAGCCGTTGCGAGATTTGTTCCGGGCTCCAAGCAGATGACCAGCAACGGCTTTGCCGGTGCAACAGCTATGACAACGCGCAGGCCAGAACAATCATCGGCCTGTTCAAAACCGAGGTCATCAACCGGCTGGGGCCGTGGAAATCCAAGGATCAGGTCGAATGGGAACCCTGCAATAGGTCGATTGGTTCAACAAGGAGTGCCCGCTCGAACCTCTTGGCTACATCACGCCAATCGAAGCAGAGGAGAAGTACAAACAAACCTTGCAAGCGGTCAAAATCGCAGATTGAAATACGAAATCAAAAGTCTCCTATAAAACCGGGTCGGTTCAAGGCCGGCAAGCCATCGTGCTCAAGGAAGAGATTCTTTAACGTCTCATAGCGCCCCAATTCCCGCAGTTTGCCCAGCATTTTCGAGCGACGATCGAGAGAGATCGCGATCAGGGGCGGATCGAGCGAGACGGACATAAAGACGCTGACCGTCGTGCCGTGATCTGCCTCGGGCGTGCGGGTGGTGATCACCGTGACGCCGGTTGCAAAACTGCCGCAGCAATTAAAATAGGGGCCGTTCGGGCATACCGGTGACAGCTTGCCCGAACTGTAAAATCGTCAGGCCTGAAGCTCGCGCCGGACAATTTCTGCACCGGCGGACAGGGCGTTTAGCTTGCCACGTGCCACCTCACGCGACAGCGGGGCCATGCCGCAGTTGGTGCAGGGGTAAAGCTTGTCCGCATCGACGAATTGCAACGCTTTGCGCAGGGTGTCGGCGACCTCTTCGGGGGTCTCGATGGTTTTGTTGGCCACGTCGATGGAGCCGACCATCACCTTTTTGCCCCGGATCAGCTCGATCAGATCCAGCGGCACATGGGAGTTGTGGCACTCAAGCGAAACCAGATCGACGCTGGATTTCTGAATGCTTGGGAAGATCAGCTCGTATTGACGCCATTCGGAGCCAAGGGTTTTCTTCCAGTCGGTGTTGGCCTTGATGCCATAGCCATAGCAGATATGGACGGCCTTCTGACATTTAAGACCTTCCATGGCGCGCTCCAGCGTGGCCATGCCCCAGTCGTTCACCTCTTCGAAAAACACGTTGAACGCAGGTTCATCGAACTGGATGATATCGACGCCTGCGGTCTCAAGCTCTTTGGCTTCCTCATTGAGAAGCTTGGCGAATTCCCATGCAAGCTTCTCACGGCTTTTGTAATGCGCATCATAAAGCGTGTCGATCATGGTCATCGGGCCCGGCAGCGCCCATTTGATCGGGGCTTTGGTCTGGCTGCGCAGGAATTTCGCATCTTCGACAAAAACGGATTTCGGGCGCGACACGGCACCGACGACGGTCGGCACGCTGGCATCATAGCGGTCCCGGATTTTCACCGTCTCGCGTTTCTCGAAATCGACGCCGTCGAGGCCTTCGATGAAGGTGGTAACAAAGTGCTGGCGGGTCTGTTCGCCGTCGCTGACGATGTCGATGCCCGCGACCTGTTGCTCCATGAGCGTGACGCGCAGCGCATCCTGTTTGCCCTCAATGAGGGCCTCGCCTTCGAGTTTCCAGGGCGACCAGAGTTTTTCCGGCTCGGACAGCCAGGAGGGTTTCGGCAGGCTGCCGGCAGTCGAGGTGGGGAGCAGTTTGTTCATGATAGACTGAGCTACTCCCCATATATTGGACAATATCTGGCGTAGTTTAAGCTACTCTTTGCACCTGCTGATCGGGTTGGGTTGTTTCATTTCGCTGCCAAT
>NZ_QAOH01000065.1 GCF_003050785.1 Celeribacter persicus
TGTCTGCAATGCTCCCGAGAGGGCCTTTCGCTCAGGCATTGGAGGCGGGCCTGGGCATTTGACTGTCAGGTTTGCGGGACGAGACTTGTGCAGACGCTCGGCAAGGACGGTGGTGAACAGATGCCCGAAAAGCTGATAAATCGTGCGCGCCACGGCGCAGCGCGGCTTGAATACGCCGCGCGATTACGCAGTCTCAGGCAACTTCGGCGCGCAATGCGCGCGGTCACCTTTGCCATATCATTAAAGGCCTTCCGCGGAGATCCGGCATACGCTCTTCAGAGCCACAAACCAGAAGTGAGGCTGTTCGGCCTTGCTGCCATTGATGCCGCCCGATCACGTCCGCTGGTCAAAGCGGCCATCTCAAGCTCCGGCATCGACGACTATGCAAGGGTTGCTCTATTGCGCGCCTTCGAGAAAGAGCCACGTCTGCTTGTTGCGGTTGATCATATTGCGCAAAGGCGCGCAAGAAGCACAGGCCCGACGAAAGCCGAATCTCGCAATTAAGGGCAAAAATTGTCGTCAAACGCGCCGCGTCTCAGAATTAAGGGCAACGCGACACTTCGGCCGCAGGCAGGGCAGTGATCGCGCAAGCGGCATCCATGCCGAAAGCAGGAAACGCGCGTCGCCAGGCTCCAGCCGCGCCGGAAGAACGGTGCGCGATCCTCTTTTAGGCATGCCGGGCAATATTGCAGGCGATTGACCCGAGCGGTCGATGTGCGGGCATCTCCTGATCCTGTGATCTGCCGCAATCGCAACCGGGCCAGTGGGTCGCGGTGCAAAGCCAGGCCATCAATGTCCTCGGCGGGCAATCCGGTTCGCTCGACCAGGAGATCAAGGACTCGCCCGGGAAGGTCTCGGTCAAGCTTTGCAGACCAATCTCCACCTGCGACATCCAGAACCCGCCCAAAATATTGAGGTGGAATTCCATTGGCCATGGCCAGCCTGTGCAGCCAGCTCGACAGCAGCTCTCCGGGTGCCGGTGGAACGACGACGGGCCAGCCTTGCCCCACCTCATTGCCGTAGTCGCGCGCAGGTGTGACTGTGATCTCGGACGCAGACTGGGTCACATCATTTCGCGGCGCAAAGGCGCATTTCGGCGTTTCGACAGGGGCGTGTAACCGAGAGAGGTGATGGTCGCTTCAGAAATGTGTTCCTCGCCGGTCCTTATCGCCGTGATAGCTGCGTTGCTCACGATATCGACGACCTCTCCGATCAAGCCCTCTGACAATTCATGGATGATCTCAGCCAGTGGCGGTCGCGACAGGTTCGAGGCGCGGGCGAGAGGCATGCTGGTCTCAAGACTATCGAGGAGCGTCGCGAAATCCTCGTCATACGCCCATCTGGAAATAGGGATCGTATCGAACCGCGATCCCATTTCCTCGGTGTCGTGCACTGCATCGTAGACCGCGACCTCGCCGACCAATACGGGCGAGATGTCGTGGACACGTGCGATACGACGCATAAACGAGAAGATCGCTTTCACATCCTGGCGCCGCCCGCGCAAGGCGCTGTGGAACTCATCGAAGATGAGCACGCGGGGTTTCAGGCTGTCCAGCAAGTGATCCACCTGCTCGCCCGCGCGCGACAGGCTTCGCCAGCCAGATGCCTGAGGTGCGCGCAACCCGGCAAGAATGCTGGCATAGAAGTGAGACAGTCCGGCACCTTCTCGGGTCTGGATCACCCAGATCCTTTGACGTTCTGACTGACGCAAATGTTCAATCGCGAAGCGTTCGGCGATCATTGTCTTGCCATTGTGATAGGGGCCCGTCAGCAAGAGCCCTCTGGGGCGCAATGTTACAGGCCGATCAAGCAGCAGACGCATGGCGTTATGGGCGCGACTTGCAACCGGATGGCTGATCCAACGGGCCGTCCGGATATGGTCGATGCGGCACGCGTCACCGGCATCGAGAAGTGATGCGGCGGAGTCCAGGAGGTGATCAGTCATTTCACCAATCCTCAACCGGAAAGACGCGGCGCGGGCGCTCAGGGTCAGGCGTTTCGCTGATTGGCGTCGGGGAAGAAGTGAGGCTCTGGTAGGGTTTCGGCGCATGAGCCGCATGCCTGGCCCGTGCGATTTCCTTCAGCCTTTGCTTCTTCGATGCCGAGGCATCCACCGTCGCCGCGATTTCACGGCGGATCGCGGTCTTCTCCTCAATCGGGCGCCGGCCGGTTTCGCGCGCTCGGTTTCTCTCGGCCCTGTGCTGCCAGAAGGTGACCGCCTCAAGCAGTCCATCCCGCCGCCCCACAGGGCGCCAAGCTCCTGTATCGGGATCCTTGATGTAGATGTGGCTCATGTCCCGAGGATCATAACGAACATCGAGAGCATCCGATCGATCACGGCGGGCGACTAATGGGCCCAACCATGGATCGAAATAGTCGTTGGCAAACAGGCTGACACCTTGAGGTGAAATCCTGCGTGTCTTGTTCGGGAGAAAGCTGAGCAGAACGTCGAAAGGGTTGTCTTCTGGGCCATCCGGCTGACGGCATTTTCGTTCCCATTCCTTGGTCGGGACCGTCAGCTTGCGTTCATTCTGGCTAAGATTGTGATCGATAATCGCCAGCGCGATACAGCGTTCGAGGTCTGCAAAGTTGAGCCTCGCACGGTCTTCGGACAGGTACTCACCCCGATCCGCGATGGAACGCCCGGTCTTGCCAGGCAGGGAGCGCAGCACCGTATTCACTTTGCCGAGAAGCCGCTCGACAACCCCGCCACGATGGACGGTCCCCTTGTTCCGGCTTTGAATTACAATGCCGTACTCGGCACAACCCCGGATGAAACTGGTGCTTCTGAATTCCCTGGCAGAATCCACGACGACCTTCTTCGGGCGACCAAACATCGGCCAGGAATGATTGATGTCGCGCGCTGCCAGCCAGTCCTCCTTGCGGCACATCGCCTGCGCAAGACAGAGGGCGACCGACAGGCGTGAGGGCTGCTCAAGGGTCAGGCAGAAGCCAATAATCGCGCTTGTTGCAACATCGGCTGCGATAGTGAGATAGGGGCGTCCGACATAGATGCCCTGACCATCGATGACTTCTACAAGGCCTGGCTGGCCCGAAGCTGCATATTTGGGCTTTTGAGAGAACATGTTGAGAACAAAAGGCTGATTGACGGTCAGAGCTGATGTTGGATGATAC
>NZ_QAOH01000066.1 GCF_003050785.1 Celeribacter persicus
CTTTGCCCTTAAATATGAGATTTTGCCTTTAATTCCGATATTTTTGCCCTTAAACTTGAGACAGGGTTCACAGACATGTGCAGCAAATATCGATGGATGATTATGGCGAAGACTCCGTTGCAGTTGGCGCTGAAGAGGCGCGCAGGGCCGCGGTGCTGCGCCCGCTTGTTCAAGCATTTCTGAAAGGGACTGGCAGTCTGGAAAGTGGCATCAATGACGCCGTTTGGGAGCTTGGTGTCAGCAGGGCGACGGTCTGGCGTTGGATAAAGCGGCTGGTCGAAGAAGGTGGACGCACCAGCGCGCTGGCTCCGCGGAAACGGGGCCGCCCGACCGGTACGACCTTGATATCCAGCAGGGTCGAAGCGGTGATCGAAGAGCATCTTCGCCGATGTTTCTTGCGCCGGGAACGTCCGAGCCTCTCGCGCGTCGTGACAGAAATCCGCAGCGCGTGCTGGCAGCAGGGCTTGCAACCGCCGACGCGTCGGACGGTTCAGCGTCGTCTGGACGCGATGGATGCCCGCGAAGTTGCGAAGGCACGAGAGGGCGCAAAGGCGGCGCGCCAGAAATTTGCGGCCGTCACAGGCGAGAACAAGGCGAACCAACCACTGGAGGTCGTACAAATCGACCATACGCCCGCGGACATCATTCTTGTCGACAGCTTTGAACGCCAACCAATTGGGCGGCCTTGGGTCACGCTGGCGATCGACATCGCAACGCGGATGGTAACTGGATATTACACCTCTCTCGAGGCCCCTTCGCGACTGTCAGTGGCGCTTTGCCTGACACAGGCGGTTGCCCCCAAGGCGGAGCTCCTAGCGGAATTGGATTACAGTATTCCTTGGCCCGCACAGGGCAAACCGCACAGCATCCACGTCGACAACGGCCGCGATTTCCGGTCGCGCGCCTTTCGGTCGGCATGCGCGGAATGGGGGATCGATCTGGTCTATCGACCGCCAGCAAGTCCTCACTTCGGTGGTCACATCGAACGGTTGATCGGCACCATGATGGGGGCCGTTCACCTGTTGCCGGGAACAACGCAATCCTCGATCGCGGCAAAGGGCGACTATGACGCCGAAAGCAAGGCCACGATGACGTTGAGCGAATTCGATCGCTGGTTTGCTCTGGAAATCTGCCGTTACAACAACAGCATTCATTCAAGTCTTGGCTGCACGCCCGTTGCCAAATGGGAGGCGCTCTCAGAGCAAATGACAGGCGACATCCCCTTCGAGATGGAAGCCTTTCAGGTGAGCTTCCTGCCGAGTGAACTGCGCAAGATCAGGCGTGACGGCATCCATCTGTTCCAGATAAGGTACTGGTCCGATGCCCTTGCAGGCCACATTGGGCGCGGGGATGGAAAGGTGGTCGTTCGCTACGATCCTCGCGATATCTCAATGATCTGGGTCGAACTGGACGATGGCCGGTATGTTGAGGCGCGGTACAGAAACCTGGAAATTCCGCCCGTCTCGCTCTGGGAATATCGCGAAGCGATGAGGAAGGCCCGTGCCCTTGGCAAGTCCGGGTCTAATGAGCTGGTGCTGGCTGAGCTGATCCGACAGCAACGCCAGATCGAAGCTGAAAGCCGGGGCCTGACGAAGGCCGAACGCAGAACCCGTGAAAGAAAAGGGACATTGAAGGGCACGAACTCGGCCGTCTCGACAACCGAAGGGCTGCGCCCGATCGATACGGGTGATACATCGCGCCCATTGTTCAAGGTGGAGAGATGGTGAATTGAGGGCAGGGACAACTGAAGAAGACGGCCGGATCGCCCTCATTCAATCGGATATCTGGATCGGCTTTCCTCGGGCGGAACAGGTGTTGGACCGCTTGCAGGGCATGATCGAAGCGCCACGACAAACCCGTATGCCTGGGCTTCTTGTGCATGGCGCCTCCGGGATCGGAAAGACAATGATCGCCCGAAACCTGTCGCGCAAGTACGCACCAGAATACGATCCGGCGTCAGGCATCACCCGCACACCGCTTCTGCTGTTGCAAGCGCCGCCCGCACCCGACGAACGGCGGTTCTATCTGCACATCCTGGCCGCCGTCGGCGCCCCAGCGACGGCACTGAGCGCCCGCGCTCAAAATGTGGCTTCCCTCGAAGTCCGTGTCATCGCGCTCTTACGCGACCTTGGCCTGCGGATGATCATGATCGACGAGGTCCACAACCTCTTGGCCGGGACCCACCGCGAACAGCGCCGCTTTCTCAATGTTCTGCGGTATCTCAGCAATGAACTCGAGGTGTCGCTGGTCTGCCTCGGGGTCAGCGAGGCCGTCGATGCCATCCGAGGTGATATCCAGCTTGCCAGGCGACTGGACGAACATCACCTGCCAAACTGGCGCGACGATGCCGAGTTCTCGGACATGATCCAGACACTCATCGCGGCAATGCCCCTCGAGAAGAAATCCAATCTGAAGGTCAAGTCGCTCAAGCAGATACTGGCGCTGAGCGGCGGGGTGACTTCGCGCATCTTCGCACTGATCAAGGATCTTTCCATCGACGCCATTGTCACAGGTGAGGAATGCATCACCGATGACGCAATCGCAAAATGGACGCCGGTTTGGTCGCGCCATGCGAACGCCCATCGGCGACTCGAGAAGTCCGGGGGGTGACGCCGCGACCGCTGCCAAAGACTGTCGCACCGCTTCCAGACGAGTTGTTGTCAGGTTGGTTGTCTCGGTTGGCTGCGGCCAACTACTGTGATGACGCCGAACTGCTGGCTCATATCGAAGTCGATACCACGCATGGCACCGCCTTGGACTTCAGCATCGACGCGGCAGCGGCGGAGAAGATTGCGAGCGCTGCACGTGTCTCCCCAGATGTCGTGCGATCTTTGACCTTTCCGGCAATAACGCCAGGAGAAGCCTCACTGACGGCCCAGATGCCATTCCAGCATTGTCTGCAATGCTCCCGAGAGGGCCTTTCGCTCAGGCATTGGAGGCGGGCCTGGGCATTTGACTGTCAGGTTTGCGGGACGAGACTTGTGCAGAC
>NZ_QAOH01000067.1 GCF_003050785.1 Celeribacter persicus
GTAACCGCCCGATTGAGACCGCAGGTTACTTCTGAAGCATAGGGGCGACCAAGATGATCGCCATGCCGGTCAGGCAAAAGATTGCGCCGATGATATCCCATCGGGTCGGAATCTGCCTCTCTACGGCCCAAAGCCATGCGATAGATGCTGTGATGTATATGCCGCCGTAGGCCGCATATGCACGACCGGCAAACTCGACCTCAACACGCGTCAGCAAGTATGCGAACAGGGCGAGGGAGATCGCGCCCGGGATAAGCCAGAGGGCTGAGCGGTCAAGACGTAGCCAGGCCCAGAACGCGAAGCAGCCCGCGATCTCGGCGAGAGCAGCCAGGGCATACATGCCGATTGCCGCGAAGACGCTCATCATGGGCGAGCTGCGCTCCACTGCCACGGCAGCAGTTCGTCAAGCCGGTTGATCTTGTGATCATGGATACGGTCGAGGATATCGGCGAGCCAAGCCTGTGGATCGAGCCCGTTCATCTTGGCGGTTTCGATGAGGGTCATCGCCCTGGCCAGCGTCTCGCCACCGCTATCGGAGCCGGCGAAGAGCCAGTTTTTCCGTCCGATGCCGATCGGGCGCATGGCGCGCTCGGCGGGGTTGTTGTCGATGCCAACGCGGCCGTCTTCGAGGAAGAGCTCGAAGGAAGACCAGCGGCTGAGACCGTATCGGAAGGCCTTGGCGAGATCGCTCTTGCCCGGAATGCGCAGCAGCTGGGCCTCGGCCCAGGCCTTGAAGGCATCGACCATGGGGCGGGAGTGCGTCTGGCGCGCGGCCTGTCGTAGTTCGGCGGATTGACCGGCGACCTCGCGCTCGACATCATAAAGCTTGCCGATCCGGTCGAGGGCTTCCCGCGCAATCTCGGATTTCGTGCTGTCCCAGACATCATGGAAGTCGCGCCGAAGATGCGCCCAGCAGGCGGCCTCGCGGAACTGGCTGCTGCCGTCCGCGCGTGGTTCGTAAAGCAGATTGAAGCCAGCATAGGCGTCCGCCTGAAGGATACCGCCGCTGTCTTGCAGATGCCGCTGAGGATGTTCCCCCTTGCGATCCGGGGAGAAGCGGTAGACGACACCGGGCGGCGCGGCGCCGTCCCAAGGACGTTGATCCGAGACATAGGCCCAGACCCGTCCCTGCTTGACCCCTTTGCCGAGGCCGCGGTCCCGGCGTGACCGGTCCAGGACGCGGATCGGGGTGTCGTCCGCGTGCAGCACCGGCGCGGCCATCACCTCGGTCTCGATCCGTTCAATGATAGGGGCGAGCACCTTCATGGCGCGTCCGCACCAGTCCAGCAGCGTGCTGTCCGGGATGTCGGCCCCCATACGGGCGTAGATCTCGTTCTGGCGATAGAGCGGAAGGTGATCATCGAACTTGGACACGAGGATCTGGGCCAGAAGCCCAGGACCAGCCATGCTGCCGGGGATAGGGCGACTTGGGGCGGCAGGCTGCACCATCTTCTCGCACCGGCGACAGGACTTCTTCACCCGCGCGATCTGGATCACCTTCATCTGCGCCGCGACCATGTCGAGCAACTCGCTGACATCCTCACCCACCACGCGAAGGTCGCCACCACAGTCGGGACAACAGGAGCCGGGATCGAGTTCGCGCCGTTCGCGAGGGGTCGTGTCCGAGACGCGCGGGCGTCGACGAGGCTTGATCTCAGCGACAGCGGCATCGATCGCCGCAGGCACCTCCTCCTCGACTGACCCATCACGCTTCTCGGCAACTGCGACCAGGAGGTCTTCGAGCGCCAGTTCGAGCTGCGCGATCTCACGCTCAATCTTTTCCGAGGACTTTCCGAAGGCCTGTTTCTGGAGCTTGGCGATCCGCAAGCGCAGAGCCTGAACCAACTGCTCGTGGGCCTGAAGCGTGGCCGACATGCGTGCATTCTCCGCCTGAAGTGCGGCGATCATCGCCTTCAGGACCGCAGGATCATCAGAGAGAATGTGGGCATCATCGGACATGCCGACTGATACCATGCACAGGTCGAGATGGCCAATAAAACAAGTGGATTCAGGTAGATAATCTACCCGACCCGCGCGGGTGGTGCGCCCCAGTCCGGGCGCCTCCAATCGATCCCTTCCCAGAGCATCGCCAGCTGGGCGGAGGTCAGCCGCGCGGCCCCGGCCTTGGTGTTCGGCCAGGGAAACCGTCCGCGCTCGAGGATCTTGTAATAGAGGCAGAAGCCTTGGCCATCCCAGTAGAGCAGCTTCAGCCGATCCCCCTTTCGCCCCCGGAACGCGAAGACCGCGCCGCTGGTGGGTTTCTGGCGCAGCACATCCTGGGCCAGGGCTGAGAGACCGGCAATTCCTTTCCGCATGTCGGTCGCGCCGCACGCCAGGTAGACCCGGACCCCGGTGCCTGGGCCGATCATGCCGCTTCCACCGCGCGGATCAGCCCGGTCAGCGCCTCCCCATCCATGCTGCTGTCGAAACGGAGGCAGCGACCGTTCCCCAAACGCAGCTCGACAAAAACCGGGCGAGCGGGCGGGGAGTGGGCCGGTTCGGACTGGGTGCCGAAATCAAGAGGCAGGAAGACTGCTCCCCGATCCGGCGACCAAAGGCCCTTCTTCTTCAGGTCCCGGCGCCAGCCGTAGATTTGCGAGCGTGTGAGCTCATGTCGCTGAGCAACTTGCGTAACCGAAGCCCCGCCAGCACCCACTTCCAGCAAGATCTCGAGCTTCTCCTCGTCGCTCCAACGACGGCGCCGCTCGACACCCAGAACCTCACCCAACATAGCGCCTCCCGATAAGACACGTCGCTAAAGACGTCGTTATGCACGTGTCTTATCTCGGTCCGCCTCCATCAGGCAGGCGGCATCAATCGGGCGCTTAC
>NZ_QAOH01000068.1 GCF_003050785.1 Celeribacter persicus
CCGTCGCGACTGCGGCAGAGGCGAAGGGCTGGCCCGAGCTTCTGCCGCTCGACACAATCGACCGGCAATCGCCGCAGGATTTCGCGCGCTGGGGCGGGGCGCTCGGAGACGCTCTCGGGATCGAACTCGAACTGACGCACCAGCCGGTCCAGCCGCAAACGACCACGCTGACCCTCGTCTCGCGCCGCGACTACGGCGCCGAGGTGCAGGCCCCGACCGCCATCCTCCGCTTCGCGTTTCCCCGCGTCTCGCTCGGGCAACGGCTGCTCGGGGGCGGGTTCGCACGGTTCCAGACGGGTGACCTGATCGGCATTCTGCCCGAAGGCGGGACCGTCCCGCGGCTCTATTCGCTCGCCTCTGGGCGCCGCGACGGCTTCATCGAGATCGTGGTCAAGAAGCATCCCGGCGGGCTCTGCTCGGGTCAGCTCACAGCGCTGGAACCTGGCGACACGGTGAGCGCCTTCCTGCGCCCCAACCCCGGCTTCCGTCCGGGCCGAAGCCGGGCGCCCCTGATCCTGATCGGCGCGGGGACCGGCATCGGGCCGCTAGCGGGCTTTGTGCGCGGCAATACGCGCCGCAGGCCGATCCACCTGTTCTTCGGCATGCGCCATCCCGACAGCGATTTCTTCTACGGCGAGGAGTTCCCCGGATGGCAGGACGAAGGGCGTGTAAGCCGGCTGGTCACGGCCGTCTCGCGCGGGGCGCGTCCCCATTACGTCCAGGACGCGCTGCGCAGCGAGGCCACTCAGGTCGCGGAGCTCATCCGCAATGGGGCGCGCGTGATGGTCTGCGGCGGACGAGACATGGCCGCCGGCGTGGCCGAGGCGCTGGCCGAGATCCTCGCGCCGGCCGGGCTGACACCAGCAGTCCTGAAGGCGGAGGGGCGGTATGTCGAAGATGTCTACTGAGCGGGCGCGCATCGCGCTGAACGGGCCGACGATGGGCACGAGGTGGTCGGCGCTGTTATTCGCGGACCCCGGTTTCGACCCGGGGCCGGTCCGCTCGGCATTGCAGGCTGCCGTGGATGAGGTGGACGGACAGATGTCGACCTGGAAGCCGGACAGCGACCTTATGCGGCTCAACGCGGCACCGATCGGTGAATGGATCGCTGTTCCTGCACGATTGCTCGAGGTGCTACGCCTCGGCCTGGAAATTGGCCGCGCCTCTGGCGGAGCCTTCGACATCGGCATGGGCGACGCGGTGATGGCCTGGGGCTTCGGACCGGAGGCCGCCGCGCCGGATGGCATCCGCACCGCGATGGCCGCCTCGCGCCGCCCGGCGCATGACGTGCTCGAGATCAACGGCGAACACGTGCGCAAGGCCGCACCCATCGCGCTGGACCTGAATGGCATCGCCAAGGGCTACGGCGTGGATCGACTGGCCGAAATCCTCCGCAATCAAGGCATATCCGACGGACTCGTCGGGATCGATGGCGAGATGCGTGCAATGGGCCTCAGGCCGGACGGTGAAGCCTGGACCATCGCGGTCGAGGCGCCGGACGCCGAGCGCCGGACGCCG
The DNA here is from genome assembly GCF_003050785.1 of Celeribacter persicus. GTDB lineage: Bacteria > Pseudomonadota > Alphaproteobacteria > Rhodobacterales > Rhodobacteraceae > Celeribacter > Celeribacter persicus. Next base: position 1,519 of record NZ_QAOH01000068.1, read on the forward strand.
CATTCGATCCTCGCGCTTCAGGATGCCGCCGTCGCGACCTCGGGCGACTACCGTCACTGGGTCGAGGTGCAGGGGCGCCGCCTGTCGCATACCATGGACCCGAGGCGGGGAGCGCCGCTGATCGCGTCGCCGGCCTCCATCACGGTCGTGGCCCGCAGCTGTGCAGAGGCAGATGCCTGGGCGACGGCCCTCATGGTGCTTGGGCCGGTCAAAGGCGCGACGCTCGCAAAACAAAGCGGCCTCGACGCCCTGTTCCTCTTGCGCGATGATGTTGTCAACGTAAGGGGCGTGGGAGTCGGACGACTATTTTCCGAAGAGCCAGCGGCAATCGCCTCAGCCGAGGGGAGATGAGCCGCATGGAAACGACACGGACCGACCGCTTCAAGACCGCTATCCTGCTCATTGCCGCGACCGGCCTGATTGCGGGACTTGCCTTCTACTTTTCCGGCGAACCCGACGTCGCGAACGCGGTCTGGATCGCGGGCGTCGTTCCCGCGCTCGCCGCGCTCGTGGTCGAGATCCTGCGCAGCCTGCGTTCCGGCGAAGTGGGCCTCGATATTGTCGCCGCGCTCTCCATGTCGGCGGCGCTCGTCTTCGGCGAGACCCTCGCCGCGGCGGTGGTCGCCGTAATGTATTCCGGCGGCACCTTCCTCGAAGCCTTCGCGGAAGGGCGTGCCCGCCGTGAAATGCACGACCTGCTGTCCCGTGTGCCTCGGACCGCGACAAGACACCGGAATGGCGGGCTGGAGGAAGTGCCGCTGAACGAAATTGCGCCCGGCGACCGCCTTCTGATCCGGCAGGGCGACGTGGTGCCGGTGGATGGCACCGTGAGCTCAGAGACGGCCTTCGTCGATACCTCGGCGCTGACGGGGGAATCCCTGCCCGTCCGGCTCCGTTACGGCGCCGAGGCCATGAGCGGATCGACCAATGCGGGCGAAGCCTTCGACCTGATCGCAACTCACGAGGCCAAGGACAGCACCTATGCCGGGATCGTCCGGCTGGTGGAAGAGGCGCAGGCCTCCAAGGCGCCGATGTCGCGGCTGGCCGACCGTTGGTCGCTGGGGTTTCTGGCGGTCACGGTCAGCATTGCCTTCGCTGCCTGGTGGTTCACGGGCGATCCGATCCGGGCCGTCGCCGTGCTCGTCGTCGCAACGCCATGTCCCCTGATCCTGGCCGTGCCGGTCGCGCTGGTCGCGGGTCTCTCGCGTGCGGCGCATTTTGGCGTTTTGATCAAGGGCGCAGGGCCGCTCGAGACAATGGCGCGCATCCGTACGCTGAT
>NZ_QAOH01000069.1 GCF_003050785.1 Celeribacter persicus
CCGTCGCGACTGCGGCAGAGGCGAAGGGCTGGCCCGAGCTTCTGCCGCTCGACACAATCGACCGGCAATCGCCGCAGGATTTCGCGCGCTGGGGCCGAGCTCTTGGCGAGGTGCTTGGCATCTCTCTCGAGCTTTCTCACCAGCCCGTTTCGCCGCGCACCGAAACATTGACCCTCGTCTCGCGGCGCAACTACGGGGCCGAGATGCAGGCGGGGGCCGCGATCCTGCGCTTCGCCCTGCCGCGCGCAACGCCGTGGCAACGGCTGACGGGCACGGGCTTCGCACGGTTCCAGGCGGGCGACCTGATCGGCGTCCTGCCGCAGGGCAGCCCGATGCCGCGCCTCTATTCGCTGGCCTCGGGCCGGCGCGACGGGTTCGTCGAGATCGTGGTGCGCAAGCATCCGGGCGGTCTGGCCTCGGGCCAGCTGACCGCGCTGGAACCGGGCGATACGGTCCGGGCCTTTCTGCGGCGCAATCCCGGCTTTCACGCCGGTCGCGGTCGCACCCCGCTGATCCTGATCGGGGCGGGCACCGGCATCGGGCCGCTGGCGGGCTTCATCCGCGGCAATGCGCGGCACAGGCCCGTGCACCTGTTTTTCGGGATGCGGCATGCGGACAGCGATTTCTTCTATGGCGAAGAGATGCCCGGCTGGCAGGCTGAGGGGCGGTTGACCCGGCTTGTCACCGCCGTCTCGCGCGGCGCGCGGCGCAGTTATGTGCAGGACGCCTTGCGCGCCGACGCGGCGCAGGTGGCCCGGCTTATCTGCGACGGGGCGCGTGTGATGGTCTGCGGCGGGCGCGACATGGCCACGGGCGTGAGCGATGCGTTGGCCGAGATCCTCGCACCTGCCGGGCTTACGCCCGCAGTCCTAAAGGCAGAGGGGCGGTATGTCGAAGATGTCTACTGAGCGCGCGCGCATCGCCCTGAACGGCCCCGCCATGGGCACGCGCTGGTCGGCGCTGTTCTTCGCGGATCGGGTCCGCGACACGGATGCAATTCGTGCCGCCCTTCAGGCGGCTGTCGACGAGGTGGACACGCAGATGTCGATGTGGAACGCGGAGAGCGCGCTCATGCGGATCAATGCGGCGCCGGTGGGCGATTGGGTGGTGGTGCCGGAGCAACTGCGGGCGGTCCTGCGCCTCGGGCTCGAGATCGGGCGTGCCTCGGGCGGGGCCTTCGATATCGGCATGGGCGATGCGGTGACGGCCTGGGGTTTCGGGCCCGGGGCCGCCGCGCCCGAGGGTATCCGCGCCGTGATGGACGCCCCCCGCCGCCCGGCGCAGGAGGTGCTGGAGATCGAGGGGATGCAGTTGCGCAAGACCGCGCCCATTGCGCTGGATCTGAACGGCATCGCCAAGGGCTATGCCGTCGACCGGCTCGCCGAGACCTTGCGCGATCATGGGATTGCCGACGCCCTTGTCGGCATCGACGGTGAGATGCGTGCCATGGGCCTGCGCCCCGATGGCGAGGCATGGATCATCGCGGTAGAAGCGCCGGACCCTGATCGCCGGACGCCGCATTCGGTTCTGGCGCTGCAGGACGCCGCCGTGGCGACCTCCGGTGACTACCGCCATTGGGTCGAGGTTCAGGGGCGCCGCCTGTCGCATACCATGGATCCGAGACGTGGCGCGCCGCTGATCGCCTCGCCGGCCTCCGTCACCGTGGTGGCCCGCACCTGTGCCGAGGCCGATGCCTGGGCGACGGCGCTCATGGTGCTCGGTGCGGAGAGGGGTGCGGACCTCGCGAGACAACGTGGACTCGACGCCCTGTTTCTTCTGCGCGATGATGAAGGCAATGCAATGGGCGTGGGAGTCGGGCGTCTTTTTTCCGAAGAACCAGCGGCAATCGCCTCAGCCGGGGGAAGATGAGCCGCATGGAACAGACCCGTACCGATCGCTTCAAGACCGCACTCCTGCTGATGGCCGCAACCGGGCTGATCGTGGGACTCGCATTCTACCTTGCGGGCCAACCAGAGGTTGCGAACCTGATCTGGATTGCAGGAGTTGTTCCCGCGCTGGCAGCGCTTGTGGTCGAAATCGTCCGCAGCATTGGGCGCGGCGAGGTGGGCCTCGATATCGTTGCCGCGCTGTCGATGTCGGCGGCGCTTGTCTTCGGCGAGACCTTGGCTGCGGCTGTCGTCGCAGTCATGTATTCTGGAGGCACTTTCCTCGAAGCCTTCGCTGAGGGCCGTGCACGTCGTTCGATGAAGGATCTTCTATCTCGCGTACCCCGGACCGCGACGCGGCACCGGAACGGCGGTCTTGAGGATGTGCCTCTCGAGGAGATCGCACCGGGCGATCGCCTGCTGATCCGGCAGGGCGATGTCGTTCCCGTGGACGGTTCGGTTACGTCCGACACCGCCTTCCTCGACACCGCGGCGCTGACCGGCGAATCCCTCCCAGTCCGGCTGGCGCGCGGGGCCGACGCCATGAGCGGATCGACCAACGCGGGCGAGGCCTTCGACCTGACGGCGACGCGCGAGGCCAAGGACAGCACCTATGCAGGGATCGTTCGCCTGGTCGAGGAAGCGCAGGCGTCCAAAGCGCCGATGTCCCGGCTGGCCGACCGCTGGTCGCTGGGCTTTCTGGTCGTCACCGTCAGTATCGCCTTCGCGGCCTGGTGGTTCACAGGCGATCCGATCCGCGCGGTCGCCGTGCTGGTGGTCGCCACGCCCTGTCCGCTGATCCTTGCCGTGCCGGTTGCGCTGGTCGCGGGTCTCTCGCGTGCGGCGCATTTTGGCGTTTTGATCAAGGGCGCAGGGCCGCTCGAGACAATGGCGCGCATCCGTACGCTGAT
>NZ_QAOH01000070.1 GCF_003050785.1 Celeribacter persicus
GGGTGATGAACCACTTCCTGGACGAGTGAAACACGAGACCCGGACGATCAAGGGAGAGTTGCTTCCTGACCCTCGCGAACCGTGTGGTCACCGCCCCAACCTTCAGTCCCGGAAACAGTGGACCAGAACTCGGGAGCTCACGAAACACCTCCTCCAGAACGGGGTGGGCAGGGACGAGCCTCTCAGCTGCATCGGTCTTCAACAGCCGAATATCGTTGGGGCGCACGTGGATGAACGTCCCTAGGTTCCCCTTCGCGACGAGGTCTTCTCGCTTTAGCCCGACGGCTTCCCCTGCTCGCATTCCCGTCAGAAGGCAGGTCAGTAAAACAGGATGCAGCACAGGAGCTTTCAGCCCTAGGATGCGTTTCACCTCCTCGTCCGTCAGAACAGCGTAGGACTTCGGTTTCAGCTTCTGCTCAAAGAGAACTGTCCTGAAGGGGTTGGCCTCAAGCGTCCCCTCGTAGACACACCAGTCGAGGAAGTGATTGGTCTGCGACCAGATGCGTTTCTGCGTCCGCACTGATAGCCGCTGAGACCCTTTGGCAGAGAAAGCCACCAACTGGTCAAGTGACAGTCCTTGCGTCTTCGGTGACTTCCCGACCAGAGGTGAGAGCTGCGCCACCAGCCCAAGGAACTCCCGTCCATCCGCTCTACCGAGGCTGCAGAGGGAACGGTCACCGTATCGGCTCGCGAACAGCCCGACGGAGTAGCGTACCGACTTGAAGCCACCGGGCCTCAGTTCATTGCTTCTTCTGTTCAGGTAAGTCTTCGCTGCGGCCTCGAGATTTACTTTCTCCTTCTGCACGACTGGCCGAAAGTCAGGCCGGACCGCCAGCCCCCCGGAGTGCTCCAGAGAGGTGCGGAGTTGATCAAGGGCGGTCTGGGGTGTCTCCACCCAATCGGGAAGGTTAGCGGGCCTCTCTGAGTCAGAGAGAACCTCTTGTGCAGTATTCCTGACCGTGGCCACCTGCGTCTCATAGCAGGCATTCACCTCTGCCGCCCTGACCCGTGCTGTATGGGTGTCTCTGGTCTTCAGAGATTGCTTCAGGGCTTGTTGACCAAGGACCATGGCGACGTCCTTGGGGTAGTTGCGACGATAGAGCCACGTATGGCCTTGGAGATAGGCATACTTGATCTGAGCAGACATGCTGTCTCCTCCTTCTGTTTTTCAATTTTGGGAAAGGTGCGGCTCTAGTCCGCTGAGAGGTGAACCCCGCGGATCAGCTCGATCGGGGGTTCTCCGTATTCGCCAGCCAGTGGGCCTGTGAGGGCTTGGCCGGTGATGCAGTCGTCATAGACCTCCTCCACACGGAAGAGGTGCTCCGGCACATCGTCAAAGGCTGCAATGATGACGATATCGTCGGGGTGGACATCAATCATCGCCGTTCCTCCATGCCAGCAGGACAGCAAGCATCATAACCGCCGCGACGACCGGGTGAGTGCGAGGCATCATCCAGAGCATCGTGCGGATCACAGCTTTGGGTGGCGGAGATAAAAGAAAACCCCCGGCGAGACTGCCGAGGGCGCGTAGATGTTTCATTGGATCAGCTCCTAATTGCTTCTTTTTATAGATGCAGGAAAGAGCTCGGTTTTGGGGTGGGCTCTCAGTAATGTTATCCTCGGGCTCTTTCAGCGTAAAATTTTGTGGCTCGGCCCTCTTTAATAACAATACGGCTTCAGCTAAGATTCACCCGATTCAACGCATACTGTCTGAGGCCTTCATTTGTCTTTAATATTTTCAATTGCTTACAATGGGTACGATAGGGTTTGGGACAAATGTATTGACAGCCACGGCGTCTATGCAGCGAGGCATGGCTACGCGCAGAGCGTAGTCGGACAAGGGGATTTAAGCGACCTAAGTATGGAGGTTGCTTGGCTAAAGATACCGCTGCTAATCGCGGCTCTAGATGCAGGCAATGAGTGGGTCATGTTCATAGATAGTGATGCAATGTTTTCGGACATAGCACCCCCATTCGAAAGTGTTGAAAAAAAAGAAAAAGACGTTTATCTGGCAAGTGGATATTCTGGTCGGCCCAATTCAGGCGTAATCATCGTTAAGAACACTTCGGGCGCCCGAGACTTTCTCAGTCAAGTCTTAGCAATTGCCGGGAAGCAACTCCCCAAAAAGCATCGCGTGGGGTGGGGCGAGAATGGTGAAGTCATTCATATTACGAGCCAATACGTCGGGTACGAAAATATTAGCCGCAAATGGAACAATAATTTCAATCCCGACTTGGACGACTACGTGAGACACTATAGTGCTGGGCCGCTTCGCAAACTGTACGAGCGAGATAAAACAAGTCAACGTGGTCTTAAAAAGTCTTTGCATTATCACCCATCAAGCAGGCCCGGTTCGCGAGAATTTTATGCCGGGCTTTTATCATTATTAGAAGAGCTTCCAGAAACACCAATATTTGACCTGTTTCGAGTAAGATCTCAGCTAGCGTCATTAGGGAACTAAATCAGAATACGGCAATTACCTTTCGATGTAGTCTTCCTTTTTTCTTG
>NZ_QAOH01000071.1 GCF_003050785.1 Celeribacter persicus
TCTGCAAAACTGGAATAGACGTCGACCATCATTTCCGCGACGCCCTGTTCGCGCGGTTTGGCAGGGTAGCTGTCCGGATCGAGGCCCAGATGGCGGCGCAGCGAAGACTGGACACTGAGCCGATCGAGGATTTCACCCTCGATGGCGCTCGTCTGCATCGCTTCCTCGCTGAGCAGTTCGATGCGGAGTTGCTCGCGTTCCGGCTGACTGACATGATGGACCGCGCCGAGGATTTCCCCGGACGACAGCAGGAACGTCTGCTCAAACGGCTCCAGAGCGGAGGCGTCATATCGGAAATCCGGCCAATCGGGCAGCGTCCAGTTCCAAGCCATGAGTTATAGATATCCTTTCTATAACTCATATCTAGATCACTAATGAGGCATAGAAGTCAACTCTATCGCTCAAAGGACCTACGGGATGGGATGACCCACAAACCGACGCGAGACTTTGAGCTAGGCCTTTTCAAGGTGCGTCAGATCTTGCTGACGCGGTCTGGGGGTCTTCGGATCGACAGGGTTCTGTTCCGTCGCTTGAATGAATGGTTCATAGCGAACGTCCGCCACAGCGCCGTCGAACCAGGCAGGCTGCACGTCGCCATTGTTCCATTGGTAAAGGTAGCCGACCAGATTTTCAGATGTCTTGCAGAGGATGCGCATGATCGGTTCGCCAGTCAGGCGGGGCTTCGTGTTCATAATGCGTTCCTCCTAAATGGACCTCGTAACTCGTCACCACTGAGGTCTGAAATTCCCTATGACGCTCATTAGCGCCACGCTTTCCGCAACTGCAAGGCGAGCTTCTGCCGGTGGGCAAAAATCCACCGGCGAAATGCAAGTTGTCTTTTCAGATAGGTATCTTACGGTGCGTGCGGTTCATGCGGCGATGCAGCACGAACAGCAATTTCTTCCAAGATTTTGTCGATCTCGCCCCATATGCGTGGTTCCACCTGGCCGCGGATCAGAGCCCATTTACTCAAGACGTCGAGGGGGTCGTGGTCCCGGAGGAGGACACCCAGGCTGGCCGCATCTACTGCCAGAGATGTACGGGCCTGCCACTGCGTGTTTCGAGTGCGCCGCTCCTCCGCGACTGGGGCGAAGACCGGCGACAGTTGCCAGCCTTTGACTGCACGGCGCAGGGCGGCACGCACCACATGTGCCGGCTCAACACCACAAATCTCCAGCGCTGCTTCCTGTCGTTCGAGTGCGTTGACCCTGATGTCGATCTTGCGGGTCGGGCTCTTCGTCGCGGTCGATACGGGAGCACTCAGGCTGGTATGCGGGTCAGAGCTTTCTGCGATGACTTGGTGCGGCGCCACGGCACCTTCCGGCGCACACTCTGACACGTGCCGATCAGCGTCAACGTCAGCGGCTGGGGTGGCTGTCTTTGTTGCTGAGACCTGTGCCTCATCTTCCTTCCCGGGAACCTCGCGGCCACCCTGTTGCAGGGTGGCGGCGTAGGCTGGGTCGGGCCTGGTGATAGTCGGGATCTTCTTGCGCAATCGACTGTCCTCACGCAGCAAGAATGTTGTTGAGGATGTCCGTCGCCTCCTCGAGCGCCTCGACGACATGACGTACATGTGGACGCATCAGAGGGTTTGGATCAGATTGCTTTTCCAGTGCCAAGGCGTGGAGAAGCCCCTTCTGATCCATCTCCTTGTAAGTGTTTCGTCGCATCATGACGGTCTCAATGACCGGAAAACGGGTGAGCGCTTCTTCAATCAGGGCGGCGTCAGCACGGGTCGTTTTCGGGTCGACCATGTTGAGGACGACGTGGTGGCGCGGGAGGCTGGAGGGGTCGTCAACACGGGATTTCAGTTTCTCAAACCAATCAGAAGTCTGTGCGCCAACATCGAAATCAGACGTCGACAGCATGACGGGCGTCACAATGTGGTCCGCAAGTACCGCAATTCCGTCTGACCATTCGGCACCGACCCCTGCGGTATCGATGAAGATGAAGTCTGCCGTGCCTGCCATGTAGACCTGATCGATCTGATCCTCGACACCCGCCACGCTTTCGACGGTGGCCGAGCAGAGAAGCGGCGAACTCAGCCCACCGGCTTGCGCCCGAGTATGCCAGGCCCCGAGTACCCTCGTGCTGTCCGTGTCGATCAACATCACTCTGCGTCCGGCGGCGATCGCGGCGCTGATCAAGGCGCGCGAAAGCGTCGTTTTTCCACTGCCCCCTTTCCGGGCCATCGCTGCGATCACCACGAGATTTTCGTTCGGCATTCTGATCCTCCGCAAAAATAGTGAATCGCAACGATAATACCACAATGTCGCTAAACGCATGAGGCGGAGTGGTCAAGCAGAAGTCGGGATGCGACCGACGTTTGGCATGCAGCGGGCGGCGTTGTGCGATGACCGTGCGACGTCTGCCGTGGCGCCTTCAGCATTCGTCGCGGGGCACAACACACCCTCCAAATGTCGGGATGCGCTCGGCGATGTACTGCGGACGGAATGCAGGTGACGGATAGCGAAATCCAGACGACGGGAGGCAGTCTCGCTTATGTCGTTCCGCGGGTGACGCGAGACGGTTAGCACGCGGCAAAACCCGTCTTGCGGGGTGCAAGAGACGGGGCGCAAATGATGCGATGCGCGATGCGGAGACCGCATCGCGTGGTGCAATGAGCGCGAAGCGCGATCCATTTGACAAAGGACGGGAAATCGCCC
>NZ_QAOH01000072.1 GCF_003050785.1 Celeribacter persicus
CCGAAAATGAGCGGCGGCAGCAGGGCAATTGCAATGGCGAGAGCCATGACGATAGGCGTATAGATGCGGGCGAATTTCGCCACCCACTGCTCCACCGGCGCGCGGCGGGCATGGGCGTCGCCGACCATGCGGATAATCTTGGCCAACACGGTGTCCGAGGCGGCCTTCGTGGCGCGCACCGTCAGTGTGCCTTCGCCGTTGATCGTACCGGCATAGACTTCGTCGCCCCGTTCCTTTGGGACCAGCGCACTCTCTCCGGTGATCGGCGCCTGATCGACGGCCCCTGCCCCATCGACAACCTCACCATCCAATGGGATGCGGTCTCCGCCGCGCACGATGAAACGTGCGTTGATAGCAACCGCAGAAGCCGGAACGTCCGCTTCCGAGCCGTCATCATGAAGAACTCTTGCCGTCGGCGGCGCGAGGTCGAGCAGAGCTGAAACCGCATTCCTCGCACGCCCGACGCTCCAGCTTTCGAGGTAGAGCGAGAGCGAAAAGAAGAACGCGACTGTCGCCGCCTCGAAAAATTCGCCAAGCCCGATGGCACCGGCCACGGCGACCACCATGAGCAGGTTCATGTCGGGCGACAGCCGCCGAGCGGACGACCATGCCTTGGGTGCCACGAGCCAGACACCGAACAGGATCGCAACCGCGAACAGCCCTGCCTCGACCAGTGGCATCGGCGCTTCGCCGTGACCCGCGAAGAGGCCGAGCGCCCCGCCCATGCCGGTCTCGATGATGTGCCACAGAAATCCCGCGGCCCAGAAGCCTCCACTGAGCGCCGTAAACAGCCGCTGTCTTGCAAGATGGGCCGCCTGGTCGACCGACGCGTTCTCGGCATCCCAAGGCTTGGCGGTCATGCCGGTGCTTGCGACCAGTTCTGCAATTTCGCCGTCCGATAAACTCTTGGCGCTGTCGAGAATAGTCATCCGCCCATTGATCACGTCGAACGCGAGATGCTCGGCCCCGCCGATCTTCGGGCCGACCACCTTGTTCAGGATTGCTACCTCCTCGGCGCAATCGAGGCCGGACACCTGAAAACTGCGCCCGCCCGCTGGCGCGGGGGTCGCCGGAACGATGTCGCCGCACGTTCCGGCGCTCCCGCAGCAGCTGCCGCCGCTTGTCTGGGCATCTTCGGCGTGATCGTGGTCGTGACGATGGGTGTCGGGCGGCATGAATGGACCTCTGGATTCGGGTGCTTTACCATGACATAGCCCCTACAGTAGCTAGAGCTTCAAGAGCAAAATACGGTGGTATTTCAGTTTGTTTTATTGCTAGAGGATGCGGCGACCGGCTCCATCACGCCTTGAGGCATGAAAAGCCGATGCAAAGAAAAACAGACACGAAAGGAAGCTTGATGCGGGTTTTGATGCTGAAGCAAAAAATAATTGTTGCAGTGGCGCTGTCTCTTACGGCCGGGTGCGCAATCCAGCCGACTGGACCGGGCGACTCGGCAGACCGGCGGGGCAAAGTTCCCGAAGCCGTGATTGCAATGGCTGCCCCGGATCAGGATGTTGCAACCGCGCGCTTGGTGCCCGAGGACGGGTGCTACTGGTACAAACACAGCGGCCCCGTAGAAACAACCTTGCTGCCGCTGCGCACGGCGAACGGCAATCGTATCTGCACCCCTCGCGAAACTTAATTGCGTTTGCCGTCCGCTGCTTGGCTTAGCTGCGGGCAGTCACGCTGTCCTCCGCCGAGTAAAGATAGGCGGTAGAGCCGGTCTCGACGTTCGGGTAAAGATCATTGATATGAGCCATGACCATCCGTACGCAGCCCGAACTTGCGCGGCCACCGATACTCCGTGGGCTCGGAGTGCCATGGATGCGCAAAAGGGTATCGCGATCCCCGACGTAGAGATACAGCGCCCTCGATCCAAGCGCGTTTTCCGGTCCCGGTTCCATGCCATCGGCAATGTCAGCATAAAGTTCGGGGTCGCGATTGATCATGCTCTGTGTCGGTTGCCAGTGCGGCCACCTGACCTTGCGCTTGATGGTATAGACACCCGGCTCGTAGAGGTTCCCCCGCGCGATGGCCACGCCGTAGCGCATCGCGGTTCCACCCTCTTCAATGTGGTAAAGATATCGTGCGACCGCGTCGACATGGATATCTCCCGGCACGAGACCGGCCTTCGCGACCACACGTTGCGGTAGGAACCGCGGGTGCAATCCCCATGGGTTGGAAGTCTCGGCAACATAACCCTGAGGCGTCACCTGTGCGTCCCATTCAGCCTTCTGAGCCTCGGTGGGCCAAGTGTCGGCAAAAGCCATACCGGGACCGGTCACCGAAAAAAGCGCCGTTGTTGTCTGAATGAAGTGTCGTCTTGTCAGCATTTCGTACCCTTTCGGTTCTCACCGGCGATTGATGGCAAGAACGGTATGTGTTCTCCTTGAACAGATAGGACTTCTAGTGGCTAGAGGTTCAAGGGCAAATTTTCGTAAGTAGACATGCGATCCTTGCAGTTTCCAGTTTGCTAGGGAGGAGAAAACTGCTCGCACAATACCTGGTCCGAAGTTGCGCAGCGACAATTCGTTAAGTCGCAGATTGTCTGGTGTCGCGTTGCCTTTAAATCTGAGACGCGACGCTTTCGGCATCGAGTTTTGCCCTTAATTGCGAGATTTGGCTGTCATGGGGCCTTTGCTTCT
>NZ_QAOH01000073.1 GCF_003050785.1 Celeribacter persicus
TTGTGGAAGTTCTGGATGCGGTACAGCCGACGCGGGCTGGTGGCTGGAAAGTGGATGTGAGCCGGGGTGATCGGAATGGGCGGGTGTCGTCCGAATGGTTCAACAGGCCGGATGACGAGCGGTACCTGTCGCTCGACGATCTCTGGGCCAATGTGAAGGGTCGCTCTGAGCGCAGCCGCAGCCGGGTGGTGCAAACCGCCGACATCCGTGTCGAGGCAGCGCGCGACAGTGCAGAGCGGCTCGACTTGGTCCTGCCGAAAGCGCATGAGCCGGTCGCACCCACGCACTGGGCCTTCGGCCAGCTTGCCAGCATCGTCGGTGCCCCGGCATCCTACCTGCGGCAGTTGCCCGCGCCTCTGGCGGGGATCAACCTGCAATACGGTTTGACCAACCACCGCGCCGAGCAGGTTAAGACCTTCGAGACCGACGATGGCCGCACGGAACTGCGCGCCGTGACCGGTCCCGACTACGGCCGCATCCATGACTTCGAGCTTGTCGAGGCGGTTCAGCGCATCGCGGGCAATGGCACGGGCGATACGCGCTGGAAGGTACCGGGTGTGCTGGATTGGTCGACCGGGGTCTACAACCCCGATGTCGAAATCAGCCGCGATACGACCACGCTTTACGCTTCGGACCGCGATGTCTTCCTGTTCCTGGTCGATGATCGCAACCCGATCGAGGCGGGCAAGCTGGCGGACGGCTCCCCCGATCTCTATTTCCGGGGCTTCTATTGCTGGAATTCCGAGGTGGGCGCGAAGACCCTCGGCATGGCGAGCTTCTATCTGCGGGCGGTGTGCCAGAACCGCAACCTCTGGGGCGTCGAGGATTTCCAGGAGATCAAGATCCGTCACTCGAAATACGCCGCGTCGCGCTTCGCACATGAGGCCGCGCCCGCGTTGACGCGGTTTGCCAATTCCTCGCCGCAGGGGTTCGTGAACGGCATCAAGGCGGCGCGCCAGCAGATCGTGGCGCGCAGCGACGCGGACCGCGCGGATTTCCTGCGCAAGCGCGGTTTCTCGAAGGCCGAATCCGGCAAGATCATCGAGAAGGTGCTGATGGAGGAAGGCCGCCCGCCCGAGAGCATCTTCGATTTCGTGCAGGGGATCACGCGGCTCGCGCGCGACAGGACTCAGCAGGATGCCCGCCTCGACATGGAAGGGCGCGCCAAGAAGCTTCTCGACCGCGTTGGTTGAGGTGGCGACCGGAGGCGATATCGCCTCCGGTCTCGTCCCTGTTTCATCGATCTGCTACCGTGCCCGACATGTTTAGGTATTGGAAGTACGCGCATGGAAGAAATCGATTGGTCAGATCGTGCATTTTATGATGACGGCGAATGGGTTACCTGGTCGGAAATCGACGAGCAGCTTCGCTACAAGGAGTGGGGCGCTAAATACCCGAACGCGATCCGGTCTATGATCCCATATTTTGAGGATCTCCTGTCCCTCGCGGAAAGCTATCACCTCGAGACCGGCCTCCACCTCTCTGTCTACGGCGATATCGGTGAGCTGTTCGGTGCTATCACGTACGGTATCAAGCTGAACAAGACCTATGCCCAGGGTGCTGACGGAAGACTTGGCAATGATCATGTCGAGGTCAAAACCATTACGCCATTCAAGACAAAGGATGTGGTTGTGGTCGATACCAATGGGCATTTCAACAAGCTTTTGGTTGTAAAGATCAACGAGGATTTTCAGGTCTCGGGTCGGATGATCGACCGAAAAGATCTCCCAAAGCGTGAAGGGCGCTACTTGCGGGTTCGATGGAGGGATTTACCAACGCCGAAATGATCGGCCCGATCAGCGACAGAGAGTCCGAGGGGGCGGTTTGGTCTTTGACGGTTTGAAGCGGGGAGAGAGGCTCTCCGCACCGTCGGAGATATGCCGATGTTCGACCTTCCTCTCCAAACTCAGCCGGAAACGCAGAAAACAGGTTTGCCGCCGAGCCTCCTGACCGTTTTTGCAGATCAAGACTTTCCGTTCGCACTCACGACGGCTTGCCATGCGCCCGCGGCCCTCATGTCTGGGCAGGCACACCCCAAGGTACTGGAGCGATTTGCCACGCTGGCCGAGGCGATGCAGGGGGCAATCGTTCAAGCCGAAGATATCACACCTGAAGACGCGCCGCGTATCCTGGCAATCCTCGATCGGGAGGGCCGCCTCGTTCTGGCCGGGGCTACCAATGATGGCGGGGTCGCATGGTGCCACCCGGTCTCGGATGCCGCCGAAGCCCGCGCCGTCGTGTCCGAGGCCAGCCAGACCCGCGCGCAGGCCATGCGGGCGGCCGAGTGGCATGAACATGGCCTCGCGCGACGGCTGCGGCACCACGCCGACCTTCTCGATGCCCGTCTTGTCGATCCGCTCTGGCGTGTCTTCGCGTCTCGCGCCCTGCAGATCGCGGCGTGACGCCCGAGAGTCAGAGAAGGGCAGGGGAGGATGTGAGCCTACGGGGACGAGAGAGAGCCCCGGGGTTCAGATCCTTTCCCTCATTCCGGAGTTTCCAATGTCCAAGATCGAACCCACCCTG
>NZ_QAOH01000074.1 GCF_003050785.1 Celeribacter persicus
ATGGTCCTGATCGAGGTGCAAACCGGCTCCTATGTGGGCGAGGACGACATCATCCGCTACGAAGACGTCTACGCCCGCGGACAGGGCGAAAAGGGGTAAAAGCACACACCGCCTGCGCGGGAGAGGGGGCGTATCCCCTCCACGCCTTGCCGCCTCAGCGCGGCGAGGGATCAGCCGTCTTGACGTCACCTCGATACAGGGCTCGCGCATATTTCCGAGGACCGTCACGTCACGGGGGTGGCCGATGGTATGTCGCTGATCGACAATGCTTCCATCGGGTTTGTCGATGGTGCGCCCTTTAGTGGTTCTCCCCTGAACCTGTCGCAGAAACAACGGCGGGTCTTCGCAGAGGTGCTGATCGAGCGCCACAAAGTACGCACGCCCTCGCCCGATCTGCCGATGGCGTCGCTTTCGGGCGGCAACCAGCAGAAGCTCGTAGCCGGGCGCGAACTGGCGCGCGCGCCGCGTCTGATGATCGCCGCCTTCTTCTTTGCCATGCTCGTTTCCGGCGCGGTCCAGATGCAGTCCGTGGCAGGCATCAGCGCGAGATGGTCGGCGTCGTCTCGGACCTCGTCGTCTCTTTCGTCGCGATCCAGCCCGCCATGTTGCACCTCTGGTCCCGCCTGCGCCGATCCTCTTCCGGAAAGACATCATGAGCGATTTCATCACCCTCTCTTTGTTCGCCTCGATGCTTCACCTCGCCATTCCGGTGATCCTGCCCATGCTCGGCGGGGCTTTCAGGGCCGTGGCCTTTTCCTACCTGACCGGCAATCCGTGGCTCGGGCTGTTGGGCGCGGTCTTTACCGGGACACTTGCGGGCGGGCTTCTGGCCGTGATGTCGGTGTCCTTGCGCGGTGATCAAGTGATCGGCTCGACCGCGATCAACCTCATCGGCGCGGGGCTGACCGCAGCCCTCGTGCCGATCATCTGGGGCATCGACAGCACCACGCCGAGCGTGCCGAAAGTGCCGACGCCGCCCCTGCCTCTGGTGGGGCCTGATGCGCACCGATATGGGGCTGCGTCTGCGCGCCTGTGGCGAGAGCGCCGTGGCTGCCGATGCCGCCGGGATTGACGTCATCCGCGTGCGCTTCGTCTCCGTCACGCTCTCCGACGTTCTCACAGCACTTGGCGGGGCGTTCTGTCGATTGTGACGCTCGACCTGTTTCAGGCTGCGATGACGCAGGGACGCGGGTTTCTCGCACTTGCCGCCATGGTTTTTGGCAAATGGCGGGTCTGCCCGCTCCTTCCTCGCCGCCGTCAAGGCACAGCGCGGGCCGCGTTGATCACCAGCCGGAAAAGCCCTGCGCGTGTAGAAGCGCCTCGGCCAGAAGCGCGCAGAAATGCAGGAAGAGATAGCTGAGCGACAGGCGGAACAACCGCCGCTCGGCACGTTGGCTGTCGGCCTCAGCCTGTTCTTCCGTGCGACGGAACACGGCCCATGCCCCGAGAAGGAAGCGCAGGTTCAGCACCCCAGCCACGGCCAGATAGACCGGCCCGCCTATCGAGGTGAGCCCAAGCGCCAGAGAGGTCGGGATCAGCAGGAGCGTGTAAGCAAGGATATGGCGGCGCGTCGCGGGACGGCCATGGGTCTCGGTCAGCATCGGGATACCGGCACGGCCATAGTCGGATTTGACGAACAACGCCAAGGCCCAGAAATGCGGCGGCGTCCACATGAAGATCAACGCGAACATCAGAAGGCTCTCGGGTGCAATGCCTCCCGTGGCGCAGGCCCAGCCGATCATCGGCGGCAGCGCGCCGGAGGCTCCTCCGATCACGATGTTCTGCGGCGTCGCGCGTTTCAGAAGGACCGAATAGATCGCCACATAGAAGAAAATGGTGAAGGCCAGAAGCGCTCCCGCGACGAGGTTCGCGACGACTGAGAGCACACCGACCGAGAGCACCGACAGCACCAGCCCCAGCACAAGCGCCTCATGCGGCGCCACCCGCCCCGCCGGGATCGGGCGATTGGCGGTGCGGCGCATCTGCGCGTCGATATCGGCATCCCACCACATGTTCAGCGCGCCCGAGGCCCCGCCGCCCAGCGCGATGCACAAGATTGAGATCACCGCCCGGATCGGGTTCATCGACACGGGCGCGACCAGCAGCCCCACGAGTGCTGTGAAGACCACAAGCGACATCACACGCGGTTTGAGCAAGACGATGTAATCGCCCGGACGGGCATGAGCGGGCACCGTCCTGGAAAGCCCCCGCCCTGCCATAGCTTGCGTGAGCGTCGGATCGGAGATCGACTGCGTCCTCATGTGATGATGCCTTTGACGTGTGCGCTGCATATGCGAAATGCGTTTTGTGTCAACGGCGGAGTAAAAACCTACCAAAGGGCGGCGCAAAAGTAGACCACTTGTGGGTTTAGCGTGACGGGCGCACAGAGCGCTGGCGGCCAGT
>NZ_QAOH01000075.1 GCF_003050785.1 Celeribacter persicus
TGAGAACGGCGGTGCAAAATTAGACCACGGTAGCGCCGTCGTATTGACGGTGCGGGCGGCGTAAAAGTCGTCCACTTTTTCCCTTCTTGCGGCAGCAGGGAGGGCGAGGAGATTTACACCGTGGAACTTTATCGGAAGGTCAGGCTGGCGCGCAGCGAGGGGATGAGCCAGCGGGAGCTGGCGCGCCATTTCAACATATCGCGGGACAGCGTTCGCAAGATGTTGGCGTTTTCGGCGCCGCCGGGGTACCGGCGCAAGAAGGAGATCAAGCGGCCGAAGCTTGATGGGTTTACAGAGATTATCGACGGCTGGCTTGAAGAGGACAAGAAAGTGCCTCGCAAGCAGCGCCACACGGCGAAGCGGATCCACGAGCGGCTTCGGGCGGAGCACGGGTTTACCGGAGGGTATACGATCATCAAGGATTACGTTCGGCAGCGTGACCGGCGCAGCCGTGAGATGTTCGTGCCGCTGTCGCATCCGCCGGGCCATGCGCAGGCCGATTTTGGCGAAGCGGTGATTGTGATCGGGGGCGTTGAGCAAAAGGCCCACTTCTTCGTCCTGGATTTGCCGCACAGCGATGCCTATTTCGTGCGGGCCTATCCGGCGGCGACGGCGGAAGCCTGGATGGACGGCCATGTGCATGCCTTTGCCTTCTTTGGCGGGGTGCCGCAGTCGGTGCTCTACGACAACGACCGTTGCTTGGTCTCGAAGATCCAGCCCGATGGCACACGAGTGCGTGCCACGCTGTTCAGCGGGCTGTTGTCGCACTACCTTTACCGAGACCGCTACGGCCGACCGGGCAAAGGCAACGACAAGGGCAATGTCGAGGGGATGGTCGGCTATGCCCGTCGCAACCACATGGTGCCGATTCCCCGCTTCCCGGACTGGGAGAGCTTCAACGCCTATCTCGAAGAGCAGTGTCTCGCTCGTCAGAACGATATGCTCCGGGGGCACACGGAGACCATCGGCTCGCGTTTGCAACTGGATCTGGCCGAGATGCGCCCCTTGCCAGCCACTCCCTTTGAGGCCTGCGCACAGGCCAGCGGTCGGGTGAGTTCCCAGTCTTTGGTCCGCTACGACACCAACGATTACTCGGTCCCCGTGGCCTATGGCCATCAGGATGTCTGGGTACGGGCCTATGTCGATCAGGTGGTGATTGGTTGCCGTGGGGACGTGATCGCACGCCATCCGCGGTGCTACGCGCGCGAGGACATGGTGTTCGACCCGATCCACTACCTCCCGCTGATCGAACGCAAGATCAATGCCCTGGATCAGGCCGCGCCTCTTGCAGAGTGGGGCTTGCCAGACGAGTTCGACACACTGCGCCGCCTGATGGAAGCGCGCATGCTGAAGGCAGGGCGCCGCGAGTATGTCCAGGTGCTGCGCCTTCTGGAGACCTTCGGCATGGAGGAGCTACACACCTCCGTAAAACAGGCCCTGAAGATGGGCGCGGTCGGCTTTGATGCTGTGAAGCATCTGGTTCTGTGTCAGGTCGAGAAGCGACCACCACGGCTCGATCTCGAGGTGTATCCTTACCTGCCACGGGCGCGGGTCGAGACGACCTCCGCGGCCAGCTACATGTCCCTGATGTCGGAGGCTGCGGAATGACCCATGTCCCCGAGATCCTGCTGGAGCATCACCTCAAGAAGCTGAAGCTTCCGACATTCCTGCGTGAGTATCAGAAGGTGGCGCGCCAATGCGCCACCGAGGGCTTGGATCATGTCCAGTTCCTGACGCGCCTGGTCGAACTGGAGCTGATCGATCGCGAGCGACGGATGGTCGAGCGCCGCATCAAGACGGCCAAGTTCCCGGCCACCAAAAGCCTCGACAGCTTCGACTTCAAGGCAATCCCCAAGCTCAACAAGATGCAGGTGCTGGATCTGGCGCGCTGCGACTGGATCGAACGGCGCGAGAACGTAATTGCTCTTGGGCCAAGCGGCACCGGTAAAACCCACATTGCCCTCGGCCTGGGGCTCGCCGCTTGCCAAAAAGGAATGACCGTCAGCTTCACCACCGCTGCTGCTCTGGTCAACGAACTGATGGAGGCACGCGACGAGCGCCGCCTACTGCGGGTTCAGAAGCAAGTGGCCAGCGCCAAGCTGCTGATCATCGACGAATTGGGCTTCGTCCCTCTCTCCAAAACCGGTGCCGAGCTGCTCTTCGAGTTGATCTCGCAACGCTACGAGCGCGGGGCCACGCTGATCACCAGCAACTTGCCCTTCGATGAATGGACGGAAACCTTTGGCACCGAGCGCCTCACCGGCGCGCTCCTCGACCGGCTGACCCACCACGTC
>NZ_QAOH01000076.1 GCF_003050785.1 Celeribacter persicus
AGGACCTTGGCGTTCACACCCTGCGGGAAGGTTTTGCTCTTCCAACATCGGGGCGAATGACGCAGCGCGAAATCTGGGACATGGTCGGCTTCCATGCGCGGGAGCAAGGCGTGCACGGCATTCATTACGATGAGTGTCAGCATATCTTTCCGAAGAAAAGCGCCGAAGGGCGGGCGATGATCCTCGACAGCTTCAAGTCGCTTCTTAAAAAGCCCGACTGGCCCCTGATGCTGATCCTGTCGGGCGTTGATGAACTGGCCAGTCACATCAACAGCGAAGAGCAATTGGCTTATCTGCTCAGGCCCGTGCCGTTCCGTGAAATATCTCTGGCGCGGGACGCGGATGTTCAGGAACTCAACCGGCTCTGCTTTGCCTATGCCGATACCGCCGGGTTCGACTTCACACCGCTTAGTTCGATGGATTTCTATCGACGTCTTTCCCGCGCGTGCTCTTATCGCTGGGGGCTTGTGATCGAACTGCTGATTGACGCGCTGGTGGAAGCAAGCCGCAGTAAGGACGTTCGGCTGGGCACCTGTCATTTCTGCCGAGCGTTTACCGACCGAAACTCCCTACCATCGGGCTATTCGCCGTTTACAATCGAGGATTTCGAGCCGTTGTTCTAGGCCGCGAAAATCTTCGATCTGTGGGATGAGAAAGTGGGAAGAGGGGGCTGAGAGAGTGATGCAATATTTATCTTACGCTGTAAGATGGATATTGCTCAAAATACGAGAAAAGGAGAGCAGATTTCGCTCAGATATTTACACCCGAGCTTGGCGTTGCCTTGATGAATATTGATCTCCACGGCTGTTGTGACCCGTTAAGTGCAAATTCCCTGCTTGAACTCGGTCTTGTTGATCTGGAACAGGTTTCAATTCATGCAATAGGCGGGGAAACTTTGATGTTCGAGGCGGTAAGTCTGACATTGAGTGGCATTATAGAAGTTGGAAAAATCGCCCAAGTTGCATCGGTCCGACACCGCTTTTTCCAAGAAGTGTTCGCCCGAATGCAAACCGATCAGTATCGTTCCAACGAGGCGGTGGTGTTCGAGGCTTCGTATCTGAAACGCCTTCCCTCCGGAAAATTGGAGGACTGTCATCACCGTTCGGCGCTTCACTGGCGCATCTGAAAACCTACCGTGAAATCACCAGCGAGCCCGTGCAATTTGCGCGGGCTTTTCTGTTGTGCGGTTTCGGGTTTGGGAAGTGTTCAAACTTATGCTGCGCGCTTATGCTCCAAACGTGCACGTTTATGGGTTCGATTTAAAGTGTTGGTTGAATTTGTTATTTAAAACAGTGGCTTGTGGTTGATTCGATTTCAGGTTTTGAGTTTCGTGCACTCTTTTGCTCCACTGACAATTGTCATTGGACCATAAGAGTGCATTTTTGGAGCATAAACATGCATCTCAGTGTCAAGAAAATTCTGAAACACAAGATGTAGTAGATGTTTCGCAGGTCCAAAACAAACGCGCTCCGTTTTTAGCTCTCTTCGAAAGGTCTTCGATGTCCGAAAATCGCTATGGCGTGATCTCTGGAGTGCGAAGCGCGGAGGATCGGCAGTCCGCGATTGCACGGCTTGAATCTGAAGGTATTCCGACGGATCAGATTTTTACGACCGACCCAGAAGAGCCAAATGCACCGCCCGTCTGGCTCTACTCCATGAGCGCGAACTCGGAACTGATCGCTCCGTCTCTGAACGACCTAAATCTTTCAACACAAGGCATCGCCGCCACGGTGGAAGCCGCGCGGGAGGCTGGCATTCATATCCGCTGCCTTGATGAGGCATTCGACAGCCGGAACGATTGGCAATCCTAAATCAGCTCTCTGCTGACTGCCCTCAATCGCCTCGATCGCAAAGCCGTCGCCATCCAAATGATCGAAGCGGGGTACAACGGTGTCAACGGCGGAGTAAAAACCTACCAAAGGGCGGCGCAAAAGTAGACCACTTGTGGGTTTAGCGTGACGGGCGCACAGAGCGCTGGCGGCCAGT
>NZ_QAOH01000077.1 GCF_003050785.1 Celeribacter persicus
TACAGCGAATTCTGTATCAACTCGTCGACGACTTGTGGTTCGGCGAGGGTTGAGATGTCGCCGAGGGAGCCTGTGTCGTTTTCGGCGATTTTGCGCAGGATGCGGCGCATGATTTTGCCGGAGCGGGTTTTGGGCAGGCCCGGCGCCCATTGGATGAAGTCCGGTTTGGCGATCGGGCCGATTTCCGTGCGGACCCATTTCTCCAGTTCGACGCGCAGCTCGTCGGAGGGTTCCACGTCGTTCATTAGCGTGACATAGGCGTAGATGCCCTGGCCCTTGAGCTCATGCGGCATGCCGACGACGGCGGCTTCGGCGACCTTGGCGTGGGCCACCAGCGCCGATTCGACCTCGGCCGTGCCCATGCGGTGGCCGGAGACGTTGATCACGTCGTCGACGCGGCCGGTGATCCAGTAATAGCCATCCTTGTCGCGGCGGCAGCCGTCGCCGGAGAAGTAATAGCCTTTGTATTGCTGGAAATAGGTCTCCTGGAAGCGCTCGTGATCGCCCCAGACGGTGCGCATCTGGCCGGGCCAGCTGTCCTTGAGGCACAGGACACCCTCCGCCTCGGTCTCCTTGATCTCCTCGCCGGAGGTGGCATCCAGAATGACCGGCTGCACGCCGAAGAAGGGCAGGGTGGCGGAGCCAGGTTTGGTCGGGATCGCGCCCGGCAGCGGGGTCAGAAGGTGCCCGCCGGTCTCGGTCTGCCACCAGGTGTCGACGATGGGGCAGTTCCCCTTGCCGACCACCTCATTGTACCAGTTCCAGGCCTCCGGGTTGATCGGTTCGCCGACGGAGCCCAGCACCTTGAGCGAGGACAGATCGTATTTCTCGACCCATTCGTTGCCCTGACCCATCAAAGACCGCAGCGCGGTGGGCGCGGTGTAGAACTGGTTGACCTTGTGCTTCTCGCAGACGGCCCAGAACCGGCCCGCATCGGGGTAGGTCGGCACGCCTTCGAACATCACGGTGGTGGCGCCATTGGCGAGCGGGCCGTAGACGATATAGCTGTGGCCGGTGACCCAGCCGACATCGGCGGTGCACCAGAAGACGTCGCCGTCGTGATAGTCGAAGACGTATTTATGGGTCAGCGCGGCATAGGCGAGATAGCCGCCGGAGCTGTGGACGACGCCTTTCGGTTTGCCGGTGGAGCCCGAGGTGTAGAGGATGAAGAGCGGGTCTTCGGCATTCATCGGGCGCGGCGGGCAATCAGGCGACGCGTGCTCCATCAGATATTTGACGTCCACGTCGCGGCCCTGGACCCAGGAGATCTGGTCGCCGGTGTGCTTGACGACGAGGCAGCGGACCTTGTCGGAACAGTGCAACAGGGCGGCGTCGGTGTTGGCCTTCAAAGGCGTACGGCGGCCGCCGCGGGGCGCGGTGTCGGCGGTGATCACGAGCTTGGCGCCGCAATCGTTGATCCGGTTGGCAAGCGCGTCCGGGGAAAATCCTGCGAAAACAATGGAATGGATCGCGCCGATGCGGGCGCAGGCGAGCATGGCATAGGCGGCCTCGGGGATCATCGGCAGGTAGATGACGACGCGGTCGCCGCGCATGACGCCTTGGCTCAAGAGCACGTTGGCCATGCGGTTCACCTTGTCGGACAGCTCCTTGTAGGTGATGTGGCGGGCGGGTTCGTTGGGGTCGTCGGGCTCGAAGATGATCGCGGTCTGCAAGGATTTGCGCGCCAGATGGCGGTCGATGCAGTTGGCGGAGACGTTCAAAACGCCGTCCGAATACCATTTGATATCGACGCGACCGAATTCGAAACAGGTCTTTTTCACCTGCGTGTAGGGCTCCATCCAGTCGAGCACCTTGCCCTGCTCAGCCCAGAAACTCACCGGATCTTCAACCGAGCGACGGTAAAGATCTTCGTAATC
>NZ_QAOH01000078.1 GCF_003050785.1 Celeribacter persicus
CAAGGCCAAACGCCTCGCCGTGTCCGCTTCGAGCAGTTCGAATTCACCTGAACGCGGGGCAGGGCGCATAGCCATGCCAGCCCTGTAGCCTGCGCTCGCATCTTTTTTTGGCCCCGCCCTCATCGGCGGGGCCATTTTCCTGACGGCAAGCTGAAGCAGGAATCGCTGGGGCGTCAGGATGCCCTCAGGTCGGGGTGCCAGATTGGTCTCATCAAACGAAAGGACCCCTTGCCATGAAAAAGACCCTGACCGCCCTTGCCCTGATCGCACTTTTGCCCGCCGGCGCTGCGCTGGCCGACGACGATGATTGCAATGCGCCCCGTGACCAGTGGCAGCCGCGCGAGGCCGTGATGCAGCTGGCTGAGCAAAACGGCTGGACCGTGCGCGACTTCGAGATCGACGATGGCTGCTACGAGATCGAGGGCCGAGATCAGGATGGCCGGGAGATCGAGGTGAAGCTCGATCCGGCGACGTTGCAGATCGTCGAGATGGATTACGAGGATGAGGACGACGACCGTGGCGGCGCCCGCAATCCCGCGCCCGCCGGCACGGTCGCCCCTCCGCAGAACGGCCTCTTCGGGAACGGCACCCCGCCGCAGGTTCAGGTGAACTGAACCGCTCTCAAGCTCCTCTCCGAACAAGGATCAACCCGATGAAATCGCTTCTCGCAACGCTCGCGCTCACCACCGCGCTGACGCTCCCCGGCCTCGCCATGGCGCGGCCGGTGACGCTCACCACGACCCTCAACAATTACGGCGGCGACGGGGCCTATCTCGCGCTCTACGTCACCGACACCTCGGGCGCCTATGTCGGCAGTCTCTGGATGGCTGGCGGCAAGTCCAAGTACTACGAGCACCTCAGCGATTGGTACCGCGCCACCGGCGGCGACACCGCGCAGGTGAACGGAATCACCGGCGCCAGCGTCGGCGCGGGCCGCACGCTCGAGATCACGCTCGACCTCGCCGACGCGCTCTTTGATGCGGGCTACACGCTCCACATCGACGCGGCCGTCGAGGACATGCGCGACAGTCCGAACGAGGTGGCCGTACCGCTCACGACCGACGGCGCGGGCACGCCGGTGCGCGGGCGCCGGTACATCGCCAGCTTCGCCTACGACATGTGAAGGGTGGGGCCATGATCCGTGCACTCCATCGCTGGCCGGGTCTTCTGGCCCTTGCGCTCGTTACCATCCTGGGCCTGAGCGGCGCGGCACTGTCGGTCTTCCCTGCGGCCGAGCGCATCGCCGCGCCGCAGGCGGAAGCCGGACTGACCGTAGCCGCTCTCGCGGACCGCATCCAGGCCGTCTATCCGGGCGTCGAGCAGATCCGCCGGTCGCCCTCCGGTCGGATCACTGCCTACTGGTTCGATCAGGGCGCGCCGGGTGCCGCCGTAATCAACCCGGCGACGGGTGAGGGCGTAGCCTCGGCCGACCCGAACCAGGCCGAACGCTGGCTCACCAACCTGCACCGCTCGCTGTTCCTCGGGGACGGCGGCCGCATCGCCATGGCCGCAGGGGCGGCCGCGATGCTGATCCTCTCGCTCTCCGGCGCGACGCTGGTCGCGCGGCGGGTGGGCGGCTGGCGACGCTGGTTTTCACCCTTGCGCGGACCGCTTGCCGGGCGGCTGCATGTCGAGATCGCCCGGATCGCCGTCATCGGCCTCGTTCTGTCCTCCACCACCGCCCTCTGGATGACAGCCTCCACCTTCGATCTTTTGCCGGACGGTGGCGTCCTGCCGGCTGATCCCACCGAAGTGAGCGGAGAGATTGGGTTCGCTCTCGATCAGATGGCCACGCTGCTGCAGACGCCCGTCGCCGAGCTGCGCGA
>NZ_QAOH01000079.1 GCF_003050785.1 Celeribacter persicus
CCGATCCGTGCGCACGACGAGTTCTTCACCTATCTCGTGCGCGATGCCGAAGGCCGCATCCTGCTGCAATCGCATGCGGCGGACCCCACCGTGTTCCCCTCCTATGACGGGCCCGGGTTTCGCCAGACCGCGACGCACCGTCTCTACAGCGACGCGGCGCTTCAGGACACGATCCGCATCACAGTGGCCGAGCCGCTGGCCCACCGCATGTCGGTGGCTCGCGAAATCCAGATGGGTCTCGGCCTGCCCTTGCTGATCGTGCTTCCAGTGGCCTTGATCGCGATCATCCTGGCAGTTCGCTTCAGCCTTGATCCTCTGCGCCGGTTCCGCGCGCGGCTGGAAGCACGTGGCGCTCGCGACCTTTCGCAGGTTCCTCACGAGGGGCTTCCAACTGAAATCGGCCCGTTGGCTGATACGCTGAACAGCCTGCTGGCCAGATTACGTGAGGCGTTCGAGGCCGAGCGAAGCTTCGCCGCGAACGCCGCTCACGAGTTGCGCACACCACTCGCGGGAGCGATCGCGCAGGCGCAGAGGCTCAGGTCGGAAACCAAGGACCGAGCGGCTGCACAACGTGCGACCGACATCGAGGAGACGCTGAAAAGGCTGACGCGACGCACAGAACGCATGATGCAACTCGCGCGGGCAGAAGGCGGGCGATTGAGGATGGACAAAAGCTCGGATCTGAGGGGCGTTGCGAGAATTGTGGTGGACGATATTGGCCGCACGGGCACGCCAGATCGTATCAGGCTAAATCTTCCCGACATGGCTGTCATGTCAGATCTTGATCCCGACGCCTTCGCCATCCTGTGCCGGAACCTCGTGGAAAACGCTCTTCGTCACGGAGCACAGGCTTCCCCGGTCGACGTCACGCTGACCGCATCTGGCCAGTTCACCGTAGCAAATGACGGCCCCGTCGTGCCGTGCGAAACACTCGACCGGCTGACAGCGCGTTTCGAGCGGGCCTCTGCCACCTCCGACGGCAGCGGCCTGGGTCTTGCCATCGTCGCCGCAATCGCAGAGCGGATCAGCAGCCGCCTTGTCCTTCAATCGCCGCGGCCGGGCCGGACCACAGGTTTTCAAGTATCACTCAGGTTGCCGATAGACGACAGCGAGTGACAGCGACATCCACTTTGGTTCCCAAAGGGCCAAATGCAGCCTCGGGATCAAGATCATCAGGGCCTGGCCTGGCGCGTCGGTTACCGTGCTATGCAGCGTCACGCTCGGAAAGGCAGCGCACAGCGCCAGCAGCCTGTTCGGAATGGACCCCGCGCTGATGAACGTCATGTAACCAGCGCTCACCATGGGGGTGACCGCTGTTTCCAGCATATAGGGATGGTCGACGAAAAGGCTTCCCGAACATGGTAGAAGCAGACTGTCGGAAGCGATTGTTAGCCGACTGACTATCTCCGGTCACGGGGGCATTACTAGGCCCAGGTGCACACCTGTGCCACGCCTGGGCCCTCGGGAAGTGAGGCCGAAGCCTCACCCGAAGGGATCGTATTCCGAGACGATCACGACCTCGTCTCCGTCGATTTCATCAGCGGGGACGGCGCCATAGGTTCCATCACCGGCCTGGAAGACGACGATCGAGACCATGAGCGTGGCGGCGAGAGAGGCGGCGAAGGCGTGAGCATCTTTGCGGGACATCTGTTTGGCTCCTGTCTTGGAGGCGGAGGACCATCCCCCGCGCGACAGGACCCCGCAGGCCCGAAGACTGGC
>NZ_QAOH01000080.1 GCF_003050785.1 Celeribacter persicus
AATATGTGACGTCACGGCTATGGCTGGTGCTTGTGCTGGATGTTGCGACGCGCATGCCACTCGGCTGGACGCTGACCGATGCCCCGAACCATGAGGCCACTTTGGATGCTCTGCGGATGGCGACACGGGGCAAAGAGCGCGAGAAAATCATATTTGGGTGTGATTGCGATCCAATGCCTGCGGTCGGGTTGGCTTGTGTCGCAAACGACAATGGCTCCGGCCTGCGCAATGGGGCCGTGAAGACGGCGCTTTTAGGAGCGGGGGCCCAGGTGGTCGATGTTCGAGCCTATCACTCTGGCGACACGCCCTTCGTCGAGCGGATGTGGAGCACGATGGAAAGCCAGCTTATCAATTTGCTTCATGGCTACACAGGGCGCAAAGCGGGACATCTCAAAGGCTACGATGCCAAGAAGAATGCAGTGATTTTCCGCGAAGAGCTCTTTCGCCTGATCACGCGCTATCTGATCGACGAATACCCATACCAAAATCACTATGGGACAACGATGTTCGGGCGTTCCCCGATCCACGTCGCGACGCAGCTTGCAGAGGAAGGCTGGGCCATCGCCGTTCCATCTCCGCAGGATCGGCGATTGCATCTTGGGTGGCGCAAGGAAGCCATGATCACTGACGAAGGCGTGAAAGTGTTCGGCCTGCCATACAACTCCCCCGAGCTTCAAAAATTCCGCGACAGCACCAAGCGCAAAGTTGCCGTATTTTGTGACCCTGATTGCGTGAATGAAGTCACTGTAATTGTCGAGGGGCATCCGGCCCCAATTTGCGTGGATCTGAGTTGGACAGAAATGCGCGATATGACCATTCCTGAGGTTCTGGCGCATTACGAGGAACTGCGCAGGAACGATCCCGCCAATCTGAAGGACACGCGTGTTCGCCTGGCGCGCTTGCGCCAGGAAAGGTTTGATTATCTGAAGAGCAAGGCCATCGAAAACGGTCTTGCCCGGAGTTACATGACGCGCGAGGAGGCCGAAAAGAAAGCCGCCGTGCTCACCGCTGGCATGCAGTCGTCGGAACCGAAAATCACCGAGGGCACGGTTGCGCCGGGTACGCTCGCGGATCTGGAGTGTGATCCCTTCGCATTTGACATCGGCGATGGATTTGCGTCGCCAATTAAGGGCGATTTGACGTCCAATACTCAGGACGAGCGCGCCGTATTCGGTCGCCCGGAACACGCGGGGAAGCTGAAATGAGTTTCCTCGATACAGCCGTGGCCTCGAAAATCGCAGCCCTCAAAGCCCTGCATTATGATTTCCCGCGCGCAAACGATTTGCGCGCGGGGATAGCTTGGATGATCACTGACTATTGGGCCAAAGCCTCTGCGAGCCAGAGTTTTGAGGCCCGCGGCCTGATGGTGACGGGGCCGTCGCGCATCGGCAAAACCGGAGAAATCCGCCACCAGCTTGATCAGCTCAACGATGGATCAACCCTCATGCCAGATGGGCGCCCCGCGCGTATCGTCAGCGTTATGCTCAAAGGAACTATGTCGTGGAAGGACCTTGGCGTTCACACCCTGCGGGAAGGTTTTGCTCTTCCAACATCGGGGCGAATGACGCAGCGCGAAATCTGGGACATGGTCGGCTTCCAT
>NZ_QAOH01000081.1 GCF_003050785.1 Celeribacter persicus
AACACGGTGGGGTCCGCCGCATGCGATTGCAGCAGGATGCGGCCTTCGGCATCGCGCACGAGATAGGTGAAGAACTCGTCGTGCGCACGGATCGGGGCGAGCCGCTGGGTCACACCCTGATCTTCCCGCCCGACGATGTCGGTTACTGCCAGCGGCAGGATCCGCTCCGCTGTCTCACGGAGCGCGCTGTCGAAGACCTCGTCCATTTCGGCCCGGACGATCACGGCCGTCACCGTCGCAGCCAGCAGCCACAGCACCGTCAGCACCAGCCCCACGGATAGGCCGAGCCGCGCCTGAAGGCTTGCGGGCCACCTCATGGCCTGCCCAGGCGGTAGCCCATGCCGCGCTCGGTTTCGATGATTGCGCTCCCCAGTTTCTTCCGCAGGCGGCTGACATGGACCTCGATGGTGTTGCTCTCGACCTCGGCGTCGAAGGCGTAGAGCTTCTCCTCCAACTGCGCCTTGGACAGGAGCTGCCCGGGACGCGCGAGGAACGCTTCGAAGAGCGCCCATTCCCGCGCTGTCAGCGGCACATGACTGCCATCCCGATGGACGCTGCGCGCGGCAAGGTCGATGTCGAGCGGTCCGTGGGTCAGGATCGGGTTGGGGTTGCCGCTGTAGCGCCGCGCGACCGATCCGATCCGCGCCGACAGTTCCGACAGGTCGAAAGGCTTCACAAGGTAGTCGTCTGCGCCCGCGTTGAGGCCTTCGATGCGGTCCGACACTTGGTCGAGTGCGGTAAGAATGATGACCGGCGTCACGTCGCCCCGCGTGCGCAAAACCTTGAGGAACCCGATGCCACGCCCGTCCGGCAGCATCAGGTCGAGCAGGATTAAGTCGTAGGACGTAGCAGCCATGGCATCGCTTGCCGCATCCAACCGCGTAACCCAATCCACTGACTGGCCATCGGCTGCGATCTGGTCGCGCACGGCAGCGCCGAGGGTCGTGTCGTCTTCGATCAGCAATATGCGCATGGTCGTACCCGTTCTTGTCTGATGTCCCTGCATGATCCGTCTGGCTGACACGAAGCTGAAGCCTGTGGGTCGCGCCCGTTCAGGCTGTCGTCAGTTTCGCAGCGCATGAAGTGCATCAAGAGGCGAGCCACTAGGAGTGTGCCCCATGAAGAAGACATTGACAATTATCGGCTTTCTCGCGGTCTTCCCGGCCGGCGCGGCGCTGGCTGACGACGACTGCTTCGTTCCGATGGCTGATTGGCAGCCGCGCGACGCGGTTGCCCGTCTTGCCGAGGAAAATGGCTGGGCGGTGCGCCGCATCAAGATCGACGATGGCTGCTACGAAATTGACGGCCGGGATGCCCAAGGGCGTGCGATCGAGGTGACGGTCCACCCGGCGACGTTGGAAGTAATCGAGTTCGAGTTTGAGGACGACGATGATGATCGTCGCGACCGCGATCACGAGAGACGCGACGATGACTGATCCGGCGCATCGTGATGGTAATGTCTCTGCGCCGGGCCTTCCCACACTCCCTCGGCTTTCCCTCAACTCTCCTCTGGCCCTGACGGGCCCGGTGCTGGTGGCGCTGCCATGCCTGCTGGCGGCTCTG
>NZ_QAOH01000082.1 GCF_003050785.1 Celeribacter persicus
CGGAGTGGGAGGCCGACTTGCCGCTCGGCGACGATGTCGCTCTCTGGGACTACCTGGCTTCCCTCGATCAGGTGAGCCGGCTGTCCCTGCTAGCGCATTGCCTCAGCTTCGGGATCAACGCGCTCCACGAGAAGGTGAACCCCTATGGTTCTGGTATCTCGGCCAGCGGTTTGACCAAGCGGATGACCCAGTCTGACTTGGTTGCACAGGCGGTCGAACTCGACATGGTCGAGGCAGGTTGGCAGCCGACGGCCGATACCTACCTGAACCGCGTGCCCAAGGCCCGGATCCTCGAGGCCGTGCGCGAGGCGAAAGGGGAGGGGACGGCGCAACTCCTTGATCATCTGAAGAAAGGCGAGATGGCGACCGAAGCCGAGCGTCTGCTGAAAGGCAGCGGTTGGTTGCCGGAGGTTCTTCGCCGTCACGACTTGGTAGCACTCGATGGTGCGGAAGGGCAGGGGACACCAGAGCCCGTTTCCGACGTCGAGCAGGCCGAAGATGTCGACCTGCCTGCCTTCCTCACCGCTGACCTGCCGGGTGATGATGCGTCGATGATGGCCGCGGAGTGATCTGCGCCATCCGAGGGCGGGGAAACCCGCCCTCAATCACATAAAATACAATAATATCAATAAGATGAATGCAATTTTGTGCATTCAGGATGAGGAATCATGTCTGCAACCACCATTCTCGAAACCGCGCCCCTGGGCGCGCTCATTCGCTATACCGACAGCAGTCCCAAGCCGCCCGCTCGGTTCACAAAGAAGCTCGCGGCCTGGGAACGCTCGAACGGCGTCGGCCGTCTTGTCAAGAAGGAGCCGCCGCGACCCTATCCGACCTGGACTGCGCCGGCGTCGTTCACGCTGCACGAGGGGAACTTCTCTTCGGACGGGGTCATTCTCGTGACGATCATGCGGACTCATTCGGCTGACAGTGCCTTGACCTTCGAGGTCGCTGAGCAACCACAGCCTGGGCAGGTGCGTGTCCTGCTGGATTTCGGCGGCTGCACTGAGCTGCTGCACCTGGCCGAGTCTGTCACGGCTGCCGAACTCTGGATCGCCAAAGAAGGCTATCGCAACGCGCGGCTGGAGATCGTCCGCGAGGACGGCGATAGGGCAGGGCGCGCGGAGCTTGCTGCCTGAGCCCATGTAGAACCCAAGGGGCCTGCCCAAGCGCGGGCCTCTCACCCATCACGACCCTTTCCCGCGAGATCGCGGGGCACCATAGAATCCAATCCAACACGGAATGACGTATTCCTTGAAAAGCCTGCCTGGGAGGCTGGCACCGATGGCATCAGCGGGACACCCGGCTCTAGTCAGCCGTCGCACCATCCCCCGCTCGCCATTCCCTTCCTTGCCCCGAATCCCGTCTTCGAGATCAACCCGCGAGGGGTCGGACTACGGGCGAGCCCGTGCCGCCGGGTGGATTCGGACGAGCCGAACGCACCCGGTGATGTCAGCCAGTCTTCGGGCCTGCGGGGTCCTGTCGCGCGGGGGATGGTCCTCCGCCTCCAAGACAGGAGCCAAACAGATGTCCCGCAAAGATGCTCACGC
>NZ_QAOH01000083.1 GCF_003050785.1 Celeribacter persicus
CCCTTTTCGCCCTGTCCGCGGGCGTAGACGTCTTCGTAGCGGATGATGTCGTCCTCGCCCACATAGGAGCCGGTTTGCACCTCGATCAGGACCATCGGAACCTTGCCGGGGTTTTCCATCCGGTGCACGGCGCCCAGAGGGATGTAGACCGACTGGTTCTCAGTGACCAGTCGCACCTCGTCATCGACGGTGACGCGGGCGGTGCCTTCGACCACGATCCAGTGTTCGGAACGGTGAAAATGGCTTTGCAGGCTCAGTGCCGCACCGGGGTGGACGTGGATGCGTTTGACCTGGAAACGCGCGCCTACCACAAGGCTCTCGAACCAGCCCCAGGGCCGGTGATCCTTCGGGAAATGCGTGGCTTGCGACGCCCCTTTGGCCTTGAGCGCGGAGACCGCCTGTTTCACGTCCTGCGCACGCGACATATCGGCGATCAGAACCGCATCGTTCATCGCGATGGCCATCACGTTTTCGAGGCCGATCCCGACCACTTCGAGGCGTTCGCTGTCGGATCGGATCAGGCTGTTTTTGCAGTCGATGGCCGTCGCATCGCCGGATGTCACGACACCGTTCTCATCGGGGCCCGTTTCGCGCCAGACCGCATCCCAGCCGCCCAGATCCGACCAGCCGCCGTCAAAAGGCACGACCGCCAGGTTGTCGGCGCGCTCCATCACCGCGTAGTCGATGGAGATGTCTTCGGCCCCGGCCCAGGCCTCTGGATCGAGACGCAGGAAGCCGAGATCGGGCCGGGCCTCTTCGACGGCCTTCGTCACGGGGGCGGTTAGACCGGGTGCGTGTTTTTGAAAGGCCGCGATGATGTCGCGGGCGCGGAACAGGAATATTCCGGCATTCCAGAGAAATGTGCCTGCGCCCAGCATCTCCGCGGCGCGCTCTGCATCGGGTTTTTCCACGAATTGTCTGAGGTCGATCGCGCGCCCCGACCCGTCGGGTCTGGCGGCCAGTTCGAGATAGCCATAGCCGGTTTCCGGGCGGTCGGGATGGATGCCGAAGGTCACGAGCTTGCCGCGGGCCACGGCGTCGAGCCCTTTGGTGACGGCGGCTCTGAAGGCCCCGGCGTCGGAAATGACATGATCGGAGGGGGCGACGAGCATGATCGCATCGGGATCGGTCCCGGCCAGATACAACGCGGCGGCAAGCACGGCGGGGGCAGTGTTGCGCCCCTCGGGCTCGATGAGAACCGCGCCGGGGTCGATGCCGATGGCGGTGAGCTGTTCGGTCACGATGAAGCGGAAATCGGACCCGGTCAGGATCAGCGGCGCCCCGAACTCTGCCCCGCGCAAACGTTGCGCCGAAGCCTGAAACAGGGTCTGCTCCCCCATCAAAGGCACGAATTGCTTGGGATAGGACCTCCGAGACAACGGCCAAAGCCGCGTCCCGGAACCGCCGCATAATATGACTGGGGTGAGCA
>NZ_QAOH01000084.1 GCF_003050785.1 Celeribacter persicus
CGGGCCTTCCCACACTCCCTCGGCTTTCCCTCAACTCTCCTCTGGCCCTGACGGGCCCGGTGCTGGTGGCGCTGCCATGCCTGCTGGCGGCTCTGTTCGGGATGAACACCTATGCGCCTTATGGTGCGGATGCAGCATTTGGTATTGCCGTCGGGGCCGCGGCAGTTGTCGCGATGGCACAGACCTTGATCCTCGCCGCACGGCCGCCACTGGTGGAACCATTGTTCGGCGGTCTCGATCGAATGTACCGGGTCCACAAATGGCTCGGCATTTCCGCGATGGTCCTGATGATACTGCACCAGCAGATAGAGCCGGATTTCGAGCGTTTGGTGCGTGAAACCTCCCTTGGGGACCTAGGTGAAGAGGCGGGCGAACTTGCCTTCAACGCACTTCTCGCCCTAGTCGCTGTCAGCTGGTTCCGGAGATTGCCCTTCATCGGGCTCGAGATTCCCTATCAGCTCTGGCGGTTCAGCCATCGTTTCATGGGAGCCCTTTTTGCAATCGTGGTGTTTCACCAGTTTTTTGTCGACATGCCTGCTGGGGTAGACCCGACATTCATGTTGGTGCTGAATGCTTTCGGCATCGCCGGAGTGGTCGCCTGGATCTTCACCGAGTTGCTCGCTCCGCACCTACGGCGTAGAGACTTCACCGTCAGCCAGATCAGGCAGACCGGTGACACGACCACCTTGACCCTCCGCCCCGAGGGGCGGGCCATGCGGTGGCGGCCGGGGCAATTCGCCTTCTTCCGCGCGCCAGAGGCGGGACTGTCCGAGCCGCACCCCTTCACGATCGCCAGCGCCCCGCGCCCTGACGGCACCCTGACGTTCTCCATCCGGGGCTTGGGTGGCTGGACACGAAGCCTGCCCGCCATCTTGCGGACCGGAACGCGTGTGCAGGTCGAAGGGCCATATGGACGGTTCAATTTCCGCAAGGGCGGTGCGCGCCAAATATGGCTTGCCGGCGGCATCGGTATCACGCCGTTCCTCGCCTGGGCGGAAAGCCTGACAGAGGCGGAGAGTCGCGACATTCACCTCATCTACTGCGTTCCGACACAAGATGAAGCGATTGGCGTAGAGACGCTGCGCGCTGCGGTTGCCCGCAACCCGAGGTTCAGTTTCGAGGTGTTCGTCACGGCGCGCGATGGCAGGCTCACGGCTGAGCGGCTGATCAGCGCCACCCCTTTCGCAGTCCGGCAAGCCGATCTGTGGTTCTGTGGCCCAACCGGCCTGAAGGACGGGGTCCTGAAGGGCTTGAAGGCGCAAGGCCAAACGCCTCGCCGTGTCCGCTTCGAGCAGTTCGAATTCACCTGAACGCGGGGCAGGGCGCATAGCCATGCCAGCCCTGTAGCCTGCGC
>NZ_QAOH01000085.1 GCF_003050785.1 Celeribacter persicus
CGGGCCTTCCCACACTCCCTCGGCTTTCCCTCAACTCTCCTCTGGCCCTGACGGGCCCGGTGCTGGTG
Organism: Celeribacter persicus; assembly: GCF_003050785.1. Taxonomy (GTDB): domain Bacteria; phylum Pseudomonadota; class Alphaproteobacteria; order Rhodobacterales; family Rhodobacteraceae; genus Celeribacter; species Celeribacter persicus. The sequence continues at coordinate 69 of NZ_QAOH01000085.1, forward strand.
GCGCTGCCATGCCTGCTGGCGGCTCTGCTCGGGTTGAACACCTATGCGCCTTATGGTGCGGACGCAGCATTTGGTATTGCCGTCGGGGCCGCGGCGGTTGTCGCGATGGCGCAGACATTGATCCTCGCCGCACGGCCCCCACTGGTGGAACCATTGTTCGGCGGTCTCGATCGCATGTACCGGGTGCACAAATGGCTCGGCATTTCCGCAATGGTCCTCATGATCCTGCACCAACAGATAGAGCCGGATTTCGAGCGTTTGGTGCGTGAAACCTCCCTTGGTGAACTTGGTGAAGAGGCGGGCGAACTTGCCTTCAACGCGCTTCTTGCCCTGGTTGCTGTCAGCTGGTTCCGGAGATTGCCCTTCACCCCACTGGAAATCCCCTATCAAATCTGGCGGTTCAGCCATCGTTTCATGGGGGCCCTTTTTGCAATCGTGGTCTTTCACCAGTTTTTTGTCGACATGCCTGCTGGGGTAGACCCGACATTCATGTTGGTGCTGAATGCTTTCGGCATCGCCGGAGTGGTCGCCTGGATCTTCACCGAGTTGCTCGCTCCGCACCTACGGCGTAGAGACTTCACCGTCACAGAGATCAGCCAGACCAAGGACACCACCACGCTAACCCTCCGCCCCGAGGGGCGGGCCATGCGGTGGCGGCCGGGGCAATTCGCCTTCTTCCGCGCGCCAGAGGCAGGACTGTCCGAGCCGCACCCTTTCACGATTGCCAGCGCCCCGCGCCCTGACGGCACCCTGACGTTCTGCATCAGGGGGTTGGGTGGCTGGACACGAAGCCTGCCCGCCATCTTGCGGACCGGAACGCGCGTGCAGGTCGAAGGGCCATATGGACGGTTCAATTTCCGCAAGGGCGGTGCGCGCCAAATATGGCTTGCCGGCGGCATCGGTATCACGCCGTTCCTCGCCTGGGCCGAAAGCCTGAGCGAAGCGGATAGCCGCGACATTCACCTCATCCACTGCGTTCGGACACAAGAGGAGGCGATTGGGGTAGAGACGCTGCGCGCTGCGGCTGCCCGCAACCCGAGGTTCAGTTTCGAGGTGGTCGTTACGACGCGCGATGGCAGGCTCACGGCCGAGCGCCTGATTGGCGCGGTCCCTTTCGCGATCCGGCAAGCCGATTTGTGGTTCTGCGGCCCAACCGGTCTGAAGGACGGGATTCTCAAGGGCTTGAAAGCACAAGGCCAAACGCCTCGCCGTGTCCGCTTCGAGCAGTTCGAATTCACCTGAACGCGGGGCAGGGCGCATAGCCATGCCAGCCCTGTAGCCTGCGC
>NZ_QAOH01000086.1 GCF_003050785.1 Celeribacter persicus
GCCCGCGAACGCTTGCGCTTCCGGGTGTGCCGCTGGTCGCCGTGGCGATCTGCTATGAGATCATCTTCCCAGGGCATGTGGTCGACGACCTGTTCAGGCCACACTGGATCTTCAACGCAACCAACGACGCCTGGTTTGGCACCAGCATCGGACCTGAGCAGCATCTGGCTTCCGCACGTATGCGCGCCGTAGAGGAAGGCCTTCCTGTCATTCGAGCCGCGAATACGGGCGTCTCTGCGGTCATCGACACGAGCGGAGAGATCATTGCGCGGCTCGATACCGGCGAAACGGGCATCATCGACGCTAGCCTGCCCTCCGCGCGACCGCCGACACTCTACGCGAGCTTCGGGGACTGGATGCTGCTGGCGCTCATCTTGGCTTCGTGGAGCTGGGCAATGGCGACCAATGCGACGGCGCGCTACCGCCGCATGAGAAACACCGTCATGCAAAGATGTGGATAGGTGTTCCGTCCTTCACCATTGCATAGATGTCCTCGATCTGCCGATCTGTGACCGCGATGCAGCCAGCTGTCCAGTCGCGGACGTCCGTTGGGTCGATGCCGGGTCGTGGACCACCATGGATGAAGATGTCGCCCCCGGGGGACCGGCCCTGCGCCTCGGCAAAAGCGATGTCGGCCTCATTCGGATAAGAGATGCCAATCGAAAGATGGTAGGTGCTGTCGGGGTTGCGCTTATCGACTACGTAAGCGCCCTCAGGGGTCCGGCCGTCTCCCTCGAATTGCTTGTGACCCTCAGGAGCGAAACCCAGCCCGACCGGATAGGTTTGCAAGACGCGATCGGCTCCGTCGAGAACAAGCAAGCGCTGTCCCTTGTAAAGCCGAACACGGGTGACTTCGGGTCCGTCATAGCTGCGGAACTTGCTGGCACACCCGGACAGAAACGCTACCAGCCCGCCCAACAGGACGGCGCGGCGGGGAAATCGGATGGTTTTCACTGCTCGATGCCTCTTTCGTGAGGTCTGTTATGGACATTACGTTACCTTGCAAATGCTGCGTGATCAATGTCCGTGGGCAAGCGCGGCCTTTGCCATCTGTGGGCCAACCTGCTCACCGCCGGACGGCGGCGCCTTGGCCTCTTGGCTGTTCAGCAGGCGCAGGGCATTGGCCACCACCAGCAATGACACTCCTACGTCGGCTGCAATCGCGCCCCACATCGATGCCAGTCCGAACGCGGTAGCGACAACGAAAACGCCCTTGGTCGCCAAGGAAATACCGATGTTCTGATGAATGATCGACATTGTCCGGCGCGAATGACCGATCAGCCAAGGCACCTTGCCGAGATCGTCGGTCATCAGGGCTATATCCGCCGTCTCGATTGCCGCGTC
>NZ_QAOH01000087.1 GCF_003050785.1 Celeribacter persicus
GAATCTATGGACGCCCCCTGCGCAAGGTGTTTTTCAACTTCGGTCCCAACGGCATTGGATGCGTGAATCTATCCGGCCTTTTGCGAAGCTTACCTGCTTCTGGCCTCGATGGGATCCGCTTGTTTTCGTGCCTTCTAAGATGACCGGCCTTTGATGGCCATCGCTCCTTACAGGCTGTGAATTGGCGGCCCCTGCCGTTACACCATCGTCATACACCTCGCATCTCTAAAGTCGAAGCGCCCTGCGCCCCGGCTATGCGGTTTTGTAGCCTTCACCGCTGCGCAACACTGCCCAGGCGATGCGCGCTGTTTTGTTTGCGATTGCAACGAGGGTTTTGTTGTGGCCAGCGCGCGCAAGTAGATTTTGCGCCCATTTGGCACGCCGATCACTTCGTCCGGCGATCCTGATCAGGACCGACCTTGCGCCGTGGATGAGCTGGCGTCGCAAGTATTGATTGCCTCGTTTGCCTATGCCGCCAAGCCGAGGTTTGCCTCCCGTCGTGTATTGTCTGGGAACCAAACCGATCCATGCCGCCAGAGCGCGGCCCGACGAGAAGTGTCGCCCGTCATCGACGGCGGCAATCAAGGCGGTGGCGATCACCGGCCCGACGCCGGGAAGGGTCACCAGTCGTTTGCAGCGATCATCGGTTTTGCAGATTGCGATCAGCTTTCGATCGATTTCGGCCACGCGTTTGTCAGAGGCTTCGAACTCAGCAATGAGTGCGTTGAAGTTCTGCCTCGCCAAGTCCGACAGTTTGGCTTCAACGACGGCAGTTCTGATATCCTTGCGGAACCGGACGGCACCGACGGGAATGACAACGCCATATTCTCCGAGAAGGCCACGAATGTGATTGATCAGTCCAGTGCGTTGAGTGATGAGCCGGTCGCGTATTCGGTGCAGCATTTGCAAATCTTGTTGCTCAGTCGTCTTCACCGGCACAAACCGCATCGTCGGACGCAGTGCGGCCTCGTGAATCGCCTCCGCATCGACCGCGTCATTCTTCGAGCCTTTGACGAAGGGCATAACGAAGCGTGGGTGAATGAGGCGAACCGGAAATCCCATAGCCTCGAAACGACGCCCCCAATGATGAGCGCTGGCACAGGCTTCCATGGCAATGGTTCCAGGGGAAAGTTCCTGAACTGCGGCTTCAAGTTTTGATCTGGTTACCTTCCTCGAGATCACCTCGCCGTCATTGCTAATCCCGTGTATGTGAAAGGACTGCTTGCCCAAATCGATCGCGAGCAACTGCATTTTATGAACTCCTTTTGCTTGCCATTTGTACCGAAACTATCGGCTTGGGTGCAAAGGGCGTCCATTCCATAAGAT
>NZ_QAOH01000088.1 GCF_003050785.1 Celeribacter persicus
GGGACTATCCTGAATTTTGTGCGCTGACGTGGTAACTGCTCGAAGAGGAGACCCACGTATGAGCATCGATAAAGAGATCTTGGACCGATTGATGGAAGGCCGCGCGCCTGGTGATTTGTTTGGCAAGGACGGCATTCTGTCCGAGCTGACAAAGGCGCTGGCGGAACGGGCACTGAGCACGGAGATGGACGTCCATCTCGGTGAAGAACGCGCCGAGGAAGCCCCTGAGGGGTATAATCAGCCGGCCAATCGGCGCAATGGCAGCAGTCAGAAGACCGTGACCACCGACAGCGGCAAGGTCGTTCTGGACATCCCCCGCGACCGGAACGGCACCTTCGATCCGATGCTGATCGCTAAGTATCAGCGCCGCTTTCCCGAGTTCGATCGCAAGATCATCAGCATGTATGCCCGGGGCATGACGACCCGCGAGATCCAGGGGCATATCGAGGAAATCTATGGCATCGAAGCCTCGCCCAGCCTGATTTCCGCGATTACCGACGCGGTCATGGAGGAGGTCACCGCCTGGCAGAACCGCCCTCTGGAACCCTGCTATCCGATCATCTTCATGGACGCGATCCGGGTCAATATCCGCAGCGATGGAGCCGTCTCGAACAAGGCGGTCTTCGTGGCCCTCGCGGTTCTGCCCGACGGCACACGCGACGTTCTGGGCCTGTGGTTCCAGGCCAATGAGGGCGCAAAGTTCTGGGCCAAGGTCCTGAACGATCTGCGCAACCGGGGCGTCCAGGACATCCTGATCGCCGTCGTGGATGGGCTGAAGGGCTTCCCGCAGGCCATCGAAGCGGCCTTTCCCCAGACCCAGGTCCAGACCTGCATCGTTCACCTGCTGCGCCATTCCATGAGCTTTGCCAGCTACAAGGACCGCAAGGCCGTCGCCACGGCGCTAAAGACGATCTACACGGCGGTGGATGCCGACGCGGCCGAGGCCGCTCTGGCAGAGTTCGAGGAGAGCGATCTGGCTAGGCGGTATCCGGCCATCGCACCGAGCTGGCGCCGGGCCTGGAACGAGGTGATCCCGTTCCTCGACTACCCGCCCGAGGTGCGCAGGCTGATCTACACCACGAATTCCATTGAGGCATTGAATTCGAAGATCCGGCGCGCCGTCCGAACCCGCGGTCACTTCCCAAGCGATGAGGCAGCAGCGAAATTGATCTATCTGGCGCTCAATGCTACATCCACCGAATGGAAGCGTTCGGTGCGCGAATGGCACGCTGTCAGAAGTCAGCTTGCCATCATGTTCGAAGACCGCTTCCCAATGGCGTAAAAAAACGCGTCAGGCACAAAATTCGGCACAGTCTCT
>NZ_QAOH01000089.1 GCF_003050785.1 Celeribacter persicus
AAGGGTCAGGCGCAAAACCTATCGGACCAGAAGACAGGCTCGCGCCGATGTGTTCGATTACATTGAGAGGTTCTACAATCCAACGCGTCGCCACTCGACCATCGGCTATCTAAGCCCTATGACCTTCGAGGAGCGAGCTATGAAAGCTTAAGTTGCCGTCCACGAAACCGGCAGCAGCTCAGAAGGCACGAGCAATGACCTCGTTATATTGCCGAAGCTCTTCACGCCAAAGTTCCGTCTGTTCGGTGTCCTCGTATTCAACGAGCCGCTCATCCGCCCCCCTCAGAATTATGATTTCTTCGCTTCGAGCCCGAACAATGTCGTCACGCCCAGCCTTAGCGGAACGAAAACGCTCCTGGAGTTTAGCTGACGCCCGAATACGAGTGGTTCTGTTGCCAAGCCCTTTAGGCCCGGAGTAGCTGCCCCGAGATAGATTGAGCAGCCCAACTTCGCTGAGCTTGCGAATAATCTCGATGATCTTTTTCGAGATATGGATGGCGTTATAGCGAGAGTTGGTGTCCCAGTAGTTGGAAGACATTGAGACCCCAATGCACAGTTTGGGATCCTCCTTCCAAGCGACATAGAGATCAAGGATAAGCACTCGCAACTGGTGACGATGCGGGGTCTTGGGATTCGGGCCAACAGCCTTCTCTTCGGGGAAGTGCTCCTCCCAGATTTGATCAGCAATGGCGATAAATTCAGGGTGATCAGACCAGCGGTGAACATCAATGGGGCGTGAATGCCATGGGTTCTCGATACCCTCTCCCTGCTCCTCTAAAGGCTCATCCTCATGCCCAAACATGATTGCTTCGTCCATAATCAGGCTTCCACGATTAGATGTTGCCCATTGGTAATACCAAAGTTTGTGCGTGGCGCGGCAGTGTTCAGGTTTTCCATAGGCTTAGTCCTTTTCAGATTTCATGAAGATAGGAGCGGTCCCATATGGCTAGGGGCTCGCAGGGACGACTGAGCTGTCGCCGCAGAGCATGCGAAGAGGGTACCTAAACGCTAACGAAACCCACACGGTGGTTGAGTTGGTAGTTTGATTGGATGTAGGGCAGCGAAGGCTATTGGATGCAATAGTGCTTAGGGCTCGTCACAAGCTCAGTAAGTTCTAGAGATTGCATCGTCAGTTTCTCATGGAAACGTAGCCTTCCTTCTTACTTCCCTACGCTGGATATGGGCAGTGGTGGCTTAAAAGTCAATAGCAGCCCTGTTCGGGGTAGCGCTCCCCACCATCTACGAGGGGCTTGGTCTTGACGAGGGGTTTCTGGAAGGGGATCAGCTCAACGACTATGTCA
>NZ_QAOH01000090.1 GCF_003050785.1 Celeribacter persicus
AACCACACGGAGACCCCGATGACCAAGACCAACATGGACCTTTCCGAACTTCTGGCCAAGCAGGACGGCGGCGATTTTCTTCGCGCAGTCGCCGAGGCCGTTCTTCAGCTGATCATGGAGGCCGATGTCGAAGGTTTGATCGGCGCTGGCAAGCATGAACGCAGCACGGATCGCGCGACATGGCGCAACGGGTATCGAGAGCGCGCTCTCGATACCCGTTTGGGCACGCTGAACCTGAAGGTGCCGAAGTTGCGGCAGGGCAGCTACTTCCCCGGCTTTCTGGAACCCCGCAAGACGTCCGAGAAGGCCCTCGTGGCCGTGATCCAGGAGGCGTGGATCGGCGGCGTGTCCACCCGCCGTGTCGATGAACTGGCGCAGGCGATGGGGCTGTCCGGCATCTCAAAGAGCACGGTGTCCAAGCTCTGCAAGGATATCGACGAACGGGTGAACGAGTTCCTCGAACGGCCCTTGGCCGGTGAATGGCCCTATGTCTGGCTGGATGCGACCTACCTCAAGGTGCGCCAGGGTGGGCGCATTGTCAGCGTCGCGGCAATAATAGCGGTCGCCGCCAACACCGACGGGCGACGCGAGATCATTGGCCTGGGGCTTGGCCCCTCTGAGGCCGAGACCTTCTGGATGGACTTCCTGCGCGGATTGAAAGCTCGCGGGCTCGACGGCACCAAGCTGGTGATCTCGGACGCCCACAGTGGCCTTAGAGCGGCGATAGAGCGCGTGTTCGACGCCACATGGCAACGCTGCCGCGTCCACTGGATGCGCAATGCCCTGGCGCATGTCTCGCGCGGTCAGCACACAGTTGTCGCCGCGGCGATCCGCCAGGCCTTCGACCAGCCAGACCGCAAGCAGGCGGGCGAAACCTGGCGCCGCGTGGCCGACCAACTCCGCCCCCGCTGGCCCAAGCTGGCCGAGCTGATGGACGAAAGCGAGCACGACGTCCTGGCCTACATGGCCTTCCCCCGCCAGCACCGCACCAAGCTGCACAGCACCAACCCCATCGAACGCCTCAATAAGGAGGTCAAGCGCCGCGCTGACGTGGTGGGGATCTTCCCGAACGAGGCCTCTATCATCCGCCTCATCGGCGCGGTCCTGTTCGAGCAGAACGACGAATGGCAGACCGCCAGCCGTTACATGCAAGTCGAGGCATTCGCCCAGATTGACCACGAGGAGACAGACCCCATTCTCAGCATCACAACCCAAGCCGCCTGATCATGACCTCAGGCCACCCGACAAATTACACCACCTTGACGGACGTGACC
>NZ_QAOH01000091.1 GCF_003050785.1 Celeribacter persicus
AGGAACCGGTCGACATCTTCGGGCGCGATCTGGGGCCGGATCGCCGCGCGCAGGTCGTCGAGGCCGTGGGCTGTCAGGTCGTCGTTGAAGTCGCCGTGACGAGGCGAGAGCGTCAGCACCTCGATGCCCGCACTGGTCGCAAGTTCGGCTTGGGTCGCGGCGGCCTTCGTGCCCGCTGCGTCGACATCGCGGGCGATATAGAGGCGGCGCACGGACGGTGACAGTCTGAGCGCGGCGAGATGGCTTGCCGACAGCGCGGCGGCCATCGGCATGCCCGGCAGCGCCGCCCGCAGCGACAGCATCGTCTCGATCCCTTCGCCGACGGCCAGAACATCTTCTGCCGCCCCGAAGCGCACGGCATGGCCAAGAAGGTTGCCCATGGCCCGCCGGGGTGTGGGAACCGCGGCCTTGGCCGAGCCGTCCGGCGCGAGCCAGGTACGGTGCGCGCCGGTGATCCTGCCTTGCAGGTCGGTCACGGATGCGATCATCGCCGGACGCCGCTCTGCTGGTCCGCCATCGTCGGGCCGATAATAGCAGCTTGGATGATATCGCAACGCCCCCGCGCCATGGATCGGCATGATGCAGCGACTGGCCAGATAGGTCTCGACCGGCGTACCCCGGATCGGTTGCGCCATGGCGATCAGTCGCCGTGCCGCTTCCGGCGATCCCATGGCTGTACGGGCAGGTGCTGGATTGATGGTCGGGACAAGGTCGACCCGCGGCAGGCTCAGGAAGCGCCGCGCCTCCTCGGCGACATCGCCGAAAGAGGTCAGGCCACAGCTCTCCCGGATCACGTCGAGCAGATCACCGTGCTCGGCCGTGGCGGCATCGGTCCAATGACCGGCAGCACCGGGGCCAGCCTCCGGCCCCTTCAGCCGGACGAACATCGACCGCCCCGGTGTGTTACGTGCATCGCCGACGGTCCAGTACTGACCCTGTCGTCGCCCGTTGGGGAGGTAATGCCGACACACGGCCTCGGCGTCCCGCGCGAGCCGGCGCGAAAGCTCTGCTGCATCGCGCGCCATCACGAAAATCCCCCCGGCGCGCTGAGGTTATGTTGCCCAGCCCCGCGAGAACCCCCGCCAAACCGCGCAAGTTCACGCCACCGCAACATAACCCGCGCCGCAACATGTTCCGTA
>NZ_QAOH01000092.1 GCF_003050785.1 Celeribacter persicus
TGGCCAGCTCGCTGACTGTTTCTTCGCCTTTCAGCGCTGCCAACGCCACCTTGGCTTTGAACTCTGGGTGATGTTGCTTCCGTTTCGACATATCTGATCTCCTGCGTGTTGAAGATCAGCAGACTACAAATCGCAGCTTACGTCAGTGTCCGAATTTCGGGAGGTAGCTCAGAGGTCGTCAAAGTGGGCGCATTGATGTGCCTCCTGTTGGACTGCATGGGGAAGGACTACCGGAGGCCGTGTCGAGTATTCTCAGCGAATGGGGTCGCTTGCGAAACCGCGAGAGAAGAAAGTCAGGCTCAGGGGGGAAAGAATGGGAAATTCTCGATAAGTGTATGGACCTAGTGTGGTTGCCGGGATGGGCTTCTTCATTCGGAGTGCATCGAGGGAAGCCCCAGCTCACTTCACGAGATGTTGTTGAACGCTCTAGCGAAACCGTTTATTTCGTAGACCGTTTTATGCATGCCAGCCGGAATAGGCTTTCTGTCTATGACAGCAGTGAGGGCACTTTATTCCTTCTATTTGCTGCTATTATCCTTTCCCACCCAGAAGCTCCTAGGGTTTTCGCTCTGGACAATGTGGATAACGCATTGAACCCAAAACTCACCAGAAAGCTTGTTGAACAAATCGTGTCAGTGGTCAGCACTACTGCCGCTTCAGACACCGAGCTGGGAGCTCGCCAAGTTTTCCTGACCAGCCACAACCCCACTGCACTCGATGCATTCGATTTGTTTAGCAAAGATCAACGAGTGTTCGTTGTTCGCCGAAATGATAGGGGGCACACCACCGTTGAAAGGTTGCAGCCTCATCCGGAAATGTCCCGACAAGATTGGATGTTGGCGATGAATGGCCGCAATCTTTCACAAGTCTGGTTGGACGGAGACATCCCCGGAGCTTTAGGTGACCATCTATGAGAATTGGGATTGTTTGCGAAGGCCCTACAGATTCCTATGCGATTTGCTTTTTTATGAGGCATGCACTTTCTCAGATAGGTATTGAGGCGGAGTTCGTAGCCCTTCAGCCAGAAATGGACAATACTTCGGTCACGTCCGTCAAGGTGGTGTAATTTGTCGGGTGGCCTGAGGTCATGATCAGGCGGCTTGGGTTGTGATGCTGAGAATGGGGTCTGTCTCCTC
>NZ_QAOH01000093.1 GCF_003050785.1 Celeribacter persicus
GTGGAGCAGTGGGTGGCGAAATTCGCCCGCATCTATACGCCTATCGTCATGGCTCTCGCCATTGCAATTGCCCTGCTGCCGCCGCTCATTTTCGGGGGGGCCTGGGATTATTGGTTCTACAATGCACTCGTGCTGCTGGTGATCGCTTGCCCATGCGCTCTGGTCATCTCGACACCGGTCTCCATCGTCGCTGCACTCACCGCCTCAGCGCGGGCCGGGGTGCTGATCAAGGGCGGTGCATATGTTGAGGCACCGGGCAAGACCACTGCACTGGCCATGGACAAGACCGGCACGATCACCATGGGCGAGCCCGAGGTGGCGGCGGTGCATCCGCTGGGCAAAGCATCGGCGCAAGATCTGATGACCCTCGCCGCTGGGCTGGAGGCACGTTCCTCGCATCCCTTGGCGCGCGCCATTCTTGCGCGGGCAGAAGCCGACGGCATCAAGGTATCCGCCGCGGAAGATACCCGAACCGTTCCGGGCAGGGGACTTGAAGGACGCACAGACGGCCGGTCGATCTGGCTGGGGTCGGACCGGTTTGCCGAGGAGAAGGGTTTCGGCGACGCCATTCCGAAGGATTTGCGCGACCGCATCGAAGGGGCTGGCAGCACCCTTGTTGCCGTGGGCGACGACACCGGTGTCACCGGCATCCTGGAATTGCGCGACCGTATCCGCCCGGATGCCAAAGGCATCGTGGCGCAGCTTCACGCGCAGGGTGTGAAGACCATCGTCATGCTGACCGGTGATAACGAGCGGACAGCGCGCGCTGTTGCAGCCGAGGTCGGCATCGACGAGGTCCGTGCCGAGCTTCTGCCCGAAGACAAGGTGACTGCCATCGAAGAACTGGTCGAAACGCATGACATGGTGGCCATGATCGGCGACGGGGTCAACGACGCCCCGGCCATGGCGCGCGCGCATTACGCCATCGCAATGGGTGCCGTTGGTTCGGACGCGGCAATCGAGACGGCGGATATAGCCCTGATGACCGACGATCTCGGCAAGGTGCCTTGGCTGATCGGTCATTCGCGCCGGACAATGTCGAT
>NZ_QAOH01000094.1 GCF_003050785.1 Celeribacter persicus
ATCCAGCCCGTTGATTTCGCGCTCGATGTCGAAGATGGCGTCGATCCGTTTCACCGCCTCCAGAGCGACGGGAGAGATCTGGTGGGCGGGTTTGCGCACAGGATGGCGGCGCGTGAAGGCGCGCACTGTGCTGGCCTTTTCAGCCGTCTGCTCTGCAGCCAGGGCATCCTCGGTGGCCGCCGCTTCCAGCTCCTCAAGCTGCAATTCCAACTGATCGATCAACCGTGCGCGACGTTCCGAGGAGATGCCATATTTGTCACGACGCAGCTTGGCGATCTCGAGCTTGAGTTCCTGGATCATCGCTTCCGAGCAGGAGACAACCGCCCGGGTCTGTGCCAATTCGCTTTCCGCAACCTCCGCACGGGCCTCCGCTGCGGCCAGGGCAGCACGTAATCTGGCAAGTTCGGAGGTGGTATCTGACATGGCGGATATCTACCACTCAGGCCCACGATATACCAATAAAAACAGGCCGATCAGTGCAATTTACCCGGCCTTTGCAGGGCGTTGCGTCCAGCGTGGGTTGCGCCAGTCAATACCTTCCAGAAGATAGCCTATCCGCAAGAATTGAACTTCTGAATGCCGACGTCGCACGCGTGGTCGGCACTTTGGCGCCATCATCAAACGGCCTTCTTGCGATCAGTCCCGCGACCAACATAGCTGGCGACAAAGAATTCGTTGGTGGTGAGGTGCTTACTGTTTGGGGAGGACAGCTTGAAGCAGGTGTGAACGCAACGAGCTTCATTCAAACAGCTTCAACAGCACTAAGCCGTGCGGCGGATCAAGCGGGCCTCATAGGCTTAAACGGGACTTATGATGTCCATATCACATATGATGATGACACTGAGACCGCATTGTCAAACGTTCAGATCAGTGACGGATGGTGGCCCACCTCGCTCAGCCGATCTCATGTGAAACGACTGATTGTGCTCTGAATTTTCCGTAAGCGCCCGATTGATGCCGCCTGCCTGATGGAGGCGGACCGAGATAAGACACGTGCATAACGACGTCTTTAGCGACGTGTCTTATCGGGAGGC